>NZ_JALGBX010000006.1 GCF_022808175.1 Streptomyces sp. AP-93 | reverse complement strand
GTCGAACACCCGGTCACCGAAGAGGTCACCGGCATCGACCTCGTCCGCGAGATGTTCCGCATCGCCGACGGCGAAGAACTCGGCTACGGCGACCCCGTCCTGCGCGGCCACTCCTTCGAGTTCCGCATCAACGGCGAAGACCCCGGCCGCGGCTTCCTCCCCGCCCCCGGCACCGTCACCAAGTTCGCCCCGCCGACCGGCCCCGGCGTCCGCCTCGACGCAGGCGTCGAATCCGGCTCCGTCATCGGCCCGGCGTGGGACTCCCTGCTCGCCAAGCTCATCGTCACCGGTGCCACGCGCGAGCAGGCCCTGCAGCGGGCGGCGCGCGCGCTGGCCGAGTTCGAGGTGGAGGGCATGGCCACCGCCATCCCCTTCCACCGCGCGGTTGTCATCGACCCCGCCTTCACCGCCGACCCGTTCACGATTCACACGCGCTGGATCGAGACCGAGTTCGTCAACGAGATCCCGGCGTTCGTGGTTCCCGCCGCGGACGACACCGAGGACGAGCCGGGCCGCGAGACCGTGGTCGTCGAGGTCGGCGGCAAGCGCCTGGAAGTCTCCCTCCCGTCCTCGCTGGGCATGACCCTGGCCCGTACGGCCGCCGCGGGCGGCGCGAAGCCCAAGCGCCGCGCCGCAAAGAAGTCCGGCCCGGCCGCCTCCGGCGACACCCTCGCCTCGCCCATGCAGGGCACGATCGTCAAGGTCGCGGTCGAGGAAGGCCAGCAGGTCAACGAAGGCGACCTCATCGTCGTCCTCGAAGCCATGAAAATGGAACAGCCGCTGAACGCACACCGCTCCGGCACCATCGTCGGCCTCGCCGCCGAAGTCGGCGCATCGCTCACCTCGGGTGCGGTGATCTGCGAGATCAAGGACTGACGTCCTCGACCGGGCGTCCGGGGCTTCGGCCCCGGACGCCCGGTCCTCAAACGCCAGCGGGGCTGGATGTATCCAGCCCCGCCGAGCGGAAATCCAGCCCCTCCGGCGTTTGAGGAGCGGGGGTCCGGGGGCCGGCCCCCGGCAACGGCGCCGCGCCCGGCTAACGGCGCCGCATTTCTGCGACCCGCGCCCGCTCCGCCTGCTGCTCGTGCAACGGCGGCGCCGCACTGCGCAGCTGGGCCGTCGGGCCACCCCGCCGCTGGACCGGCAGCGGGGACTCCCGGCGCGGCCGCCGCCCGGCCATGCCCTCACCACCGCCGGAGGCACTGGCCCCGGCCACGGTGATCTGCACGCCCTGGTCCGCCAGCGCTTGCAGCTCCGTACCGGCCCGGTCGTCGTGCGGGGGCGGCTCGTCCGTCACCAGCCGGGTGATCACATCGGTCGGCACGGTCTGGAACATGGTGTCCGTCCCGAGCTTCGTGTGGTCGGCCAGGACCACCACCTCCGCCGCGGCCTGCACCAGCGCCCGGTCCACGCTCGCGGAGAGCATGTTGGAGGTGGACAGCCCGCGCTCGGCGGTGAGACCACTGCCCGACAGGAAGGCCCGCGAGACCCGCAGCCCCTGGAGGGACTGCTCGGCACCGCTGCCGACCAACGCGTAGTTGGACCCGCGCAGGGTTCCGCCCGTCATGACCACCTCCACCCGGTTCGCATGGGCCAGCGCCTGTGCGACGAGCAGCGAGTTGGTGACGACGGTGAGTCCGGGCACCCTGGCGAGCCGGCGGGCCAGCTCCTGGGTGGTGGTGCCCGCGCCGACGACCACGGCCTCGCCTTCTTCGACGAGTCCGGCCGCGACATCGGCGATGGCGGTCTTCTCCGCCGTCGCGAGATGGGACTTTTGCGGAAAGCCGGATTCCCGCGTGAAACCGCCCGGCAGTACCGCACCGCCGTGCCGGCGGTCGAGGAGTCCTTCTGCCTCCAGTGCCCGCACGTCCCGCCGTACGGTCACTTCGGAGGTCTGGACGACGCGGGCGAGCTCCCGGAGCGATACCGCTCCGTTGGCCCGCACCATTTCGAGGATCAATTGGCGACGTTCTGCAGCGAACACGAAACTGACAGTAACCCGGGTGACCGTCTGCTTTCAGCTCCTTGCGCCGGAATTCCGAAGTTGTCCATACCGTGGGGCAGTTAGTGGTATACGCGGTCGACCCGCCGCGCACCTGCTCCGCGACGGGTCGATCGACCACTCCAAAGCCCTTGCTCACAAGGGCCGTTATCGGTACTTACGCCTCTTCGGAGGACTTTCGCGTGTGCAGCTGGCGGGCCACCTCGGCGATCGAACCGGACAGCGAGGGGTACACGGTGAACGCGTTTGCGATCTGCTCGACCGTCAGGTTGTTGTCGACGGCGATCGAGATCGGGTGGATGAGCTCGCTCGCGCGCGGTGAGACGACCACGCCGCCCACGACGATGCCGGTGCCCGGGCGGCAGAACAGCTTCACGAAGCCGTCGCGGATGCCCTGCATCTTGGCGCGCGGGTTGCGCAGCAGCGGGAGCTTCACGACCCGGGCGTCGATCTTGCCGGAGTCCACGTCGGCCTGGGTGTAGCCGACGGTGGCGATCTCGGGGTCGGTGAAGACGTTCGAGGAGACCGTCTTCAGGTTCAGCGGGGCCACCGCGTCGCCGAGGAAGTGGTACATCGCGATGCGCCCCTGCATGGCGGCCACCGAGGCCAGCGCGAAGATCCCGGTCACGTCGCCGGCCGCGTACACGCCGGGCGAGGAGGTGCGGGAGACCTTGTCCGTCCAGATGTGCCCGGACTCCTTGAGCTTGACCCCGGACTCCTCCAGGTTCATGTTCCCCGTGTTCGGGATCGCGCCGACCGCCATCAGGCAGTGCGTGCCGGTGATGACCCGCCCGTCGGAGAGGGTGACCTCGACCCGGTCGCCCACCCGCTTGGCGGACTCGGCGCGGGAGCGGCCGATGACGTTCATGCCGCGGCGCCGGAAGACGTCCTCCAGCACGGCGGCGGCGTCCGGGTCCTCGCCGGGGAGCACGCGGTCGCGGGAGGACACGAGGGTCACCCGGGAGCCGAGGGCCTGGTACGCGCCGGCGAACTCGGCGCCGGTCACGCCGGAGCCGACCACGATGAGCTCCTCGGGGAGCTCTTCGAGGTCGTAGACCTGGGTCCAGTTCAGGATCCGCTCGCCGTCGGGCATCGCGTCGGGGATCTCGCGGGGGTGTCCGCCGGTCGCGATGAGCACGGCGTCGGCGGTGAGGATCGTCTCGGAGCCGTCGGCGGCGGTGACGATGACGTCCCGCGTGCCGTCGATGCCCTGCGGGCCGCCGAGCTTCGCGCGGCCCCGTACGACCCGGGCGCCGGCCCGGGTGACGGACGCGGTGATGTCGTGGGACTGGGCGAGCGCGAGGCGCTTGACGCGCCGGTTCACCTTGCCGAGGTCGACGCCGACGACGCGCGCGGCGTGCTCGATGTGCGGGGTGTCGTCCGCGACGACGATGCCGAGCTCCTCGTACGACGAGTCGAAGGTCGTCATGACCTCGGCGGTCGCGATGAGAGTCTTGGAGGGCACGCAGTCGGTGAGCACCGACGCGCCGCCCAGACCGTCGCAGTCCACGACGGTCACCTCCGCGCCGAGCTGGGCCCCTACGAGGGCCGCCTCATACCCGCCGGGTCCGCCGCCGATGATCACGATCCGGGTCACGAAAACTCCGCCTCACGTCTACCCGGCCGGCTGCCGCCCCGGCCGGGGCTTCCGGGGGGTCTCCCCGGGGGATGCATTCCGTACGTCATTGTCCCGCACGCATCAAGGTGCTTCACGCCCGGTCCCACCATCCGGGACGCAGGCCCCGTAGGCGGCCGCGAGCGCGGTCGGGGCCGCCCCTCCCGTACCCTCGACCTCATGTCGCTCTACGCCGCGTACGCCGGCAACCTCGACCCGCGGCTGATGACGCGCCGCGCTCCGCATTCGCCGCTGCGCGGCACGGGCTGGATCAACGACTGGCGGCTGACTTTCGGCGGCGAGCAGATGGGCTGGGAGGGCGCGCTGGCGACGATCGTCGAAGCGCCGCGCCACCAGGTCTTCGTCGCGCTGTACGACGTGGCCCCGCTCGACGAGGACTCCATGGACCGTTGGGAGGGCGTCGGGCTCGACATCTACCGCCGCATGCGGGTGCGCGTGCACACCCTGGACGGCGAGGAAGCGGCCTGGGTCTACGTCCTCAACGGCTACGAGGGCGGCCTGCCCTCGGCCCGCTACCTGGGCGAACTCGCCGACGCGGCCGAATCGGCGGGCGCCCCGCACGACTACGTGATGGAACTCCGCAAGCGACCCTGCTAGCCGCAGTCCTTCGCTGGGCCACCGCCGCGCCGGGCTTCGCGGGCCCTGCCCGCAACCGGCGCCTCCGGTCGGGGGCCGGGATCGGCCGAATCCAGCCCCGCCGGCGTTTGAGGCGCGGGGGCCCGGGGGCAGCGCCCCCGGCAACGGCGCCGCGCCGGCTCATCCGCCCCTGCTCCCCCATCGAGGGACGATTCGGCGGAAACGACAAAGCAACGATCCGAATACCGTGAGCGGTGCCATCTACGCGCGTAGGCGAAGAGCGGCTACGCTCTTCCGCGTGAACGCATCTGTTACCGACCCCTTCGCCGCCGCCGACGCCGCCGCCGCCCGCCTGCGCGAGCTGACCGGCGCCGAGACCCACGATGTCGCCCTCGTGATGGGCTCCGGCTGGGCCCCCGCCGCAGAGGCGCTCGGCGCGCCCGAGGCCGAGTTCCCGGTCACCGAGCTGCCCGGCTTCCCGCCCCCCGCCGTCGAGGGCCACGGCGGCAAGATCCGCTCGTACAAGATCGGCGACAAGCGCGCGCTGCTCTTCCTCGGCCGGACCCACTACTACGAGGGCCGCGGCGTCGCCGCCGTCGCCCACGGCGTGCGCACGGCCGTCGCCGCCGGCTGCAAGACCATCGTCCTGACCAACGGCTGCGGTGGCCTGCGCGAGGGCATGAAGCCCGGCCAGCCGGTCCTGATCAGCGACCACCTCAACCTCACGGCCACCTCGCCGATCGTCGGCGCGAACTTCGTGGACCTGACCGACCTGTACTCGCCGCGCCTGCGCGCGATGTGCAAGGAGATCGACGAGACCCTCGAAGAGGGCGTCTACGTGCAGTTCCCCGGCCCGCACTACGAGACCCCGGCCGAGATCAACATGATCCGCGTGATGGGCGCCGACCTGGTCGGCATGTCCACTGTGCTGGAGGCCATCGCCGCCCGTGAGGCCGGCGCCGAGGTGCTCGGCATCTCGCTGGTCACCAACCTGGCGGCGGGCCTGTCCGGCGAGCCGCTGAACCACGAAGA
Source organism: Streptomyces sp. AP-93 (assembly GCF_022808175.1). GTDB lineage: Bacteria > Actinomycetota > Actinomycetes > Streptomycetales > Streptomycetaceae > Streptomyces. Next base: position 351,581 of record NZ_JALGBX010000006.1, on the reverse strand, counting down.
GGTGCTCCAGGCCGGCCGCGACTCGGCCGCGCGCATGGGCAAGCTGCTGACCCAGGTCCTCGCCCGGATCTGACCGGCGGACCGGACGACGGACGACGGACGACGGACGACGGACCGTAGAGAGGTAAGGCGGAAGTAGTGCAGGACGTGCAGGACGATCTGATCGCGCGGGCCCGGGCCTGGCTGGCCGAGGACCCGGACCCGGAGACGGCCGACGAGCTCGCGAAGCTCATCGAGGCCGGTGACACCACCGAGCTCGCGGACCGCTTCTCCGGCATGCTGCAGTTCGGCACCGCCGGACTCCGCGGCGAGCTGGGCGCGGGCCCGATGCGGATGAACCGGAACGTGGTGATCCGGGCCGCGGCGGGCCTCGCGGCCTACCTCAAGGCCCAGGGCCACGACGGCGGCCTGGTCGTCGTCGGCTACGACGCCCGCTACAAGTCGACCGACTTCGCCCGCGACACCGCCGCGGTGATGACCGGTGCCGGGCTGCGCGCCGCCGTCCTGCCCCGGCCGCTGCCGACGCCCGTCCTCGCGTACGCCATAAGGCACCTGGGCGCCGTCGCCGGCGTCGAGGTGACCGCAAGCCACAACCCGCCCCGGGACAACGGCTACAAGGTCTACCTCGGCGACGGTTCGCAGATCGTCTCCCCGGCCGACGCGGAGATCGCCGCGCAGATCGACGCGATCGCCGCGCTGGCCGACGTACCGCGGGCCGAGGGCGGCTGGCAGGACCTCGGCGACGAGGTCCTGGAGGCCTACCTGGAGCGTACGGACGCCGTCCTGACCCCCGGGTCCCCCCGGGGCGTGCGGACCGTCTACACGGCCATGCACGGCGTCGGCAAGGACGTGGTCCTGGCCGCCTTCGCCCGCGCCGGCTTCCCGGCCCCGGTCCTCGTGGCCGAGCAGGCGGAGCCGGACCCGGCCTTCCCGACGGTGGCCTTCCCCAACCCGGAGGAGCCGGGTGCGATGGACTTGTCCTTCGCGACGGCCGCCCGGGTCGACCCGGACATCGTCATCGCCAACGACCCGGACGCCGACCGCTGCGCGGTGGCCGTCCCGGACGCGGCCTCGGCCTCCGGCTGGCGGATGCTGCGCGGCGACGAGGTCGGCGCGCTGCTCGCCGCGCACCTGGTGCACAAGGGTGCGCGGGGCGTCTTCGCCGAGTCGATCGTCTCCTCCTCCCTCCTCGGACGGATCGCGGAAGCCGCGGGCGTGGGCTACGAGGAGACCCTCACGGGCTTCAAGTGGATCTCCCGCGTCGAGGGCCTGCGCTACGGGTACGAAGAGGCGCTCGGCTACTGCGTGGACCCCGAGGGCGTCCGCGACAAGGACGGCGTCACGGCCGCCCTGCTCGTCGCGGAGCTGGCCTCGGAGCTCAAGGAGCAGGGCCGCACCCTGACCGACCTGCTGGACGACCTGGCGATGGAGCACGGTCTGCACGCCACCGACCAGCTGTCGGTCCGCGTGGAGGACCTGTCGGTCATCGCCTCGGCGATGGCGGCGCTGCGCGCGGAGCCCCCGGTCTCGCTGGCGGGCCTGCGGGTCACCTCGGCGGAGGACCTGAACAAGGGCACGGCGACGCTCCCGCCCACGGACGGGCTGCGCTACTACCTGGAGGGCGACTACAAGGCCCGGGTGATCGTCCGCCCGTCCGGCACGGAGCCCAAGCTGAAGTGCTACCTGGAGGTCGTGGTCCCGGTGGCGGAGGCCTCCGACCTGCTCCCGGCCCGTGCCCGCGGCCAGGAAGTCCTCGACGCGATCAAGAAGGACCTCGCGGCGGCGGCCGGCATTTAGCCTGCCGCTGCTCCTTCTGAACGCGCCGCTCGCACCGCTGCGCGGGCTTCGCGCCGCTGCGCCGGACTCCGTCCGTCGACCCGCCGGGCAGTACATCGGCCCCCTGAGCTCCGGCTCGGGGGGCCGTCGGCGTGTGCCGCGGCCGGCGTCAGGAAGCCGAAGGCGCGGGAGTGGGCGTCGGCCGGACCACGTCGCCCAGGGTCGGCACCGCCTCCGGGCGGGAGCGGACGGCGTCCGTGCACTCCCAGGCCCTCGGCGGATCCGCGTCGGGACCGCCCAGGACCACCGGGCCCTGACCCGCCGACACCGCGTCGCTCTCCGCGAGCGTGCAGACCAGCTGCGACAACGCCACCGGGGGCAGGTCCTCGGGCCTGCGGCTCAGCCGCACCGTGCCCTGCGGATCGCCCGGCCGCGGCGCGGAGGCCGCCAGCAGGGCCGGCACCTCGGTCGTGAAACCAGCCTCCCGCTCCTCCGCCGACGGCTCCCGCTGGAGCGCCTCCAGCAGGGCCTGGGTGACGAGCACCGCCACGTCCCGCGCGGGCTGCTTCTCCGGCACCGGCACCACCCGCTGGACTCCCACCAGCTGCGCCCCGCACACCAGTTCCACCGTGGCCCGGATGCCCTGGACCCCGCCGGTTCCGGCCGCCGCGCCGGACGGGGTCTTGCACGAGACGCGCGAGGGCGCCGGGCCCACGTCCACCGGGACGGTGGTCGCACGGATCCCGCACCCGGTCAGGGCGCCGAGGGACAACAGGCCCAGGGCCACCACGACGGCCGTCGTCCCGAGCGTCGTGCCGAGCGTGACGCCCCACCCCGTCCCGCGCGCCGTCCCCCGCGCCGTCCCGCGCGCCGTCCTACGCCTCGTCGTCACCGGCGATCACCTTTCCCACGTCCACCGGCAGCCGCAGCGTGAACAGCGCACCGCCCTCCGCTCCGTTCTCCGCGGTGATGTCGCCGCCGTGGATGTGCGCGTTCTCCATCGCGATGGACAGGCCGAGCCCGCTGCCGTCCGACTTCGGCCGCGACGCGCTCGCCTTGTAGAACCGGTCGAAGACGTGCGGCAGTACCTCCTCGGGGATGCCCGGCCCGTTGTCCCGTACGGCCATGACCAGCCAGTCCCCCTCCACCCGGATGGAGACCCGTACCGGCGATCCGCCGTGCTTGAGCGCGTTGCCGATCAGGTTGGCCAGGATCACGTCGAGCCGGCGCGGGTCGAGGCGCGCCACGATGCCGCGCTCCGCGTCGAGTTCGACCGCGTCGAGCCACGCCCGCGTGTCGATGCACGCCGTCACCTGGTCGGCGACGTCCACGTCGTCCAGCACCAGCCGCGCCGTTCCCGCGTCGAAGCGGGTGACCTCCATGAGGTTCTCCACGAGGTCGTTCAGCCGCCTGGTCTCGCTCACGACCAGGCCCACCGCCGGTGCGATCATCGGATCGAGGTCGTCGACCTCGTCCTCCAGCACCTCGGCCACCGCCGTCAACGCCGTCAGCGGCGTGCGCAGTTCGTGGGACATGTCCGCGACGAACCGCCGGCTGGACTCCTCCCGCGCACTCATGTCGGCGACCTTCTTCTCCAGCGCCTCCGCCGTCATGTTGAAGGTGTGGGCCAGGTCGGCGAGTTCGTCCGTCCCGGACACCTCCAGCCGGTGGTCCAGCTCCCCCTCGCCGAGGCGGCGCGCCGCGTCGCCGAGCCGCTGCACGGGCTTGAGGACCGTACGGGCCGCGGCCTGCGCGAGCAGCGCGGACCCGAGCAGCGCGAGGCCGGTGGCGATGGTCAGCGACCAGGCCAGGGCGTTGAGGTCGTCGCGCTCCTGGGCGAGGGACTTGTACATGTAGCCGGTCGGGCCGCCGCCCACGATCCGGGTGCCGCCGACCAGGTACGGGTTCCCGTTCGGCTTCGTCCGCTGCCAGTACACGTGGTACTCGGCGTCGTTGGCCGAGGTGGTCTTCTGCCGGTCGTCGACGGCGTGCTGGAGCGACTTCGGTACGTCGGCCAGCGAGAAGGCGTCGGGACCGGCGGTACCGGCCACCTTGCGGCCGTCCTTCTCGTCCACCAGCAGCACGCTGTAGCCGGGGCTGCTGCCCGCCATCATGTCGGCGGTGTGCTGCAGCTCCTCCTGCGTCGGGTCGGCGGGCAGCGCCGCGGCCCGGTTCTGCATCTCCTGCCGGAAGTCGCCGAGGGCGGCGTCCTGGGTCCGGGTCAGGACGGCCTCGCGGTTGAGCCAGTACGCGATCCCGGACGCGGAGACGGCGGCCGTCAGCGCGACCAGGGCGAACACGACGAGGAGCCGCAGCCGCAGGCTGGTCCAGCGCCGGCCCGCGAACAGGGCTCGGATCACTGCGGGGAGTCCAGTCGGTAGCCGACGCCCCGCACGGTACGGATCAGGGTGGGCGACGAGGGCACTTCCTCGACCTTGGCGCGCAGCCGCTGCACGCAGGCGTCGACGAGCCGCGAGTCACCGAGGTAGTCGTGCTCCCACACCAGCCGCAGCAGCTGCTGGCGGGAGAGCGCCTGGCCGGGCCGGCGGCTGAGCTCCAGGAGCAGCCGCAGCTCGGTCGGGGTGAGCTGGAGGTCCTCGCCGTTCTTGGTCACCGTCATGGCGTTGCGGTCGATGACCAGCGAGCCGAAGACGGCGGAGTCGGTGGCCTCGCGCTCGCCGCGGCGCAGCACGGCCCGGATGCGGGCGTCGAGCACCCGCCCCTGGACGGGCTTGACGACGTAGTCGTCGGCTCCCGACTCCAGGCCGACGACCACGTCGATGTCGTCGTTGCGCGCGGTGAGCAGGATGATCGGCAGCTGGTCGGTGCGGCGGATGCGCCGGCACACCTCGAAGCCGTCGATGCCGGGCAGCATGACGTCGAGCACGATCAGGTCGGGCCGCTGCTCGCGCAGCAGTTTGAGGCCGTCCTCGCCCGTCGCCGCGGTGGCCACACGGTGGCCCTGGCGTGACAGGGAGAGTTCGAGGGCCGTGCGGATGGCGTCGTCGTCCTCGATGAGCAACAGGAAAGGCACGGGCTCATTCTGTCCCATCGCCCCTCGGGACTTCGACCGCCCTGCGCCTCCAATCCCGGCGCGACTGCGCACGGGCCCCTGTGACAGGCCTGTGACAGTCGAAGGACACCCCGGTTATCTCGGGCGGGCAGTCTTCTTGGCAACGGACCAGACAGACTCCACGACGGGGGGCGCGAGATGAACACGCTGCACAGCACCAGCACCAGCGCGGTTGTCACGCGGCTGCACGATGTGAACCGCCGCACGGCAATCCGTACGGCGACGGCCCCTTCCCGGCGGCCGGCGCACGTGGTGGCCATCGACGCGAAGACCTACGAGCGCCCCTCCGTCCCCGCCCAGCGCACGGCGGACTCCTCCTGCTCGAACGAGGCGGAGTTCACGGCGTACGTCCAGGAGCGGCGGGCCGCCCTCTACGCGACGGCCTTCCACCTGACCGGCGACCGCTACGAGGCCGAGGACCTGCTGCAGACCGCACTGTTCTCCACGTACCGCGCCTGGGACCGCATCAGCGACAAGGCCGCCGTCGGCGGGTACCTGCGCCGCACGATGACGAACCTGCACATCAGCGCCTGGCGCCGCCGCAAGCTCAACGAGTACCCGACGGAAGAGCTGCCGGAGACGGCCTCGGACACGGACGCCATGGGCGGTACGGAGCTGCGTGCCGTGCTGTGGCAGGCGCTCACCCGCATCCCGGAGCCGCAGCGCACGATGCTGGTGCTCCGGTACTACGAGGGCCGCACGGACCCGGAGATCGCGGAGATCCTCGGCATCAGCGTCGGCACGGTGAAGTCGAGCATCTGGCGTTCGCTGCGCCGCATGCGCGAGGACGAGGCGCTGAGCTTCGGCCGCGACGAGGCGGACTCCTTCGAGGACCTCGTCGCCTGACAGACCAACGGCCGGGGGGCCGTCCTACGGGGGTGGGACGGCGGCCAAGGGGGGAGAGCGCGGGATCAGTCGGCCGGGGGTCCGACTGATCCCGCGCTTTCATGTGCGCACGCCTCACCTATGGGCCGTCGTGGTCAATGTCCCGGGCCGTTCGGGGGACTCCTGCCCGTTCCGGTTGCCGCTCCCGCCCTGGCGGGGCAGCCGTTCTCCGGAAATCCACGGAGAACAGGAGACACGCATGCTCGGGACAATGGGCCGGATGGCGGCGACAGCGGTGACGGCGGGGGCGGTGGCGCTGCTCGGGCCGGTACCGCAGGCGGTGGCCGCGACCGTGGTGAACTGCCCCACCGACAATCTGCAGGCCGCGATCAACGCCGCGACCCCGGGGTCGGCACTGCGAGTGACGGGGACGTGCACCGGCAATTTCACCGTCGACAAAAACCTCGCCCTGGCCGGTGCGACGGGCGCCACCCTCAACGGCGGAGGCACCGGAACCGCCCTGACGGTCACCCCGGGCGTCCGGGTGTCGCTGACCACCCTGACCATCACCCAAGGAGCCGCCGTCAACGGCGCCGGCATCTTCAACGAGGGAACGTTGTCGCTGAACCGCTCCACGGTGAGCGGGAACACGGCGTCGGACCAGGGCGGCGGCATCCACAACACCGCCGGCGGCACGTTGACGTTGAACCGCTCTGCGGTGAGCGGCAACAGCGCGAGCTACGGCGGCGGGATCATCAACGCCGGCGCGGTGTTGTTGAACGGGTCCACCGTGAGCGGCAACACCGCCGTCAACGGCGGCGGCGGCATCCACAACCACGTCTTCGGCGCACTGACGATGAACCGCTCCACGGTGGACGGCAACACGGCCAACCAGGGCGGCGGCATCAACAACGCCGAATCCGGCACCACGGCGAGGCTGAACGGCTCCACGATCAGCAACAACACCGCGACCGGCGGCACCGGCAGCGGTGGCGGCATCAACAACGCGGGCACCGTGACGGCGAACCGGGTCACGTACATCAACAACAACCCGGAGAACTGCGCGGGGAACCCGGTTCCCGGCTGCCCCTGAGCCCGGAGCTACGCGGCGGCGGCGCTCGCCGAGCGGTGGCGGCCCGCGGCCGCCGCCGCGAGGCGGCCCAGGGCCTCGTCGCGGGCGCAGGCGTGCGCGCCCAGCGCGGTGTGGCGGGCCACGATGCCCCGCTCGGCGCGCATCAGCCTCAGGCCCCGGCGCAGCAGCACCGGCACGGACTTGCGGCCCTCGCGCAGGTCACGGGCGAGGCGGCGCCGGAAGGTGGTGGACGGCCGCCCGCGCAGGCAGATCGCGTCGGCCAGCAGGCCGAGCTCCTGGCAGCGCGCCACGATGTCGGCCGCGAAGATCCCCTCCGCGATGAACAGCGGGGTCCGCGAGATGTCCAGCGCCTCCGTACCGGTCCGCGAGGAGGTGGCGATGTCGTAGACGGGGACCTCGGTCCGCCCGGCCGCGCACAGCGCGGCGATCGCGGCCACGGCCGCTTCCGCGTCCCAGGACAGCGGGGAGTCCCAGTCGATGGCGGAGCTGCCCTCGACCAGCGGAAGGCTCGGGTCGTCGCCCTCCTTGTAGAAGTCGTCCAGGCGCAGCACGGGCAGGCCCGAACGGGCGGCCAGCGAGGACTTGCCGGAGCCCGAGGGCCCGGTCAGCAGGACGACACGCGTCGGCGAAGGAGAGGAACAGCTCACGGAACACAAGTTTGACTCCTCCCCCTCCCAAAGACAAAAGAGGGGGATTCCTAGCTCACGCAGCCTGGCAGCCCGGCGGGCTGGCAGGTCTTCCACGATCAGCGCCAGCCGGGTCGAGACCTGCCCGGACGAGCATCACGTGTGCGGAGTTTTTGTCTCTGGGAGACACGACTCCACACCCAGTGCACGTGTACGTGCGTTCCGACAGCGGCAGTGCGTGCTTGGCTCTCGCTCCACACCGTCCGCAGTCCATGGTGGTATGCGACGGGTGCACCAGATACAGAGTGCGCTGGTGCTTGCGCGCCATTGTGATCAGCTCGTGCTTGGTAGCGGAGATCGCTGCATCGGCCGCCTTGCGGGCCATGGTCGACTTGGCGAGGAACTTCGGCCGGAAGTCCTCCACTGCGAGGGCGTCGTGGTCGCGTACGACGGTCTTGGCCCACTTGCGTGCGGTGTCCTGGCGTTGCCGGGCCACCTTCTTGTGAAGCTTCGCCGTCAGCTTCTTCGCCGCGCGGTAGCCCCTCGAACCGGGCTTGCCCTTCACCGGTTTCCGACGGGCCATCATCCGCTGATAGCGGGCGAGCCCGGCGGCGGCCTTCTTGCCGTGCTCGGCGTGGGGGAGGTCGTGGGCGTCGCTGGTGGTGGTCGCGGTCTCCTTCACGCCCCAGTCGATCCCGATCACCGCACCCGTCTCGGGCAGCGGGTGGGCTTCGGCGGGGACTACGAAGGAGGCGTACCAGTGGCCGAGGCTGTCGCGGTAGATCCGCACCGACGACGGGTCCGCCGGGAGATCACGGGACCACACCACGGTCAGGCTAATGCCGCCGGCGAGATGCAGTCGGCCGTCCCGGATGCGGAAACCACGGCGGGTGTAGTTGAGGCTCGGATCGGCCGCGTGCTTCTTCTTGTACTTGGGCATTCCCGCCCGCTGCCTCATCGGCAACCCGGCCTTGATGTCCTTCAAGGCCTTGGCGCGGGACTTCCCGAAGTCCCGTATGAGCTGCTGCTGCGGAACACTGCTGCCGTCACCCAACCAGGTGTTGCGGTTGCGGACCGCGGTCAGCATCTTGTCCAGCCGAGCCGGACCGCATCGCTCACCCTCGGCGTGACCCTTCTTCGACCGAGCGGTGCATTCGTTCCAGACCCACCGGCACCGCGCCCACTCACCCGAGAGCTTGGCAAGCGCGGTCGACGACACGCGAAGCCGGAAGGTGAACCGGGCGTACCCGGGCTTCTCGACTTCGATCGGTGCCGTCATGCCGCGAACGTAGCGTCGTGATCCGTCTCCTTCAGGGCGATTTCCCAGGGATCTCCTCGAACGAGTGATGGCGCCCAGGTCGAGATACCGGTGAACCGCCCCGCCTCGCTACGCTGCGTGCGCACACGACTACGACTCCGTACGAGCCCACAGGCGGGAACCCATGGCACGTCACGCAGCCCCCAAAGCCCCCCACTCCAAGGCGCTGCGCACCGCAGGCCTGACCCTCTCGATGGCCGGCGCGGCCCTCGCGATGGCCGCCGGGGGTGCCCAGGCGGGTGAGCTCTCGGTCCCGGCGGCCCTGGCGGGGGTGGCGGACCCGATCGCGAACCTCAAGGTGAATCCGCTGGCCAACACCGGGGTGGACCCGCTGGACAACGGGGTCGCCACCCAGGTCGCGGACTTCCCGTCGGTCGGTACGAGCATGGTGACCGGGAGCCTGACCCGCGGCTCCTCGATCGGCGAGCTGCCGACCGCGGCGGCCTCCTCGCTGCTCGGCCCGCTGCTGCCGGACGCGGTGAAGTAGCCCCGTAAGGCATCCGCAGGGCATCCGTAGGACACGAAAAGGCCCCGACAGCGCGGGGGACACTGCCGGGGCCGGTCTTGGGGGCTCGTACGAGCCGGACGGGGCTAGTACGAGGAGCCGCCCGCGCCCAGCGACCCGGTCGGGTGCCAGACGGTCTTGGTCTCCAGGAACGCCGTCATGCGCGACGTGCCCGGGTCCGCGCTCCAGTCGTCCACAGGCTGTGGACGCAGGACGCGCTTGAGGTTGTCCGCGGCCGCGATCTCCAGCTCCTTGGCCAGCGCCGCGTCGGCGCCCGCCAGGTCGATGGCGTTGACGTCCTGGTGGGACGCCAGGTGCGGGCCCATCTCGGCGGCCTTGCCGGACAGGACGTTGACCACGCCGCCGGGCAGGTCGGAGGTGGCCAGCACCTCGCCGAGGGAGAGCGCCGGGAGCGGCGCCTTCTCGGAGGCGATGACGACGACCGTGTTGCCGGTGGCGATCACCGGGGCGATCACGGAGACCAGCCCGAGGAAGGACGAGTCCTGCGGGGCGACGACCGTGACCACACCGGTCGGCTCGGGGGTGGAGAGGTTGAAGAACGGGCCCGCGACCGGGTTGGCCCCGCCCACGATCTGGCCGATCTTGTCGGTCCAGCCCGCGTACCAGACCCAGCGGTCGATCGCCGCGTCCACGACGGCCGCGGCCTTGGTCTTGGACAGCCCCTCAGCCTCGCCGACCTCGCGGACGAACTGCTCGCGGCGGCCCTCCAGCATCTCGGCGACGCGGTAGAGGATCTGGCCGCGGTTGTACGCGGTCGCGCCCGACCAGCCGCCGAAGGCCTTGCGGGCGGCGACGACCGCGTCACGGGCGTCCTTGCGGGAGGACAGCGGGGCGTTGGCCAGCCACTTGCCCTTCGAGTCACTCACCTCGTACACCCGGCCGCTCTCGGAGCGGGGGAACTTGCCCCCGACGTACAGCTTGTAGGTCTTGAAGACGCTCAGACGCGTCGAAGAAGACTCAGACATCGAGGTAGCCCTCCAGGCCGTGACGGCCGCCTTCGCGCCCGAAGCCCGACTCCTTGTAGCCGCCGAAGGGCGAGGTCGGGTCGAACTTGTTGAACGTGTTGGCCCACACCACACCTGCGCGGAGCTTGCCCGCGACCGCGAGGATGCGGCTGCCCTTCTCCGTCCAGATGCCGGCCGACAGGCCGTACTGGCTGTTGTTGGCCTTGGCGACGGCCTCGTCGGGCGTACGGAACGTCAGTACGGACAGCACCGGGCCGAAGATCTCGTCGCGGGCGACGGTGTGCGACTGGGAGACGTTCGTGAAGAGCGTCGGGGCGAACCAGTAGCCGGCGTTCGGCAGTTCGCACGGCGCCGACCAGCGCTCGGCGCCCTCCGCCTCTCCGGTGTCCGCGAGGGCGGTGATCCGGGCGAGCTGCTCGGCGGAGTTGATCGCGCCGATGTCCGTGTTCTTGTCGAGCGGGTCGCCCAGGCGCAGGGTGCTCAGGCGGCGCTTGAGGCTGTCCAGCAGCTCGTCGTGGATCGACTCCTGGACCAGGAGGCGCGAGCCCGCGCAGCAGACCTGGCCCTGGTTGAAGAAGATGCCGTTGACGATGCCCTCGACGGCCTGGTCGATGGGGGCGTCGTCGAAGACGATGTTGGCACCCTTGCCGCCCAGCTCCAGCGTGACCTTCTTGTCGGTGCCGGCGACGTGGCGGGCGATCTTCTTGCCCACGGCGGTCGAGCCGGTGAAGGCGACCTTGTTCACGTCCGGGTGCTCGACGAGGGCCGCGCCCGCGTCTCCGTACCCGGTGAGGATGTTGACGACGCCCTTGGGCAGGCCCGCCTGGCGGCAGATGTCCGCGAAGAACAGCGCCGAGAGGGGGGTCGTCTCCGCCGGCTTCAGCACGACCGTGTTGCCGGTGGCGAGCGCCGGGGCGATCTTCCAGGCCAGCATCAGGAGCGGGAAGTTCCAGGGAATGACCTGGCCGGCCACGCCGAGCGGGCGCGGGTTGGCCCCGTAGCCCGCGTGGTCGAGCTTGTCGGCCCAGCCCGCGTAGTAGAAGAAGTGCGCGGCGACGAGCGGCAGGTCCGCGTCGCGGGTCTCCCGGATCGGCTTGCCGTTGTCGAGGGTCTCCAGGACGGCCAGCTCGCGGCTGCGCTCCTGGATGATCCGGGCGATGCGGAAGAGGTACTTGGCGCGCTCGGAGCCGGGCAGCGCGGACCACTTCTCGAAGGCCTTGCGGGCGGCCTTGACGGCGCGGTCCACGTCGGCGGCGCCGGCCTGCGCGATCTCGGCGAGGACCTCTTCGGAGGCCGGGGAGACGGTCTTGAAGACCTTGCCGTCCGCCGCGTCGGTGAACTCGCCGTCGATGAACAGCCCGTAGGAGGGCGCGATGTCGACGACGGAGCGGGACTCGGGGGCGGGTGCGTACTCGAATGCGGAAGCCATGGTGATCAGTCCACCGTCACGTAGTCGGGACCGGAGTAACGGCCGGTGCTCAGCTTCTGGCGCTGCATCAACAGGTCGTTGAGCAGGCTGGAGGCTCCGAAGCGGAACCAGTGGTTGGACAGCCAGTCCTCGCCCGCAGTCTCGTTGACCAGGACCAGGAACTTGATCGCGTCCTTGGTGGTCCGGATGCCGCCGGCCGGCTTCACGCCGATCTGGATTCCAGTCTGCGCCTTGAAATCGCGGACGGCTTCGAGCATGAGGAGCGTGTTCGCGGGCGTCGCGTTGACCCCGACCTTGCCGGTGGACGTCTTGATGAAGTCGGCACCGGCCATCATGCCGATCCAGGAGGCGCGGCGGATGTTGTCGTACGTGGACAGCTCGCCGGTCTCGAAGATCACCTTGAGGCGGGCCGCGCTGCCGTCGGGGCGGACGCAGGCCGCCTTGACGGAGCGGATCAGCTCATAGGTGTCGAGGTAGCGGCCGGCGAGGAAGGCGCCACGGTCGATGACCATGTCGATCTCGTCGGCGCCGGCGGCCACGGCGTCGGCCGTGTCGGCGAGCTTGACGGGCAGGGCCGCGCGGCCGGCCGGGAAGGCGGTGGCGACGGAGGCGACCTTGACGTCGGCGCCGTTGAGGGCGGCCTTGGCGGTGGCCACCATGTCGGGGTACACGCAGACGGCGGCCGTCATGGGCGTGGTGCGGTCGGTCGGATCGGGGTTGGCTGCCTTGGCGGAGAGCGCCCGGACCTTGCCCGGGGTATCCGCGCCTTCCAGCGTCGTCAGGTCGATCATCGAGATGGCGAGGTCGATGGCGTACGCCTTGGCCGTCGTCTTGATCGAGCGGGTGCCGAGGGAGGCCGCGCGGGCCTCCAGGCCGACAGCGTCGACGCCGGGCAGCCCGTGCAGGAAGCGGCGCAGCGCACTGTCGGACGTCGTCACGTCAGCGAATGCGGTGAGGGTGGTGGGCATGGTCACCACATGAGCATATCTACGCGCGTAGCGGCCTGTCACCCCCTCCTCCCGATTCATTCGGAATCGGACACCCCGTTTGCTGTTACGCGGCCATGACAGAAAGCAGATCGTTCACACGCACAAGATCCGTAAATTCTTTCTCAGCAGCCCGCCACACCTGACCCCGGTGAACCAGACCGAACAGACTCAACGCGGCATGCGACTCTCCTCCGTCCTCCTCACCCATGCTTCAGGAGTCGTTATGCGTACCGCCCTCCGCACCTCGATCGTCACCGCCGCCCTCGCCGGTGCGATGCTCGCACCCGCCGCCGGTGCCGCCTTCGCGGCGCCCGCCGCGCAGACCGCCGTGGCATCGACGTACGGAACCGTGCCGGACCGCTACGCGGGTCAGGCCGTCTACATAGGCGAGGGCCTGGTCGCGGTGCTGCGCAACAAGGCCGAGGGCCCCGAGGCCTGGATCCGTGTCGTCGGCCCCGACTGGAAGCCCGGAGACCCCTACATGTTCCGGGTGATGGGCATGCTGGACCGCGACGAGCCCACCGCCACCCTGAATGGCCTCCGGCTCAAGCTCACCAAGGCCCAGACGGCCGCCCCGGTGCTCACGGTCACCAAGGAGGACGGCACCACCCGCTCCTTCCCGCTGCCCAAGGGCACGGCGTCGAACTCCTGCGTCTCCGAGGTCAAGACGGTGCGGCTCGGCGAGTACCTCTCCGCAGACCTGACGATGTCCCCCAAGGGCCCGAAGGCCTTCGTGCAGACCCTGGAAGGTCAGCCCAACCCGCAGACCCTGGACCGCGCCCACCCCAACGGCTCGAACCCGGACACCCTGCGCATCGTGAACCCGAGCGGTGCCAAGCCGGTGCTCCGCTGGAAGTACCAGGTCGGTGACGCCGCCAAGACCGCCTCCTTCCCCGCGCTCCCCAAGGGCTGCAAGCTCGACTACAAGATCACCGAGCAGGGCGCGAAGCCGGCTCCGAAGCCGCAGACGGGCGCGCAGACCGTCGTCGTCCCCAAGGGCCCGGTGGCCGCGGGTGCCGAGCTGCCCGTCGAGACGGTCGCCGACACCGACAACACCACCACGCTGGCGGCCGGCGCCGGTCTGATCGCGGTCTTCGGCGCGCTCGGCGCGAGCGTGGTCCTGCGTCGCCGCCGCGCCCAGGGCTGACAGACACCCCCCGTTCAGATCTCGACTCGCCTCCGGCGGGCCACCCCCGGTGGCCCGCCGCGGCCCGTTTCACCGGAGCCTCCATGACCCGCCGCACCGCCGGGCCGCTGATCGCCGCTGCTCTCCTCGCCGCCGCGCTGACCGGATGCGGCGGCGGCGCCACGCCCGCCCCGGCAGCCGCCGCCCCGGCCACGGCCTCCGCGCCGCCCGCCGTCACCCCCACCTCCGCCCCGGCGACCCCGGCCGCGGCCTCGGCCGTCCCGAAGCCCGCCTCCGTGCCCGTACGCGTACGGATCCCCGCGGCCGGGGTCGACGCCTCGCCGCTGCTGTCGCTCGGCCTGGCCGCCGACGGCACCGTCGAGGTGCCCTCCGTGGCCGACGGGGACAAGATCGGCTGGTACGACAAGGGCGTCACCCCCGGCGAGACCGGCCCCGCCGTGCTGATCGGGCACTTCGACACCGCCCGCGGCCCGGCCGTGCTCAAGGACGTCTCCAAGGTCCGCGTCGGAGACGAGGTGACCGTCTCCCGCAAGGACGGCAGCACCGCCGTCTTCCGCGTGCGCGAGCTGGAGCAGGTCGACAAGAAGCGGTTCCCCACCGACAAGGTCTACGGGGACACCGCCCGCCCCGAGCTGCGCGTGATCACCTGCGGCGGCGAGATCACCGACGGCCACCGCCCCGACAACATCATCCTGTACGCCGATCTCGTGGGCTGAGACGGCTTGAGGCAGAATCTGCCGCATGAGCAGCAATCAGCCCACCGAAGAGCCGGCGTACGACGACCGGGTCTACCGTTCCCCGATGGCCACCGTCACCGGGGTGGTGCTGCTCGCCCTGCTCGCGTGGCTCTGCGGGGACGCCGTGGTGCAGGGCTCCGGCAACGTTCCGTGGATCGCCCTCGCCGCCGCGCTGTGCCTGGCCCCGCTCATCATCGCGTTCACGGTCCGTCCGGCCGTCTTCGCCAACGACGACCGGCTGCGCGTGCGCAACCCCTTCCGGGTCATCGAGCTGCCCTGGGCGGCCGTCGACACCGTGCGGGCCCGGTACTCCGCCGAAGTGCTGGCGGAGGGGTCGACGTATCAGATGTGGTCCATCGCGGTCTCCCTGCGGGACCGCAAGAAGGCCACCCGCCGCCAGGCGGGCCGGCCCGGCCCGAGCACCGGCCGGGCCAAGACCCCGGGCGAGGAAGTCCCCCGGGCCTCCGCCGACCGGACCGTCGACGAGCTGCGGGAACTGCACGAGCGCTGTGCCTCGCGGGCCGGCGCCCAGGGCTCCGTGAAGGTCTCCTGGTCGTACGAGATCATCGCGCCCGCCGTGATCGGCGCGCTCATCCTGATTGTGCTGCTCGCCACCGGCTGACCGGCGGTTTCCCCGGAACCGGGAGCACCGGAACCCGCGTCTCCACTGGCGTGCACCGTCTCAAGGGCAACCGTGTCAAGGGCAGCGGCAGCGTCGCCGTACAGCCGTGGGTCCGGCTTCTCGCCGGGGTCCTGCTGGCCGCCCACCTCCTCCTCGTCGGCTGGCTGATGCTGCGCCCGCTGGACGTGCCCTGGGCGGCGGCGGCCAATCTGACCCCGCTGGAGGGGATCAGGGCGGACCTCTCCTACGGGCCCCTGGAGGCCGCCCGCCGGATCGGCGGCGGGCTGGCGCTGCTGGCCCCGCTCGGGGTGCTGCTGCCGCTGATCAGCGGCCGTGTGGAGCTTTCGCCGCTGGCCGCCTGGTCTTCGCCGGCCCGGACGGCCGCCGCGGGCGCGCTGTTCTCGGTCGGCATCGAGATGCTCCAGACGGCCGTCCCGGGGCAGGTGGTCGATGTGGATTCGGTGCTGCTGAACACCCTCGGCGTGGTGCTCGCGCACCTGGCCGTCGTCCCGGCCCTGCGGGCCCGGCTGCGGCGTTCTCAGGGCCCGACCCCGAGAATTACCAGGGTCGGGCTCGGCCCTTGGACCGACGTTCTGTCCTCTGTTCAGCGGGAGTATTGAGGCATCGCGGGAAAACATCCCGCGGACCGCACAACGACCGAGGAGAGACCATGAGCGCCCTTGCCCGCCCCCGTGACGGACGATGGATCGGCGGAGTCTGTGCCGGTCTGGCGCGCCGATTCGGAATATCCGCGAACACGATGCGGATCATCTTCGTCGTCTCGTGCCTGCTGCCCGGCCCGCAGTTCCTCCTTTACCTGGCGCTGTGGGTGCTCCTGCCGAACGAGAAGTCGGGCGCCTCTTCCGCCGCCACCGGCTGGTAGCCCGCCGGACCCGCAATTCAGCGCGCGGCGCGGACCTTCTGGAGCTGCTTGTCCGCGACCTCGTGCGGGACCTGGGGGGCCTGGCGGCCGCCCGCGACGTTGAGAGCCATGAGACGCACGACGGTGTCGCCCTGGCGTACGACGACCAGGTGCACCTGGGCGGTGACGCCCTCGGCGGCCGCGGTCGTGGTCCAGCTGACGCTCTCGTCGCCGCCCGTCTTGTAGTCGGCCGCCTTCACCTCGCGGTACGCGCCGCTCTGCTTCTCCACGGTGGCGGTGAAGCCGGTCGCGCAGGCGGCCACGGCGGCCTTCAGGCGGGCGATCAGCGCCTTGGCGTCGGACTCGGCGTAGGAGCTGACGGAGGCGGAGACGGCCAGACCCATCTGCTTCTGGGAGCCGATGCCCCGGTTGACGGTCGCGCGCGCCGCCGGGTCGGGCTTGTCGCCCATGATGTCGGCGAGTGGCTGGCAGACCTTGCGGTCCGCCTGCGGCTGACCGTCGGGGGCGTTCGGGTTCTTGCCGTTCGCGGAGATCTGGTAGCCGGTCAGGTCGCCCTGTTCCAGGGCGGAGCGCTCCAGCCGGCTGCCGCCCCGCTGGGGAGCGGTCGTGCCGCCCGTGCCGCCCGCATCACCGGCCCCGCCGGTGCCCGCGGAGCCGGGTGCTCCCGCGCCGCCCGAGCCCGCGGACGGCCCGGGTGCGCTCGCGGAGCCCTTGGGGTCCGGCCCCTTGCCGGCGGCGGGGGTGTTCGTGCTGCCGCAGCCCACCGTCGCGGACAGCAGGGCGGGGAGCAGCACGGCCGTGGCCGTTCGTGCCTTCATGCGCATGATCAAAAACCTCATCCCCGGGGTGCCGGCAGGCAGTTGGCGGTGATCCTGGCACATGCCGCGACGCGGCACACACCTGGTCGAAGAGGTGTGCGCCGCGTGGGCGTGCGTGCGAATCGCGTACGGGTCGCGTACGAATCCGGCAGGGGATCCGAAGTGGATCAGGCGCCGAGGCCGCTGGTCGGCAGACCGCCGAGCAGGCCGGTCACCGTGCCGAGCGCGGCGGCCGGGTCGGTCGCCTCGGGGGCCTGCTGGCCCTCTTCGGCGGTCACGTGCTGCTGGCTGGTCGCGCCCTGGACGGCGCCCGTGACGGTGCCCAGCGCGTCACCGAGACCGACGGCGGGGACGGCCGAGGCGGTACCGGCGGCGACGGCGGCGAAGGCGGCACCGAGAGCGGCAACACCGAGAGTCTTGGCAGCTGACTGCTTCATGAAAAATCGTCCTTGCGACGGGGAAATGAGCGGCTCCGCAAACTAGTCACTTCAAACCCCCTCTCGCAAACATCATTAAATACGAGAAAGCGCCCGGGAATTGCCCCTCCCGGGCGCTTTCAGTCCGTCACGCCACGGCCTAAGCCGAGACAGAACCGCTGGTGGAAGCGGTTTGACGGAACAGCCATTCCGACTTCAGCTCCGCATAACCGGGCTTGATCACGTCGTTGATCATGGCCAGTCGTTCATCGAAAGGAATGAACGCGGACTTCATCGCATTGACCGTGAACCACTGCATGTCCTCGAGCGAGTAGCCGAAGGTGTCGACCAGGTGCTCGAACTCGCGGCTCATGCTGGTACCGCTCATCAGCCGGTTGTCGGTATTGACGGTCAGCCTGAAGTGCAGTTTCCGCAGCAGGCCGATCGGGTGCTCGGCGTAGGAGACCGCCGCGCCCGTCTGCAGGTTCGACGTCGGGCACATCTCCAGCGGGATCCGCTTGTCCCGGACGTACGAGGCCAGGCGGCCCAGCGTCACGGAGCCGTCGGCGGCGACCTCGATGTCATCGATGATCTTCACGCCGTGGCCGAGCCGGTCGGCGCCGCACCACTGCAGGGCCTGCCAGATCGACGGCAGACCGAAGGCCTCGCCCGCGTGGATGGTGAAGTGGTTGTTCTCGCGCTTGAGGTACTCGAAGGCGTCGAGGTGGCGGGTGGGGGGGAACCCGGCCTCGGCGCCGGCGATGTCGAAGCCGACGACGCCGTTGTCGCGGTAGCGGTTGGCCAGTTCCGCGATCTCCAGCGCGCGGGCCGCGTGCCGCATCGCGGTCAGCAGCGCGCCGACGCGGATCCGGTTGCCGTTGGTCCGCGCGCGGCGCTCCCCCTCGCGGAAGCCTTGGTTGACCGCCTCGACTACCTCTTCGAGGCTCAGGCCGCCTTCCAGGTGCTGCTCGGGCGCGTAGCGGATCTCGGCGTACACGACGCCGTCCTCGGCCAGGTCCTGGGCGCACTCGGAGGCCACCCGGAAGAGGGCCTCCTTCGTCTGCATGACGGCGCAGGTGTGCGCGAACGTCTCCAGGTAGCGCGGGAGGGAGCCGGAGTCGGCGGCTTCCCGGAACCAGGTGCCGAGCTTGTCGGCCTCGGTCTCGGGAAGGTTCTCGTAGCCGGCCTTGTCGGCCAGCTCGATGATGGTCCCGGGGCGCAGGCCACCGTCGAGGTGGTCGTGCAGGAGCACCTTCGGGGAGCGGCGGATCTGATCCGGGGTGGGCAGGTTGGGGGTCTCGCTCGTCATCTGGGCACTCTAGCTCCTACGCGCGTAGAGCAGTGAGACGATGCCCGCCCTCGATATGTAACAGTGACCGCGCGGACGGGTGGCGTACACCTCCGCGTCTGAGACTGTTCCGTCATGGCACAGCATGCGCCGCCGGCGCGCGGGGCCCGCCTGGGGCGGGCGGCCGGCGCGAACGGCTCGGTCTCAACGGTCAGTGGTGTGGTGCTCCTTCTCCCCGGAGCGTCCAGATTGTCCCCCGGTCCGGTACGTCCGCTGGCCCGGGCCCTGGCCCGGGCGGGCGCGGCGGACGGGCTGGTCACACACCAGGTCATCCATGGTGCGGGCACCCGGGAAGGGGACGCCGAGTGGGCCGCGGACGAGGTGGTCCGGCGGTACGGGGACGTCCCGGTGTGCCTGGCCGGTTATGACGCGGGCGGCCGGGCCGCGCTCGCCGCGGCCGGCCACGAAGCCGTCAACTCCGTTCTCGCACTCGCCCCTTCGCTCACGCGGCAGTCCGACACGGACCCCCCCGAACCGGTGAAGCAGCTCTCGGGCCGCCGGGTCCTGATCGTGCACGGCACCAACGACGCCCGCAGCGACCCCGAGTTGTCGTACCGGCTGGCGACCCGGGCGAAGAAGGCGAACCGCACGACGTGCCGCTTCGAGGTGCACTCCGACGGGCACGGGCTGCGCGACCACCAGGACGAAGTCGTGGCCCTGTCCGTGGACTTCGTCCTGGGCTCCGTGTTCTCGCTGTCCTACTCGCGGCCGGTCACCGACGCGCTGGCGGCTCCCCCGCCACTGGGCCTGCGGATGCCGCTGGCCTCCGGCTACGGGCGGTCCCTGCGCGGCTGACACCCCGCGAAAGCGGCTGGAGCCGGCGGGAGTGGCGGGAGTGGCAGGGGCGGCCGGGGCGGCAGGCCCCCCGGCAGCAGCAAGGAGCCGTCGGCCGGAGCGCCCTGATGTGGTCGTGGTGGTCGCGCCGGGCCGTCCGTGCCGGCCGCGCCGTCCCCTCCCGGTCGGATGACACGGGCGGGCCCGGCGCGACCACCTTGAGGCACACGCCCGTGCGAGGGCGGGATGCCAGGTCGGCGAAGCGCGGACCAAAGATGCCCGCGCCCTCCCCCGAGAACGCCGTGGTAACACTGTGCCGGTTCTGCCTATCCTCACGAAGATCGGAGGGCATCGTCTTGATGCCTTGCGGGAACACGAGGGGTTTACGAATCGGTACAGGCCGGGACGAATATGTATATGCCATCGGATGAAACGGACCAACTGAGCTCCGTGGCCCGGCGTCTTTACGGGTACGCGGCCGAGCGGCACGCCTTCTCCGAGACGGAGGCCGGCGAGGCTCTCGGCGAGTCCGTCGGCGCCGCCATCGCCGAACTCGCGGCCGCCCACCTGATCCAGCCCCGTTCCGGCCCGGCCTCCGCCGCGGACGGCGGCCGCCCCGACGGGCCGGCACCGATGGGCTGGAGCGCCGTGTCCCCACGGGCAGCGGCGGCCCGGTCACTGGCCCCGCTGGCCCTGCGTGCGCGCGAGACCCACGACGAGATGGACCGGCTGCGCGACCGGCTGGACGACCTGCTCCCCGCGTACGAGGCGGGCACCGACCTGCGCGACCGGGGCGGGGCGAACGCCCTGGAGCTGGTCACCGACCCGGCCGCGCTGCAGGACCTGATCGGGGAGCTCATCGCCTCGGCCGAGTCCGAGGTGCTGACCTGCCACCCGGGCGGCGGCCGCAGCCCGGCCACCCTGGAGGGGGCGGTGGTGCGGGACGAGGCGATGCTCGCCCGGGGCGTGCGGATGCGCACCCTCTACCAGCACACCGCCCGCTACTCCCGCCCGACGGCCGCCTACGTGGAGCGGGTGACCGCGCTCGGCTCGCAGGTCCGTACCGTCGGCGACGGGCTGATGCGGATGATCCTCGTCGACCGGCACACCGGGCTGATTGAGGTGCAGGACGACATCAAGGCGGCGCTGGTGGTGCGCGAGCCCAACGTCGTCCACTTCATGGCGCAGACCTTCGAGCGCTGCTGGGCGGAGGCCGAGCCCTTCAGCACCACCGTCGGGCCGGACCAGGCCCGTTCCATCTCCGACGAGCTGCGCCAGACCATCGTGCGGCTCCTGGCGGAGGGACTGGAGGACAAGGTCATCGCCCGGCGCCTCGGCATGTCGGAGCGCACCTGTCAGCGTCACATCGCCGAGATCATGCGGGCGGTGGGGGCCAAGTCCCGTTTCCAGGCCGGGTTCCTGCTGTCGGCGACGGCGGCGGCCACCGCGGCCACCGCCGCCTCCGCTGCCACCGCCGCCACCGCGGCCACCCGGACCGCGCTCACTCACCCCCCGGCTGAAGCTCCGGGATCAGCCGCCCCCGGCGGGACAGCAGAAACTTCTTGAACTCCGCCACCGGAGGCGTGTCCGGGTGCCCGTCGAGCCAGGCCACCCCGATCTCGCGGACCGCGCGCGGGGCCGTGACCGTCAGCTCGACGACCCCGGGCCGGGCCACCGCGGGCGGCGGCAGCAGCGCCACGCCGAGACCGGCGGCGACGAGCCCGCGCAGGGTCTCGGCCTCCTCTCCCTCGAAGGCGACCCGGGGCGTGAAGCCGGCCTCCGCGCACAGGTCGTCGGTGATCCGGCGCAGCCCGT
Source organism: Streptomyces sp. AP-93 (assembly GCF_022808175.1). GTDB lineage: Bacteria > Actinomycetota > Actinomycetes > Streptomycetales > Streptomycetaceae > Streptomyces. The sequence goes on along the minus strand of NZ_JALGBX010000006.1, from coordinate 330,401 downwards.
AGCCCGGCTCCAGGGTGACGAAGGTTTCCTCAGCGGCCTCCGCGAGGCGGATCCGCTTGCGCGTGGCGAGCCGGTGGTCGTCGGGGACCACGAGCCGCAGCCGCTGCTCGTCGAGCCGGCGGGCCACCAGGTCCGGGGCGTCGGGCAGCGGCGAGGTCAGGCAGAGGTCGAGCTCGCCGGCGCGCAGCTTCTCCAGCATGGCCTCGCCGTAGTTCTGGACCAGGGAGAACCGTACTCCGGGATGGTCGGCGCGGAAGGCCCGGATCAGGCCGGGTACGGTCTCGGGGCCCAGGGTGTGCAGGAAGCCGAAGGCGACCTTGCCGAAGGACGGGTCGGCGTCCTGCTGGACGGAGCCGGCGGCGCGGGCGATCTCGGCCAGGGAGCGCTGCGCCGAGGCGAGGAAGGTGCGGCCGGCGGTGGTGAGCGCGACCGTGCGGCCCTTGCGGGCGAACAGCGTGACGCCCAGGTCCTGTTCGAGGCGGACCATGGCCCGCGACAGGGTGGACTGCGGGACGCCCAGCTCGTGCGCGGCGCGGGTGACGTGCTCGTGCCGTGCGACGGCGACGAAGTACGCGAGGCGCGGGGCCAGCGCATGTGTCACGGCCATGTCTTCTTCGTAACGACTCATCGATAGGTACCCGTCTGACCTGCGCTGATGCATGGATGGATTGATTATCGCGAATCTGTGCATTGGACGCATGAAAAGGGCGGCCCTACGGTCGTACACATGCCTCCCGCTCATACCGGGGCACCCGTCATCCCGGGTGCCTCCACCCCGTCGTTCCGCGCCTGCGCACCCGAGGCGCACGAGCCCGGCCGTCCCGGCTACCGCCGCCTCAGCCTGGCGCTCTTCGCCGCCGGACTGGCCACCTTCGCCCTCCTCTACTCCACCCAGGCGCTGCTGCCCGCGATCTCCGGGGGCTTCGGCGTGACGGCGGGTCAGGCCAGCTGGACGGTCTCCGCGGCGACCGGTGCGCTCGCGCTGTTCGTCCTGCCGCTCAGCGCGCTCTCGGAGCGCTTCGGCCGGACCCGGATGATGACCTGGTCCATGGTGATCGCGGTCGGCGTCGGTCTGCTGGTGCCCTTCGCGCCGAACCTGGAGTGGCTGGTCGCGCTGCGCGCCGTCCAGGGCGCGGCGATCGCCGGGATCCCGGCCTCCGCGATGGCGTACCTGGCGGAAGAGGTGAAGCCGAAGGCGCTGGTCGCCGCGATCGGCCTGTTCGTGGCGGGCAACTCCATCGGCGGCATGAGCGGTCGCCTCGTCACGGGCTGGGCGGCCCAGGCCTGGGGCTGGCGCGGCGGGCTGCTGACCGTGGGCCTGATGTCGCTGGCCTGCGCGGCGGCGTTCCTGGTGCTCCTGCCCCGGGCCCGGTTCTTCCGGGCGGCCTCGCTGAACCCGCGCGCGGTGGGACGTACCGTCTCCGGGCACTTGCGCGATCCGCTGCTGCTGCGGCTGTACGGGATCGGCGCGCTGTTCATGACCGTGTTCGGGGCGGTGTACACGGTCATCGGCTACCGCCTGGTGGACGAGCCGTTCTCGCTCGGGCAGGGCCTCATCGGCTCGATCTTCCTGGTCTACCTGGTCGGTACGGTCTCCTCGGCGGCGGCCGGGCAGCTCGTGGCCCGGCTCGGCCGGCGCGGCGCGCTGTACCTGGCCGTGACCACGACGGCGGCGGGCCTGTTCCTCTCCCTCGCGGACTCCCTCACCGCGATCCTCCTCGGCCTGGTCCTGATCACGGCAGGGTTCTTCGCGGGCCACGCGGTGGCCTCCGCGGCGGTGAGCCGTACGGCGAAGACGGGCCGCGCGCAGGCTTCGGCGCTCTACCAGTCGGCGTACTACGCCGGCTCCAGCGCCGGCGGCACGCTGGGCGCCCTCGCCTACCACTCGGCGGGCTGGGCTGCCACGGTCACCCTCGCGCTGCTCGCGGTCGCCGGGGTCGTCACGATCACCCTGTACGGGTCCCACGCGGCCCGTTCGGCCCGGATCGCGGCGCCGGCGGCACGCTGAGGGCTGCCGCAAAAGAGGCCCGCAACCCACGGCTGGCATGATCGCCGATCATGTCGACAGTCAACGTTCACCTCATACTCGGCAGCACGGTCAGCATGATCATCCCGGCCCGGGTGGTGGAGTCGGGCGACGGCGACCTGCTGCTGTGGGTGGCCCCGGGCACCCCGCTCTGGCGCGCCGCCATCCCGCCCGGCACCCATCTGCGGGACCTGCCGCCGGAGGGCTCGTACCCGCTGCGGGCCGACCGGTGGCGGCACGGGGGCGCGCTGATCCTGCAGCCGGCCGGGGCGGGGCACGCGGTGTGGTGGAGCTTCACGCGGGAGCAGGTGTTCCGCAGCTGGTACGTGAACCTGGAATCCCGTGTCCGCAGCCGGGACGGCGCGGACGTCCGCGTGACCGACCAGGAACTCGACATCACGGTGACCCCGGACCGCGCGTGGGAGTGGAAGGACGAGGAGTCCTTCGCCGCGAAGACGGGCCACCCGGTGTACTGGACGCCGGCCGAGGCCGCCGCCATCCGCGCGGAGGGCGTCCGCGTCACCCGCCTCATCGACTCGGCCGCCTACCCCTTCGACGGCACCTGGTGCGACTTTTGCCCCCCGCCGTCCTGGCCCCTCCCGGACCGCCCGCCCCTGCCCCCGGGCCCGGGCGGCCCGCGGTGACGGCCCGCTCCCCTCGGTGGGCTCCCGCCGGGCCCGTGTGCCGGGCTGCGGTTGTCGGTGGCCTCGGGTAGTTTCCGGAGTATCGGGAACTACCAGGGGGATCAAGGGACATGACCGAAGCCACCGACCTCGCACCTGAGCTCGACGCCGCGCTCGACCGGTATCGCGTCGAGCTCACCGGGTACTGCTACCGCATGCTCGGCTCGGCCTTCGACGCCGAGGACGCGGTGCAGGACACGTACATCCGCGCCTGGCGGAGCTACGCGAAGTTCGAGGGGCGGTCCTCCCTGCGGTCGTGGCTGTACCGGATCGCCACCAACGTCTGCCTGGACCTGCTGAACGCGGGGAACAAGCGGGCCCGGCCGATGGACCTGAGCGCTCCGCAGCACCAGGCGTCGGCCGTGCTCAACGAGCGGCCCGAGGTGACCTGGCTGGAGCCGGTGCCCGACGGGCGGGTGCTGCCGCAGACCGCCGACCCGGCGGAGATGGCGCTGGCGAAGGAGTCCGTACGGCTCGCGTTCGTCGCCGCGCTCCAGCACCTGCCGGCCAAGCAGCGGGCGGTGCTGATCCTGCGCGAGGTGCTGGCCTGGAAGGCCGACGAGGTCGCCACCCTGCTGGACACCACCGTCGCGTCGGTGAACAGCGCGCTGCAGCGGGCCCGCGCGACGCTGTCCGCGACCCGGATCCGCGAGAGCGAGTCCGCGGACCCGCTGGACTCCGACCAGGTCAAGCTGCTGGAGCAGTACCTCGCCGCCTTCGAGGCGTACGACATCTCCCGGCTGACCGCCCTGCTCCACGAGGACGCGGTGCTGTCGATGCCGCCGTTCGACCTGTGGCTCCAGGGCCACGAGGACATCGCGGCCTGGCACCTGAACCAGGGCATCGGCTGCAAGGGCTCGCGGATGAGCCCGACCACGGCGAACGGCATGCCCGTCTTCGGCCAGTACCGGCTGCGCGAGGACGGGCAGCCGGGCTGGACCCCGTGGGCGCTCCAGGTGCTGGAGGTGTCAGGGGGGAAGATCACCGGCCTGAACGCCTTCCTGGACACCGCCCGGTGGTTCCCGCTCTTCGGGCTCCCCGAGCAGCTCGACGAGTCCTACGAGGTGCAGTAGCGCGCGTAGCGGGGGCGGGGCCCCGGTGACCCGGAAAGGGCGGCCGCCGGCGGTGAGGCGCAGCCGGGCCAGCGCGTCCACGTCGGCCAGCCCGGGCGCGGTCACCGCGGCGGCGTCGCACACCACCTCGGTCGCCCCGGCGTCGTAGAGCCGGGCCAGCCGGGCGCACAGCAGTGCGGCGTCGGGGGCGGTGGTGCCGGGGCCGGGTAGTAGGAGTCGTGTGATCGTCACGAGAGGATGACTCGCCCACGGCCCGGAACTCATCGACGCTGTGGAACCGCCTCAGGGCGTGGGGAAGACGGAGGTGTCGAGTTCGATGTCGAAAGGCGCGGGAATCCGGAAGACATCGCCGAACTTTCCGGCACGCAGCACCCGGTAGACCGCACCGCTCGGCTCTCCGTAGAGGGTGACCGTGGGACCTCCGGGCGCGAAGCCGTCGATGAGGAGGTACAGCGGTACACCGGCCTGGGCGTACCCAGCGGCCTTAACGATGCGGTCATGCGAGGCGTTCGAGAGGGAGGTGATCTCAGAGACGCGTTCCGCCGCGGCCGCAGGCACGTAGTACTCCGACCCGGACTCCAACAGGACGGCCCTGGGCAGAACCAGCAGGTCCGGGATGAACATGCCCGAACAGGCTGGAATCGCCACGCTCTGCCGCTGGAAGACGCCCCAGTCATCAGGGATGGCCGAGTAGAGATCGCGCGTCACCTCGGCGGCGATGAGGGCGTGTCGGTTGGCAGGTGGGGGCGTCACGGTGATGACCCCCTCGATGATCTCCACCTTGCAGCCCTCCGGCCAGTCCATCTCCTCCCAGAGTCGGACCAGCGCCTCCCAGCTGTCGCCACCTCGCGGCTCATGCCGAACGCCGAGTGCGCTCATGGTGTGCTCCTCATTCGGTTCGGCACCGATCCCAGCATGCCGAACGGGACCGGCGGGGGTCCACCGGTCCCGTTCACCCGAAAGGGAAGCGCAGGTCAGGCGATGCGGTCCAGCACGATCGGCGTGGCGGAGAAGGCCGTGCCGGCCGCCGCGATGTCGAAGGTGCCGTCCAGCGCCGACAGGGCGTAGTCGAACTTCTCCGGGGTGTCCGTGTGCAGGGTCATCAGGGGCTGGCCCGCGACCACCGTGTCGCCCGGCTTCGCGTGCAGCTCGATGCCCGCGCCCGCCTGGACCGGGTCCTCCTTGCGCGCGCGGCCGGCGCCCAGGCGCCAGGCGCCCACGCCGACCCCGTACGCGTCCAGCCGCGTCAGCACGCCCGAGGCGGGGGCCGTGACCACGTGCTGCTCGCGCGCCACGGGCAGCGCCGCGTCCGGGTCGCCGCCCTGCGCGGCGATCATCCGGCGCCACACGTCCATCGCCCGGCCGTCGGCCAGGGCCTTCGCCGGGTCGGCGTCCTTGATGCCCGCGGCGTCCAGCATTTCCCGGGCCAGGGCCAGGGTCAGCTCGACGACGTCCGAGGGGCCTCCGCCCGCCAGGACCTCGACGGACTCGCGGATCTCCAGGGCGTTGCCCGCGGTGAGGCCGAGCGGGGTGGACATGTCGGTGAGCAGCGCGACGGTCTTGACGCCCGAGTCGGTGCCCAGGCCCACCATGGTGCGGGCCAGCTCGCGCGCGTCCTCGATGTTCTTCATGAAGGCGCCGGTGCCGACCTTCACGTCCAGGACGAGCGAGCCGGTGCCCTCGGCGATCTTCTTGGACATGATCGAGGAGGCGATGAGCGGGATCGCCTCGACGGTGCCGGTGACGTCGCGCAGCGCGTAGAGCTTCTTGTCGGCCGGGGCCAGGCCGTCGCCGGCCGCGCAGATGACGGCGCCGGTGGTGTCCAGGACGTGCAGCATCTCCTCGTTGGAGAGCAGGGCGCGCCAGCCGGGGATGGACTCCAGCTTGTCCAGGGTGCCGCCGGTGTGGCCCAGGCCCCGGCCGGAGAGCTGCGGTACGGCCGCGCCGCAGGCGGCGACGAGCGGGGCCAGCGGCAGGGTGATCTTGTCGCCGACTCCGCCCGTGGAGTGCTTGTCCGCGGTCGGGCGGGACAGGGAGTCGAAGTTCATCCGCTCGCCGCTGGCGATCATCGCGGCGGTCCAGCGGGCGATCTCGGTCCGGTTCATGCCGTTGAGCAGGATGGCCATCGCCAGCGCCGACATCTGCTCGTCGGCGACCACGCCGCGCGTGTACGCGTCGATGACCCAGTCGATCTGCTCGGGGCTCAGTTCACCGCGGTCGCGCTTGGTGCGGATGACGGAGATGACGTCCATGGAAGTGCTTCCTTCTACGCGCATAGAGAGAGGAGAGGCCCTCTATGAAAGGACAGGGGGCCACAGGGGAAAAGGACGGCGGCCCCCCGCCCGGCAGGGGGCGGAGGGCCGTCGGTACGGCTATCTCAGATGGTCCGGCCCGAAGGCCTGCGGCAGCATCGCGGAGAGCGGCAGGACGCCTTCCGGCGTCTCCACCTGGAGCTCGGCGCCGCCGAACTCGAAGAGGAGCTGGCGGCAGCGACCGCAGGGGACGAGGATCTCGCCCTTGCCGTCCACGCACGTGAAGTGCGTCAGGCGGCCGCCGCCCGTGGCCTGGAGGGAGGAGACCAGCCCGCATTCGGCGCACAGGCCGAGCCCGTAGCTGGCGTTCTCCACATTGCAGCCGACGACGGTGCGGCCGTCGTCGACCAGCGCCGCGACGCCGACCGGGAAGCCCGAGTACGGGGCGTACGCCCGGGACATGGCCTCCCGGGCCGCCTCGCGCAGGGCCTCCCAGTCGGGAGCGGCCGTCACTTGCCCTGGCCCTTGCGGTACGGCATGCCGTCCGCCTTGGGCATCCGCAGGCGTTGCGCGGACAGCGCGAGCACCAGCAGCGTGGTCAGGTACGGGGCGGCGTCCACGAACTGGCTGGGCACCTGGTCCGTGAGCGCGTACCAGAGGAACAGCAGCACGGCGAAGACCGCCGAGATGCCGGCCGGGACGTAGCGCTTCCTGTAGAGCTGCCAGGCGACGACCAGGACCAGCAGGATCGCGATGAGCAGCAGCATCGCGTGGACGTTCTCGGCGCCGCCGCGCAGCTTGAGGCTGTCGGTGAAGCCGAACAGGCCGGCGCCCAGCGCCATGCCGCCCGGCATCCAGTTGCCGAAGATCATCGCGGCGAGGCCGATGTAGCCGCGGCCGCCGGTCTGGCCCTCCTGGTAGATCGGGCTGGCCACGATCGACAGGAACGCGCCGCCCAGGCCCGCGAGGGCGCCCGAGACGATCACGGCGATGTACTTGTACTTGTAGACGTTGACGCCGAGCGATTCGGCGGCGATGGGGTTCTCGCCGCAGGAGCGCAGCCGCAGGCCGAAGGTGGTGCGCCACAGCACCCACCAGGTGCCGGGGATCAGCAGCAGCGCGACGACGGTCAGCAGCGACAGGCCGGTGACCAGGCCGCCGACCACGCCCGCGACGTCGGAGAGGAAGAACCAGTGCTTGCCCTGGAGGGTGGCCATCCAGTCCGACAACCCCGGCACGGTGATCTCGTAGATCGGCTCGACGCGCGGGGACTGCTTGGAGGAGCCGCCGGGCGCCTCGGCGAACGTGAAGTTCGACAGGTACTGGGTGAAGCCCAGCGCCAGGATGTTGATGGCCACACCGGAGACGATGTGGTTCACGTTGAAGGTGACCGTGATGATCGCGTGCAGCAGGCCGCCGATGGCGCCGCCGATCAGGCCGGCGATGACGCCGGTCCACGGGCCCCACTGGTAGCCGGCCCAGGCACCGAACCAGGTGCCGAGGATCATCATGCCTTCGAGGCCGATGTTGACGACGCCCGCGCGCTCGGCCCACAGGCCGCCGAGTCCGGCGAGGCCGATCGGCACGGCGAGGGAGAGCGCTCCGGAGACCTGGCCGATGGAGGTCAGGTCGTCCGCGCCGCTGATCACGCGGACCAGTGAGATGAGCGCGAGGCCACCCGCGATGATCAGCATGATCCACGGGAGGGTGAGCTTGGTGCGGCCGCCCTGCTTCTTGGGCGCGGCGCTGGTCGCGGAAACGGTGCTGATGCTCACGCCGAGACCTCCTTCTCGGTCTTGATGGCGTGGCCTGCGGCCAGTTCCTCGCCGACCTTCTGCTGCTGTCGGCGGATGCCGTAACGGCGGACGAGCTCGTAGGAGACGACGACCGCGATCACGATCAGACCCTTCATGATCGTGCCGATCTCCTTCGCGTACCCCTCCGTGTCGAGCGAGGCCGAGGCCTTGTCGATGAAGGCCATCAGGAACGCGGCGAAGAAGATGCCGACCGGGTGGTTGCGGCCGAGCAGCGCGATGGTGATGCCGGTGAAGCCGACACCGACCGGGAAGGACAGGCTGTACGTGTGGCTCTCGCCCAGCAGTACCGGCATGCCGGCGAGACCGGCGACGGCGCCGGAGATGAGCATCGAGGTGATGATCATCTTCTTGGCGTCCACGCCGGAGGCCTGCGCAGCGGACTCGCTGGCGCCGGTGGCGCGCAGGTCGAAGCCGAAGCGGGTGCGGCCCAGCACGAACCAGTAGACGATGCCCAGCGCGAAGGCGAGGAAGGTGAAGCCGTAGATCTCCAGGCCGTCACCGAGGGAGATCGCCGGGAACCAGCCCGACTTCGCGATCTCGCCGGTGGTCAGGTCGTTGGAGCCCTTCGGCTGGACGCCGAGGTTCTTCGGCAGGATCAGCCAGGCGATCAGGCTGGTGGCGATCGCGTTCAGCATGATCGTGGAGACGACCTCGCTGACTCCGCGCTTGGCCTTCAGGACGCCCGCGATACCGGCCCAGAAGGCGCCGACCAGCATGGCGACGATCACGATCATCAGGATGTGCAGCGGGCCGGGCAGCGAGACCGCGGCGCCGACGACCGCCGACACCATCGCCGCGAGCCGGTACTGGCCGTCGACGCCGATGTTGAAGAGGTTCATCCGGAACCCGATGGCCACGGCCAGGGCCGCCAGGTAGTACGTACCGGCCTGGTTGACGATGAGGACCTGGACGTCCTCGTAGCCCGCGTTCTCCACCATGAGCCGCAGCGGTTCGATCGGGTCCACACCCGTCGCCGCCAGCACGATCATGGTCAGCAGGAAGGCGGTGACCAGCGCGAGCGCGGGCCCGGCGAAGCCGAGGAGCAGCCGGTCCTTGTCGAGTTTCTTCATCGGGCCTCGTCCTCCGGGGATTCGGTACGGGCATCCGTGCCGGCGGCGGAGTTGTTGTCGGTGGCTTCCAGGTGCCCGGAGGCGGCGCCCGTCATGGCGGTGCCGAGTTCCTCGGGGGTCACGGTCGCGGGGTCGGCGTCCGCGACCAGGCGGCCGCGGTAGATGACGCGCAGGGTGTCGGACAGGCCGATGAGCTCGTCCAGGTCGGCGGAGATCAGCAGGACCGCCAGGCCTTCGCGGCGGGCCTCGCGGATCGCGTCCCAGATCTGCGCCTGCGCGCCGACGTCCACACCGCGGGTGGGGTGGGCTGCGATGAGGAACTTCGGGTTGTGGCTCATCTCGCGGCCGACGATCAGCTTCTGCTGGTTGCCGCCGGAGAGCGAGGCCGCGGTGACCTCGATGCCGGGCGTGCGGACGTCGTACTCGCGCACGATCCGCTCGGTGTCCTTGCGGGCGGCCTTCGGGTCGATGATGCCGCGCTTGGAGTTGGGGGCTTCGGTGACGTGGCCGAGGATGCGGTTCTCCCAGAGGGAGGACTCCAGCAGCAGACCGTGCCGGTGGCGGTCCTCGGGGATGTAGCCGATGCCGCCCTCGCGGCGCTTGCGCACCGGGGACTTGGTGATGTCCTTGCCGTCGAGGGTGATGACGCCCGCGTCGGGGGTCATCATGCCCATGAGGGCCTCGATCAGCTCGGTCTGGCCGTTGCCCTCGACGCCCGCGATGCCGAGGATCTCGCCCTTGTGGATCGTGAAGCTGATCCCGTCGAGCAGCAGGCGTCCGGCGACCGCGGTCTCGCGCAGGTTGGCGTCCGGCAGGCCGGGCGTGCGCGCGGTGTCCTCCGTGACGACGGGCGCGCCGCTCTCGGCGACGGTCAGGCGCTGGACCTGGAGCATCGGGGTGGTGGTCACCGTGGACTCGCGGGTCTCCGGGGACGGGAGCTCGGAGCCGACCATCAGCTCGGCGAGCTGCTTGGTCGTGGTGGTGCGCGGGTCGGCGGTGCCGACCGTGGTGCCGCGCCGGATGACGGTGATGTCGTCGGCGACCTTCAGGACCTCGCCCAGCTTGTGCGAGATGAAGATGACGGTCAGGCCCTCGGACTTGAGCTCGCGCAGGTTGTCGAAGAGCGCGTCGACCTCCTGCGGCACGAGCACGGCCGTCGGCTCGTCGAGGATGAGGATCTTCGCACCGCGGTAGAGGACCTTGAGGATCTCCACGCGCTGGCGGTCGGCGACACCGAGGTCCTCGACCAGGGCGTCGGGACGTACGCCGAGGCCGTAGGCGTCCGAGATCTCCCTGATCTTCTTACGGGCCTTCGCGCCGATGCCGTAGAGCTTCTCGCCGCCGAGGACCACGTTCTCCAGGACGGTGAGGTTGTCGGCGAGCATGAAGTGCTGGTGCACCATGCCGATGCCGCGGGCGATGGCATCGCCGGGGCTGCTGAAGGAGACCTGCTCCCCGTCGATGGCGATGGTGCCCTCGTCCGGCTTCTGCATGCCGTAGAGGATCTTCATCAGCGTCGACTTGCCGGCGCCGTTCTCACCGACGAGGGCGTGGACCGTGCCCTTGCGGACGGTGATCGCGATGTCCTTGTTGGCGACGACGCCGGGGAAGCGCTTGGTGATGCCGTGCAGTTCTACGGCGGGGGGCGGGCTGGACGCGTTGATGACGCACTCTCCTTGGCGCGGAAGGAGCTGAAGGCAGGGAGGGGACAGGGCGGGGGGAGAAAGTATCGCGTCCACGATGCTTCTACGCGCGTAGCACTGTCGAAAGTGAAAACTTGCGGCCAACCGGCCACAAGATCACATGAAACCACGTGACACGGGCCGGGGCCCGGGAGCGATGAGACCGCTTCCCGGACCCCGGGTATCACGTGTGCAGCGGGTCGGACCAGGCCTTACGGCGCGGTCTTGACCTCGATCTTCTTGGCGATGATGTCGGCCTTGGCCTTCTCGACCGCGGCGACGACGTCAGTCATCTCCTTGTACTTCGGGTTGGAGTCGGCCAGGCCGACGCCGTCCTTGTCCAGGCCGTAGCGGACCTCGCCGGACTCGGGCTTGCCGTCCTTGACCGACTTGATCAGGTTGTAGACGGAGTCGGCGACATCCTTGGTGACCGAGGTCAGGATGAATTCCTTGTACTTCGACAGACCGGCCTGGTTGTACTGGTCGGAGTCGACGCCAATGGACCACTTGCCCTTGGCGGCGGCGGCCTCGATGGCACCGGAGCCGGCCAGACCGGCGGCCGAGTAGATCACGTCGGCGCCCTTGTCGAGCTGGCCCTCGGCCGCGGCCTTGCCCAGGTCGGGCTTGGCGAAGCCGTCGAAGTTCGGCGGCTGGGTCAGGTACTGGGTGAGCACCTTGGCGTTCGGGTTGGTGTCCTTGACGCCCTGGGCGAAGCCCGCCTCGAACTTCTTGATCAGCGGAACCTCGACACCGCCGATGAAGCCGACCGTGCCGGTCTTGGACGCCTTGGCGGCGGCGACGCCGGCCAGGTAGGAGCCCTGCTCCTCGTTGAAGACGAGGTTGGCGATGTTCTTCGCGGTCACCGAGGTGTCGTCGATGATGCCGAACGTGGTGTTCGGGAACTTCTCGGCGACCTTCTTGATGGCCGGCGCGTAGGCGAAGCCGACGCCGATGACCGGGTTGTTGCCCTTGCGGGCCAGCTCGGTGAGGCGCTGGACCTTGTCGGCCTCGCCCTCGCCATCGGTGGGCTCCGCCTCGGCGCCCTTGACCTTGAGGTCCGTCTCGGCCTTCGAGAGGCCCGCGTAGGCGGCGTCGTTGAACGACTGGTCGCCGCGGCCACCGATGTCGTACGCGATGGCGGCGGACCCCTCCGAGGAGGTGGAGGCGGACGAAGACGAGTCCGAGGACTTCTTACCGCCACAGGCGGTGGCCGAGAGGGCGAGCGCTGCGGACGCGATGCCCACGGTGGCGATCCGAGTGATCCGGCGCAAGGGGAGGCTCCTTCAAAACCTGACCGAAGCGCCACGACCGGCGCTGGTTTCGCCGCGATCGTAACGCGCGTAGATGTCAGTTAAAGGCCCGTTCATGAGTCGTTATCGGATCGTCGTGAACCAGACAGTGACCGGCCGGTAACTCGCGACTCGCCCAGCCCTTGCGTACCAAGGGCTGGACGTTCCCGCCGGATCATCCACCGATGTTGTACGGATTCCTAGCCTGCGGACCCCGCGAGCCTGGCGCGTCGCCCTTCGAGGGGGCGGCCGTCGAGCAGCACCGCGGCCGTGAAGAACTCCACGCCGACCCCGATCGCGGCCTCGTCCACGTCGAAATCCCCCCGGTGCAGATCCCGCTTCGCGGTGTCCCCGGGCGTACGGACACCCAGGCGCGCCATGGCTCCGGGGACGTGCTCCAGGTACCAGGAGAAGTCCTCGCCGCCCAGGCTCTGCTCGGTGTCCTCGACCGAGTCGGCCCCGCACCGGGCGCTCATCGCCTCGCGCAGCAGTTCGGTGACCACCGGGTCGTTGACGACCGGGGGGACGCCGCGCACGTAGGTGATCTCCGACTTGGCGCGGTGCATCGAGGCGATCTCGTCGATGATCGCGTGGATCTGGTCGGGGGCCTCGTGCCAGGAGGCCAGGTCCAGGCAGCGAACGGTTCCGGACAGTTCCGCGTGCATCGGGATGACGTTGCAGGCGTGGCCGGCCTCGATCCGGCCCCAGGTGACCGACATGCCGGAGCGGGCGTCCATCCGCTTGGTCAGCAGGGCCGGCAGGTCGAGGGCGAGCCGGGCGGCCGCCGTCACCAGGTCGGTGGTCAGGTGCGGACGGGCGGTGTGCCCGCCGGGCCCGTCGAGGGTGACCTCCAGCCGGTCGCAGGCCGAGGTGATGGGCCCGGTGCGCAGGCCGATCCGGCCGGCGTCGACCCGGGGGTCGCAGTGCAGGGCGATGATCTTGCCCACGCCGTCCAGCACCCCGGAGTCGATCGCCTCGGTGGCGCCGCCGGGCAGCACCTCCTCGGCGGGCTGGAAGAGCAGCCGCACCGGGCGGGGCAGCTCGCCGCGGCGGTCGAGCTCGGCGAGGACGAGACCGGCGCCGAGCACGACGGCGGTGTGCACGTCGTGGCCGCAGGCGTGGGCGCGGTCCGGGACGGTCGAGCGGTACGAGACGTGCGTCTTGGCATCCGGGATGGGCAGGGCGTCGATGTCCGCGCGCAGGGCCAGCATCGGCCGTACGCCGTCCCAGGTCCCCACGTCACAGATGAGTCCGGTGCCCGACTTCAGCACCCTCGGGCGCAGGCCCGCTTTCTCCAGCCGGGCCTTGATCGCCGCCGTGGTGCGGAACTCCTGGTGTCCTAGCTCGGGATGCATGTGCAAGTCCCGGCGGAAGGCGATCAGTTCGGCACGCAGGTGGTCCGGAAGCTTGCCGGGCAGCTCGGGCCGGTCGGGCGTGCCGGGCAGGGCGGTCTGGGACTCGCGGGACATCAACTGGTTCACCCGTTTAAGGGTAGGCCCACCCATGGGTCAACTGGCTGGAGATCACCAAAAGTTCATGCCGTTAGGGGAAAGAAACCCGGCCTCTGGACGCATGACCGGATGAAGCCGCGGGTAAACTCGCGCGCTCACTCATGCACTCATCCGGCCGCCGAAGCCGTCTGAGCAGGAAGTCTGTGCACATCACGGGCGGTGTCGGTGACCCCGGCGAGGAAACCGCGGGCCCGCTCCGAGGCCGACGCGGTGAGCCAGCTCGGATCGACATCGCATACGGCCACGGTCACGCCGGTGCCGATCAGCGCGTAGGGCAGGGTGTGGACGACCGTGGAAGGAAAGCTGACGATCGTACGGCCGACCGGGCCCCGCCTGGCGATCAGCTCCAGCGGCAGGTCGGGACGTACGATCTCCAGCCCGGTCGCCTCGCTCAGGGCGCGCAGCTTCTCCGGGGATTCCCGGCGGTGGGCGAAGTAGCGGGTGGCCCCGTGTTCCAGGGTCAGGGCGCGCACCGCCTCCAGGTAGCGGTCCGGGTCGACCACGCCCGTCTCCACCAGTGAGGTCCCCACCAGGTCGGTGCCCTTGGTCAGGCGGGGCGGGCCGAAGCGGGCCCGGGTCCACGCGAAGTCGTTGAGCCGTACGGTCATCCCGCCGTGCGCGGTGACCGGCATCGAGCTGAACACCTCGATGCGGCGGCGGCCGCCCTGGCCCGGGGTGAAGCGCCGCCGGGCCGTCGCCGAGACCGGCGCGTACGCCAGCTCGCGCAGCCGGCCCGGGAGCCCTCCGCCGCCGACCCGGTGCCAGCGTACGAGGCGCTCGCCGCGGGCCGTCTGGGCGACGAACTCCATGGTCGCGGTGCCGTCGTCGACCACGACGAGCTCCTCGGCCCGGACGAGGGTGAGCAGGAGCTGCACGTAGCGGGAGAACGGATCCCCTATCACCACCCGCTCGGCCGCCCGTACCTCCCGCGCGAGCGCGGCGAAGGCTTTGAACGGCGCGAACCGGCCGCCGCGGGCCTCCTGCCACCGCACCTCGTGCCCCTCGTCCCGGGCCAGCCCCGCCATCCGGCGCAGCTGCCCCCGGGACATGGGGTCGGTGGGCGGGAGCACCACGATCCGCAGGCCCTCGACCGAGCCCGGCCCGGCCGGCCCCGGCTCGGTCCCGCCGCCGCGGGCCGGCTGGCGCGGGACGACTCCGAGGAGCCGGCCGGCGCCTTGGGCGTGCGCCCACTCCAGGACGTTGAGGAGCTGGACCGGGCTTTCGACGAAGGCCAGGGTCGGGGCGGGGGCTGAGGGGGTCACCACGTGCTCCTCGTCAGAGGGTGGATGGGAACGGTGCGGCCGGCGGCACGCCGGACGGAGTCCGGCGCAGCGCGCCGAAGCCCGGGAGGCCCGCCAGGGCCGAGCGGTGCGAGGGGTGCGTGAAAAATCAGACCGCGGCGAGCTCCCCCTGGACGCGGCGGAGCTTCTTCATCGGGCCGAGCTCGGACTCGTACACCCGCTTCACCCCGTCCCCCAGCGCAGTCTCGATCGTGCGGATGTCGCGGACCAGGCGGGTCAGGCCGCCCGGCTCGACGGAGGCGGCCTGGTCGGAGCCCCACATCGCGCGGTCGAGGGTGATGTGGCGCTCGACGAAGGTGGCGCCCAGCGCGACGGCGGCCAGGGTGGTCTGCAGGCCCGTCTCGTGGCCGGAGTAGCCGATCGGGACGTTCGGGTACTCCTCCTGGAGGGTGTTGATCACCCGCAGGTTGAGCTCCTCGGCCTTGGCCGGGTACGTCGAAGTGGCGTGGCAGAGCAGGATGTTGTCGCTGCCGAGCACCTCCACCGCGTGCCGGATCTGCCTCGGGGTGGACATGCCGGTGGAGAGGACGACGGTGCGGCCGGTGGCGCGCAGGGCGCGCAGCAGCTCGTCGTCGGTCAGCGAGGCGGAGGCGACCTTGTGGGCGGGGACGTCGAACTTCTCCAGGAAGGCGACGGCCTCGGTGTCCCACGGGGAGGCGAACCAGTCGATGCCGCGCTTGGCACAGTGCTCGTCGATGGCGCGGTACTCGTCCTCGCCGAACTCCACGCGGTGGCGGTAGTCGATGTAGGTCATCCGGCCCCAGGGGGTGTCGCGCTCGATGTCCCACTGGTCGCGGGGGGTGCAGATCTCGGGGGTGCGCTTCTGGAACTTCACGGCGTCGCAGCCGGCTTCGGCGGCGGCGTCGATGAGGGCGAGGGCGTTGCCGAGCTCGCCGTTGTGGTTGATGCCGATCTCGCCGACGACGTAGACGGGGTGGCCGGGGCCGGCGATGCGGGAGCCGAAGGTCCGGAGGCGGGGGGTGGGGGTGACCGTCATGGCAGGGCTGTCCTTCGGAGCGTGGGGTGTACGAGGAGGTGCGGGCGCGGGTGCGGGCACTGGGGTGTGGAGCGGGGTGGGGACGGGTGCGGGGGCCGGTGGGGCCACGGGGGCGAGTACGGGTACGAGGGCGCGGGCGCGGGCCAGGTCGTGGGGATCGTCGATCTCCAGGACCCGCGCCGGATCGGTGGCGACCGGGACGGTCCGCCCGAAGAAGCGGTGGCGGGCCGTCCGGAAGCCGGCGGCGTCCATGGCGTAGGCGGCGCCGGTCTCCAGGAGGTCCTGGGGGCGGTCCTGGCGGCGGGGCCGGTACGAGGTGTCGTGGTTGACCCCGGTCCCGGAGCCGTCGGGAGCCGCCCGCCAGAGGAAGCCGTGGAAGGCGGCCGCGGTGAGCGCGGAGTCGGCGGCGCCGGACGCGACGGCGGCGGCGACGGACTCCACGTCGGAGGCGGTGACGAAGGGGCTGGTGCACTGGACGAGGAGGACCACGTCGACGGTGACGGAGTGCAGCTCCTCGAAGGAGTCGAGCGCGTGCAGCACGGCGGCCTCGCTCGTGGCGGTGTCCCCGGAGATCCCGGCGGGGCGCCGCAGCACCACGGCCCCGGCTCCGCGGGCGGCGTCGCCGATGGCCTCGGAGTCGGTGGACACGAGGACGTCGGTGACGGTCGCGGCCCCCAGGCAGGCCCGGACGGCCCGGACCACGAGCGGCATCCCGCCGACGTCGGCCAGGTTCTTCCCGGGCACGCCCTTGGACCCCCCGCGTGCGGGGATCACGGCGAGCACCCTGGGCACGGTGCGGGCCTCACGGACGGTGGCGGTGGCGACGGCGGTGGCGGTGGCGACGGCGACGGCCGAGGTGGCGATGGCAACGGCCGAGGTGGCGGTGGCAGTAGCGACTGCCGCGGTCGCGGTCGAGGTGCCCCCTGCGGCGGGCACACCGGCTCCGGCCGGGCGGGGGCTCACAGCTCCCCCAGGCGGCGGATCACCGGCGCGACGCGCTGGACGCCGTGGCGGTAGGCGCCGCGGGCGGCTTCGCGCAGGTGGGCGCGGAGCCGGCGGCGCAGCCGGGACCCTCCGGCGCCGGTCCGGGCGACGCCGGGCAAGGGGCGCCCGTCGGGGCCGAGATGGTGTCTGGCCAGGATCCCGGGCAGGTACCCCGGCGCGGTGTCCTGCGTGTAGTAGGGCGCCACGGCCGGGAGCGGTCCGGCGCCCAGCAGCTCCGTGAGGCGTGCCCGCGCGGCGGCGTAGGGGTCGTATGGCTCGTCGGGGTCGTGCACGCCGGCCGGTCCGGGCAGTCCGGTTGCACGGCTGCCCACGCCCTGGGCCGCCAGCCAGTCCGGGTCGGCCTTCGGGAGCAGACCCGCGTCGAGCTGGGTCCAGGAGGCCATGCAGCCGGAGCCCAGGAAGTGGTGGTTGCCGAGGATCTCGCGGACACCGAGGTCGGTCAGGACGGCCGTCGGGATGCCCCGGTGGAGGGATTCCAGGGCCGCCGTGGAGGAGACGGTGACCAGCAGGTCCGTGGTGTCCAGGACCTCGCCCATGTTCCCGTACACCAGACGGCAGTTGGAGGGGAGGCCGCCGGGGAGCTGCTCCGCGAGGCGCTGGTACGGGAGCTCCTCCAGGTGCGTGGTGTGCTCCCCCGGGCGGCTGCGCAGTTTGACCAGCACCTCGCGCCCGGGGTGCAGCCGGGCGTGTTCGGCGGCGCGGCGCAGCAGGTACGCGCGGTCCGCCCGGCTGTCGGGCACGGACGGCTGGACCGCGAAGACCACCCGGTGGGCCGTGGCCCCCACGGGCTCGTACGACGGCCCGCCGTCCGGTGCGAGGAAGGGCAGGGCGCTCTCCACGACGGCCCCGGCATCGGCGCCGACCCCCTCGTAGACCGCGCGGAACCGCTCCGCGTCGTGGCGGGAGTTGGCGAGGACCAGGTCGGCCCCGTGGCGCAGCAGCAGGCCGTCGGCGAGTTTCTCGTAGACGACTCCGACGTACCCGGTGACGAACGCCGGCCGGGCGGCCGGCTCCGGCCACAGGGCCCGGGCTCCGTGCAGGACGGCCTGGACGGCGCCGCCGACCAGGGCGAGGACGATCACGTCGTAGGGCTCCCGCTCCGGCGCCGTCAGTTCGGCGAGGAACTGCGCGCAGGTGACTTCGGTGAGCCGGTCCGCCGTGACCCCGACTTCGCCGAGCTGGCGCGCGGTGGGCGTGGCCCGGCCGCGGAGCAGGTACCCGGTCAGGCGGACGGAGTCCGGCTCCGGGGCGAGACGGCGCGCGGTGAGCGCTCCCCATTTCCAGCGGGTGTCGGAATCGGCGAGTACGGCCACACGGAGGGCGCGGTTGCTTGCTGGCACCCGGCAGAAGTTATTCCGGCTTTTCGGTGATCGGCCCAACGAACGCACAACAGCGGGTTAACAACCCGTCGACTCAATGCGAAAGCGTGCGGGTTAACGCTCCCGCCGTGCGTCGTTCACATGGAATCCGCGTCCGGGCCACGGTCAATGCCGAACTGCGCCCTAATGTCTCGCTAGTGCTCAAGCTCTCTGTTGTCGTGCCGTTCTTCAACGTGCAGACGTATGCGCCGGATGCCCTGAAAAGCCTCGAACTCAACGCTCGGGACGATTTCGAGTTCCTGCTCGTCGACGACCGCTCCACGGACGGGACGCCCGCCCTCCTGGAGCGGGCGGCCCGCGAGCTGCCCGGCGCCGTGCACCTCAGACACGAGCGCAACGGCGGTCTCGCGACGGCGCGGAACACCGGTCTGGACGCGGCCCGCGGCGAGTACATCGCCTTCATGGACGGCGACGACTGGCTGGCGCCGGGCCACCTGGCCCGGACCCTGGCCGCCATCGAAGCCCTGAAATGCGATTTCGTCCGTACCGACCACGTCCAGTGCACGGGCAGGACGCGCATCGTCCAGCGCGTCCCCTACGGGCCGGAGTCGGTGGTGGCCGATCCGCGCACCGGAATCCTGCCCGTCTCCCGCGCGACCTCGGTGGACTATCCGTACGCCTGGGCGGGGATGTACCACCGGCGGCTGCTGGACCGCGGGCTGCTGCACTTCACGGACGGCCTGCGGACGGCGGAGGACCGGCCGTGGATCTGGCGGCTGCACCGGGAGGCGGCGTCCTTCGCCCCGGTCGGTCTGCCCGGAATCTTCTACCGTCGCGGGGTGGCGACCTCGCTGACGCAAATCGGAGACGAGCGGCAGCTCGATTTCATTCGGGCATTCGATCAGGTGCTGACCGAAACGGCCGCCGACCGGGAATCCGGGCTCCTCCTCCCGAAGGCCGTCCGAACATACTGTGCAATTATCGCGCACCACGTCGGGTCCATCGAAAGGTTCGAACCACCCGTGGCCAGAAAACTCCGCTCGATGAGCACGGCCGCACTCGGCAGAATGCCGCAGCAGCTCCTGGACCAGACCCTGGACTCGATGGACGCCGACCGCGCGGCCCTGCTCCGCCGGCTCCGCCGGCGCGCCGCGGCCGGATCCGCCCCCGCGACCCCCGCCGCGCCCGCCGGGGTGACGGCGTGAACGTCACCCAGATCTTCCTGGCCTCCACCCTCTACGGCACGGCCACCCTCGCCGCCGCCCTCGACGCGGACCTCTTCCCGCCCGCCGGCCGCCGGATCCTGCTGACCAGCAACCACTCCGTCACCGCCGAGGTCACCCCGGGCCTGACCGCCGCACCCGGCTTCGCCTCCCTGAGCACCCGTTTCGACGAGGTCCTCGACTGGAACGCCGTCATCGCCCCGCAGCACCCCAGCACCTGGAGCCCGCGCCCCGAAGACGTCCCGCTGTGGGAGCGGCAGTTGCGCTCCTTCTGGGGCCTGGGCACCGACCGCATCGAGCTGATCGTGGAATCGCTCCAGGTGCCGCCCGCCCAGAGCCTGTGCCGGCTCTTCCCCGGGGCGGCCATGGAGGTCTACGCCGACGGGCTGATGAGCTACGGTCCGACCCGCTTCCGCCTCGACCCCGGGCTCGGGATGCGCGTACGGCGGGTGCTGCACCTGGACCTCGTACCGGGCCTGGAGCCGCTGCTGCTGACCGAGTTCGGCGTACGGGCCGAGGCGATCCCGGCCGCCGCCTTCCTCAAGGTCATCGGCGAGCTCGAAGCGGCGGTCCAGACGGCGGTGGAGCTGCCGCCGGAGCCGGCCGGCGCGGGCGCCGGGGGCCCCGCGCTCCTGCTGGGCCAGTACCTCTCCGCCCTCGACCTGGTGCCGGCCGACGAGGAGGAGCAACTGCACGTGGAGATGGTCCGCGGCGCGCACGCGCTGGGCCACCGCGAGATGGTCTTCAAACCGCACCCCAGCGCCCCCGCCGCCTACTCCCGGCGGGCGGAGGAGGAGGCCGCGCGGCTCGGCGTCCGGCTCACCGTGCTGACCGCCCCGGTGCTCGCCGAGACCCTCTACGAGCGGCTGCGCCCGGCCCTGGTCGTCGGCTGCTTCTCCACGGGACTGCTGACCGCCGCCACCCTGTACGGGCTCCCGGTGGCCCGGACCGGCACGGGAGCCGTACTGGCGCGCCTGTCCCCGTACCCGAACAGCAACCGGATCCCGCTCGTGCTGGCCGACGCCCTGCTGCCCGACCTCGCGGACCCCGCGGCCGTACGCTCCTGGACCCCGCCGGGGCCCGAACGGGTGGCGGCCGAGCTGGCGGGCCTGGTCACGGCGGTGGGCTTCACCATGCAGCCCAAGATCCTCGCGGAGCGCCGCACGCAGGCCGAGCGCTGGCTGGCCTCGAACCTGACCCCGGACACCTGGCGCTACTTCAGCCGCGGCCGCCTGACCACCCTGGGCCTGCCCGGCGGCATCCCGGCGCAGCTGTCCTTCCTGCCCCGCAGCCGCGCGGCCCGCCGGGTGGCCCGGCTGCTGCGCAGGGCGGTCGGCTGACCGCGGTCGGCCGACCGCGGCGGGCTCGCCCGCAGCGCCCGGCGCCGCGAGGCCGGATCAGCTCACGGCGAGCTTCGCCGCGAAGCCCAGGAACAGCACGCCCGCAGCCGAGCTGGCCCCGGCTGCGAGCCGCTTGCGGCGCCGGAAGGCGGCGGCCAGGCGGTTCCCGCCGAAGATCAGCGTGGTCAGGTAGAGGAAGCTGGCGATCTGCATCAGGCTGCCCAGCAGCAGGAAGGACAGCGCCGGGTAGGCGTAGGCCGTGTCCACGAACTGCACGAAGAAGGACATCAGGAAGAGGATGGCCTTCGGGTTGAACACGCTGATCAGCAGCGCCCGCCGGTAGGGCCGCTCGGTGTCGCCGGCCTTCACCCCGGCGGCGGCCGCGCTCGCCTCCGGGGCGGCCTCGCCGGCCCCGGCGCGCTCGCGGCGGGCGCGCCACATGGTCCACGCGCCCCGCAGCATGCCGATGGCGAGCCAGGTCAGGTATCCGGCGCCGAGCAGTTTGACGACGCCGAACACGATCGGGCTGGTCTGCAGCAGCGCCCCGGCTCCGACCGCGGCCAGGGTCATGAGCAGGGCGTCTCCGGTGAACACGCCGGCGGCGGCCCGGTACCCCTGGCGGACCCCGCCGCGCGCGGCGACGGAGAGCACGTAGAGCGAGTTCGGCCCCGGCAGCAAAATGATCAGCACCAGGCCGGCGAGATACGTCGGAAGATCTGTGACACCCAGCATGTGCAGGAGTGTCCCATGAGGACACACCTGTCGCGCCACTGCATTTCACGGACTGGGACCACTTCGCGATCAGCCACGGTCACCAGCCGGAATCAGCCGGCACGTACGTCCCCCACACCTCCCGCAGCGCCCCGCACACCTCCCCCACCGTGGCCCTGGCCCGCAGCGCCTCCCGCATCGGATAGAGCACGTTCTCCGTGCCCGCCGCCGCCTCCCGGAGCGCCGCCAGCGCCTCCTCCACCGCCGCACCGTCGCGCCCCGCCCGCAGCGCGGCCAGCGCCGCCCGCTGCCGGTCCTCGATCGCCGGATCCACCCGCAGCGGCTCGTACGGCTCCTCCTCGTCCAGCGCGAAGCGGTTGACCCCGACCACCACGCGCTCGCCGCTCTCGGTCTCCCGGGCGATCCGGTACGCGTTCCGCTCGATCTCCTCCTTCTGGAAGCCCGCCTCGATCGCGGCCACCGCCCCGCCCATCGCCTCGACCCGCGCCATCAGGTCGAGCGCCGCCGCCTCCACCTCGTCCGTCATCCGCTCCACCGCGTAGGACCCCGCGAAGGGGTCGACGGTGTGCGGCACGTCCGTCTCGTACGCCAGCACCTGCTGGGTCCGCAGCGCGAGGCGGGCCGACTTCTCGGTGGGCAGCGCGATCGCCTCGTCGAAGGAGTTGGTGTGCAGCGACTGGGTGCCGCCCAGCACGGCGGCCAGCCCCTGCACGGCGACGCGCACCAGGTTGAGCTCCGGCTGCTGCGCCGTCAGCTGCACCCCTGCCGTCTGGGTGTGGAAGCGCAGCATCAGCGACTTGGGGTCCCGGGCCCCGAACTCCTCGCGCATGACGCGGGCCCAGATCCGGCGGGCCGCGCGGAACTTCGCGACCTCCTCCAGGAGGGTGGTGCGGGCGACGAAGAAGAACGACAGCCGGGGCGCGAACGCGTCGACCTCCATCCCGGCGGCCAGCGCGGTGCGTACGTACGCGATCGCGTCGGCCAGCGTGAAGGCGATCTCCTGCGCGGGCGAGGCCCCGGCCTCGGCCATGTGGTAGCCGGAGATGGAGATGGTGTTCCAGCGGGGGAGCTCGGCCCGGCAGTAGCGGAAGACGTCGGCCGTCAACCTCAGGGAGGCGCCGGGCGGGAAGATGTAGGTCCCCCGTGCGATGTATTCCTTCAGGACGTCGTTCTGGACCGTGCCGGTCAGCAGGCCGGGCTCGATCCCCTGCTCCTCGGCGACCAGTTGGTAGAGCAGGAGCAGCAGCGCGGCCGGCGCGTTGATCGTCATCGACGTGGACACCCGGTCGAGCGGGATCCCGTCGAACAGCACCCGCATGTCCTCGACCGAGTCGATCGCGACGCCCACCTTCCCGACCTCGCCGCGCGCGAGCGGGGCGTCGGAGTCGTGACCCATCTGGGTGGGCAGGTCGAAGGCCACGGACAGCCCGGCGGCGCCGCCCGCGATGAGCTGCCGGTAGCGGGCGTTGGACTCGGCGGCCGTACCGAACCCGGCGTACTGGCGCATGGTCCAGGGCCGTGCGGTGTACATCGTCGGGTAGACGCCCCGGGTGTACGGGTACTCCCCCGGCTCCCCCAGGTCGGTCGCGGGGTCCCAGCCGGCGAGGTCGCCCCGGCGGTATACGGGCGCGATCGGGATCCCGCTCTCGGTGTGCCGCTCCATGTGACGCGCTCCTTCGTGGATCCGAGGGGCTCGGGGCTGATAAAACGTCCCCGCGGCGGCCGCGCGGCGGCCGCTGGTCACAATGGCGCAACATCGCGGCCGTCCCTGCAACTGACCACGCCCACGTCGCATCACCTAGATACACACGTAGAAATCGGGGGACCGCAATGCACCGCCAGAGAGTAATAGTTCGTGCCCTGGGCCTGGCCACCGCCGTCGCGCTCGCCGCGACCGCCTGCGGTCCGCAGAAGACGGAGTCCACGGGCTCCGGTTCTTCCGCGCCCGCATCGCCCACGGCGGTCGCCTCTCCCGACGCCTCGCCGTCCACGGACGCAAAGCCGGGCGACGCCTCGCCGTCGGCCTCCCCGTCCCCGTCCGCGTCGCCGTCGCCTTCCGCCTCCGCATCGCCTTCGCCGACCGTGAGGCAGATCATGGCGAACGGCCACGACAGCGAGCTGGTCCGCGAACTGCAGGCCCGGCTGCGCCAGCTCAAGCTGATGTCGGTCGCTCCGACCGGTTTCTACGGTTCGAAGACGACCGCGGCGGTCAAGTCCTTCCAGTCGAAGAACGGCCTGTCCGCCACCGGCGGTGTGGACGAGCCCACCTGGAAGAAGATCCAGAACGCCACCAAGAAGCCGACGGCCGCCGAGCTGCGCCCGCCGACCGTCAACGAGCCGGACGCGCCCGACGCGCGCTGCATGACGGGCCGGGTGATGTGCATCAGCAAGGAGAGCCGCACCCTCGCCTGGATGATCGACGGAAAGATCGTCTCCACGCTGGACGTGCGCTTCGGCTCGGAGAAGACCCCGACCCGCGAGGGCGAGTTCAAGGTGGAGTGGAAGGCCAAGGACTGGACGTCGACGATCTACCACACGCCGATGCCGTACTCGATGTTCTTCAACGGGGGCCAGGCCGTGCACTACTCGGCCGACTTCGCCGCCCGCGGATACGCCGGCGCCTCGCACGGCTGCGTGAACGTCCGGGACAAGGCCAGGCTGGCGACGCTGTTCGACGCGGTGAAGGTCGGCGACAAGGTCGTCGTCTACTGGTGACCCGCCGGCGGCCGGGAGCAGGGACGTCCGGTGCGGGCGTCCACGGTCGGAAGTTGAGGGCGCGGGCGGGATCGGGGGAACGAATCCCGCCCGCGCCGGTTGCGCAGAGCCCAGGGGTACGGGGGGAACCCCGGCTCATGCGCGCCGATGACCAGTCGGCTCGTTATGTACTGCGCCACCGGTTCGAAAAGTGTTACAGCGGGGGTTCGAACCGTTTCAGGCCAGTGTCCGGTACCCGGTCCTCAGCGGTGACTGCCCGCGTCCGGGAGCTTCGGCGGAGCCGTCCCGGCCGGGACCAGTTCCAGCGAGCGCGACGGGGACTCCGCCCCCGGGGAGGAGCCCGGGCCCGGCGGCGAGCCCGGCGCGTCCGCGCCCGATCCCCCGCCCGTGGCCACGTCGAGCACCACCTGGCAGTAGCGCGGGACCCGCAACAGCCCCTTGGCCAGGCGCACGAGCTTCTCGCGGCCGGCCTCGTCGATCCGCCCCGACCGGTAGTCCCGGCACAGCTCCACCGGTCCGGTGCGGCCCTCCCGGTCCCGGTCCCGGTCGCGGTCGCCGGGTCCGGTCGTCTTGCCGTCGGTGCCGCCCTGGAGGGAGCGGTCGCGGCCGTCCCTGCTGCCGGCCGACCCGTTCGCGGACGGTTCCGTGCCGGTGCCGCCGATCGCGCCGGCGACGCCGTCGGGTCCCGTCGTCGTACGTCCATCCGTGCCCGGGGTGTTGCCCGGGCTCGGGCTGCCGCTCGGGCCCTCGCCGCCCTGCGGCTCGGTGGTGCGCAGCGGCGCGAAGGGTGTCGCGTACCCGCCGTCCCCCGAAGCCCCGGAGGAGGAGCCGACCGACACCGAGACGGCCGGCACCCCGCCGGCGGAGTCCCGGGCGTCGCGGTCCAGCAGTCCGGTGCCCGCGGCGGCGGCCAGGCCGCCCACGGCGACGCTCGCCACCGCGGCCGCGAGGGCGAAGCGGACCGGCCGGCCGCGCCGGGAACGCTGTCCGGCCGGGCCGGCGGGCGGGCCGAGCTCGACCACCGTGTCCGCGGAGCCGAACAGCGCGGCGTCCGGAGACCGCGTCTGGGGTTCCGCCTGGAGTACGGAGCCGCGCGCGCGGAACGCGGCGACCGCGGCGGCTTCTCCGCGCAGTTCCCCCGGGAGCCCGCCCGAGGCCGCGGGCGGCGGCTCGGCGAGTGCTTCGAGGGCGGCGCGCAGCCGCTCGGACCGGGCCCGGGCATGGTGCTCGGCGCCAGGTGCGGCCGGTTCTCCGCGCAGCAGTCTGTCCGCCGCGGCTTTGTCCAGCCACCTGTCGCGCTCGTCGGCCATCACATGTCCTTCTGCGTCCGCCAACGTGAATGCGTCACACCGGTTTGTTCTACGAGGCCCGCGGCGCGGGCCCGCTGCGCCGGTACGGCGTCGAGGTCCCGCCCGTCCCCGGCGCCCCGTGCGCGACTCGCGTCATTATCGCCGAGGCCGCGCCGGCGTCCGGAGCCGACGCCCACGGCGGAGCCGGCGCCGGACCCGGGGCCGGACCCGGGGCCGGACTCGGGGCCGGAATCCGGGCCGGAATCCGGTTCGAAGTCCTCGTCGGCGTGGAGCAGCTCGGCGAGCTTCTTCAGGCCCCGGTGCGCGGCGGTGCGTACCGCGCCGGGTCGCTTGCCCAGGGTCTCGGCGGCGCTCTTGGCGTCCAGTCCGACGACCACCCGCAGGACGACCGCCTCGGCCTGGTCCTGCGGGAGCTGGGCTATGAGTTCCATGGTGCGGCAGGTGGAGAGGGACTCCATGGCCTCGCCGGCGGTGTCGGACTCGGCGGCGTGGCCCGTCAGCTCGGTCTCGTCCCCGCCGACGGCAGGGCGGCGCCCGCGCATCCGGATGTGGTCCAGGGCGCGGTTGCGGGCGATGCGGGCGGCCCAGCCGCGGAAGCGGTCGGCGTCGCCGGTGAAGGAGTCGAGGTCGCGGGCGATCTGCAGCCAGGCTTCGGAGGTGACGTCCTCCGCGTCGCCGTCGCCGACGAGGGTGCGGACGTATCCGAGCAGGCGCGGGTGCACGGCGCGGTACACAGAACGGAACGCGAGCTCGTCGCCGTCTTGTGCCGCGAGCACCGCGGTGGTCAGCTCCGCGTCGTCCCCCAGCAAAATCCCCAACCCGTTCACAGTCCCGTTTGTGTGGCGCAAATCAGCACGTTACGGCTTTCAAGCACCTTCGTCCACGAGTTGTACAACGTGCAACCAGCCCTGCGCGGAGCGGGGTGTGACACAAAACGCACCGAGGACGCTGACAGGGGTGCGGGCTTGTCGCACGAGTCCGCGACGGATGGCGGCCGGGGCCTCTCCTGTGGGGGGTGGCGGCCTCGGTCGCCCTCCCCTATTTCCGCCCTCTGACCAGGCAATATGTCGGGCGCTGCTCGCCTCTGTGACCAACCGCGTAACCAACGCGTCTAGCGACTCATCCGATCCGTCCCAGACCGATGCGCTGCGCCGTCCCCGAGGCCAGCTTGCGCGCCCCCTCTACTCGACGCTTACCGTACTGGGCCATCGTGTAGCCGGGTGAGTGATGCCTCACGTTCGCGGAAACCTCCACGGGGTTCTCCCCCGCCTCCAGGTCGTTCGTGACCTTGCTGTGCCGCCAGTCGTGGATACGGAACCTCTCGGGGAGATCCAGCCGCCGCCTGGTGCTTCGCCACCGGGCACTGACCTGGCCGGCGTCCTGTGCCCGGCCGGGCGTGATCCCGCCCTTATAGAGCATGTATCCGTCCCGCGCGAAGATCAGGTCGTTGTCTTCCCACAGCGGGCCGAGCCTCTCCCTCCACATCTCCTGGCGCTCCTGCTGCACCTTGAGCACCCCCATCAGCGCTTGGTCGACGTAGATGATCGCGTTGTCGTCTCCGTCCTTGGTAAGGCGGCGCAGGACGCTCTTGTTGCCCACCTCGACTACGACCCATTCCAATTCGATGGCGCAGTCTTCCCAGTGGACGAGGTCCCACTTCATCCCCAGAGCCTCGCTGCGCCGGACACCAGTCGCCGTGTACGTCGTCCACAGGGGTGCATCACGGGTGCAGAAGTGCAGGGGTCCGCAGCCTCGCTGTCCACACCGGGTCCAGATGTCCTCAAGGAACCGGGCCGAACTGGCATCGTCGAGCGTCACATACCTGCGCTGCTGGGCCTTGATCTGCCGGACGGTGGGCGGATTGGCTGTGGCCGCCGGATTGACCGGGATCAGCTTCTTCGTGACCGCGGCCTCGAACGCACCCGACAGGATGTTGTGGACGTGCCGAACGGACTTGGCGCCGAGCGGATTCCCCTTGTTCGAGGGGCACGGCGCCGTCTCCAGCATCCGATACAGGGCGTCGAGGTCGTCATCGGTGACATCCTTGAGCTTCTTCGACCCCAGGTGCGGCTTTATGTGCAACCGGATCTTAGTTTCGTACGCTGAGCGCGTGGTGTCTTCAACCCGATGGCTGACGAACCACTTATCCATCCATTCGCCGAGTTTCATTTCCGACCGTGGCGCGATAGTCCCTGCCTCGTGATCCGTCAGCCATCTGCTAAGCGCTCGACTGGCCTCCGTTTTCGTTGCATACTCGCGCCCGATCCAGAAGCGCACCTTCTTCCCCTGAGTTGGGTCGTAGTGAAGGGGCGTCCGCACGCCCCAAGTGTTTGACCTGCCACGTCGCGGTATCTCCACCGGCGAACCTCCCAGGCCGTTACCCCTCTTGGACACTCATGCCCCTCCTTTTCGTTAACCCGAGCAGGCCCGGCTTGCATCATTTCACCCGACGCGACGGAATCGCTAAATAATTTGCCGGTCGAGCCAATCACTCAGGTCTCCCCGTCGACAACGAAGACCGTTGCCGACTTTCTTAAATGGAATTCCCTGACTGCGCCAATTTGCATACACCCAGCTCTTCGGCTTCGCCAAATATGTCGCGACCTCATCGAGAGACATGAGGGGAGGCGTATCACCGCTCATGCTGGTCCCCCTGAAGCCTGCGAATGGCAGCCCCAATCTGGGCCGGGTCGTCGACGCCGAGCAGCTTCGCGACCCGTCCGAGCATCTCCGCCGGATCAACCGCCGGGGGCTGCTGGACAGGGCGCGAGTACACCCGGCACTCTTGCCCGCTGATGCCGAGGACCCAGCCCCAGCCGTTCTTCAATGCCGTCTCCCTGGCCTTCAAGCGGCGACTCCGGAGTACTCCGCGCGGGAGAGGGATGTCAGGTGGTACATGCCGTGCTCGCATTCGTAGTAGCGGTTCTCGAAGGTGATCCCGCGACCGGTCCCTCGACGTTCGGCCACACCGCGCCGCTTGGCCTGAGCCTTGCCAAGGGCTCGCTCGGCGGCTCGCGGATCGGGGTAGGCCCGCTTTGATCCGCAGGGGCAGGCCCTGAAGTCGATGGTTCTGATGGTCATCTCGTTCTCCTGTTCCTATTTCTGGAACCCGTCGCAGGGGCAGGTGGGTATCTGGCAGGCACCCCGGGCGGCGGAGGCCGCCGAGTGGGCGAAGGGGGCGTGGCCGCACTCGTCGTGCTGGCAGTAGCCCTTCCACTTCTTGCCGTCATGATTGGCGAGCATCACGCCGGGGCTGTGCAGCGGGACGATGCGCCCCGTACCGCCGAAGGCCATCTTGGAGGCGAAGCTCTTGGCCTCGGACTCGTTACCGAAGGGGGCGAAGTTCAGGCCGCGGTGACCGTCGCTCCATGTGTGGACAAGGGCCACCCAGTCGCGCATCTGGAGGATGGACCCGATCTCCTTGATCAAGGCCTTTGCCATCTGGTCGGCGTTGTCGAAGTCGGGGTCTTCCAGGACCGCCTTCACCGCGTCGACTTCCTCGCGGCGCGGGGTGATCCTCATAGGCGCCCTGCTGGCGCGAGGAGCCGCTCAAGGCGGCCCAAGACTTCAGGCAGGGCGCCGGCCGCCGCGCCGGAGCGGATGTCGGCGACGACGCTGCGCAGTTCGCTCCTCAATGCCGGCATCGTCAACGGACCGGTGAGATCCGCCACGAGTTCCGCCGTCTCCGAGGTGGGTTCGACCACCTCGACGGGGAATCTGAACCAGTCGGAGTCCAAGGCCCAGGTGTAGCCGATGACTTGCCAGCCGCCACCTTGGGCCTTGAATCCCGCGTCGCCGTCAGCATCTCGAATCTCGGTGCCGACCGGCAGCTCATCGAGAACGGCAGGGTTGTTGATGGGGTTGTTGGTCACTGCGTCCCCTCCTTCTGGCGAGAACACTATTACAATCACCTCATCAGTTCAACTCTTACATTCGCTGCATGAGGAGCCTCAGCTGAGTGCCCAGCTCCGCCTCTGTGCCGTCGTTGATCAGGACGTCCTCGAAGGGCCAGCCCGTGAGCGCGTTTTCGCTGACGTGGTCCGAGGGCACGATCAGCTGCTGGCCGGGCCTCACGATGTTGATCACGAAGCCACCCCGGCGAACGATCTCCGCGGCTTCGTTGGGGAATCGGACGTCAGTGATGACCGTGGGGCCCCAGGTCGCGGCGTCGCCGAACAAGGCGTCGACCCAGACGTTCGCGCCGAGAACGTTTCTGCCGGCCTCAGTACCGCACCTCTGGAGGTACGCCCGCACTTCAGGGTGGGCCGACTTGGCGTAGCTCCAGCCGTATCGGTCAACCTCGTCGGCGAGTGGGAAGCTCCCGTTGATCTCGTCGTCCACGGTCCACGGGTTGACGGCGTACAGGAAGTCCTTGACCTTGTCAGCGAAGGCGCGGCGTTGCCAGCCGATCTCAACGAGGGCCTTGGCTGCGGTGTCCTTGCCTGAACCAGCAGCGCCGGCCAGTCCTATCAGGGCGATGGGGCGCTCCTGGTCCCCAAGGAGGTCCACGTCGGCGTCCGACAGGACAGAGACCCAGTTCTGTCGGCTGGGCTGCGCGCCGGGGTTCGCATCGACGTGTAGCCGGAAGACCTGGCGGCGCGGACCGTCCCATGCCGCAGTCTTCACCTGAGGATCGGCCACGAGGTAGCCCTCGCGAGTAACGGTGATCCCTCGGGTATCCCGGCCGGTGGCGCGGACTCTCTGGCCAGCCTTCAGTGCGATCTTCATCTTCATCTTCAGATTTCCCTGCTGTCGATAAGGCGGTAGAGACCTGGCGCTCGAACACAGCCACGGCAGACGTCGCAGTCACAGTGGTGGAGACAGAGCGAGCAGCCGGGCTCGTCGCAGTACGGATCGGGCCCGTGCCAGGTGTGAGAGGGGTCGGGTTCTGGGCATCCCCACCCGCCACAAGAAGAGTCCCTCGACCAGGTCGGATACACGATGTGCTCACGCTGGCCGATGACCCCGTGCGCGACGTGCTCGCCAGGACAGTCGGTACGGGAACGGTCCCCGCCGCCTTGGGTCAGGAAGGCAGCCCTGCATCGGGTGCACTGGAGGCGACCCTCGGGGCGAAGCCGGAGGAGATGCTTCACTGGGCATCCTGCGCGGGCCGACCGTAGAGCCGCCCGCAGGAGTCGACACCCCACGTGTGGCCGGGGTCCAGCCACAGGTCGAGGGCGGCGTCGATGTCTGATCCGCAGCTGGAGCAGGAAAACTCCCCGCTCGGGACGGCGTACAGGAGTCCTCGACCGCAGGGTCCGCACCAGACGTAGTCCACCCCGGCCTTCACGCGGGGACCTGCCGCCGACCGACGTGCAGTGCGAGGGCCTGCTTGGCCACGGTGACCGCCCAGTCGAATCCGTAGTGGCCCCAGCAGGCGTCTATCTCTTCCCAGGTGGACATGATGGCGCCCTGGTCGTCGGCGCGCAGCCAGTCGACGACCTCTTCGACGATGTAGCCGTACACGTCTCCCTCGGCCCACGCCTGGTACTCGGCGCGCTCGGCGTCGAGGTACGCCTCGGGCAGCATGCCGAGGTCTTCGGCGTCCTCGCGCATCAGGTACCAGAGGGACACGGGTCCTCGTGCCGGCCGGGACTCGATGACGATCGCGTTGTGGAAGATCCGGGCCCAGCGGGTGAAGGTCTCGATGCCCTTCCACCGGTTCCAGCTCACGCGCTCCCACGCTTCGGCCAGGGGACCGCCGCTCTTGTCGACGGGGACGTACTGGCCGAGGTGGGTGTCGATGGTAATCACGTGCGCCAGGTGGTCGAAGTCCTCACGTGGGTTGCGGGCGTCCTCGTCGGGGACCAGGCGGACGCGGAAGCGGCCGTCGTTGGTGGTGGCGATGGCCTCGGTCATGGTTCTCCGTACGGGTCAGAGGGTCGGGGCGGGGAAGTGGATGTCGCAGGACGTACGGCGGCACGGCCGACCGAGGGCGGTGATGAACTGGCGGTGGGCCTCGAAGGCTTCGGTCAGCCAGTCGTCGCCCTCGACGAACTCCGGTCGCTTCTCGGCCCACAGAGCGCGGACCTTGGCGACGTCGGGTATCTCGTAGAACTCGCTGGCGCCGTGCTGGCGGATCAGGTCGATCCAGGAGGCTCGGACGCGGTCGTATCCGCGTCGGGAGTGGTCGTATCCGGAGGCGGGGTCAATATCCTCGATCGCGACGCCGGAGGCGATGCAGACGCCGGCGCGGGCGTCGGCCATAGAGGTGAGCCTGTCGGCCTCACAGACGGGGCAGTCAAGGGGGCTGCGGGCGTACTGCATGAGCAGGAGGTTCGCGTGCATGGTCTCTCTCGGGTGCTCAGGCGGCGAGCACGTGAACGGGCTCGGCAGGGGTGGGGGTGTAGATGTCGGCGAGGTACCGGCGGAGGTGGTCCTCCCAGTGCTGGGAGAGGAGGCTGCCGATGACGACGGCGCTCATCGGTGGGGCGACGACGTCGCCGATCTGTTGCGTGCAGCTCGACCGGGAGCCGGTCCATGGGTAGCCGGGGCGGAAGCCCACCAAGAGCGCGGCCTCGTCGAGGCTGAACGTCCTGTCCCTGTTGTTCTCCCAGTACCAGCCGCGGATCTTGCTGGTGATGCCGGTCGCGGGCTTGTCCGCCGACCAGCAGTTCCCGCCCGCCGTCTTCCGGACCCCTCGCGTATTGACGCGGATGCCTTCGGGCCAGCCGAGGGCCTGGGCGGCGGTGGTGGTCGGCATGGGCGCCTTGGGTGTGAGGGCGTCCATGTCGACGTAGGCGTGGCGGGCCGCCATGAGGAACACGCGCTTGCGCCGGGAGGCGAGGCCGTAGTCCACGGCGTCGAGGACGCGGTACTCGGCGCTGCACCAGTCCGCCGACCACAGTTCTTCGCGCAGTCCGTCGAGGATGAGCTCGGGCAGGGCCGAGCTCTGCTCCATGGCCAGCCAACGGAGGTTGTCCCACTGGGCGGTGAGGGTGAGCGCCCAGATCAGCACCTCGGCGACAAGGCCGATTCGCTCGTCCGTCATGTCGGCGATCGGGGCGCGGACCTCGTCCAGGGTGAGCAGGGGGCCGGTGAACCCCGCGTAGCCGTCCCAGTCGGGGTTGTTGCAGATGAGGCAGATGTCCTCCACCTCGCAGGCGTCGCAGTCTGCGCTGTCGTGCCAGTGGCCGAAGGTGGCCTCGAACGCCGCCGTGAAGATGTCGAGCAGCAGTTCCTGATTGCGGGGGTCGAGTCCGGCGCGCTTGCCAGCCGGTGACCAGCACTGGCAGGGCGCGGAGACGATCAGCCCGCGTACCCAGCGCAGCGCCAGGTGCTTCGGGTCAAGGGAGCGGACGTCGGCGATGATGCGCCGGAACCCTGCTGCGCAGGCGGTTTCCGAAGCTCCCTTGTGCATCTCGACGCCCACGGTGTCGAGTTCGTGCCGCAGGACGTCCCGTACGCCGACATCCCAGCCTCCAGGTCCGGCGAAGAGATTGACGACTCGGTCGGGGTCCCCTGGCTTCGGGGGGAAGAGCCAGTGGACGGGCCAAGGCGCGGCGATCTCCGCGAGTTCTTCCGGCGTCTTGCCGGAGAGGTCCAGGTCGTCGGGGACGCCAAGCGCTCCGGCGGTGTCGAGGCGGGTCAGGGACATCAGGCCACGCCCATGACGTTGACGGATGGGGCGAGGGTGATCACGGCGTTCCCTCGGCGTAGGCGGCTATCCGGGCGTGGAGGTCTGTGATCTTCGCGTCGGCCTTGCGCAGCTCGTCGCAGACCTGTCCGCGGTGCGCCTCGGCGTTGCGGAGGTCGTCTTCGAGCTCCAGGCGCTCGCTGATCCGGCGCCAATGCGGATGCTGCGCCTCGAACCGGTCGGCAGCCTCCTCGACCATCTGGTCAAGGCGCCGGTCTGCGGCCGTACTGCTGCCGAGTTCCTTGCCCTCGGCGTTGGTGTACTGCCCGCTGCTGCACCGCGGGGAGTCCCAGCGCCAGCGGCCCAGCCTGCTGACCTGCTGGTCCAGGGATCGGATGCGCCTGGACCCGACGCGGTAGTACCGGCCTCGGATCTTCAGGAAGCCGGGCTCGTCCTCGTCGGTCGAGGAGCTGATGGCCAGGCGGGAGTACACGGGGCGCACCCGCTCGCTTCCCCAGGTCTCCTCCGCCGTCTTGGCTGGGAGGACCGTGACGTGGAGGTCTCCCTCGGGGAACGCGTACGTGGCGTGGTGGGTCATGGAGGTCTCCGTCGGTCAGGCGGGGGTGGTGTAGGGCAGGCCGGCACGGAGGGCGGCTTCGAGTTCCTTGGCCGCGCGCTTGAACTGGCCGAGGGCCTCCATCGCGAGGGCCCAGTCGCCCGTGGGGAGGTCGCGGATGTCGTCCATCCAGGACAGGCATGCGTGCGGGCTGAGGAAGTGCAGCAGGGTGCCGTCCGTGTCCACGACGACTACTTCGGCGGGATCGAACCAGGCCGTGTCGAGGTCGAGGAGGTGGCCGCAGTGATCGCAGAGGAAGAGGCCGGAGGGCTGGGCCCCATACGGGCCGATGCCGCAGTCGCGGCAGGTCATCGTGCTCATGGGTGTCCCTTGGCGGGCGCCCGCCCCGTGTCCTTCGACGCGCGGGGCGGGCGCTGACTTGATGTGTGGGGTCAGAGGTCGAGCTGAGTAATGAGCTCGGTGACGAGCTGCTGCTCGTAGGCGCTCAGAGGGGCGCGCGCGGCCTTCGGCTGTTCCTTGAACCAGGCGGCCGGCCAGATGGCGGTGGGGAGCGCGAGAATCAGCGCTTCGGCAACGTCGGCCAGGTTCAGCCCGGCAACGTGCTCGTCTTCCCAGGACCAGGTACGGCCCGGCTCGGGCTCCTGGCGCATCGTCTCGATGGCCTCGTTGAGATCGCCGACCAGGTGCTTGACCCGGTCGCTCATGCGGATGTCGCGGTCAGTGGACATGGACGAGCCGCACCACTTCCGAGGTCTGGATCTCCTCGTAGACAGGGTCGAGTTCGTCCACCGACTCGTTGTCGTTGATCCAGTCGCACAGGCCGGCGTCGTCGAAGACTGCGCCGTCGTCGTCGAGGAACTCCTTCGGGACGTCTATCTCCAGCTCGACGTCACCGTGGGTGGTGCGGGCGAGGGTGAACTTCACGAGCTTCTTCACAGGTCCGTGCCGTACACGTCGGTCACGTCGCGGGTGATGTCGTGGGCGTCGTCCGTATCGAGCTTCTCGATCCAGGCACCCTCGTTCTGGTCAAGCCAGTCCTGGAGGGCTTCGTCGTCGTAGGCGATGTCGGCGGGCACCTCGACTTTGGCCTCCACGTCGGTGGTCGTGGTCTCGATGACCTCGAAGCGGACGGTCAGGTTGACCATTTCGGGCTCGGCTACGGTCGTCATCTCGTGGTCTCCAATCGGATTCGGATGCGGCAAGAAGTGCAGGTGAGGTCTTCGTCGAGGAGCTCGGGCACAGCTCGGCACTCGACGCAGGGTTCGGTGTTCATCGCGGGTTGAAGACGTAGACGCCGCCGTACGCGGGCTCGGCGTGCAGGCCACTGGAGAAGAGCTCTTCGGCGGCGCGGTCCCAGTCGATCGAGTTCCACGGCCAGCGCGTCATGCGCTCCTTGTCCTCGTCCTTGGAGGTGTCCTCGGCCCACTCCTGGGCGTAGTGCCCTTCGGACTGGTGAAATCCGCGGTACTCGTTGCGGAAGCGGTCGACCCAGTGGGCGTTGTCGACGTCGTCGCCCCACTCGGCGACCCAGGCCGAGAACGGGCCGAGCTCGTCGTGGGTGAGGCCCTGGAGGGCTTCGGCTATCTCGGCGGCGTGTGCCGGGGAGCACTCCCCCTCAAGGGCGCCGTGGAACTCATCGTGGTCCGTCACCCACAGCTCCTCGTGGTCCGTGGGTCCGCCGTGCAGGTCTTCGGGGGTGACGAGGTCGCCCGTGTCGGCGTCGTACCAATCTCCAGTCAAAAAGCCAGAGTTGTAGCAGGCCAGGCAGCAGATCCAGACGCGCGGCTGGACGGTCATGGACAGGGTTGGGGCCATGTGGTCCTCGCTGTGGGATGGGGCCGCCGGGCCAGTCGTCTGGCCCGGCGGCGGGTGTTAGCGGCTGGAGTTTTCGAGGACGGGCCACAGCTCCCGTGAGCGGTAGGCGCCGATGGACTTGTGCAGGTCGTCCAGGGCGCCCTGGAGGTCACGGACGCACGAGTCACACAGGTACTGCCGGTTATTCGGAGAGCGGGTGTACGGGCCTCGGCGGCCGGTGGCCGGGCCGCACAGCTCGCAGAGCCCTCCGCCCTGGATGTGCTGGAAGACGACGGTCTTGCGGCCGTTGTGCGGGCTGGTGCTCTCGACGTAGGCGTGGCCCTCGCGGGCGGCGGCCTGGAACGCCTGGCGGTAGCCGTGGTCGTGCCAGGTGCCGCCATGCCTCCAGGCCCCACACGAGCCGTCGTGGTCCTCGGGCTGCTCGTATCCGCAGTCGCAGATGTAGAGGTCGTAGGGCCAGGTCACGTGGCCCTCCGCTGCAAGGGCTCCTTGGTGGGCCTGCCAACCAGCACGGTCGCAAAGTTGGCCATGACGACCATGGCCATGTGCTCAAGGTCCGGACCGCCGTCCGGCACGGGTGCTCCGAGCATCCGCAAGGTGGACAGGGAGCGGGCCACAAGACCGGCCATGCCGTTCGTGTCGACGAGCTGCGCGCAGAGATCGCAGGCTCGCCACCGTCCGTCGTTCAGGAGCGGCGTTACCACTCCCTCGTCACTCATCAGGGCGACGTGGGCCCGGTCTTGGGGGACATAGAGCCACCGGGCGCCGGGCAGGCCGCAGAAGTCACACTCGGACATCGCTCCGCCTCAGGCCGTCAGGGCGAGCTGAGACGTCTCGCCCTTGTAGTGGGAGTCGCCTTCGTCATCACTCTCGGCGTGGCACTCCAGCCACAATTCAGCCGCACGCAACTCGTCGTGGGCCTTGAGGAAGTTCGCGAGGCGCTCGACCTCCCCACAGTTCAGATGCTCGGCGACACCGGACGCCAGCATGCCGTCGTCGAGGAGGTCCACGAGGTCATCCGCTGCGGAGCGCAGCGCATAGAGCTCGGCTTCCAGGGTGCCGACGATGTCGGCCGCGATGGTCAGCGCGACGACCGTGGTGTCACGGTGGGCACGCATGACACCCCAGGGATTCATGAGACGGCGAAGGCGGGAGTGCTCGGCAGGCATGGTCGTGCGGTTCCTGAAGGTCGAGGTGAGGCGCTTGAGGGCACGCATGTGTGTCACTCCGGTGGTGGTGGGGTCGTCTACAGGCAAAGCAGGGGCGGGGTGATGAGGGAGAGCTCGGGCTTGACCTCCTGGACGGAGATGCCGTGGGGCTCCCAGAAGCCGCAGTCGGGATCGCCTTCGCACAGGCAGTCGCGGCGGGAGGTCTCGACGAGGGCCTCGGCGCCGAAGCGGGCAAAGCTCAGGGCGTCGTCCCGGTCGTCGAACCGGGTCTCCTCGCGGTGGTCGTGGGTGACGACATATCGGTCCTTGCCGGTCCGCTGGATCTCCCAGAGTCCGAGAAGGTCGGCGACCTCGTTCCAGACACGGACCTCGTACGGGCGGGTGGTGGTGCGCATGTGTCCTCGTATTCGGGTGGAGAGCCACCCCTCCCCGGGGGGGGAGGCACGGGGAGGGGTGGCGGTTCAGGGGAGGGGTCAGGCCGGCATGAGGGCGAGCTGCCCGGAGATCTCGTTGCGCAGGAAGTCGCGGCCCAGCGTGAGGAAGTGCTCACCGCGGCCGTGGTCGTACGCATCACGCACGCCGTCCCAGTCGGCCCAGCCGTCCGAGTCCTGGTACTCCAGGTCCCACAGGAGCTCGGAGGCGCGCTCGACGATGCTCTGGTGATCGGCTTCGGTGTCGTACGGGTAGTGCAGCTTCACGTCCTCCAGGGCCTCGTCGAGGTTCGCGTCAAAGACCTGGTGGCGCTGGTCGTAGTAGTCGTCCTCGTCGAGGAAGGGGTGATCGTGCTTGATGAACTCCGCCAGGGCGACGGCCGCTCGGAAGGCAGGGGTGTACGTACGGGTGCTGCGGCAGTCCCCTTCACACTCATCCCCGTGGCAGAAGTCGACGAAGGGATCACAATCCGGCCGGCACTCCTCGGTGTGAGTGCCAGGGCAGCCCTCGGGGCAGCCGCCCTCATAGACCTGGACGAAGAGCTGGGCGTAGTCCCAGGCGCTCGTGCCGCGCCCGCAGTCATACACCTGCTCGTCGGAAACCACGGTGTCCGTGCGTCCCTCGTCGGCAGCCGTGCGGATCTGGTCGCGGGCCACTTCGAAATTGCTCTTGTCGCCGATCCACCCAAAACGGTCGTCGTGCCAGGTGAACATCTCTACGTGTGTCGGGGTGTCCTCATCGGAGTACGTCCCCGTGCGCCAGGAAGGCCAGGAGCGGTGCGCGTCATCGAGCCGGGCCGCGTACTCGGCCAGCGCGTCATCAGTCGGGGTGTCGAGACTGCGGTACATGGTCCTCTTGATCCGGCCAGGACGGGCGCCCCTTCGTGCCTCCTACACAGAAGGAGCACCCATCTAGTTACACTCTTACATTGAGACGTCAGATCACGTCTGACTCTTCGAGCTCCACACCCTCGACGCGAATGTCGGAGTAGGCCCAGACGAACCCCGGCAGGTTCGGCGCGTCAGCGTCCACCGCAGCGCGAACGGCGGCCTCGATCACGTCGCGCCCATCCCGACTCCGGAGCCCTTCGTACGTGATGGTGATGGTGACGTCGGCGCGGTACTCGTCAACGATCGGGGCAAGTTTCAGGGCTTCGAGGATCTCATTGGCTGCATCCTTGGAGATCTCGTCAGCCTGATGCGAGGCAAGGAGCTGCTCGCGCACACTCCCGCGGAACTGGCCGGCCTCACGATCGGCTTCCTGGTAGAGCCCCTCCCATCGCCCAGCCTCACCCTTGTAGTGATCGCGCAGTCCGATCAGCTCCGCGACCTCCAGGCCGTGATCGGTGGTCAGGTCGTTGATCACCTCGCGAAGGAGCTCGAACGCGTCCGACGCGTCCCGCAGCTCCCTGCGGGTGCCGTCCAGCTCGTAGGCGATGGCGAAGTTGCGCTCGCTCAGATTGCAGGCCATCTCGAAGAAGGAGAGGTCGCCAAGCGGGTGGTCCTTGCAGAGGTTCACAGCCATGTTTCTCCAATCACAGGCCGAGCTTTGCCCGGCTCCGTACCGCAGCGCGAACTGCACTGCGATCTCAGCCGCGCCGATTTAGTTACACTCTTTCAATCAGCGCGGCGTCAGCGCCTCCCGGTGGCTTCGCACCTACGCCCAAGGCGTCCGGGAGGCCCGGCCCGTAAGGCCGGATGTTCAATTCGAGTGATTTGGGTGAGGCTCACTCGACGCCTCGTTCACCGTCCACCGTTCTGCCGTCCACGTTCCGCGCGCCTCACTTTCGAAGTGCGCGGTCCGCGTCCCTCACTTTCGAGGTTCGCGGTCCGTTTCCGGCCGTCCGATGGACGGTGAGCCCTAGCGCCCCAACTACATTCCTGCCGACCGATTCCCTCGACCTCCTGCACACCGCACCGCAGGGCATCCCACGGGGCAGCACAGCGAGTTGAGCCGAGAAGACCGGCGCCCGACTGCTACCGACTGGATAAGTCGATACGGGCAGCGTTCCTTTCACCTGGGGTGGCTGTACCCGAAGGGGTTCTCGATGCCGTCCGATCGCGCTTCCATCAAGCGGCAGGATGCCCTGCCTACGGTCGCACTCTCATCCGGGCCGTGGTCGCCCTTCCTTCACCCCCGACGCCTGCCTCTCGGCGGTATCGGGACGGTGGTCGTACTGTCCGCTCAGCGGCATGTAGGCCAGCAGGCGGGGAGTGTGTGCGCCGTTCCGGACGGGCCGGTCTGGCGTTGGCTCCGACCCTAGTGGGCCTCGACCAAGTTTCGCAACTCTTACATTCGCTTGGCTGCGATCCACCGTTCCGTTCCCTCGGCGGCGCCGCTCATGCGGCCCGTTCTCGGCTTCCCGGTCTGGCGTTGGGTACGAACCTAGTGGATCGGAACCCGGTTTCGCAACTCTTGCATTCGCTTCGAGCGCCTGCCCCCACCCCATCCGGCCTGCCGTGTGGCTGGCGTTCCGTGGTGGCGACATGGAGAACACTACGGACTGAGTGACACTCTTGCAAATCCACGCCCAAAGTCGCAGGTCAGAAGGGGTTTCGACCCTGCCCGTAAGGCCCCTGAGTGGCGCCGTGAGGCCCGTTCTCGGCCTGTTCCTGCCCTCCCCCGGGCCCTGTCTGCCGTGCCCTGAGTCGGGCGCCTGTCTGCCTTGGGGGGTGCGGGGGGTGAGTGCCTGCACGACGCGCGGAGGGTAGCGCACGGGCCGTCAGCAGCCGGAGGCGGGAGCAGGGCAGGGGTGGGGGGTGACCCCCGGTATACGCGCACGCGGACCGCCACGTCTTAGCAGCTCGAATTCCGCCACGGTTCCAGGGTCGTTCGTGAGACCAGCACGGCGCGGATGGCCAGAAAAAGCGCAGGTCAGAACCCGTTTGGAAGGCCGGAGCTCGCCGCAAACATGCGCCAACGCGGGCGATCCACCCGCCGGCATCACCGCCGCCAGAACAGCAGCCGGCGTCGTCTCTGCTGTGCTCTGCGCTTCTTGGTCCAGGCCGCCCGTTCCTTCTGCCTTTCGTCGATCTCGGGAAAGTGCTTCAGCGCCTCCGCAAGCACCGCGACGGACGGAGCCAGCTTCGCCCCCATCCGGTCCAGGGAGAAGAGCTGGTTCTCGAATTCTGAGCTGGGCTGCGGCAAGCGATCCCCGCGAGCAACGGCCGCGAGGCTGTCGAGCGCATCCTGCACCCACACCTTCCGCACCTCGATCGAGGAGTGGCCGCCCAACCGCAAGAAATGGAACTCTCGGACCATCTCTAGGTTGTCAGTTACGCGCTGTCTGAGCTTGGCGTTTCGCAGCAACGCGGCATCAGCCAACAGACGGGTGGCTGGCTCGATCGCCGTTCTCGGATGCCCGTCAAGGTCGCGAAGGGTGATGAGTTCCTGGTACAGGGCCTGTATCTTCGCTAGCTCCTCGGCCTTCCCCTGGTGTTTCCGGGCGTACCCAGCCTGCGCAACGTGACCGAAGTACCCAAGAACCGTCGCCAACCCCAACATCAACGCCTCTGTCATGAGACGTCATTGTGCCGGT
The DNA here is from genome assembly GCF_022808175.1 of Streptomyces sp. AP-93. Lineage (GTDB taxonomy): Bacteria > Actinomycetota > Actinomycetes > Streptomycetales > Streptomycetaceae > Streptomyces. The sequence goes on along the minus strand of NZ_JALGBX010000006.1, from coordinate 289,949 downwards.
AGGCGTGACGAGCCAAGCGCCGGATTTGGTATCAGCGTGCTCGGATGGCGGAGGTAGGGGTCGGCGAGTCTTCAACCCACCCCTACCCGTGGTCAACTAGGCCGCCTGAGCCTCGCCGAGGTATCGGTACCCGGAACGCTCCGAGCAGCCAAGTCGCTCTGCCAGCGTCTGCCCCGTGATCTTCTCGCCGCTGGCCTTCATCGCTGCGATCGTGGTCTTCACGACGGCAAGGGGAACGGCCTTCCGTTGGGTCCGCTGGCGGCGCGGCTTCGACTCCGCGGTGGCGGCCTCTGCCAGTTCCTCTGCAATCTCGTCGACCAGGTCAGCGACGTCGGCGGCCAGCTCGTCAACGATCTCTGCCAGTTCGTCGTACCCGTTGGCGACGCCGTGGCTCTTCGAGAGGAGCTGGCGGCCTGCCAAGTCAAGGGCCTCCGCCAGTTCACCCGCCAGGTAGGCAGCCGTCTGTTCGACTTCCCGCACGCGGTCCCAGGCCGCCAGTTCCTCGGCCGGCATGGCTGCCATGTGCAGCATGTGTGCCACGACCAGCGGAGGCACCGAGGAGACGACTGCCACCAGCAGGGCGGAGGTCGTCATGTACCCACGGTCAATCAGGTGTGCCACCACCTGGGCTGACAGTGCCAGGGCGAGAGCGACCCCGGCGCCGATGGTGGCAGTGACGCGTCCCGGCGCCTTGGCAAGGTGGCGCTGGGTGGCAATGACGGCGGCGCACGCGGCGTAGGCGGAGACGCAGACCGGCATGAGCCAGGTGATCCAGCCCTGCCAGCCTGCGATCTCTGCCATTCGGATTTCGCCGGGCACCGACATAACGAGGGCTGCCACCAGAACGAGGGGCCTGCCGCCGACGAAGACGGCCTTGGCGTACCAGGGCATCTTCATGTTGGTCATCGCTTCGCCCCTCACGCGGCCATGGCGGCGCGGCAGCGCTCGCGGCCCTGTCGGGCGGTGGCCAGGTCATCGAGCGTTGGCTCCGGCTCAGCGGGCGCGGTTCCCGCCAGGAGCGCGGCGGCCCGGTCGAGCTCTGCCTTGCAGGTGGCGCACACCTCACCGTGGCGGCCGAGCGGGAAGGGTGCCCGGCAAACCTCGCAGCGGTCACGGGTGTCCGGAAGCGGCTTGGACTTCGGTGCCGGCCGCTCGGGCATCTGGTTCTTGAGGCGGTAGGAGATCAGCGCGGCGGCGGAGTCGACGTTCTCGGGAAGGCGGGCCATCAGCGCGGCGGTGATCTTCGCAGCGTTGTGGCCCTCCGCCAGCCAGGCGGCGGCGAGCGGGGCCAAGCGAAGGACCTCGGTTGTGCTCAGCTTCAGGCGGGGCTCGATCCCGCCGAGGTGGGCAAGCGCAGCGGCGGCCTGGCCCGCCTCGGCGTCAGCCGGGGCGTGGTCGTTGGTCGTGTCGGAGGCTTCTTCCTCCTCCTCGACGTCGGCCTCATCGGCCTGCTGCGGCGCCGGGACGGGGAGGAGGTTCTTTCCCTGGTTCTTTATCCCCTTGGGAGAATCGCCGACGCTCCGAGCACTCGGCTCACCGGCCGCCGGGATGCGGTCCATCGGAAGATCAGAGATGTGGGACTGGGTTCCCCAGAGCCCGGTCTCGGGGTCCTGGCCGCGTTCCCGCCGCAGGTACCCCGCGCTCTCCAGCGCGGTGAACGCCTTCGCGACGGCTCGCCGGCCTTCCTCGACCTGGTCGGTGATGGTGTCGATGGTGGCCCGCGTACCGTCCGGCAGGGACAGGAGCGTAACGAGCAGGCCCCGGGCTGTGAGGGACAAGCCGCGGTGGCGTGCGGCGGCATTGGGCACGACCACGAAGGAGGTGGTGTGCCGGTTACGATGCACTCGCATCTAGAGGTCTCTTCTCTAGGTGAAGACCCCGGCCTGGTGTTACCGCACCGACCGGGGTCGTTTACGTTCTGTGCTCCGCACCGTATGACAGAGTGTGACTCCAATGCAAGACTTGACCACACGGCACCTCGGGGGTCATGGAAATAGTGTGACTGCGATCACCGTCTGATCGCTTCCAGAACTCGCGGCTGCCTCCGTATATATGAGTAGAGGGGCAAGCCTCCTGGGGCTTCCCTCTGAGGGCGCCTCCGGCGCCCACCCTTCGAAGCCTCCTTCGCCGCTGCCCCCTACCGGGGGCGCCTGTCGCAGCTCCTGTTCGCCGCTGCGCCATCCCTGACGTAGGAGGCTGATGTCCTGGACTACGTCTGACCGAAGGCTTCGCCTGCCGCCGAACTGGCCGCAGCTCCGACGCCGCGTCCTGGTCAGGGACGGCCATCGCTGCACAGCCAGAGATCAGTACGGCGTGCGCTGTGTCGAGCCCGCCACCGACGTAGACCACGTCCGGCCCGGTGACGACCACCGCGAGGCCAACCTCAGATCGCTCTGCGGGTGGCATCACCGGGCCAAGTCGTCCCGCGAAGGAGCCGCCGCGAAGGCGGCCAGCCGCAGACGCCATGACCGCAAATTCCGTCGGACCGAGGCCCACCCGGGCCTGCTGTGACCGCGCAGAGCTCCAGGCCGTGAGCCCGTCGAGCCGCGCCGGCCCCTGAGGAACCCTCCCCTCGGGGGCCCATGACTTCTCTGGAGGTGAGCAAGGTGCCCGGCCCCGTACCCAACCGCGAGTCAGACCTTGCTCGCCCCCGCGAACGCAAGGGCAGTGACGTTCAGCCCGTGACGCGAGGCGTTGCCCGGCCCACGAAGGTGCCGAATGCCGATCGCTCCTGGCACCCCATCGCGAAGCGCCTGTGGGACTCCCTCAAGACGAGTGGCCAGGCCGACTTCTACCAGGATTCAGACTGGGCGCTCGCCTTCTCCTTGTGCGAAGACCTCTCGTACTACAAGAAGGCCGGCAAGCGCAGCGGCCAGATGCTCCAGACGATCTACAGCGCATTCGAGAGGCTGCTCGTCGCCGAGGGGGACCGGCGCCGCGTGCGCGTGGAGCTGCACGAGCCGGAACCTGAAGTGCAATCCGCGGCGGTACTCGCCATCGCTGACTACAGGCAGGATCTCGGGCTCGCCTAGTGAGGTCTGGCCCACGCAAGACGGACCGACCACCGAGGGGAGGTGAGCCCCATCCCAGCCCTCACAGCAGAAGAGATCGACGCTCTCGAACCGAGCTTCCTCGGCCCCACCTGGCAGAAGGAACCCGACGGCTCCTGGAAGCTGCCCGAGCACACTCTCGGGTGGCAGATCGCAGGTTGGGCCGCAGAGTTCCTCAACGCCGAGGACGGCGGCCCCTGGCGCTTCACGCGCGAGCAGCTCCGCTTCGTCTTGTGGTGGTACGCGGTCGACGAGAACGGCCGCTTCATCTACCGCAAGGGAGTCCTTCAGCGCCTCAAGGGCTGGGGCTTACCGGCAAGGACCCGCTCCTCGCCGTGGTCTCCCTCGTCGAGTTTGTCGGCCCCTCGCGCTTCTCTCACTGGGAAAACGGGCACCCCGTTGGCGTTCCGCACCCACAGGCGTGGGTTCAGATCGCAGCTGTCAGCCGCGATCAGACCCGCAACACCATGACCTTGATGCCGTCCTTGATCTCGAACAAGCTGATCTCGACGTACGGCATCAAAGCAGGCGCGGAGTTGATCCGCGCGAACGGCGGCCGGCAACGCCTCGAAGCGGTGACCAGCAGCTTTCGCGCGCTCGAAGGCGGGCGCGTCACCTTCACCGTGTTGAACGAGACCCACCACTGGGTGACGGGCAACAACGGCGACCGCATGTACGAAACGATCGACGGCAACGCCACGAAGAAGGACTCGCGGTACCTGGCGATCACGAACGCGTTCCTCCCCGGCGAGGACAGCGTCGCGGAGAAGATGCGTGAAGCGTTCGAGAAGATCCTCGACGGCCGCGCAGCGGACATCGGCGTCATGTACGACTCGATCGAGGCCCACCCGGCGACGCCCTTGACGCCCGAGGCGATTCGCATCGTTCTGCCGAAGATCCGCGGTGACGCCATCTGGCTGCGGGTCGAGACCATCCTTCAGTCGATCCTCGATACGACGATCGCGCCCAGCCGCTCCCGGCGTATGTGGCTCAACCAGATCGTCGCCAGCGAGGACGCTCTCTTCGGTCCCGCCGAGTGGGACGTCCTACGCGACGACTCGAAGGTGCTCCAGCCCGGCGACGAGATTGTTTTGGGGTTCGACGGCGGTCTCCGCGACGACTCAACTTGCCTCGTAGCACTGCGCGTTAACGACATGTACGCCTGCATTCTCGGCATCTGGGAGAAGCCCGACGGCCCTCGCGGCGACGACTGGACGGTTCCCCGGGCACAGGTCGACAGCGCTGTGCACGAGGCATTCCGCGCGTTCGACGTGAAGGCGTACTACGCGGACGTAGCGCTCTGGGAGAGCTACATCAGCGAGTGGTCCGATGCCTACGGCGAGGGCCTGGCCGTGAAGGCTCCAGGTAAGGACGCGATCGGCTGGGACATGCGTGCGTCCCTGAAAGCATCGACCATGGCGCACGAGCGCCTCATGCGCTCCATCTTCGACCGCAAGCTAGTCCACGACGGCGACCGCACGCTCCGCCGGCATGCACTCAATGCACGCCGCAGGACGAACAACTACGGCATCTCATTCGGCAAGGAAGGCCGCGAAAGCCCGAAGAAGGTCGACGCGTACGCCGCGCTCATGCTCGCGCACGAGGCCCTGGTCGACCTACGCGCCCGAGGCAAGAAGGTCCGCAAGAGGACCGGCCGCGGCTTCTTCCTTTAACCAATTCGCAAGAGTGTAACTTAGGTGGTGATCGCGTGGCCGTGCCAACTTCCCCCGCTGCGCTCGCACGCCAGCTCCTCGCGATCCTCAATCGCGACGGTGACCGCCTGCGGCGGATCGACGACTACCTCCACGGCCGCCACGCCGACCCCTACATGCCGGCCATGGCGGATGACGAGTACCGACTGCTCGCCAAGCGGTCCATCTCCAACTGGCTCCCCCTGCTGGTCGGAACCCCCGCGCAGGCCCTGTACGTCGATGGCTTTCGGCCGGGAATGGTCGCGGGCGGCCTCCCCGCCCAGGCCGAAACCACTTCGGACGAGTGGGCACACTGGCAGCGGTCTCGGCTTGATGCCCGACAGGCAGCCGTCTATCGGGGTGCACTGACGTACGGGCACAGCTTCACCGTGACCGAGCGCGATTCCGCGGGCCGGGTCCGGACGAAGGGCCTCTCCGCCCTGAAGACGGCCGCCCTGTTCGAAGACCCGGCGAACGACGACGTTCCGCATGCGGCATTGACGGTGATCGCCTGGCCATCCCCCGAGACCCTGGGCCGGGCCCGGATGTGGGATGCGCGCGAGGAGTTCACGGTCAGCTTCAAGAGCCTGGACGACGCCAAGAGCATCACCGTGTCCCGCGTCCGTCGGCATGGTGCTGGCGAGTGCCCCGTAACCCGCTTCGCGGCTCTCGTCGACCTCGAAGGCCGCACGCTCGGTGTAATTGAGCCGATGATTTGCCTACAGGATCGAATCAATCAAACGATCTTCGATCTTCTCGTCGCTCAGACCTATGCCAGCGTAAAGGTGCGCACGGCAACGGGAATGGCGCCACCTATCCAGCGCGATCCGGAGACCGGTGATCCCACTCTCGACGAGCAGGGTAATCCGATACCACTTCCGATCAATCACAACGCCAGGCGATTCCTTTTTGCCGAGGACCCTGACGTCAAATTTGGAAGCCTGGACGAAACCCCGCTCGGCGGTTTTATCGATAGCGTCGATATGTCCATCCGGCACCTTGCCGCGGTCAGCCAGACCCCACCGCATCACCTTCTAGGCCAGATCGCCAACTTGAGCGCTGAAGCCCTCCTGGCTGCGGAAACTTCCCTGAGCAGAAAGATCGCCGAGTTCCGGACAGCCTTCGGGGAAAGCTGGGAACGAGTCTTTCGGCTCGCCGCCGAGCTCTCCGGACGCACAGGCGCCGAGGACTATCAGGGCGAGGTTATCTGGCGGGATATGGAGTCCCGCTCTCTGGCCCAGGCCGCGGACGCGCTGGGCAAGCTTCGCGAACAGCTCGGAATTCCTGCAAAGGGACTTTGGCGCCGTGTACCTGGTGTCACGCAAACCGAATTCGAGGACTGGGAGGAGCTGGCCGAGGACGAGGATTCCGTCGGACAGCTCGCTTCGGCCCTCACCCGAGCCACTACGGATTCTCGAAGTGATACCTACGCGGAAGCCGCCTGATGTCGGAAACGAGGCAGGCGGAGTCCGAAGAGGTGTCCGTCGCCTACAGCGTGGCGCTGTCTCGGATCGGCGCCGCGACCACGGCGGATGCCCTGGCCTTGTGGGCCGAGGTACCCGTCGTGCAGCGGGGCGCGACTGCCGGGGGCTGGCTGCGCCAGGCGATCACGCTCGTGATGGGCCGGAGGCGCCAGGCGCGCGACCTGGCCCGCGCGTACTACCGCCTGGCCCGTGCACTTCAGACGGGCACGACGGTGGCCGACCCCTATCACCCCGAGCCTGCATACGTGACCCTCGGCGACCTCCGCCGCGAGTTCGCCGCGCTGGCCGGCCCCCACGAACCACCCCGCACAGAGCCAGACGAAGCCGCGACCGGCGAGCCCGGGGAAGCCTCGCCTGCCTCCGACCGCGAGTCAGGCCACACCAGCGAGGAAGCCCAGGCGGCTCCCGACCTCGATGAGGACCAGGTGCTCGACGAAGAAGGCGACGACTGGGAGCGAGTGCTCGTCGAGGAGCTCGACCGTCTAAACGAAGACGAGGAGCGCATCGAAAGAGAGGCAGAGGAAGAGGTCCGGACGGTCCTGGAGGCCCTCGGAACCGAGAACCTGCACCGCCGTGTATCCACGATCGACGACCAGCAGTCGGCCCGGGATGCTGACCGGCAGCGCGATGACGCACATCGTCAGTCCGGGTCCCAACAGGCCGCCGCGGCCGGGCGGGTGGCGATGAACGGTGGCCGATCGGCAACCTGGAACCACATGCAACGAGACGGCCGGGCTCTCGGCTACGTACGTCTCAGCCGCACGGGTACACCGTGCGGCTGGTGCGCGATGCTCATCAGCCGGGGCGTTGCGTACAAGAGCGGCCTGTCGGCCCAGTTCAAGGACGGCGACCTCTTCCACGACCGCTGTCACTGCTACGCGGAGCCGATCTTTAGCCGACAGCAGTACGGCTCCGCTGGCCTCTTCGCCCTCAACCGGGAGTACGAGGCCCTGTGGCCCCAGGTCACCAAGGGCCACACCGGCAAGGGCGCCGTGAGCGCCTGGCGGCGTTTTATTCGACAGAAGCAAAGAGCCGCAGCCCAGGAGGCTCGGCGCGCAACCCCCACACCCCCGGAGGCGTGACCCTGTCCGAACAGCCCCCTGCCCCGACCGACGAACAGAAGCCCGACGAAGCTGGGTCCGCAGAGACACCGGCCGGCACCCCGGAGGACGAGCTCCCAGACTGGGCCCGCAAGGAGTTCAGCAAGATCCGGGGCGAGGCCGCTTCGTATCGCACCCGACTCCGGGACGCCGAAGCCCAGCTCGGTAACGCCAAGACCGCTGAGGAATTCGAGGCGGCCCTCGCCGAAGTAACGGCGAAGAACGCGGAGCTGGAGCACTCGCTCACCGTTGGCCAGGTCTCCCGGAAGTACGACCTGCCCCAGGAGCTGACGAGCCGTCTGCGCGGTGCCACCGTGGAGGAGCTGGAGGCGGATGCCAAGGCTCTTCAGGCTCTCCTCGCCCCGAAGGTGCCCGAGCAGCTCGGCGGCGGCCTGACGCCGTCCGACGATGACGACGGAGAGATGGACCCCCGCGCCCTCGCTCGGCGCTTCCGCCGCAGCTAACGCATTGCACAAACGTTCCCCTTAACCCCCGTGTCGTGTGGCCGGGGGTTTCCTTATGCCCCCGGAGTTGCATCACTTGCCCACCGCTCAGCACCAGGTAGTAAAGCCTCAGAAGCTCGTCAACACGGCCGTGGGAATGCTGGAGCAGGAGCTCATCATTCCCAATCTCTTCCGCAAGGAAGGCGTTGACCAGTTCAAGGGCGCGGACAATGACACCATTTCCGTGAAGGTCGAAGGCGTTCTCCCCTTCCACGACTACGCCTTCCGAAACGACCGGTCGCAGCCGATCCAGTTCGACGAGTACAGCGAACGCAAGATCGCTGTAACTTTCGGCGGAAACTCCTACTCAGCCGTGAAGCTGACCGACGAGCAGAATGACTTCGACATCACCGACTGGTCGAAGCTCCTGCGCCCGCAGGTCCGCGCCGTCGGCCGCGGACTTCAGCGGCGTGCCGTGAAGACCCTGACTGGCCAGAACTACAACGTCACCATCGGTAACGTCCAGCAGAACTTGCGCGGTGCCCTCATCGAGGCTCGCCGCGTCCTGAACCGCTTTCACGCTCCGGAGGAGAGCCGCTACCTCCTGGTCGGCAGCGAATTCGAGTCGGCACTTCTGACCGACGAAAAGCTGAACCTGGCACAGAACGTAGGCGACTCCATCGCCGAGTCCGCGCTTCGCACCGCCACCCTTGGCGAGCGCTTCGGATTCAGGATCGTCGTCGACCAGACGATTCCAGCAGACACGGCTTACGCATTCGCGTCCTCCGCTTTCATCTTCCTTTCGGGCGCCCCCTCCGTACCGCAGTCCGTTCCGTACGGCGCCACGACTTCTTTCGAGGGTATTGCCCTTCGCTGGATTCGCGACTACGACTCGCTGTATCTCCAGGACCGCTCCGTCGTGAATACCTACAACGGCTTCCGAAGCGTCACCGACGTTCTGGTTGGCTGGGACGACGTGGCCGAGAAGGAGATCATCAGCTCGCAGGAGCACTTCGTGCGCGGGATCAAGCTCCAGCTCGACGGCAAGTCGGATTACCCGGCGGCGGCTTCCGAACTGGCGAAGATCACGGGCATCAGCGACGCCAAGGTGTGGACCCCGGCCGGCATTAAGCCGGAGACCGACCCGGCGAACGCGTAGTTCATGGCGTACGCCACTCTCGACGCGCTCAAAGCCCGGCTGGACTGGGACCTCGACGACGACGAAGCGCGCATCGCCACAGCAGCCCTTGAGGACGCCTCCGACCTTGCCGTGACCTACGGTCGCGACTGGCCGGAGGCGTCGGTCCCTCGGCTCGTTCGTACGCTGGTCCTGAAGGCGGCTGCCCGCTACATGCGGAACCCCCACGGATACGTGCAGAGCCGGGCAGGCGACGAGACCCTGGCTTGGTCTGACGCCCACGGCCGCGACGCCGGCACGGTCTACTTCACCCGCGAGGAAATCCGCCTTCTTGAGGATCTCGGCGGACGGCGCCCGACGTTGACCAGCGTCGTCGTCAGCGCGTGGGGAACCAGGGACCGCCCCCACCGGGCCAGCCCCGTTCCGGTGGACTACGGCGGAGAACCCTTCCCCCTGTACGCGGAGGAGGTGAGTCCCTGGTGAGCCTCCAACGTCGTCGCGGGCAGTCCGCCCGCATCTGGAAGACGACCACCATCACGGACAACCGCGGAAACGAGGTCGTGGTCGCGGATGCGGACGGCCCCCATCAGGTGCGGGTCGCTGCCATCCCGCAGCGCTCGGCCCGAGCCGAAGTGCCCGGCCAGCAGCAGATCAACGTGGTGAGGCTCATCGTCGACCCGCACCTTGACGAGGTCACCCTCTGGTCCCGCGTGGAGTATGCGGGCCGCCAGTGGGACATCGTCTCGCCTCCGGCCTACCACCACGGAGACCGCCGCGCCCGGCACTGGAGCATCGACATTCGGGAGCGGCCCTGATGGCGAAGGTCTACAAGAGCGTGGGCGGCCGGAAGCTGACCAAAGTCCTCGCCCTCAACGAAGCCGTTCAGGCGGAGCTCGACGTCCGCACCTTTGAGATTGCCGTTCGCGCGGAGGAGCTGCTTGTCCAGCACCGTGCAGACGGTCACGCCCGGATCGATATCGACGAGGGCAGAGTGGACCGCTTCGTCGTACTTTCCGACGAGCGTGGCCAGAAAGCCGCGCTGAGCATCGAGTACGGCCGCCAGGCCAGCGTCGTCGTCCGCAAGGACAAGGACGGCAACGACTACCTCGACGTCGTCCCGCCCATGGACGGCCTTTACGTCCTGGCCACCGCCGCGCACCTGCCGAAGAAGCGGAAGGGCAAGGTGAAGGTCGACTAGTGGCCGGCATCCCCCCGACCATCAAGGCCTTGGCAGAGCTCAGCCCGGTTGAGGACCTCCTCCTTGCCGTTCTCCGCGAGGGCCTCCCCGGTATCCGCGTCCAATCCCTGATCAACCGCAACCAGCGTTTTCCGCTCGTCCTGGTCCGCCGCGACCCGAGCTTCGGAGCGTGGGACGGCGACACGCGCTTCACCGACTCTGCCCGGGTCGTCGTCAACTGCTTCGCCGAAGACCCCGACGGCGACCAGGACGCCGCGATCTTGTCCGAGGCCACACGCGTCGTCCTGCGCGACGCCTGGCTCAACAACGTCGTCGTGCCCGGTCGCGGTCACCTCACCCGCGTCGAGATGAACTCCGCCGGACGCCGCGCCTCGGACTGGGCCACGGCCACCGGCCCCGTCCAGTACGCCGACCTCCCCACCGGGGTGTGGCGATACGAGTCCATCTTCGACATCACGATCCGGAAGCCGCGCGCCCGCCCCTTCCCTCTCTGACCACCCCCGGCACCAGCCCGGCCCGCCCTTCGGCAGGCCGGGCTTTCGCGTGCGCCCGCAAGAAGGAACCGCTCTTTGCCCATCAACGACTCGGCGACCCTTGTCGTCGGCACCGGCAACTACCTCACCGCCCCGGTCGGAACACCGATGCCGGACAACCTGCTCGTTCCCACCTCGCCGTGGTCCTCCGTCGGCCACACCTCTTTGGAGGACCTCTTCGGTCTCACCTCCGAGGGCGGCGAGGCCACCACCATCGGCACTCTCCAGAACAAGTCCCTTCGGACGAAGTACAGCCAGCGCACGGAGCAGATGACCTTTACGCTCCAGCAGTTCGACGCCCCGGCCCTAAAGCTGTACTTCGGCGCCAACGCCCCCATCCTGCTGGATGGCTCCGTTGGTGTGCCCGCCGAGCCTGTCCCCACCCAGGCCGCGTTCCTCGCCGTCTTCGTCGATGGTGAGAACCACTTTGCCTTTTATGCGCCCAAGTCGGAGATCTACAGGGCCGACGACATGTCTATCGCGGACACGGAGAGCCTGGCCGGTCTGCCCCTCGGGGTGAAGCCCATGGTCCACGGAAGCAACTCGTGGACCTACGCCGTGACCCCGCTCGGCGGAACCATCGCCACGGGCGCCACCGCAGGCACTCCCGGCAGCTTCACGCCGTCCGGAGCCAGCGCCCCGGCCAAGTTCGCCACGCTGACCGGCGTCACTGCCTCGCCCGCGACTGCTTGGACCACCGGCCAGCACGTCGTGCTCGGCGACGGCTCCAAGGCGAAGTGGACCGGCTCGGCCTGGGCCGCCGGCATCGCCTGATCCCCCCTTCCTCACCAATTTCAGCACCCCTACCTCGGAGGTCCTCCCCCATGGCTTCGTACTCCCTCGACGACATCCGCACCGCCGCAGAGGCCCGATACGGCTCCACCGACATCGACCTCGGCGCCGAGACCGTCCGTCTACTCAACCCCCTTCGCCTCCCGAAGGAGCGGCGCGACCAGCTGGCCAAGCTCCAGGACCGCATGAGCGCCGAGGATGCGGACCAGGAGCTCCTGCTCTCCGAGGCCATCCGTCTCGTTGCCGAGCGCCCGACGAGCGCGGACGCGCTACTTGAGGCCGTGTCGGGTGACCTCGCGCTCCTCGCCGAGATTTTCGACGCCTACGGCCGGAGCACCCAGCTGGGGGAAGCCTCGGCCTCTGCCGCCTGATCGACGACTACGGGGAGGGCCTGTACCCGGACCTGCGGCTGCACTACGGCGTTGACCTCGCCGACGTCATCGCGGGCCGAGGCCCCTCCCCCGCTCTCGTCCTTCTTCTCGTGCGGAGGCTTCCCGACACCTCCCTCACGGTCGCGCTCGCCGCAGGCGGACGGGAGTTCCTCGGCTGGGGGCAGGACCGGCACCTGATGGCCGATCTCTTCGACGCACTCAACGCCAACACGAGGGCGTCCGGCCAGTGGGCGAAGGGCAAGGCCCCCAAGCTGCCCGAATACCCGCGCCCCAAGGCGACCACACCACAACCCGAGCAGCGACCGGCGGTCACCGTCGCCCAGCTCTACGCCCAGTTCCAAGGGAGGTGACCGATGCCCGCAGGGCAGGTGATCGGCCGCGTGGCCATCCGGGTCCTCCCCGATACCGACGACTTCCGTCGACAGGCCGAGCGGCAGCTCGAACGCATTGAACAGCAGCTCGACAAGCTCAAGGTCGGCACGAAGATCGACATGTCCGGAGCCTCGAAGGCGTTCATCGAAGAGCTCCGGAAGATCAACTCGCGGAACCGGCAGTCGGACGCGCGCAAGATCCGCTTCTACACCACGATATCCACGGACGGCATGGCAACAGCCGTACGGAATGCCGCGCGCGAGCTCCAGCACCGTGCCAACTCACAGAAGATCGACTTTAAGGTCAACGACCTGAAGGCCACGGGGAAGGTTGAGCTCGATCTCGACCAGCAGTCTGCCGACCACGTAAAGCGCAAGCTGAACGACTGGGCGAGCGACGTCTCGCCGCTGAAGGTCATGGTCGAGCTGGACATCGCCAACGGTGCTGGCGCTGCGGTCTCGGCCCGTCTCCAGGTGCTGACCCGCCCTCGTACGGTGCCCATCCTTCCCGAGCTGGACAACGGCGCGGTGGCCCGCGTCGGCACCGCGCTCGCCGCGCTCAGCGGCGCCCGAGTGATCAACTCGATCTTCGAGAAGCTCGGCAACACGCTGAAGAACCTTGACAAGAACGTACCGATCATCGGATCGCTTGCCGTCGCGATCTCCGGCCTCGCGGCATGGGGTCTCTCCGCGGCCTCCAACCTGGCCGCCCTGTCCGCATCACTCGCGCAGATCGGCTATGCCGGCCTGCTCCTGCCGGGCCTGCTCGGCGGCATGGCGGTCGGCCTTGGCGTAACGATCGCCGCCTTCAAGGACTTCAACAAGGTCATCCCGGAGGTCAAGAGCGCCCTCGCTGGACTCCAGGACACGATCAGCACGAACTTCTGGGCGCAGGCCGAACAGCCCATCAGGGCAATGGTCGACGACCTGCTTCCGAAGTTCCGGACAGGCGTCGCCGACACTGCCACCGCCCTGGGCGGCTTCTTCGGCAGCCTCGCCACGAACCTCGGCACCTCGCTCTCCCCGGCCCTGGACCAGATGTTCCGGGACTTGTCCCAGTCCATCGCCAACGCGACCCAGGGCACGGACACCTTCGCGTCGATCATCGCCACCCTCGGCAAGGTCGGCACCAGCTACCTCCCCCAACTGGCCACCTGGTTCGTCTCCATCTCGGAGAAGTTCGACGGCTTCCTTCAACGGAAGGGCGAGAACGGCCTCAAGGCCGAGATCGACCAGGGCATCCAGTCCCTGAAGGATCTCGGCTCGGTCCTCTACAACACGGGCGGCATCCTCGCCGGAATCGCCCGTGCGGCCGAGGCCGCTGGCGGCTCCTCGCTCGGCATGCTCGCCGGAACCCTGGAGCGCATCCACAGCACTGTGGACAGCGCGGGCTTCCAGGAGGGTCTGACCGGCGTCTTCCGTGCCGCCCACGAGGCGATGAGCCAGATCGCCTCGACCTCAGGTCCGGCGGTCAAGAACCTCTTCGCGGAGTTCGCTCAGCTTGCAGAAACGATTCTTCCGCAGGTCGGCGGGATCATCGGCACGGCGCTGAACGCCATCGCGTCAGCACTCGCTCAGCCCGCCGTCACCGACGGCATCCGCGCGATGTTCAACGGCATCGGCTCTGCCGTTGCCGACCTCGCGCCGGCCATGGCCCCCGTCGGCCAGGCGCTCGGCGCTCTCATGCAGGTCGTCGGGGCCTTCGCCGCAATGCTCGGCCCGCTGGTAGCTGCGGTTATCACGCCGCTGGCCATGGCCTTCACGGCCCTGGCCCCCGCGATCATCCCAATCGTCAACCTGCTAGGCACGCTGCTGACCGCCGCCGTCCAGGCGGTCGCGCCCCTGGTCGTTCAGCTGGCCGAAGGGCTCCAGCCAATCATCTCGGCCATGGCTGAGGGCCTGGCCCCGATCATCCCCGTCGTCTCGGCCGCCCTCCAGACGGTCGCCGCCGCGCTGAGCCCGCTGATTGAGGTAGCCCTCCAGCTCCTCGAAGCGGTGATCAAGCCGCTGATCCCGGTCATCACCGAGATCGTCGCGGCGGTCCTGCCACCCCTCGCCGACGCCTTGGCGCGGGTGGCCGAAGCGGTCAAGCCCCTCCTTGAGGTCCTGACCGCTGTCGTCGACTTTCTGATGCCGATCCTGGCTCCGGCCATCGTCTTCATCGCAAAGCTGCTGGGAGACGCCCTGACACAGGCGATCAACGGCGTGGCGATGGTCTTCGAAGGCGCCCTCAAGATGATCAAAGGCGTCTGGGACATCTTCGCCGGCATCTTCACAGGCGACTGGGAACGCGTCTGGAACGGCATCAAGTCCTTCGTATCCGGTATCTGGGACTGGATCAAGGGCGCGTTCCTGATCCTCATCAACATCGGCATCCTCGGCGTCGGCAAGAAGATCCTCGGTCTCTTCAAGGGCCTGTGGGAAAGCTCCTGGACCGGCATCAAGGGCCTCAGCTCGTCCATCTGGAACGGGATCAAGGGCCTGTGGAACGGATTCCTCGACCTCCTCGGCTCGCTCGGCCGATCCGCGATGTCCCGACTGCGAACCCTCTGGGACGACGCCTGGAACGCGATCAAGAGCAAGGCGTCCTCCATCTGGAGCGGGATCAAGGGCCTGTGGAACTCCTTCCTGGACACCCTCAAGTCCCTTGGCAGCTCCGCTATGTCAGGCCTGAAGTCCCTGTGGGACGACGCCTGGAACGGCATCAAGACCCTCTGCTCCCGAGCCTGGGACGGCATCAAGGACGCCGTCAAGGACGGCATGCTCACGGTCGTACGCACGGTCGGCGAGCTTCCGGGCAAGGCCCAGTCGGTGCTGAGCGGGATCAGATCGGCTCTGATCGACGCGGGCAAGAAGCTGATCAGTGGCCTGATCGACGGCATCAAGTCCATGTTCGGCTCGGTCAAGGACACCCTCGGCGGCCTGACCTCGAAGTTCAAGGACTGGAAGGGCCCCCCGAAGAAGGACAAGATCCTTCTCTACGAGGCGGGCCAGATCATCATCAAGGGCCTGATCAAGGGCTTGGAATCCCAGTACGGCAAGGTGAAGGACTCTCTCCAGAACCTCACCGCGCAGATCCCGAAGGACGCCTCGCAGGGCTTGCGTGACCGCATCGCCCGCGACCGTACCCAGCTACTGAAGCTGGCCGCCCAATGGGAGGCGGGTTCGAAGCGACTGGAGGCGGCGCGCGACAAGCTCGTCCAACTCCGCAAGGAAGCCCAGGACTACGCGGGCCGCGTCGTCGACCGGATCATCGACACGGGCGACGTCACCAAGGCGAAGGACGGCTCCTTCGGCGGGATCGTCACCAACCTGAAGCAGGCGGTCGATCAGGCGAAGCGGTTCGCCAAGGCACTCGCCGTACTCAAGGCCAAGGGCCTGTCCCAGACCGCGATCGACCAGATCGCCACGGCTGGACCCGAGGCCGGGCTCACTGCGGCCGAGTCGATTGCTGCGGCCGGCAAGGACGGCATTGCCAAGATCAACGCCCTTCAGGCCGAGCTCGCCAAGTACGCCAAGCAGGCCGGTAAGACCGCCTCCGATGCCATGTACGCCAACGGCATCGCGGTCGCCGAAGGCATCGTCAAGGGCCTGGAGGTCAAGCAGCAGGACATCGAGAAGCAGATGCTGAAGATCGCGGACGCCATGGTCGACGCGATCAAGAAGGCCCTCGGCATCCACTCCCCCAGCAGGGTCTTCGCCACGCTGGGCGGATACATCGGACAGGGTCTCGCCCAAGGCATCACCGCTGAGCGGCCCCGAGTCGCCCGCGCGGTGGACGACCTGGTTGACACGGGGACGGTCACCCGCCCCAGCGCGGTGCGCGGCCTGTCCGCTGCCGTCGGCCGCGCCATGGCGGCAGCCCCTGCAACCAGCGGGACGACGAAGATCCTCAACTACTACGCGGCACCCGGCAACAGCCTCTCCTCGCAAGAGGACCTGTTCGCCGCGGCTGGCCGAGCTCGGATGGTGGGCTGGTGACGCTGGTACTGGAGAACGACGTTGACACCCTGCGTCTCGACGAGGGCGAACAGACAGGCAGCGGGATACAGGCCCTGGCCGGCATGACCGGCCTGGGTCTGCCCCCCGTTGCCGCCCAGTGGCTGGAGGGCGCGGGAGACGGCGCCCGCTACCGGGGCCAACGCGTCCTGCCCCGAGAGATGGACCTCCCCCTCGACATCGTCGGCAGAGACCGAGCGCACCTCCAGCAGCTCGTCTCGCGGCTGGCCCGCATGCTGTCCGGCCCCTGCCGCCTGATCGTCATCGACGAGGAGGGCGTGCGGTGGTCCACCCTCGTCGTCCGTGTCGGTGGCGGCGACTACCCCTATGCCGGCGGCCTGGACGTGCAGACCACCATCACCCTGCGCGCCCCCGATCCGTACCTCCACTCCTCCGTCATCTCGACGGAGCGGATCGGCGCTGATTCCGCCAAGCCATTTCTCTCAGGCCTGGCCTCGCTGCCGGTCGCCTCCAGCCAGGCCATCGGCGAGATCAGCGTGGACAACCCCGGTGACGTGGACGCCTACCCGACCTGGGAAATCGTCGGGCCAGGCAAAGACCTCACCCTCATCTCCCCACGCGGCGAGGTTCTCCGATGGACCGGAACCCTCGCTGCGGAAGAGCGACTGATCATCGACACCCGCGCGGGAACCGTCAAGGACACCAAGGGCGCGAACAGGTACGCCCTCCTGGACACGGCACCCCGCTTCTGGACTCTGCCACCTGGCATCTCCAGCGCTGGTGTCAGCCTCCTCGACGCCACCACCGCATCCCGTGTCACCTGCTCCTGGCGGCCCCGAAGATGGATGGTGATCTAACTGAACCTGTCCGACCTGACCGTTGAAGTCCGCCGCGCCGACCTGACCCGTGTCGGCCTGATCCGCCCCGAGGACCTGACCCTCAGCCTGGAGATCACCCATAACAATGTCGGGTCCTGGACCCTCATCCTGCCCACGGAACACGAACTCGCCGACGTACTCCTGACCCCCGGCTCGGGCCTGATCATCACTGGCCCCGTCGACGTCCTGGCCTCGGGCCCCATGACAGCCTACGAGCACGCCGCCACACCCGAGGACCGACGCGGGTCCATCGTCTTCAGCGGCGTCACCGACAGCCTGATCCTTTCCGACATGCTGGCCTGGCCCGAGCCCTCCAACCCGGACGTTTCCAAGCAGAAGGTCGGACACGACACCCGCACCGGGCCCGCGGAATCCCTGATGCACGCGTACGTAGCCGCCAACGTCGGCCCCAGTGCCCCACCCGCCCGACGACGGCCGTCGCTAACTATGGGGGTGAACCTCGCTCGCGGAAGCGCCACCACGAAGTCGGCGCGCTTTCCGCCCCTCGGTGAACTCCTCTCCGAGATCGCCGCCCCGGCTGGCCTCGCCTTCAGGATCGTGCAGCGCGGCTCTCAGCTGATGTTCGAGACCACGGCGACGGCAGACCGTACCCGCGAAGTCCGTCTGGACGTTGCGGCAGGCACGCTTGCCGGTCAGCGAGTGGCCGTCTCCACCCCCGGCGCCACGCGGGTCATCGTCGCTGGCCAGGGCGAGCAGGAAGCCCGAACTCTCCTACCCATCGAAGATGCAACCTCGATCGCCGCTGAATCCGCCTGGGGGCGACGCATCGAACGCTTCGTCGACCAGCGCAATACCAACGATGCTGCCGAACTCGCCCAGGCCGGCAGGGAGGTGTTGGCCGAGTCCGGGTTCACAGGCACCGCCGTGCAGGCCGTCCCGGTCGAGGACTCGACGATGGAGATGGGCATCGACTGGGGCCTCGGCGACCGCGTCACCGTGATCGCGGGCGGACGAGAGCTGACCGCACCCGTCACGGGCGTGATCATCAAAGCCGGTGACGGCGGCTTCCAGGCCGGAGCCCTCCTCGGCGACCCGGTGCCCCTGGACCCCAACGCAGCTGCCGCCCGGCAAGCCCAGGCCGCAGACTCCCGCATCTCCTCCCTCGAACGCACGGCGGAACCCGTACCGCCCGGCCCCCGGGAGCTGAGCCCAGCAGGCTTCACCCAGGCCGCGCCACCACCCGACTACCCGAACGGCGCGTCCGTCCTCTACCTCACCGCGGCCGACGCAACGGCCGGGGGCTGGGACTTCGGCGGGAAGTACGGCTTCCTCCGCACCATCAGGGGTGCCAACGGGGACGCCTCCCAGACCTGGAGCCGCGTACACGCCGCAACCACGACGCATGAAGAGTGGCACCGGGGCGGCAACAGATCCACCGGCTGGAGCGCCTGGCGACAGGGCGCCTTCGACACGATCCTTCCGCCTGCGGGCGTGGCTCAAGCCGCGCTGCCCAGCACCTACCCCGCAGGGGTCTCCACTCTCACCATGAACTCCGACCAGGCTACCGACGGAGGGTGGGAGTTCGGCGCAGGAGGACGGTTCGGCGTACTCCGCACCATCCGCCCGTCCGGCAGCACCTTCGCATCCCAGCAGTGGCTACGCCTCAGCCCGACCACTGTGGAGGAGTGGCTCCGCACTGGGGCCGACAGCGGCGGATGGACCCCGTGGCGCAAGGTCGCCTTCGAGAGCCAGGACACCTCAGCGTAGGACGGCCCGGCCCCAGCCTCCCTCACCACTAAGGACAACCCAGAACCCTTGGCCATCACCTCATACCCCTTCGACGGACAGGCAGTTTCCGAATCCCAATTCGGCCTATTGTTCCGCGAGTTCGCCGACTCCGGAATCGCAGCCTCAGCGTCCGCCTCCAACTTCTTCACCAGCGCCGACGGCACCGCCATGACCGTCAAGGTGACGGGCGGCTTCGCAGTCCTACGCGGGCACGCCGTCCTCTCGACCGCGACCGAAGCCCTGCCCATCGCGGCGGCCGGGGCAACGGCCCGCACCGATCGCATCATCCTTCGCCTCGACCCGGCAGCCAACTCCATCGTGCTCGCGGTCCTTCAGGGAACGGCCGGCGCGGCGGCTCCCGCGCTCACCCAGACCGACACCGGCATCTACGAGCTGCCGCTCGCCACCGTGACCGTCGGCGCAGGTGTCACAACCATTGCCGCAGCAGCCATCACTCCTGATCGCCGGTTCGTTGGTGGCTCCGTCGGCGTCTGGACGACCTCCACCCGCCCGACGTCACCGCGCATGGGCAAGGTCGGCCTCAATACCAGCACCGATGCCTTCGAGTACTGGTCCGGCTCCGCCTGGACCTCGTTGATCCCGCCGATCTCTTGGTCCAGCCTGACCGGCAAGCCCAGCACCTTCTCCCCGAGCCCGCACGGGCACAAGTGGGCGGACATCAGCGACGCCCCGGCGACCCTTCCCCCCGGACCCCACACCCACCCCTGGGGCGAAGTCACCGGTAAGCCGACCACCTTCCCGCCCGACACGCATGCGCACTCCTGGACGTCCGTCACAAGCAAGCCGAGCACCTTCCCTCCGGCGGGCCACGAGCACGACTGGGATGAGGTCACAGGAAAGCCGAGCTCATACCCCCCTGCGACGCACCAACACGACTGGGCAGCCGTCTCCGGCAAACCGACCGCGTTCCCCCCTTCCGGGCACTCCCACGGATGGAGCGACATCTCGGGCAAGCCCGGCCAGTTCCCGCCGACAGACCACTGGCACGGTCAGTACCTGGACTCAGGCGGCACGATCTCCTGGGCCAACGGCTCCAAGCAGCCCCACAACAACTCGGCCAGTGGCTCCGGTACTTGGTACGCGGTTTGGGTTGAGGGCGACGGCACCTTCTGCCGCAACACGAGCTCCATCCGCTACAAGGAGAACGTCCGGGACATCGCGATCCGCCCCGAGGGGGTCCTCGCACTGCGGCCACGGATCTACGACCGGAAGCCCACCGAGGACAAGCCTGATGCTCGCAAGAACGAGTACGGCCTGATCGCCGAGGAGGTCGCACGGACCCTCCCCGAGATCGTCACGTACAACGAGGAGGGGCAGATCGACGCCCTCCGGTATGACCTGCTCGGCGTTGCTCTGCTGCCCGTTGTTCAGGACCAGTCCCGGCGCATCACCACTCTGGAGCAGCGGCTCGCCGCCGTCGAAGGCCGGCTCGCGGGGGCCCCGTGACCACAGCCCTCGCGCCTACGGCTCAGGCCGCCCTGATCTCGGCGGCCGGGGCCGTCTTGGTGGCGCTGGTCGGCGTCCTGGTCGAGCTCGTTCGTCGCCAAGGTGCCGCACTCGCCGAGGTGCGCGACCACGCCCAGGAGGCCCGTGATCAGGTCTCCAACGACCACACCACGAACCTCCGCGATGACGTCGATCGCGTCATCCGGGGTCTCGACCGGGTCCTCGACGGCCAAGAGCATCACGCCGAAGAGCTCTCATCCCTGCGGCGCGAGATCGCCCACGAGCGTGTTGAGCGCCTGGCCGTAGCCGGGCGCCTCGATCGACACCTCACCGAAGCCAACTGACCCACACCAATACCAGGCCCCGCCGGAATTCCGGACGGGGCCTTCGCCATATCCAAGGAGATCTTCCTGAGCATCAACATCGTCTCCCGCGGCTCCTGGGGCGCGAAGCCGTGGAACGGCACCCCTAGCCACGTCGCGCTCTCCCAGCGCACCGAGTTCTTCGTCCACTACGACGGCGGCGACGCCATCGCCCGCACCGGCAACTCGGTCCCACAGGCGATCGAACGCGGTCACCTCGGCCAGGGGTGGGCCGGAATCGGCTACAACTTCGCCATCGACCAGAACGGCGTCGTCTTCGAGGGGCGAGGCTGGACCCTCCAGGGCGCCCACTGTCCCGGACACAACGTGAGCGGCTTCGGTGTCCAGATCGCCATCGGTGGCGACCAGTCCCCCTCGGACGCGGCCCTCCGTTCGGCCCGAGCCCTGTACGACGAGGCGTGCCGGCGTACCGGCCGGACTCTGCTCCAGCGCGGTCACCGCGACGGCATCGCGACCGCCTGCCCCGGCCCGAAGCTCTACGCCTGGGTGCAGGCGGGCATGCCCGTCAGCGGCACTGGTGGCGACAGCGGGAACAGCACTCCGTTCCCGGGCCGAGGTGCATTCGTCCTCGGTAAGACCCACCCGGCCGTCACCGTTCTCGGTCAGCGCCTGGTTGCCCACGGCTTCGGCCGCTTCTACAAGGAGGGCCCCGGCCCTCGCTTCACCGAGGTCGACCGCTCGGCCACCGCAGCGTTCCAGCGGGCGCAGGGCTGGAGCGGTTCCGACGCGGACGGATACCCGGGCCCGTCCTCCTGGTCCCGCCTGATGGCTCCGGCAGGCCGCTGATGAGCAAGATGCTGATGCCCGGCTCCAAGCCGCTCGGCCTCGTCAGTCTGCTGCCCGTCCGGTACCGCACCCGCGCAGGCGCGATCCTGGCCGCGATCGGCGTCGCGGTGAGCGTCGCGGCGATCGTCTACGCGGACAGTCCCGAAGTCGCGGTCATCGTGCAGATCCTGACCGCCCTCGGCGTCGTAGCCCCGTCCGACCGTGAGGACATCGAGTAACGAACAAGGCCCCCACCGGCAAACGCTGGTGGGGGCCTTTCGTCATGCCTCTATGCCTTGCCCGCAGCCTTCGCGGCTTCGATCTCCGCGACGGTCGTGACCTTGCGGGTTCGTCGCCGCTGAGGCTCCGAGGTTGCAGCGGTCTTCGCTGCCGGCCGGGGCTTGGATACCTCGGCGGGGGCTGCGCTCTCGATGCGCGGGCCGAGCACATCCTCGAAGGGCGCGGCGTCGTCGCTGCACCGGACCGTGGCACCGGAGCGACCGCTACCAGGCTCCGTAATGGTGTAACTAACGACCGGTACGCCAGGCCGTCGGCAGACGTCGCAAACTTCTACTTCGATCAGCACAACCCTTACGTCTCCTCGTTCGTCTTGACTCGCCCAACTATTACATGCCACTGTAGAGCCGTGCCTGCTGCCGCAACAACGGCCATGCACTTGCGAGAGAACCATCAAACCAGAAGGGGTGGACTCATGGGCCGTGCGAGCAAAGTCCAGAACCACGACGAGGCGAAGCGCTGGCTCAAGGAAGGCAAGTCGTATGCCTGGATGGTGGCGACGTACAAAGAGAAGTACGGGATCGACACCACCCCCACCTATTGGGCGGTCTACCGCAACCGCAACGACCTGCCACTTCGCATCACCCGCGATAACGACCTGATTCCCTGGCAGGTTGAAGAGAAGCATCGGTGGGCCTACGACCTGGTGATGCTCCGCTTCGAGGCCCGGCGTCGCGCCGTTGCAAACGGCGACTCGAATCTTAAAAATCTAGCGGAAGCCGATGCCAACCGCCTCGAATCCTGGAAGAAGTCGCTCGAAGAGGAATCGGCTGTCGTCTACTACGACCCTACGACCGAGGATGGATTCTTCCTCGTGCCCCGGGAAGATGGCGACGCGGACATCGTCCGGAAGATCAGGCGCGGTGATCCCGCAAAGCCGCGCCGCTCGGACAGCGCGAGCAGTACGGATATCTGAAAACCGCCGACGGGCCACCCCAGGAAATCTGAGGGTGGCCCGTTCTGGTTTTCCGACTAAGCCGCGGAGGCGTTGCCGGGCGCCGAGGCGATCCGGCTGAGCATGTCACCGGCCATAAGCGTTGCGGCGACCAGCGCGCTCGTGTCTTCGGGCATCTCTTGCGCGGGAATCCACAGCAGGAGCGATCCCTGAATCGTCTCGTCCCACATCACGGGGACTGCGACGGAGTCCCAGCCGCTCATGCATTCCTGGCGCCCGATGGCGAATCCGGAGTCGATGATGTCCTTGAGCGATTCGACGAGGACGTCGTTGTCGCGGATCACGCCGGGGCCGACACCTTCCGGTACCTGCTCGGCGAGAACCTTCTCCTGGAACGGCGCCGGCATGTGCGCCAGGATCACACGCCCACTGGCACCCGTGCGGAGCGACCTGCTGTACTTGACCAGCTCGAACGGGTCGATGCCGATGGACTTGGGGTCGAAGTCGCCGATCGCGTAGTCCGTGCAGATGCGCCGGGTTCCAACAACCGCGTAGTAGGCGACCAGCCCGCCCGTAGAGCGCTGGAGCTTGTCGAGAACGGCGTGCGTCATCTCTTCATCGGGGGTCTGGGCAAGCGCTTGCATCGAGAGTCGAAACGCTCCGGGGCCAAGACGGTAGAGCTGACGGCCGTTTTCCTTCACCTGGACAAAATTTCCGTCAGCGAGTCCGTCCTGAAGAACTCGGTAAACGGTTGCCCGGTCGAGGCCGGTCGCCTTGGCGATAGCCGCAGGCCCGTGACAGTCCCCGTCGAGGTCAGCGAAAGCTCGCTGGACTAGAAATACTCGCTTACCGTGCGCCGTGCCCTTGACCGTGGTCATTACTTCCCCTGAACAAAACGCGGCGCCGCCTTCCCCGGCGACGCCGCGAATACCTGTGGTCCCAAGCCAGCGCCTTTGCGGAGCGCGGGCTTAGAGATCGATGTTACTGCCGGGTTTGCTTGATCGTTACCTTGCCTACGGTCAGTCGGGCCTCAAGGTCCGCGTGCGCCCTTGATGCCTCATCACTGTTGTAGCAGGGACCTATGACAGGCCGCAGATCTCCGCGCGCCGTGGCCTCGAACAAGGCGGCCATGGAGTCCCGCAACGCGTATCGAACGCCGTACAGGTTCGGAAGCCAAAAGCCCGACACCGACTGCGACTGCTGCATGAGCTCCGTGATCGACGGTGAGCGACGGTCCCCGGACACGCATCCGTAAACGGCCATCCGGCCACGAGGGGCGAGGGCAGCGAGAGTTGAGTCGAAAACGGAGCCTCCCGTCATCTCCAGCGCGGCACTCACCGGCCCCTCGTTGGCTTCGAGAATTCGGGCGGCGAGGTCCCCGTCCAGGGAGGAATCGAGGACGACGTCTGCCCCCAGCCCTCGGACGAGCTCGACCTTGTCCTGCCCTCCGGCCAGAGCGACGACACGGGCTCCGGCAAGCTTGGCGAGCTGCACCGCGAGGGAGCCGACACCGCCAGCGGCGGCCGGCACCAGGACCGAATCTCCCTTTGTGATCCTGATCACCGAGTGCAGCAGGTGCCACGCGGACTGGCCCTGGAGGGTGAGGGCGACGGCCTGATCGTCGCTGACGTCGTCCGGAACCTCCCAGGTCAGCAGGCGGCGCACCACCGCCTTCTCTGCATACCCACCCCCCTGACACAAGCCCACGACGCGGCGCCCGTCGGGCAGGGTTCCCATGACTTCATTGCCCGGGATGATCGGGTACTCGACCTGCGCCAGGTAGTCCCCCTGCCGCACGTGGATGTCTGCGTAGTTGACCCCGGACCGCGAGACGGTCACCACGTGGTGGCCCGCGATGGCTCTCGGGTCTGGCACCTCCATCTGCCGCAGCACCTCCGGGCCGCCCGCCTGAGTCATCACAATCGCTCGCATGTTGATCCTTCACTCGGTTAGGTGTATCCACCACTTTATGAGGCCCCCGAAGGATTCATCTCGTCATTTCACGTGGCGAAACGGGCCGACGCCTCCCCTCGTTTCACCACGTGAAACGAGACCCGCCCCATTTCGCATGGCGAAATGAAAGGTTATTTCAATTCCCGAAAAGGGGCCTAAATCACTCCGAACGGAAGCTCTGAGTCCAGTAGGGTTTGCAAGGGTTGACCGGAGGGTAGCCCTGCGGGCAGGATCTAGGCTCGCACGAACGTTCGACCGCTGGCGCGGGGAAGCGCCGGCACGGGGAGAGGAGCCGTCGGATGATGCATGGCCAGGGGGCGGTCTCCATGTGTGAAGCCGAGCCGATCAGGCGAGCCGAGGTCCTGTACCTGCCGGGCGTCGCCCTGCACGTCGCCGAGGACCGGTCGGACTGCCACATCACGGTCAGCCCTGGTCACGCTCCGGACCACCTGCGCCGCATCCTCCAGGCCGCCAAGCAACGCGGCCTGGGGCTCCTTGACCAGGACGAATGCGAGCCGACCCTGCTCGCGGACGACTCCGTACGCCTCTACCTACAGACCGCCGCATAACCACCTGGAGCCCAGTTTGCCCCTGACTCTGACCGACCTTCCGGCCCGCGCTGTCCCTCGGGACGGGTGGGGGCGCCCTCTTGTCGTACCCAAGACCGGCGGGACTCCCAAGCCGCTGACGAGGACGACGACGTACATCGACTGCATCGAGGACAAGACGGCCCTGACCGCCTGGAAGTCCCGCATGACTCTCGTGGGTGCGTCCCGCGACCCAGCTCTCGTGGCGCGAGTGAAAGAGTTGAACTCCGAGAGCCGGGAAGACAAGGCGGTGCTGGACGAGCTTGCCGAGCGGGCCGTGAGCCTCGCCGGAGCTAATAGGAAGCGTGAGCACGGAACCCACCTGCACACGCTCTCCGAGGCCGTCGACCGCGGGGAGCCCCTTCCTCTCGGTACGTCCAACCGCGACCTGGCCGATATGGCCGCGTACAAGATGGCGATGGCCGGCTTCGACACCGTGGCCATCGAGCGGTTCGTCGTCGTGGACGAGCTCGGCGTCGGCGGCACCTTCGATCGCCTGCTGCGCTACTCGGGCCCAGGGCCTGACGGCCGACACTTCGAGGGTCTGCTGATCGGAGACCTGAAGACGGGATCGGTCCAGTACGGCGGCCTCAAAATGGCCAGCCAGCTCGCCGTGTACGCCCATGGCGAGCGCTACGACCACACCCGCTTCCCCGTGGACGGACGCGATAAGAAGGCCCTGGCCGCGTGGCGGAAGACCTCCGTGCCGGCCGACGAGGCCGCGACCGCCTACGCCGAAGCAGCCGAGGTATGCCGGGACTGGGGCGTGATCATCCACCTGCCCGCAGGGGAGGCGCAGTGCACCCTGTACTGGGCGGACCTGCGGATCGGGTGGGAGGCCGCGCTCCTTGCACGTGACATCCGGCGCATGCGCGCAACTCGGGGGGCGCTCGCCGCGTTCGAGAGTTCAGTCCAGCGAATCGTTTGATATAGTGTAACTACACACCGGGGAGGCCCGGTCGTCACATGAGGGGAACAGCGATGCCCGAAGAGGCCCTGTCAATCACCATCAAAGTCCCATGCGGGGACGGCGGGACCGCCCCGCAGGTTGTCTTCAGCGGCACCGCGAGCGGTCTTCGCGACGAGCTCGGCTCCTTCTTTGGGCTCGAAAGTAAGAGTGTAACTTCTCTCACTCTCCACGAGATCCTCGTCGAGGTCAGTCAGCTCGCCAGAAGCGCGGAGGCCATCACCTCCGGCCTGGGTGCCCACGTCGTCCCGCAGGCGTCTACAGCGGCGCCCCCCGCGCCGCAGGGTGGCCCCACCGGTAGCCCGGCCTCCGCCGTTCTGGAGCAGATCGCCGCCTGCCAGGCCGCTGATGAGCTGCGCCGCCTCTGGGCGGCCAACCAGGCCGCCTTCGCGGAGCCGGTTGTCATGGACGCCTGGAAGGCGCGCGGCCGAGCACTTCAGGCGTCGTGATGGGCCGTCGACTGCTCGGCGCGGCTGTCGCCGTCGTCCTCGCCGCCGGGCCCTTGAAGCCCCGACGCCTCCCCCACACCCCCTACCCCGTTCACCGAAAGAGTGGAGATCAGCACTAGTGACCCTGAACCTGAAGAACATCCCGACGCAGGCCGGCGGTTGGTTCAAGCCGAAGGAGGCCGTCGATGCCGCTGCCATCCTCGTCGAAGTCTCGGCGTGGGACCGGCAGCGGCCGACGCCCAACGGCCCCAAGGACAGCGCTCTTTGCACCGTATCGATCTTCCGGACCCCGGAGCAGCTCTCGTCGCTGACCCCCGAGGTCTCGCAGGGGATGCGGATCGAACAGACGGTCCTGGCTCGTGACCTGGAGACGATGGTCGGCAGCGCTGTGCTCGTCACCGTCGCCCAGATCCCGCCGACGAAGCCCGGCGCCAATCCCGCTTGGGTCTGGCGCCAGGTCAACGATCCGGCCACCCGGACCCAGGTCATCGCGTACGCCGAGCAGCGCGACAAGGCCGTAGAAGCCGCGGTGACCGCAGCGCCCACGTTCGACTGACAGATCGGCCAACAGGAGGGGGCGGCCTCGACGTCGCCCCCTCCCCTTCATGATTGGAGCCGATCAAGTGCTCACCCCTGGACGGTCCTTGACCCTCCACGCTGAAGCGGGCCGCGAACTCCCTCGGATCGCCGCGTTCGAGGCCCTCTACAACATCGGCTGCCGCCCCCGACAGGGCGAGGTCATCATGATCGCGGGCCGGTCGGGAACCCAGAAGTCTGGCCTGGCGCTCTACTGGGTCGCCCAGATGAACCTTCCCACCTTGTACTTCTCGGCGGACATGTCTGCCTTCACCGCCTCCTCCCGTCTGGCGAGCATGGCTACCGGCGACACGACCGAGATGGTCGAGGCGGGCATGGCGGCAGGTGGCCGGCACCGCCAGGAGTACCTGTCTGCCCTTGCCGATAGCCGCATCACCTTCTCCTTCGGTAGCCCGATCACCTGGAAGAACGTGGACGAGGAGCTGGAGGCATACATCGAGCTCTGGGATGCGTATCCGGAAGTCCTGGTGTTCGACAACCTCATGGACTTTGAGAATTCGGAGTCCGACTACACCGAGCAGATGGCCGTGATGAGCGGACTGACCGAGCTGGCCCGCGCGACAGGCGCGACCGTGATCGTCCTGCACCACGCCTCCGACAAGAGCTGGGAGGCCAAGAGCGACCCGTGGGCCCCGCCGTCCCGCGATCAAGTCAAGGGCGGGCTGAGCGAGAAACCCGAGCTCTCGCTCTCCGTGGCGCTGGACCCGTCCAGCCTCGAATACCGCATCGCCGTGATCAAGCAGCGCATGGGGCCATCCGATCCCACGGCCCGCCGGTACGCCACTCTGCGCTGCCACCCAGACGTCACCCGATTTTCCGCGCTCGCACCACGCCAGTGGTCCCCTCTCGACGCCTTGAAGCAGTGAGGAATGTAAGAGTTGACTGAAATAGCGGCGCGAAACCGCCGGAACCGGCGGCGAGGGGCTGACTGGGAGTCGGAGCTTCGCGACCGGCTTCGGGAAGCAGGGTTCGATATCGAACGCCTCCGACTCACTGGCAAGGACGACGAAGGAGATCACGTCGTCCGGAGGCCAGACGGGCGCCCCCTCGTCATTGAGGCGAAGAACGCCACCTTCGAGCCCAGCGTGTTCGTGCGTGAGGCCGTGCGCGAGCGGGACAACTACGCCCGCCATCGCGGGCTGGACCCGTCCGGCGTGGATGCCGTGGCCGTCGTCCGCCGCCGGGGTGCGAGCTGGCGCGACGCCTACGTCCTCACCACGGTGTCCGAGTACTTCGGCCTCTCCCGCGAGGCCGAGCGGTGAGGCAGTTCGAGGAGATGGCCGAGCACCGACGCCTGGCGAGGGAGCTCTCTGACCTCCTGGACGAGTCCGAGCCCGATGGGCTCGACGACCTCGGGTGGGACAGGCAGGCCACTCACTTTCGCGGACGGAGGGTCGCGTGAGACTTCGCAACATCGGCCGGCAAAACCACGAGGACCAACCGAAGCCCGACCTGGTCGCGGTCCTGGAGCACTACGGGGTCTCGATGACCCGGACCGGCATGGTCGCCTGCCCGCTGCACGAGGACCGCACCCCGTCGTGCTCCGTGGACGAGGACAAGGGCCTCTGGAAGTGCCACAGCTGCGGCCAAGGCGGCGATTCGTACAACCTGATCATGCAGAAGGAGAGCACCACCTTTGTCGGAGCGCGAACCCTTGCGGCCTCTCTCGGCCTCCCAGCGGACGATGCTGGAGGAGGCGACGAACATCTATCAGGCAGCTCTTACGGCGGACGCCGCCCGCTACCTGGCCGAACGAGGGATCGGCGAGGAAGAGGTGGCTACGTACCGGCTTGGCGTCGTCAGTGACCCCCTGCCCGGTCACGGTCGCTACCGCGGAATGCTCGCGATCCCCTACCTCGCCCACGATGGCCACACGCTGACCATTCGCTTCCGCTGCCTGGAAGAGCACGATCACCGAGCCCTGGGCCACGGCAAATACAACACGATCCCGGGTGATCCGCCCCGCCTCTACGGCGTCGACTCCATCCACCAGGCCGGAGATGAGATCCACCTCGGCGAAGGCGAGCTCGATCGGATCATCCTCCGGAAGATCGGATGGAACGCCGTCTCGGCTCCCGGGGTCGAGATGTTCTTCGGAAGGCACCGCCGCATGCTCGCGGGCTTCTCCCGCGTCTGGCACTGGCCGGACCCGGACGATGCCGGCGCCCGCATGGCCGCCAAGGTGACCCGCGGCCTCCGCTCAGCCTCGCCGATACGGCTTCACGTCGGCGACGTCACCGAGACCTACAAGGCCGGAGGCGCCCAGGCCCTGTACGACCTGCTCGAAAAGGAGAAGTCCAAGTGACCGAGAAGCCCCCTGTGAAGCGGCAGTCCCGCAGGCCGGACCCGACCACTGCCGTGTTGGCCGAAGTACGGGCCGAGCGCAAGTCGCTGCCAGACGAGGACCGCCCGCTGGGCGGAGGACTCCGGCCCGACCGTGCCCGCCTGCACTACCGCCGCGAAGCCGACCGCTGGGCCGAGATCGCCTTCGCCCGCTCCCTGGCCGACCACCCCGGCTGGGACGCCGAGCTCCTGGCCGTACTCAATGCGGCCATCGCCGCAGCGGACTCCGCGACCGCCCGCGCCGGACTCATCCAGGTGGCCGCCCTGGCAACGGCAGCCGTCGAGCAGCTTGCCAAGGAAGCCGCATGAGCAGCCCTTTGCCGGGCCGCCCCGGTCCGCGCCTGCTGGCGATCTGGGAAGCCCTGGATGGCCGCGAACGCGAAGCATTCGAGCGTCACCTCCTCCAGGACACGGCGGCCGAGGACCTCGTCTGGACTCTCGACCGATACGGGCATCGGGTGTCCGCCTCAACCATCCGCACCTACCGGCGCCACCTGCGCCAGGAAGGGGTGACCGCCCTTGAGCGACACCCTGCTTGATGAACTCCTCTCCAAGCCCGTCGGGCCCTCCCTCCCGGCCCGCCAGGTCGACCCCGAGCGGGACTACACCCGACAGATTGAAGTGGCCGGAGACACCGCAGAGGTCACGGTCCGTGGCCCCCAGGGCATAGACCCCGAGTCAACTGCGGCCGACGTGCTTCGCGCGCACCAGCTCGACCCTGCCGAATGGGAGGTCACGGCATTCCGCTCGTCCGAGTGGACGATGCCGGGCGGCGAGACCGGTGTCTCGGCACGCTTCAACTTCGGTCGGCGCAAGGGTGCTGTTGCCGAGCGACCCAGCGTCGACGAGCTGCTCACCGTCTTCGACAACTACACCCCGCCGGTACGCCTGGCCCAGCGCGCCGAGGGCGAGTGGTCCTACGTGATCGCGATCGGCGACATGCAGTTCGGCAAGGCCGACGGCGACGGGCCGGAAGGGACGCTCCGCCGTTCGATCGAATGCATCGATCGAGCCGCAGTGCTGCTCTCCGAATACCGCAAGCGCTTCACCATCGACCACGTTCACCTGGCCTGGCTCGGCGATCACGTAGAGGGCTTCGTGAGCCAGGGCGGCGCCAACGTGTGGCGGACTCAGCTCACCCTCACGGAACAGATCCGCCTCACCCGTCGCCTGATGGCGTACGCCATCGTGAAGCTCGCGCCCTTGGTCTCCCGCCTCACGGTGGTTGCCGTACCCGGTAATCACGGTGAAGCAGTACGGCCGGGAGGCAAGGGCGTGACCCGCTACGACGACTCCCACGACACCGAGGCCCTGATCTCCGTCAACGAGGCCCTGGCGCTCGCTGGCGAGGACTTCGCCCACGTGGAGATCTACGTGCCGGACTCTGACGAACTCACGGTCGTCGTGGACTGCTCCGGCACCGTCGTGGCCCATGCCCACGGCCACCAGTGGCGCGCTGGCCGGCACTTCGAATGGTGGAAGGGCCAGTCCTTCAACAAGGCATCCGCGATGCACACCGCCGATCTGCTGCTTGCCGGCCACCTCCACCACGAACTGATCGACACCGATGGTCCCCGAACCTTCGCGCAGGTCCCGGCCATGGAGTCCGAGTCGACCTGGTGGCGTCATCGCACCGGAACAGTCGGGGCGCCCGGCCTCATGGTCATGGTGACCAAGGACGGCCAGGTGCCGGTCAAGGAGGTGGTCCGATGAACCTGGATCTCGCCGATCCCGAATCAGCCGAAGCCACGGCAGCCGACTGGTCCGTACTCGCCGAGCCGCAGGTCGACAGCGTGGCCAAAGCGGTCGCCCGCGGCTTCGCCCGCGACTACGGCCTGACGCTGGAGTACGACGACGCCTTCCAGGAAGCCGTCCTCGTCTGCGCCGAGCGATCCGCCGACGTCCGACGCATCCTCTCCGAGTCCGGACCCGGCCTGCTGCACCGTTGGGTGTCCCAGCGTCTCCGGGACCGCTGGCTTACCGAGGCTCGGCACCGTGTCAGCCACACCTCGTACGAAGCCGCTCAGCAGGCGGCAGGAAGCGGTGAGCGGTGAGCGGCTATGACCGGCGACTCGTCGAACATCTCCTGCCGGCCGTTTGGGACGTAGAGGCCGCTTACGGCATCCGCAATCCCACGGCCCCTGACGCCGACATGCCGAAGGGAAGCATCGACAAGAAGTCCGCGGGAATCCTCTTCGCCCACCTCGCCGATATCCGGCGGGGCTGGGCGACTGCCCCCCTCTCGCTGGCCGAGCGTCAAGCCCTGCTGCTCCGGTACGGCGCCGACGTGCATGACGATGAGGCTGGAGTCCTACAAGGGGTCACGGCCAGGGCCGCGCGGTATCGGTGCGAGCGAGGGGTAGGGAAGATCGCCGCGCATCTCAACGGGGACATATACGTTGACGGATACGCAACCCTGGAGGGCGAGGCATCCTCGTAGGCTTCCGGCCTTGTCGATCGCAGGATCGCCAAGGCCGGCGTTTCTGAGCAGCCGGACGCCCCTAGGAACGGTCCGACACCTTGCTGTAGTCGACGAACGAAGACCAGGCGGAGGAGCCCACCGTCATGGTGCCGCGATCCCAACACTTGCTGTCGCGCACCATGACGCCTTCGGGCACGTCGTCCGCGACCTCGACGCAGTTGTCCGTCCTCGTGTAGGTGCTTGTCCGCCAGTTCAGAGGTTGAGTCATTTCATCTTTCCTCGTCAGTACCGGTCGTAGTGCCGGATGGCACCACGGATCAGCTCCTTGGCGGAGTCGCCGTAGACCGCTGACCGCTTGAGCAGCCCAAAGGCTTTGACGTACGTGTCGATTTCCGAAGGCTTCGTTACGGTGAGCTCCGCGGAGTACGTCTCCACCAGGACCAGCTTCTCGTCGAACATCGAGAACGAGTTGCCGGGCCAGATCCAGAGCGGGGCATCTCGGGGGACGAATCCCAGGCTGAGCCTGGGTAGCCGCATGACGTTCAGCAGCCACTCAAGCTGTGCGAGCATCACGTTCCGACCGCCGAAGTTGCTGAATAGGGCCTGCTCTGCCAGGAGGACGTGGAAGGCCCGGTCTCCCTCGTACAGGTACTTCTGCCGCTCCAGGCGCTTATCCCGGGCGGACTCGATGTCGTCGGGGATGTCGTAGAAACTGACGACCTGCTTGAAGGTCTCTGCGGCGTAGTCCGCAGTTTGGAGGGCACCCCAGATGAGGGTGGGGTGCCAGATCCTGAACAGCTTGGTCCTGGCGTAAACCGGTATGGCCTTCTGCTGCCTTGAAGTTGCCCCGTCGGCAAGCTGGCGCTTCCATTCGAGCCAGAGTTCGTTTATGTGCCGCAGCGCGGCAACGAGGTCCGGAAGCTGATCTTGCTGCCCCGTGACCTCACACCAGTCTCGAAGGTCGTCCTCGCTCGGCTTCTGCCGGCCGTGCTCGATCCGAGAGACCTTGGACTCGTGGAAGCCCACGGCCACCGCGAAGGAACGCCCGCTGGCGTATCCCGCGTTTCGGCGGAACACGCGCAGTCGGGCGCCCAGCGCCTCTCGTTGATCTTGCGCCTCGGTACTCACAGTCCGATGATCAGGGCTTGTACTCACCGTGGGAAATAGCCAGCCCCCAGAGCAGGTCGCGCACATGGACGCACTCCGCCACGATCACCGGATCGGTGATCAGTTCGGATCCCAGAACGCGGCCCTCGCTGTCGAAGTGCCCGACCGCGAGGAGCTTGTCGTCGTAGAGCCACCAGTCGTTGCCCTCAACAGGAAACGTGATTCCCTCGGGAATCTGGTGACGCGGAAGCCAGCGGATGTCCTCCCCAACTGCGAGGTTCTCCACGGTGTTGGAGTGCTCCCACGTGACGTACTGGGAGTGGGGCTCCGTCACGACGCGGACGCGGCGTACAGTCTTGCCCTCGCCCGTCGCGCGGCGCATCAGCTTTCGCCACGGGCCGAGCCACGCGAAGTCGTCGGGTTCGCCTCGCTGCCAGCGCGCGTACGGCGTGTCTTCCACGGGCGAGCCGTAGTCGTCCCTCAGCTCCAGGTGGAAGGCGTCGCGTTCGAAGCTGTTGAACAGCTCGTCACGCTGGGCGCTGGTGATCAGGTCCACTCTTCTCCTCCAGGAGGTTCAAGATCGCGGATCGCGGGACTTCGATGCAGTCTTCGTAGTCGGGCAGCCGCATCTGACTCAAGGCCTCCAGGTCGCGCATCACGGGGCCCTGCACGACGCACGTGCCCTCGCCGGTGCGGATCACGATCGGAGCCGAGAAATCCTTGATCTCCCCGGACGGTAGACCGTCCTTGGTCAGGTGCTCGAACAGCTCGGTCGGAACCTCGACTGCCGTGTGCCCATGCGGCACGTCGAGCTGCATCAGCAGGTCGTTCGCGAAGATCTTCCAGCCCTGCACGACGTAGCTGTCCCTGTCCGTGGCGTACAACGTTGGGCTGTCGCCCGGAGTTGAGTTCTTACCCAAGAACCGTAGCTTCACGGTCGCTCTCCCGTCCTCTGCCTTGCACGAGTTTGCGCGGTTCTCAAATGCTCGTCTGACTGTTCGGGCCCGTCAAACGGCATGCTGCAAACATCTGCAAGTTTCTTGGGAGTTGGGATCCACCAGCCCTACGGTCAGCTCGAAACCCACGAGACGCAGGACCAAGGGGATCACTATGAGTACGACGACCACGGCACGGACTCAGCAGCTCGGCACCACCCCTCGTGAGACGGCCCACATCATCGCGAAGAACGCGGTTCCGGCCATACAGCAGGCTCTCCAGGCCGCCGGAATCCCCGCTGCGGTCTACGCGGCCGGGGTGAACGAACAACAGGACGGCCAGTTCGAAGGACTGGTCCACATCTCGCTCGGCGCCGCCGACGCCTACGACCTCGGTCGCTGGCTGGAGGCCCGCGGCGAGATCCGACCCGCGACCATCCAGGAAGAGGGGCGACAGATCGCATGAGTCGCCCCCTCGGAACGTCTGAGGAGTTCCTGCTCCCTCACGAGGTCAAGGTCGGTGACCTCTTCCAGTTCGACCACGCCTGGTACCCCGTACAGGACATGGTGGCTGGGCACGGCGGGAGTCGCATCCTGCACTTCAATGCCCGCAGCCCCTACACCATGTCGCAGGCCGAGATCATCGCGCGCCCGATCAGCTACGCCGACGAGACCGGCCGCCTCGGGCGGCTGCTCAGCCCGTGACGCGGGGCGCGCAGTGAACGGCCGGCATGGCAGATCGGAGTCGATCCGATTACCCGGACTGGGGATGGTGGTTGGTGCCCTCAGCCTGTGGCTGACGCCACCGCTGATCCTGCTCTCCAGCCAGGCGGCAAGCACACCCGACCCTATGCAGCCACAGCTTTCAATCTCCACGCCAGACGATCAACGGGATGGAGAACCGGATGCCTGATCAACGGCCGGACCCCTTCAAAGATCCCCCGCCCCGCCGGGTTGCTGCTCTCGCGCTGCTTGAGCAGGACGGCTTGTTCGCGATCATCCACCGGACCTACTGGACGTCGGTAGCCAAGTGGGGGCTGCCCGGAGGGTCCGCCGACCCCAACGAGCTGCCCCGTCGGGCATTCAGCCGGCACATGGACCAGAAGCTCGGGCTCCGCCTGTCCGCCGGGCGCCTACTGGCCATCGACCACGCGCCGGAATGGCCCGGCCGGTACCGCGAAGGAATGAACCTCGTCTATCACGCGACGGTCAGCGCCGACGCCGAGACCACCCCTGGAGGTGGCTACGACGAAATTCGCTGGGTGACGCCGGACGCAGCAGCCTCCGTTGTTGTTGACCACGAGCTGCTGCGACTCACGCACTGCGTCGAGGCGCTGCGGAGCGGCACCTTCGTCGAGCTCCTGATGGGCAATCCGATGAACTGAGGAGGAACCGTGTTCCTGCCCTACCCCGTGATCGAACAGCTCTCCCCCGTGCAGGTGGAGGACTGGGAGCAGCACTTCGCTGGCAGCCACCACGAACGCCCGCGCTCGATCGAGGAGGGGATCTGGCGGCGCACCCAGGACCCGGCCAACCGCGAGCAGTCCGGCTGGAGCGAGGACGCCGACGGCCGACGTCGCATCGTCCACTACCGCTACCAGTACGGGCTGGACTACACGTTCCCCGTGCCGCGCCTCGTGCTCTCCGACCTCTACCTCTACTGCTCGATCACGGCGCCCGAAGCCGAGATCGAGGACTACTCGAATGCCATCGAGGGGTGGCTCGCCCAGGGGCGGTGGCGGCAGAAGCCGGACGGCTGGCACCGCGGCGACCTCCGCTTCGCCATCTCGCGCTACGACGACCACCCGCAGGACGAGCGAGCCGACCGCGTCACCCCGCCGGGCTTCCGGACGCTCGACGTCACCTTCACCTCCGAGGGCTACGAGGTTTCGCGCACCGTGCGAAACCTGCCGTGGGACGTCCTCGCTGGCGGCATCCGGGTCAAGGATCAGCGCGGAGAGCCGACGATCACCGAGGACCTCAGCGGCCTCCTGGACTACCTGCCCTTCCAGGTCGAGATCGGGTGCGGCACGAGCATCGAGGCCGGCATCCCCCCGCTGCACTATCTCCACAAGGTCTACCGGGTCACGGCCCGCCGCGACAACGCCCTCACCCAGTCACACGCCTTCACCATGTCTCCGGCGGCCGACACCCTCGTCCAGGAGATGCTGGTCGACCCGAAGACCAAGGCTCCGGAGCTCGTGAAGATGTTCTCCGCCTGCTTCGTCGCCGATCCGACCGACGCCCACCACGCCCTGAAGGCCCTGCACGACTCAGGGCACATGATCGGCCCGGTTATCACTCACAACTTCGACCTCCTTCCGGCGCGAGTCGGTCTCAACGAGGTGTTCGTCCGGCGCTACGACCAGAAGATCCCGCCTGTCCCGCTCTACGACGAGGCCAAGGCCCTGCTGGTGGTCGGCCTGCACGCCGATCGCCGGTCCGTCCAGGCGCGGGCGCGGGCCAAGGGCATGAAGGTCTTCTACGTCGACCCGGAGGGCCTGATGGAGAACGGCGCCTTCAAGGAGTACCCCATCGAGGGAGCCCAGACGGGGGACGTCGTCGTGCGTCAGCCCGCCACGGACGCCCTCGGACGCCTGTGCGAACTGTTGAAGATCACGTACTAGCGTCGAACTCGCGCTAGCCGAGCAGTGGTTCAGACAGCGGTAGCGTCGTGGGGCGCACCGGATGATGCGCCCCACGACAACAAGGAACGGACAGCAATGCGAGTTTCAGTCATTGGCTGTGGTCACCTCGGCGCCCCGCACGCCGCCGCGATGGCGGAGCTGGGTCACGAGGTGATCGGTGTCGAGCTGAATCCGGACACATGCCGGATTCTCCAGAGCGGCCGGGGGGCCTTCTACGAAAAGGGCCTCGACGACCTGCTGGCCAAGCATGTCCCCTCGGGCCGCCTGCGGTTCACCACCGACCTCAGCGAGGCAGCAGCCTGGGCGGACCTTCACTTCATCGCGGTGGGGACTCCACTCCGCGATGACGGCCGCGGCTACGACGTCAGCCAGGTAATCGGTGCCATGCGTGCGCTCACTCCCCTACTCAAGCGGCCATGCACCATCGTGGGCAAGAGCACCGTGACCGTGGGCACCGTGGGCCGCCTCCAGGAGATCGTCGCGGCTGATGCCGTGGAGGGGGTCGAGCTCGTCTGGAACCCCGAGTTCCTTCGAGAAGGGCATGCCGTCGAGGACTCGCTCTATCCGGATCGCATTGTGGCGGGCCTCTCCTCAGCCGAGGCGCAGAAGGCTGTCGAAGAGGTCTATGCGCCGATTCTGGCGCGCGGTGACGCCGAACTCATCGTCACGGACCCCCAGACGGCCGAAGTCCTCAAGTCCGCCGCCAACAGCTTCCTGGCGACCAAGATCTCCTTCATCAACGCGATGGCCGAGGTCTGCGAGATCACCGGCGCCGACGTGAACACGGTGGCGTACGGCGTCGGCATCGACAAGCGGATCGGCCACGGCGGGATGAGGCCCGGCATCGGCTACGGCGGCGGCTGCCTGCCGAAGGACACAGCTGCCTTCACACACCGCGTTCGCGAGATCGGGGCCGTTCACGCGGCCGGCCTGCTCGAAGCGGTTGAGGCGGTCAACCACAGCCGTCTTGACGCAGCCTTCGAGCTCGTCCAGCGGGCCCACGGCGACGGCCTCGACGGCGCACCCATCGCCGTTCTGGGTGCCTCGTTCAAGGCGGGTACCAGCGATGTGCGGAACTCCCCCGCCCTCCACCTTGCCGGCCGCCTGCATCAGGCCGGTGCTCGCACGGTCATCTTCGATCCTGAATCGAATGAGGCGGCACGCCGCCTTCGCCCGGAGTACACGTACGCCAGTGACATTCAGGGCGCCCTCAACGGCGCGAAGGTCGTCGTGCTCGCCACCGAGTGGCCGCAGTTCACCGAGGACTCCAAGCTGCCGTCCGCTGCTGCGGACCAGGTACAGCGGCGAGTCCTGGTCGACGTGCGGAATGTCGTCGACACCGCGTCGTGGTGCGCCGCTGGCTGGGAAGTCTGGCAGCTCGGCCGGCCGCCCCAGCACCCCACTGTGTAGCCGCTGACGCTCAGCTCAGCCGAGCTGGGGGGCGGCCCAGCGAGATCCCGGAGGAGTAGATGGAAGACGTGTGGGTCCAGATCCCGGAGCTGCGTGGCCGCGACGAGCGTCGCAGCGGGGCC
The DNA here is from genome assembly GCF_022808175.1 of Streptomyces sp. AP-93. Classification (GTDB taxonomy): domain Bacteria; phylum Actinomycetota; class Actinomycetes; order Streptomycetales; family Streptomycetaceae; genus Streptomyces. The sequence goes on along the minus strand of NZ_JALGBX010000006.1, from coordinate 251,823 downwards.
CCGGACGGAGTCAAAGAACTACTCCTCGTGACGAAGGTGTCCGAGGAAGCCAACGAGGCCGCGGAGCTCTACCGACGCATGAAGGGGTGGGGAACCGACGGGGTCGTCTCCGCGACTCTGCCCCAGGTCCAGGACGAGATCTGCGCTGCGATCATGGCTGGCATGGTCGCCCTAGACAGGCTCTCGCCTGATGGCTCGGCCGCCAGCGTCTGGGCACGCTACCTGGAGTACGGACACGACCGCGCCAAGAAGGAGAACGCAGGCTCCTGATTCGGCGCGGCGAAGCGGCGGCTTCCACCCTTACGGTGGGGGTCGCCCTTTTGCGTGTCGAGAGAGGTCACTGTGACTGCTGGGTCGTTCCACACGAGGACCGGATGCATTGCGATGATCACGACCGATGACTCGGAGATCATTCTGCAATTGCGAGATGAGAAGCCAAGTATCTGCTGGCCGGGCTACTGGTCGCTCCTCGGGGGGCAGATCGAGCCTGGCGAAACAGCGATGGAGGCAGTCCTCCGTGAGATCCACGAGGAAGCAGGGATCACTCCAGCCGACATCGCGGAGGTCACCGTCACGCCTCACGATCCGGCGAAGGCTCCCCCACGCGTCTTCCTTGGAACCTGGAGTGGAAGCGAGGGCGACCTGGTTCTCGGCGAAGGCCAAGCCCTGAAGCTCTTCCCCCTGGACGGACTCCCCGACAGGATGCCGCCCCACATCCGGGACTACATCGGCCAGCTCGGAGCCGCGCCACGCATAAGGCACCGATCCAGCAGCGGGCCCAGTCGCCCAGTGCCGAGACACACTGCTCCCTAGCGACTGCTCTCAAGGGAACGCTATCAAGGGTTGGCAACGTGACCAACCACATGACCAACAGCGGACCTGGACAGGCAGAAGCACGTGAAAACGGGCCGCATCCAGATAAGCGAAAGGACCTCCCCCGGGGAGGGAAAACGCCTGGTCAGAGGCCCTTTCGCTACGCTTCCCGGCTAGGGGTGGCGGCCTCGGTCGCCCTCCCCTTCTCCGCCGTCCCCACGGTCATCATGCCCCGGCCCCCGCGGGGCCTCCGCGGAGCCCCCCGAGCGGCCCCGCACCCGGTCCGACATGCGCTCTCGTCATCCTTTCGGCTCACTTCCGGGTGAAATCCCCGAATGGGTACGACACACCCGGCCCCACGTCGATAGCGTGGCGGGACACCCGCGCCACGCCACGAGGAGCCCCCCGCTGTCCAGCCACCTTCCGGCACAGGCCCGCGGAGGCTCCGACCCTTCCCACGGCTCCCACCCCCTCCCCGGCCCCGGCCCCTTCGACGACGCCGACGCTTTCGACGACTCCAACCCTTTCGACGACTGCGGGCTCGCACGGTTCAACGCCCTGTCCCCGGAAGCCGCCCACTCCGCCCTGCTGCACTGCTGCGGCAGCCGGCGCTGGGCCCACCGGGTGGCCGCCCACCGCCCTTACCCCGACTTCGGCGCACTACTCGCCGCCGCGGACGAAGCTTCGTACGACCTCTCCCAGCCGGACCTCTCCGAGGCACTGGCCTGCGAGTTCCCGCCGGAGCTGGAGCACGGGGCCTCGTACGCCGCGCTCCTCGCGCTCGACGCGGCGCACGCGGAGTACGAGCGGACCTACTGCCACGCCTTCGTGATCTGCCTCGACGGGACCACCCCGGAGGAGCAGGCGGACCAGCTGCTGGCCGCGATCCGGCGGCGGATGGAGCTGGACGTGGACGAGGAGCGCGCGATCTCCGCGGACGAGCTCCGTCGCGTCGCGCAGGTCCGACTCGCCGACCTGACACACTGGCTGACCTCGGCGGATGGGGTATCTGCTGCCGAATTCGGGCTATTCGCCCCTGTGGGATAGTCCGTCCGTGCCTGTTTGATCACACCGATGGCCCCCGCGCAAGGGAACCGACAAAGCGTCGCTACGATGTCCGGGGCCGGAGGACCGTACCCGGCCGGGCCCGACCGACAAAGAAGCCGGCTGGCCCCCGCCCCGCTTCCGGAGGGTTTTCCGTGCCGGCTGGAACGTTGTACCGCGGCCGGGAAGGAATGTGGTCCTGGGTGGCTCATCGAGTCACCGGCGTCCTCATTTTCTTCTTCCTGTTCGTACACGTCCTCGACACCGCTCTCGTCCGCGTCTCCCCCGAGGCGTACGACGATGTCGTGGCTACCTACAAGACTCCGATCGTCGCGCTGCTGGAGTACGGCCTCGTCGCCGCAATCCTGTTCCACGCGCTCAACGGTCTCCGTGTCATCGCCGTGGACTTCTGGTCCAAGGGCCCCCGCTACCAGAAGCAGATGCTCTGGACCGTGGTGGGCATCTGGGTCGTGCTGATGGTCGGGGCCCTGTACCCCGTCCTCGGACACGCTTACCTCGAACTCTTCGGGAAGTGACACGCATGTCTTCTGACACTTCTTTCGAAAAGGGCATCGGTGACGTGGAGGGCGTGTCCCTCTACGACGTCGACAACCCGGCGCCGTACATCGAGGCCCCGCGCAAGCGCACCAGCAAGACGCCGCGCTCGACCCGCGGCAACTTCGAGATGGTCGCGTGGCTCTTCATGCGCCTCTCGGGCATCGTGCTCGTCGTCCTCGTCATCGGCCACCTGCTGATCCAGCTCGTCCTCGACGGCGGCGTCTCCAAGATCGGCTTCGCCTTCGTGGCGGGCCGCTGGGCCTCCCCGTTCTGGCAGGGCTGGGACCTGCTGATGCTGTGGCTCGCGATGCTGCACGGCGCGAACGGTCTGCGTACCGTCATCAACGACTACGCGGAGCGCGCCAACACGCGTCTGTGGCTCAAGGGCCTGCTCTACACCGCCACGGTGTTCACCATTCTTCTGGGCACGCTGGTGATCTTCACCTTCGACCCGAACATCCGCTAGGCAACGGGGCTGAGGCGAAACCAATGAAGATCCACAAGTACGACACCGTCATCGTCGGGGCGGGCGGCGCAGGCATGCGCGCCGCCATCGAGTCGACGAAGCGCAGCCGCACCGCCGTGCTGACCAAGCTCTACCCCACCCGCTCCCACACGGGCGCCGCGCAGGGCGGCATGGCCGCCGCGCTCGCCAACGTGGAGGACGACAACTGGGAGTGGCACACCTTCGACACGGTCAAGGGCGGTGACTACCTGGTCGACCAGGACGCCGCCGAGATCCTGGCGAAGGAGGCCATCGACGCGGTCCTCGACCTCGAGAAGATGGGCCTGCCGTTCAACCGCACCCCGGACGGCACCATCGACCAGCGCCGCTTCGGCGGGCACTCCCGCAACCACGGCGAGGCGCCGGTCCGCCGGTCCTGCTACGCCGCGGACCGCACCGGCCACATGATCCTCCAGACGCTGTACCAGAACTGCGTCAAGGAGGGCGTGGAGTTCTTCAACGAGTTCTACGTCCTGGACCAGCTCCTGGTCGAGGAGGACGGCGTCAAGAAGTCGGCCGGCGTGGTCGCGTACGAGCTCGCCACCGGCGAGATCCACGTGTTCCAGGCGAAGTCCGTCATCTACGCCTCCGGCGGCACCGGCAAGTTCTTCAAGGTGACCTCCAACGCGCACACCCTCACGGGTGACGGCCAGGCGGCCTGCTACCGCCGCGGCCTGCCGCTGGAGGACATGGAGTTCTTCCAGTTCCACCCGACGGGCATCTGGCGCATGGGCATCCTGCTGACGGAGGGCGCCCGCGGTGAGGGCGGCATCCTGCGCAACAAGGACGGCGAGCGCTTCATGGAGAAGTACGCGCCGGTCATGAAGGACCTCGCGTCCCGTGACGTCGTCTCGCGCTCCATCTACACCGAGATCCGTGAGGGCCGCGGCTGCGGTCCCGCCGGTGACCACGTGTACCTGGACCTGACCCACCTGCCGCCGGAGCAGCTCGACGCGAAGCTCCCGGACATCACCGAGTTCGCCCGTACGTACCTGGGCATCGAGCCGTACACGGACCCGATCCCGATCCAGCCCACCGCGCACTACGCCATGGGCGGCATCCCGACGAACGTCGAGGGTGAGGTCCTCATGGACAACACCACCGTCGTCCCGGGCCTGTACGCGGCCGGCGAGGTCGCGTGCGTGTCGGTGCACGGCGCGAACCGCCTGGGCACCAACTCGCTGCTGGACATCAACGTCTTCGGCAAGCGCTCGGGCATCGCGGCGGCCGCGTACGCCCACGCCCACGACTACGTCGAGCTGCCCGAGAACCCGGCGCAGCAGGTCATCGACCTGGTCGAGCAGCTGCGCTCCTCCACGGGCAACGAGCGGGTCGCGGACCTGCGCCTGGAGCTCCAGGAGACGATGGACGCCTGCGTGATGGTGTTCCGCACCGAGCAGACGATCAAGACCGCGGTCGAGAAGATCGCGGAGCTGCGCGCGCGCTACAAGAACGTGTCCGTCCAGGACAAGGGCAAGCGCTTCAACACGGACCTGCTGGAAGCCATCGAGCTGGGCAACCTGCTCGACCTGGCCGAGGTCATGGCCGTGTCCGCGCTGGCGCGCAAGGAGTCCCGCGGCGGTCACTACCGCGAGGACTACCCGAACCGCGACGACGTCAACTTCATGCGCCACACCATGGCGTACCGCGAGGTCGACGACAACGGCCAGGATTCGGTCCGCCTGGACTACAAGCCGGTCGTCGTCACCCGCTACCAGCCGATGGAGCGTAAGTACTGATGGCCACCCCGACCCTCAGCAAGACGGACTCGATGGAGGCCGCGGCCGCGGCTTCGCCCTTCATCACGGTCACGTTCCGGATCCGGCGCTTCAACCCGGAGATCTCGGACGAGTCGACCTGGCAGGACTTCCAGATCGAGATCGACCCGAAGGAGCGCGTGCTCGACGGTCTCCACAAGATCAAGTGGGACCTCGACGGCACGCTGACCTTCCGTCGCTCGTGCGCGCACGGCATCTGCGGCTCCGACGCGATGCGGATCAACGGCAAGAACAGGCTCGCCTGCAAGACGCTGATCAAGGACATCAACCCGGAGAAGCCGATCACGGTCGAGGCCATCAAGGGCCTGACGGTGATGAAGGACCTCGTCGTCGACATGGAGCCCTTCTTCCAGGCGTACCGGGACGTCATGCCGTTCCTGGTCACCAAGGGCAACGAGCCGACGCGCGAGCGCCTGCAGTCCGCCGAGGACCGCGAGCGCTTCGACGACACCACCAAGTGCATCCTGTGCGCCGCCTGCACCTCCTCGTGCCCGGTGTTCTGGAACGACGGCCAGTACTTCGGCCCGGCGGCGATCGTCAACGCGCACCGCTTCATCTTCGACTCGCGTGACGAGGCGGGCGAGCAGCGCCTGGAGATCCTGAACGACAAGGACGGCGTGTGGCGTTGCCGCACGACCTTCAACTGCACCGACGCGTGCCCGCGAGGCATCGAGGTCACGAAGGCGATCCAGGAAGTGAAGCGGGCCCTGATCACCCGCCGCTTCTAGTTCTTGACGCACCTCTCGCACCGCTCGGCCCTTGCGGGCCTCACGGGCTTCGAGGTGCTGCGACGGACTCCGTCCGTCGGCGCGGCTGAGGCCGTCTGTCGTACGAGGGCCCCGTGCCCGGTGTTTCACGCACCGGGGGCGGGGCCTTCGGCGTTGGCCGCGTCGTGTCAGGCCCCGCGGATCTGGCTGGTGATGGTCGGGTCCGTGATGGCGGTGTCCCCGGCCAGCAGCATCGCCTTGCTGAGGATCACCGCCAGGGTGCGGTCCCCCTCGAAGGGCAGGTACCCGGTCTCCGGAGAGCCGCCGCCCTTCGGCACGATGCACAGGTACTGGTCGTTCGGCTCCATCAGGATGTTGCCGGAGCCGAGGTGGATCTTGTACGTGCGCAGTTCGCCCCGGACGTGCAGGAACCGGCCCTCGATGCGGCAGCGGTCCGCGATCGCCAGTCTCGGCACCAGCCGCTCCAGCAGCGCCCGCCGGGTCTCCGCGCTCTGCCCGAGCTCGCCGAAGCCGTACGAGGTCCAGTACGCGCGGAACCTCCCCTCGGGGCCGCCGTCGGACCAGGTGGGGTCGTTGCCCACGCTGGCGACCCCGACGAACAGGTCCACGTCGCGCAGCACCTCGCTGAGCACCAGCTCCGGTATCTCCGTCAGCGGGAGCGGGCCGACGGGGTCCCGGCCGTCACGCACGTACATGGTGTATCCGCCGCCGTAGGTGCTGGCCTCGTTCTGCGGGGCGTCGAGGGGATAGAAGCGCACCTGGTCGGTGCGCAGCCGCAGGTAGCTGCCGGAGTCGGTGGTGTCGGCGTCGTAGTCCCCGCTCTCCTCCCCCTCGATCCAGTACTCGGCGCGCAGCCCCCACTGCGGGAGCTCGCGGACGGCGGGCGGCGCGCTGTCGTCGACGCAGAGCCGGAGCTTGTTGCGCCAGCCGCGCACGGCGGCCAGGGAGTGGAACTGGTGCTGGCGCAGGACGTGGCCGGCGAAGCGGTTGGAGTACGTGCCGGTGGCCCGCTCGGCGTCGGTGAGCGGATACACCTCGCGGTGGGCCTGCTTGAACGGCTGTGTGATCGCGAGCGCTTCGAGGCGCTCGCGCACGGCGGCCACCTCGGCGGGCTCCCGGCCGACCGGATGCCAGAGCCGGACCTCGGCGTGGGCGGCGACGCACAGCGGCTCGCCCGTGACGGTGCGGATGTCGTGGCCGTCGTACACCGCAGGGACGCCTGCGACCGTCCAGACCAGGCGGCGGGCGAGGGTGCCGACCAGGGGGTGGTCGAGGTACCGCTCGCGCCAGGCCGCGTAGGTCCAGGTGCGGCGGGCGAGGAACTGCCGGTCGAGGCGCTCCGCCTGGGCGGCCAGCATCTTGTCGATGTCCTTGACGGCCGCCTTGAGCTCCTTGAGCTCCTCGGCGTGCCCCTGGCGGACGGCGGCCGGCACGGTCTTGACCGCCTTGCCGGCCGCGTTGCTCCAGGACAGCAGCACCTTCGGCCCGCGCACCTCCAGCAGGGCGACGGCCTGTCCGAAGGGCACCTCGGCGCGCCCGACCTCCGTCAGCCCGTACGCGGGCACGGCGAGCTCCTCGATCTCCTCCCGGCCCAGCCCGAGCGCCTCGGCACGCGCCTCCAGGGCCGCGTCGATGACCTTGAGGGTGCCCTTGAAGGTCACCCGGGCGGCCAGCCGGGCCAGTTCGGCCAGGGACGCCTCGCCCCCGGTCCGGGACAGGGCGGTGACCCCCGCGTTGGCCACTTTGGGATTGCGCGGGCCGAAGCCGGGGACCTTCTTCAGGCAGGTCTCCACGAGCCGGCCCAGGGCGCGCGGTACCTCGGGGTGCGCGGGCAGCAGCGCGAGCAGCCACGCCAGGCCGCGCAGGGCGTTGGCGTTGTGGGCGTCCAGCTGGCCCTCGTACCAGGTGTGCTCCAGGGCCAGCGTGCGCGGCCGGTCCACGAGCGCGAGCCAGCCGATGACGGCCTCGCGCAGCGCGTCGGGGCCGGCTCCGGTGTCCTCGATGAGCGCGCGGGCGGTCTTCTCCCACTTGGGGGTCGGCCGGGCGGCCGTGGCGGTGGCGGCGTGGGCGAGCAGCGGATCCCAGCAGGCGGCGGCCATCGCCTCGTCGGCCCACTGCTCGCCGACGTTGAGGGCGGGGCCGGTCAGCTGCCGGACGGCGTCCCTCACGCCGGAGCTGCTGTAGGACATCAGGGCGCTGCGCCGCAGGGTGGCCACGGCGGCGGGCGGGATGGTGCGCCCCGCGGCCAGCTCGTCGTGCACCCGCGTGGACCAGATGCCGTGGTAGGTGTAATAGGCCCGCCCGAGCTCTTCGAAGGCCCGCCGGGTCGCCGCGTCGAGGTCGGCCGCCATGTCAGCCACCCACCAGTGCGACGAGCTTGAGAAAGGTGACCTCGGTGCCCGGCGGAAGGTCGATCTCCTGGTCCAGGTCCGTGATCTGACGGTCCCCCACCAGCACGAGGAAGCCGTTGCGCCCGAAGGCGGCGAGCGCCGCCTCCACCTGCGCCCTCGGATCCACCGGGCCGCCCTCCTTCGCCGGGCGCACCAGGCGGCTGCCGGCGGCCTCGGACTCAGCCACTTCCCGGAATATCCGCCTCCTGATCAACTCGCGCAGTACGAGTCCCTCTTCGGCGATTTCCATCCCCCAGCCGTCACAGCGGCCCCCGGCAGTCGTCTCGTCGACGAACATCACGCTTCCCATGCCCGGAGATTAGGGGCGGGCAGTGACAATCGCTCTACTGAGCCGATGGAGCCTGTGGAATTATCGGCCCCATGAGTGAGCAGCAGCCGAATCCGTACGCGAGCGACCCGGGCCAGGGCGGCGGCCAGGACGACTACAAGTGGGGGCCGGGAACCCCGAGTTACGGCTACCCGCAGCCCTACCCGCAGCCCCCGGCCTACCAGCCGACCATCGCCGGAGCAGGCATTCCGGCCCAGATGCCGCCGATGCCGCCCATGGGCTACCCGGCCGCCGGGCTCTCCCTGGGCGACATCACGATCGCCGGCGACCAGATCATCACCCCGTCGGGGCCGATGCCGCTCAAGGGCGCGATCTGGAACGCCGCGGACTTCTCCCGGACGAAGGAGAAGATCCCGGCGCACGCGATCGTGCTGGCCGTCATCTTCTTCCTCTTCTGTCTGCTCGGGCTGTTCTTCCTCCTGATGAAGGAGCGCCGCACCACGGGCTACATCCAGATCACCGTGAACAGCGCCGGCCGCCACCACTCCACGATGATCCCCGCGGTGGACCCGGGCACCTACATGTGGGTGATGACCCAGATCAACCAGGCGCGCGCGCTGAGCATGTAGTCCCGGGCAGTCCCGTGTCCGCGTCCGGCAAGGAAGCCGGTGGCGGGCCGGGGGGCCCGTCGCGGAAGATCGCGGGATGATCATTTCCGGCTCGCGGGCCGGCGTCCCGGCTCCCGACGCACCCCTTCCGGTGAATCGCGTGGATACCGCACGGGTCCGTCCGGCCGCCCTACGATGATGGTCTCGACCCAGCCCACGGGAGGCCCGAGATGTCCGCAGCACCCGTCGAGTACTCCGCGTACCCGGACGAGGACAGGCCGCTGACGCTGCTCGAAGCGGCCAACAGGCTCACCGAGCAGGCCCCTGGCTACCGCGTCGAGATCATCGGAGGCCAGCTCACCGTGACGCCCCCCGCGGACATCCCGCACTCCAGGGTGCTGAACAAGATCACCCGTCCGTTCGTCGCGGCAGGCCTGGACGACGGCGAGACGGAGGTGCACCAGGGCATCGGGCTGTGGCTGCCCGACGGTCCGGACGACTTCGCCATCCCGGACCTCGTCGTCGTCGACGCGGACAGCGATGAGCACCTGGTCAGGAACAACTGCTACGACCCCGTCGTGTTCCGGCTCGTCCTCGAAGTGACCTCAAGCAACTACAACACCGACCTGCGCTCCAAGGTCGGCGCCTACGCGGACGCCATGATCCCGATCTACGTCATCGTCAACCGCCAGCACCAGCGGATCCACGTGCTGACCGATCCCCGCGAGGGCGACTACGGCAGCCACCGCGTCTACGCACCCGGCGAACTGGCCACGCTGCCGGACTCCCTCGGCGCGAAGGTCACCCTGGACGTCGAGGAACTCCTCGCAGCCGGCCGACCGCCCCAACGAAAGCCGGCGACCCCGTAGATCAGCACGGCTCCATTCGCTTGAACCTGTTCAAAAATGAGTCTACAGTCAGTGCCGTCAGCAGTTGAACACGTTCAAGGGGGCTGAGGGCAATGGACCTCACCGTGGTCGCGTACGTCATCTACCTGCTCATCAGCATCGGACTCACCGTCTGGGTGGCCCGCACGCTCAGCCACAACGGCCGCGTCTTCATCGGCGACGTCCTCCAGGGGAACGAGAAGCTCGCCGACGCCGTCAACCAGCTCCTGGTGGTCGGCTTCTACCTGGTCAACATCGGCTTCGTGACCCTCTACCTGCGGTCGGCCGAGGAGATCGTCGCGGCCCGCGGACTCTTCGAGGCACTGTCGGTCAAACTCGGAGTCGTGCTCCTGGTCCTCGGCTTCATGCACCTCGCGAACGTCTGGGTGCTGAACAAGATGCGCCGCCGGGGAATCATGGAGCGTCAGCAGACCCCGCCGGTCGCCCCCCAGGGGTGGACCGCGCCCGCCGGGGTCTGATCCCGGTGGCCACCGCTCCGACCGCCGCCGCGACCCGGCACCTGACGGTGCTCTACGACGCGAACTGCCCGCTCTGCGTACACATCCGGCACTGGCTGCTCGGCCAGCGTTGGCTGGTACCGCTCCGGCTCATCCCCGCGGCCTCCTTCGAGGCGCAGCGGCGGTACCCGCAGCTCGACCACGCCTCGACGCTGAAGGAGATCACCGTCATCGGCGACTCCGGACAGGTGTGGACCGGGACGGACGCCTTCATCGTCTGCCTGTGGGCGCTGGCCGAGCACCGGCCGAAGGCGAACTGGCTGGCCACCCCGGCCGGCCGGCCCTTCGCCCGGGCGGCCATGTACACGGCCTCCACCTGGCGCGAGGCCGTGCGGGACGGCTCCCCGGCGCAGATAGGGGAACCGGCCTGTGACGACCGGTGTTCCGCGCCCCGATAGGCTCGGTGCCGTGACTGATCAGAAGGCTCCCAAGAGCGAGCAGACCCGCACGCTCATCCTCGAAACCGCGCTCCGCCTCTTCCAGGAGCGCGGCTTCGACAAGACGACGATGCGCGGTATCGCCAAGGAGGCCGGAGTATCGGTCGGCAACGCCTACTACTACTTCGAGTCCAAGGAACACCTGGTCCAGGGCTTCTACGACCGGATCGGCGCCGCCCACCTGGCGGCGGTCCGGCCGATCCTGGACAACGAGACCGACCTGCAGAAGCGGCTCGCGGGCGTCCTGACCAGCTGGCTGGACATCGCGGCTCCGTACCACGAGTTCGCCTCGCAGTTCTTCAAGAACGCCGCGGACCCGGAGAGCCCGCTCAGCCCGTTCTCCCCGGAGTCGGAGGCGGCCCGCAAGACGGCGATCGACATGCACCGCGAGGTGCTGGCGGGGGCCAAGACCAAGGTCCCCGACGAACTGGCCGACGTACTGCCGGAGCTGATGTGGCTCTCGCAGATGGGCCTGGTCCTCTACTGGGTCTTCGACCGCTCCCCGGACAGCGAGAAGACCCGGCGGCTCGCACAGCGCGGCGCGCAGCTCACGACCCGGGGCATCATCCTGGCCCGGTTCCGGGTGCTGCGGCCGCTGGTGCGCGAAGTGCACGAGCTGTTCACGGACTTCCTGCCGGGCATGGCCCAGTCGGCCGTGTCCCGTCCGGGCCGCAAGCGGGCCTCCGACCCCGACGCGGGGCCGGAGGAAGGTCCGGAGGAGGGCCCGTAGGCGGGTCCTAAAGGGTGTTGCAGAAGGCTTTGTTTTGGGCATTTTGCCTGTATGGGTGGGGTGTTGCGGGCTGAGTCGGTGTGGGTGGAGACGTTCACGGGCTTGCGGATCGATCGGTTCGCGAGGCTGGTGAAGGTGGTGCGGGAGCGGGGCGGGAACGGGCCCGGCGGTGGCCGGCCCTGGTGTCTGCCGCTGGCTGACCGGGTGCTGCTGGTGGCCGTGTACTACCGGACGAACTCACGATGCGGCAGCTCGCTCCGCTGTTCGGGATCTCCCCGGCCACCGTCTGCCGGGTCATCCAGCGCCTGCGGCCCTTGCTGGCGCTGGAACCGGCCCCGCGCCCGGTCGCCGACGTGGACCGGTTGCGGATCGTGGACGGCACCTTGATCCCCGTCCGCGACCGCACCGTTGGCGCTTCGTCGAGGAACTACCGGTTCTCGGCGAACGTGCAGGTCATCATCGACGCGGACAGCCGTCTGGTCGTCGCCTCAGCCCGCCCTGCGCCGGGCAACAAGGCAGATGCCCACGTCTGGCGCGAGTCGGACCTGCCGGCCGCGGCAGCCGGGGCGACGGTCATCGCGGACGGCGCCTACCTGGGCACCGGGCTGATCGTCCCGCACCGCAGACGAGCTGGACGTCCCCTCCTGCGTGGGCAGGAGGAGGACAACGCCGAGCACCGGCGCGTTCGCGCCCGCGTCGAGCACACCTTCGCCCGTATGAAGAACTGGAAGATCCTCCGCGACTGCCGCCAGAAAGGCGACGGCCTCCACCACGCCGTCCAGGCCGTCGCCACCATGCACAACCTCGCCATGGCACAGTGAAACACCAGGTCAAACACCACTCAGGCCTGCCCGAGCCGGACCTTCTGCAACACCCTTTAGGAAGCAGTCCTCGCAGCGATCTCCCTTCGTCATTTCCGAAGGGCTCTCGATGGGCCCAAACGATACGCCTGGCCGGTAGGCCCAGCCGAGTTCGTTCGCCCCAACTCCCCGCGCGACACTCCGAACTGACCTACAGATTGCTCAAATGTCACTCATCGGGAGTATGAGAGACGAGGCTTTCCCATCACCGCAGGTCACAAGCACCTATCGAGGTCATGCGGACCCGCTCCCTCAGCGCTCTCACCCTCGCCCATGTGTCGCACATCACTGGGGACTTGCCGTTCAAATACATGATCAGAGCTAGGCGACCAGGACCTGCTTCTGGTGCCGCCGACGTGCCCTTCGGCACAACTGAACGACGGTGTGTTTTCCCGAGTCCCTTTCCCCAACGGCTCGATAGTGCGCTTATCGGGTCAGGAGTGGACATGTTGTTCACGTCAGGCGTGTAGCCCTTGAGCCGGTCCAACTGCTCGACCTTCTCGATGTTCTTGATGTTCCTTACGTGCAGCCGCCATATGAATCCCGGATAGGCTCACAAATGCGGGAACCAGACGGCACAAACAGTGGTACGGAAAAAGCGGCGTGACGGACACTCAGGGGCAGAGCATGGTGAACACGGAACTGTCGGTCACCAAGAGCACCATGACCCGCCAGGCCGCGGTACCGGCGCCCGGACGGTTCGACGCCGCGGTCGAGGAGCGGCTCGACCGCGAGGCCACGGCCCACGTCGAGGACAACCGCCCGCAGGCGACCCGCGACGGATACGCCGCCGACTGGAAGGCCTGGCTCAGGTTCTGCGCCGAAGCCGACCTGCCGCCGGCCGCCGTCCGCTCCGGGACGCTCGTCGCGTTCGTGGAGTGGTGCTGGCACCAGCCCGCCCGGCCGCCGAAGCCCGGTGCGGCGCAGGTAGGCCGCCGTAGTGGGCGATCACCGCGTCCGCGACGTGCTGCGGGCCGTCAGGCCGGTGTGGTCGCTGATCTCCGTGACGAGCTGGTCGGTCTCCAGGAGGACACGCACGTTCATCATGACGGGATGCCGGTAAGAACCCTGTCACCAGCCGCGAACGGTGGTGATCTTGCCGGGTGTCCCTCATGCAGGTGAGAGCCCGATGCCGTACACCTGCGGTGTGAGATCCAGCAGCTGCGCCCGCTCCTGGACCAGGTCCCAGCCTCTGGGCAGGACCTGGCCCACTTGGCCCCCGCGCTCCTGTTCCGACGCTCGTCCGGGGCGTTGTCGGCGGTGCAGATGCAGGCGCTGCCGACGCAACGTGCGCGCTTGGGGGAACTGCTCGGCCAACGAGGCGGGATCGTCTGCCGAGCACAGGTGCCTGTCAGTCTTGGATGATCTCGTCGTCAGCAGCGCGGGCGACTACGTACACGGTGTCTTCCAAGAAGACGGCCGGGTAATGACCGGGACCGGGATTACACTTCCCGCCGTAACCCCCCACCAGTTCGTGCCCATCGACGTTGATTCGCTCACCCGCCCCGAGGGCACCGTGACCTTGATCGAGAAGCTGTTCGGCGTCTCCCGCAACACCGTCTACAACTACGTGCCCGAACTGAAGGGCGGCCGCCTCGCACTCGCCGAGACGACCAGTACGGCGGAACTGCCCCGGGCCTCCAGGCCAGAGGACTGATCACCGTCGTTTGCGGCTGGTGACACGGTTCTTACCGGCACCCCAAGATGCCCGTGAGTTCATGGAAACTGAAGGGTCTTCAGTGGGAACCCGGAGGTTCGTCGCCGTGCTGCGAGGGGGTGAACCCGTGGGTTCGTGGTGAAGCCACGGTATCGGCTTCGGTTGACTGTTCCATGAGTTGCCGTGCGGAGGCCGCGTAACGAATCGCGGTCTTCTCGTCGATGAAAAAGATAGGAGCCTCACGACCCGAGCGAGGGCATTGACGGACCGCCACCACCGATCATGATCGTTCTCACCGATACTGACTGTCCGGCTGGTCCCCATGGCCGGGCTCGCGGGTCCGGGTCGACTACAGCGGCGAGCGGCCCGTACTCGCGGTGAAACTGCAGGAGTTGTTCGGCTGGTCTGCCGCCTTCGCGCTGGCGGACGGGCGGGCCCCGCTGACCGTCCACCTGTTCTCCCCGGCTGGGCACCCGGCCGCCGTCACCGGCGACCTCGCGTCGTTCTGGCGCGAGGGCTACCGCGCCGTGCGGGCCGAGCTCCGCGGCCGCTACCCCCGCCACCCGTGGCCGGAGGACCCGGCTGCGGCCGAGCCGACCCGGCGGCTCAACACGCCCAACCGGGGAGCGCCACGGGCAGCCCGGGGTCAGCCGCCACCCGAGCCAGCCGAGGCCGAACCGCCGGAGGTCCAGCCGGAGTTGGGCTGCGGCCGATCGCGCGTGCTGCGCTCGGTGCGCAGCTCCACCACTACCCCAGCCGGGCCGAGCAGGGCCTTCAGCGCGTCGGCGAGCCGCTGCGGGTCGCCGCCGTCCGGGAGCGCGAGCCGCTCCCGGACGCCCCGCAGGACGAGTTCCAGCGCGAGCGTGGAGACGGCCGGCTTGTAGTCCCCCTGGTGCGGCTCCACCACCTTGTGCGTCAGCCGCACCTCGCGCAGGGTCTTGACGGGCAGCCAGTCGTCCGGCCCGGCGGCCCGGACCAACCGCAGAGACGCGGGCACCCCGGCCGGCGCGAACTCCACCCGCAGGATGTCCCGGGCCCGGGGAAAAGCCAGCGCCAGCCAGCCGATCAGGTACTCCAGCCCGGCGATCACCCCCACCACCACGAACACGGTCGACGCCCGCGCCCCGGCCAGCGCCATCCAGAAGGCGACGAGCAGGGTCGGCACGCCCAGAGCGAGCGGAGTGAACAGCGCCGGCCCCGCCGAGGTCAGCGCGTTCCACGTCGGCCCGGCCGGGCCGACGCGCAGGACCAGATCCGTCGAGTCGGGGCCTTGTCTCAGCAAGGGATCGGTGGCCATGCCTCCAGCGTAGGACCGGTCCGCAAGAGCGCCTCGACCTTATCCGAGGCGATAAGCGTGCCGCGCCTCATCGCCAGATCCGATGGAGAAATCTCGCTGGATTCTCCAAATTCCGCACCGGAGCGAGGCGTGGCGGGCCATACTTGACATGAAGAACCCGGAGAACCGGGTAAGAATCTGCCGGAGCCGCCATGAAGATCACCATCGAGGGCGTGGACGAGGCCTTCGCCGAGAAACTCGTCGCCCTCGCCGCCGCGCACCGGGCCGAGCTCACTATCACGACCGTCAACACCGGCTGGACCGCCGACCGGGCCGAGCGCTACCTCCGCGCCCTGACCGCCGGCGCCCGCCGGTTCGCCGAGATGGTCGTCATCGACGGAAACGGCCACATCGACGCCGACCGGCTGCGCAGCACGATCGGCAAGCTCAACGGCCCGACCGTCGCCCTGTCCCGCACGATCCCGCGCGGAGTCCGCGAGGGCTGGTGGCCCGAGGGGATCAGCGCGCCGATCAGCCCGGTATGGGACCCGGACAACCCCAGCTGGCACAAGAACATCGCCTACCAGATGGATCGGGAGCACGTCCCGGTCTTCCGAGACGCCTTCGCCCGCCTGGGTGTTGCCCCCACCCCGGTCTCATGGGGCAGCGACGACGTGCCGTCCGCGTTCGACCCGCCCCCGGGCTGGGGACCCGATGACGACGTACCCCGCGTCATGTTCGACGATCCCGGCCAAGAGCCCGGGTGAGAAGGGGGTTGCGCGGCTAACCCCGCCGTCCTCCACAGTCGGCGCGGCCCGCTAGACGAGCGGACCACACCGACCGCGAAAGGCCCCTCGTGTTACCCGAACTGTTCACCGAGATCCTGTCCGGCGCTCTCATCACCACCTGCTCCACCGCACTGCTGGCCGGAGCCGCCACCGTCCCCCGCCGACTGCTGAACCGCTGGACCGCAGCCGGTCAAGATCTCGCGTCAGCTGCCCCGTTGGAGTGCGCACGCACGCTCCGCCGGTACACCCTGCTGCGCACCTGCGGCCCGGGCCAGTACGACACCACCCGGCCCAGCGGCACCGTCATCACCCACCACATCGACGGACGCACGCAGCGCTTCGAGCTCACCGACGTCCCGCTCGGCGACGGCACCTACGCCGCCGAGCCCATCGACTGACCGAAGGAGGGCAAACCAGTTGAGCACCAGCCATCCGCCGGCCGGGCCGCCGGACGCCGCCAGGATCACGGGCACGGAGCCGCACCCGGCACCCGCAGCTGGGCGGTGCACCTGCACACGGCGGCCCTGGCCGAAGTCGACCGGCTCAGGAACCTCGAAACGGTCACTGCCCGCCAGTCCCCGCCATCAGGCCCGATCTTCTCCCTGTCCCCAACCCCCGAGGTGCGACGACTCATGCTCATGACGGATCTGCCGTTCGATCAGCCCGGCCGGTTCTGGCGCGGGAACCTGCACACCCATTCCAACGAGTCCGACGGGGCGCTCTCACCCGCGGAAGTGGCGCAGCGCTATCAGGAGGCCGGCTACGACTTCCTGGCCGTCACCGATCACTTCCGGGCCGAGTACGGATTCCCGCTGACGGACACCCGGCAGCTGCGTACACCGGGATTCACCACACTGCTGGGAGCCGAGCTGCACGCCCCGCGTACCGAGGCCGGGCCGAAGTGGCACATCGTCGCGGTGGGGCTGCCCCTCGGCTTCGCACCGCCCGAGCCGGGCGAGAGCGGACCGGAGCTGGCGCGCCGGGCACGGGCGGCGGGTGCGTTCATCGGCATGGCCCACCCGGCGGCTTCGCTGCTCACCACCGCCGATGCCGAGAGTCTGGACGCCGCCCACGCAGTCGAGGTGTACAACGCGCTCGCGGAGCGCGAGCACCGGGGCGACAGCTGGCACCTGACCGACGTCCTCCTCAACCGTGGACACCGGCTGAACGCGTACGCCGCCGACGACGCGCACTTCCAGCCCCAGGATCCGCCTGGCTGCGTGGCCTGGGTCCAGGTGCGCGCCGAGTCCCTCGACCCGGAAGCACTCCTGTCGGCCCTGAAGGCCGGTCGCTACTACTCCAGCACTGGTCCCGAGCTGCACGACATCAGGCTCGACGACGGCCTGATCACGGTGCGCTCCTCGCCCGTGAGCAAAATACTGATCACCGGTGGCGCTCCGGGCCTCCAGGTCGTCGAGGGCGAGGCGCTGACGGAGTGCTCCCTGCCCGTGGCCATGTTCGGGCAGGGGTTCTGCCGGGTCACCGTCGAAGACGCCGCCGGAGGACGGGCCTGGAGCAATCCGATCCATCTCACAGCAAATTCGGCTGCCCCGGCCCGGATGCAGCAGCGATCATGAAACCTCACGTTGCCGTCGACCCCCAGAAGGGACCCTTCATCATGCTGTGGCCCGCGCTCCACGCGCTCTCCCACGGGGAGCTGACATCCGACCAGCAGCGTTGGCTGCTCGGAACGTTCCGGCTCGACGCGACGCCCCGTACCGAGGGGCCCGGAGCGGCGGAGAGCATCGCGCACCGCTCCTTCACCGATGACAACGGCACCCGCCTCGTCCTGGACGTGGCCCGGATCGGCGAGTCCGGCTGGGCGTTCACCTTGTTCTACCCGGGAGAACGGCCCTCCGCCGGCACCGTCGAAGACCACCGTGCCCTGTTCCGCGCGGCCATCGACCGGCTCGGCCTCACCATCGTCGAGATCACCCCCGCCGCCACCGCCGACGAGGTCCTGGTCCCGTCCGTGGAACCGTCCGGCGACGCCGAGTCCGCCTTCGGCTCCCACTGGGACCTGCCATACGACGACCTTGACCGGGTGTGGCCCCACGTCGGACTGCGTGCGGACGCTCCGCGGGAGGTCAAGGAGGTCAAGCTGCGCGAGCTGATGCGGACCCCGGCCTGGTCCGCCGCTCCCACGGCTCTGCGGCTCCAGGCCGAGGGGTTTCTCCGCGGCGAATGACCCCGCCGCGCAGGGCCACGGCCCAACGGGGGCAGCAACGGCACCACGTATCGAAACGAGCGGATGGGGGCTGCGATGAGTGAGCAGTTGGGCAGTGAGACGTCGGGGACAGACGCCGGAACCACCACGCTGCCCGCGATGGCGGGTGACGGCTGGGTGAACTGTGCTCAGGGCCATGGACACTGGGGCCGGTTCGGTGCCGCCGGGCTGCTGCCCGTCCACCGCGGCACGGACGGCGAGGGGTACGTGCTCCTGCACCACAGGGACACGGACACCGACCACGGGGAGACGTGGTCGCTGCTCGGAGGCGCCCGCGACAGCAACGAGTCCGCAGCCGAGGCCGCGATCCGTGAAGCAGTTGAGGAGAGCGACTTCGATCCCGCCCGGGCCCGCGTAGAGCGAGTCGTACGGGACGACCACGGCGGCTGGTCGTATGACACCGTGATCGTTTCGGTCGACCAGCGAATGACTGTCCAGCCTGTCGAAGGCGAGTCCCTGGCCCTGGCCTGGATCCCCCTTTCCCAGGTCCCGGACATCAACCTCCATCCCGGCTTCGCCGCGAGTTGGCCCAAGGTCCGCACTGCGCTCGACTCAGTTCTGAACGGTGAGCCGTCCACGCCCGGGACCGCGTCGACCGAGGTCACGTCGCTGCCCGCGCACCCCGTTACTGGCGCACACGTGATCGCCCGCGAGGCGCTCGGCGACGGCGCTGGGATCACAGAAAGAGAGCTGGCCACCTTCGACGACGGCACCCAGGCCGTCTACGAGGAGCATGCGCGGGCCGAGGACCTGGTGAACAGGCTCCTCGACGCCTACATCGGCCGCGCAGTGGGCTCTCGCGTTCCGCTGTCCCACCCGATCGGCCCGCGTACGGTCTACACCGATCACATGCCTGGTGAGCAGGCCTCCACCCGCCACCAGGACCTGGCCGATCTGGCGGACCGAGGGGCGGCAAGGACCCGTGACGGCGTGTTCCTCGGCCTGCACCACGCCCTGACCGCAACCCAGGGCTTCACCATCGCCCAACTGGCACTCGGAGAGCAGCAGAGCCTGCTCACGGTCGTGGACGGTGTCATGTCCCGCGGCCTCGTCCCGGACCCGTCGAACCCGTTCGTCACCACCTTCTTCCGACAGGCCGAGCCGCACGTGTTCTCCTGGGTGGACAATCCGGTTCCCCCCGGCGACATCGAGATCATGCGCCGGCACCTCGACGGTCTGCGGCCCCTGTTCGAGCACGTTGCCCGGCCCGAGCTCCATGACACGGTCATGGAACGGTTCGGCCAGGTTGCTGAACACGCGACTGGTACTGGGGCGCTGCTGCCCCGGCCGCCGGGTCACCACGTCGCACTGCCCGTGCTGGCACCGGAGCGACACCACCCGCTGCCCCCGCCACTGGGCTCGCAGGAACGGGCCGACCGGCTCCGGGTCGGCGAGGCGCTGCTGACCGACAACGGCCGGATCAACAGCACACCCCAGGCCAAGACCATCGCGATCCGGGCCATCGCCGAGCGGATGCGATCGTCCACGCCCGAGCTCGTCCTCGCGGCGATGGGCCTGAACATCGGCAACGACATGGCGGACCATCTGGGCGACGGCAGCTACGTGCTGGTCCCGCACAACGAGCAGTACTCCTCCATGGGGGCCGACGTCCTTCACGTCGACGAACTCGACCCTGGCAATCCCCGGCACGCCCCGGACATGGTGGTGCCCATGGACGGCCCGCAGGCCGACACCCTGGTCCGCATGATCGCGGTCAGCGAGCTGATGGGGTCATGGTCGTACGGCTCCAACAACAACGTACGCGTGCTCGCGCTGCAGCAGGCCACCCGTGAGGAGTTCGGCCTCACCGAGGTGCTGGAATGGCGGATGGACCCCAAGACCCGCTTCTCCGTCGACCGCGAACTCAGTTACAACCGCGACGCGCTGCGGGAGTTCCTGCGCACCCAGTACGAGATGACCCAGGAGGTCCTCGCCGCACACGGCGTCACCGAAGTGATGTCCTACCGGGCGATGAGCTGGCCGGAGGGAGCCGGACAGCCGGAATGGGCGGGCCTGGACGTCGGGGAAACCTTCGAGGCCCGCCAGAGGCCGCTGGCGAGCTGGTCCGCAGACCGTCAGATCGTGGCCGACTGGCTGGAGCAGCGTGGCGGGGGCGGCGTGGTCCTGGCCGACCTCAAGCCCGCCGAGGACATCCTGTCCCTCCCCGTGACAGGGATGGGCTATTTCGGGCAGAAGGAGTGGGTCACGCTGCCGGGCGACAGCCTGGTCACGCTCGACGGGGTCTTCGCCGCTGGCTCCCCGGCCCCTGCCATGGAACAGACAGCGGCGAGCAGCGTCGCCCTCGGTGCCCCCGTTCTGGCCGGCGCCGAGGAGCCGGAGAACACCGTGCAGGAGAGCACAGCCCAGGTCCCCGATGAACCCGGCTCCCAGTGGCAGCCTCTTACGATCACGGCGGAACTCGATCCCGCCGATCCGTTCGACAGCCGGATCGCCCGGATACTGGAGGGCGAGGAGGAGTTCCCGGAGTGGTGGCCCCGCGACGACTCCGGCTACGCCATCACCCAGCGCGACCTGGACTTCCTCGGCATCAACCCGGTCCAGGTCAAATGGCTGCTCAGTGGTGAGGCTCCCATGGGGATGACACCGGAGCTCTACCAAGGGTTCCGCACGGAGATGCTGGAGGCACTGGGGCAGGACGGCATCGAGGCGTCCCAAGTCGACATCCGTCTCAAGGGCACCGGCGCAGACTTCTTCTCCGGCCTTCACAAGACACTGCCTCGCGAGGAGGATCTGGCGGCCGTCAATCCGGAGGCGGCGCAACGCCTCCGGGAATGGCTCGGCGGCAACGAGGACCGGCCTGTGCGCCGCCCCTACGACTTGATGTGGCGCCTCGGCGCCGAACCTGAGCCCAGCGACTTCGACCTTGACATCAACAGCACAGCGATCGTCCGGGCCGCACGTGAACACTGGAACGCCCACCACTCCGACCGGTATCCGGGCGACTTCATGGGCGGGCACGGGTACCTCGAGAAGCAGACGGTGATGGAAGCCTTCCCTGCGCTGGCCGAGTGGGCGGGCAGGTGGGAGATGACGCTGGGCAGGCCGATGTCCCTGGGGGTCTTCGAGTCCAGCGGCCCCTTCGACGCGACCCAGCTCGGCCGTACCCTCTCCTCTCACTTCCGCCCCACCGACTGGATCATCCACAGCAGCGACTCCGTCACGGCTGCTCGCCAACACGGGGACGACCAGAAGGGCACACGACCCTCCGTAGGCTCGGTCGGGACCCGGCGGCCCGACGCGAACGCGGCGCGGGCCCGGTCTACCACGACACGCCGTCGCCCCGCGCCGAAGACGAATCATGCTCGGAGCCCGAGATCACCCCGGCTCTCCTCGCCTCCCAGCTGTGGGCCGAATCGAAATTCAAGACCAGCCGAGGTGAGGCCACCAGCCACGTCGGAGCCCAAGGCCCCGCCCAGTTCATGCCCGGCACCTGGGCCACCTGGGGACGCGACTCCGACAAGAACGGC
This sequence comes from Streptomyces sp. AP-93, assembly GCF_022808175.1. Taxonomy (GTDB): domain Bacteria; phylum Actinomycetota; class Actinomycetes; order Streptomycetales; family Streptomycetaceae; genus Streptomyces. Next base: position 230,242 of record NZ_JALGBX010000006.1, on the reverse strand, counting down.
GAGGCCTCCCCCTGGGACATAGGCGACGCCGTCATGGCACAGGGCCGCTTCATGTGCTCCCTGATCAAGCAGGGAAAGAGCTCCGGATACAGTGACGAACCCCGTGCCCTCGCCCTCGCCGGCTACAACGCCGGATGGGGACGCGTCGACAAGTACAAGGGAGTCCCGCCCAAGTCCTTCTCCGGCGGCGAGACGTACAACTACGTCCGCAGCATCCTCGCCGACCTCCCCCGCTTCCAGGGCCCCGGGCAGATCGAAATCCCCGGCACCGGAAGCGGCCCCGACGCCCTGCGTAAAGCGGCCGGCCGGATAGGAACCCCCTACTCATGGGGCGGCGGCACACCCGCCGGCCCCGGCTTGGGCTTCTGCGACGGCACCAACGGCTACCTCAACGGCTCCTGCTCCGCGTCCGTCACGGTGGGCTTCGATTGCAGCAGCCTCGTCCAGTACGCGTACTGGTCCGCCATACAGCTGCCGCGCGTAGCCGACCGCCAGTACCGCGCAACCTCGCACCACCCCGTCAGTCGCGACCAACTCCAGCCCGGAGACCTCCTGTTCTGGTCCCACGGCAGCACAAACTCCATCTACCACGTCGCCATGTACGCCGGCGACGGGAACGTGCTCCATGCCCCCCGCACCGGAAAATTTGTCGAGGTCGTGCCCCTCTCTTCCGCGATGCCCGAACGGGACTACTACGGCGCCACACGCCCCTGACCCGACCTTTCCGTACCCGAAAACAGCACGTGCCGCAGACCCGAAGAGGCCTGCGGCACGCTTCTGTTCCAGCCCTCTAGCGAGTCTTGCCCTGCTTCGCCACAGCACTCTCCCGGTGCGCAGCAACCCCCGGCTGGGCAGGCGCCTCGCTCTTGGAATTCTGCGCCCTAGTAGGGCCCACCGTCGACGACTGCAACAGGGCCGCCGTCGTGCTGACCCTCCGCCGCGCCCCCGTGCCAGCCGTAGCCGGAGGACGACGCAGTGCATCGCTGGTCGCGTGCAAAAGCCGCGTGCCGAGTGACCCCGGCCGCTTCTCCCACGAGGTGTCCTTCATCAGCCCCGCAAGGTGGCCCTTGACCGGCTTGCCCTCGCTCTCCATCTTGGCCATCCGCGACGCCACCACCGGCCACTGCTTCGCGGCGACCATCAGGTCAGCGTCGCGCTCACGTCCGGGCATCGCCTCACGCACCATGCGAGTGAAGCGCTGATTGTCCTGGGGCGAGATCGCCACCTGCCGGAACGCCCGCTCCCGGTCAGAGAGGTCAAGATCCGGCGGAAGGTCGAGCCCCTCCGTCAACGGTCCCCACAACCGCATCGCGTCGCGGCTCATGGTCGGCGTCTCGCCCGCGGACAAGACCTTGGCCATCGCCTGGTCCACACCGAGGCCTTCGTCGTGAGCGGCGGCAAGGATCTGCCGCACGTTCACCCCCTTCGCATCCATCTCACTCAGCGTCGCCGCCATGTCCGGCCACGCCGGCGAGGACAGCATCGCCTCGCGCACCATCCCCGCCGGGAGCGTTTCGCGCAGCATCCTCTCCCACTGCCCGGTCCCCTCCCCCGCGACCCGCGCCTCGTTCGCGGCAACCTGGTCCCGCACGCTCACTGCAATCTCGCCGACCCGCGGCAGCAGCTGCTCTAGGTCCACCCCGGCCTTCTTGAGCGCCATCAGCTGCTGTGCCATCTGTGGCCAGTCAGCGTCCTTCAGCAGTGCCGCGGAAATGTCCGAGGGCAGCAGGCCCTTCAGCTCCTCCTGCGCATCCACGGCCGTCTGCGCGGCGGGCAGAAGCTCGTCCTCTTCCCCCTTCATCTTCCGCTGCTGATGCCTGCGGACAGCGTCCGCAATGGCCATGACCAGACGCACCGACATGACTGCGGTCTGTAGCGCCTCGCCTGCCGACTCGGCGAACGGCTCCTGTTGTTCTGGTGTCGACATCTCGCTGGTCTCCCCTCGCTAACGGGCTTTCCTCGGACGCTTCCCTTGCCCTTCCCCGGGCGGCCTGCGCCGTGGTGCCGGTGCCGCTTTACGTGCCGGTGCGGCCCCTCCCACCGTGCCGCCCGCGACTGTCGACGACGGACTCGTACCGGACGTCTCCGCGCTCGCGCGCTGCTTCATCCACCCGTCCAGTCGCCATGTAAGCACTTCCGCGACCGACTCCGCCGAGGACAACTCCCTTCGGGCCGCCACCGTTGCCAACACATCAGCATGGCTGCGTAGGTGACAACTCGCCAACAAAGCCAGACGGGCCTGCGACGCTGGAGGAAGGCATGCAGAGGGGCACGCTCGGCATCGGCATCTAGACCGCGCTTGAAGAGACGAGCGAGGCAGTGGAAGCCGCGTACGAAGCCATCTCCGAGCGCGTGCGCGAGCTGTACGCCGGCTTCGGGGAACCTCGCAGGGGTAAGTGGCCGTTCGGCTTCTGATCGCGCTCCCTGGAGTGATACGCCCGCTCCGGCGTCGACTCGGTCGCCCGATACGTTGCCGAAGGTGGCCCCGACGGTGGCTGAGGCAAGCCCGGCCATCCGGCAGGATCGCTGGCATGACACCAGAGATAGCCGCAGCGCTGATCGGCGCGGGTGCGGGACTCGTGACGGCGGGCGCAGCAATCGGAACCACAAGGCATCAGGCCAGGAAAGCGGTTGAGGGGGTGTTCGCCCAGGCGAGCGCCGCGTACCTCGGGCCGCTGGACACCGCGCGGCGGACCGCACAGCGGGAGGCATACTCTCGCCTGCTCACGGCGGCCCATGACTACGAGAAGGCGGTACAGGCTGCGCTCGTCGACGCGGAAGCCCTCAACCGCGACGCAACCCCAAACCGCCCGGCCATGAGTCCCGAGACCCGTGCAGCCCGCCGGGCCCGCATCGAGGAGGTGAACGACCACCATCTGGTCGGGGCCGTCCAACATGTACAGCTTGAGGGTCCGGATGAGGTCTGGCAGTCGGCGGTCCGTGTGCAAAAGGTTGCCATGATGCTAAGCCTGGTCCTCTCGTCGGAGGACGCTTCTAGCAACGGTCTCGGCAGCCCCAGGGGGCTACACGGGCAGCTCCTTGTCGCTATCTCCGAGTTCGCCACTGCTGCTGGCAGGCACCTCGGTCGGCGAGACCTTGTCCTGGGCCAGGGCGAGCAGGCGCGCCCCCGCTGGTGGCGGAGGAGCCGGTCCTAGCCCGGATCTGCGAAGCCGACAGAGTGGCGCGGCCGTTTGCGGATGATGACGATCCGCTGGCCGATATGGTCACGCGGCTGGGGAGAGGTCGAGGCGGTCATGCGGCTGCTGCCACCATCGGCACCTGAGCGCGCCGGCCGTGACGAGGCCGACCCGCTCTCCACCCCGCTGCACCAGGCCCTCGCGGCAACCGTCCGACTCCGCAGGCAGGGCAACATCCTGTGACCCGCGGGCCCGGTCAGCCGCCGGCCGGGTAACTCGTAAGCCGTAGTTCCTTATTGAGCACCAGGCCGACGTAGGCGTTGACGAGGAGCGGCGCGGCCTCGGGCCGGGTGGGCATGTCCGCACCGGTCCGCGCGTCCAGGGCGACAGGGCCGCCCGCACCCTGGCCGTAGACCCGCCCGTGCCAGACCGAGGTCACCTTCGGCGCCTCGCGACCGCCCTCGCCGTCCTTGAGCGCCCACAGGAACTGCCCGGTGGCCGGGTCCACCGCGGCGACCGTGAAGGAGCCCTCGCACACCAGCGTGCGTACCTGGTCGTAGGTGCAGGTCGTCGCCTCCAGCTCCGGGGGCATGGCGGCGCGGAGCCGTCCGCTGGTCATGTCCAGCAGTTGGTCGCTCTTCGAGCCACTGGGCCCCTGACCTGCGACCCGGATGGTAGCGGGACCGGCTGCCTCCATGGTTGCGGCGTACGTCGCCACTCCCCGCCACTTCTCGGTGCCGCTGGCGAGATCTACCCCGAGCGGGACTGGGGTGAGGGGCTCGCCGTCCAGTAGGCCGGTGACCATTCCGGTGCCCACCGCGACGGCCTCCAGGCCGGGGTGGGTCCAGCGCAGCGAGTGCGAGACGGTGTCGATCCCGTACGTCACCGCGGTGTCCGCGCCCACCACGGTGACCACGGCCGTTCCGTCCTGCGCGCCGACGACCTTGACCTTGACCTTGGTGGACTGGAGCGCCCACTCGGGCAGCTTGACCGTTGTCCGCCAAGCAGCCTTGTACGGGGCCGCCGTACCGACGGCGACGACCTCGACCACCGCCCCGGCGGCGTACGTACCCGAGGCGGGCGTCGCCATCAGGGCCGGGGTCAGCACCTCGGTGCCGGCCAGGACCGGCGGCAGGGTGAACCCCTCGGAGCCACTGCGCAGCGCCTTGCCACGGGCCGCCTCCTCGCCCACGGTGCGGCCCGTGGCGAGATCGACCACCTGCACCCCGGTGGGGGAGGCCACGAAGGCCAAGGCGTCGTGAAGGAGGACGGGAAGGTCGGTCCCGCCCCCGCGGACCTGGCCCGCGAGGTTGGTCCGGCCCGTCGTGGCCACCTCGGGCAGCAGCACCTTGCCGCGGGCATCGAACCAGTTGGGCGGGTCGTGCGGCACCAGCTTCGGTTCCGCAGGCGGCGCAGGTGAGCTCGCGGCCGGCGGGGGCGTGCTACTCGGCTTGGCGTCCTCGGCCGCCGAGCCGCACCCGGAGACGAGACCAGTGGTCAAGGACAGGGCGAGAACGAGCGGCCGCACAGGAGCACGCACAGGTACCTCACTCGGTGTCGATAGACGGAGAAAGATCACGTCGGAGAATACGTGGCGCCTGGCACCCAGTTGAGGCCCAGAGCGGCCGTCTCACGCACCAGGGGAGGGCGACGGGGACACCTTCCGCTGCTGGGCCTGAGGCAGCCTCATCGGGAACAGGCTCATGCTCCGGGCACGCAGGTGCAGACCGAAGTCGTTGCTCGGCACCCGGGTCTGTACGCCGAGCTGGTCGAGTTCGGCGGCACACAGAAGGATCTCCATGTCCGTGTCGTCTCGTTGATGCCCCGGCGGACCCAGGCGGACCTCCAGCGTGGCGTCGTCCCGCACGTTCACGGCCTGGCCGGGGTCGGTCCCGTCCAGGGTCTTCTCCAGGAAGCGGATGGCCTTGCCGGCCTTGTCGCTCAGGGCGTTGGTCCCGCTCTTCTGCTGATCGAGCTCATCAATCACCACGAGCGGTATGACGAGCCGGGCCAGCTTCCCCTCAAGGACGTTCTCGCGCAGGACCTTGGTCCACGTCACCTGGTCCGGCCGTGGCCAGTGGTTCAGGGCGTTGGTGTCGTAGACGATCGCCACGCCGGGCTGGACGTACTCGTCGAGGTCGAGCGGGCTGCGACGCCGGACATGACGGACCGGGACTCCGTCGGCTGCGGGGACACCTTCTCGATTCACCGGAGCATGGAAACACAGCCCGCACGAACATGCTCGTGACCAGCACTTTCGCAACAGGCCCTAGATCCAGCTGAGCTCCCACAGGCGCCACACGCCGGTGCCGTCCGAGAGGTACTGGCCGCCCGCGACGGCCTCGCGGGACATCACGTAGTCCTTCTTCTGCCAGATCGGCAGCATCGGGACCTGCTGCGCGACCAGCTTCTGCAGGTCGCGGAAGTCGTTGGCGGCGGCGCCGCGGTCCGAGAAGGACTGGGTGCGGCTGATGAGGGAGTCGACGGCCTTGTCGGAGTAGCCGTTGTTCATCGAGTTGTCGGCGCCGACGAGCGGGGCGAGGAAGTTGTCCGCGTCCGGGAAGTCGGCGATCCAGCCGATGGTGTAGGCGTCGAACTCGCCCGCCGCGTAGGCCTTCTGGAAGTCGCTCCACTTCTCGACCGGCTTGATGGTCAGGTGGAAGAGGCCCGTGGACTCCAGCTGCGCCTTCAGCTCCTCGGCCTCGGTGACGCTCGCCCCGCGCACGTTGACCCCGAGGGTGATCGCGACGGGGGTCGTGATCCCCGCGTCCTTGAGCAGCTTCTTCGCGGTGAGTCCGTTCGGCGAGGGCCAGGCGTCGAAGAAGGGCGTGCTGTGGGCGGCGATGCCCGCCGGGACGAGCGAGTAGAGCGGGGTGACGGTGCCCTTGTAGACCTCGGTCGCGACCTTGGCCCGGTCCACGACCGCGGCGACGGCCTGACGGACGGCGGGCTGGGCCACCGAGGAGCCCGGGCGGAGGTTGAAGACCATGCTGCGGATCTCCGTACCGCCCGAGGCCTGGTACCGGGTGTCCTCCAGGCCCGGGTTCAGGTCGGCCAGAACCGCCGGGGGCATGTCGCGGTGGGCGACCTCGATCCCGCGGTCGGTCCAGGCCTGCTCCAGCTGCGCGGAGTCCTTGAAGTACTTCACGGTGACCGCGCTCCTGGAGACCTTGACCTGGCCCTTGTACGAGGCGTTGGGCTTCAGCTCGACGCTCGCGCCGGCCGTGTAGCCGTCGAGGGTGAAGGGGCCGGAGCCGTCCACCTTCTCGTCCTCGCGCAGGGCCTTGGCCGGGTACTTGTCCTTGTCCACGATCGAGGCGGCGCCCGTCGCGATCTTGAACGGGAAGGTGGCGTCCCCGGCGGAGAGGCTGAAGGTGACGGTGCGGCCCTCGGCCTTGACCGACTCCAGGGTGTTGAACAGCGGCGCCGGACCCTGGTCGGAGTTGATCGCCTTGATCCGGTCGAAGGAGTACTTGACGTCCTCGGCGGTGATCGCGCGGCCGGAGGAGAACTTCACGTCCGGACGCAGCTCGCACCGGTACGTGGTGAGCTTGTCGCCGATGAAATCGCAGGCGGAGGCCGCGTCGGGCACCGGGGTGTCCGCACCGGGCTTGATGGTCAGCAGCGACTGGTAGACGTTGCTGAACAGGGCCCAGGAGCCCGCGTCGTACGCGCCTGCCGGGTCGAGGGAGGAGACCACGTCGCTCGTGCCGACGCGGATCGGCTCCCCGCCGCCGGCCATCTGCGGCAGCAACTGCCAGGTGGCGACGGAGCCGACGCCGAGGACCAGCCCGGCCGCGATGACTTTCGAGCGGACAGACCGCAGCATCCTTGACTCCACCCCACGTGGGCGCACACCGAAGTCCGCGTCCCGTTATCCGATTATCGGTCACATCCCATCACGGAATTTCAGCCTCGGGAAGGCCGATTCATGGCGTGGCGTTGAAGGTTCGGGCGGTTCAGGCCTGATATGAGGCGAGTTCGACGACTGTGATGTCCGACGGCGCGCCGACCCGGACCGGCGGCCCCCAGGCGCCCGCGCCGCGCGAGACGTACAGCTGGGTGTCGCCGTAGCGCTCCAGCCCGGCGACGGTGGGGTTGGCGAGCTCCGCGACGTACTCACCGGGCCAGAGCTGGCCCCCGTGGGTGTGGCCGGAGAGCTGGAGGTCGGCCCCGTACCGGACGGCCTCGTCGATGACCACCGGCTGGTGGGCGAGGAGCACGGCGCTGCGGGCACGGTCCCGGTCGCCGAGCGCCGCCTGGAAGTCCGGGCCGCGGCCCTCGCTCTCACCCGCGATGTCGTTGACCCCGGCGAGGTCGAAGTACGGGAGCTCGCGGCGGGCGTTCTCCAGGGGGGTGAGGCCGAGCTCGCGGACGTGGTCGACCCACTGCTGGGCGCCGGAGAAGTACTCGTGGTTGCCGGTGACGAAGTACGAGCCGTGGCGCGCACGGAGGCCGCGGAGCGGTTCGGCGGCGGGGGCGAGGTCGTGGACGCTGCCGTCGACGAGGTCGCCCACGATGGCGATGAGGTCGGGCTGCGTGCGGTTGATCGTCTCGACGATGCGGGTGGTGTGGGCGTGGCCCAGGATCGGGCCGAGGTGGATGTCGCTGACGACGGCGATGCGGAAGCCGTGGGCCGCGCGGGGGAGCTTTGCCAGGGGGACCTGGACCCGCTTCACGCGGGGGCCGCGGAGGACTCCGTACGTGCCGTAGCCGACGGTGCCGGCCGTGGCGGCGGCTGCCGTGCCGGCGACGATCCGGGCGAAGCGTCTGCGGCTGAGGCCGGCCGCCGTGGGGCTGGGCGCCGCCGGGTTGGCTGCCGCCGGGTTGGCCTCCGCCGGGTCGGTCTCCGCCGGGTCGGCTGCCGTGGCGTGCTGCCCGGCCAGGGCTGTCCGCTCGGCGGTGGCTTCGAGGGTGGCCTGCGGCGCAGTTCCCCTCCCCGCCCCTTCCCGAAACTGGGGCTCCGCCCCAGACCCCGAGAGGTCCGCGCCTGCGGCGGCGGGGACGCCGTGGGGCTGCGCCCCCGGCCCCGAGGTGTCCGCGCCTGCGGCGGCGTTGCGGGGCTGCGCCCCGGGCCCCGGGGCGGCCACGCCTGCGGCGGCGGCCGGGCTGCTGCCGGGCTGCGCCCCGGAGGCGGCCCGGGCCGTGGGCCCGTTCTGCCGGCGGAGCCACACCGTGCGGACCGGCTCGGCGACGAGCATCGCCAGGGTGAGGTAGAGGAGGACGGCCAGCCAGAGGTAGCCCGGCCAGGCGACCGTGCGCTCCAGCCAGAAGGGGGCTCCCGCGCGGCCCGACATGAGGGCGGCCACGGACAGGAGCGGGAGCGCGAAGGCCAGGGCGGTGCCCGCGCGGCGGACGCCGCCGCCGGGGGCGGTGGTGTCGCGGACCAGGCGGATCCAGAGCCAGCGGTGCACCAGGACCAGGAGGGCCACGACCAGAAGGGCCACGGCGGCGAAGAGAACGATCGTCACGCGCCCTCCTCCGTACGTGATTCGCGACGCAGCGCGCGCACCCCGCGCAACCCGATCACTCCGACGGCCGTCCCCAGGAGAAAGGACGCCACCGCCAGGAGAAGGTGGACCCAGAAGTACCCGGTCGGGTCCCCCGCGTCGTCGAAGGCCAGACCGCTGCCGTCCTTCCACAGGTTCCGGACGAAAGACACCCAGATGAACCAGCTCCACACTCCGAAGGCGAGCAGGAACCAGGAAGCGGCGCGGCTGAGTTTCATGAGCTCAGTATCGGATTCGTCCCCAGGACGGACGCGCCGGGGTGGGCTGTCCCGGCGGTGGTTGCGGCGGGTTGGCCGGTCCGTGATGCTAAGCACAGCATCGGGATGTACTTTCACCTGCGTGTCTGCCAAGAAGACCGCGTTGACGGTCCTATCCGCCGCGCTTCCCGCCCTGCTGGTCCCGACGCTGCTGGCCTCGCCCGTGTGCGCCGCGCCGACGCCGACGCCACCGGTGGACGGGAAGGGGCAGCCGCGCAAGGGGCCGCCCCCGCCCGCCTCGATGTCCACGGTCGGCGGACAGTCGCTCGGGCAGCCCGGTACGCAGGTCAACCTGCTGCCCGGCGCGCCCGCGCTGCCGACGAGCCTGACGGGCCGTTCGTGGATCGTGGCCGACGCAGAGACCGGCGAGGTCCTCGCCGCACACAACGCGCACTGGCGGCTGCCCCCGGCCTCGACCATGAAGATGCTCTTCGCCGACACCGTGCTGCCGGGTCTGCCCAAGGACCAGGTCCACAAGGTCACCGACGAGGAGCTGGACGGGGTCGGTTCCGGCTCCAGCCTGGTGGGCATCAAGGAGGACCTCGAGTACACCGTCCACGACCTGTGGCTCGGGGTCTTCCTGAAGTCCGGGAACGACGCCGTGCACGTACTTTCGGCCATGAACGGCGGCGTCGAGAAGACCGTCAAGGACATGCAGGCGCACGCCGAGGAGCTCCAGGCCCTGGACACGCACGTGGTGTCCCCGGACGGCTACGACGCTCCGGGCCAGGTCTCCAGCGCCTACGACCTCACCCTCATCGCCCGCTCCGGCCTGCAGAAGCAGGACTTCCGGGAGTACTGCGGCACGGCCATCGCGAAGTTCCCCGGCCGGCAGGAGCCCGGGAAGCCGCGCGAGAGCTTCGAGATCCAGAACTCCAACCGGCTGATGACCGGCGCCGGAGGGATCTCCCCCTACAAGGGGATCGCCGGGGTGAAGAACGGAAACACCTCGATGGCCGGCGCCACCTTCACCGGCGCCGCCCAGCGCGGTGACAAGAAGCTGCTGGTCACGGTGATGAACCCGGGGACGGGCGGCGCCAACTCCGTGTACGAGGAGACCGCCGACCTGCTCGACTGGGGCTTCGCGGCGAGCGGGAAGGTCAAGCCGGTGGGCGAGCTGGTGCCGCCGAAGAGCGCCGACACCACCTCCCACGGCTCCCCGGCCCAGTCCCACGAGAACAACCCGTCGGCGTCCGGTGCGGACTCCGGCGGCGGGATCGGTACCGCCTTCGGCGTGGCGGGCGGGGTGCTGGCCGCAGTGGCCGGCGGGGCCTACGCGGTCAACCGGCGCTGGCCGCGGGGGCGCGGCCGCCGGGCTCGCGGCCGGGTGTAGCGGAACCGGCGGACTCCGGGGCGGGCTCGCGGCCCCGCTCCGGTGTGGGCTCGCGGCCCGGCTCCGGTGTGGGCTCGCGGCCCGGCTCCGGGTCCTCCACGCCGTCCCCGTCGGCATCGTCGCGGCTCGCGGTCCACGCCGCGCAGAACAGCAGCAGCTTCGCCGTGAGGTTGATCCAGATCAGCAGCGCGATCGGCACGCCGAAGGCCCCGTACATGCTCTTCGTGGCGACCTCCCGCATGTAGCCGCTGAGCAGCAGTTTCAGCAGCTCGAAGCCGGCCGCGCCGAGGAGGGCCGCCTCGATCAGGCGGCGGCGGGGCGGTTCGACGCCCGGCAGCAGGGTCAGGGCGTAGAGCAGGAGCAGGAAGGCGGCCAGGACGCCGACGCCGAAGGCGCCGCCCCGCAGCAGTCCGCCGCCCGCGCCGTCGCGCGGCACGCCCAGCCAGTCCCCGGCCTTGCCGACCGCGCTGGAGCCGAAGATCGAGGCGGCGGCCGAGCAGAGGCCGACGCCGCCGAGGCCGATGAGGACGAGTGCGTCCTTGCCCTTGCGGACGAAGGGGTTGCCCTCGTCCTCGTCGTCCTTCTCCCACACCGCGCGCAGGCAGTCCCGCATCGACGTGATCCAGCCGATTCCGGTGAAGAGGAGCACGGCCGCGGCGACCAGGCCGACCGTGCCGGCGTTCGCGACGAGGGCGTTGATGTCGAGCTGGTCGGAGATGCCGGGGACCTGCTCGGCGAGGTTCTTCTGGAGCCGGTCGAGCTGGTCCTGGGTGAGCAGTCCGGCGCCGATCGCGGCGGCCACGGTGATCAGCGGGAAGAGCGCCAGGAAGCTGATGAAGGTGATGGCCGCGGCGAGCCTGGTCCAGTGCACGCGGTCGAGCCGCTGGTACGAACGCCACAGGTGGGTGCGCATCAGGGCGGACACCAGGGGCCCGATCAACGGGAGTTTCGTCAGCCAGTCCATACGGTCACCGTAAATGAGCTGTCGCAAATAGCCGGGATTGCCGCTTTTGGGGACTACGGTCGTCGATTGTGACTTTTCGCCCGACGGCTCGGCCGTTCCACGCCCTCATCCTGCGAAGGATCGGTTTCCGGTTGCGGTTCCTGCGTCAGGAACGGCGCACGGTCGCCTCGCCGGCGGCCGCTGCCGCGCTGTTGTCCGTCGCCGAGCCGAGCTGCGCCGGAACGGCGCTCGCTCCACTGCCTGCCCCGTTGCCGAACGGATACTCCCGCAGCTTGCGCCAGACTCCGTCCGAGCCCTGCTCGTAGAGGGCGAACCCGGAGCAGACCCACTGGGCCGCGTAGTCGGCGAGGGTGCCGAACGCCAGGTCCATCGCCTCCTCGGAGATCCCGTGGGCGACCGTGACGTGCGGGTGGTACGGGAACGAGAGCTCCCGGCTGAGCGGCCCCTCCGGGTCGCGGACCTGGCCCTGGAGCCGGGTGCAGCCGGAGCCGCCCTCGACGACCTGGACGAAGACCACCGGCGAGAGGGGACGGAAGGTGCCCGTGCCGGCCAGCCGCATCACGAAGGAGCGGCCGGCGGCCGCGACCTCGGCCAGGTGGGCGCGGATCTCGGGCAGCCGGTCCGCGGCCACCTCCGTCGGCGGTACCAGGGTGACGTGCGTGGGAATGCCGTGCGCGGCGGCGTCCCCGAAGCCCGCGCGCAGCTCCTGAAGGCTGCTGCCGTACGGCTCCGGGACCGCGATCGAAACGCCGAGCGTTACGGTCCCCACGTAGCTCTCCTCCGCCTGTAGTCCTGTGCGTGGTCTGTGCTCCGCGTGTGCGTCGCACGAGTGCTGCCGCCCCAGTGTGGCGGCAGCACCCCCCAGATCGCCAGGGCCCTCTTTCTCTTCGGTGCCCGTCAGTGCTTCGCGGGGAGGAAACCGAGGTGGTCGTACGCCTGCGCCAGGGTCTCGGCGGCGACCGCCCTGGCCTTCTCCGCGCCCTTGGCCAGCAGGGAATCCAGGGTCTCCGGATCGTCCAGGTACTCCTGGGTGCGCTGCTTGAAGGGTGTGACGAAATCGACCATCACACCGGCGAGATCGGTCTTGAGCGCGCCGTAGCCCTTGCCCTCGTACGCGGCCTCCAGCGCGGGGACGGACTCGCCCGTGAGAGTGGAGTAGATCGTGAGCAGGTTGCTGACGCCGGGCTTGTTCGCGGGGTCGAAACGGACCACGGCCTCGGTGTCGGTGACCGCGCTCTTGATCTTCTTCTCGGTGGCCTTGGGCTCGTCGAGGAGGTTGATCAGGCCCTTGGGCGAAGAAGCCGACTTCGACATCTTGATCGCCGGGTCCTGGAGGTCGTAGATCTTCGCGACCTCCTTGACGATGTGCGCGGCGGGGAGGGTGAAGGTCTGCCCGAAGCGCTGGTTGAAGCGCTCGGCCAGGTCCCGGGTCAGCTCGATGTGCTGACGCTGGTCCTCGCCGACGGGGACGGCGTTCGCCTGGTAGAGCAGGATGTCGGCGACCTGGAGGATCGGGTACGTGAACAGGCCGACGGTGGCGTTGTTGGCGCCGCTCTTGGCGGACTTGTCCTTGAACTGGGTCATCCGGCTGGCCTCGCCGAAACCGGTGATGCAGTTCATGACCCAGCCGAGCTGCGCGTGCTCGGGCACGTGGCTCTGGATGAAGAGCGTGCAGCGCTCGGGGTCGAGGCCGGCGGCGAGGAGCTGAGCGGCGGAGAGCCTGGTGTTCGCGCGGAGATCCTTCGGATCCTGCGGCATGGTGATCGCGTGCAGGTCGACGACCATGTAGAAGGCGTCGTGCGTCTCCTGCAGGGCGACGTACTGCCGGATGGCTCCGAGGTAGTTCCCGAGGTGGAACGAACCGGAGGTGGGCTGGATGCCGGAGAGCGCGCGAGGACGATCAGAAGCCATGGCCCCATTCTCTCAGGTATGACACCGGGCTCGGCCCCGCCGCTGGCCGGAACCCGGCGGGTCCCGCGGGGCCCGCCGGGCCCCGGTACGGGTACCGGGCGGTAGCGGCCCGTCCGGATCTTGCCTCGGCCGAGCGACCGCTTTCCGCTCTTGGACCCGGAGGGCCGCTGCGCAGCTCAGGACACGGGGAGCCCGCGGCGCGGAGCCCGGCACCGGCGCGGGACACCGCTGCGCGGAGCTTCGTGGGCGCCGCCCACACCCGCGCCTCAAACGCCGGCGGGGCTGAGATTGCCCTCCGGGCAACTCAGCCCGCCGACGTGCACGTGTCGGCCGACGTCAGCCAAATCCAGCCCCGCCGGCGTTTGAGGCGCGGGGTCTGGGGCGGAGCCCCAGGGACCCCGGCTCCGCCGGGCACCGGGCTCCGCCCGGACCCGGTCCTCAAGCGCCGGACGGGCTGAACGGGTCAGGCGACCGGCAGGCCCGGCGCCGGGAAGGCGGCCATCAGGTCGGCCACCGCGGAGCGGATCGCGCCGAGGGCCGCCTCATCGCCAAGGGCAGCCGCGGAGACGGCCCCCGCGATCCAGTCGGCGACCACCGGCATGTGCTCGACCCCGAGACCTCGGGAGGTCAGCGACGGCGTGCCGATCCGGATCCCCGACGGGTCGAAGGGCTTGCGCGGGTCGAACGGCACCGTGTTGTAGTTGACGACGATCCCCGCCCGGTCCAGCGCCTTCGCCGCGATCTTGCCGGACACCGACTTCCCCGTGAGGTCGATCAGGATCAGATGGTTGTCCGTACCGCCGGAGACGAGGTCGAAGCCCCGCTCCAGCAGAGCGGCGGCCAGCGCCTTCGCGTTGGCCACGACCGCGTGCGCGTACGACACGAACGAGGGCTGCGCCGCCTCGTGGAGCGCCACGGCGATGCCCGCCGTCGTCTGGTTGTGCGGGCCGCCCTGGAGGCCCGGGAAGACCGCCTTGTCGATGGCCTTCGCGTGCTCCTCGCGGCACATCAGCATCGCGCCGCGCGGGCCGCGCAGGGTCTTGTGGGTGGTCGTCGAGATCACGTCCACGTGACCCGCCGGGGAGGGGTGCGCCCCGCCCGCGATCAGGCCGGCGATGTGCGCCACGTCGGCGACCAGGACCGAGCCCGCCTCCTTCGCGATCGACGCGAACGCCTCGAAGTCGATCGTGCGCGGGAGCGCCGTACCGCCGCAGAAGATCAGCTTGGGCCGCTCCGCCAGCGCGAGGTCCCGTACCGCGTCGTAGTCGATGAGGCCGGTCTCCGCCTGGACCCCGTACTGCACGCCGCGGAACCAGGAGCCCGTCGCCGAGACCCCCCAGCCGTGCGTCAGGTGCCCGCCCATCGGCAGCGCCATGCCCATCACCGTGTCGCCGGGCTTCGCGAAGGCCAGGTAGACCGCGAGGTTGGCGGGCGAGCCGGAGTACGGCTGCACGTTGGCGTGGTCGACTCCGAAGAGGCCCTTCGCCCGCTCCACGGCCAGCGCCTCGATGCGGTCGATGTTCTGCTGGCCCTCGTAGTAGCGGCGGCCCGGGTAGCCCTCGCTGTACTTGTTCTGCAGCACGGTGCCGGAGGCCTCCAGCACGGCCGAGGACACGTAGTTCTCGCTCGGGATGAGGCGGAGGGTCTCCGCCTGGAGGGTCTCCTCGGCGGCGACGAAGGACGCCAGCTCGGGGTCGGTCGCCCAAAGGGAAGGGTGGCTGTGGGCGGGGTGGCGGTACGGGTGGTGGTGGTTCGCGCTCATGGCGGCTCCTCCGGGGTCGATGTCGGATCTCGTCCCCGCGAGGCCCAGGCGAGCGGCCCTGTATGCGGTCGTGCGCGCACGGCTCCCCCGGAGTTGGTTCTCCGTGCGCCAGTCGCCGTGCGTGTCCGACACCTTAGCGGCCACGCCACGAGAAAGGTTTCTCCGTCCGGTATTCGAGCGAGGATGGACAGTGACGCCACCCTCGTCACCGGCTTGACGGACGATCGGAGACCCCGTGTCGACAACTGCTGATGCCATCCGCTCCGCCGACGCGCACAGCGCGCACACCTACCACCCCCTGCCCGTCGTCGTCGCCACCGCGGAGGGCGCCTGGATGACCGACGTGGAGGGCCGCCGCTACCTCGACATGCTCGCCGGCTACTCCGCCCTGAACTTCGGCCACGGCAACCGGCGCCTGCTCGACGCCGCCCACGCCCAGCTGGAGCGGGTCACCCTGACCTCCCGCGCCTTCCACCACGACCGCTTCGCGGACTTCTGCACCGAGCTCGCGGCGCTGTGCGGCAAGGAGGCCGTACTGCCGATGAACACCGGTGCGGAGGCCGTGGAGACGGCGGTGAAGACCGCCCGCAAGTGGGGGTACGAGGTCAAGGGCGTACCGGACGGACACGCCAAGATCGTGGTGGCGGCCGACAACTTCCACGGCCGCACGACGACCATCGTGTCGTTCTCCACCGACCACGAGGCCCGCGACCACTACGGCCCGTACACCCCCGGCTTCGAGATCGTCCCGTACGGGGACCTCACCGCGCTCGCCGCCGCCGTCACCTCCAACACCGTCGCCGTGCTCCTGGAGCCGATCCAGGGCGAGGCCGGCGTCCTCGTACCGCCGGCCGGATACCTGCGGGGCGTACGGGAACTGACGCGCGAGCGGAACGTCCTGTTCATGGCCGACGAGATCCAGTCGGGCCTGGGCCGCACCGGCAAGACCTTCGCGTGCGAACACGAGGACGTCGTCCCCGACGTGTACATCCTCGGCAAGGCGCTGGGCGGCGGGGTCGTGCCGGTGTCGGCGGTGGTTGCCGACCTGGACGTGCTCGGCGTGTTCAGGCCGGGCGAGCACGGCTCCACCTTCGGCGGCAACCCGCTGGCGTGCGCCGTCGCCCTGGAGGTCATCGCGATGCTGCGCACCGGCGAGTACCAGCAGCGCGCCACCGAGCTCGGCGACCACCTGCACCGGGAGCTGAACCTGCTGGTCGGCGGCGGCGCGGTGACCGCCGTACGGGGCCGCGGGCTGTGGGCGGGCGTGGACATCGACCCGTCGCGCGGCACCGGCCGGGAGATCTCCGAGAAGCTGATGGAGCTCGGCGTGCTGGTCAAGGACACCCATGGGTCGACGATCCGGATCGCACCGCCGCTGGTGATCTCCAAGGAGGACCTGGACTGGGGGCTGGACCAGCTCAGGTCGGTCCTCGGCGCCTAGCTGCCGCCAGGGGATCTAGAGGATGACGTGGGGCAGGAAGCGGGCGTACTCGTCCGTGACCGGCCCCGCCGATTCGCGGATGCCGAGGCCCGCCGACTCGTCCTCGACGACCCACGCACCGAGCACCACCCGGTTGCCGTCGAAGTCGGGCAGCGGGGCGAGGCCCTGGAAGACGTACGTCTCGTCCTGCTCCGGTGCGAACGGCTCGCCGCCGACCGGGTGCAGGGTGACGCCCGCGCCCTCGCGGCCCAGCAGCGGCTTCGCCGCGTAGCCGCTGGTCGTGGCGAGCTCGCGCGGGCCGTCCAGGTAGGCGGGGAGCAGGTTGGGGTGCTCGGGGAAGAGCTCCCACAGGACCGCCAGCAGCGCCTTGTTGGAGAGCAGCATTTTCCACAGCGGCTCGATCCAGGCGGTGGTGCCGGAGCCACCGCCGTGGTCGTACGTGCCGAGGACCTGCGGGGCGAACTCGTCGGTGGCCAGCCACTCCCACGGGTAGAGCTTGAAGATCGCGCGGATGAAGCCGAGCTTCTCGTCGACGAACCGGCCGGACAGGGAGTCCCAGCCGATCGCCTCCACCGACAGCTCCCGCGTGTCGATGCCGGCCTGCTCGGCGGTCTCCTGGAGGTAGGCGACCGTCATCAGGTCCTCGCCGAGCTCGTCGGTCTCGGAGTGCGCGAAGTGCACCGGGCCGGGCGGCAGCAGCTCCGCCTGGCGCCGCCAGGCGTCGACGAGCCGCTCGTGGAGGGAGTTCCACTGGTCGGCGCCGGGGAAGCGCTCCTCCATCCAGAACCACTGCGGACTGGCCGCCTCCACGAGGGAGGTGGGGGTGTCGGCGTTGTACTCCAGCATCTTGGCGGGGCTGCCGGTGCCGTCGTAGCGCAGGTCGAAGCGGCCGTAGAGCGAGGGCTGTTCGGCGCGGCGCCGCCAGGACTCGGCGATCAGCGCGGCCAGCTTCGGGTCGGTGATGCCGAGGTCGGCGAAGCGGTCGTGGTCGACTATGTGCTGGGCCGCGGCCAGGCACATGGCGTGCAGCTCCTCGACGACGTTCTCCAGCGCCTCGACCTCGGGAAGGCTGAAGGAGTAGTACGCGCTCTCGTCCCAGTACGGGCGCAGGGAGTCGTCGGGGTAGCGGGTCAGGGGGTAGATCAGCCCCTGCTCCTCGACGGTCTTCTGCCAGTCGGGGCGGGGCTCGATGGTGTGGCGCTTCACGCTGGATCAGCCGCCCGAGGAGCTCTTGTGGCTGCCGCCGATGCCGCCGCGGGTGACGGCGGACTTGTCGAAGCTGCCTCCGGTGACCTTGTTCTTCGCGACGGTGCCGCCGTAGTAGAACGCACCGCGGCCGCCGCTCTTGCACTCCTTGGAGTTCAGCTTCTCCAGGGTGGCGCGGTCCGCGCAGCGCTTGTCGGGCTCGTTGCTGCTCCCGCAGGCCACCAGGGCCGCGGCGAGCAGGCCCATGCCGCCGAGGGCGACAGTGCCGGAGCGCATGCGGCGCTTGGTGCGGGTGGTGTCGGTGCTGCTGCTGTCCATGGACTGTTCGCTCCCCCTGGGTGGCCGGCTGCGCACAGACTAGAACGGCCGCACCGGCCGACGGAATCCGGCCGACGTGGGATCCGTGACCTAGAGTCGGTTCGTGCTCATTGGGATGATTTGCGCGCTCGGTGCGGCGATCTGCTTCGGCACGGCGTCGGTCCTGCAAGCGGTGGCGACGCGGGCGGCGGTGCCGGGGACGGGCTCGGGGGTCGACGCCGCGCTCTTCCTGCGGGCGCTGCGCCAGTGGCGCTATATCGCCGGACTCTGCCTGGACGGGATCGGCTTCGTCCTCCAGATCATCGCGCTGCGGCACATCCCGATCTACGCGGTGGGCGCGGCCCTCGCGGCCAGCCTCGCGGTGACCGCGGTGGTCGCCGCGCGGCTGCTGCGGGTGCGGCTGAGCGGGACGGAGTGGGGCGCGGTCGGGGTGGTGTGCGCGGGGCTGCTGATGCTGGGGCTCTCGTCCGGGGAAGAAGGCTCCGGCAAGGGCACGCTCGCGCTGAAGCTGGGGCTGCTGGCGGTGGCGGGGCTGGTGCTGGTGGTCGGTGCCGTGGCGGGCGGGCTGCCGGACCGCAGCCGGGCGCTGACGCTGGGTCTGGCCGCCGGAACGGGCTTCGGGGTGGTGGAGGTGGCGGTCCGGCTCATCGACGACATCTCGCTCTCCGCGCTGTCCAACCCGGCGTTCTACGCACTGCTGCTCGGCGGCGGCTCCGCGTTCCTGCTGCTCACCTCGGCCCTCCAGCGCGGCTCGGTGACGGCGGCGACGGCCGGGCTGGTGCTGGGCGAGACGATCGGGCCGGCGGTGGTGGGCGTGGCCTGGCTGGGCGACCGCACCCGCGAGGGCCTGACCTGGCTGGCGGTCGCGGGCTTCCTGATCGCCGTGGCCGGATCCCTGGCCCTGGCCCGCTTCGGCGAACCCCCGGCGGAGCCATTTCAGCCGTCCGGCGTGTGAGGACCGGGGTCTGGGGCGGAGCCCCAGGGTGCTTCAGCCCGTCCGGCGTTTGAGGACCGGGTCCGGGCAGAGCCCGGGGAACGGTGGAAGGGCGGGTAGGGGACTGCCCCGCAGGGAACCCCGCCATGACGGGGCCCGTCAGGGGAGCGCAGCGACCAGCGCGGCCAGGGTCGGAGCCCAGGCGCTCTGGGACGGCGTCCCGAAGCCGACGACCAGGGCCTCGCGCGGAGGCATGTCCGCCTGCGGGTGGCGGAAGAACGACAGCGGCAACAGGCCCAGGTCCTGCCAGGCGGCCGACCGCAGGGCCGCCCGCTCACCGCCCGGCGGGAGGTCCAGCACCGCGTGCAGACCCGCGGCGATGCCGGAGACCGCCGCGCGGTCCCCGACGGCCGCCACCAGCTCGTCGCGCCGCCGCCGGTAGCGCAGCCGCATCTCCCGCACGTGCCGGTCGTACGCCCCCGACCGGATGAACTCCGCGAGCGTGAGCTGGTCCAGCGCGCTGGAGCTCCAGTCGGACCGGCCCCTCACCGCGAGCACCTCGTTCAGCAGCGGCCCCGGCGCCACCATCCAGCCCATGCGCAGCCCCGGTGCCAGGGACTTGCTCGCCGTGCCCAGGTAGACCACCCGGTCCGGGTCCAGCCCCTGGAGCGCGCCCACCGGCTGGCGGTCGTAGCGGAACTCCCCGTCGTAGTCGTCCTCCAGGATCAGCCCGCCCGTGGACCGGGCCCAGTCCACCGCCGCCGCCCGCCGCCCGGGCGTCAGCGCGGCGCCCGTCGGGAACTGGTGCGCCGGCGTCAGCAGGACCGCCCCCGCGCCCGAACCGGCCAGCTCCGTGGTGCGCGCCCCCGCGCCGTCCACCGCCAGCGGCCGCGTCCGCAGCCCGGCGCCGGTCAGCGTCTCCCGGTGCACGTCCAGCCCGTAGCCCTCCACCGCGATCTCGCGGACCCGGCTGGCCCGCAGCATCCTCGCGAGCAGCAGCAGGCCCTGGCCGAAGCCCGCGCACAGCACGATGTGTTCGGGGTCCGCGTACACCCCGCGGGCCCGCGCCAGGTACCCGGCGAGCGCCTCGCGCAGCTCCACCCGGCCGCGCGGGTCCGCGTACCCGAAGGCCTCGTTCGGGGCCACGGTCAGCGCCCGCCGGGCCGCCGCAAGCCAGGCGGCGCGCGGGAAACCGCCCAGGTCCGGGGAGCCGGGCTTCAGGCTGTACGAGGTCTGCGCGCGCACGGGGCGCCGTACGGGCACGGCCGCCGCGGGACGCCGTACCCCGACCCGGGCCCGCTCCGCGACCCGGGTCCCGGAGCCGCGTCGCGCCGTCAGCCAGCCTTCTGCGACGAGCTCGGCGTAGGCCTCGGCGACGGTGTTGCGGGCGATCCCGAGGTCCGCCGCGAGCGACCGCGACGAGGGCAGCCGGGTCCCGGGGGCCAGCCGCCCGCTGCGCGCGGCCTCGCGCAGCGCCTCGGTGAGCCCGGCCCGGACACCGCGCCCGGGGACCGGTTCCAGATGCAGGTCCGCGCCGAAAGTGGCCCACGATTCCGTCATGGAAATGGACCATATAGGCGGGCCGCCCGGCTCGTAGGTTGGATCCATGAACCACACCGAGAAGGCACCCGAGCACACCCCCCGCATGCAGCTGGCGAAGCTCGCCCCGGAGTTCTACAAGGCCGCCGTGGCCCTGGACGCGGCCGCCGCCAAGGGGCTGGACCCGGCCCTCGTCGAGCTCGTCAAACTGCGCGCCTCGCAGATCAACCACTGCGCCTTCTGCATCGACATGCACTCCAAGGACGCCCTTGCGGCGGGCGAGGACGTGGAGCGGCTGCTGCTGCTCGGCGCCTGGGAGGAGTCGCGGCACTTCTACACGGAGAAGGAGCTCGCCGCGATCGAGCTGACGGAGGCCGTGACCGTCCTGACCGACGGCTTCGTTCCCGACGAGGTCTACGAACGGGCCGCGCGGCACTTCGAGGAGAAGGAACTGGCCCAGGTGATCGCCCTGATCGCCGCGATCAACGTCTGGAACCGCATCGGCGTCACCACCCGCCTGACCCCGGGGCACTACACCCCGGGGATGTACAAATAACCCCATCCTCGCGCGCGGTGTCAGCCGCCCGTTGGGCGGAAGGCGGTCAGTGCGGCCTTGTGGTGGGACTGGGTGAGCGTCCAGTCCGGCGCCGGGCCGGCCGTCAGGACGGCCCACTTCTTGCCGTCCTCGGCGACGAAGACCCGTTCCACGCCGCGGCGCCGGCCGTGTGACTCCGTGCTGTCGTACTCGTAGACCAGCTCCCCGCCCTCGGGGGCGCCCTGGGCCGGGCCCACGCGGATCTCCTGGTAGCCGGTGGTCTGGGCGCGCAGGTAGGCGGAGGCGCCCTGGACGGCCGCGAGCGGGGTCAGTTCGGGCTCGCTGACCTGGAAGATCTGAACCAGGGCGGTGCGGTCGGGAGAGCGGTAGAAGACCCCCGCGGCGGCCTCCTCCCGGAGCCACCCCGCGGGGACGGCGACGGTGAACCCCTTCGCGTCGCGCACGGTCTCGTGGGCGGGGTCGCTGCCGCTCGGGCTGGGGGTGGGGCTGCCGCTGCCGCTGCCCGTCGGCGACGGGGAGCGGGTGGCCGTCGCCGAGGGGGTCGGCGAACCCTCCCCGCTCGGCGGGGCGCTGGAAACCGTCGGCCCCGCCTGCGGTGGCTGCTCGCCGGTGTCCCGCGCCACGAACCACACGGTCGCCGCGCCGATCGCGAGCGCGGCCACCGCGACGGCCGCCGTGGTCGGCGTCAGCCACCGGCCGGCGGCCCGCGCGGGCCGGGGCGGGGTGGGGTACGCCGGCTGTACGGGCTGCGGGTGCGGATACGTGGGGTACGGGTACGGGTCCTGCGGCGCCGCCGCCCCCGGGCCGTACCCACCCGGCCCGGGCCCCGGAGCCGGGCCCGAGGCCGGGCCGTGGCCCGGAGCGGGGGCCGGGCCGTAGCCCGGAGCCTGGCCTGCGGCCGGATCGTGGCCCGGGGCAGGGGCCGGAGCCTGGCCTGCGGCCGGGTCGTAGCCCGGGGGCGGCGGCGGGGTCGGGGGTGGGTCGTGGCTCGGGGGTGGGGTCGGGTGGGGGTCCGTGACCCAGCGTTGGGTTGCGGGGTCCCAGCGGGGGGCGTCCTGCGGGGGCACGGTCAGCCTCCCAGGGTGGTCAGGAGCCCGGCCAGGGCGGTCGCGGCGCTGACCGAGTCCACCAGCGGAGCCCACCGTTCCAGGGCCCCGCGGAGCCGGGGGACCAGGCCGGGCCGGATCTCCTCGGCTCCTTCCAGTCCCTCCGCGACCCCGTCCAGTTCGGCGTCGAGCGCCGCCCTGTCCTCGCCCCGCGGCAGCCGTACGAGGGCCGCGCGCAGCTCCAGTACGGCGTCGAGGAGGGCCTGCGGCCCTACGGTGTCCGCCCCCGCTCCCCCGTGGTGCACGGTGTTGGTGTTGTTGCCGCCGCCGATGCTGAAGGCGCTGCCCGTGACGTCGCCGATGCGGACCGCGGGCTCCTGCCCGGCCGCGCCCGCACCCGTACTCGTACCCGTACCGCCGTTTTCAGTTGCCACCGGCACTCCCCTTGCCCTTCGTGCTGTTGGTGTTGTTGGTGCCGCCGACGCTGAAGGCGCTGTGGTTCACCGCCTGGATGAACACCCCGCCCTCGGCGACGTTGACCGCGCGCTGCGCGAACTCCTCCGTGTGCCAGCCCGCTTCGTGCAGCGCGACGACGACGCCCCCGACGACCCGGTCCTGAACGGTCTTCAGGAAGCGGTCGAGGTCCATCAGGTGGAAGAGCGAGCCGTTGTCCTCGGAGGCCAGGTCGCGCACCGACACCCGCGGCCCCTCGGGCCGGGCCCCGCCGTGGCCGCCGGTGGCGATCCGCCACCAGCTCGCCAGGCCGCGGCCCAGCGTGGTCGCGGAGGACGCGAGGGAGCGGGGCGTGTGGCGCAGGGCCCAGACGGCCTTGCCGAACCCGCTGTTGTTGCGGTAGCGCTGGGCGTCCGCGTCCGCGTTGTGGAAGTCGGTCCGGACGGGCAGCAGCACGTGCGGGGCCACCTCCAGCATCATCATCCCGCCCTGCGTGTGGACCCGTACGAAGACGGTGACGACGAGGTTCTCGTCCCAGCCGCCCACCCGTACGCGCAGGAAGTGCCGGCGGCGCTCGCCGCCCTCCTCGATGGCGGCGGCCCGCTGCTCGCCGAACTGCCCGTGCACGACCTGCGCGGTGTCCCGGTGCGGCAGCCCGCCCGCGGGCAGGAACACGCACTCGTCCAGGACCAGTTCGCGCATCCGGTCGCCCACGGCGGCGGCCTGCTCCGGGGAACCGTGCGGGGAGGGCACCCGCAGGCGCTCCAGCAGCGGCACGATCCGCGCCAGGATGTGGGCGTTGGTGACCGCGACGGGCTTGCGGTCGGGGCCGAGGTCCTCGCGCGGGCGCAGTTCCACGGACAGCTGCCAGGGCCGGAAGGGATCACCCGCCCCGCAGAACGGGTCGTTGACGTCGTACATGATCATCGGCGCGTGCTGCTCGGCCCGGATGCGCTGGCGGACCCGCTGGAAGCGCGCCCCATCGGCGGCTTCGGCCGCATCGTTCGCGTGGTCGGCGTAGCGGCGCTCGGAGAGGTCGGTCGCGATGGTCCGGAAGACGTGTCCGCGCTGGAGCCCCACGACCGTGACCACCCCGGCGAAGACCACCGGCAGCCACCACAGGACGGCGGTGGCCGCGAAGTCCCCGCCCGTCGGGGCGAACGGCAGGCCGCCCCCTCCCACCTCGTCCAGGAGGCTGAACAGCGCGAACCCGCCGATGCCGAGGGCGAACAGGACGAAGACCAGTACCCACCAGGCATAGATCCGCAGGACCACGGACAGGAACCGCAGCACCGGGACGTTCCGGGCCCGCAGCCAGTCGGCGAGGCTCAGCAGCAGGAAGGGCACGATCAGCGCGGCGAGGGCGCCGCCCGTGAGCAGGGAGCCGACGAACCAGGCCCCGAGGACTCCGGCGGCCCAGCCGAGTTCGGCGCGGCGGGCGCGCAGTGCGTGGGCGAGGACCCGGGAGGCGTCGTAGCCGTAGGAGGGGGCGACGATCCGTTCCTCGTGGACGTACAGCTCGTCGATGACCCGGTCGCGGTACCCGGCGTCGAGGTACGTCCCCGCGCACAGGAAGCGGCCGGCCTCGCTCAGGGAGGGGTGCACCGGGGGGCGGCCCGCGGAGGGACCGGCCCAACTGCCGCCGGGCTGCTGGGGAATCGCGTTCTCGGTCACCGACCGACCCTAGGGTTCCCCTCCATGCGGCGACAGAACGATTCACGCCAAACGCCCCGGCCAGGTTTGGCCGGGGCGTTTCGGTGTTCGTACCGCTCGTACGGGGGCCTGCGCGGCCGGGCCGTACGAAAACGATCAGATCAGGCCGAGCTCGCGCACCGCGTCGCGCTCCTCGACGAGCTCCGCCACGGACGCGTCGATGCGCGCACGGGAGAACTCGTTGATGTCCAGGCCCTGGACGATCTCGTAGCGGCCGTCCTTGGTGGTGACCGGGAAGGAGGAGATGATGCCCTCCGGGACGCCGTAGGAGCCGTCCGACGGGATGCCCATGGAGGTCCAGTCGCCCGACGCGGTGCCGTTGACCCACGTGTGGACGTGGTCGATGGCGGCGTTGGCGGCCGAGGCGGCCGAGGACGCGCCGCGGGCCTCGATGATCGCCGCGCCGCGCTTGGCGACGGTCGGGATGAAGTCGTCGGACAGCCAGGCCTGGTCGTTGACCAGCTCGGCGGCGTTCTTGCCGGCGATCTCCGCGTGGAAGATGTCCGGGTACTGGGTCGCCGAGTGGTTGCCCCAGATGGTCAGGCGCTTGATGTCGGAGACGGCGGCGCCGGTCTTGGCGGCCAGCTGCGAGATCGCGCGGTTGTGGTCCAGGCGGGTCATCGCGGTGAAGCGCTCGGCCGGTACGTCCGGGGCGGCGGCCTGCGCGATGAGCGCGTTGGTGTTGGCCGGGTTGCCCACGACCAGGACCTTGATGTCGTCCGCGGCGTTCGCGTTGATCGCGGCGCCCTGCGGCTTGAAGATGCCGCCGTTGGCGGAGAGCAGGTCACCGCGCTCCATGCCCTTGGTGCGCGGGCGGGCACCGACCAGCAGCGCGACGTTGGCACCCTCGAAGCCCTTGTTCGGGTCGTCGAAGATGTCGATGCCGGCGAGCAGCGGGAAGGCGCAGTCGTCGAGCTCCATGGCGGTGCCCTCGGCGGCCTTCATGCCCTGAGGGATCTCCAGAAGACGGAGCTTGACCGGCACGTCCGCGCCGAGCAGGTGGCCCGACGCGATGCGGAAGAGCAGCGCGTAGCCGATCTGGCCGGCGGCGCCGGTGACGGTGACATTCACGGGAGTGCGGGTCATGACCTTCTCCGTTAGACAGCTGACGGTGGGGCGTCCCTGCCCCGGCCTAGTGGATCTTGACTCGAATCCTCCCCCCGCCGAAGCAGGGGGATTCCTGGCTCACGCCGCTCGGTCGCCCAGCGGGCAACCGACTCTTCCACGATCAACACCAGCCAGGTTGAAACCAGCCCGGTTACATGAAGTTTTGAAAGTTGTCGCGCCGACGTGGTTCTCGCTCAGCACGTTGCACGCGCCTGGTCCTCACAGCGCACAACACGCACCCTACCCGGCCTGAAGGCCGGGCATCCTCGGAGGTTGCCGTGAAGAGACATCCGCCGCCAGGTTCACATATTTCAATGTCCGTCTCGGGTGGGCGTCCGATGGAAGTTCGCGGTTCGAAAGGGTGACCTTTCGTGCGGGGTGTCGTTGATCGGATGACAGCACCGGACGGCAGGAGGCGGGTGTTGACTCGGAAAGTGCCACTCGCCGAGAGGCAGACCGCTCGGACCGCTTGTGTTCGAGGCCTGCTGCGGACCGGGGTGGACGAGAAGAGCGGCCACATCCTGTCTGCCGCTGCACTGGCGGACAGGGCCGGCTGGGCCGTGGACTTGGTGTCCGCCATGGCGGCTGAGCTGACGTTCCTCCACTGGAGCGCCGGTGATGTAGAGGTGCTTGCCTCCGGACAGGACGCCGGGGGCAAGCGGCTGCCGTCGAACGCGTGGATGGCGTTGCGCCGCCTGGGCTGGACCGTCGCCCCGGCCGAAGGCGTGAAGGTCAATGACCGGATCGTCCGCATGGCTCAGGAGCAGGCTGGGCGTACGTTGCGGTCGGTGAAGTGGCGGACCGATCTGACTGCCGGGGTGGTCGTGTCCTGGCCCACAGACCCCGGCAAGCGGACGCCCGAAGAGTGGGACTCGGTGCGTGAGGCGGTGCCGGGCGGGCTCCATCTGCCGTCCAGTGTGATCAACTCCCGCACCCGGCAGATAGCCGCGTTCCTCCGGAAGCATGGCCGTCTTCCGGCCGACGTCTTCGAGCTGGAAGCCGCACCCCACACGGGCCGGATGCTGCTGCTGTCGGCATGTGACGGGCAGCAGGCCACCATCGAGCGGGCGGATGGCCCGGGCCGGGCGATGCTGAGGTTGCAGCTCCCCACCCGGCCCGACCCCCGGTCGTACCGGGACTGGACGTGGGTGGCCTGCCCGATCACGTTGTCGCCCACGATCCCCGCCGGCGCGGTACTGCACCTGCCCACCCTGCGCATCCACCAGGGAAGGGTGCGGGCCGATCTCGCCTACACCCATGCCGTTCCCAAGGCCCGGCTGGCCGGACATGCGGTCGCGCTCGGTGTGGACTGGGGCCTGAACACCCTGCTGTCCGCCGGGGCCGCCCGGCTGCACGATGACGGGCAGATCACCGCCCTCGGAACCGGTGCCATGTTCCGTACCGGCGGGGTCCTGGCCAAACAGCACCGGCTGCGGCGTCTGTCGGAGCACCTGCACACCAAAGCGGACCACTACGAGA
Source organism: Streptomyces sp. AP-93 (assembly GCF_022808175.1). Classification (GTDB taxonomy): domain Bacteria; phylum Actinomycetota; class Actinomycetes; order Streptomycetales; family Streptomycetaceae; genus Streptomyces. Next base: position 203,576 of record NZ_JALGBX010000006.1, on the reverse strand, counting down.
GGCTCACCGGGTGCGGCACCGGACACCCCCTGACAGCCAAGCACGCGGTGCTGGCCGAGGAGATCCGGCGCGTCAGCGCCCGGCGGTCGAACCTCAACGACGCGCTCGCCCGGGCCGCCGCCCGCTGGGCTGTCGATCAGGCCATTGCCGCCGGAGCATCCGTCATCTACATCGAAGACCTCCGCTCGATGGAAGCCCGAGGCACGGGCCGCAAGATGAACACCCGCCTCTCCCAGACGGTGCGCGGGATGATCGTCGACCGGATGCGGCACCTCGCCGCCGAGAGCGGCATCGCCGTCGCCACCGTGCCCGCGAGGAACACCTCCAAGCCCTGCCCGCGGTGTCTTCTCCCATTGCGGCACCGCACGGCCCCGGACCGGCCCACCACCCCGGGATGGAAATGGGCGATCTGCCCATCCTGCGGATACCAGGGCGACCGCGACCAAGGCGCATGGCAGCGCATCGCCGCGCGCGGCCTCACCCACCAGGCCAGGACCGTCACCGACCGCACCACCGGCACCATGGCCATCCGCACGGTCGTGGACATCCTCGAAACCCGCGCCGTGATCACAGCGACGGCCACCACCAGCCGGAGGGACCGGTCCAAGACCGGGCCCACCCGGCCGTCAACCACACGCCCCGCGCCCAGGCGACGCAGGGCACCCTCCCCTACCACCCCCTCGGGGCCGGCGGGCAAGCGTCCGGAGGGACACGTACCAACGGGCCGGACCAGGCTGCCCCGCGCAGCCCACCGGCACCAGAACGTGACCACGATCAGCACACCCACCACCGGCCCACACCGGCCACGAGGAGCAGCACTGGGCGCAGGCTTCCACCTGCACACCCACGCCACCCCTCCACGATGGACAGAACCCACACAAGACACCACGTCTTGCACGGGATCGCGCAGCTGATCAGAGACGCTATCCGACCCTGGGGCCGGCGACCGGCGCTCCGGCGGCCTCGGCCGCCCTCCCGCGGCTGCGGGCTCAGCGGACCGTGAAGCGGACCGCGGTCTCCAGGAAGGGGACGTCCAGAATCGGATTGGGCTCCATGACCAGGGCGAGCAGCGTGATCGCCGCGCCCAGCAGGCCGTACGTGACCATGTCCGTGAAGCGGGAGCGCACCGCGAGCATGCCCACGGAGGGCAGCAGGCTGCGCATCACCGCGCCCGCGATCAGCGCGGCGCCGATCAGCAGGCAGCCGATGCGCGGATGGCCCATCGCGGTGAGCAGCAGTCCGGCGGCCGTCGCGGTGAGGACGGCCAGCATCGGCCACTGCCGGGCCGGAGCCGGAGCGTCGCCCGGCGCGGCCCGGCCGCCGCCCTCGGGACGGGCGGTGTCCCGGGTGACGGAGGGGAAGCGGCGGGACTTGGACCCCGGCGGCTCCTCCGCGGCGACTGCCTTGGCGCGAGCGGAACCGGGATCGGGGACGGTGGTGCGCTCCGGCTCGCGCTCAGCCGGCACGGGGAACCGCCCGCTCGGCCGCCTCGACCACGTTGACGAGCAGCTGCGCCCGGGTCATCGGGCCGACGCCGCCCGGGTTCGGGGAGATCCAGCCGGCCACGTCCGCAACGCCGGGGTGCACGTCCCCGACGATCTTGCCGTTCTCGTCCCGGCTGACGCCGACGTCGAGCACGGCCGCGCCCGGCTTCACGTCCTCCGGCTTGACCAGGTGCGGCACGCCGGCGGCCGCGACGATGATGTCGGCCTGGCGCAGCTGGGCGGCCAGGTCCCGGGTGCCGGTGTGACACAGCGTCACCGTGGCGTTCTCCGACCTGCGGGTGAGCAGCAGGCCCATGGAGCGCCCGACCGTGATGCCGCGGCCGAGGAGCACCACGTGCGCGCCGTTGATCTCGACGCCGTGGTGGCGCAGCAGCTGGACGATCCCGTACGGGGTGCACGGGAGCGGGCCCGGCTCGTTCAGGACCAGCCTGCCGAGTGACATCGGGTGCAGGCCGTCGGCGTCCTTCTCCGGGTCCATGAGCTCCAGGACGCGGTTGGTGTCGATGCCCTTGGGGAGCGGGAGCTGCACGATGTAGCCGGTGCACTCCGGGTTGGCGTTCAGCTCCCGCACGACCTCCTCGATGTCCTCCTGGGAGGCCGTCGCGGGCAGTTCGCGCTGCAGGGAGGCGATGCCGACCTCGGCGCAGTCCTTGTGCTTGCCGTTGACGTACCAGCGGCTGCCCGGGTCGTCGCCGACCAGCAGGGTGCCGAGGCCGGGGGTGATGCCCCGGGCCTTGAGCGCCGCCACGCGGGCGGTCAGTTCGGACTTGATCGCGGCTGCGGTGGCCTTGCCGTCGAGAATCTGGGCAGTCATGACCCCATCCTCCCGGATGGAGCGGTCCCGGATCCAGTCGCGGATCCGGGTGCGGATCCGGTCGCGGCTCCAGCCGGGGATCCGGCCGCGGCTTCCGCAGGGCCTGTCCGGCTTCGTTGCACTTGCACAACGAGTGACGGGCGGACGGTGTCCCGGCTGGACAAGCCCGGCCCGGCGGGACGACGATGCGGGGATCAGTAGTGCCGCGAGCAGTGCCGGGGGGCGGGCCGCACGACTTGCAGTGAATCCTCCGCGCGTGCCGTGCGTCCCCGCACTCCCACGGAGGAACACCCCAGATGAGCTTCGGCGACCCGAACAACCCGTACGCGCAGCAGCCGCAGGGCGGCCAGCCCGCCTACGGCTACCCCCCCCGCAGGCCCCCCAGGGCATCCCCGCCCAGGGCGGCTACGCCTACCCGCAGCAGGCGCCTACCCGGGCGTCCCCGGCTACCCGGGCTCGCCGATGCCGATGCCGGGCGGGGTCAAGGGGGCGCGGGTCATCCTCTGGATCCTCGGGATCATCCAGGCCCTCGGCGGCGTGGCCGTCGCCCTCGTCGGCGCCCTGTTCGCCTCCGAATTCTCCGACTCCAGCTCCTCGTCGAGCGACGCGGGCACCGCGCTGAGCGTCGTCCTCGTCATCATCGGCATCGTCCTCGTCGGCTTCTCGCTGTGGCCGATCCTGACCGCCGCCAAGCTGGGCAAGGGCCGCGGCGGCGTGCGGGTCTCCGGCATCATCTTCGGCTCGCTGCAGGTCCTGTTCGCCCTCTTCGGCCTGGTCGGCAACCTGATCTCGCTCAGCAGCGCGCACGGCTCCGCCGCCGCCGCCGGCGCCGTCATGTTCTCGGTGGTCCTCACGCTGATCTCGCTCGGCCTGGGCGTCTGGATCGTCGTCGGTCTGGCCAACTCCGCCGCGGGCGTCTACTTCAAGCGCCCGCAGTACTAGACCGGCTCCGGTACGACCGCTCGTACCGGTACCGCGCACGGCGAAGGCCGCGTACCGCACTGCTGCGGTACGCGGCCTTCGCCGTCTGACGGGTGAGCGCCGGACTCGGCAGCTCGGTGACTCAGTGGAAGAAGTGACGGGTCCCGGTGAGGTACATCGTCACGCCCGCCGCCTTCGCGGCCTCGATGACCAGTTCGTCGCGCATCGAACCGCCCGGCTGGACCACGGCCTTGATGCCCGCGGCCGTCAGGATCTCCAGCCCGTCCGGGAAGGGGAAGAAGGCGTCGGAGGCGGCGTACGAGCCCTGCGCGCGCTCGGCGCCCGCCCGCTCGACGGCCAGCTTCGCGGAGTCGACGCGGTTGACCTGGCCCATGCCGACGCCGACCGAGGCGCCGTCCTTGGCGAGCAGGATCGCGTTGGACTTGACGGCGCGGCAGGCCTTCCACGCGAAGGCCAGGTCGGCGAGCTCGTCGGCGGACAGGGCCTCGCCGGTGGCCAGCGTCCAGTTGGCCGGGTCGTCGCCCTCGGCCTGGACGAGGTCGGACTGCTGGAGCAGCACGCCGCCGGAGATGGGCTTGAGCTCGGCCGGCTGGTGCGGAGCACCCGCCACCTTCAGGACGCGGATGTTCTTCTTCTTCGCCAGGACCTCGACGGCGCCCGGCTCGAAGTCGGGGGCCACGATGACCTCGGTGAAGATCTCCGCGACCTGCTCGGCGAGCTCGACGCTCACCGGACGGTTGACGGCGATGACCCCGCCGAAGGCGGAGGCCGTGTCGCAGGCGTGCGCCTTGCGGTGGGCCTCGGCGACGTCCTTGCCCACCGCGATGCCGCAGGGGTTGGCGTGCTTGATGATCGCGACGCAGGGCTCTTCGTGGTCGTAGGCGGCGCGGCGGGCCGCGTCGGTGTCCACGTAGTTGTTGTAGGACATCTCCTTGCCGTGCAGCTGCTCGGCGTTGGCGAGCCCGCCCGGCGAGCCGTCCGTGTACAGGGCGGCCGCCTGGTGCGGGTTCTCGCCGTAGCGGAGGGTGGACTTGCGCTCCCAGGCGCCGGCGAGGAACTCGGGCAGCGCGGCCGTGTCCTCGGGGGCCTGCGGGGCGTACGCGTTCGTGAACCAGGAGGCCACGGCCACGTCGTAGGCGGCGGTGTGCTGGAAGGCCTCGGCCGCGAGCCGCTTGCGGGCGGTGAGGTCGAAACCGCCGCCCTGGGCGGCGGTCAGCACGTCGGCGTAGCGCGCCGGGCTGGTGACCACGGCCACCGAGGGGTGGTTCTTGGCGGCGGCGCGGACCATCGAGGGGCCGCCGATGTCGATCTGCTCCACGCACTCGTCCGGGGTCGCGCCCGACTGGACGGTCGCGAGGAAGGGGTAGAGGTTGACGATCACCAGGTCGAAGGGCTCGACGCCCAGCTCGGCGAGCTGGTTGCGGTGGTCCTCCAGGCGCAGGTCGGCGAGGATGCCGGCGTGCACGCGCGGGTGCAGGGTCTTGACCCGGCCGTCCAGGCACTCGGGGAAGCCGGTCAGCTCCTCGACCTTGGTGACGGGCACCCCGGCGGCGGCGATCTTCGAAGCGGTGGAGCCGGTCGAGACGAGCGCGACACCCGCCTCGTGCAGACCGCGGGCCAGCTCTTCCAGTCCCGTCTTGTCGTAGACGCTGATGAGCGCGCGCCGGATCGGGCGCTTCGACGCGGCGAGGTCCTCGCCCTCTGCGGTCACGGTCTCTGCGGTCCCTGCGGCCTCTGCGGCGGTCACTGGATTGTTACCTTTCGTCCCTCGATGCGGTAGCCGTGCCGGGCCAGGCGCCCCACGACGTCGACGAGCAGCTCGCGCTCGACTTCCTTGATCCGCTCATGGAGAGCGGCTTCGTCCTCTTCGTCCCGGACCTCGACCACACCCTGGGCGATGATCGGACCGGTGTCCACGCCCGCGTCCACGAAGTGGACGGTGCAGCCGGTGACCTTCGCGCCGTAGGCGAGGGCGTCCCGTACGCCGTGGGCGCCCGGGAACGCCGGGAGGAGGGCGGGGTGGGTGTTGACGAACCGGCCGCCGAAGCGGCCGATGAACTCCGGCCCGACGATCTTCATGAACCCCGCCGAGACCACCAGGTCCGGCGCGTGCGCGTCGGTGGCCTCGGTCAGGGCGGCGTCCCACTCCGCACGGCTCGCGTACGCCTTGACCGGGCACACGAAGGTGGGGATCCCGGCCTTCTCGGCGCGCTCCAGGCCGGCGATGTTCTCGCGGTCTGCTCCCACGGCGACGACTTCGGCGCCGAAGCCCTCGGGTCCGCCGGGGTGGGCGTCGATGGCGTCGAGCAGGGCCTGGAGGTTGGTGCCGGATCCGGAGACCAGCACGACCAGGCGGGAGGCGGCCATGGGAGGCCCTTTCTCGTCGAGCGGGGGCGCCTCCCGGCGTGAACCGGGGGCGCGTCGTTCGTCTTGTGCGATCACATGAAAACTCGGACCCCCGAGATACGGGGGACCCTACGAAGCCATCGACCGCCTGCAACGATACCGGCACACCGGACGGCCCCCGAGGGACGGGGGGACGGGCGGGCGGTAGCGTCTGGCGTACACGCCGTAAACAGGCCTCGGACGTCCCAGCGGCGTCCACGACACAGGGGATGAAACACACCCGATGCCGGACCGCCCCCAGCCCGACCGCCCCACCGACGACAACCCCTTCGCGGCGCCCCCGGAAGACCGGCCCGACCAGCTCTGGGAGCCGCGCGCCGGCAGTGACGGCGGCGACAAGCAGAACCCCGGGCCGGGACCTGGCTCGGGCCCCGGCTCGGGACCGGCGCGCTGGGACCCCACGGACCCGATCCAGCGGCGGGCCCGGTACGCGCTGCTGGCCGGTATGTGGGGCTTCTTCTTCGGGGTCTTCGGCATCCCCTCGATGGGTCTGCTGCTGGGCGCGCTCGCCCTGTACTGGGGGATCAGCGCGCTGCGCGGGACGGCCCCCGCGAAGCCGTCCGGGGACGGGGCGCAGGGCGCCCCGGGCGCGCGCGCCTCGGCGTCGGACGTGGGCACGGGGACGGTCAGGGGCGCCGCTACGGATACGGGTGCCGGTGCGGCCACGGCTGCCGGTGCGGCTCCCGGTACGGCCCGGGGCGGACTGGCGGCGCTGGGTGCCGCCGCCCGGCCCCAGCGGACGGCGGCGGCGAGCGGCCTGGTGACGGCTTCGCTGGCGATCCTGCTGGCGCTGTCCTCGTACGCGGTGCAGCTCACGTACAAGGACTTCTACGTCTGCAAGCAGGACGCCCTCACCAAGCCGGCCGAGCTGCAGTGCAACGACCTACTGCCGGACAACTTCATCGGCAAGATGCTCGAGGTCCAACGCTAGCCGGCTAGTCGATCCGGGCGGCCTCCGGCTCGGGCCGGCGGTCCGGTTCGGTCGGTGCGGCCTGCCCCGGGTCCGTTGCCGCTGCCGTCGCTGCTGCTGCTGTTGCTGCTGCCGTTGCCGTCGCCGCTGCCGGCTCCGTCGCTGCTGCCGTTTCCGCTGCGGGCTTCCGGCGGGTCAGTACGCGGGCTCCGGTGACCGGCGGGACGAGCGGGGCCGGTGGCGGCGGCTCCGCGGGCAGTGCGGGGAGCGGGATCGGGGTCAGGTCCAGCTTGAGGCCGGGCATGACCAGCACGGGACGCTTCGGCGGTGCGGGCACCGGCCGGGACGCTTCCTCCGGCATCCGGACCGGGGGCTGCCCGTCACCCTCGGCCGGGGTGCTGGAGAAGTCCGGGATCAAGGTGCCCGCCGTACGGCGCAGGGCCGCCCAGCGGACCTCGCGCACGCCGCTGTCGTGCCAGCCGTCCTCGGAGCCGGCACCGGCCAGGCCCCTCGCGGGCCGGTTCCGCCAGGCGTGCACGGTGACGGCCAGCGGGACCGCGAGGACCAGGGTCCAGCCCAGGGCCGCCCCGCCCGCCTGCCACCACACGGGGCCGAAGGCGGCCAGCTCCCGGGAACCGAGCGGCCCCGCCGAAGCCGCGGCGAGAGCGGCCGTCGCTAGGGCGCACACCAGGGCGCCCAGCGCCGCCGTGAGCGCGGTTTCCCCGTACGAGACGTCGCGCGCCCGGCGTACCGCGAACCAGCCCACCGCCAGCCCGGCCACCACCGGCACCGCGCCGACGGCCCAGGTCAGCGGCGTGCCGGGGCCCTCCGCGGGCAGCGCCGCGAGCAGCGGGAAGCGCGGCAGCGCGGGCGAGCCGCCGAAGCCGAGCGGGGCCGCGGCGGCGCCCGTGCCCAGCGCGAAGCCGGGACCGAGGGCGTAGGCGGCGCCCCAGACGACGGCGTTCGGGATCAGCGCGAGCGCGAGCAGCAGCACCGCGAAGCGGCCCGACCAGTCCCCGGTCAGCGCCGCGAAGGAACCCTGCACCTCCGCCCCGCGCCAGGCCAGCGAGGCCCCGACCAGCACGGCTCCGCCGCCGAGGAGCACCAGCACCCCGCCGGCGCCGGCCCGCAGCGCGAGGGCGTAGCGGGGCCGGGCGAGCCGGCCGGGCAGCTGCCCGAGCGGCCTCCCCCGGTACTCCCAGACCCCGCCGGCGGCGGCGAGGGCGGCGACGGCCGGGAGGTGCCAGGCCGCGCTGATCGGGTCGGCGGGCATCGGCCCGGCGGCGGCGTACACGACGGCCAGGGCGCCGACCCCGAGGTAGCCGCAGAGCACGGCGCAGAACACCACGCCCGCGGGCAGCGGCTCCGCGCCCCGGTCCTCCTGCGCGGCGCTGCCCAGCCGGGCGGCGCGCCGGATGAGCAGCGCGGGCAGGGCCACCAGCAGCAACGGGGTCAGGCCGACGGGGGCCGGCACCCCGGAGAGCGTCTCGTAGCGGACGAGGTCGGTCCCGTGGGCGAGCAGCCAGAGGCCCGCGGCGAGGTGCAGGGCGCCACCGGGACCGCTGTCGGGGAAGGGGGAGCTGATCCACAGCACGATGACGAGCACGGCGAGGAAGCCGAGCCCCAGCACTGCGGCGACGGCGCCACCCACGACACACGCGGCGGCCGCCGGTGAACGGCGCCGTGCGGGGGCCCTGGGGGGCATGGGCAACGAGGTCCCGCGTTCGGTCACTTGGGTCACGCTGACATGGTGCCAACGACACGCGCTATGGGCGGGTAACAGGCGAATGACCGTGGTGTCGCTCAATATACGTTTATGTACTTTTTCGCTCAGGGCGTCCGGGTCGCGGGGAGTGTGGCATGACACAAAGCGTCACGGAGCTGGGCCTCCCCACCCCGAAGGAACGCCGACGCCTGCGCGAAGCGGCCGACCTGACGCACGAAGAGGTCGCGGCGGCGGTGGGCGTCACCTCGAACACGGTCCGCTCCTGGGAGACCGGCCGCACCCACCCGCGGGGCCGCAAGCTGGAGGCCTACTCCAAGCTCCTGAGCCGCCTGTCCACGGACGAGTCCGCCGGCTCCGCCCCCTCGGGTCCCACGGCCCGGACCGACGGCTCGGGCCCCACGGCCCGGACCGACGGGTCCGAGGGCGGCTCCGCGCAGGGCGGGGGTGACTCCGCCGGGGCGGCCGGGGGCGCCTCCACCGGTACGCCCACCCGGCCCGCATGGGTCAACGGCACCGCCACACCGCAGGCGGGAGCAGCGCAGGCCGGCTCGTCCGGCGTCGGCTCGTCCGGCGTCGGCTCCTCCGGTGGAACCGGCACCGCCGGGGCGGACACGGACGCGGCGTCAGCTCCGGGCATCGCGCCCGGGAGCCCGCTCGACAGCGACACGGAGCACGCCGGGGCGGCAACCGGCGCCGCCTCCGCGGACGCAGACGCGGTGTCAGCCGCCGACGCCCCCGAGGGCCGGTTCGGGCTGCGCATGATGCGCGGACCCACCCGGCCCGTCGGGGCGCAGACCCGGCCCAAGGCCGCCGTCAAGCGCGCCTCGAAGCCCCCCGTCGGGGTGCCCCGGCACGAGGCCAAGTCCGCCGTCAAGGCCGGGGCCGCCCTGGGCGGCGGCCACGGCGGAGGCGGCTTCGCAGCCCTCCGTCCCGGGGGCTCCCTCCCCCCGGGCGCCGGTACGGGCACGGCCCCTGACACCGGCTCAGGCGCCGGACCGGACTCCGGGCCGCACTCCGGAACGACCGCCGCGCCGGCCGGGCCGGGCTCCACGTCGGCCACCGGGCCGGGACAGGCCGGGCCGGACACCGGGCCGGCCGCCGGTGCGGACCCCGCGCCCGCCGCCGGGAAGGCCGCCGCGAAGGCTCCCGCCCCGGACTCCGCCTCGGCCGCCGAGGACGCCGGACCTGCGGACCCCGAAGGAGGCGCCGGCAGGGCGGGCGGCCCGGCCGCGAAGGCCCGTACCGCCCCCGAGGACGCTCCCCAGGACGCCCCCGGCGAGGACGCCCCGACGGTGACGGCGGTCTCCGCCTTCGACGCCCTCTACAACCGCACCGCCCCCGCCCTGGCCCGCCAGGCCTTCCTCCTCACCGGCCGTCACGCACTCGCCTGTGAGGCCGTGGAGCGCGCCTTCCAGCAGGCGTGGGAGCGCTGGCCCGAGGTCGCCACCGATCCCGATCCGGTCGGGTGGGTGCGCGCGGCCACGTACGAGTACGCGCTCTCCCCCTGGCACCGGTTCCGGCGTTCCCACCGGCACCCCGACAAGCCCCCGGCCGACCCCGCGGACCGCGTCCTGCTGGACGCGATGCTCGGGCTGCCCCCGGCCCACCGCCGCACGGTCCTGCTCTACGACGGCGTCGGGCTGGACCTCCCCGACACCGCCGCCGAGACCGAGGCGTCCACGCCGACCGCCGGCAGCCGGCTCGTCAACGCGCACGCCGACCTCGCCGACCAGCTCCCCGAACTGGACGGCGTAGCGCCCGCCAAGCAGTCCGCGGTGCTGCGCGATCGGCTCGGCACGCTGCGGCCGGCGCTCCGGCTGGAGCCGCGCGCGGCAGCCGTCGTACGGATGGCCGGCGAGCACCGCACACGGCTGTGGACGCGTGCGGTGATCGGGGTGACGGCGGCCATCGCCGCGGCGACGGCGTACACCTGGGTGACCGCTCCGACCGAGTACGAGCCTCCGCGCTCCCCCGGCGCGAGCGTGTCGGGCGTGCCCCCGCACAGCGGCCCGCAGCAGCTCACGGACGAGGGCCGGCAGCTCCACGACAAGCTGCTGTCCGACCCGTCGGCCGGCCCGTCCCGGATCGCGCCGAGCCTCGAATAGCGGTACGGCCGGACGACCGGCGTCCCCGCGTACGGAAACGGGCGTGGCCCGCACCCCTCACAGGGTGCGGGCCACGCCCGTCTGCACGTGCGGCCGAAGGCGGCTGCTACTGCGCGGCGTTCAGGATCTCGCGCGCCAGCTTCGCGGTCTCGGTCGGCGTCTTGCCGACCTTCACGCCCGCGGCCTCCAGGGCTTCCTTCTTGGCCTGTGCGGTGCCAGAAGAACCGGAGACGATCGCTCCGGCGTGACCCATGGTCTTGCCCTCGGGGGCGGTGAAGCCCGCGACGTAGCCGACGACCGGCTTGGTGACGTTCTTCGCGATGAAGTCCGCCGCACGCTCCTCGGCGTCGCCGCCGATCTCGCCGATCATGACGATCAGGTCGGTGTCGGGGTCCGCCTCGAACGCCTCGAGGGCGTCGATGTGCGTGGTGCCGATGACCGGGTCGCCACCGATGCCGACGGCGGAGGAGAAGCCGATGTCACGGAGCTCGTACATCATCTGGTAGGTCAGCGTGCCCGACTTGGACACGAGACCGATGCGGCCGGGCTTGGTGATGTCGCCCGGGATGATGCCGGCGTTGGACTGGCCGGGGGTGATCAGACCCGGGCAGTTCGGGCCGATGATCCGCGTCTTGTTGCCCTTGGAGGTCGCGTACGACCAGAAGGCGGCGGAGTCGTGCACCGCGATGCCCTCGGTGATGACGACGGCCAGCGGGATCTCGGCGTCGATCGCCTCGACCACGGCGGACTTGGCGAACGCCGGCGGGACGAAGAGGACGGAGACGTTGGCGCCCGTCTTCTCCATCGCCTCGGCGACGGAGCCGAAGACCGGGACCTCCGTGCCATCGAAGTCGACGGTGGTGCCGGCCTTGCGCGGGTTCACGCCGCCGACGATGTTGGTGCCGTCAGCCAGCATCAGCTTGGTGTGCTTCAAGCCCGTGGCACCGGTCATGCCCTGGACGATGACCTTGCTGTCCTTGTTGAGGAAGATAGCCATGTGAGTCTGTGACCTCTGCCCTTACTTCGCAGCCGCGAGCTCGGCGGCCTTGTCGGCCGCGCCGTCCATGGTGTCCACGCGCTGGACCAGCGGGTGGTTGGCGTCCGAGAGGATCTTGCGACCCAGCTCGGCGTTGTTGCCGTCGAGACGGACGACCAGCGGCTTGGTGACCGCCTCGCCCCTGTCCTCGAGCAGCTGCAGCGCCTGGACGATGCCGTTGGCGACCTCGTCGCACGCGGTGATGCCGCCGAAGACGTTGACGAAGACGGACTTGACGTCCGGGTCGCCGAGGATGATCTCGAGACCGTTGGCCATGACGGCGGCGGAGGCGCCACCGCCGATGTCCAGGAAGTTGGCGGGCTTGACGCCGCCGTGGTTTTCGCCGGCGTAGGCGACGACGTCGAGGGTGCTCATGACGAGACCCGCGCCGTTGCCGATGATGCCGACCTCGCCGTCGAGCTTCACGTAGTTGAGGTTCTTCGCCTTGGCGGCGGCCTCGAGCGGGTTCGCGGCAGCGTGGTCCACGAACTCCTCGTGGCCCGGCTGGCGGAACTCGGCGTTCTCGTCGAGCGAGACCTTGCCGTCGAGCGCGATGACGTCGCCGTTGGCGACCTTCGCGAGCGGGTTGACCTCGACGAGGAGCGCGTCCTCGGCGATGAAGGTCGCCCACAGGGTCACGAGGACCTCGGCGACCTTCTCGGCGACCTCGGCCGGGAACTGCGCCAGCGCGACGATCTCGCGGGCCTTCTCGATGGTCACGCCCTCGTTGGCGTTCACCGGGACCTTGGCGAGCTTCTCCGGAGTCTCCTCGGCGACCTGCTCGATGTCCATGCCGCCCGCGACCGAGGCCATGGCCAGGAAGGTGCGGTTGGTGCGGTCGAGGAGGTACGAGACGTAGTACTCCTCCAGGATCTCCGGAGCCGTCTCGGCGATCATCACCTTGTGGACCGTGTGGCCCTTGATGTCCATCCCGAGGATGTCCGTCGCACGGGCGACGGCCTCGTCCGGGGTGGCGGCGAGCTTGACGCCGCCGGCCTTGCCGCGGCCGCCGACCTTCACCTGCGCCTTGACGACCGACTTGCCACCCATGCGCTCGGTGGCCTCGCGGGCTGCCTCAGGCGTGTCGATGACTTCACCGGCCAGCACCGGTACACCGTGCTTGGCGAAGAGGTCCCTCGCCTGGTACTCGAACAGGTCCACGCGCGTCCGTCCCTTGTCTTTTTTAAAGATTCGCAGTGATTCGCGGTTGTCTGCTATCTGCGTGGGCGTGCCGCGGAGGGCAACGTGACGGCGCTGTCACAAGGAAGGCGCACACGGTGACCGTGGACGCGGCATGTCCGTCCCGCAGGTTATCCCCGTGGGACGTAGGTCCCTAAATCGCAGATCACACCTGAGCGGTGATACCTGTCACAGATCGCCTCACGGTTGAACTGCATCTTCGTGCGATCCACCGATGGCCGGCCACGGGGACGGCTCCCCTACGGGCACCCGCGCGGGCGGTCCGGGAGCGCGCGCGGTGGTGCCCGCCCGGTCATGGGCCGGTCACGGGACGGGCAGGGGGCGCTTCTCCAGCGCCGCGGCCATCACCTCCGGGAACAGGTCGGGGGTGCAGGCGAAGGCCGGGGCGCCGAGCGCGGCGAGGGCAGCGGCGTGGTCCCGGTCGTAGGCGGGCGCGCCCTCGTCGGACAGCGCGAGCAGCGCCACGAACTCCACCCCCGCCGCCTTCATCGCAGCGACCCGCTTCAGCATCTCGTCGCGTATGCCGCCCTCGTAGAGATCACTGATGAGGACGACGACGGTGTCGGCGGGGCGGGTGATCTTCGACTGGCAGTAGGCGAGCGCGCGGTTGATGTCGGTGCCGCCGCCGAGCTGGGTGCCGAACAGCACGTCGACGGGATCGTCGAGCTGGTCGGTCAGGTCCACGACGGCGGTGTCGAAGACGACCAGCCGGGTCGCTATCGAACGCATCGAGGCCAGCACCGCCCCGAAGACGGAGGCGTAGACGACGGAGGCCGCCATGGACCCCGACTGGTCGATGCACAGCACGACCTCCTTCTTCACCGCCCGCGCGGCGCGGCCGTAGCCGACCAGCCGCTCGGGGACGACGGTCCGGTGCTCGGGCAGGTAGTTCTTCAGGTTCGCCCGGATGGTCCGGTCCCAGTCGATGTCCGCGTGCCGCGGCCGGCTGATCCGGGCGGACCGGTCGAGCGCGCCCGTCAGCGTGGCCCGCGTCCGGCTCGCGAGCCGCTTCTCCACCTGCTCGACCACCTTGCGGACGACGGCGCGGGCGGTCTCCCGGGTGGTCTCGGGCATGGCCTTGTTGAGGGAGAGCAGGGTGCCGACGAGGTGCACGTCCGGCTCCACCGCTTCCAGCATCTCGGGCTCCAGCAGCAGGGCGGACAGCCCGAGCCGCTGGATGGCGTCCCGCTGCATGACCTGCACCACGGAGGTGGGGAAGTACGTCCGGATGTCCCCGAGCCAGCGCGCCACCTGGGGCGCGGACCCGCCGAGTCCGGCCGACCGCTCCCCGGCCCGCTTGCGGCCCCGGCCGCCGTCGGCCCCGTAGAGCGCCCCGAGCGCGGCGTCCATCCCGGCGTCCGCGCCCCCCAACGCACACCCGGTCCCGTCCGCCTCTCCCCCGCCCAGCACCATCCGCCACCGCCGCAACCGCTCCGCGTCGCCGCCGCTCACGTCTCCACCAGCCATCTGCCAACTCCCGCTCTCGAAGCCATCTCGAACCACTGCCGACCACTGCCGACCACCCCCGGCTGCCCCCGCCGACCACTGCCGCTGCGCGGCGCGAAGTCCCCTACCCGCCCTTCCACCGTTCCCCGGGCACTGCCCGGACCCACTGCCCGGATCCACTGCCCGGACCCACTGCCCGGATCCACTGCCCGGATCCACTGCCCGGACCCGCTGCCCGGACCCGCTGCCCGGACCCGCTGCCGGGTGCGGCACCGTTGCCGGGGGCCGGCCCCCGGTCCCCCGCGCCTCAAACGCCGGCGGGGCTGAGATGGCCCTGCGGGCAATCCAGCCCGCCGACCTGCACGTGCGAGCCGACGCCGGGCCAAATCCAGCGCCTCCGGCGTTTGAGGCGCGGGGGCTGGGCATTTCAGCCGTCCGGCGTTTGAGGACCGGGGTCCGGGGCGGAGCCCCAGGGGGCCGGGCACAGCCCGGTAACCCGCTTTCAGCCCGTCCGGCGTTTGAGGACCGGGTCCGGGCAGAGCCCGGGACCGGGGGGAAGGGCGGGTAGGGGACTCCGCCCCGCGCAGCGGCCCACCGCAGCCCGGCCGCCGGGCCCGGCGGACCCGCGCCGGTCAGCCCCGCGCCCCCGCCAGCAGCAGGTGGACCAGGTCCACCACCGCGTCCGCCCGGACCGGGTCCAGCTCCGGACCGAAGCCGGCCGGCGCCGCACCGGATCCCGGCACGGAGGCTCCCACCGGGGCCGGCCCCCGCCGCACCAGCTCCCCCAGGCTCCGCCGGACCCCCGCCTCGTACCCGCCGAAGGTCCTCCGCAGCAGCGGCAGCACGTCGATGAACGCCCGCTCCGGCACCGACACCAGCCAGCCGTCGATCAGCCCGAGCAGCCGCTCGTCGTGCACCAGCAGCGTGCCGCCGCCCGAGCCCCCGCCCGCGAACCCCTCGATCCAGCCCGCCGCGTCGGCCGGCGCGCACGCCGGGGACAGCGAGAGCCCCATCAGCCGCGCAGTCTCCTCGGGCGGCAGCCGCCCGTCGTCGAGCAGCAGCCGCGCCGCCCGCCCGCGTATCAGCCCGGGGACGGTGTCCCGTCCGGCCAGCGTCCGCAGCACCGCCGCCCAGCGCTCCCGCAGGCCGTCCGTGTCCAGCGCCTCCAGCAGCCCCATCGCCCCGTGCACGCCGTCCACGTGCCCCCGCAGCTCCTCCGCCGCGTCGGCGTCCAGCCCGGCCGCGCAGGCGGGTGGCAGCGCCACGCATATCCGCTCCGCGAGCCCGGCCGCCACCGTCCCCAGCGCCGCCGCATCGGTGCCGCGTACGTCCCCGTACCGCAGCGAACGGGCCAGCGCGGGCAGCGCCTTGGCCAGGCCCGCCACATCGGTGTCCAGCGCCGCCCGGTCGGCGAGGGCCCGCAGTACGGCGGGCAGCGCCCCGGAGAGCCCGGCCAGCAGGCACCGCTCCGCCAGGGCGGTGACCTCGCCCAGCTCCCCGGCGCCCGCCGCGTCGGCCTCGGCCCTGGCGGTGGCCGCACCGAGGACGGTGGTCCCCCAGATGCCGGCTTCGGCCACCCGCACGGCGAGCTCCGGCTCCCAGCGGAGCCGCCAGGTCTCACGGAAGGTGCCCGTGCTCCCCCGGGAGGCCGTTGGGACGCCCCAGTCGATGCCGAGCAGCCGCAGCCGGTGCAGCAGCAGGGACTTGGCCGCGTCGGTGTCCTTGCGCAGGTCGAGCTCCAGCTCCCGGTCCTGCGCCTCGGGCTTGAGCCGCAGCGAGCGCTGCCGGCGGGTCAGGTCGCGCTGGAGCGGTACGACGGGCGCCGCGTCGGGGACTTCGCCGAGCACGTCCCCGACGACGAGCCGGTCCTCGATCAGCGCGAGCGGTATGTCGGAGCCGTCGCACATCACCGCCCGGACCGCTTCCAGGGTCTCCGTCAGCCCCGGCACCGGCCGGCCCCGCATCGCGGCCAGGGTGTCGGCGAGCCGGACGGCTTCGATGACGTGGGCCGGGGACACCTGCCGGTCCTCCTCGCGGAGCAGGCCCGCGACCTTGGTCAGCCAGCGCTCGACGGGCCGGTCCCGGGCCGCGAAGAGGTGTGCGTACCAGCCGGGCGAGGTGATGCCCGCGCCGTACCCTCCGGCCCGGGCGAGGCGCCGGTGGGTCCAGGGCACCCAGGTGGTCTCCACCTTGACCTTGGGCAGCCCGGTGAGGAGCGCCTTGTCCGCGGCCGCGGTGGTCCTGGTCCGCAGGGCCGGGACGTGCCAGGCCCCGCAGACGACGGCGTAGGCGTCGCCGAACTCCCGGCGCGCGGCCCGCATCCGCTGCCGCATGTACGCCTCGCGCACCAGGTCCCGGTGGTGGCCGCCCGCCCCGTACTCCTCGCGCAGGGCGCCCATGGCGTCCCCGAGCGCCTCGAAGACGCCCAGCGGGTCGGCGGCCGGTCCGGCCCCGCCGCGGTGCTCGACCACGTCCTCCCACCACCGCTCGGGGTCCTCGTACCCGGCGGTCTCGGCCAGCACGGCCAGCGGGTCCAGCCGTACGGATCCGGGCGCCGCTCCGTGCGCCTCGCCCGCCTCCCCCTCCTGGCCCCCCTCCCCCTCCCCCTCCCCCTCCTGGTCCGGCGCCTGGTCCTCCGGCACGGCCAGCGAGTGCGCGGCCGGGAGGTCGATGAACCGGACCGGCAGGTCCCGCTCCTGCGCCCACCGGATCGCGGCCCATTCCGGGGAGAAGCCGGCCAGCGGCCAGAACGCGGCCCGCCCCGGGTCGTCGGCCGCGTGGGCGAGCAGGGCGACGGGCGGCCGCATCCCCGGGTCCGCGGCGAGCGCGAGCAGGGCGTCCCCCTCCGGCGGCCCCTCGATCAGCACCGCAGCCGGCCGTGCCGCGTCCAGGGCGGCGCGCACCGCACGGGCCGAGCCGGGCCCGTGGTGCCGTACTCCGAGCAGCAGCGGGCCCGTGGTGGCGGCCGGGTCCCTCGTCCCCGGGCTCATGCCGTCACCTCCCGGCAGGCCCGGTAGAAGTCCTTCCAGCCGTCGCGCTCGCGGACCACGGCCTCCAGGTACTCCTGCCAGACGACTTGGTCGGCGGCCGGGTCCCGGACGACGGCCCCGAGGATCCCGGCGGCCACGTCGGAGGGGCGCAGGACGCCGTCCCCGAAGTGGGCGGCCAGGGCGAGACCGCCCGTGACCACCGAGATGGCCTCGGCGGTGGACAGGGTGCCGCTGGGCGACTTGATCTTCGTACGCCCGTCGTCGGTGACGCCGCCGCGCAGCTCGCGGAAGACGGTGACGACGCGGCGGATCTCCTCCAGGCCCTCCGGGGCGGCGGGCAGGTCGAGGGCGCGGCCGATCTGGTCGACGCGGCGGGCGACGATGTCGACCTCGGCGTCGGCCGTGGCGGGCAGCGGCAGGACGACGGTGTTGAAGCGCCTGCGCAGCGCGCTGGAGAGCTCGTTGACCCCGCGGTCGCGGTCGTTGGCTGTGGCGATGAGGTTGAAGCCGCGCACGGCCTGTACCTCCTGGCCGAGCTCCGGTATCGGGAGCGTCTTCTCGGACAGGACGGTGATGAGGGTGTCCTGGACGTCGGCGGGGATCCGGGTGAGCTCCTCGACGCGGGCGGTCATGCCCTCGGCCATGGCCCGCATGACCGGGCTCGGTACGAGCGCTTCGCGGCTCGGGCCGTGGGCGAGGAGGCGTGCGTAGTTCCAGCCGTAGCGGATGGCCTCCTCCGGGGTGCCGGCGGTGCCCTGGACGAGGAGGGTCGAGTCTCCGCTGACGGCGGCGGCGAGGTGCTCGGACACCCAGGTCTTGGCGGTGCCGGGCACACCGAGGAGCAGCAGCGCGCGGTCGGTGGCGAGGGTGGTGACGGCGACTTCGACGATCCGGCGCGGGCCGACGTACTTGGGTGTGATGACGGTGCCGTCGTCGAGCGCGCCGCCCTGCAGGTACGTCGCCACGGCCCACGGGGAGAGTTTCCAGCGGGCCGGGCGGGGCCGGTCGTCGGCGGCCGCCAGGGCTTTCAGTTCGTGCGCGAAGGCGTCTTCGGCGTGCGGTCGCAGCGCCTCTGCGGTGGTCTCGTTCCCGGTCGTGGCCATGATCCCCCTCCAATGCTCCGCAGCCGCTTGACGACTGCTGGAACCACGATGCACCCGACCACTGACAACGGGCCCCGGGAGATGCGTTGTTCCAGGTCAGAGCGATTGTCAGTGGGGGTCTCTACGGTGGAACACATGACTGAGCAGGGGGTCCGCTGGACAGCGGAACAGGTACTGGCTCTGGCTCCTGACGATGCCTCACGCAAGGCGGGGGCCAGACTCGGCGGTGCGGGGCCGTGGTCACAGACCGGAGGTTCCGCTTCCGGTGCGGTGTGGGGGTTGTGCAAGGGCAGCGGCAGCAAGCCGTACCGGACGGTCGTCGACCTGTCCGGGCCGGCGTACAAGTGCTCCTGCCCGAGCCGGAAGTTCCCGTGCAAGCACGCGCTGGGCCTGCTGCTGCTCTGGGCGGCGGAGGGTCTCGACGCCCCGGACGCCACCCCGGCCGCCACCACGGCCCAGGCTCCGGACTGGGCGGGCGAGTGGCTCGCGGAGCGGGCGGCGAAGGCCGCGCGGCCCGCCGCCGACCGCTCCGGCCGGGCGGGGCCGGCCGACGCCGAAGGAGCCCGCAAGCGGGCCGAGCGGCGGGCGGCCCGCATCGGAGCGGGCGTCACCGAGCTGGAACAGCGGCTCGCGGACCTGGTGCGCGGCGGCCTCGCCGGTCAGGAACGGGCGGGATACGCGGCCTGGGAGGAGACCGCCGCCCGGATGGTCGACGCCCAGGCACCCGGACTGGCCGCGCGGGTAGGGGAGTTGGGGACGATACCCAGTTGCGGCACCGGCTGGCCCGCCCGGATGCTGGAGGAGGCCGCGCTGCTGCACCTGTTGGACCGGGCCTGGCTCGGCGTTTCCGGACTGCCGGAACCGCTGGCTGCGACGGTCCGCAGCCGTCTGGGACTGCAGCCCCAGACGGAAGGCGAGGCCGTACGGGACCACTGGCTCGTGCTGGCCCAGTACGACACGGCGTCACCGGACGGCCGTCTCACCACCCGCCGGATCTGGCTGCGCGGGCTGGCGAGCGGGCGGCCGGCCCTGGTCCTGGACTTCGGCCCGCCCGGGCGACCGCCGGGGCTGTCGCTGCCCGTCGGCTTGGTACTGGAGGCGGAAGCCCGCTTCCGGCCCGGCTCGGCCGGGCTGCGCGCGGATCTCGGGGAGAGGTTCGCGGCGGCCGCGCCGTGCCGGACCGCGCCGACCGGCGTGAGCACGGGCGCGGCACTGGAGGCGTACGGCGCGGCCCTGCGCGAGGACCCCTGGCTGGAGTCCTGGCCTGTGGTGCTCGGCCCGGTGGTTCCGATACCGGGAGGACGACAAGGAGGACGGCAGGGGGAGCAACAGGGCGCAGCAGCATGGCAATTGGCGGACGCGGAGGGGACGTCCGCCCTGCCCGTGCCCCTGACCGGGGCCGGGAGCCGGCCCGGGGCCGGGCTGTGGCAGCTGGCCGCGCTTTCGGGGGGCGGCCCGTTGACGGTGTTCGGCGAGTGCGGACATCGCGGATTCACCCCGCTGACGGCCTGGCAGCCGGGCTCCTCGGAGCCGGTGGTGCTGGGCTGAGCGGGCGGCAGGGGGAAAGCGGCGGCGCGGGAGCGCCGACGTATCGAAACGAGTGAGCCGGGGGGCTTTCGTGGACGACAACCACGCCAGTTGAGGCCGTAGGGACGGCCGTGTGCGCCACAGGGAAACAGATGAGCTGCTCCGGTCCCGCAGAGGGGGCGGGACCGGAGCACGACACCCGCACACGGCACGGCACACGAGGGAAAGAGGGAGGGCATCCGGTGAACACGACGACACACAGCGCCACGGACGGCTCGGCGGACACGGCCTACGGCGACGAGAACTGGGACGAGCTGGTGGGCGCCGCACTGCTGGGCACCGAGCGGCGCCGGGGCAGTCCCGAGGCCCTGCTCGGTGCCGCGGCCGTGCAGACGGTACGGCGCCGGGCCGGACTGAGACCCGCCGAGGCGGGTCCGCGGCCCGAGCCCGCGCCGCGTGACCCGCGTCCGGAGCCGCCGGAGGCGGCCCGGCGGCGGCTCGCGCAACTGCTGGCGGGCCGGGCCGGTGCGGGCAGCGGCAGCGGGCGGCGGGGGGCCGCCCCGGACCTGACGGAGTTGCTGCCGCAGTGGCTGGCAGCCGCCGGACAGTACGGGTACCGGGCGCCGGCCCCGCTCCTGCCCGCGCTGCTGGACGTCGCGCGGGCCCGCAGCGACCTCCGGCCGCAGGCGCTGGCGCTGGCCGGGACGCGCGGGCTGTGGCTGGCCCGGCTCAATCCGGACTGGCGGTTCGCCCTGCGCGGGGGTGGCGCCGGCGAGCTGCCCGACCCGCAGGACACCGTGGGAGTGGAGCGGCTGTGGCAGGAGGGGCTGTTCGCGGAGCGGGTCGCGCTGCTCGGCCTCGTACGGGCCCACGAGGCGGCCGCCGGGCCGCGGCTGCTGGAGACCACGTGGAGCACCGAGCGGGCCGAGGACCGGCTGATGTTCCTCGACTCCTTGCGGGTGGGGCTGTCGGCGGGTGACGAGCCGTTCCTCGAAGCGGCGCTGGGCGACCGCAGCCGCAATGTCCGGGCGACCGCCGCCGAGTTGCTGTCCGCACTGCCGGCCTCGGCGCTGGCCGGGCGGATGGCGGAGCGGGCATTGGCCTGCGTCGGCCCGGAGGGGGTGACGCCACCCACCGAGTGCGATGCGGGGATGCTGCGCGACGGCGTGGTGAAGCGGCCGCCGGCCGGGCGCGGGGAGCGGGCCTGGTGGCTGGGGCAGCTGCTGGAGTCTGCGCCGCTGTCGTGCTGGCGGGACCGGTTCGGCGGGCTCGGCCCGGCGGAGATCGTGGCGCTGCCGGTGGCCGAGGGGTGGGCGGAGGAACTGCACGCGGCCTGGTGCCGGGCCGCGGTGCGCCAGGGCGACCCGGCGTGGTCGCAGGCCCTGCTCGGCTCGGCGTCCGAACCGCCCGCGGCGGGCCCGGCGACGGCGTCGCTGGCGGAGCGGGCGCAGCTCCTGTCAACCCTCGGGGAGGAGGAACGAGCGGCTTGGGTCGCGGAGTTCATACGCGCGCACGGGCTGTCGGAGGCGTTCCAACTGCTCGGGGTGTGCGTGGTGCCGTGGGCGGAGGCGCTGGGGCGGGCGGTGATCGAAGCACTGGACTGCGCGCGGGAGGCCGGCGGCTACCCGTGGAGCTTCAGCGGGGTGATGGGGCTGGCGGAGCGGTGCCTTGATCCTGCGGAGGCGGGGCGGCTCGATGCGCTGGCGGCAGAGCCGGTGGAGGAGGGGGGTGCGGCGGCGTACTGGTCGGAGGCCTTCCAACGGCTGGTCGCCACCCTGCGGCTGCGGGCCGCGCTGCACGCGGAACTGACCCCGCCCCACTGACCGCCGGCACGGCCCGAGGGGTCGGCCCTGCGGGGCAAAGCCCCCGACCCACCCTTCCACCGTTCCCCGGGCCAGCCCGGACCCGGTCCTCAAACGCCGGACGGGCTGGAAGGGGGGTACCGGGCTGCGCCCGGACCCCTGGGGCTCCGCCCCCAGACCCCGGTCCTCAAACGCCGGACGGCTGAATTGGCTGCGCCGGGCCGGGGACGGGGGCGGGGTGGGGTGTCGGCCTGGACGTAAAGCGTGATTTGTGGCGCAGGTGCAGCCCGCGCCCTGTCGGAGTAGAACAGGGGGCGCCTAAATCATGCAGTCCAGGCCGACACCCCACCCCGACCCCGGCACCGGCCCCACCCGCAGCCCCGGCCACGCCGGCCACCACCCAGCCCCGCCGGCGTTTGAAGCGCAGGGGCCCGGGGACTGGTCCCCGGCAGCGGCGCCGCACCGTACCGCTAGGCCGGCTGACGCACGTGGGCGCGGACCCAGTCGACGATTGCCGTCGTCGTCGCGCCCGGCGTGAAGATCTCGGCCACGCCCTTCTCCTTCAGCGGAGCGATGTCCGCCTCCGGAATGATGCCGCCGCCGAACACCTTGATGTCCTCCGCGTCGCGCTCCGCGAGGAGTTCCAGCACGCGCGCGAACAGCGTGTTGTGCGCACCCGACAGGATCGACAGACCGATCGCGTCGGCGTCCTCCTGGATCGCCGTGTCGACGATCTGTTCGGGGGTCTGGTGAAGGCCGGTGTAGATGACCTCCATGCCCGCGTCCCGCAGGGCCCGCGCGATCACCTTGGCGCCTCGGTCGTGGCCGTCGAGGCCCGGCTTGGCCACCACCACACGGATCGGACCGGTCACACCCATCGCACTGCCTCCCGAGTGAACGAACGTTAAGTACAGCATTGCGCACACCCCCGTTTCGCGGTCAACCACGAGGGGGAAATCACACGTGGGATGGCGTACCACCGCTCCGCGCCGACAGCCGCACGGCACGGGGCGGTCGGACGCCCCGGTCCCGAGACGCTAGGGGGGCCGTCCATGGGGCTGACCATGTCCGGGGCCGCGCTGCGGGCGGGCGTACTGGAAGTCATCGTGCTCGGCGGGCACATCCTGCTGTATCCCACCGGTGTACTGCCGGAGCGACCCGCCGCCGCCACCCACGAGCGCCCGCCGGTGCTGCTGCTCCACGGGTTCACCGACAACCGCTCCGTCTTCGTCCTGCTGCGCCGCACCCTCGGGGCCGGCGGCCGGCGGCAGGTGGAGGCGTACAACTACTCCCCCTTCACCCGCGACCTGCGCGCCACCGCCCGGCATCTCGCCCGACGCGTCGAGGAGCTGTGCGAGCGCACGGGGCAGGACCGCGTGGACCTGGTGGGGCACAGCCTCGGCGGGCTGGTCGGGCGGTACTACGTCCAGCGCCTCGGCGGCGACGCGCGCGTCCGCACGCTCGTCACGCTCGGCACACCGCATTCCGGCACCCGCGTGGCGCCCTTCATGGACGCGCACCCCCTGGTCCGGCAGATGCGCCCGGATTCCGAGGTGCTCACCGAACTGCGCGCGCCCGCGCCCGGCTGCCGGACCCGGTGCGTGGCGTTCTGGAGCGAGTTCGACGAGCTGATGGACCCGACCGAGACGGCCCGCATCGAACACCCGGACCTGCTCGTGGAAAACGTGCAGGTCACCGGCATCGGACATCTCGCCCTGCCCGCGCACCCCACCGTCATCGCGGCGATCCGACGCTCGCTCGACGGCCCCAGACCGATCACCCTCCCGCACCCCGGCGCCGCTTCCGTCGCCTGACCGGCCGGCCGCCCCTGCAGCCTCGACCGTGGGGGCGAAAACCGACCTACAGTCGAACATTTTTCGAACTCAAGGCCAAGGGTGAGTCTTCGGGCGACCGAAAGGCGGCCGAATGCCCGGTTCCGCCGAGCACAAAACCCTCCGAAGATTGTCGTTGCGTGTAACCGCCGGGTACAGTCACGCCACTGCTCTCCTCCGAGGACCCCACATTCCTCGGCCACCCAGGCCCCCCGCTGCCGAGGCGAAAGAGAAGTTGGTGAACGACCGCCCCTCGTCGGGCCAGTACCCCGATTTTGGGTATGACGGCCTTTCCACCACCACTTTCGCTGGCGATTCAGCGTATGCGTCCTATGAAACGCAGGGCCAGGGCTACAACTACGGCGCCACCTACGGTTCCTACGACACCGGCTCGTACGACACCACGGCTTGGTCGGCCCCCCAGAACGGCTACGCGCAGCCGTCCGTCGACGGATACTCCGGCTACGACGGCTACCTCACGACCGTCCCCACCCAGGGCGGCGTCTCCATGGACTACCAGTCCACCGCCTTCGGCTACGAGACCTCCGCCGAGCAGACCGGCCACTGGTCGGTCCCGGGCTACGGGACCGAGACCGGCGCCTACGACGCCACCGCCTGGAACACGGCCTCCGAGCAGACCTACGGGTACGGCGGTTACGAGCAGCAGCAAGTCCCGGCGCAGGAGCAGGCCCACGGCCAGGCCCACGCCCAGGTCCACGAGCAGCAGTACGCCTACGACTACGGGTACGAGGTCTACGCCGCCACCTCGCCCGAGGTCGAAGTCGGGGTCGGGGTCGGGGTCGAGGTCGGGGTCGTGCCCGACGTGACCTACACCGAGACCGCCGTCTTCGAGTTCCTCCCCTCCGATGACGCGGATGCGGATCCTGATGCGGATGCGGATGACGCGGCTGCGGATGCGGACGCCAAGGTGCACGATCTCCCCACCCAGGCCATGCCCGTCACCCCGGCCGCGCCCGCCGACCCGCGCCCCTCGCGCCGCGCCGGCGCCAAGCCCGGCTCGAAGCCCGTCGCCAAGGCGAGTACCGCCAAGGCCGGCGGCAACAACCGCCGTCGCACTCCGGCCAAGCGTTCCGCGCTGCTGACCGTGGCCGTTCCCTCGGCCTGCGTGATGGGTGTCGCCGGTGTCGCCGCCGCCTCCGTGGGCGGGCTCACCGGTACGGAGAAGCCGTCCGAGGAGACCACCACCCTGGCCGCGCCCGACCCGGCCTCCATCAAGCCGGTCGCGGCGAACAGCAAGCTCGACACACAGCTCACCGCCCTCAGCGCCGACGCCGGCGACTTCGCGGACCGCGCGAGCCGCACCCAGGAACGCATCGACCTGCGCGTGCGCCAGGACGAGGAGAAGAAGAGGAAGGCGGAGGAGGCGGCGGCCAGGGAAGCGGCCCGGCCCAAGTTCGCCCTCCCCGTCGCGCGGCACGGCCTCAGCGCCGGCTACGGTCAGGCGGGCGTCAACTGGATGTCCGTGCACACCGGCATCGACTTCCCGGTGTCCTACGGGTCTTCGGTCATGGCCGCCACCGACGGCACCGTCCGCAGCCAGTGGAACTCCGCCTACGGCAACATGGTGATACTCACCGCGCCCGACGGCACCGAGACCTGGTACTGCCACCTCAGCAGCGCCAAGATCCGCTCCGGCAAGGTCAAGGCCGGCGACGTGATCGCGTACTCCGGCAACTCCGGCAACTCCACCGGCCCGCACCTCCACTTCGAGGTGAGGCCGGGCGGCGGCTCCCCGGTCGACCCCCAGGCATGGCTGCGCGCCAAGGGCCTGAACCCGAACTAGGAACACCCCGCGGAATAGAGCGGAAGAACGCGGAAGGGCCGGCCCCCCGGGGCCGGCCCTTCCGCGTTCCGCGCGTCAGAGCTTCTGCACCGGCGCGTACCGCAGCAGGAGCCGCTTCGGCTTCTCGTCCCCGAAGTCGATGGTGGCCTGCGCGTCCGCGCCCGCTCCCCTGACCTCCATGACCGTGCCCAGCCCGAACTGGTCGTGCGTGACCCGGTCCCCGACCACCAGCGCGATGACCGGCTTGTCGGAGGCCCGCCGCGTGGCGAACCCCGACGGGCCCGACTTCGTACGCGACGAGGACAGGAAGGCCTCCGGCGAGGTGCCGAACGAGGCCTTCGACCCGCCCGAGCCGGAAGACCCGTACCCCGACCCCGAGCCCGAGCCCGAGCTCCGCATGGGGCCCGCCGGCTTCTGCGCCGCGCCCGTCCGCTTCCACTGCAGGTACTCGGCCGGGATCTCTTCCAGGAACCGCGACGGCGGGTTGTAGGAGGGCGTGCCCCAGGCGCTGCGCATGCTCGAGCGCGTCAGGTACAGCCGCTCGCGCGCCCGCGTGATGCCGACGTAGGCGAGGCGGCGCTCCTCCTCCAGTTCCTTGGTCTGGCCCAGCGCGCGCATGTGCGGGAAGACCCCGTCCTCCATGCCGGTCAGGAAGACCACCGGGAACTCGAGGCCCTTGGCGGTGTGCAGGGTCATGAGGGTGATGACCCCGTTGCCGTCGGTGTCCTCGTCCGGGATCTGGTCGGAGTCGGCGACGAGCGCGACCTGCTCCAGGAACTCGGAGAGGGTGCCGGGGCCCACCGGCGGGGCGCCGTTCTCGGCGGCCTCGGCCGCCGCCGCTTCCCGTGCCTGCTCGAACTCGAGCGCCACGGCGGCGAGCTCCTGAAGGTTCTCGATCCGGGTCTCGTCCTGCGGGTCGGTCGAGGCCTGGAGTTCGGCGAGGTAGCCCGTGCGCTCCAGGACCGCTTCCAGGACCACCGCGGGGCCTGCGCCCGAGTCGACGATGGTGCGGAGTTCCTCCATCAGCACGTTGAAGCGCTTGACGGCATTGGTCGAGCGGGCGGCCATGCCGAAGGCCTCGTCGACCCGGCGCAGCGCCTGCGGGAAGGTGATCTTCTCGCGCATCGCGAGCGCGTCGATCATCGCCTCGGCGCGCTCGCCGATGCCGCGCTTGGGCACGTTCAGGATCCGGCGGAGCGGGACGTTGTCCTCGGGATTCGACAGGACGCGCAGGTACGCGAGGACGTCGCGGACCTCCTTGCGCTCGTAGAAACGCACGCCGCCGACGACCTTGTAGGGCAGTCCGACGCGGATGAAGATCTCCTCGAACACGCGGGACTGCGCGTTGGTCCGGTAGAAGATCGCGACGTCGCCGGCCTTCGCGTCGCCCGCGTCCGTCAGCCGGTCGATCTCGTCGGCGATGAACTGCGCCTCGTCGTGCTCGGTGTCCGCGACGTAGCCGGTGATGACGGCGCCGCTGCCGGCCTCGGTCCACAGGTTCTTCGCGCGGCGGTTCTCGTTGCGCTCGATGACCGCGTTGGCGGCGGACAGGATCGTCTGGGTGGAGCGGTAGTTCTGCTCCAGCAGAATCGTGGTCGCGTCCGCGTAGTCCTCTTCGAACTGGAGGATGTTGCGGATCGTCGCGCCGCGGAAGGCGTAGATCGACTGGTCGGCGTCACCCACCACGCAGAGCTCGGCGGGCGGCAGGTCCGGGTAGCCGGTGCCGACCAGCTCGCGCACGAGCGTGTACTGGGCGTGGTTGGTGTCCTGGTACTCGTCGACCAGCACGTGCCGGAAGCGGCGCCGGTAGTGCTCCGCGACCTCCGGGAAGGCCTGGAGCAGGTGGACCGTGGTCATGATGATGTCGTCGAAGTCGAGGGCGTTGGCCTCGCGCAGCCGCCCCTGGTACATCGTGTACGCCTGGGCGAGGGTCTTCTCGAAGCCGTCGGCGGCCTGCCCGGCGAAGGCGTCCTCGTCGATGAGCTCGTTCTTCAGGTTCGAGATCTTGGCGCTGAAGGCCTTCGGCGGGAACTTCTTCGGGTCCAGGTCCAGGTCGCGGCAGACGAGCGCCATCAGGCGCTTCGAGTCGGACGCGTCGTAGATCGAGAAGGACGAGGTGAAACCGAGCCGCTTGGACTCGCGGCGCAGGATGCGCACGCACGCGCTGTGGAAGGTGGAGACCCACATGGCGTTCGCGCGCGGGCCGACCAGGCCCTCGACGCGCTCCTTCATCTCACCGGCGGCCTTGTTGGTGAAGGTGATCGCCAGGATCTGGCCGGGGTGGACCCCGCGCGCGCCCAGCAGGTGGCCGATGCGGTGCGTCAGCACGCGCGTCTTGCCGGATCCGGCGCCGGCCACGATGAGCAGCGGGGAGCCCGCGTGCACCACGGCGGCGCGCTGCTCCGTGTTCAGCCCCTCCAGGAGCGCCGCCGGATCGATGACGGGCCTGGGGGCGCCGTCACGGTAGTAGGCGTCCCCGCTGATGGGCGCGTCGAACCGGCCCCCGAAGAGATCGTCCGCGTCCGCCTCGGGGGCGGCGTGGTCTTCGGGCGGCGGGGGGACCTCTTCGGAGGGGGAGAGGTCGGCCAGGAAGCTGTCGTCAAAGAGGCTGCTCATCGCCTTCCGAGTTTAGAGGGCGGGACCGACAGCCGGTCCCGCCCCCGGAAAATTCGGCGGCACATGCCCTGCGGGGCGGTCCCGACCGGTCCCGCGACCGGTCCCGCGACCGTCCCGACCGGTCCCGACCGGTCCCGACCGGTCCCGCGACCGTCCCGACCGGTCCCGACCGGTCCCGACCCTTCCGAGGCGCCCCCTCCGGCGCTAGCGTGCTCCGCCAACCGGAAGGAGGTGCCGGCCCGTGTACACGTACGGATTCCCCTCGTCCCACTCCTCCCCCCACCACCGCAAGCCGCGCACCCGAAGACATCCGAACGCCCCCGCCGCGGTCGTCACGACCGCGGCCCTGACCTCCTTAGGCCTGCTCCTCCCCCACCAGGCCGCGGCGGCTCCTGCACCCCGCCCCTCGGTGGAGGAGGTACGGACCCGCGTGGACGACCTGCACCGGCAGGCGGGCACCGCCACCCAGGCCTACGACGCTGCGGCCGGCCGGACCGCCGAGCAGCGGGCCCTACTGTCGGCCCTCATGGACCAGGTGGCGGCCACCACCCAGAAGCTGAACGAGGCCCGGCGGCTCCTCGGCAGCTACGCCGCCGACCGGTACCGCGGCGCCGGCGGCCTCGGCGGGACCGCGACCCTGCTGCTCAGCGACGATCCGCAGGCCTTCTTCGCGCAGACGCACCTGCTGAACCGGCTCGGCGGCCGCGAGGACGCACTGCTCACCCAGTACACCCGGGCCAGGGCGGAGACGGCGGGCAAGCGCCGGGAGGCGGCCGTCGTGGTCGCGGAACTGGAGCGGGCGCAGGAGGAACTGCGCGGGCGCAAGCAAGAGGTGCAGACCCGGCTCGCGGAAGCGAACACCCTGCTGGCGCGGCTCACCGCGCCGGAGCGGGCGCGGGCCCTGGCCCCCCGGGGCCCGGCCGCCTCGGGACCGCTGCCCGCGGACGCCGCCGCGTCGGCCGCCGGGGCCAGGGCGGTGGCCTTCGCCCGGGCCCAGCTGGGAAAACCGTACGTCTGGGGCGCGACGGGCCCGCGCTCGTACGACTGCTCCGGCCTGACCCAGGCCGCCTGGCGGGCGGCGGGGATCACGCTGCCGCGCACCACCTGGGACCAGGTGAAGGCGGCTCCGCGGATCGCGATGAAGGATCTGCGCCCGGGGGACCTGGTCTTCTTCTACGCGGACATCAGCCACGTCGGGATCTACATCGGCGGCGGCCGCATGATCCACGCCCCGCGGCCGGGGACGTCCGTCCGGGAGGACTCGGTCTCCTACCAGCCGGTCTACGGGAGCGTCCGGCCCGGGTGAACGCGGCGGCGGCCGCGCTCCGCTCCGGCGGCGGCCTCGGTCCGGCCCGTCGGCGGCCACGCGCCGCCCCCTCGGCGGCCACGTGCCTGCCCGTCGGCGGCCACGGACCGGTCCATCGGGGTCCGTTGGCCGCCCCCTCGGCGTGTCCGTCACTCAGCGCCACCGTGCGGCAGGCCGTCCGGCGTGGCGCTCACCGTCCGTATCAGAGGAGTTGACGGGGCGCCCCCCAACTCACTCTCTCCGTTGGTCCGTTCGTGCCGTTCGATTCGCAGGTTCCGCCAACCGGACCTAGCGTCTAGCACATCGAGGAGCATTTCCTGCCCTTTGCGGACAAACTGTTCGCGGCTGCGCCTCGGGGACCCGGAGGACTCACCCATGCATTCCATACGTGTCGCGTCCGTAGCCCTGCTGTCCACCGCTGCCTTCGCGCTCGCCGCGCCGATCGCCTCGGCCAACGACGGCGGGACCACGCCCAACGTCACGTCCTTCGGTTTCACCGTCTCCCCCACCACCGTCGCCGCCGGCGGCACCGTCACGCTGAACGCCACCAAGTGCCAGGAACCGCTGGTGAAGGTCTCCTCGGGCATCTTCGACGCGGTCGAGCTCAATGAGGGCAAGTCCGCCACCGTCAAGGTCGACGCGGACGCCAAGCCGGGTGCGCAGTACGAGGTCACCTTCGACTGCAAGGGCGAGAAGGGCACGACCACCCTCACGGTCGCGGGCCACTCGACCGGTACCGAGACCGGAACGACCACCCCCGCCAAGGGCGTCAAGGCCGGCCTCGGCGGCGGCGCCGCCGGGCTGAACGGCACCGAGATCGCGGCCGGTTCCGCACTGCTGGCCGGCGCGCTCGGCGGCGGCGTGTTCCTGATGCGCCGCCGGGCGGGCGGCAACGCCTGACCGCCGACCCCCTGACCGCCGGGCCCGTCCGACCCGCCCCTGGCGACCGGACGGGCCCGGTCCAGTACCGGCTGCCGAAACCCCCGAACCCCCCGAATCAAGGAAGGAGCGCGCATCATGCCCCGCCCCCAGGAGCGTACGAAGCCTCGCGGCGGCTGGGGCGTCGTTGCCGTGGTCGCCCTCAGCGGCACGTTTCTCCTCACCAACGGGCTCGACCTGAACGGCGGCCCGCCGCAGCCCGCGCAGGCCGCAGCGCTGGTCAGCGACCCGGCCCACGACGAGGCGGCCCGCCGCCTCCCGCCGCCCCCGCAGCCGCTGAAGCCCTCCCCACCGACCCGGATACGGATTCCGGCCGTACAGGTCGACGCCGCTGTCACCCGGGTCGGACTCGACGCCGAGGGCTGGGTGGACGCCCCGCCGCCGGAGGACCGGAACCTGGCCGGCTGGTACGAGGGCTCCCCCGCCCCGGGCACCCAGGGCACGACGGTGATCGACGGTCACGTGGACAACGAGCAGGGTCCGGCCGTCTTCTACACGCTCGGCTCGCTCGAGCAGGGCCGGCACATCGAGGTGGACCGACAGGACGGCCGTACCGCCGTGTTCACGGTGTACGGCATCGAGGTCGTCGGCAAGAACGATTTTCCGGCGGCGCGGGTCTACGGCCCCAAGGGCGCTCCGGAGCTCCGCGTGATCACCTGCGGCGGAGGCTTCTCGAAGAAGGGCGGATACGACGGCAACGTGGTCGTCTTCGCCCGCCTGACGGAGATTCGCGGTTAACGGACGGCCATCGACAGACGCCCGACCAGCCAGCTCCGGTCACGTCCGGGCACTTTCGATCATCTCGTCATCTGCCCGTTACCTTCGGGTCTAGCGTCCTCCTCCAAGCACCGATGGAGGAAGGACGTGAGGCCCTCGTGGCCAGTCATCGAAAGCCCAGGCAGCGCCCGCTCACCGGCGGCACGGCACAGAGCTCCGTACGCACCACCGCCGCCACCCTCGCCCTCGCGGGCGCTGCCACCGCCACCGCGTTCGAAGGCACTTCCCACGCCGATCCGCAGCCGACGCCCTCGCAGGTCAAGGCTGAGATGGACCGGCTCTACGAGGAGGCCGGGGCGGCGACGGACCAGTACAACGGGGCGAAGGAGAAGGCCGACGAGGCGCAGCGCGCGCTCGACGGGCTGCGGGACGAGACCGCCCGCAAGACCGACCGGCTCAACACGGCCCGCAGCGCGCTCGGTTCGCTGGCCGCGACGCAGTACCGCAGCGGCACGCTGGGCGCCGCCGTACAGCTGGCGATGTCCGACGATCCGCAGGAGTACCTGGACCGGGCCGCCCTCATCACCCGCGCCGGGAACCGCAACGCGGCCGACATCTCGGCCGTGCGGCGGGGGCTCGACGAGGTCGGCAAGCTCAAGGACCAGGCCGCCGGGCGCCTCGCCGACCTGCGGGCCCGGCAGCGCGAACTCGCGGGCCACAAGGCCGGGATCGAGGAGAAGCTGACCGCCGCGCAGCGGCTGCTGGCCAAGCTGACGGCCGAGGAGCGGGCGGCCTACGAGGCCCGCTCGGCCGGCCCCGCCCCGAGCGGCCCCGCCACCCAGGCTCCGCCGCGGCCCGCAGACGGCTCCCGCGCGGCCCGCGCGGTGGCGTTCGCGTACGGGGCGATCGGCAAGCCGTACGTGTGGGGCGCGACGGGTCCGGGCTCCTACGACTGCTCCGGTCTGACCCAGGCGGCCTGGCGGGCGGCCGGGGTGTCGCTGCCGCGCACCACCTACACGCAGATCAACGCGGGACAGCGGGTCTCCCGCGACGCGCTGTCCCCAGGCGACCTGGTGTTCTTCTACTCCGGCGTCACGCACGTCGGCATGTACGTCGGCAACGGCCAGATGGTCCACGCCCCGCGCCCCGGCTCCACGGTCCGCCTCGCGCCGATCGACTCGATGCCCTGGGCCGGAGCCTCACGGCCCGCCTGACCGGAGCCCAGCCGACCGGAGCCCAGCCGACCCGGGCCCAGCCGACCCGGGCCCAGCCGGCCGGGGCCCAGCCGACCGGGTCAGATCAGCCGGCGGGCCGTCGCCCAGCGGGTGAGCTCATGGCGGTTGGAGAGCTGGAGCTTGCGCAGCACCGCCGAGACGTGGGATTCCACGGTCTTGACCGAGATGAACAGCTGCTTGGCGATCTCCTTGTACGCGTACCCGCGCGCGATCAGCCGCAGCACCTCGCGCTCGCGCTGGGTGAGGCGGTCCAGGTCCTCGTCGACCGGCGGGGCGTCCGTCGAGGCGAAGGCGTCGAGCACGAAGCCCGCCAGCCGCGGCGAGAACACCGCGTCCCCGTCCTGGACGCGGAAGACCGAGTCCACCAGGTCGGTGCCGGTGATCGTCTTGGTGACATAGCCGCGGGCGCCGCCCCGGATGACCCCGATGACGTCCTCGGCGGCGTCCGACACCGACAGGGCCAGGAACCGTACCGGGTCCTCGACGGCGCCCATCAGCGGGGCGCAGCGGCGCAGTACCTCGACGCCGCCGCCACCGGGCAGGTGCACGTCGAGGAGCACCACCTCGGGTCGGGTGGCGGTGATGACGGTGACGGCCTGGTCCACGTCGGCGGCCTCGCCGACGACCTCGACCCCGGTCCGCTCGGTCTCGCCGATCTCGGCCTGCACCCCGGTACGGAACATCCGGTGGTCGTCGACGAGCACCACCCGGACCCTCCTGGTCACGCCGCCGGTGCTCGCGCTGTCCTCGGTCATGCTGCCTTCGCCGCCCTCTCCATCTCCAGCTCGACTTCCGTGCCGCCGTCGGGCGCGGACCGCAGTCGAGCGGTCCCGCCGTTGCGCTGCATCCGGCCGATGATCGATTCTCGTACGCCCATCCGGTCGTCCGGTACCGCGTCGATGTCGAAGCCGGGTCCGCGGTCCCGTACGGACACGAACACCGTCTGGCCCTCCACCTCGGCGTACACCTGGACGGGGCCGCCGTCGCCACCGTACTTGGCGGCATTGACCATCGCCTCGCGCGCGGCCTGCATCTGTGCGGCCAGCTTCTCGTCGAGGGGGCAGTCGCCGACGACGACCACCTCGATCTGGACGCCGTGGTGGTCCTCCACCTCTGCGGCGGTCTTCTTCACGGCCTCGGCCAGGGTCGTGGGCTCCTCGCCCTCGTCCTTGCCGGTGCCCTCGGGCTTGTACAGCCAGTTGCGCAGCTCCCGCTCCTGGGCGCGGGCGAGGCGGCGCACCTCCCCGACGTCCTCGGCGTTGCGCTGGATCAGGGTGAGGGTGTGGAGCACGGAGTCGTGGACGTGGGCGGCCACCTCGGCACGCTCCTGGGCGCGGATGCGCATCAGGCGCTCCTCGGAGAGGTCCTGGGTCATCCGGATCAGCCAGGGTCCCGCGAGGAGGGCGACGCCGACGAGGACGGCGAGGGTGGCGGTCAGTACGTTGCCCAGCTGGGCGGCGGAGCCGCGGACCACGATGAAGACGGTCAGGCCCACGCCGACCAGGGCGACGCCCGCGAGCGCGCGGGCCGCCTGCAACAGCCTGGCGTGCCGGCCGGCGGCGGCGTTCCAGTGGGCGCGGCGGGCGTTGTCGGCCTGGCGCCAGACCAGGACCACACCGGCCCCCACGAGCAGGGTCGGCCACACGTACCGTCCGGAGCTGCCGCCGACCTGGACCTGGGAGATGAAGATGCCCGCGCCGACGCACAGCGCGATCAGCGCGAAGATCTGGCCCCGCTCGGGCTTGCGCAGCCGCCGGGTGCCGTCGGGGAGGGTGTCGAAGTAGGAGCGGTGGCCGCTGCGCCCGCCGACGCCGAGCGGTACGAAGACCCAGAACGCGGCATAGAGCAGCACGCCGAGGCCGTCGCCCCACATGAACAGGCCGAGGAAGGTCAGCCGGACCCAGACGACGGGCAGGCCCAGGTGCCCGGCGAGGCCGCGCGCGACTCCGCCGAGCATCCGGCCGTCGGCGCTGCGGTAGAGCTTGCGCTGCGGCGTCTCGTCGGATTCCGGTGCGTACGGCGTGCGTGGGGCGGCTGCTACGGGCATGTCACCGATGGTCACACGGTCGCGGCGCCCGTGGCATCAGGGCAGCCCCCCAGTTCTCTCGGGGGGATATCAGGGTTGCGCCAGGGTAGATCCGGATGCCCGCGGCGGCGGCGGACCGTCACCATGTACGCATGACCGAAGTACACGATTCCCCGCCGCCGGACGCAGGCGCCGCCGCGAGTGCGGCCGGCGCGGGCGCCGGCTCCGCTTCGCCGCTCGCCGAGCGCCCTCCCCTGCGCCGCGGCAAGCGGGACAAGGTGCTCGCGGGCGTGTGCGGCGGTCTGGGCCGGTACTTCGGTCTCGACCCGGTGATCTTCCGGATCGTGCTCGGCGTCCTCGCCGTCACCGGCGGCGTCGGTCTGATCTTCTACGGCTTCGCGTGGCTGCTGCTGCCCCAGGAGGGCGAGGAGGACAGCGAGGCGAAGAAGCTGCTGACCGGCCGGGTCGAGGGCTCGACGCTGGCGGCGGTCTTCACCGCTCTGGTGGGCTGCGCCCTGTTCCTGTCGATGCTGGACAACGGCGGGCTGGCGGTCTTCTCCGTCCTGGCCGTCCTGGCACTGGGCGCCGCGGCGTACTGGTCGCAGCGGCGGCGGAGCGGGCCCGGCGCAGCTCCCGAGGAGAAGGCCGCGCCGGGCGCCGAGTTCGTGTACCCGGCGGCCACCCGCACCGGGCACCGCACCGCGCACAGTCCGGCGCCGCCCGAGACCCAGGCGCCGCCCGCGCCCGGGGGCCCGTCCTGGTGGCGGGATCCGCTGGTCAAGGACGGGACCACGGGGCCGGTCGGCTCGACGGGGTACCTGTGGGGCCCCGAGGACTCGGTCGAAGTCATACCCGGCGGCGGCCCGGCCACGGCTCCGCCGTCCGGGGAGCACGTCGCCTGGGAGCCCCGCGGCGGCATTGGCGGCCGGGTGTTCGTACTGGCCGCGCTGGCCGGGAGCATCGCCACCGCCGCGGTCTGGGAGGGCAGCACCCTGAGCCACGCCCTGCAGGTCGGCTTCGCCGCCGCCCTCGCCGTCTTCGGCCTCGGGCTCGCGGTGAGCTCGGTCAAGGGCCGCACGGGCTTCGGCACCATCCTGCTCTCGGTGATCACGGCCGTACTGCTGGCCGGGTCGGTCGCGCTGCCCAAGGAGATCCGTACCGACTGGCGCGTCGTGGACTGGCATCCGACCGCGGTGGCCAACGTGGCACCGGTGTACGAGGCGGGTACCGGGCTCGCCACCTTGGACCTCAGCCACGTGGACGTGCCCAAGGGCACCACCGTGCCCGTCCGCGCCTCCATCGACGCGGGCCGGCTGCGGGTGATCCTCCCGAGGGAGGTCTCCGCGAAGACGGTGGCGACGGTCAGGCTGGGCGACATCCAGATGCCCGGCGACACCGGCGAGGACGTACGCGTTCGGAACCGCACCGAGACCCGGGAGGCGACCCTGCCCCCCGTCTCGGGCACCAAGGCCGGCGGCGTGATCGAATTGCACCTCAGCGCGGGTGTGGGACAGGTGGAGGTGGCCCGTGCGGCGTCATGAGTTCCAGCCGGGACGGCTGATCGCGGGACTGGTCCTGATGGCGGCCGGGGTGCTCTATCTCCTCGGCGCGGCCGGCGAGGCCGATCCGCCGTGGTTCTTCGTCCTCATGATGACCGCGGGCGGGCTCGCCTTCGCCGCCGTCGCCGGGCTGGTCACCTACGCCGTGCGGCGCGACAGGCGCGACCGGATCGGGGAGACCCACGGGTCCGGCGGGAGGTGATGTCACGCCCATCATGACAGGTCAGAGGGGGTTTTCGTAGGACGAAGGGCACAGGTGAGCAGCCTTGTCCGGCTCCCTGCGCCGCCCCCAGACTCTCCGTCATGGATCACTCGGGGAAAGTCGATCAGGACGACATAGTGCGGGCACGCAATGTGCTGCTCTCGTCGGGGCGCCTCTACCCGCGGGACAAGGTGGACGTCTACCGGGTACTCGCCCAGGTCAGCCCCGCCGCCTACCTGCCCCTCCTGGCCAAGGCCTTGCAGCACCTGAGTTACGAGGGCGGCAGAACGCATCCGGCCGCCCTCGCGCTGTGCGAGGAGGCGGTGGCCGCGGCGCGGGCCATCGATCCGGCCGAACCCGCCCGCGCGGATGTCCTGTACGAGGCCCTCAACACGTGCCAGCGCGAGCTGTACGGCGCGGGCCGGCGCGTCGAAGGGCTCGCCATGCGCGCCGAAATGCTCGCCATCGGCCGTGCGCAGGACGAACTGGCCGGGGAACCCTCGGGCACAGGGCTGAGCACGTGGGCGACCGGTCTTTCCGAGGAAGGCCGGTATGCCGAGGCCGCCGACGCCATGACCGAGTTGGTCGCGGTGGCCCTGCCCGGCGGGCCCCGCAGCGGGGGTCTCGCCTGGTCGCTCCTGGAGTGGATCGCCGTTCTCCATGAAGCCGGCCGGTCCGGCGAAGCCCTCGACGCGTTCGAGACCCTCGTCGGCGTGCAGGCCGCCGAGGCGGGAAACAACCGCGACTTGACGATCTGCCATCTCCACACGCTCATCGGGTACGCACGGATGCTCGACGCCCACGGACGAGGGGAACGGGCAGGCCTGGTCAGGCAAGAGGCACTCGCCTTGCTCACGGAGCTGGCCGGCACCAGTGAGCGGTACTCCGCGGGCGGCTACGAGGTGGCGTTCTGGGCGGTGCTGCTGTCCTTCCCCGGCGCCGGAAGCGACCGGCCCGCGCCCGGTGAACCGCGTCCCCCTTCGGGCGCGGATCCCATGTACTGGTCGCGTGACACCAAGCAGCGCTACTTCGACAGCCGTCACGCCCTGCGCGAAGAGGTGGACGCCCTCGCCGCTCGGGCCACCGAGGACCCGGACCGGCACCTGGCCGAACTGGTCCGGCTGCACCAGGTCCTCACCGTCCGCTCCACCGTCTACTGGCGGTACGAGACCCATCTGTTCGAGGAGCGGGTGCGTCCCCTCTTCGACGAAGGAGTGGACCTGGCCCGCCGGCTGTCCCTGCACGACCCGGCAGCCGGAACGCGGACCCTGGCCGGCAACCTGATCGACCGGTCGAGCTTCCACATCGCCGTCGGCGAGCTGGGGCCCGCCCTCGACGACTTCCGCCAAGCACTACAGCACCTGGGAGCGGCGACCTGATCGGACCGGTCCCTCAGCCGGCGGCCCGCCGCCCGCGCCCGATCAGCTCGTCCAGTGACCACAGGGGTGCCCCGGCGAGGATCAGCGGGGTCCAGGCCATGAGGTAGATCAGGTCGTTTCCGTAGTAGTAGGGGGTCACCGCCCAGGACACGGTGAGCCACAGGCTGAGCGAGATCAGGGCCCCGCCGACGGACGCGATCCGGGTCAGCAGCCCGGCCAGGACCCCCAGGCCGACCAGGATTTCCCCGATGGCCAGGGCCACGGCGAAGCCGACGGGCGCCTTCAGGGCCAGGTCCACCATGGCGGGGATCGCCGAGGTGTCGCGCACCCCGTGCATCAGCTCGCCGATGGAGCCGCTGCCGGTGGCGGAGAGGAAGGCGGAGTCGGTCAGCTTGTCCAGGCCGGCGTAGACGAAGGTCACGCCGAGGAAGATCCGCAGGGGCAGGAGCGCGTGGCGGGCGGCGAGCTCGCGCAGGCCGCGCAGGCCGCTCGCTCCCGTGGGAGCGCCAGGGTCGCCGGAGGGGACGTCAGTTCGGGTCACGCGTCATGTGTACCCGCTTCACTCCGCCACGTCGATGGTGCACCGGTTTGATTCCACCCCCGCGGCGGTGACGACCTGGATCTCGATCCGCCCCGGTTCCACTTCGGCCGGGACGGGCACGGTCAGCACGGCGTCGGACGGGTTGGTGAAGCCGCCCGCCACCGGGACCAGCGGTACGTGCACATGGACCGCACCCACCCGGACCACCAGCCGGGCCAGCATCTCCGGCGTCTGCGCTCCCGGCGGGACGAAGCCCACTCCGCGGATCTCGATGTCGTCCCCGGGGCGGATCGCCGCGTCCAGATCCCCGGGCTCGCGTCTGCGCACCACCGACAGGACCAGTGGGCGGCTGCCCTCCGCGTACTTCGCCGCCAGGTACACGGCCGCCGACAGCGCGACCAGCAGCGCCAGCGCCCACGGCAGCGCCGGCAGCCGGTCGGGGAACCGGGCCAGCGAGACCGCCGCGAAGGCCAGCACCACCGTGGAGACCAGGACGTACTGGGCGTCCGGGAAGGAGCCCCGGCCCGCGTCGTCCGTCAGCAGGTCCGCCCCGGTCGGGCGGTCCGCGGGCAGCTTCTGCAGCCGCTGCCCCATGATCCGTACGGAGACCACCCGGCGCACCAGCACCGCGACCCCCGAGGTCAGCCCGAGCACCGCCAGCAGCGGCAGCGCCCGGTCGAGCGCGAGCCCCGCGTACAGCGCCTGGCGCTCCGGTCCCGGCGAGGAGGCGGCGAGGCGCAGCGCGGGCAGCAGCGTCGCGAAGGCGGTGAGCACCAGCCAGGCGCTCGGTACCGTCTTCGAGGTGGACAGCCGGTTGTCCTCGCCGACGAGCGGGGCCAGCAGACCGCCCCGGAGCGTCTGCGCGCGGGCCGCCACCGTCAGCAGGGCGGCCAGGACGAGCGCGGCGAGCAGCCCGGCGGTGCGCGCCGTGGACCAGCCGGTGCCGAGCGCGGTGCCGACCTGGACCAGGAGCAGCACGCCCGCGGCGATCCACACGGCGAGCACTGCCCGCCGGGAGAACAGGTAGAGCCAGGAGCTGCCCGCCTCCCGGCCCCGGTCGGCGACCGTCCGGGCCGACAGGGTCAGCTCGTCGGAGACCCACTGGCGGGAGGCTCCGAGGGAGTGGGCCACGGCGGCCGGCACTCCGTGCCCGGAGGCGAACTCGTCGCGCTTCTCCAGGAACGCTGCGACCGCGCGGCGGTGCCCCTCTCGTGTGCAGTCCTCGCAGGCGCAGGCCGCGGTATGGGTGCTTCTGGACATCTCTTGGACAGCCACGAACGTGCCGCCTCTCTGAACTCCGGTGCGATGCCAGCGAATTGTGCACCACTGGGGCAGTGTTCCGGATTGCGCACGATGTCAGAGCAGGTGATTAACCGTTCATGATGTTGACGCACCCGCTCCGGAGACCTCCAGCAGCGGCTGGCAGTTCACCCACGCCGCCAGATCGGACCCGAACCGCTCCCGGGTCGCGAGCGCGCTGTGGTGGCTGATGAGCACCGCTTTCCCGGCCGCCCGCGCGATCAGCTGCACCTGCGCGGCCCGCTCCGCCGCGATGAACCACCATGCGGCGGCCTCGACCGAGTCGCCGACCGTCAGCAGCCCCAGGTTCCGCAGGATCAGCGCCTTGTAGGGGCCGAGCGCGCCCGCGATCCGCTCGGCGTCCCCGCCGCCCGCGGCCCCGCCGCCCAAGGCCCCGCCGCCCAAAAACTCGTCGAGCAGTGCGTGGTCCTCGTAGAAGGCGCAGGCCTCCTGGGTGACGGGGGCGAGCAGTTCGCCGAGTGCGGCGAGCGCCCTGCCGTACGGGGCCTGCGTGCGGACGACGGCCACGACGGCGGGCCGGGCCCGGTGGACGGCCGCGTGCACGGCGAAGGCCAGCTGGTTGACCCTGCGCTCCCCCTGGCGGACCCGCCCCTCCCCGTCGACCAGCAGCAGGTCGTCGGGGCCGATCGCGCCGAAGGCCCGGCCGAAGGGGTTCACCCAGTAGCAGTCCTCGAACTCCGGGTCCCGGGCGCTGACGTGCCCGCCCACCCCGTCCTCGTACCCGAGCCTCCCCAGCAGCCGCAGCACCCCGGCGAGCCGCCCCTTGCGGTGGGCGCGCTCCTCCCCGGCGGTGGCGAAGCGGGGCGGCATCTCGAAGGCGAGCCGCTCCACGGGCACGGGCACGGGTACGGGCTGGTCCGGCTGCATGGCGGTCCCCTCCTCGGTCGGTTCGCGGCGCAAGGTACCGGCAGGGCATGCAACTGACCAGAGGAACGGCGAAGCCGCCGCACCCAGCGGGTGCGGCGGCTTCAGCGTGGCGCGCGACCCAGGGGGCGCGCGGCGTGTGGGGTTGAAGGGACTACTCCCACTCGGTGACTCCTCCCCCTCGCGCACGAGGGGGCTTCTCACTTGGGGCCGAAACCTCTCATGACGGCCAAGCCCTGACCGCTGCCGAAGCAGGATCGAAGCGTACTACGCCGCTTCGCAGCTGCGGCGTCATTCCCACTCGATGGTGCCCGGCGGCTTGCTCGTGCAGTCCAGGACCACGCGGTTGACGTCCGGCACCTCGTTGGTGATGCGGGTGGAGATCCGCGCGAGCACCTCGTACGGCATGCGCGTCCAGTCCGCGGTCATCGCGTCCTCGGAGGAGACGGGGCGCAGCACGATCGGGTGGCCGTACGTACGGCCGTCACCCTGGACTCCGACGCTGCGGACATCGGCCAGCAGGACGACCGGGCACTGCCAGATCTCGCGGTCCAGGCCGGCCGCCGTGAGCTCGTGGCGGGCGATGGCGTCGGCCTCGCGGAGCAGGTCCAGGCGCTCCTTGGTGACCTCTCCGACGATGCGGATGCCGAGGCCGGGGCCGGGGAACGGCTGGCGCTGGACGATCTCGGCGGGCAGGCCGAGCTCCTGGCCGACCATCCGGACCTCGTCCTTGAACAGCTGGCGCAGCGGCTCGACGAGCTCGAACTCGATGTCGTCGGGGAGCCCGCCCACGTTGTGGTGGGACTTGATGTTGGCGGTGCCGGTGCCGCCGCCGGACTCGACGACGTCCGGGTACAGGGTGCCCTGGACCAGGAAGGCCACCGCCGGGCCGTCCTCCTGGAGGATCTCCAGCTGGGCCGCCTCGAAGACGCGGATGAACTCGCGCCCGATGATCTTGCGCTTGGTCTCCGGGTCGGAGACGCCGGCCAGCGCGTTCAGGAAGCGCTCCTGCGCGTCGACGACCTTCAGCTGCACGCCGGTGGCGGCGACGAAGTCCTTCTCGACCTGCTCGGTCTCGCCCTTGCGCATCAGACCGTGGTCCACGTACACGCAGGTGAGCTGCGAGCCGATGGCCTTCTGCACGAGGGCCGCGGCGACCGCGGAGTCCACGCCGCCGGACAGGCCGCAGATGGCGCGCTTGTCGCCGACCTGCTCGCGGATGAGGGCGACCTGCTCCTCGACGATGTTGCCGGGGGTCCAGGTGGGCTGCAGGCCCGCGCCGCGGTAGAGGAAGTGCTCCAGGATCTGCTGGCCGTGCGTGGAGTGCATCACCTCGGGGTGGTACTGCACGCCGTAGAGCTTCTTCTCGTCGTTCTCGAAGGCCGCGACCGGGACGACGTCGGTCGACGCGGTGACGGTGAAGCCCTCGGGAGCGGCGGAGCAGGCGTCGCCGTGGGACATCCACACCGACTGGTTCTCGGGGGTGCCCTCGAAGAGGGTGGATCCGGCCTTGGAGACGGCCAGCGGAGTACGGCCGTACTCGCGCGAGCCGGTGTTGTCGACGGTGCCGCCGAGGGTGACCGCCATGAGCTGGAAGCCGTAGCACATGCCGAAGACGGGGACGCCGGCCTCGAAGATCGCGCCGTCGAGCTGGGGGGCGCCCTCCTCGTACACGGAGGACGGGCCGCCGGAGAGGATGATCGCCTTCGGGTTCTTGGCGAGCAT
The DNA here is from genome assembly GCF_022808175.1 of Streptomyces sp. AP-93. GTDB lineage: Bacteria > Actinomycetota > Actinomycetes > Streptomycetales > Streptomycetaceae > Streptomyces. The sequence continues at coordinate 161,999 of NZ_JALGBX010000006.1, read as the reverse complement.
CTCGGCCACGGGCATCGTGCTGGGCACGACCTCGGAGTAGACCCGTGCCTCGCGGACGCGGCGGGCGATGAGCTGCGCGTACTGGGCGCCGAAGTCGACGACGAGAACCGTGTCCGGGGCGCTGTCGTGGGGGGCGAAGGTGGCTTCTGGCACGGGGCAGGCCTTCCGGCGGAAGAGGGGGTTGTTTTGTCGATTCTAACGGGGGACGGATACCCCTCTTCGTCTCAGTGTCCGAACCGGCTTGGCACGGAGCAGGACAGAGGGTAATAATCCCTCCATGCGCAAGCAGCTGAGCTTCCTCTTTACCTATGGCACCGGCCGGTCCGGTCGCCATGGGTCATCGTGATGCTCGCTTGAGCCGCTGACTTCCCAGAGCGCCCCGGTCCGACAGGACCGGGGCGCTCTGGCGTTTCCGCTCCGGTCGGACCCTCACCCAGAGGAGAACCCCATGTCCGTCACCACCCCCGAGCAGCTGATCGCAGGCTCCCGCGAGCGGATCGACGCCATCGACGACCGGATCATCGGCCTGATCCAGGAACGGATGGCCGTGTCGACCGTCATCCAGGAGGCCCGGATCGGCTCGGGCGGTCGACGGGTGCACCTGTCCCGGGAGATGGAGGTGCTGCAGCACTGGAGCGACGCCCTCGGCAAGCCCGGCACCTCGCTCGCGATGACCCTGCTGGAGCTGTGCCGGGGCCGGGTGTGAGGGCCGCACCGGTACCCGCGGCCGAGCCCGTGACGCCTGTTCGTCACCCGTCCGGACCGTGACCGCCCCCACGGCCCTTCGTTGATGCGGATGACCGTGCCAGCCAGGTGCGGGACCGCAGCACCGCGCGTGGCTCCGCTGGAGCGATGAGACGCACCCCCTGCCGGGCGTGCGTCGTGGGACCTCGCTCCTTCATGTGACCGGACGGCAGGGGACAGCAGCCCGGTCACCACATAAGGACGGCCGGCCCGGGGGACGCCCCGGACCGGCCGTTCTTCTGTTTCCCCCGTTGTTTCCCCCGTCTGCTCCCCCGTTGTTTCCCCCGTCGGTCCCCGCCTGCGCCGTTACGCGCGGCCGGTGGCCCGCCGGCGGAACACCAGGAACACCGCGGCACCGGCGGCCACGAGCGCCGCACCGGCGATCAGAACCGGCCCGGCGGTGGAGCCGGTCTCGGCGAGGCCGCCGCTCGGCGTCTTGCCGTTGCCGGTACTGGCGCCCGGGCTCGGAGTGGTGCTGGTACCCGGCGTGGCCGACGGGCTCGTGGAGGCCGTCGGCTTCGGGCCGGGGGTGGTCGGGGCCGTGGTCGGCGCGGGGACGATGTCCTTGCCGTTGATCACGAAAGCGGCCTTGTTGTTGGCGTGGTTCGGGTCCCAGCTCGCCGGCTTGGTGCCGCTCGGGGCCGCCCAGCCGCCGACCGTGACGGAGCCGGTGGCGTCCGCGATGACCTTCTCGATCTTCAGCTCGAACGGGAAGTCGAACTTCTCCTTCTCCCCGATGACGTGCAAGGTCGGGCAGAAGTAGCGGGGGGCGCCCAGCTGCTGCTCACGGTAGTCCCCCTTGGCCGTGGCGGCCCTGCAGAACTCCGGCACCTTGGTGACCTTCGCGCCGGCCGGGATCACGATGTCCGCCATGGCCACGTCCTCGCCGGAGCGGAGGTAGGCGACCCACGCCGGACCCTCGTTGCGGAAGCCGAGATCGGCCTTGACCGTCTCGCCCGCCTTGCCCTTCAGGGAGGTGGGCGCGGCCACCAGGTCGGCGGTGTTCTTCACCGAGAAGTCGAAGTCGTGCTGGTTGTTCCACGGGTCCAGGTCCACCGTGCGCGGAGCGGCCTTGGCCGTGCGCACCTTGAGGCCCAGCTTCTTGCCCGTGCGGTGCGTGCTGAGCTTCTGCGTGGACTGCGGCTGGGAGCCGGCCTCGTGCACCCCGTAGATCAGTCCCTCGATGAAGGCGTGCGGAGCGGCCTTGAGGGTCAGCGCGCCGGCGATCTCGTAGACCTCGCCGGGCTTGACCTCGTTGTCGAAGGTGCAGACCGTCGTGCCCCAGCCCACGCTCCAGGGCTGGCTCTCGCTGTCGTCCTCGCTGTAGGCGCAGTTGTCGTACTGCTCGACCAGGCCCATGCCGTGCGTGGTGCCCAGTTCCAGCGCCACGCCCTTGACGGACTCGGTGCCCGTGTTGCCGAAGACGATCGGGAGCGGCTGGGTCTCGCCCGGAGTCAGCTTCGCCTTGAGCTTGGCCTTCTCCATCACCAGGTCGGGGCCGCCGACCTTGACCTTGGTGGTGGCGGGCTTGAAGGTGGCGCCCTGCGCCGAGCCGGTCATCGTCAGGTCGACGACGGTGCCGAGCTTGCTGCCCTTGGCGGCGGCGAGGTCCAGGGAGACCACCGGGGTTCCGTGCCAGATCCCCCAGTCCTTGCAGGTGACCGTCGTCGCGACGAGCGTGCAGTCGGTGAACTGCTCCTTCGGGAGCGTCACGTCGACGATGCCCTTGAGCGCGCTCAGGTCGATCGTGTAGGTGCTCGGGTTGTCGAAGGGCTCGTCGGTCTCGCTCTCGCTCTCGACACGGAAGTCGACCGTGCTCGTCTGCGGCTTGCCCTTCTGCCCGGGGTGCGGGAACAGGCCGATCTCCGCCGGGCTGGTGAGCGTGAACACCGGGTCCGCGGCGTTCGCGGGGGTGGCGGCCAGGCCGACGGCCACCAGGCCGGCTGCCGCCAGCAGGGAGATGTGCTTTCTCATGCCGGTCTTGACACGCGAAGGCCCTCCCCGGTTGCCCTCTTGACCATGTGACGGACGCCACACCTCCGCCGCCGGTTTCCGCTACAACCATCCGGGCCGGGCGGCGGTCTTGCATGTAGTTCGGCGGGTACCGCGCTCGGAGGGGGAGTGCGGTGCCCGCCGAAGTCGTTCAGCGACCGATCTCGGCGTCGGCGGCTATTCGGCGGGGGACGCCGTGCGCGGCGGAACCTCCGGTACCGCCAGGAACGGCAGGCGAAGCGCCCCGAAGGCCTCCTTCGGCACCGCCGGACGGACCGGTTCCACGGCCTCCAGGCGGGCGTAGGCCGCCCCCTGCTCCGGGCGCGGGTCGCGCTCGCCGTTGTTCGGCCAGTAGGACATCGCCCGTTCCGCTTGCGCGGTGATCGTCAGCGACGGGTTGACCCCGAGGTTCGCGGAGACCGCCGAGCCGTCCACCACCGAGATGCCCGGGTGCCCGTAGAGCCGGTGGTACGGGTCGACCACGCCCTCCTCGGGCGAGGCGCCGATCGGGCAGCCGCCGAGGAAGTGCGCCGTCAGCGGGGTGCCCATCAGCTCGCCGATGTTGCTGCCGGGGAACCCGTTGATCTCCTCGGCCAGCAGGGTCGCCGCCCGCGTGGCCTCGGCGATCTGTACCGGGTTGGGCGCTCCGTGGCCCTGGCGGGCGGTGAGCAGGCCCTTCCCTATGCCGCCGGGCTTGCGGTAGGTGGTCAGGGAGTTGTCGAGGGACTGCATGACCAGGCCGATGATGGTCCGCTCCGACCAGCGCCGGTTGGAGAGGGACCGCAGCAGCTGGACGGGGTGCCGGGCGGTGCGCCCGAACCAGGCGCGGACCCGGTGGGTGGAGTACGGCACCTGGAGGATCGTCATGAACCCCATCGCGTTGGAGCCCTTGCCGTAGCGCACCGGCTCGATGTGCGTGTCGGCGTTGGGGTGCACCGAGGAGGTGATGGCCACGCCCCGCGTGAAGTCGGCCCGCTTGTCCTTGCCGTGCCGCTTGCGGTACCGCCGGTCATCCGTCTGAGCCCCTACGAGGCCTTCGGAGTTGGTCCGGGTCAGATCGCCGAGGCGGTCCGAGAGGCGGGGCAGCTCGCCGAGGTCCTTCATCGTGTGCAGGAGGGTCTGGGTGCCGTACGTGCCCGCCGCGACGACCACGTAGCGGGCGCGCAGCACCTTGACCTTGCCCCGGCGCCGGCCGTCGGTGGGGACGGTCCGGACGCGGTGGCCGCCGTCGGGGTGGTCGGAGAGGGCGGTGACCGTGGTCATGGGGTGGATGACGGCGCCGGCCCGCTCGGCGAGGTGCAGGTAGTTCTCGCCCAGGGTGTTCTTCGCGCCGTGCCGGCAGCCGGTCATGCACTCGCCGCACTCGGTGCAGGCCTTGCGGGCGGGGCCGGCGCCGCCGAAGTACGGGTCGGCCACCTCGTCACCGGGGCGGACCTTGCCCTGGCCCTGGGCGTCGTCGCCGTCCCCGAAGAAGACGCCCACCGGGGCCATGTGGAAGGAGTCGGCGACGCCCATCTTGGCGGCGGCCGCCTTGAGGTGGACGTCGGAGGGGGTCGTCGTCGGGTTGAGCCGGACCCCCAGCATCCGCTTGGCCTGGTCGTAGTAGGGGGCGAGCTCGTCCTGCCAGTCCGTGATGGACGCCCACTGCCGGTCCTCGAAGAAGGCGGTGGGGGGCACGTAGAGGGTGTTGGCGTAGTTGAGGGAGCCGCCGCCGACCCCGGCGCCCGCGAGGACCATCACGTTGCCGAGGAGGTGGATGCGCTGGATCCCGTACAGCCCGAGGGCCGGGGCCCACAGGTAGTTGCGCAGGTCCCAGCTGTTCTTCGGCAGGGTCTCGCGGGTGAAGCGGCGTCCTGCCTCCAGGACGCCGACCCGGTACCCCTTCTCGGTGAGCCGCAGCGCCGAGACCGACCCTCCGAAACCCGATCCGATGACGATGACGTCGTAGTCGTAGTCGTAGTCGTACGACACTGCGGTGCCTCCCGAACGGAACGGAACGGACTGACGGAACGGACTAGCGGAGCCGGAACGCCTTCATGACCTTGAGGCTGCGCGTCATGAACGCCGCGTACTTCTCGTCGTCCATCCCGAACGACGGCGCCATCGGCAGCAGCCGCTGGTGGGCGACGGTCTGGGCCTCGGTGTACTTGAGGATGCCCTCGGAGCCGTGGCGGCGGCCGAGGCCGGATTCCTTCATGCCGCCCATGGGCGCCTGGGCGCTGCCGTAGGCCGGGGCGTAGCCCTCGTTGATGTTGACGGTGCCGGTGCGCAGGCGGGCCGAGACGGCGTGGCCGCGGCGGGCGTCCTTCGTCCACACGCTGGAGTTCAGGCCGTAGGGGGTGCCGTTGGCCTCCTCGATGACCTCGTCCTCGTCGGTGAAGCGGTAGATGGAGACGACCGGGCCGAAGGTCTCCTCCCCGCACACCGCCATCGCGGTCTCGACGCCGTCGAGGATGGTCGGCTCGTAGAAGAGCGGGCCGATGTCGGGGCGGGCGACGCCGCCGGCGACGAGGGTGGCGCCCTTGGCCACGGCGTCGTCCACGTGCTTCTGTACGGCCGCCAGCTGGCGTTCGCCGGCCAGGGAGCCCATGTCCGCGCCGTAGGCGAGGGAGGAGCCGAGGCGCATGGCCTTCGTACGGGCGGCGAACCGGGCGACGAACTCGTCCGCGATCGAGGCGTGGACGTACAGCCGCTCGATGGAGATGCAGAGCTGGCCCGCGGAGGAGAAGCAGGCGCGGACGGCGCCGGCGGCGGCCTTCTCCACGTCGGCGTCGCGCAGGACGAGCATGGCGTTCTTGCCGCCGAGTTCGAGGGAGACCCCGACCAGGCGGGCGGCCGCGCCCTGGGCCACCTCGCGGCCGGTACGCGTGGAGCCGGTGAACGAAACGTAGTCGGCGTGGCGGACCACCTCGGGGCCGACGACCGGGCCTTCGCCGAGCACGATCTGGAACACCTCGGCCGGCAGGCCCGCCTCGATCATCAGGTCGCGGGCCCACAGGGCGGTGAGCGCGGTCTCGGTGTCGGGCTTCATCACGACGGCGTTGCCCGCGACGAAGGCGGGCAGGGCGTCGCCGATGGACAGTTCGAGGGGGTAGTTCCAGGGGGCGATCTGGCCGATGACCCCGCGCGGCTGGCGCAGCTCGGTGACCTTGGTGAGGGTGGGCATGGCGCCCGTGTGGCCCTTGGGGCGCAGGTACGAGGGCGCCTTGCGGCCGTAGTGCCGGGCGGAGATCGAGACGGCCTGCACCTCCTCGTGGGCGTGCAGGCGGGCCTTGCCGGTCTCCAGCTGGATCAGGTCGAGCACCTCGGCCTGCCGGGCCAGGACCAGGTCGTGGAAGCGCAGCAGTACGGCGGCGCGGGCGCGGACGGGCACGGCGGCCCAGGCGGGCTGCGCGGCGCGGGCCGCGGCGAAGGCGGCCGCCACGTCGTCGGGGGTGGCTTCGGGGAGCTCCGCCAGCCGGTCCCCGGTGAAGGGGCTGTGGTTGGCGGTGCGGCCGGAGCCGGCCACTCCGCGGGTCAGCCGGGCGACCAGTTCGGGGGTCACCACGTCGGCGGCGCTCCGGGCGCCGGCCGGGGCGGGGGCGACCGGATTGGTGGGCTGCGGGGCGCTGCGGAGGGGGGCCGGGGCCTGCGTGTCCGTCATGGCCGTGAGCGTATTGCGCCCGGGGGTGCTTTGGGTACCCGCCGGTAACCGGATTTTGCCATTTCTGCCAGTGATCACTGGCGGGATGGCGGAATCCGGGGGTGCCGGGACCCGCCGGGGGGCGGGCCTCAGAGGGCCGGGGCCGGCTGCCAGCCGCTGAGCACGATGCCGAACTGTGACCGGGTGGTGTCCCAGTCCGCGACCGGACCCGACATGTACACCGCGTACTCGGTGCCGTCCGGCGCGTAGTACATCTGCTCGATGGCCTTCCGCGGCCCGGCGAAGGCCCCTGCCTTCTCCGTCCAGACGAACTCCCACAGGGCGGCCTTGACCTGGCCCCGGAAGGTGTTCGGGTGCAGGATCAGGCGCACGTAGTCGGAGCGCATTTGGACCTGCTTCTCCAGGTCCAGCAGGTGCGCGTACGGGTCCTTGAACGGCGGCTTGCGGTCCATCGCGATCCGGATGAAGTGCTTGCCTCCGTCTCCGGTGTAGTCGATCTGCGACCCGTCCTCCCGGCGCTTCCAGCCGTCCGGGACGAAGAGGGAGAAGCCCTCCTTGTCGACCACCTTCCGCCAGCCCGCCGGCGGAGCCTCCTCCGCCTGTCCCTTGGCGTCCCCGGCGCCGGACGAAGCGCCGGAGGAGGCGCCGGACGATGCACCCGCCGAGGCGCCGGCCGTCCGGCCCGGGATCCCCCCGTCCGTGTCCGAGTCGCTCGTGTACTTCAGGATCCCGAACACCCCGCCGCCGCCGAGCAGCGCCGCCACCACGGCGACGACCGCCGCGCGCCCGATCCGGCCGGGGGCTCCGGCGTCCCGGCGACCCGGCCCGGCGGGGCCGGGCTGCCCGCCCGGTCCGGCCTCGGACCTGGCGACGAATGCCGGCTCCGGTTCCGGAGCCCGGCCCTGCTCCGACCCCGGCCCCTGACCCCCCTCGGCGGGCAGCGCGGCCGTGTCCGCCGGCTCGTTCCGGGCGGCGCCCAGCTCCTCGGAGCCCATCGCGCGCGTGGGTACGTACGCCTGCGCCGACTTCGGCTCCCGGCCCTCCATCGCCTGCAGCAGCATCTGCTCGGTCTCGTCGGCAGACGGCCGGTGCGCCGGGTCCTTGCGCAGCAGCGCCGTGATGACCGGGGCCAGCGCGCCCGCGTGGGCCGGCGCGGGCGGCTCCTCGTTCACCACGGCCTGGAGGCTGGAGATGGGCGAGGTGCGGCGGAACGGCGAGCGCGCCTCGACGGCCGTGTACAGCGTCGCGCCGAGCGACCACAGGTCGGAGGCCGGATCGGGGGACCCGCCGGTAACCCGTTCGGGGGCCAGGTAGTCGATGGACCCGACGAGTTCACCGGTGCGCGTGATGGAGGAGTCGCCCTCGATCGCGGCGATGCCGAAGTCGGCGAGCATCACCCGCCCGTCCTTGGCGAGCATCACATTGCCCGGCTTCACGTCCCGGTGCAGTACGCCGACCGCGTGCGCGGCGCGCAGCGCGCCGAGCACGTGCAGCCCGATCCGGGCCGCCTCGCGGGGTTCGATCCGGCCGGCCGTCTTCGCCGCGTCCGCGAGGGAGGGGCCGTCGATGTACTCCATGACGATCCAGGGCCGGTCGTCGTGTTCCAGCACGTCGTGCACGGTGACGACCGCCGGATGCTGGATCCGGGCCGCGGCCCGGGCCTCCTTCTGCGTCCGGGCGTGCAGGACGTCCCGGTCCGCCTGAGCGACGTACAGGCCGGCCGTCAGTTCCTTGACGGCGACCGTCCTGTGCAGCAGCTCGTCATGGGCGCGCCACACCTTGCCCATGCCGCCCCTGCCGATGGGCTCGACGAGCCGGTACCGGCCCGCGAGCACCGCACCCGCACCTGTCTGCTGTTCCACGAATCCCCGCCGCCGCTCTGTGCACTTCCGGTCAGACTACGGAGATCGCGGGCGGCGGCGGAACCACTCGGAGGCGGTTGGGCCGCACTGTGACGCAATCGCCGTACTGATACCTCGTCAGCCGCCGCTCTTGTAGCTGGCCGTCGCCTGCTCGAAGGTCTCGGTGACCTTGCCCTCCTGGTCCTGCGGGCCGGTCACCATGACCACGTGGTAGGAACCTCCGAGCGCGACGACGAAGTTGCGGGCCACGACGGAACGGCCGTTGCCGTCGATCCAGGTGTACCGGCCGGTGACGCGGAGCTGGTTGCCGACCTTGGTGGACTTGATGTCGCTGACGCTGGACCAGGTGGAGGAGCGGTACGGAGCCAGTTCGGGCTCCTTGTCCTTCTGGTAGGTGGCCGGGTCGGGGTTGCCCTCGACCTTGTCCCGGCCGGGGACGACGGTCAGGACGAAGTCCCCCTCCGTGTAGCGGACCTGACCGGACTCGTTCATTCCGCGGCGCTCCCAGCCGTTCGGGACGTTGATCGAGAAGTGCTCGGCGTCCTGCTGGGTGGTGTACCCGGACGGAGCGGGGGCGTTGGTCTGCGGGGCGGGCCTGGACTCGGGCGGGTTCGCGGAAGGGCTCGGCGCCTGGCCGGACCCGCTCGGCTTCGGGCCAGGGCTCTGGCCCGGGCTGCGGCCGGGGCTCTGCGACTGGCTCGCGGCGGGCGGCCTCATCCCGGCGGCCTTCTGCCCGCCGCCCTGCGGATCGGCGGCCCGGGGCATGAAGACCAGGGCGTAGGCCACCGCTCCCGAGAGCAGGACGAGGATCCCGAGCAACAGGGAACGCCCCAGCGAGCGCGGCTTGCGGGGGTGTTCGGCGCTGCGGTGCCGGCCGTGCAGGTCGGCTCGCCGCCGTACGACGGGCAGCCTCGCCGGGTCCTCCACCACCGGCGGCAGCATGGCGAAGCCGCCCTCGGGCTCCGGGGCGGACCGCACGAGGGAGCGCAGCCAGCCGCGGAGCTCCTCGAAGTCGGGGCGCTCGGTCGGGTCCTGGCGCAGCAGGGACTCCACGATGGGGCGCAGCGGGCCGCACTCCTCGGCGAAGGCGGGGGGCTCGGCGCAGACCATCTCCACGAGCTCGGCGACGCTGTCCTCGGGGTACGGGGCATGGCCCTGCACGGCCCGGTACAGCAGCGCGCCGAGCCCCCAGAGGTCGGTGGCCGGCCCCACCGGCGCGGCCAGCTGCCACGGCCCGTGCACGGCCTGCGCCTGCTCGGGAGCCCACCGCTCGGTAACGGCCCCGACCACGGCCATCCGCGTCTGCCGCGCCCGCTCGGCATCAAGCCCGCTCCGCGGCCCGCTCCCCCACCCGGCAGCACCACCGCCGCGGCGGGACGCCCCGTAACCGCCGCCCCCGGAAGCCGCCGCGTACCCGGCACCTGACTGCGGACCGCTCTGGCCGTAGCCGTCGGCCCCGGGAACCGTCGGGTACCCGGCACCCGACTGCGGACCGCCCTGACCGTAGCCGTCGGCCCCGGAAGCCGCCGCGTATCCGGCACCGGCCTGCCGATCTGCCTGCGGGCCGCTCTGGCCAGGCCCTCGCGCCCCCGAAGCCGCCGCGTACCCGGCACCCGACTGCGGACCGCCCTGACCGTAGCCGTCGGCCCCGGGAGCCGCCGCGTATCCGGCACTGCTCTGTGGGCCGCCCTGTTCGGGGCCCGGCTGGTCCAACCGGCCCGGCCCGAGTTGGGGCTGCCGGCCGTAGCCGGCGCCGTCCCGCGCGACCGGCTGACCGACGCCTGCCTGATCCGGGTGGGCCGAGACCGGCGGGGGCTGCTGCCCGTAGCCGGGCTCGTACCCCGGCCCGGGGACCGCCCGGTGCTCCGCGCCGTCCTGGGGATGCGTCTGTGCCCGGCCGCCCGGCGCCGTCGGCTGCCCGGGGCCCTGGCCGTCGCCGGAGGCCCGGGGCGTGACACCGCCCGGGGTGTCCGCCTGCTGGTAGCCCTGCGGAAGGGCGAGTTGCGCCGGCAGGGCGGCGCGGGCCGGCGGCTCCGCTTCGGCGGGGGGCAGGGCCTGGCGGCGCGGGGTGGCTCCGTGCCAGGTCGCGCCGCTGTCCGGGCCGCCGTACGGGTACGAGTACCCCTGCGGCAGCTTCGACCCCTCCGGCCTCGGCTCCGCCTCCTGCTCCGGCGCGGGCTCCGCCCCGGCCTTGCGCTGCTCGGTGATCCGCGCGGCGGCCTGGGCCCCGGCCCGGTACGCGGCGATGGCCCCGGCCCGCGCGGCGGCCTTCAGATCGGGCCGTTCCCCGCCGGCGCCCGGGGCACCGGGGGCACCCGGGGCACCGGAAGCGGCAGTGGCGCCGGAGGCACCCGGAGAGCCGGGGATGCCGGCGGCACCCGGAGCGCCGGGGAGGCCGGAAGTGCCGGACGCATCGGGACCGTTCGCGGTGCCGGGGCTTATGTGGTCCCGGTAGCGCGGCCCGGTGTCGTACCCCGGAGCAACGAGCGGCGCGTACTCCGCCGCGTTCCCGCCCCCCTGGACGGGCGCACCCCCACCGGCCCAGCCGTCCTGGCGGGAACCCTCCGCGAGCCCGCCCCCGTACGTGTCGTCGTACCTGTCGCCGAGCTCCCCGCCCTGCTGTCCGCCGACCGGCCCCCCGCCGGGCCCGGTGCCCTGCCCGGCCCCCTGGCCGTACCCGGCATCCACCGCCGACCCACCCCAGGACCCCCCGGGTGCACCACCGCCGTACCCCGAGCCCACCCCAGGCCCGGCCAATGCACCACCGCCGTACCCCGCACCCACCCCAGGCCCGGCCAAAGCACCACCGCCGTACCCCGAGCCCACCCCAGGCCCGGCCAGGGCACTCGCCGGGCGGCCCGCCGCGAACCCCGCGCCATCACCCTGTCCGCCGCCCGGTTCACCGCCCGGCCAGGGCCCTACGGAGTAGTCGCCCGTACCGTCCTGCGGGGGGACCGGGTCGTACCCGCACAGGGCGTCCTCCGCCGCCCCCGCCGCGAGCCCCGTCAGGACGACCCGCCCGTCCTCGCAGATCAGTACGGTCCGCATGGTGATGTTCCGGTGCGTCCACCCGTGCGCGTGCAGCACCCGCAGGGCGGTCAGTACGTCCGCCGCCACCTCCGCCGCCCGGTACGGGCTCAGCGGTTCGTCGGCGATCAGCGCCGCCAGCGGTCTGGCCGGGACGAGCTCGCTCACTATCCACAGCGACCCGCCCTCCGCGAAGACGTCGAAGACCTGGTCCAGCCGCGGATGGTCCGGCACGGACGCCGCCGCCTGCGCCGCCTCGATCGCCCTGCGCACGGCGGGCAGTTCACCGTGCGGTACGCGCCGGCCCCCCGCGTCGGGGGGACCGCCCCGCGTGCCGTCCAGCAGCTCCGCGTCGACGAGCTCCGGCAAGGGGACCTGCCGTACGAGGACTTCCTGCCCGCTGCGCGTGTCGAAGGCGCGGGTCTCGATCAGTTCGTAGGCGTCCGACGGCGGCAGCGGCAGACGGTAGCGCTCGGCCAGGATCCGGCCCGCGTAGTCCTCCACATCGCCTCCCCCGAGAGCTGCGGGCCCGTCCCCCAGGCCCCGTTGACACGATACGACGCCCAAGGCGCCCGCGTCCCGGCCCTGGCGAGGCTGACCCGAGCCCGCTCGGGGCGTGAATCAGCCCCGTGGCTGGAAGGTGTCGAACGCCGTGGTGCGCAGCTGCGTGCACTCCGCCGCGTCCCACTGGTCGGCGAGGCAGGTGATCATGATGGCGTAGCCGTGCTTCGAGTCGATCCTGAAGCCGCGGTCGAGCACCCGGACCCGTACGCCCTTCTGGTCCCGCTCGAACTCCCAGTCCGCGACCGTCGGGTACCCGCGGTACTCGACCGCTTCGAGGCGCAGCAGCTTGTAGTTGCTGCTGCTGCTCGCCACGCCCGGGGCCAGCGCCAGCCAGGCGGCGCGCGCGTCGTCCTTCGGCGAGCTGTTGAAGTCGATCTGAATGCGCGGGAAACCGCCGTCGCGGCTGTAGATGACGCCGTCGTTCTTCCCTATCACGCCGGTCTGCTTGAAGCCCTCGGGCATGACCATCGCGAAATGGAACCCGGGGTCGTCGACCTGGACGTACCCGGGCGGGATCCCGGGCAGCGCTCCCCCGGGCGTGGCTCCCTGGCCCTGGCCCGGGTTGGTCCCGGAGCCCGGCGACTGGCCCGGGTCCGGCGAACCGGCGGCCGAGCCGGACGGCTCGCCGGACTTCGGCGAGGGCGGGGGCGAGGGCGCGGACGAAGCCGGGGGCGACGGCGAGGTGCCGGCCACGGGGCTCGAAGCGGCTGCGGAACTGCCGCCCTTGCCGTCCTTCGGGGAACCACCCTTCGCGTCATCGCCGCTGACGGCGTACGCGATGACCGAGCCGATGACGGCGAGCGCCACGACCACACCGGCTATCGCGAGCGCGATGGTGCGGCGCGGCACGACGTCGGTGAGCGGGGCCGCGACGGGCGCCGGGCGCGGCGACGGGGACTCTGCGGCGGTCGCGGTCGTGGCCGTAGCCGTAGCCGTAGCGGCGGCCGCGGCACTGGCGGCCGCGGCCTTGCGGGCCGACTTCAACGCCGCGCGGGCGCGCTCCCGCTGCTCGCGCTCACGACGCTCGCGCTCCTTCTTCTCCGCCTTCTCGGCGACCTTGGCCGCCTTGTCGGCCGCCGCCTTCTCGGCGGCGTCCCGGGCCTCGGCCAGCGAGATCTGCCGGGTCTCCTCGACGTCCGGGGCGGCTACGGGAGCCGGCGGCTCGGGCGCTTCGATCACGGCGGTGAGCAGCGCCCGCGCGCGGTCGTCGTCGAGCCGGTGGGCGGGGTCCTTGACGAGGAGGCCGTAGATGACCTCGGTCAGCGGGCCGGCGTTCTTCGGCGGTTCGACGGGCTCGGTCATCACGGCGGTGAGCGTCGCGAGCGCCGACCCCTTGTCGTACGGGGGCACCCCCTCGACCGCGGCGTACAGCAGGCCGCCGAGCGACCACATGTCCGCGGGCGGGCCGGGCCGCTGGCCGCGGGCCCGCTCGGGCGAGATGTACGAGGGCGCGCCGACGAGCATGCCGGTGGAGGTGACGGAGGGGTCCCCCTCGACCTGGGCGATGCCGAAGTCGGTGAGGACCACGCGGCCGTTGCCGCGGTCGGCGAGGAGCACGTTGGAGGGCTTCACGTCCCGGTGCAGGATGCCCTGGCGGTGGGCGGCACGGAGTACGTCGAGCACGGCGAGGCCGACTTCCGCCGCGCGGCGGGGAGTCAGCGGGCCGCTCTCGCGGATGAACTCCGCGAGCGAGGGGCCCTCGATGAGCTCCATGACGATCCACGGCCGGCCGTCTTCGTCGACGACGTCGTAGACGGTGACCGCGCCGCCGCTGCGGATCCGGGCGATGGCCTTCGCCTCGCGGAGGGTGCGGGTGATCAGGCGGCGCTTCTCGTCCTCGTCGACGCCGCTGCCGAAGCGGAGTTCCTTGACGGCGACGGTCCGGCCGAGGGTCTCGTCCTGGGCGCGCCAGACGGTGCCCATGCCGCCCTTGCCGAGGATGTCACTGAGCCGGTACCGGCCCGCGAGCAGCCGGCCCTCGTCCTGAGCGCCCGCTCCCGCCTTGGCGGCGGCGGCCTTGACGGCGGCGGCCACCTCGTCTGCCTTGCTCACCGCGACGGGCTTCGCGTCCTCGCCCCCACCATCCGCCCGCACGACGGCAGCCTTCCGCAACTCCGCCTTCCCCCCGACAGGCTTCGCATCCTCGGCCTCGGCCTTCTTCCCGACAGGCTTCGCATCCTCGGGCTCCGCCTTCACCCCGACAGGCTTCGCACCATCGGACCCGGCGCCCGCACCCGCAGGCTTCGCATCCTCGGGGTCAGCCCCATCGGCAGCCTTGGCCGCAGCCGGCTTCCGCGGCTCCGGCTCCGTGGCGGAAGCCGCGGGCTTCGCGTCCTCCGGGCCGGCCGCCCCCGCAGCGGCCTCAGCGGCCCCGGCTTCGGCAGGAGCGGCTTCGGCAGGGTCGGCGTAGGCGTCCGCAGGGGCGGCGGCCGAAGCGCCGCCGGTCTTCGCGGCCCCGGCCTTCGCGGCCCCCGCCTCAGCGGCCTTCGCGGCCACGGCACGCTTCGCGGCTCCCGCCGCAGGCGTCTCGGCGGGAGACTTCGGGTCCGTCGGGGGTGTCGCCGGAGGCACCGGCGATCCCGTCCCGACAGACGGCTCCGGCGACTCGGTGTGCTCCGGCTTCGACATGCGTCCCCTCTGCGTTCGTGCCGCCTGCTCCGGTTGCCCTGGCAGCGGCCGGGGTGCCCGGTAACCCGCCCCGGCAGAACCCTCATTGTCCCTTACTCCGCAACGGACGGGAGCCCCGGGTCCGCGGTTCCGCCCGCAAGGTCGCGGAGTTACAACGGGACGATGTCCGGCGCCCCCAGCCTCGCCGCGTCCGCCGTCTGATCGTCCGGCTGGCGCTGCGATTCCCGTTCCGCCTGCACCCTCTTCTCGTAGTGCTCCACCTCCTTCTCGATCTGCTGCTCGTCCCATCCCAGAACCGGAGCCATCAACTCCGCGCACTCGCGCGCCGATCGCGTCCCCCGGTCGAAGGTCTCGATCGAGATCCGCGTCCGCCTGGTCAGCACGTCGTCCAGGTGCCGCGCCCCCTCGTGCGAGGCCGCGTAGACCACCTCGGCGCGGAGGTAGTCGTCGGCGCCCGTCAGCGGCTCCCCGAGGGAGGGGTCTGCCGCGATCAGTGCCAGCAGTTCCTCCGTCAGCGAGCCGTACCGGTTCAAGAGGTGCTCCACCCGCACCACATGGAGCCCCGTCCGCGCGGCGATCCGCGCCCGGCCGTTCCACAGGGCCCGGTACCCCTCGGCCCCGACCAGCGGCACGTCCTCCGTCACGCACGGCGCGACCCGCTGGTCCAGCCCGTGCACCGCCTCGTCCACCGCGTCCTTGGCCATCACCCGGTACGTCGTGTACTTGCCGCCCGCGACCACCACCAGCCCCGGCACCGGATGCGCCACCGTGTGCTCGCGCGAGAGCTTGCTCGTCGCGTCCGACTCCCCGGCCAGCAGCGGCCGCAGGCCGGCGTAGACCCCCTGGACGTCGTCCCGGGTGAGCGGGACCGCCAGCACCGAGTTCACGTGCTCCAGCAGGTAGTCGATGTCCGCGCTCGACGCCGCCGGGTGCGCCTTGTCCAGGTCCCAGTCGGTGTCCGTGGTGCCCACGATCCAGTGCCGGCCCCACGGGATGACGAAGAGCACCGACTTCTCGGTCCGCAGGATCAGCCCGGTCGAGGAGTGGATCCGGTCCTTGGGAACGACGAGGTGGATGCCCTTCGAAGCCCGCACGTGGAACTGCCCGCGCTCCCCGATCAGTGCCTGGGTGTCGTCCGTCCACACCCCCGTGGCGTTCACGATCTGCTTCGCCCGGATCTCGTACTCCCCGCCGCCCTCCACGTCCCGCACCCGCGCGCCGACGACCCGCTCGCCCTCCCGGAGGAAGCCGATGACCCTGGCCCGGTTGGCGCACTGCGCCCCGTACGCGGCGGCCGTCCGGACCAGGGTCGCCACGTAACGGGCGTCGTCCATCTGGGCGTCGTAGTACTGCAGGGCGCCCACCAGCGCGTCCTTGCGCAGCGCCGGCGCGATCCGCAGGGCGCGCTTGCGGGAGAGGTGGCGGTGCGTCGGCAGCCCGCGCCCGTGGCCGCTGGAGAGCGACATGGCGTCGTACAGCGCGACGCCCGAACCGGCATAGAACCGCTCCCACCCCTTGTGCTGCAACGGGTAGAGGAACGGCACCGGCTTCACCAGGTGCGGGGCGAGCCGCCCCAGCAGCAGGCCGCGCTCCTTGAGCGCCTCCCGCACGAGGGCGAAGTCGAGCATCTCCAGGTATCTGAGCCCTCCGTGGATGAGCTTGCTGGAACGGCTGGAGGTGCCCGAAGCCCAGTCCCTCGCCTCCACCAGCCCGGTCGCCAGGCCTCTGGTCACGGCGTCGAGGGCGGTACCGGCGCCCACCACACCGGCCCCGACCACCAGCACGTCCAGCTCCCGCTCGGCCATCCCGGCGAGCGCCTCGGCTCGCTGCACGGGCCCCAGCGAGGCCCGCCCACCACCTCCCCCCGTACCCACCCCCATCCCGGCGCCCGCCGCTGCGCCCACCCCTGCGCCTACCCCTGCCCCGGCCCCTGCCCCTGCCCCTGCCCCAGTCCCAGTCCTCACGGCTGCCTGCCTCCCGTTGACGCGGGTCGCCCCGTCCGCCCTATGCGGTCATCCCACCGGTTATGGGTGATCCCGCTCACATCGCCCGTTCATGATTCTGACCGCCCGCATCCACATCAGCCACCGCCTGTGGATAACACGGAGGCGACCAAGACCCCTGAATACGACATATCTGTCATATATACGCCTAGTCTGACATTGCGCCAGCTTTCCTCCTCCACAGGACTTGCGCGCTCCGCCCCCTCATGCATGTCAGGGAAGGGAAGGGACGGCACCCCCATGCCCGCAGATCTCGCCGTCATCGGACTCGGCCATCTCGGCCTCCCGCTCGCCCAGGCAGCCGTGGCCGCCGGGATCGAGACGGTCGGCTACGACAGCGGTCCGGCGACGGACTCCACCCTCACCGCCGCCGAGATCCGCCGCATGTCGGCGGCCGGCTTCCGGGTCACCACCAACCCCGCCGAACTGGGCCGGGTCCGCACGGCCGTCATCTGCGCCCCCACCCAGCTCGGCGCCGACCGCGCACTCGACCTGTCCGCGGTCGGCGAGGCGGGCCGCACGCTCGCCGCCCGGCTGCGCCCGCACACCACCGTCATCCTCGAATCGGCGGCCCACCCGGGCGTCACCGAGGAGTACCTGCGCCCGATCCTCGAATCGGGCTCCCGCCTGCGCGCCGGCCGGGACTTCCACCTGGCCTACTCCCCAAGCCGCCTCGACCCCGGCAACCGCACGCACGGCATCTCCAACACCCCCAAGGTCATCGGCGGCCTCACCCCCGCCTGCACCGAGTCCGCGCACGCCTTCTACGCCCGCCTCACCGAGAAGGTGGTCCGCGCCCGCGGCCTGCGCGAGGCCGAGACGGTCCAGCTCCTCGAAACGAACTACCGGCACGTCAACATCGCCCTCATGAACGAGATGGCCGTGCTCTGCCACGACCTCGGCGTGGACCTGTGGGACGTCATCCGCTGCGCCGAGACCAAGCCGTACGGGTTCCAGGCCTTCCGCCCCGGCCCCGGAGTCGGCGGCCACGGCGTCCCCCTCGACCCCAACTACCTCCCCCACACCACCCGCACCCCGGGCCACCCCCTGCGCATGGTCGGCCTGGCGCAGGAGATCAACGACCGGATGCCGCAGTACGTCATCCAGCGCAGCGCAACCCTGCTCAACGAGCACGGCAAGTCCGCGCGCGGCGCCCGCGTCCTCCTCCTGGGCGTCACCTACAAGCCGGACCTCGCCGACCAGGAGGGCTCCCCGGCGCGCGAGATCGCCAGCCGCCTCCTCGACCTCGGTGCACTGATCAGCTACCACGACCCGTACATCGCCGGATGGCGCGTCAGGGACCAGCCCGTCCCCCGCGCCGAATCGCTGTACGAGGCCGCCGCCAACGCCGATCTGACGATCCTGCTCCAGCACCACCGCACCTACGACCTGCAAGGCCTGGCGGTGAAGGCCCAGTTGCTGCTGGACACCCGCGGCGCCAGCCCGGCGGGCGCCGCACACCGCCTCTAGGCCGTGCACGGCCTGCCCGGCCGAAACCCCTGCACAGATGTCACACGCTGCTGCTAAGACTTGACCCGTCATGCCCGTGGGGATGACGGATTGCAGCCGGGGCGGTTCCTGGGCTGTCCGGCGTGGTCGCCCGGGGGCGGCTCATCCGGGGTCGCTCAGGGCGCTGGTCCGGCATTCGGGGAGCAGAGGCACAGCTCAAACGCTGTGCTGCCGCGCGGTCAGTACCGGCAAGCCGGGGACGGACACGGTGCGGTTGACTCCCACAGGGCGTCTTCTCGACCTATCCCTTACGGGACTTGGCGATCCTAGCGGAACTACGGAACGCCTCTTAGCTTGTTCCTTAACTTTCGTCTGTCTTTGGCTGGTGCTCAGCCGCCTCGTGAGTCGCGAGCTTCTTGAGCGTGCCCACGAAGGCGGGACCACAGCCGAGCGGCAGGCGTTCCACGACCATCGCGATGGCCTGTTGGGGTGTATCCGCCAGCCAGCTCCTCGGCATCGCCATGATCGGTGCGGACGAGCTCGGCGTGAGCACCCTCGACGTGCTCAACCTCGGCACCTCCCTGCTCGTCGACGCCTGGAAGGAAACCTCGGGCCCGATGACGTACCTCTTCCTCGCCCTCGGCGGTTCCACCGCCTTCCAGTCGGCCCGCAAGGCCGCCTGAACCTCGGCTCCGCACCAGGACCGGCCCCGGACTCCGGGGCCGACTTCGGCTGAGGCGGTCCACGGCTCTCCACCACGGCAGCCGAGCCCGGAGCACCGGGCCGGCCTGCCGCCAGGGCCGCACGGCGAGTCCACCACGCACCGCACCGCATCGGGCAGCCCGCCGATTCCACCTCCCGCACCCCTCCCGACCAGCCGCTCCCATGATCGGGAGACCGGGCCGAAATCCCTGTCGCCCACGCGACCGCCGGTCATATGATCCGCGCGTGTCCGCTCACCCCCCGCTCGGCCGGCCCCTGTACGAGCCCGCCGACCGCATCCCCGCGCTCGCCGACCTGCGCGCCCCCGTCCACCGCCAGGACCGGGACGCCGTCGCCGCGGCCCTCGCCGCGGCCTTCGCCGCACTCGGCGACGAGGACGACCGGGCCGCCTCCTCTCGTGTCGTCGGCGAACAGCACAACGCCGGGCCGTTCCTCAACGAGGCCATGGCGCAGGACCCCGGGGATCCGCTCGTACGGAGCCTGCTCGCCGGGCGGCTGATCCGGGTCGGCCGGGTCGGCCGGGTCGCCCGGGTCGCCCGGGTCGGCCGGGTCGGCCGGGACGTCCGTTCCGCCGCCCCGTGCGCCACCCCGGCACGCCGCCGCAACCACGGCCGAGGAGCCGCATGATCACCGAGACCACCGTCGACGGAGTCCCCGTGCTCCTCGCCCCCCGGCCCGGCCCGGTCACCGCCGGGCTGTTCTTCCGCGTCGGCCGCGCCGACGAGACCCTCGCCACCAGCGGCATCACCCGCCTCGTCCGGCGCCTCGCCCTGCACCGGCTCGGCCCGGGCGACCCGCCCGAGGACGGCGCCCCCGCGCCCTCCGCCACGTTCACCCGGTTCCAGGTCACCGGCACCCCCGCCGAAGTGGTGGCCCACCTGAACGGCGTCTGCGCCGCGCTGCGCGACCTCCCCCTCGAACGGCTGGAGACCCTGAAGGAGATCCTGCGCACCGAGCCCGCGGACCGCGCCGCCGACCGCCCTGCCGACCGTTCTGCCGACCGCGCCCCCGACCCCGCCGGACGCTGCGCCCAGTGGCGCTACGGCTCCCGCTCCTACGGCCTCACCGGCTACGACGAGGCCGGGCTCCCGCACCTCACCGCGGAGCAGGTGCGCGACTGGGCCCGTAGCCGGTTCACGGCCGGGAACGCCGTCCTGTGGATCACCGCGGGCGCCGTCCCCGAGGGCCTCGACCTCACCCTCCCCACCGGCGGCCGGCACCCCGCGCCCGAGGCCACCTCGGCCCTGCCCGCCCTGCCCGCCCGGTTCCGGGGCGGCGACGGCTCCGTCACCCTGACCTCCGTACTGCCGCGCTCCACCGCCGCGCGCCTGTTCACCGGCGTACTCGGCAGGGAGCTGCTGCGGGAACTGCGCCAGAACAGCGGGTACGCGTACGCCGCGACCGCCGAGTACGTCCCGCGCGACGCCGGCTCCGCGACCGTCGTCGCCCACGCCGAGGCGCTCCCGCAGCACCAGGACGCGATGGCCGGCGTCTTCGTGGACGTCCTGGCGAAGCTCCGCGCCGGCCGGATCGAGGAGTCCGCGCTGGACGCCGTACGGGCCTCCGCGCTCGCGCGGCTCGACACCCCCGGGCTCGCCGCGGCACGGCTCCCGGACCGGGCCACGGACCTGCTGCTGGGCCGCCCCCACCGCACCCCCGCCGAGGAGCGGGCCGAGATCGAGGCGGTCGGCGCGCAGGACCTGCACGAGGTCGCGCGCGCCCTGTGGGCCGGCGCCCTGGTGCGGGCGCCGCGCGGCAGCGTGGACGGGGCCGGGCTCGCGGCCGCGCCCACCGGGTCCACGGAGACCGTCTCCGGGCGGGAGTACCCGGCTTCGGACGATCCCGGCACGGTCCTCACCGTGGCCGCCGAGGGGGTCGGCCTGGTCAGCGCGGCAGGCCGGATCACCGTCCGCTACGCCGAGTGCTCCCTGATGCAGGCCTACCCGGACGGAGCCCGCCACCTGGTCGGCCACGACGGGTTCACGCTCACCGTCGAGCCGGCCCGGTTCGCGATCACCGCGGCCGAGCTGGCCCCCCTCGATGCGGGTGTCCCGCCCTCCGCGGTCGTCGCGATGCCGCCGCGCACTCCGGTCCGGGCCCCGCGCACCGCCCCGCAGACCCCGGCACCGCAGACGCCGGCACCGACCCCGGCCCCGGCCCCGGTGCCCGCCGCTCCGGCCGCCACCTGGTTCACCGTCCTGCTGTGGGTGCTGGGCCTGCCGGGGATGGTCATCGGCGCGTCCGTGCTCGTCCTCGGCCTCGTCATGGGCGACGAGCACGGGCAGATATCCCGGGACAACGCCTGGTTCCTGTTCAAGTGGCTGCTCGTCGCGGGCGCCGCCCTGATTCCCTGGGCCGTCTGTCTGAGGCTCCGGACCGCGGGAAGGAAGTAGCCGCGGCACCCCTGGACGCCTGAACCGGAGCCGGACACGCCGGAGGGCCGGCGCCCCACAAGGGGCGCCGGCCCTCCGGCGAACGTACGGCGAAGACCGTCAGCGGCTGTGCTGCGAGTCCGCGATGGTGACCTCGACCCGCTGGAACTCCTTGAGCTCGCTGTAGCCGGTGGTCGCCATCGAGCGGCGCAGCGCGCCGAAGATGTTCATCGAGCCGTCCGGGGAGTGCGACGGGCCGGTGAGGATCTCCTCGGTGGTGCCGACCGTGCCGAGGTCGACCTTCTTGCCGCGCGGCACGTCCTCGTGGACGGCCTCCATGCCCCAGTGGTTGCCCTTGCCGGGCGCGTCGGTGGCACGGGCCAGCGGGGAGCCCATCATCACGGCGTCGGCGCCGCAGGCGACGGCCTTCGGGATGTCGCCGGACCAGCCCACGCCGCCGTCGGCGATGACGTGCACGTAGCGGCCGCCGGACTCGTCCATGTAGTCGCGGCGGGCCGCCGCCACGTCGGCGACGGCGGTGGCCATCGGGACCTGGATGCCCAGCACGTTGCGCGTGGTGTGCGCGGCGCCGCCGCCGAAGCCGACCAGGACGCCGGCCGCGCCGGTGCGCATCAGGTGCAGGGCCGCGGTGTAGGTGGCGCAGCCGCCCACGATGACCGGGACGTCGAGCTCGTAGATGAACTGCTTGAGGTTCAGCGGTTCGGCGGCGCCGGAGACGTGCTCCGCCGACACGGTGGTGCCGCGGATCACGAAGATGTCCACGCCCGCGTCGACGACGGCCTTGGAGAACTCGGCCGTGCGCTGCGGGGAGAGCGCGGCGGCGGTGACGACGCCCGAGTCGCGCACCTCCTTGATCCGCTGACGGATCAGGTCCGCCTGGATCGGAGCGGAGTAGATCTCCTGGAGACGGCGGGTGGCGGACTCCTCGTCCAGCTCCGCGATCTCGTCGAGCAGCGGCTGCGGGTCCTCGTACCGGGTCCACAGGCCTTCGAGGTTCAGCACGCCGAGGCCGCCGAGCTCGCCGATGCGGATGGCGGTCTGCGGGGAGACGACCGAGTCCATGGGGGCGGCCAGGAACGGGAGCTCGAAGCGGTAGGCGTCGATCTGCCAGGCGATCGAGACCTCCTTCGGGTCCCGGGTACGGCGGCTGGGGACGATGGCGATGTCATCGAACGCGTACGCCCGGCGGCCGCGCTTGCCGCGCCCGATCTCGATCTCAGTCACGTGTGGTGGCCTTTCCTGTGGGTCTGCCCGTCCAGTATCCCCGAACCCCGGCGCGCCGCGTTCCGGTGACCGCTGTACGGACGCACGCACCGGGCACGCAGGAGGGGCGGGCCCGTCCGGGCCCGCCCCTCCTGCGATGCTCCGATCAGCCCTTGCGGCTGTAGTTCGGCGCCTCGACCGTCATCTGGATGTCGTGCGGGTGGCTCTCCTTGAGCCCCGCCGAGGTGATCCGGACGAACCGGCCCCGGTCCTGGAGCTCCGGCACCGTGCGGCCGCCGACATAGAACATCGACTGGCGCAGGCCGCCGACGAGCTGGTGCACGACCGCGGAGAGCGGGCCGCGGTAGGGGACCTGGCCCTCGATGCCCTCGGGGATGAGCTTGTCGTCGCCGCCCACGCCCTCCTGGAAGTAGCGGTCCTTGGAGAAGGACTTGCGGTCGCCGCGGGACTGCATCGCGCCGAGCGAGCCCATGCCGCGGTACGACTTGAACTGCTTGCCGTTGATGAACAGCAGCTCGCCCGGGGACTCCTCGCAGCCCGCGAGCAGCGAGCCGAGCATCACGGTGTCGGCGCCCGCGACGAGCGCCTTCGCGATGTCGCCGGAGTACTGCAGGCCGCCGTCACCGATGACCGGCACGCCGGCCGCCTTGGCGGCGAGCGAGGCCTCGTAGATCGCGGTGACCTGCGGAACGCCGATGCCGGCGACGACGCGGGTGGTGCAGATGGAGCCGGGGCCGACGCCGACCTTGATGCCGTCGCAGCCGGCGTCGATGAGGGCCTGGGCGCCGTCGCGGGTGGCGATGTTGCCGCCGATGACGTCGACCCTCGAGTTCGACTTGATCTTGGAGACCATGTCGCCGACCAGGCGGGAGTGGCCGTGGGCGGTGTCGACGACGATGAAGTCGGCGCCCGCCTCGATCAGGGCCTGGGCCCGCTCGTACGCGTCGCCCGCGACACCGACGGCCGCGCCGACGAGCAGCCGGCCGTCCTTGTCCTTGGCGGCGTTCGGGTACTTCTCGGCCTTGACGAAGTCCTTGACCGTGATGAGGCCCTTGAGGAGGCCGGACTCGTCGACGAGCGGCAGCTTCTCGATCTTGTGGCGGCGCAGCAGCTCCATGGCGTCCACGCCGGTGATGCCCACCTTGCCCGTGACCAGCGGCATCGGGGTCATGACCTCGCGCACCTGGCGGCTGCGGTCCGACTCGAAGGCCATGTCGCGGTTGGTGACGATGCCGAGCAGCTTGCCCGCCGGGTCGGTGACCGGGACGCCGGAGATCCGGAACTTGGCGCACAGTTCGTCGGCCTCGCGCAGGGTCGCGTCGGGGTGCACCGTGATCGGGTCGGTGACCATGCCGGACTCGGAGCGCTTGACCAGGTCGACCTGGTTGGCCTGGTCGGCGATGGAGAGGTTGCGGTGCAGGACGCCGACGCCGCCCTGGCGGGCCATCGCGATGGCCATCCGGGCCTCGGTGACCTTGTCCATGGCGGCGGAGAGCAGCGGGACGTTCACACGGACGTTGCGGGAGATGAGCGAGGACGTGTCGATGGCGTCCGGGGACATGTCCGACGAGCCCGGGAGCAGCAGCACGTCGTCATATGTGAGGCCGAGTGTGGCGAATTTGTCGGGTACCCCAGTCGAATCGCCGCCGTTCACAGTCATGACACCTTCCAAGATGGTCTTGCTCAGCGCGGATGTCCATGCTAACGGGATCCCGACGCGTCTCATTCCACGACGAAGATCGATGCCAAGATTCATATCTTCCTACGGGGAAAACCCCGTACGGCCTACTGCTCGGCGAGCGCACGGAGCCGGCTCAGCGCCCGGTGCTGGGCGACGCGCACGGCCCCGGGGGACATTCCGAGCATCTGCCCGGTCTCTTCGGCGGTCAGGCCGACGGCCACGCGCAGGACGAGGAGCTCGCGCTGGTTCTCCGGAAGGTTGGCGAGCAGCTTCTTGGCCCAGGCGGCGTCACTGCTCAGCAGTGCGCGCTCCTCCGGACCGAGGGAGTCGTCGGGCCGTTCCGGCATCTCGTCGGAGGGCACGGCGGTACTGCCCGGATGGCGCATGGCGGCCCGCTGGAGATCGGCGACCTTGTGCGCGGCGATGGCGAAGACGAAGGCCTCGAAGGGGCGCCCGGTGTCGCGGTAGCGCGGCAGCGCCATCAGGACGGCGACGCAGACCTCCTGCGCCAGGTCCTCCACGAAGTGACGAGCGTCACCCGGAAGTCGCGACAGGCGGGAGCGGCAGTAGCGGATGGCGAGGGGGTGCACGAAGGCGAGCAGATCGTGGGTGGCCTGCTCGTCGCCTTCCACCGCACGGCGTACGAGCGCGCTGACGGTACTGTCGCCGCTGTTCCGGGAGGCTCCGCTGCCGCCTGTGGTCGCGGGTGACCCCGGGGCCTCGTCGTCGCGCATCAATCCATGGTGCCTTGGCGCCGGAGTATTCGCGGCACCGCGGCCCGTGTTGTACGTCGAAGCGTTATGCGTCGACGGGTTGTGCGGGGTGGGTGCACCGGAACTCATGCTCTGGCCCCTCCCCTCCCGCTCGGCCGAATCGTCCCCGCGGCGACATCTCCAGGATGCGCCACACCCTCAAGCATGCGGCATCGCGCCCGAAGCGACACGTCCCCCGGATTGTGCACCGTCAATCCCCGGTGCGCACCAGGGTGCGGCGGATCGGACGGCGGGAGATTCCACAGGGCGGCCGGGGCCGCGGGGTCCGGCCGGGGCCGCGGGGTCCGGGGAGCCGGGCGGGCCGGCCCGCCGGCGGCACCGCCGGCCGGTGAGGGCCGGCGGCCCCTGCGGTCAGCGGACCAGACCCCAGCGGAACCCGAGTGCCACGGCGTGCGCCCGGTCGGACGCGCCCAGCTTCTTGAACAGCCGGCGGGCGTGCGTCTTGACCGTGTCCTCGGAGAGGAAGAGCTCGCGCCCGATCTCCGCGTTGGAACGGCCGTGGCTCATGCCCTCCAGCACCTGGATCTCGCGCGCGGTGAGCGTGGGCGCGGCGCCCATCTCGGCCGAGCGGAGCCGGCGCGGGGCCAGCCTCCAGGTCGGGTCGGCGAGGGCCTGGGTGACCGTGGCCCGCAGTTCGGCGCGCGAGGCGTCCTTGTGCAGATAGCCCCGGGCGCCGGCGGCGACCGCGAGGGCCACGCCGTCCAGGTCCTCGGCGACCGTCAGCATGATGATGCGGGCGCCGGGATCGGCCGAGAGCAGCCGGCGAACCGTCTCCACACCGCCGAGCCCCGGCATCCGTACATCCATCAGAATCAGGTCGGAACGGTCGGCACCCCAGCGGCGGAGGACTTCCTCGCCGTTGGCAGCCGTCGTCACTCGCTCGACGCCGGGCACGGTGGCAACCGCGCGACGGAGCGCCTCTCGGGCAAGCGGGGAGTCGTCGCAGACGAGGACGGATGTCATGACCGCCCTCCGCAGCTGCTGATGCGCGTCACCTTGAGCCTCCAGGCTGGTACGTATCGTCACCTGTGCGGTCGATGCTCCCGGACACATGTCCGAGAACTTCTTGGTTCAACCGCCTTCGCACTCTCAACGATGGTCACTCGAAAGAGTTACGGGTCGGACGGACACCTTCGGCACTCTACGTGAGGAAGCGAACACAAGGCAGGAGCCACTCACCGCGTGTCCTCCATCTGGCGTTATGCCCTATTTGGCGGCTTTCCTTCCGTTTGGCGCATGTCTGAGGCTAGATTCCCAATGAGTCATATTTACATCTACTACGACAGTAGGTGTGGAGACATGGACCGTATCCGCCTCAGTACCGGCACCAAGAGGACTACCAATGGCAGATTTCTCCCGCCTCCCCGGACCGAACGCCGACCTCTGGGACTGGCAGCTGCTGGCTGCCTGCCGCGGGGTCGACAGCTCCCTCTTCTTCCACCCGGAAGGCGAGCGGGGCGCGGCCAGGAGCGCGCGCGAGACCTCGGCTAAAGAGGTCTGCATGCGATGCCCGGTGCGTTCTGAATGCGCCGCGCACGCACTCGCCGTCCGCGAGCCCTACGGGGTGTGGGGCGGCCTCACCGAGGACGAACGCGAAGAACTGATGGGCCGCGCCCGCCATCGCCTGATCCCGGCGACGAGCGCGATCGGACCGAGCACGCCGATCACTCCGCACTGAGCGGGCTTCACACGAAACGACCGAAGGAACGTTTCTTCGATTTCACGCCGACGCGCAGCATCGGCACGCACAGCATCGGCACGCGCAGCACCGGCGCACACAGCACCGGCGCGCACGGGCGTGTCGCGTACCGGACCGGGCTGCCACCCGACCGGCCGTACCGCGGTACGGTCCTTCGCGTGGCGGCCCCGTCCGGCCACCCGGCCCATCCGGCACCACCGGCCGGCCGGCGCCGCCCGTCAGCGCTGCCCGACGGCGCCCCGGCGTCAGCGCCGGGCGGCCCGCTCCAGCTGGGCCAGGGTCGCGGCCACCGCCGGGACCCGGGCCAGGTCGGGCAGCGTCAGCGCGACGACCTCCCGCTCGACGGCAGGTTCCACGACGAGGGTGCTCACGCCCTTGGCCCGTACGGACTCGACCGCGAGCTCCGGCAGCACCGCGACCCCGAGCCCGGCCCCGACCAGGCCGACCACGGCCGGGTAGTCGTCGGTGGCGAAGTCGATGCGCGGGGTGAAGCCGACGGCTTCGCACACCTCCACCAGATGGCGGCGGCAGCGCGGACAGCCCGCGATCCAGGGCTCGTCGGCCAGCTCCGCCATGCCCACCCGCTCCGCCCCCGCCAGCCGGTGCCCCTCCGGCACCAGCCCGACGAGCCGGTCGGTCAGCAGCGGCCGGACCACGAGGTCCTCCCACTCGGCCGCCGACCCGGAGGCGCCGCCGTAGCGGAAGGCCAGCGCGAGATCGCAGTCGCCCTCGCGCAGCATCTCCACGGAGCGCGGCGGCTCCGCCTCGACCAGCGAGATCCGGGTCCCCGGGTGCTCGGCGCGCATCGCCGCGAGCGCGGTGGGCACCAGCGTGGAACTGCCGCTGGGGAAGGAGACCAGCCGGACCCGGCCGGCGCGCAGCCCGGCGATGGCCGCGACCTCCTCCTCGGCGGCCGTCAGACCGGCGAGGATCCCGGCGGCATGCCGGACCAGCGCCTCACCGGCCTGGGTGAGCCGCATTTCGCGCCCGGTGCGGATCAGCAGCGGGGTGCCGGCGGACTGCTCCAGCGCCTTCATCTGCTGGGAGACGGCCGGCTGGGTGCAGCCGAGCTCGCGGGCGGCGGCGGAGAAGGACCCGGTTCCGGCGACAGCGCGCAGAACTCGGAGATGGCGTGCCTCGATCACCCCTCGAGCATAAGGGGCACTTTGATGTCGGCGCGAATAATCCAGGACCACTTTGGGTCGGCTCGGCTAGCGTGGATCCATGCATCTGATCTCCGTGAACCTGGGCCGCGCGACGGCCGTCGACTACACCGACGCCCCGGACGGGCGCACCGGTCACGGCAAGGTTCCGGTGCCGGGCCCCGTACGGGTCTTCGCGCCCGGCCCCAAGGGCGTCGGCGCGAGCGGCGTGGAGGGGGACGAGATCTGCCATCTGCGCCATCACGGCGGGGACCACCAGGCCGTGTACGCGTACGCCCGCGAGGACCTGGAGTGGTGGGAGGGCGAGCTCGGCCGCGAACTGCCCGGCGGGATCTTCGGCGAGAACTTCACCACCTCCGGCCTCGACGTGAACGGCGCGCTGCTCGGCGAGCGCTGGCGGGTCGGCCCCGACCTGCTCCTGGAGGTGGCCTCGGCCCGCATCCCGTGCCGGACCTTCCAGGGCATGCTCGGCGAGAAGGCCTGGGTCAAGCGGTTCACCCAGGAGGCCCGGCCGGGCGCCTACCTGCGGGTCCTGCGGGAAGGCTCGGTCTCCCCCGGCGACACCATCGAGGTCGTGCACCGCCCGGACCACGAGGTGACGGTGGAGTTCTGGTTCCGCGCCTTCACCACCGAGCGGGAGCTGCTGCCGCGCACGCTGGCGGCGGGCGACGCACTGGAGCCGGAGGCTCGGGACAAGGCGCTGGCCCACGTGGAGAAGTACGGCAAGCAGGGCGACTAGGTTGCGCCTATGACGACTGCGTTGATTACGGGATCCACGGCGGGCATCGGCGCCGCCTTCGCCCGGCGGCTCGCCGCCCAGGGGCACAACCTCGTCCTGGTGGCCCGGGACACCAAGCGGCTCGGCGAGCAGGCCACCGAGCTGCACGACCGGCACGGGATCGAGGCCGAGGTGCTGGCCGCCGACCTCTCCACCGAGGAGGGCATCGCGGCGGTCGAGGAACGCCTCGCCGACCGCAAGCACCCGGTGGACCTGCTGGTGAACAACGCGGGCTTCGGCAACAAGGGCCGTTACCTCGAGGTCTCCATGGCCGACGAGCTGACCATGCTGAAGGTCCACATCGAGGCCGTGCTGCGGCTGACCTCGGCGGCCGTGGAGCCGATGCGCTCGCGCGGGCGCGGCGGCGTGATCAACGTGGCCTCGGTGGCCGCCTTCCTGCCGCGCGGCACCTACGGGGCGAGCAAGGCCTGGGTCGTGCAGTTCACCCAGGGCGCGGCCAAGGACCTGACCGGCTCGGGCGTACGGCTGATGGCGCTGTGCCCGGGCTTCGTGCGCACCGAGTTCCACGAGCGGGCCGGCATGGGCACGGACAACATTCCCGGCTGGATGTGGCTCGATGCCGACAAGCTGGTGGCGGCGGCCCTGGCCGATCTGGCGCGGGGCAAGACGGTGTCGATCCCGGACCCGCGGTACAAGGCGCTGATGGGCGTGGTGAAGCTGACCCCGCGGGGGCTGCTGGGCGGGATGTCCTCGCGCACGGGGCGCAAGTACGGCCCTCAGTGACCGGGCTCGTGGTGACCCCTGAGTAAACGCGGCATATCGGTGAAATCTCCCTAGACTGGATGTGTCCCATCCAGCGCGGGAGGCGACGCGATGACATTCGTACAAGTGATCGACTACGAGACCAAGCGCTTCGACGAGATGAACAGTCTCATCGACCGCTATGCCGAGCAGACCGCCGGCAAGCGCACGGTCACCCACACTCTCATCGGCAGGGACCGCGACTCCAAGACCCACTACGTGGACCTCGTCGAATTCCCCTCGTACGAAGAGGCCATGAGGAATTCTCAGCTCCCGGAAACCGACCGGATGTTCCAGGAGATGGTGGCGCTCTGCGAAGGCATGCCGAAGTTCATGAACCTCGACGTGGTCCGCGACGAGTACCTCAACAAGCTCGTCGTGAACCGGTTCTTCGAGGAGGTCCTGGGCAAGGCCAACTTCGACGCCGTCGAAGAGTGCATCGCGGCCGACTACGTCACCCACGACATCATGGAGCGCACCGGCGAGGGCAACGGCCGCGAGGGACTCCGCAAGACCGTCGGCATGTGGCAGGGCGCCTTCGACATGAGCATCGACATGACGCGCCAGATCGCCGAGGGGGACTGCGTCACCACGCTCTGGGACTGGAAGGGCACCCACAAGGGCGAGTTCATGGGGGTCGCACCGACGGGCAAGGAATTCAGCATGTCGGGCTGTACGACCTGCCGGATCGAGAACGGCCAGATCGCCGAGGACTGGTGGTACTACGACGCCCCGGGCCTGATGCGCCAGATGGGCATGATGCCCGGATAGCAGACGGGAAAGCCCCGGTCACCACCGCTTGGCAGCGGTGACCGGGGCTTGCCGTACTTACTGGCCGTACTTACCGGCCGTGCTTACTGACGAGGTCAGTGGCTGTGGCCGTGGCCGTGGCCGTGACCGGCGTCGGCCTCTTCGTCGGCCGGCTTCTCGACGACCAGGGTCTCGGTCGTGAGCAGCAGCGACGCGATGGAAGCGGCGTTCTCCAGCGCGGAGCGGGTGACCTTGACCGGGTCGATGACGCCGGCCTTGACCAGGTCGCCGTACTCGCCGGTGGCGGCGTTGAAGCCCTGGCCCTTCTCGAGCTCGGCGACCTTCGCGGTGATGACGTAGCCCTCGAGGCCGGCGTTCTCGGCGATCCAGCGCAGCGGCTCGACGGCGGCGCGGCGCACGACCGCGACACCGGTGGCCTCGTCGCCCGACAGGCCGAGGTTGCCCTCGAGCACCTTCACGGCGTGGACGAGAGCGGAGCCACCGCCGGAGACGATGCCCTCCTCGACCGCGGCGCGGGTCGCCGAGATGGCGTCCTCGAGACGGTGCTTCTTCTCCTTGAGCTCCACCTCGGTGGCGGCGCCGACCTTGATGACGCAGACGCCGCCGGCGAGCTTCGCCAGGCGCTCCTGCAGCTTCTCGCGGTCCCAGTCCGAGTCGGTCGACTCGATCTCGGCCTTGATCTGGTTGACGCGGCCGAGGACCTCGTCGGAGGAGCCGCCACCGTCGACGATGGTGGTGCTGTCCTTGGAGATCGTGACGCGGCGGGCGGAGCCCAGTACGTCCAGACCGGCCTGGTCGAGCTTGAGGCCGACCTCCTCGGCGATGACGGTGGCACCGGTGAGGGTGGCCATGTCCTGGAGCATCGCCTTGCGGCGGTCACCGAAGCCGGGCGCCTTGACGGCGACGGCGTTGAAGGTGCCACGGATCTTGTTGACGACGAGGGTGGAGAGCGCCTCGCCCTCGACGTCCTCGGCGATGATCAGGAGCGGCTTGGAGGCGCCGGCCTGGATGACCTTCTCGAGCAGCGGCAGGAGGTCCTGGATGGAGGAGATCTTGCCCTGGTTGATCAGGATGTACGGGTCATCGAGGATGGCCTCCATACGCTCCTGGTCGGAGACCATGTACGGGGACAGGTAGCCCTTGTCGAAGGCCATGCCCTCGGTGAACTCCAGCTCCAGGCCGAAGGCGTTGGACTCCTCGACGGTGATGACACCGTCCTTGCCGACCTTGTCCATCGCCTCGGCGATGAGGTCACCGACCTGCTGGTCCTGCGCGGAGAGCGCGGCCACGGCGGCGATGTCGGACTTGTCCTCGATCGGACGGGCGGTCGCCAGGAGCTCGTCGGAGACGGCCTTGACCGCGGCGTCGATGCCCTTCTTCAGGGCGGCCGGGGAAGCACCCGCGGCGACGTTGCGCAGACCCTCGCGGACCAGCGCCTGCGCCAGGACGGTGGCGGTGGTGGTGCCGTCACCCGCGACGTCGTTGGTCTTGGTCGCGACCTCCTTGACGAGCTGCGCGCCAAGGTTCTCGTACGGGTCGTCGAGCTCGACCTCACGGGCGATGGTGACGCCGTCGTTCGTGATGGTCGGAGCGCCGAACTTCTTGTCGATGACGACGTTGCGGCCCTTGGGGCCGATCGTCACCTTCACGGTGTCGGCAAGCTTGTTGACGCCACGCTCAAGGGCGCGACGGGCGTCCTCGTCAAACTTGAGAATCTTCGGCATGGGAGCGGTTCAGCCCTCTCGTTGCTATCCCCGGCCGCTCACCGCGACCGCCTGTCTAGAACGAACTACGCCCCTCGCCGCCCGGCATCAGCAGGGGTGACCAGGGGCGTAGCTCAAAGCAAAACTGGAGAAGTGATTACTTCTCGACGATCGCGAGCACGTCGCGGGCCGAGAGGACGAGGTACTCCTCGCCGTTGTACTTCACTTCGGTGCCGCCGTACTTGGAGTACAGGACGACGTCGCCGACGGTGACGTCCAGCGGGAGACGCTGGCCGTCCTCGAAGCGACCCGGGCCAACCGCGAGGACGACGCCCTCCTGGGGCTTCTCCTTCGCGGTGTCCGGGATGACCAGGCCAGAGGCCGTGGTCTGCTCGGCGTCGAGCGGCTGGACCACAATGCGGTCCTCAAGCGGCTTGATGGCAACCTTGGAGCTGGTGGTCGTCACGATCCGACCTCCCCCTTCGGAGATCCGGGGTTAACTGTCTGAGGTGGCGACCAGGTCGATCCGTCGTCGCGGGTGCCGGATCTGCCTGTCGCTGTGTTGGCACTCACCAGGGGCGAGTGCCAGATGCGAGACTATTCCGGGGATTAGCACTCGGTCAAGCGGAGTGCCAATACGCGCCGCTGGTTTCGCAGCCTTGGCCGCCTGGATGCGCCTCGGAACCCGACCCCTCGGGGCACCCCCGAGCCCCCCGAATCCCGCGGCGCCGTTGCCGGGGACCAGTCCCCGGGCCCCTGCGCCTCAAACGCCGGCGGGGCTGGGGTGGTGTCGGCGTGGCCGTGGCTGCGGGGGTGGGCCGGTGCCGGGGTCGGGGTGGGGTGTCGGCCTGGACTGCATGATTTAGGCGCCCTCTGTTCTACTCCGACAGGGCGCGGGCTGCACCTGCGCCACAAATCACGCTTTACGTCCAGGCCGACACCCCACCCCGCCCCCGTCCCCGGCCCGGCGCAGCCAATTCAGCCGTCCGGCGTTTGAGGACCGAGGTCTGGGGCGGAGCCCCCAGGGGTCCGGGCGCAGCACGGGGCCCCTGCTTTCAGCCGTCCGGCGTTTGAGGCCCGGGGTCTGGGGCGGAGCCCCCAGGGGTCCGGGCGCAGCACGGGGCCCCTGCTTTCAGCCGTCCGGCGTTTGAGGACCGGGGTCTGGGGCGGAGCCCCAGGGGGGCCGGGCGCAGCCCGGTACCCCCTTCCAGCCCGTCCGGCGTTTGAGGACCGGGGTCCGGGCAGAGCCCGGGGAACGGGGGAAGGGCGGGTAGGGGACTTCGCCCCGCAGGGCCGACTCGGCCGCACCCGCCCACCGGGCCCCGCGCCGGGACTGCGGTGGCGAGCACCCCGCCCGGCCGCCGCCGGACGGAGTCCGGCGCAGCGCGGCGGAGCCGGGGAGGCCCGCCAGGGCTGAGCCGCGCGAGCGGCGCGTCAGGGAGGTCTGCCCGGTATGTGACGCTTGGGGCATGCGGATCCTGGTCGTCGAAGACGAAGTCAGCCTCGCCGATTCACTGCGGCGCGGCCTCTCCGCCGACGGCCACTGGGTCGACCTCGCCCACGACGGCCACCGCGGCCTGGACCTGGCGCTCACCGGGGGCCCGTACGACGTGGTCCTCCTCGACCTGATGCTCCCCGGCCTCTCGGGCTACGAGATCTGCACCCGGATGCGTTCTCACGGCGTCGCCACCCCCGTGCTGATGCTGACCGCCAAGGACGGCGAGTACGACGAGGCCGAGGGACTGGACTCGGGCGCGGACGACTACCTGACGAAACCGTTCTCCTTCGTCGTCCTCGCCGCCCGCCTCCGCGCCCTCACCCGCCGCGCCGCCGCCGCGGGCGACGCCGCCCGGCCCGGCGTCCTGCAGGCCGGCGACCTCGTCCTCGATCCCCGCGGCCGCCGCTGCCGCCGCGGCACGCACGAGATCGAGCTGACCGCACGCGAGCTCGGCGTCCTGGGCTGCCTGATGGAGCAGCCCGGCCGGGCCGTCGCCAAGCAGGACATCCTCGACGAGGTCTGGGACGCCCCGCACGTCATCGACCCGAACATCGTCGAGGTCTACGTCTCCTCGCTCCGCCGGAAGATCGACGCCCCCTTCGGCCGCCGCTCGATCCTCACCGTGCACGGCACCGGCTACCGGATGGCCCCGGACGGTGGTTGACCCCCTGCCGGGGCCCGGGCGGCCCCGCCGCCTCGGCAGCCTTCGCGCCCGCGCCGCCGCGGCCGCCGCCCTGGCGATGACCGCCGTCCTGGCCGCCGGCGGGCTGTGGCTCTACACCCTGCTGCGCGCCAACCTCATCGAGAACACCACCGGCCGCACCGAGCTCGCCGCCCGCAAGGTGGCCGCCCAGTACGACACCGGGGTCCTCCCGGGCGGCGGCCGGCTGCCCGCGCCCGAGGGCGGGGTCGACCTGGTCCTCGTACGGAACGCGGCCGGTACGGTCGTGGCCACCAGCGGCGACCTGAAGGACACCCCGGAGCTCACGGAGCTGAGCCCCGCGCCCGGTCAGGACATGCGGTCGGCCGTCCTGCCGCCCGCGCGCCCCGGCGCACAGCGGCGCGTGGTGGTCGCCGTGGACGCGCCCGGCCCGCCGGGGGCACACGACCCGCACACCGTCTACGCCGCGACCGTGCTCGGCGACGTCGACGACGCCAACCGGGCCGTCGCGCTCGGCCTGCTGGCCGGCGCGCCCCCGCTGATCGCCTTCTCGGCGGCCCTGGCCTGGTGGGTGACGGGCCATGCGCTGCGCCCCGTCACCGCCATCCGCACCGGGCTGGCGGCGGTCACCGGGAGCGAGCTGGACCGGCGGGTCCCGGACCCGGGCGGCGCCGACGAGATCGCGCAGCTGGCCCGGACGGTCAACGACACGCTCGACCGGCTGGAGCGCAGCGACGCCCGGCAGCGGCAGTTCACCGCCGACGCCTCGCACGAGCTGCGCAACCCCCTGGCGGCCGTCCGGTCCCGGCTGGAGGTGGCGCTGCGGGACCCCGGCCGGGAGTCGGTGGCCGCCGCGCTGGCCGATACCGAACGGCTGCAGGACATCGCGTCCGACCTGCTCCTGCTGGCCCGTCTCGACGGCGGGCCCGCGCCGCGCACCGAGCCGGTGGACCTCGCGCTGCTCGCCGCCGAGGACGCGGCGCGGCGCCCGGAGCCCGGGGTTGCGCTACGGCTGGACGCGCGGGCCCCCGTACCGGCCGCCGGGGATCCGGCGCGGCTGGAGCGGGCGCTGGCCAACCTGGTGGACAACGCCCTGCGGTACGCCCGTACCGGGGTCGTGGTCCGGGCCTCGGCCGAGGACGGCTGGGCGCTGCTGGAGGTCACGGACGACGGGCCGGGCATCCCGGAGGCCGACCGGGACCGGGTCTTCGAGCGGTTCGTACGCCTGGACGCGGACCGGGGCCGGGCCGGTGGCGGCACCGGCCTGGGGCTGGCCATCGCCCGGGAGATCGCCCGGGCGCACGGCGGTGAGGTCCGCGCGCTCCCCGCGCCCGCCGGCGGCGCCCGGCTGGTGCTGCGCATGCCCGCCTCAGCCCGCCCCTGAAGGCGCCTTCAGGACCCTCAGGGTTCCTTCAGCACCGCTCCCCCAGCATCGACAGGCATGAGCGCCCACCGCAGGAAGACCCGTGAACCGAAGTCCCCGGCGCCCGTGTCCCGCCGCCGCAGGCTCACCCGCACCCTGCTGGCGTCCGGCTGCGCCCTGGTGGTGCTCGCGGGGGCGAGCGCCTGGTACCTGTACGACGACCTCGCCTCCAGCATCGGCAGCTCCAAGGCCCTGGAGGGCGCCGAGAAGTCGAAGTACGGCGATGTGAACATCCTGCTGATGGGTCTGGACAGCCGCCGGGACCAGAACGGCGAGGACCTCCCCCCGGCGGTCCTCGACAAGCTGCACGCGGGCGCGAGCTCCGACGTCGGCGGCTACAACACCAACACCCTGATCCTGCTGCACGTCCCCGCCGACGGGGGCAGGGCGAAGGCCTTCTCGGTGCCGCGCGACGACTTCGTCGAGCTGCACGGGGTGCCCGGGTTCACCGGCAAGGCCAAGATCAAGGAGGCGTACGGGCGGGCGAAGGCCAAGGTCGAGGAGCAGCTCGCCGCCAAGAGGGTCAAGGACCGGCGGCAGCTGGAGCGCGAGGGGCGCGAGGCGGGGCGCAAGGCCGAGCTCGAGACGGTGCGCACCTTCCTGGGCGTGCCGATCGACCACTTCGCCGAGCTGAACCTGGCCGGTTTCTATCACCTCGCGGACGCGCTGGGCGGCGTACCGGTGTGTCTGAAGAAGCCGGTGAAGGACAGGTACTCGGGGGCCGACTTCCCGGCGGGTCGCCAGACGCTCGACGGGCAGCAGTCGCTGGCCTTCGTACGGCAGCGGCACGGCCTGACCATGGGCGACCTGGACCGCACGAGGCGGCAGCAGGCGTTCCTGGCGGGGGCCACGTACAAGCTGAACCAGGCCGGGACGTTCACCGATCCGGTGAAGCTGATGAGGCTGATCGACTCGGCGAAGCAGGACGTCGTCACCGACCGGGGATGGGACCTGCTGTCGTTCGTGAAGCAGGCGAAGAACCTGTCCGGGGGCAACGTGGAGTTTGTGACCCTTCCCATCGAGCGCTTCGGCAGGAACCAGGGCGCCGAGATAAACGTCGTAGACGATATGAAGATAAAGCGGTTCATAGCCGAGCGGATCGGGCCCGGGGCCACTGCGAGCCCGAGCGCGCCTGGCGCCGCTCCCTCCTCACCGGGCGCGCCGCCCGCCCCGCAGGGCTCCGCCCCGGGCTCCCCCCGGAGCTCCGCGCCGGCCCCCGCACCGTCCCGGGACAGCAGCGGAACCCCCGCCCTCGATGGCGGCGGCGTCCCGTGCGTGGACTGAAACCCCTGACCACGGCGGGCGCGCGCCGCCGCACGGAAGCACTGCTGCTCGTCCTCGTCCTCGCGGTGACCGTTTCCGGCCACATCAGCGCCGGCCTCGCGATGAACGACGAGCTGCCGTCCGGTCTCACCGGCTTCGTGGTCAGCATGACGCTGCTCGCGCTGGTGGGGCACCTGGCCGTGCGCCGGTTCGCGGCGTACGCGGATCCGCTGGTCTTTCCGCTGGCCCTGCTGCTGACCGGGCTGGGGCTGGTGCTGCTGCACCGCCTCGACCAGGGGTACCTCGACCGGTACAACTCTCCGGCGGTGGCGCCCGGCCAGCTGATGTGGACGGTGATCGGCGTCGCGGCCTGCATCGCGGTGCTGGGGCTGCTGCGCGACCACCGGCTGCTCCAGCGGTTCATCTACATCACGATGGTCGTGGCGCTGGTGGCGCTGATCGCGCCGGCCTTCTTCGGCGCGGACACCTACGGGGCGAAGCGCTGGATCAAGTTCGGCGGGCTCTCGGTCCAGCCCGGCGAGTTCGTGAAGATCATGATCGCGGTCTTCTTCGCGGGCTACCTGGTGATCCACCGCGACGCGCTGGCCCTGTCGGGCCGCAAGTTCCTGGGCATGCGGCTGCCGCCGATGCGCCAGCTCGGCCCCCTGGTCACGGTGTGGATCATCTCGCTGCTCGTGCTGGTCTTCGAGCGCGACCTCGGCACCTCGCTGATCTTCTTCGGCGTCTTCGTGGTCATGCTCTACGTCGCCACGGAACGCACCAGCTGGATCGTCTGCGGCCTGGTTCTCGCCTCGGCGGGCGCCTTCGTGGTGGGCATGACGGAACCGCACGTCAAGGCCCGCGTGGCCGCCTGGCTGAACCCGCTGTCGTACTACTGGAAGGACCGGCCGCCGGGCGTCATCTCGGACCAGTCTGCGCAGGCCCTGTTCAGCTTCGGCACGGGCGGCGTCTCCGGCACCGGCCTCGGCATGGGCCACCCCGAGCTGATCAAGTTCGCGGGCCGCAGCGACTTCATCCTGACGACGGTGGGCGAGGAGCTCGGCCTGGCCGGGGTCATGGCCGTCCTGATCCTCTACGCGCTCCTCGTGCAGCGCGGGCTGCGGATGGCGCTGGGCGCCCGCGACCCCTTCGGCAAGCTGCTGGCGGTGGGCCTGTCGTCGGCCCTCGCGCTCCAGGTCTTCGTGGTGGCGGGCGGCGTCACGGGGCTGATCCCGCTGACGGGCAAGGCCCTGCCGTTCCTGGCCGCGGGCGGCTCGTCCCTCCTGGCCAACTGGATCATGATCGCGCTGCTGCTGCGCATCTCCGACAGCACCGAAAGACAGCGCGAGGCGGACGCCCGGGGCCCGGTGGAGACGACGATCACCCCGCGGGCCGCCGGGCCCGAACCCCAGCCGGCCGCGCCCTACACATAGTCCTCCAGCCGGCCGATCCGGTAGCCCTGCTCCTGTATCCGCCGGAGCATCCGGGTCGTCATCTCGGTCTCCGTCGTGCCCTTCAGCTCCGAGGGGCCGCGGAAGTGGGCCAGGATGATGTCACCCGGTTCGAGGGCGGAGCCCTCGGCGTACTGGAAGTTGTTGATCTGCATCGACACGCGCCACAGGAGGAGCTGGGATATCCCGCACTCGTGCGCGGCCCTGAGGGTGTCGTCGTTGTGATTGCCGTACGGCGGGCGGAAGAGCGTCGGCCGCTTGCCGAAGCGCGTCTCCAGGCGTTCCTGCTGCCCGCATATCTCCTTCTTCTGCGCCTCGAAGGACAGGGTCCGCAGGTTCGGGTGCGTCAGGGTGTGGTTGCTTATCGTGCTGCCGGAGCCGTTGTCGCGGAGCTTTTCGAAGTGGCCGTAGTCCGACGAGGCGATGCTGTCCGTCAGGAACATGCTGATCGGCAGCTTCAGATCGGCGGCCATCGTGAGGAACTCGGGGCTCTTCTCGGCGCCGTCGTCGAACGTCAGGAAGACGACCTTGTCGTCCGCCGGGACGGGTATTCGGTCGATGACCTGGACCCGCCCCGCCTTGGCCGGGGGGATCCGGGGTTTGACGGCGGGCCTCGGCGCGTACTGCAGGGGGCCGCCGAGGCCCCATTTCTTGTACGCCTCGTCCGCCGCGGCCGTCGATCCCTTGGCCACCGCGGAGGGGGAGGCCGCCCCCGAGGGCGACGGAGTCGCCCTGGCCTCCGTGGTCTTGCGCCCCAGCCGTTCGATGGGGTCCACGCTGGCCCCGCACCCCGCCAGGGACAGCGCGAGCGCGCCGGCCGTCAGCGTTCCGGCTACGAACCGGCGCGCGTGCTTCACAAGTAATCCTCCAGGCGGGCCACGGCATAACCCTTGTCCGTGACGGTCTTCATGACGTGACGGATCATGTCAGTCATGCTGCCCTTCCAGTCTTCCTTGCCCCGGAAGTGCGTGAGGATGATGTCCCCGGGGTGCAGGTCCTTGTCCCACTCCCGCCAGTCCATCCGGTTCGGGAAGGCCTCCTCGTTCCACAGCGGAACGGCCTTGATCCCACAGGACTTGGCCGCGCGCAGCGTGTCCTCGTTGTAGTTCCCGTACGGCGGCCGGAAGAGCGTCGGCCGCTTGCCGAACGTCTTCTCGATCGTGTCCTGCTGTCCGCAGATCTCCTGGCGCTGCTTCTCGTAGGAGAGCGCCGGCATGTAGCGGTGGTTGAGCGTGTGGTTGTTCAGCGTGACGCCCGCCGCCTGCATCTCCTTGAAGTACGGGTAGTTGTCCCGGACCAGGTAGTCGCTCAGGAAGGCGGTGTACGGGAGCTTCAGCTCCTGCATCATCTTCAGGAACTCGGGGTCCTTCTCGGCCCCGTCGTCGATGGTCAGGAAGACGACCTTCTCCTCCGTGGGGATGGTGGTGAAGACCGGGGGCAGCTCGTCCTGGCCCTCGACCTCGAAGCCGTCGCGGGTGGTGATCTCCGGCTTCTCCTTGGGTGCTTGCGGAGCGACGAGCGGCGGCTTGGCCAGCCCCCACTTCTTCGCGGCCACGACCCTCGCCTGCTGAAGGGCCTTCAACTTCTCGGCGTAGGTGCCGAGCGCGCCGGCCGCGCCGGCCTGCTCGCCTGCGGCGCCCGCGGCGGCCTTCGCCTTGGCGGCCTTGTCGGGCGTCTCGGACCCGCCGGCTCCGCAGCCCGTGCCGAGTGCGGCGACGAGCAGTGCGGCCATCGCGGCCGTACCCAGCCGGCCGCGCGTGACTGCCGCGATCCGGTGACCGTGTTGCGTCTTATGTTCCTTTTGTCGGACTAGCTGCATAGTTCGGGATCCTTACACCCTTCACGCGCGCGCCCCGGGCGACACCGCGAAGGGAATCCGACCTTCCTCCGAGTGGCCCACCGTGGCCGACAATGGACCCGTGACCCCCGAAGACTTCGCCGCGCTCCTCTCCCCCGAGGGCCACGCCCTCCTCGACTCGCTCCGGGACTACGACCCCGCCCAGGAGCTCGCCGTCGCCACCCGGCTGCGCCGCGAACACCCCGCCGCGCTGGTCTCCGCCGCCCTCGGACAGGCCCGGCTGCGGCAGCGCGCGGTGGCGAAGTTCGGGGCCGAGGACGCCCTGCGGATGTACTTCACCCCCGGCGGCGGGGAGATGGCCACCCGCGCCTCGGTGGCCTCGTACCGCGCCGAGCGGCTCGCCGCCCTGGGCGTACGGAGCCTCGCGGACCTCTGCTGCGGGATCGGCGGGGACGCCCTCGCCCTGGCCCGGCTCGGCATCCGCGTCCTGGCGGTGGACCACGATCCGCTGACCGTCGCCGTGGCGCGCGCCAATGCCGAGGCCCTGGGACTGGCGGAGCTGATCGAGGTCCGGGAGGCCGATGCGACGGAGGTCGACACCGCGGGCTACGACGCCGTCTTCATCGACCCGGCCCGCCGGGGCGGGCGGGGCAGGATCTTCGACCCGGAGTCCTACTCCCCTCCCCTGTCCTGGGCGATCGCCACCGCCCGCTCCGCGAAGGTCGCCGCGATCAAGATCGCCCCCGGGATCCCGCACGAGGCGGTGCCCGCCGAGGCGCAGGCCGAGTGGATCTCCGACCAGGGGGACGTGAAGGAGGCCGTGCTGTGGTTCGGGACGGCCCCGGGCGAGATCCGCGCCACCCTGCTGCCCGGCCCGCGCGCGCTGGCGACCGCCGATCCGCTGCCCGACCCCGAGGCGGGTCCCGTCGGCCGCTACCTCTACGAGCCCGACGGCGCCGTGATCCGCGCCCACCTCGTCGCCGAGGTCGCCGAGCAGCTGGGCGGGCGGCTGATCGACCCGACCATCGCCTACATCACCGCCGACGAGCTGCACGAGACCCCGTACGCGACCTCGTACGAGATCACCGACGTGCTGCCGTTCGGGCTGAAGAAGCTCAAGGCGCTGCTGCGCGAGCGCGGGGTCGGCATCCTCACGGTGAAGAAGCGCGGCTCCGCGATCGAGCCCGAGGATCTGCGCAAGAAGGTGAAGCCGCAGGGCCCGAACTCCGCCACGGTGTTCCTGACCCGCGTCGCCGGGGCCCCCTCGATGCTGATCGGGTCACCGACCGTCCGCCCCTGACGGCACGCCGGCCCCTCCGCCGAAGACGCGCAGCGCCCATCGGTAGTGCGCGCCCGCCTTGCCGAGGCCCAGCAGGGCGGTGATCCACAGGATCATGCCGAGGCCCATGGTGTAGGCGACCTCTCCGTAGGTGTCGGCGCCGGGGCGGGCCGTCGCCGCCGACGCGAAGGCCACCCAGAGTCCGAGCCCGCCCAGGGCGAGGGAGGCCAGCAGCCAGATCAGGCTGCGTCCGGGCGCGCGTACGGCGGCGTCCACGGGCGGGTCCCGGTCCAGCTCCGCCCAGGCGCACAGCAGCCGGCGCACCTGCCGGTCCCGCTTGGCGCCCCAGGCGAACCAGAACCCGGCCGGTATCAGCACGCCCACGCCGAGCGAGGCGAATATCAGGCCGAAGAGGTAGGAGAACGGGTCCCCGGTCTCGATGGCCATCAGGGCCATGCCGACGAAGGTCCAGCCCAGGGCGAAGACAGCCGAGACCGACCAGAGGAGCAGGAGCCGGCCGAAGCCCAGACTGCGCCGCCCGAGCTCCCCCAGGAACCGGGCGCGGTCGGCCCGTACGGCCCGGACGGCGTGCTCGTCGAACCAGGCGCGCAGGTGCGCGGGAGGGGGCGGCGGCGGCAGGTCACGGCGGGGCATGCGCATGACCATATCCGCACGCCACGGGGCCCGGCGGGCCGCCGGACGGAGCCTCAGCTCCCGCCCGGCTCCCCGACCTCCACCGATTCGAAGCGCCAGCGGTGGACCGCCCGCGTGATCAAATCGGCTGCGGGCTCCGGCAGTTCGGGCAGTTCGGCGCCGATCCCCTCGGTGGTCTCCCACCAGGTGATGACGAGCACCCGGTCCTGAGGGGCGCTGAACACCTCGCGCCGCACCGGGTCTTGGGCCAGGATCTGCGAACGGGCCCACTCCAGCAGCTCGTTGGCCCGGCCGGGCACGGACCGGGCCTCCCACATCAGCGCGACGGTGCTCACGAGTACAGGTTGTCCTTGCTCAGCTCGTGCACGTGGTCGTGGTCGTGCGCATGACCGTGCCCGTGACCGTGCCCGTGGGCGTGCCCGTCGCCGCCGCCGTCCCCGTGAGAATGGCCGTGGGAATGGCCGGGAACATGCGGGTCGGTGACCGGAAGCGAGGAGTCCGCCGACAGGTCCCAGTCCGAGGCGGCCCTGTTCCGCTTGACCATCTCCGCGCCCAGCGCCGCCACCATCGCGCCGTTGTCCGTGCACAGCCCCGGGCGCGGCACCCGCAGGATGATCCCCGCGTCGTCGCACCGCTCCTGGGCCAGCGAGCGCAGCCGGGAGTTGGCCGCGACCCCGCCGCCGATCATCAGGTGGTCGACGCCCTCGTCCTTGCAGGCGCGGATCGCCTTGCGCGTCAGCACGTCCACCACGGCCTCCTGGAAGGAGGCCGCCACGTCGCGCACCGGCACGTCCTCGCCCGCCTTGCGCTTCGCCTCGATCCAGCGGGCGACCGAGGTCTTGAGCCCGGAGAAGGAGAAGTCGTACGGGGCGTCGCGCGGACCCGTCAGCCCGCGCGGGAAGGCGATCGCCTTCGGGTCCCCCTCGCGTGCGAGCCGGTCGATGACCGGGCCGCCGGGGAAGCCCAGCTGCAGGACGCGCGCGATCTTGTCGAAGGCCTCGCCCGCCGCGTCGTCGATGGTCGCGCCGAGCGGCCGTACGTCGGAGGTGATGTCGGGGGCCAGCAGCAGCGAGGAGTGCCCGCCGGAGACCAGCAGCGCCATCGTCGGCTCGGGCAGCGGCCCGTGCTCCAGCTGGTCGACGCAGATGTGCGAGGCCAGGTGGTTCACCCCGTACAGCGGCTTGCCCAGCGCGTACGCGTAGGCCTTCGCGGCGGAGACGCCCACCAGCAGGGCCCCCGCGAGGCCGGGGCCGGCGGTGACGGCGATGCCGTCGAGGTCGCGGGCGCTGACCCCGGCCTCCTTCAGGGCGCGCTCGATGGTGGGGACCATCGCCTCCAGGTGCGCGCGGGAGGCCACCTCGGGCACGACCCCGCCGAAGCGGGCGTGCTCGTCGACGCTCGACGCGATGGCGTCCGCGAGCAGCGTGGTGCCGCGGACGACGCCGACGCCGGTCTCGTCGCAGGAGGTCTCGATGCCGAGGACGAGCGGTTCGTCAGCCATGGGTCGTCTCACCTTGCAGGGGTACGGAATCGGGGAGTGCGGAATCGGGGAGTGCGGAGTCAGGGTCCGCGGGGTCGGACATGCGGCGCATCACGAGGGCGTCCACGTTGCCGGGCTGGTAGTAGCCGCGCCGGAAGCCGATCGGCTCGAAGCCGAAGCGCGCGTAGAGCTTCTGGGCCCGGACGTTGTCGACCCGCACCTCCAGCAGCACCTCGGCGCACTCGAACGCGGTGGCGGCGCGCAGCAGCTCGGTCAGCAGCCGGGCGCCGAGCCCGGTGCCCCACTGGTCGCGGGCCGCGGCGATGGTCTGTACGTCGGCCAGGTCCCCGGCGGCGGCCAGCCCGGCGTAGCCGACCAGCCGGCCGGCCTCCTCCGCCACGAGGTAGCGGCGCGTGGCGCCGGGGCCGCGGGCGTGCGCCAGCTCGGACCAGAACATCCCGGCGGACCAGGCGTCCTCGGGGAACAGCTCGTGTTCCAGCTCCAGCACGGGCCCGATGTCCCACCAGCGCATCTCGCGCAGGGCGACGGCTGGGGCGGCTGAGGTGGCTGTCACTGCGGGGTGACCACCTTGTAGTTCTTGGGCACCTCGGCGTCGGGCCGGCGCAGGTAGAGCGGCGTCGGGGGCAGGAAGGCCTCCCCCGCCGCCAGCCGCTCCGCGGCCAGGGCGGCCAGCGCGGCGGCGCTCTGGTGCTCGGGGGCCCGCGCGTCGGTGAAGACGTCCGGGTACAGGTGCGCGCCCTGTCCGACGGCGGGCAGTCCGGCGACGCGCTCGGCGATGTCGGCCGGCCGGTCCACCGCGGGCTCGCCGGCCCGGGTGCGGGGGTCCTCGTAGCGCGCCCAGTAGACCTCCTTGCGCCGGGCGTCGGTGGCCACGGTGAAGGGGCCCTCGATCCCGGCGGCGCCGGCCGCGTAGGCCAGGCCGTCGAGGGTGCACAGCCCGTGGACGGG
Source organism: Streptomyces sp. AP-93 (assembly GCF_022808175.1). Lineage (GTDB taxonomy): Bacteria > Actinomycetota > Actinomycetes > Streptomycetales > Streptomycetaceae > Streptomyces. The sequence continues at coordinate 117,941 of NZ_JALGBX010000006.1, read as the reverse complement.
CACGCCGAGGACGGAGGCGAAGGTGGACGCGGTCACGAGGCCGACGCGCAGTCCGGTGTAAGGGCCGGGGCCGACCCCGACGACGATGCCGGTGACGGCTTCGAGCTTCACCCCCGCCTCGGCGAGGACCTTGTCGACGGAGGGCAGCAGGAGCTCCCCGTGGCGGCGGGCGTCGACCTGGTTCGACTCGGCGAGGACGGACTCGCCGTCGTGCAGGGCGACGGTGACGGCGGGCGTGGCGGTATCTACAGCGAGCAAGAGCACGCGAACAGCCTACGACTCCGGGGCCCCCGGCCCTTGCGGCCGGTCTGCGGGCACCCCTGCTGCTACCTTCGGACCAGGTGTCGGGGTGTGATCGTCCGCCTGACATCCGACTGGCATCGACTGACCATGCGGAGAGGTGGAGCAAGGTGGCACGCAGCAGCTCGGGAATCGTGGCCGGGCTCACCGTCGCGGCACTCGCCGTCGTCGGTTTCCTCGGCTACCAGGCCTCCGCCTCCGCTCCCGCGCTCCCGCCGAAGGCCGCCGCGCAGACCCCGGTGCCCGCGCCCAGCGGCTCCGCGCCCGCCACGACGGACCCGGCGAAGCCGGTGGCCCTCCCGGCCGGCTCCGGCACCGGAGTGCGCGTCGTGTACTCCCTGGGTGCCAAGCGCGTGTGGCTGGTGGGCCCCACCGGGGCTCCGAAGTCCTTCGCCGTGGTGCCGAGCACGGTGCACCCGGCGCCCGGCAGGTACACGGTGGGCGGCCGTACGGGCGCGGTGACCGGCTCGGACGGGGTGCCGATCGAGCACGTCGTGCGGTTCGCGAGTCCGCAGGGGGTCACGGTCGGCTTCAGTGCCCGGGTGGACAACTCCCTGCCGGCGCCCGATCCGGCGAAGAAGACCGGCGGTATCCGCATGCTGCGCGCGGACGGGGATGCGATGTGGGCCTTCGCGACGATCGGCTCGAAGGTCGTCGTCGTTCCCTGACCCGGCCGCGACACACCAAGTTCACTCGTACGGGGGCTGCGCCGTCAGCCGGTCCCACTACGTCAGGCCGCTTCGGACTCCGGGGCGGCCTGTTCGCTGCCCTCCGCCTCTTCGCCCTCCGCCCCTTCCCGTACGGGACGGGGCTCCGGGGCGTCCTCGTGCGCGGGCGGTGTCGACACGGCGCTGGCGGCGGCGCCCGCGGCGAGCAGTGCCCCCATGGACACGGCGGACGGGCGGGGGGACTCGCCCGCTGCTCCTGTTGCCGACATGGCTGCCTCCTGGCCGGGGCCAGCCCGCACTTAGGTACGCCTAACCAGCCCTCTGTACCATGTGACCACGCGCCCCACCGCCCGCGCAATATCTTCCCGACGACTTGTCGGAATGTTTCTCACTCCGACAGGACGCCCGCGAGGCTCTCCAGACCCGCCCCGGCCGACCAGCGGGTGCCGATCCCGCGGACCATCACCTCGCGCACGTCGTCCAGGACCTCCTCGTGGCCGACCGCCCGGCGGATCACCACGTGCAGCCGGTCGTCGGACAGCTCCTCGACCTTGCCCTCGCCCCACTCCACGACGACCACGGACTCGGGCAGCGAGACGTCGAGGTCCAGGTCCTCCATCTCGTCGAGCCCGCCGCCCAGCCGGTACGCGTCCACGTGCACCAGCGCCGGACCGCCGGTCAGCGAGGGGTGGACCCTGGCGATCACGAAGGTCGGCGAGGTCACGGCCCCGCGCACCCCCAGGCCCTCGCCGAGACCGCGGGTCAGGGTGGTCTTCCCGGCACCGAGCTCCCCGGTCAGCAGGACGAGGTCGCCGGGGCGCAGCAGCCCGGCAATCCGGCGCCCGAGGTCCTGCATGGCGTCGGGCGAGCCGACGGTGACGTGCGTTTCCGTGTCAGGTACTTCTTCCATGTCCGGCAACGTTAGCCGCTGCGGGGACCGTCCCGGTGCGCGCGAGGAGCTCGGTGAGCAGCCGGGTCACGGTGTCCGGGTGCTCCAGCATCATCAGGTGCCCGGCACTCTCCAGGACGACCAGCTCGGCGGAGGGCAGCGCTTCCTTGATGGCCCGGCTGTGCTCGGGCGGGGTGACCATGTCGCGGTCCCCGGCTATGACGGTGACGGGGATGTCCGCGAACCGCTGGAGGGCGGCCGTCTTGTCGTGCGCCTGGAAGGCCGGGTAGAACTCGGCGACCACGTCGATGGGCGTGGCCTCGATGAGCCGCTCGGCGAAGCGGGCGACGCCCGGATCGACGTCGCGCGAGGCGAAGGAGTACATCTTGACCATCCCGGCGAACAGGTCGGCGGTGGCCCGGCGGCCCTTCTCCACCAGCTCCACCTGGGAACCGAGCGCCTTGAGCACCCCGGGCAGCAGGCGCCGTACCGTGCTGAAGCCCAGGGAGGGCAGCCCGTACGTGACCTCGTCCAGCCGGCCGCTGGAGGTGCCGACCAGGGCCACGGCGGCGACCCGGTCCCGGATGAGGCCGGGGAACTCCTGGGCCAGTCCCATGATGGTCATCCCGCCCATCGAGTGACCGACCAGGATCAGCGGGCCCTCGGGGGCGGCGGCGTCGATGACGGCCTTCAGGTCGCGGCCGAGCTGCTCGAAGGTGACCGGCTCGCCGTCGGCCTGGGCCACGCCGCGCGCGCTGCGGCCGTGGCTGCGCTGGTCCCAGTACACGGCGCGGACCACGCCGCGCAGGGCGGCGCGCTGGAAGTGCCAGGAGTCCTGGGCGAGGCAGTAGCCGTGGCAGAACACCACGGTCGGCCCGACCGGGGCCTTGCGGCGCAGCCTGCGGCGCTTGCCCTCCTCGGGCAGCTCGTCGACCTCGAAGTACAGCGCGGTGCCGTCCTCGGCCCGGGCGGTGCCGGGGGCTCCGCGCAGGGATCCGTAGTCCCCGGTCGCGTCGAGGGCCAGGCGCGCCTTCATGCGCATGCCCCGGCCGACGGTGATCCGTTCGACCGCGACCCCGGCCGCTATCACGCCGATGGCGGCGCCGGCCCAGCCCGCCTTGCGCCAGTTCTCACTCACGCCGCCGCCCCCACTCAACCGTTGAGGTACACGCGGGGGACCCGGCCCCCGATACGGGTGACGATCTCATAGGCGATCGTGTGCGCCGCTCGAGCCCAGTCCTCGGCGGTGGGTTCACCGCGCTCCGCGTCCCCGAAGAGGACGGCCTCGTCGCCGACGCGGGCCTCGTCCCCGTCCAGGTCGACCACGAACTGGTCCATGGCTACGCGCCCGGCGACGGTACGGACGCGGCCGCCGACGAGCACCGGGCCGAGCCCGGACGCCTGCCGCGGGACGCCGTCCGCGTAGCCCGCCGGGATCAGCGCGAGGGTGGTCTCCCGATCGGTGACGTAGTGGTGTCCGTAGCTGACGCCGTGCCCGGCCGGCACCGTCTTGACCAGCGCGACGGAAGCCTTGAGCGCCATCGCGGGCCGCAGGCCGAGCTGGGCGGGGGTGCCGAGCTCGGGCGAGGGCGAGACCCCGTAGACGGCGATGCCGCAGCGGACCAGGTCGAAGTGGGACTCGGGGAGGGTGAGCGTGGCCGGCGAGTTGGCGATGTGCCGGACCTCGGGCTCCACGCCCTCCTTCTCCGCGTACGCGAGCATGTCGCGGAAGGCGGCCAGCTGGAGCTGGATGGAGGGGTGGCCGGGCTCGTCGGCGCAGGCGAAGTGCGACCAGACGCCGGTGACGCGTACGGTCCCCTCGGACTGGGCGGCGACGGCCGCGGTCACCAGGGCCTCCCAGTCGGCGGGCTGGCAGCCGTTGCGGCCCAGGCCCGTGTCGGCCTTGAGCTGGATCCTGGCCGTCAGTCCGGCGGCGCGGGCGGCCTCCCGTACCTCGTCGAGGGCCCACATCGCGCTGACGGAGACGTCGATACCGGCCTCGACGGCCTCCCGCCAGGGCCCGCCGGGGGTCCACAGCCAGCACAGGACGGGCCCTTCGAGCCCGGCGGCGCGCAGCGCGAGGGCCTCCTCGGGCGTGGCGGTCCCGAGCCAGCCCGCACCGGCCTCCTGGGCGGCCCTGGCGCAGGCCACGGCCCCGTGCCCGTAGGCATCCGCCTTCACGACGGCCATCAGGGCGGAGCGGGGCGCCCGTTCGCGCAGGGCCCGTACGTTCGCCCGGACGGCGTCAAGATCGATCTCGGCGTACACGCGCGCGGCTGTCTCGTTCATCCCCCACAGTCTCTCAGAGCCCCGCCCGCCGGGCCGAACAGGCAGGCCCCGGCGGGCCGCCCCGGGCTACCGGCCCTCGGGCACGCCGCCCGCACATCCAAGCCGACACCGCTAACATCCAGCCCCACCGGCGCTTGAGGCGCGGAGGTACGGGGGCAGCGGGCCCGCCGGAACCCGCAGCCCGCAGCCCGCAGCCCGCAGCCCGCAGCCCGCACATCCAAGCCGACACCGCCAAAACCCAGCCCCGCCAGCGCTTGAGGCGCAGGGATACGGGGGCAGCCGGCCCCGCCGGAACACGCAGCCCGCACATCCAAGCCGACACCGGCAAAATCCAGCCCCGCCGGCGCTTGAGGCGCAGGGGCCCGGGGGCAGCGCCCCCGGCAACGGCGCCGCACCCGGGACCCGGGACCCGGCACCCGGCACTAGCGGCGAGCGACCTCGCGCCACGCCCGGGGGATGGCTTCGGCCACCTGGTGGGCCAGGAGGGGGCCGCCCGTGAGGCGGGCCGCCAGGCCGTGGAGGTACGCCGCCACCGACCCGGCGTCCACGGCCGGCAGGCCGGCCGCCAGCAGGGACCCGGCCAGCCCGGACAGCACGTCCCCGCTCCCGGCGGTGGCCAGCCACGGGGTCCCGGTCGGGTTCACCCGGACGGGGCCGGGCCCGGCCGGGGCGATCAGGGTCGTGGACCCCTTCAGCAGCGCCACCGCCCCGTACCGCTCCGCGAGCCCCCGCACGGCCTCCAGCCGCCCCGCCTCGACCGTCTCGCGCGGGGCCCCCAGCAGCGCGGCCGCCTCCCCCGCGTGCGGGGTCAGCAGGGTCGGGGCCGCCCGGGCCCGCAGCTCCGCGGGGTCCAGCCCGCGCAGCCCGTCCGCGTCGACCAGCACCGGTACCGGCTGCGACAGCGCCTCCCGCACCTCCGCACCGCCCTCGTCGCCCAGCCCCGGCCCGACCACCCACGCCTGGACCCGGCCGGTCCCGATCAGCGTCTCCGGGTACCGGGCCAGTACGGCGTCCGCCACCGCCGGCGGCCCCACGTAGCGCACCGCGCCCGCGCCGCCCCGCAGCGCCCCCGCCACCGCGAGCACCGCCGCGCCCGGGTAGCGCGCGGACCCGGCGACGATCCCGAGCACACCGCGCCGGTACTTGTCGCTCGACGCCGTCGGCTCCGGCAGCAGCCCCGCCACGTCGGCGTGCTGCAGGACCTCCACCCCGGGGGCCGGCAGGACGTCGCCCAGCCCGATGTCCACCAGGTGCAGCGCACCCGCCCGCGAGGCCCCCGGAGCGATCAGCAGCCCCGGCTTGTACGCCCCGAAGGTCACCGTCACGTCCGCCGTCACGGCGGCTCCGGCCACCTCCCCGGTGTCCGCGTCCACCCCGCTCGGCAGGTCCACCGCGACCACCACCGCGCCCGCCGGGATCCGCTCCACCAGCGCGGCCGCGGCCGGCCGCAGTGCGCCCCGGCCGCCGATCCCGACCAGCCCGTCCAGCACCAGGTCGGCCCGGCCGGGCACGGCCCCGTCGAGCCGCCCGCCGGCGGCCCGCAGCGCGGCCAGTCCGCCCGCGTGCACCCGGGCCGGATCCATCGCGACGGCCGTCACGCCGGCCCCGCGCCGGGCCAGCCGCGCGCCCGCGTAGAGGGTGTCGCCGCCGTTGTCCCCCGGGCCGACCAGCAGCACCACGCGGGCCCCGTACACGCGGGGCAGCAACCGCACGCAGACGGCGGCCAGTCCGGCCGCCGCCCGCTGCATCAGGGTGCCTTCGGGCAGCCGGGCCATCAGCTCGCGCTCGGCGGCCCGTACGGTCTCCACGCTGTAAGCAGTACGCATGCCACCAGCCTGCACGAAGAAGGTGCGGAGAAGGCCTAGGGCATGAGGCCCTAGCCCTCGGCGATCACCACGGCGGAGGCGATGCCCGCGTCGTGGCTGAGGGAGATGTGCCAGGACTTCACGCCCAGCGCCAGGGCCCGCGCCTCGACCGTCCCGGACACCCGCAGCCGCGGCTGTCCGGAGTCCTCCACGTACACCTCGGCGTCGGTCCACAGCAGCCCGCCGGGCGCGCCGAGCGCCTTGGCGAGCGCCTCCTTGGCGGCGAACCGGGCGGCGAGCGAGGCGGTCCCGCGCCGCTCGCCGCTCGGCAGGGTCAGCTCGGTGTCGAGGAACAGCCTCCCGGCCAGGCTCGGCGTGCGCTCCAGCGCCACGCCGAACCGCTCGATCTCCGCCACATCGATCCCGACGCCGATAATCACAACCACAGCTCCAGCTACTACGCCGACTTCTCCACGGTCACCACCGTGCTCGATTGTCGGCGACCTGCTCCGTCCGCTGCGCTCACTCCACAGTCACCGACTTGGCGAGGTTACGCGGCTGGTCCACCTCGTTGCCGCGCGCGGTCGCCAGCTCGCACGCGAACACCTGCAGCGGCACGGTGGCCACGAGCGGCTGGAGCAGCGTCGGGGTGGCCGGGATGCGGATGAGGTGGTCGGCGTAGGGGACCACCGCCTCGTCCCCCTCCTCGGCGATCACGATGGTCCGCGCCCCGCGCGCCCGGATCTCCTGGATGTTCGAAACGATCTTGTCGTGCAGCACCGAGCGCCCGCGCGGCGACGGCACGACGACCACGACCGGCAGGTCCTTCTCGATCAGCGCGATCGGCCCGTGCTTGAGCTCGCCCGCCGCGAAGCCCTCGGCGTGCATGTACGCCAGCTCCTTGAGCTTGAGCGCGCCCTCCAGCGCCACCGGGTAGCCGACGTGCCGCCCCAGGAACAGCACGGTGTTCTTGTCGGCGAGCGACCGCGCCAGCTCCCGTACCGGTTCCATGGTCTCCAGTACGGTGTCCACCGCCGCGGCGATGTCCGACAACTCCCTGATCACGGACCGGATCTCGTCGCCCCACTTCGTGCCCCGGACCTGCCCGAGGTAGAGGGCGACCAGGTAGCAGGCCACGAGCTGCGTCAGGAACGCCTTGGTCGAGGCGACGGCCACCTCGGGTCCGGCGTGCGTGTAGAGCACGGCGTCCGACTCGCGCGGGATCGTCGAGCCGTTCGTGTTGCAGACGGCCAGCACCTTGGCCCCCTGCTCGCGCGCGTGGCGCAGCGCCATCAGCGTGTCCATCGTCTCGCCGGACTGCGAGATTGCGATCACCAGCGTCCGCTGGTCCAGGATCGGGTCGCGGTAGCGGAACTCGCTGGCCAGCTCCGTCTCGCACGGGATGCGGGTCCAGTGCTCGATGGCCAGCTTCGCGATCATGCCCGCGTGGTAGGCCGTACCGCAGGCCACGATCACGACCTTGTCGACCTCGCGCAGCACCGAGTCGGGGATGCGCACCTCGTCGAGGGTGAGCAGGCCGTTCGCGTCGATCCGGCCCAGGAGGGTGTCGGCGACGGCCTTCGGCTGCTCGGCGATCTCCTTGAGCATGAAGTAGTCGTAGCCCCCCTTCTCCGCGGCCGAGGCGTCCCAGTCCACGTGGTACGCCCGCACGCTCGCGGCCGTACCGTCGAAGTTGGTCACCGTGACTCCGTCGCGGCGCAGTTCGACGACCTGGTCCTGCCCCAGCTCGATCGCGGACCGGGTGTGCGCGATGAAGGCGGCCACGTCCGAGGCGAGGAAGTTCTCGCCCTCTCCGACGCCCACCACGAGCGGCGAGTTGCGGCGCGCGCCGACCACCACGTCCGGCGCGTCGGCGTGCACGGCGACCAGCGTGAAGGCCCCGTCGAGGCGCCGGCACACCTGCCTCATCGCCTCCGCCAGGTCCCCGCCCGCGCCGTCGAAACGCTCGGCCAGCAGGTGCGCCACGACTTCGGTGTCCGTCTCGGACTCCAGCCGGTGCCCGCGCTCGGCGAGCTCGGCCCGCAGGGCGGCGAAGTTCTCGATGATCCCGTTGTGCACGACGGCCACGCGCCCCGAATTGTCGAGGTGCGGGTGGGCGTTGACGTCGGTGGGCCCCCCATGGGTGGCCCACCGGGTGTGTCCGAGCCCCGTGGAGCCGGCCGGCAGCGGGTGCCCGACCAGCTCCTTCTCCAGATTGACCAGCTTGCCGGCCTTCTTGACGGCGGCGAGTTCCCCGTCGGCGAGCACGGCGACACCCGCCGAGTCGTAGCCTCGGTACTCCAGCCGCTTGAGTCCGGCAATGACCACATCGAGCGCCGACTGCGCTCCCACGTAACCCACGATTCCGCACATAAGCCGCAGGGTACGCCGTAGTTGGCTCCACGCCCGGTACCTGAACAAGACGAAAACCCCGCCCCGGCTGATGTGCCGGGGCGGGGTCTGCTCCCGCGTGGAACCCTCAGGACGGACGAACCGTCAGGCGAGCTTCTTGAGCTGCGCCGCGACGAGGGCCGTCGGCTGCTCGGCCGTACCGGCCAGGCTGATGGCGTGGAAGGTGGCGAGGGTGTTGCCCTGGCGCACGACCACGAGCTGCGTCGTGAACGGCGAGCCGTCCGCGTCACCCACGACCGTGTAGGCGAGCGCCTCGTCCCCACCGGTGACGGGGGTGCCGGCGGCGACCTTGGTGACCTTGCCCGTTTCGCCCGCCTGGGTGGCCGTGTAGCCGGCGGCGCACGCCGCGCCCGCGCTCTTGAGCGAGGCGAAGGCCTCCGCCGCGCCCGTCCCCTCGAACGACTCCAGGGTGACGGCGGTGGCGGTCGAGCCGAGGGCCTGCATCGCGGCCTTCGCCTTCTCCTCCGGACTCGCGTCCGCGGCCGCCGCCTTCGGCTTGGCCACGGCCTTGACCCGGGCGGTGCCGGTGCCGGCGCCCTGCGCGGCCATGGACTGCGCCTTGACCAGCGGAACGCACGCGGGCTTGTCGCTGGTGGCCCCGGCGCCGGCCGTGGCCTCCTCAGGGGTAGCGCCCTTGAGGACGTGGTCCGGCAGGTCCGCCTGGGCCACGAGCAGGCCGCCGAGCTCGGCGTCCGTCTTCGCCTTCGCTGCGGGCGCCGCCGGAGCGGACGCGGACGGCTTGGTGTCGTCCTTCGCGTCGGTCGTGCCGGAGCTTCCGCACGCAGTGGCGAGCAGGGCCAGGGACAGGGCCGAGGCGGACAGGACGGTACGGCGGACGAGTGCGGTACGCACGATGTTTCCCCCCACGGGACGGTCAGCGAATGGGCAGCACGCGGCTGCGCCCCGAAAGCGGGGCGCCCTCCAGAACTGCGGTGATCAACACCGTACGGGGACGCCGGCGCGGACGCCGCCCCATTACTCGCGCGCCGCACGCATCGTGACCCCGCCGATACCGCAGATCCCTCCAATCGATACCGCCCCTCGTACAACCCACCCCACCCCGGGCCATAAGACCCCACTCCACGTGACCGACCACACCACCCACAGCGCCCCGTCACCCGTGACAATGGCCCTGTGATCTCTTCGCCGCCACGAAGCACGCCGGACCGCGCAACGGAGCGCCCCGACGGATCGGGGGACCCTACGCAGGCCCAGCAGACCCAGCACCCCGAGCACCCCGAGCACGCCGCGCACCCCACGCGCCGCCGGGGCCACGAGGCCTCCCCCTACGTAGACCTCACCCGTGCCGAGTGGAGCGCCCTGCGCGAGCGCACCCCGCTCCCGCTGACCGCCGACGAGGTCGAGCGGCTGCGCGGGCTGGGCGACGTCATCGACCTCGACGAGGTCCGCGACGTCTACCTGCCGCTCTCCCGCCTGCTGAACCTGTACGTCGGCGCCACCAGCAACCTGCGCGGCACCCTCAACACCTTCCTCGGCGACGCGGGCAACGGCCACGGCGCCCAGCAGGGCACCCCCTTCGTCATAGGGGTCGCCGGCTCCGTGGCCGTGGGCAAGTCCACCGTGGCCCGTCTGCTCCAGGCCCTCCTGGCCCGCTGGCCGGAGCACCCGCGCGTGGAGCTGGTCACCACCGACGGCTTCCTGTACCCGATGAAGGAACTGGAGCGGCGCGGGCTGACCGCCCGCAAGGGCTTCCCGGAGTCCTACGACCGCCGGGCGCTGACCCGCTTCGTCGCCGACATCAAGGCGGGCAAGGACGAGGTCAAGGCGCCCGTCTACTCCCACCTGATCTACGACATCGTCCCCGGCGAGGAGCTCGTCGTACGCCGTCCCGACATCCTGATCGTCGAGGGGCTCAACGTCCTGCAGCCCGCCATGCCCGGCAAGGACGGCCGCACCCGGGTCGGCCTCGCCGACTACTTCGACTTCAGCGTGTACGTGGACGCCCGCCCCGAGGACATCGAGCGCTGGTACCTCAACCGCTTCCGCAGGCTGCGCGAGACGGCGTTCCAGAACCCCTTCTCCTACTTCCGCAAGTACACCCAGGTCTCCGAGGAAGAGGCCCTGGAGTACGCGCAGACGATGTGGCGGACCATCAACAAGCCCAACCTGCTGGAGAACGTGGCCCCGACCCGCGGCCGCGCCACCCTCGTCGTCCGCAAGGGCCCGGACCACAAGGTGCAGAAGCTGAGTCTGCGCAAGCTCTGAGCGCCACCGGAAACCAGGAGCCTCCGGCAGCTAGGGTGCGGCCATGCTGCATCTACGGATGATCATTCCGTCGGACCGGACCGACGCCGTGGTCAAGATCGTCGAGAGGACGGTCGGCACCACCCATCTCGCCGTGCTGCCCGGCGCCGCCCGCATCCCACCGGGCGACATCGTGCTGTGCGACGTCGCGCGCGAGGCGGGCGACGAGCTCCTGCACGAGCTCCGGGAGCTCGGCATCGACAAGGACGGCTCGATCGCGGTCGAGAACATCGACCTCTCCCTCTCGGACCGCGCCGACCGGGCCGAGGAGGAGGCCCCGGGCGAGGCCGCCGACGCCGTCCTGTGGGAGCAGTTGAGCGAGGCGACCCACGAGGAGTCCACGCTCACCATCACCTACAGCGCCTTCATGATCGTCGCGACGATGATCGCGGCCTGCGGCGTGATCCTCGACAACGCCATCCTCATCGTGGGCGCGATGGCGGTCGGCCCGGAGTTCGGCCCGCTCGCCGGCGTCTGCACCGCCATGGTGCAGCGCGCCCCCAAGCTGGCCGCCCGCTCGCTGATCGCCCTGCTGGTGGGCTTCGCCGCCGCGATGGTCGCGACCACCGTCTTCAGCCTGGTCATGGACGCGCTCGGCCTGTTCCACCACGACATGCTGGACAAGCCCCGCCCCAACACCAGCTTCATCTGGCAGCCGGACCTGTTCTCGTTCGTCGTGGCGGTGCTCGCCGGCGTGGCCGGGGTGCTCTCCCTGACCTCGGCGAAGTCCGGCGCGCTGGTCGGCGTCGCGATCTCGGTGACCACGGTCCCGGCGGCCGCCAACGCGGCCGTGGCCCTCAGCTACGGGGAGTTCGGCCAGATGTCGGGCTCCATCCAGCAGCTGCTGCTGAACCTCTTCGGCATCCTGCTGGCCGGAGTCCTGACCCTGCTGGGCCAGAAGCTCCTGTGGCGCACCCAGCGGGGCCACTGGCGGCGTACGCCGGCCAAGGCCTGAGCCCCGGCAACGACGGCGGCCCCGCGCTACGGAGCTTCGTAGCGCGGGGCCGCCGTCGTCACGGGAGGGCGGGCCCTAGCCGAGCGCCGACTTCACGACGTCCGCGAGGCGACCGGCGACCGAGCGGGCCTGCTCGATGTCGGCAGCCTCCACCATCACCCGTACGAGGGGCTCCGTGCCCGACGGACGCAGCAGTACGCGCCCGGTCGTGCCCAGCTCCCGCTCCGCGTCGGCGACGGCCGCGGCCAGCTCGCCCGAGGTGGTGACCCGCGACTTGTCCACGTCGGGGACGTTGACGAGCACCTGCGGCAGCCGCGTCATGACCCCGGTCAGCTCGGCCATGGACCGGCCGGTGGCCGCGATCCGGGCCGCCAGCATCAGGCCGGTCAGGGTGCCGTCGCCGGTGGTGGCGTGGTCGAGGATGATCACGTGGCCGGACTGCTCGCCGCCCAGCGCGTACCCGTGCTCCTTCATCGACTCCAGGACGTACCGGTCGCCGACGCCGGTCTGCACGACGTTGATGCCCTCGGACTCCATGGCCAGCTTGAAGCCCAGGTTCGACATCACGGTGGCGACGACGGTGTCCTCGCGCAGGTGCCCGGACTCGCGCATCGCCAGCGCCAGCACGGCGAGGATCTGGTCCCCGTCGACCTCCTCGCCGTTCGCGTCCACGGCGAGGCAGCGGTCGGCGTCCCCGTCGTGCGCGATGCCCAGGTCGGCGCCGTGCTCGATGACGGCCTGCTTCAGCAGACCGAGGTGGGTGGAGCCGCAGCCGTCGTTGATGTTCAGGCCGTCGGGCTCGGCACCGATGGTGACGATCTCCGCGCCGGCCCGGGTGAAGGCCTCGGGCGAGACGTAGGCGGCCGCGCCGTGCGCCTCGTCGAGGACGACCTTGAGGCCGTCGAGACGGTTGGGCAGGACACCCATGAGGTGGGCGACGTACTTGTCGAAGCCCTCGGTGTAGTCGGAGACGCGGCCGACACCGGCGCCCGTCGGGCGGTCCCAGGGAGCACCCGTGCGGTGGTCCTCGTAGACCGACTCGATCCGGTCCTCCAGCTCGTCGGCGAGCTTGTGACCGCCGCGCGCGAAGAACTTGATGCCGTTGTCGGGCATGGCGTTGTGGCTGGCCGAGAGCATGACGCCGAGGTCGGCGCCCAGCGCACCGGTGAGATACGCCACCGCCGGGGTGGGCAGCACACCGACGCGCAGGACGTCCACGCCCGCGCTCGCGAGGCCGGCGACGACCGCGGCCTCCAGGAACTCGCCCGAGGCCCGGGGGTCCCGGCCGACCACCGCGGTGGCCCGGTGACCAGCGAAGGTGCCCGCCTCGGCCAGTACGTGCGCGGCCGCCACGGAGAGGCCGAGCGCGAGCTCGGCCGTCAGATCCGCGTTGGCGACGCCTCGTACACCGTCCGTCCCGAAGAGTCGTCCCACTGTTGTCCTCCCGAGTTCACACTTCGCTATGACCAGTTGTGCCAATTATTTGCCGCTTTTGGCGGTAAACGAACCGCCCCGGCAGCACACAGAGTGCTGCCGGGGCGGATTCGTGCTGAACAGCAGGCGAGATTAACGCTTGCTGTACTGCGGAGCCTTACGGGCCTTCTTGAGACCGGCCTTCTTGCGCTCGACCGCACGGTCGTCGCGGGAGAGGAAGCCGGCCTTCTTCAGCGCCGGGCGGTTGTTGTCCACGTCCGCCTCGTTCAGCGCACGGGCCACACCGAGGCGCAGGGCGCCGGCCTGGCCGGACACGCCGCCACCCGAGATGCGGGCGATGACGTCGTAGCGGTTGTCGAGCTCGAGCAGCTTGAACGGCTCGTTGACTTCCTGCTGGTGCACCTTGTTGGGGAAGTAGTCCTCAAGGGTGCGACCGTTGATCTTCCACTTGCCGGTGCCCGGAACGATCCGGACGCGGGCGATGGCGTTCTTGCGACGGCCCAGGCCGGCGGCCGGCTGGGGGTCACCGAAGCGACCGGCAAGGGACTCGGACGTGTAGTCACCCTCGACTACGTCCGCGGTCTCGGTGGTGTACTCCTCGACGTTGCCCTCGAACTCTTCGACGGGGGTCGTCTCGGCGGTGGTCTCGGCCACGATGCTCCTCAGAAGTTTCTTGTCTTAGGGGGTGTGGTGGCCGGAACTACTGCGCGACCTGGGTGATCTCGAACGGCACCGGCTGCTGAGCAGCGTGGGGGTGCACATCGCCCGAGTAGACCTTCAGCTTCGAGAGCATCTGACGGCCCAGGGTGTTCTTGGGGATCATGCCCTTGATGGCCTTCTCGACGGCCTTCTCCGGGTTGTTCGCCAGGAGGTCGTCGTAGCGGACCGAACGCAGACCACCCGGGAAACCGGAGTGGCGGTACGCCATCTTCTGGGTCGCCTTGTTGCCGGACAGGTGGACCTTGTCGGCGTTGATGATGATGACAAAGTCGCCCATGTCCATGTGGGGGGCGTAAGTCGGCTTGTGCTTACCCCGCAGGAGGGTAGCGGCCTGGGTCGCCAGACGGCCGAGGACAACGTCCTGGGCGTCGATGACGTGCCACTGGCGCGAGATGTCGCCGGGCTTGGGGCTGAACGTACGCACGCGTATGCCTTCGCTTCTTCAGTGGTGGGTCATCCCCGGGGGGTGAGCCCGAGGGACGGGTCCTGACATGGGTCACCACGGACGATCACGACAGCCCTGGTTCACATCGGAGACGCAACCCGTGTGTACCGCTGGTCATCGGCCCGGTGGACCGGCGTAAGGCGAATTCACGTGAGAATGAGCAAGCCAATACGCATAACGAACCAGCAGGGTACCCCTGAAGACCTGGAAGGGTCAAAACGCGGTCCGCGATCCCGTCTGGACGGGGGACGCGGCGCACTCCGGTTCGGTCCTGGGTGGGGACCCCGTAGTTCGTACAGGCTCCAGAGTACCCCGGCGCGGCCGCAGTGCTCGACGCGCCAGCAGTCCGGCGAGCGCGCACAGGGTCACCATGTCCCTGAATGCCCGCCTCTTGGCCTCGAACTCCGAGGGCCACGGAATGCCCGCCGTCTGGGGTACCAGGGCCACCCAGAACCAGGGCGAGCGCGGCATCGAGCCCGCCCGCACCCCCGATGCCAGCAGCAGCGGGAGCACCACGATCAGGTAGTGGTCGAAGGAGGGCCGCGACACCAGGAATGCGGCGAGCATCACCATGCAGGCCGTCTCCACCAGCCGCAGCTCGCCCGCGTCGCCGTCCGCCGCCACCGGCCGCCGCCACCGCCGCCAGACCGCCCACAGCCCGCACCCGGCCCCCGCGAAGGCCAGCGCCACCGCCAGCGGCGCCGGCACCCCCAGCCGCGGCAGCGCCGCGATCGGGGAGGCGTCCCAGGGCAGCGCGTAGGAGTCCTGGCCCTGCAGCAGGAACGGCAGGGTCTTGGTGAAGAACAGCGTCGGCTGCGGCATCATCAGCGCGCCCGCCAGCGACAGCCCCACCGGCACCCCCACCGCCAGGGCCAGCCCCCGCCACTGCCGTGCCAGCAGGAAGAGCAGCCCGATCGGCACCAGCATCGGCTTGCACGCGATGGCCAGGCCCACCACCAGCCCGGCCGCGGCCCAGTGCTTGCGGTGCGCCAGCAGCAGCGCCACCGGCAGGGCGGCGGCCGAGATGGCCGTCCAGTTCCCGATCAGCACGAGGTTGATGTACGGCTTGTAGGCCAGCGCGAACAGCGCGAAACCGCCGACCGCGAACCGCGAGCGCACCGGTACGGAGAACAGCCGCAGCGAGGCCCACCAGCCGATGCCGACGAGCCCGGTCATCCCCAGCGGCAGCACGCAGCGCAGCAGCGGCGTCGGCAGCAGCGCCTCGGGAATCGCCATGATCACGGCGCTGGGCAGGTAGAGGAACCGCTTGTCCTCGTACGGGGAGACCCCGGCGAGCAGGGCGTCGGCCGCCTTGACCACGAAGGCGTTGTCCGAGCCCCAGTTCTCCCGCAGGCTCGCCGCGACCGCCACCGACAGCAGGATCACCAGGCCCACGAACCGCCAGGACCGGGGGGCCGGCCGCAGCAGCCAGGCCACCCCGCGGTCCCAGGAGGACGGGCTGTCCCACTTCATGACCCAGACACTCGGCCGCAGCCCCACAACGAAGTCCCCTCGACCCAAGCCGGGGGGCGGTCTCCCCCTAGCGCTTCCGCTCGACCCTACGTTCGTCCCAGACGGGCTCCGTAGTCTCTCGCACAACACCGTCTGAACCGAAGACCAGGTAACGGTCAAATGTGCGGGCGAACCACCGGTCGTGCGTGACGCACAGCACAGTGCCCTCGTACGCCTCCAGCCCGTCCTGCAGTGCTTCCGCCGACTCCAGGTCGAGGTTGTCCGTGGGCTCGTCGAGCAGCAGCGCCGTGGTCCCCGCCAGTTCCAGCAGCAGGATCTGGAAGCGTGCCTGCTGGCCGCCCGAGAGCTTCTCGAAGGGCTGCTCGGCCTGCCGCTCCAGCTCGTAGCGGCGCAGCGCGCCCATCGCCGCGCCGAGCGGCTTCGCCGCCTCCGTCCACAGGATGTCGACGAGGGTGCGGCCGAACAGCTCCGGGTGGGCGTGGGTCTGCGCGAAGTGACCGGGGACCACGCGGGCGCCGAGCTTCCAGGTGCCCGTGTGCTTGACCTCCTCGCCCGCCATCAGCCGCAGGAAGTGGGACTTCCCGGAGCCGTTCGAGCCGAGGACCGCGACGCGCTCCCCGTAGAAGACCTCCAGCGAGAAGGGCTGCATCAGCCCGGTCAGCTCCAGGTTCAGGGCGGTGAGCGCGCGCACGCCCGTACGCCCGCCCTTGAGCCGCATCCGGATGTCCTGCTCGCGCGGCGGCTCCGGCGGCGGGCCGGCCTCCTCGAACTTCTGGAAGCGGGTCTGCATCGCCCGGTAGCGGGAAGCCATGTCCGGGCTGCTCGCGGCCTGGTTGCGCAGCCGCAGCACCAGCGCCCGCAGACGGGCGTGCTCCTCGTCCCAGCGCCGCTTGAGCTCCTCGAAGCGCAAGAAGCGCTCCTTGCGGGCGTCGTGGAAGGTGGCGAAGCCCGAGCCGTGGACCCACACGTCCGAGCCCGTCGGGCTCGCCTCCAGGCTGATGATCTTCTCGGCGGCCTGGGTGAGCAGCTCCCGGTCGTGGCTGACGAAGAGCACCGTCTTGCGGGTGGCCTCCAGCTGCTCCTCCAGCCACCGCTTGCCCGGGACGTCCAGGTAGTTGTCCGGCTCGTCGAGCAGCAGCACCTCGTCCGGCCCGCGCAGCAGCGCCTCCAGCACGAGCCGCTTCTGCTCACCGCCCGAGAGCGTGCGCACCTCGCGGAACTGCGCCGAGTCGTACGGGATCGCCAGCGCGGCCATCGTGCAGACGTCCCACAGCGTCTCCGCCTCGTACCCCTGCACGTCGGCCCAGTCGCTGAGCGCCTGCGCGTACGCCATCTGGGCGGCCTCGTCGTCCACCGTCAGGATCAGCTGCTCGGCGCGGTCCACCGCCTTGGCGGCCTCCCGGATCCGCGGCTGGGCCACCGAGACCAGCAGGTCCCGTACGGTCGTCTCGTCGCGGACCGAGCCCACGAACTGCGACATCACGCCGAGCCCGCCGCTGACGGTGACCGAGCCGCCGTGCGGCTGGAGCTCCCCGGAGATCATCTTCAGCAGAGTGGTCTTGCCGGCCCCGTTCGCCCCGACCAGGGCGACGACCGACCCCTCCCCCACCCGGAAGGAGACGTCGGGGAGCAGGACCCGCCCGTCGGGAAGGTAGTACTCCAGGTGGCTGGCTTCGAGATGTCCCATGCCGGGCATTGTCCAGGTCCGCCGCCGTTCCGCCCAAACGGATTAGCCAGGCACGGGGAAGGGGACGCGGCCTAGCAGCAGCCGGCTCCCGGCAGCGTCCGCAGGTTCCGCGCTTCCTTGCTGCGGGCGGCCAGCAGCTCGTCGGCCGGATAGCCGACCTCCTCCAGGGTCAGCCCGTGCGGCTTGACCACGTGCACCGAGGAGTCCCGTACGGCCGCGGCCAGCACCTTCCCGGGCCAGTCGGTCGTGCGGTGGCCGTCGCCGACGTGCAGCAGGGCGCCGACCAGCGAGCGGACCATGTTGTGGCAGAAGGCGTCGGCGCGCACGGTCGCGGTGATGATGCCCTCCGCGTCCCGCTCCCAGCTGAGCTGCTGGAGCGTGCGGATCGTGGTGGCCCCCTCGCGCTTCTTGCAGTACGCGGCGAAGTCGTGCTCCCCCACCAGTGCGGCGGCGGCCTCGTTCATGGCGTCCACGTCGAGCGGCCACTGGTACCAGAGCACGTGCCCGCGGCGCAGCGGGTCCACCCCGGCCTGGTGGTCGCCCACGCGGTAGGCGTAGCGGCGCCAGATCGCGGAGAACCGCGCGTTGAAGCCGGCGGGGGCCTCGGCGGCCTTCCACACCCGTACGTCGTGCGGCAGCCGGCCGGCGAGGCGGCGCAGGAGCTTGTCCTGGTGCTCGGCCCACACCTCGTCCCGTACGTCGAACTGCGCGACCTGTCCGCGCGCGTGCACGCCCGCGTCGGTCCGGCCGGCCACGGTCAGCTCCACCGGGTCGGGCAGCCGCATCACGGTCTGCAGGGCCGACTCCAGCTCTCCCTGGACGGTCCGCAGCACGCGCTGCTTCGCCCAGCCGGAGAAGTCCTTGCCGTCGTAGCTCAGGTCCAGCCTGACCCGGACGTGTCCGGGCTCCACCTCGTCACTCACGTGACAGATCCTCTCAGAATGCAGAACGGGCCCGCCCCGGAAGGGGGCGGGCCCGTTCAGAGCCATTCAGCTTGATCCCGAAGGGGGATCAGGCCTCCTTGGTCTCCTCGGCGGCGGGAGCCTCAGCGGCCTCCGCCTCCTTCACGGCGCGCTTGGTGGCGGCCTCGGCCTCACCAGTGGCCTGCTGGGCGACCGTAAGGGCCTCGACCAGCTCGATCACGGCCATCGGGGCGTTGTCGCCACGACGGTTGCCGATCTTGGTGATGCGCGTGTAACCACCGGGGCGGTTCTCGTAGCGCGGGGCGATCTCGGTGAACAGCGTGTGCACGATGCTCTTGTCCGTGATCGTCTGCAGCACCAGGCGACGGTTGTGGATGTCGCCCTTCTTGGCCTTGGTCACCAGACGCTCGGCGTAGGGACGCAGGCGGCGGGCCTTGGCCTCGGTGGTGGTGATGCGGCCGTGCTCGAAGAGCGCCTTCGCGAGGTTCGCGAGGAGGTGCTTCTCGTGCGCGGCGCTGCCGCCCAGACGGGCACCCTTTGCGGGACGCGGCATGGTCATACTCCTTCATATCTGCACCGGCCGTGTCAGGTACCGGTGTCAGTTCCCCCGAGGCGGATGCCACGGGAAAGATCTACAGGTGGTGCTTAGTACTGCTCGGTCTCGACGAAACCGGCGTCCGCGTCGTCGTCGGCGCCGAAGGCGTCGGCGGCAGCGGTCGGGTCGAATCCGGGCGGGCTGTCCTTGAGGGCCAGGCCCATGCCGGCCAGCTTCGCCTTGACCTCGTCGATCGACTTCGCACCGAAGTTGCGGATGTCGAGCAGGTCGGCCTCGGAGCGGGCGACGAGCTCACCCACGGAGTGGATGCCCTCGCGCTTGAGGCAGTTGTACGACCGAACGGTGAGCTCGAGCTCCTCGATCGGCAGGGCGAGATCAGCGGCCAGGGCCGCGTCCGTCGGCGAGGGGCCCATGTCGATGCCCTCGGCGTCGATGTTGAGCTCGCGGGCCAGACCGAACAGCTCGACCAGGGTCTTACCGGCGGACGCCATGGCGTCGCGCGGGCGCATGGCCTGCTTGGTCTCGACGTCGACGATGAGCTTGTCGAAGTCGGTGCGCTGCTCGACTCGGGTCGCCTCGACCTTGTAGGTGACCTTGAGGACCGGGCTGTAGATGGAGTCGATCGGGATGCGACCGATCTCCTGGCCCAGCTGCTTGTTCTGGACGGCGGAGACGTAGCCGCGACCGCGCTCGACGGTCAGCTCCATCTCCAGCTTGCCCTTGCCGTTGAGCGTGGCGAGGACCAGGTCCGGGTTGTGCACTTCGACACCGGCCGGGGGCGCGATGTCGGCAGCGGTGACCAGGCCGGGACCCTGCTTGCGCAGGTACATCACGACCGGCTCGTCGTGCTCCGAGGAGACGACCAGCTGCTTGATGTTGAGGATGATGTCGGTGACGTCTTCCTTGACACCCGGCACGGTGGTGAACTCGTGCAGGACGCCGTCCACGCGGATGCTGGTTACTGCTGCACCCGGGATCGAGGACAGAAGCGTGCGACGAAGCGAGTTGCCGAGGGTGTAGCCGAAGCCCGGCTCCAGCGGCTCGATCACGAACCGCGAGCGGTACTCGTCTACGACCTCTTCGGTCAGCGAGGGGCGCTGAGCGATAAGCATGTCTGTGTTCCTTCATTCGTGGACGCCCACTATTTGACGCCCGACGGAGTGCAGCACGGGGCTGCGACTTACAAGGGTACGGGCGGTACGTCCCCCGCGAGGGGTTCGTACCGCCCGGACACTCAAAGACGCACAGCTGCGAAGCCTGAGCGAGCCTCGTCAAACGCGGCGGCGCGGATCGCGCCGCCCCGGATCAGACGCGGCGACGCTTGGGCGGACGGCAGCCGTTGTGCGGGGTGGGGGTGACGTCCTGGATCGAGCCGACCTCCAGGCCAGTGGCCTGCAGGGAGCGGATCGCGGTCTCACGGCCGGAGCCGGGACCCTTGACGAAGACGTCGACCTTGCGCATGCCGTGCTCCTGCGCGCGACGGGCGGCCGACTCGGCGGCCATCTGCGCGGCGAAGGGGGTGGACTTGCGCGAGCCCTTGAAGCCGACGTGGCCGGCGGAGGCCCAGGAGATCACGTTGCCCGCGGGGTCCGTGATCGAAACGATGGTGTTGTTGA
Organism: Streptomyces sp. AP-93; assembly: GCF_022808175.1. Lineage (GTDB taxonomy): Bacteria > Actinomycetota > Actinomycetes > Streptomycetales > Streptomycetaceae > Streptomyces. The sequence continues at coordinate 97,504 of NZ_JALGBX010000006.1, read as the reverse complement.
ACGTGCTCTTGATGTGGGCGTGCCCGTGAGCGACGTTCTTCTTTTCCTTGCGGCGCACCTTCTTGGCAGCGCCCTGACGACCCTTGGGGGGCATCTAAATCTCCTACGGGAGGTGGTCGGTCCTACAGCGCAAGACCGCTGAACAGGACTACTTCTTGCCCGGCTTCTTCTTACCGGCGATCGCGCGACGCGGACCCTTGCGGGTACGGGCGTTCGTGCTGGTGCGCTGTCCGTGCACGGGCAGGCCACGACGGTGGCGAACACCCTGGTAGCACTGGATCTCGACCTTGCGACGGATGTCGGCCTGGATCTCGCGGCGGAGGTCACCCTCGGTGCGGAGGTTGGCGTCCACGTACTCGCGGATCTTGACCAGGTCCTCTTCGGCCAGGTCACGAACGCGGGTGTCGGGGTTCACACCGGTGGCCGCAAGGATTTCCTTGGACCGGGTGCGACCGACACCGAAGACGTAGGTAAGTGCGATCTCCACACGCTTTTCGCGCGGGATGTCAACACCGGAAACGCGTGCCATTCAATGGCTCCTGTGTGTTCGGGGGTCTTCCGCAGAACCGAACCCCGACCGCCGACCACACCTGCTGGGTGGTGGTACGCCCGGGTCCCCGGCCCCCGCCGGAGGTGCCGCCGGTCCTGGTCAGGACTGGGCGGGTTCTGCGTATGTACGTTTTCTTACGTCGCGCGAAGAACTGCGTAGTGCAGGTCGGTCGGCGTGCGTCAGCCCTGGCGCTGCTTGTGGCGCAGGTTGTCGCAGATGACCATGACCCGACCGTGACGGCGGATCACCTTGCACTTGTCGCAGATCTTCTTGACGCTCGGCTTGACCTTCATGTTGGTGAGGTTCTCCGGGTCAGTGCCACCACCCGCGCGTCAGGACAGGATGTCCGGACGGGGATGAAGACAAGATCTACTTGTATCGGTAGACGATCCGGCCACGCGTCAGGTCGTACGGAGAGAGCTCCACGACAACCCGGTCATCAGGGAGGATGCGGATGTAGTGCATGCGCATCTTGCCGCTGATGTGCGCGAGGACCTTGTGACCGTTCTGGAGTTCCACCTTGAACATCGCGTTCGGGAGGGACTCGATCACGGTGCCCTCGATTTCGATGGCACCTTGCTTCTTGGCCACGCTTCGCCTTTCGAATCGGCTACCTTGATCAGCTCCCCGCCTTCGCATGAGGACATGCGGGTGCAAAGGAGCCGACGAGTCAGTCTACGTCAGGGCCCACTGAAAGACGAATCCGGAAAGTGTGCCCTACAGGATAGATCATCAATCCTGGTCATACCGGTTGGCCCAGCTGGGCCGACCCGGCTCAGCCCAGCGGGTCGGGCGCCGTCGTGACGCCGTACTCCGCCAGCTTCGCCTTGCCGCAGTCCGGGGAGGTGAGGACGATGGGTCCCTCCTCGGTCAGCGCGATGGAGTGCTCCCAGTGCGAGGACCAGGTGCCGTCCGTGGTGATGACCGTCCAGTCGTCCGCCAGGACCTCCGTCTGGGCGGTGCCCAGGGAGACCATCGGCTCGATCGCCAGGCACAGGCCCGGGACGAGCTTGATGCCCTTGCCCCGCTTGCGCGAGACGTAGTTCAGCAGGTGCGGGTCCATGTGCATCTCGGAACCGATGCCGTGGCCGCCGTAGTCCTCGATGATCCCGAACTTGCCGAGGCTGTGCTCACCGGTGGTCGGGCGCGGCTGGCGCTTGATGTACGTCTCGATCGCCTTCGAGATGTCCACGAGGCGGTTGCCGAGCTTCATGGCGGCGATACCGGCCCACATGGACTCCTCGGTCACCCGGGAGAGCTCCACGAGCTCAGGGGCGTGCCCAGAGCCCACGAAGGCGGTGTACGCGGCGTCGCCGTGCCAGCCCTCGACGATCGCGCCGGCGTCGATCGAGATGATGTCGCCGTCCTTGAGGACCGTCGTGTCGTCGGGGATGCCGTGGACCACGACCTCGTTGACGGAGGTGCAGATGGTCGCGGGGAACCCGCCGTACCCGAGGAAGTTCGACTTGGCGCCGGCGTCCGCGATGACCTTGCGGGCCACCATGTCCAGATCCCGCGTCGTGGCGCCCGGCACGGCCGCCTCACGGGTCGCCGCGTGGATCGCAGCGACGACCAGCCCCGCCTCACGCATCTTCGCGATCTGCTCGGGGGTCTTGATCTGGACCATGACGTACCTGCCACCTTCGGATTCGGGTCTTTCAACAGTACGGCCGCGGCGTCCATGGGACACCGCGGCCGGGGCTGCACTACAGGTGAACTGCTTCTTACTACTTCTTCAGGGCGTCCATCGCGCGCTGCGTGACGTCCTTGACCTCGCCGAGAGCGGGGATCGTCACGAGCAGGCCCTGGGCCTTGTAGAAGTCGATGATCGGCTCGGTCTGCGTGTGGTAGACGTCGAGGCGGTTGCGCACCGTGGCCTCGGAGTCGTCCTCACGCTGGTAGAGCTCGCCACCGCACACGTCGCACACGCCGTCGGTCTTCGGCGCGGCGTAGTCGACGTGGAAGATGTGCTTGTTGTCCTTGCGGCAGGTGCGCCGCCCGGCGATCCGCTTCACGACCTCGTCCTCCTCGACCTCCAGGTCGAGGACGGCGTCGAGCTTGATGCCCTGCACCTTGAGGATCTCGTCCAGCGCCTCGGCCTGGGAGACATTGCGCGGGAAGCCGTCGAGCAGGAAGCCGTTCGCGGCGTCCGACTGCTCCATGCGGTCCTTGGCCATGTCGATCGTGACCTGGTCGGGGACGAGGTCACCCTTCGACATGTAGGACTGGGCGCGCTGCCCCAGCTCGGTCTTCTGGCTGATGTTGGCCCGGAACAAGTCGCCCGTGGAGATGTGCGGGATCGACAAGGTTTCGGCAAGGACAGTCGCCTGCGTTCCCTTGCCCGCACCGGGCGGGCCGACGAGGACGATTCGCATCAGCGGAGGAACCCTTCGTAATTACGCTGTTGGAGCTGGCTCTCGATCTGCTTCACGGTTTCCAGACCCACACCCACGATGATCAGGATGCTCGTCCCGCCGAACGGGAAGTTCTGGTTCGCTCCGAAGCCGGCCAACGCCATCGTCGGCACAAGAGCGATCAGACCCAGGTACAGCGACCCCGGCCACGTGATCCGGTTGAGTACGTAGCTCAGGTACTCGGCGGTAGGCCGACCGGCGCGGATGCCCGGAATGAACCCACCATACTTCTTCATGTTGTCTGCAACTTCCTCGGGGTTGAACGAGATCGCCACGTAGAAGAACGCGAAGAAGACGATCAGGAGGAAGTAGGTGGCGATGTAGTACGGGTGGTCGCCCTTGACGAAGTGCTTCTGGATCCAGGTGGCCCAGCCGGCGGTGGAACCGCTGAACTGCACGACCAGTGCCGGGATGTAGAGCAGCGACGAGGCGAAGATGACGGGGATGATGCCCGCCTGGTTCACCTTGAGCGGGATGTACGTCGAGGTACCGCCGTACGCACGGCGGCCGATCATGCGCTTCGCGTACTGGACCGGGATCCGTCGCTGCGCCTGCTCGACGAAGACCACCAGACCGACCATCGCGAGGCCGACCAGCATGACCACGCCGAACTCGACCCAGCCGTCCGCGATCTTGCCCTGCTCCTTGATGGCCCACAGGGATCCGATGAAGCCCGCGGCGATCGAGATGAACATCAGGATCGACATGCCGTTGCCGATGCCCCGGTCGGTGATGAGCTCACCGAGCCACATGACGACACAGGTACCGGCGGTCATGGTGAGGACCATGACGACGGTGGTGAAGATCGACCGGTCGGGGACGATCTGGCTGGCGACCGAGCAGTTCTGGAACAGGGCGCCGCTGCGGGCGGTGGCGACGAGGCCGGTGCCCTGCAGGATCGCCAGCGCGACCGTCAGATAGCGCGTGTACTGAGTGATCTTCGACGTGCCGGCCTGGCCCTCTTTCTTGAGGGTCTCCAGCTTCGGGATGACCACGGTCAGCAGCTGCAAGATGATGCTCGCCGTGATGTACGGCATGATGCCGAGCGCGAAGATCGTGATCTGCAGCAGGGCACCGCCACTGAACATGTTGACCAGACCGAAGAGCCCGCCGTTCTGGCCGGACGCCTGATCAACGCAGATCTGGACGTTCGTATAGCTCACGCCCGGAACGGGGACGTGGGACCCGAGCCGGAACAGCACGATGATGCCGAGCGTGAAGAGCAGTTTCTTGCGCAGGTCGGGCGTCTTGAACGCCCGGGCGAACGCGGTTAGCACGGTGCCTCCTGCGACCCCCGCGCTACTGCGTCAGAGGTGACGGTCTGAGGGATCGACGAATGTGTACAAGCAAAGGTGCAGGCCACCTTACCGGCGTCTGCACCTTCCATGGAACGACCAACCGGGGATGCCCCATATGTGAGGCATCCCCGGTCGGGTTTCTAGCTATTTGTCACTGAGGTCGTCTTAGACGAGCTCGGTCACAGAGCCACCAGCGGCGGCAATCTTCTCCTTGGCGGAGCCGGAAACGGCGTCAACCGAAACCTGCAGCGCCACGGAGATCTCGCCCTGGCCCAGGACCTTGACGAGGCTGTTCTTGCGAACCGCGCCCTTGGCGACCAGGTCGGCCACCGTGACTTCTCCACCCTCGGGGTAGAGAGCGCCGAGCTTGTCCAGGTTCACGACCTGGAACTCGGTGCGGAACGGGTTCTTGAAGCCCTTGAGCTTCGGCAGACGCATGTGGAGGGGCATCTGCCCACCCTCGAAGCGCTGCGGGATCTGGTAACGGGCCTTCTGGCCCTTCGTACCACGACCGGCCGTCTTACCCTTCGACGCCTCACCACGACCGACACGGGTCTTCGCGGTCTTGGCGCCGGGGGCGGGACGGAGGTTGTGGGCCTTCAGCGGGCTGCTCTCAGCCATGTTAGTCAACCTCCTCAACCGTCACGAGGTGGCGGACGGTGTGAACCATTCCGCGGAACTCGGGGCGGTCCTCCTTGACGACGACGTCGTTCAGGCGCTTCAGCCCGAGCGAACGCAGCGTGTCACGGTGGTTCTGCTTGCTGCCGATGTACGACTTGATCTGCGTGACCTTGAGGCGAGCCATTACGCACCCGCCCCAGCACGTGCACGGAGCAGAGCCGCGGGGGCGACGTCCTCGAGGGGCAGACCACGGCGAGCCGCGATCTCCTCGGGACGCTGCAGGCCCTTGAGGGCCGCCACGGTCGCGTGCACGATGTTGATCGCGTTGGAAGAACCAAGCGACTTCGACAGGATGTCGTGAACGCCGGCGCACTCCAGAACGGCGCGCACCGGGCCACCGGCGATAACACCGGTACCGGGGGCGGCCGGCTTCAGCAGCACGACGCCCGCGGCACGCTCACCCGTGATCGGGTGAGGAATGGTGCCCTGGATGCGCGGAACCTTGAAGAAGGACTTCTTGGCTTCCTCGACACCCTTGGCAATGGCCGCGGGAACTTCCTTGGCCTTGCCGTAACCGACACCTACAGTGCCGTCACCGTCGCCCACCACGACCAGCGCGGTGAAGCTGAAGCGGCGACCACCCTTGACAACCTTGGCGACGCGGTTGATCGCGACAACGCGCTCAACGTAAGCGGTCTTCTCGGCGGCAGGGCCACCGTCGCGACCCTTCCGGTCCCGCCGCTCGCCGCCACCGGCACCGCTTCCGCGGCGCTGGGGTCCAGCCATTGGATTACCTCTCTCTGTTACGTCCGTGAGTCCCGGAAAACGGGGCTTAGAACTTCAGCCCGGCTTCGCGGGCGGCGTCAGCCAGAGCGGCAATGCGCCCGGCGTATCGGTTGCCACCGCGGTCGAACACGACGGTCTCGACACCCGCGGCCTTGGCACGCTCGGCGACGAGTGCGCCGACGGCCTGGGCCTGCGAGCTCTTGTCGCCTTCGCCACCGCGGATCGAAGCGTCCAGGGTCGACGCGGACGCCAGGGTGTGACCCTGGAGGTCGTCGATGACCTGAGCAACGATGTTGCGGTTGGAACGCGTCACGACGAGGCGCGGACGCTCCGCCGTACCCGAGACGTTCTTGCGGATGCGGATGTGGCGGCGGGCCTTGGCGGCACGCTTGTACGCGTCGCCCTTGGCGATCTTTACACCGTATGCCATGGCTACTTACCAGCCTTTCCGACCTTGCGGCGGATGACTTCGCCGGCGTACTTGACACCCTTGGCCTTGTACGGGTCGGGCTTCCGCAGCTTGCGGATGTTGGCGGCGACCTCGCCGACCTTCTGCTTGTCGATGCCCTCGACCGAGAACTTGGTGGGCGACTCGACCTTGAAGGAGATGCCCTCGGGCGCCTCGATCAGGATCGGGTGGCTGTAGCCAAGCTGGAACTCCAGGTTGGAGCCCTTCGCGGCGACGCGGTAACCGACACCGCTGATCTCGAGCGCCTTGACGTAACCCGTGGTCACGCCGGTGATCATGTTCGCCACCAGCGTGCGGGACAGGCCGTGCAGGGCCTTGTTCTGACGCTCGTCGTTGGGGCGGGTGACGTTCAGAACGCCGTCCTCACCCTTGACGATCTCGATCGGCGCCTTGACGGTGAGCGCGAGGGAACCCTTGGGGCCCTTCACAGCCACTGCCTGGCCGTCGATGGTGACGTCCACACCGGCGGGAACCTGGATGGGGAGCTTGCCGATTCGCGACATTGCTTTTCCTCCGTTCCCGACTACCAGACGTAGGCGAGGACTTCCCCACCTACGCCCTTCTTGCCTGCCTGCTGGCCGGTGAGCAGACCGTGGGACGTGGAGATGATCGCCACGCCCAGGCCGCCGAGCACCTTCGGCAGGTTGGTGGACTTTGCGTACACACGCAGACCGGGCTTCGAGATCCGCTTGATGCCCGCAATGGAGCGCTCGCGGTTCGGGCCGAACTTCAGCTCGAGGACGAGGTTCTTGCCGACCTCGGCGTCCTCGACCTTCCAGCCGGTGATGAAACCCTCCTGCTTGAGGATTTCTGCGATGTGCGACTTGATCTTGCTGTGCGGCATCACGACGGAGTCGTGGTACGCCGAGTTAGCGTTACGCAGACGCGTGAGCATGTCTGCGATCGGGTCAGTCATGGTCATGAAGTGGCCTTCGGCCTCTCTCGCCGGGGTTTCCTGTATGCGCCATCCCTCTCCCCACTCAGTGGCGGGACGGGTGCGGCGCGGGGACCTACGGCGTAGTAAGTCGTTATGGGCGACGGACGCCCAACCACACAAGCCTAAGGCATGCGCGGCCGGGCATCCGCCGACCAGATGCTTACCGAGAGTGCCTGGAAGTTCCCAAGTCCTTGCGGACGAGAGGGAATTACCAGGAGCTCTTGGTCACGCCCGGCAGCTCGCCACGGTGAGCCATCTCACGAAGGCAGACGCGGCACAGGCCGAACTTGCGGTACACGGAGTGGGGGCGACCGCAGCGCTGGCAGCGGGTGTACGCACGCACACCGAACTTGGGCTTGCGGGCAGCCTTCGCGATGAGAGCCTTCTTCGCCATCTCGCTTACGCCTCCTTGAAGGGGAAGCCGAGGTGACGAAGGAGCGCGCGGCCCTCAGCGTCGTTGGTCGCCGTGGTGACCACGGTGATGTCCATACCCCGGGTACGGTCGATCTTGTCCTGGTCGATCTCGTGGAACATGACCTGCTCCGTGAGACCGAAGGTGTAGTTGCCACGGCCGTCGAACTGCTTCGGCGACAGACCACGGAAGTCACGGATACGCGGCAGCGCGAGCGACAGCGTACGGTCCAGGAACTCCCACATGCGGTCACCACGGAGGGTGACGTGGCAGCCGATCGGCTGACCCTCGCGCAGCTTGAACTGCGCGATGGACTTGCGGGCCTTCGTGACGGCCGGCTTCTGACCGGTGATCGTCGTCAGGTCCTTGATGGCGCCGTCGATCAGCTTGGAGTCGCGGGCGGCGTCGCCCACACCCATGTTGACCACGATCTTCACGAGGCCGGGGATCTGCATGACGTTCTCGTAGGAGAACTCTTCGCGCAGCTTGCCCGCGATGTCCTCGCGGTACTTCGTCTTGAGACGCGGAGTGGTAGCCATCAGATGTCCTCACCCGTCCGCTTGGCAACGCGGATCTTGTTGCCCTCGTCGTCGAAGCGGAAACCGACGCGGGTAACGACCTTCTGGCCGTCCTTCTCCACAACCAGCTGAACGTTGCTGACGTGGATCGGCGCCTCGGTGATCACGATGCCACCGGTCTGCGAGCCACCAGCGGTCTGGCCGGCCTTGGTGTGCTTCTTGACCCGGTTGACACCCTCGACCAGGACGCGGTTCTCAGTAGGGATGGCCAGAATGACCTTGCCCTGCTTGCCCTTGTCCTTACCGGTGATGACCTGAACCAGGTCGCCCTTCTTGATCTTCATGCTTACAGCACCTCCGGCGCGAGCGAGATGATCTTCATGAACTTCTTCTCGCGCAGCTCACGGCCCACCGGGCCGAAGATACGGGTGCCACGAGGGTCGCCGTCGTTCTTCAGAATGACGGCGGCGTTCTCGTCGAAGCGGATGTACGAGCCGTCCTGGCGGCGGCGTTCCTTCACGGTGCGAACGATGACAGCCTTGACGACGTCACCCTTCTTCACGTTGCCACCGGGGATCGCGTCCTTGACGGTGGCAACGATGACGTCACCGATGCCCGCGTAGCGGCGACCGGAGCCACCGAGAACACGGATGCAAAGGATCTCCTTGGCACCAGTGTTGTCGGCGACACGCAGTCGCGACTCCTGCTGGATCACGTCTATCTCCTGTTTGTCTGCCGGTTCCCGGCGGGGGTTTCACTCCGAAGAGCTACCGCCCCCACCGAGCCTGGCGGAACGAACCTGAGGGGCCCCTGGGCGTGATGCCCAGGGCCTCAGATAATTACTTGGCCTTCTCGAGGATCTCGACGATGCGCCAGCGCTTGCTCGCCGACAGCGGACGCGTCTCCATGATGAGGACGCGGTCGCCGACGCCGGCAGCGTTCTGCTCGTCGTGCGCCTTGAGCTTGTTCGTACGGCGGATGACCTTGCCGTAGAGCGCGTGCTTCACGCGGTCCTCGACAGCGACGACGACGGTCTTGTCCATCTTGTCGCTGACGACAAGACCCTCGCGGGTCTTGCGGAAGCCGCGGTCAGTCGTCTCAGTCACGTTCTTCTCGCTCATCAGGCGCTCTCCACCGTCTCGATACCGAGCTCACGCTCGTGCATCAGGGTGTAGATGCGAGCGATGTCCTTACGGACGGACTTGAGCCGGCCGTTGTTCTCCAGCTGACCCGTGGCCGCCTGGAAGCGCAGCTTGAACAGCTCTTCCTTGGCCTCGCGCAGCTTGCCAACGAGCTCCTCGTTACCGAGCTCACGCAGCTCGGACGCCTTGGTTCCCGTCGCCATCACGACTCACCTGCCTCGCGCCGAACAATCCGGCACTTCATCGGAAGCTTGTGAGCAGCGCGGGTGAGCGCCTCACGAGCAATCTTCTCGTTCGGGTAGGACAGCTCGAACATGACCCGGCCCGGGTGCACGTTCGCGATCCACCACTCGGGAGAACCCTTACCGGAACCCATGCGGGTCTCGGCAGGCTTCTTCGTCAGGGGACGGTCCGGGTAGATGTTGATCCAGACCTTGCCGCCACGCTTGATGTGGCGGGTCATCGCGATACGAGCCGCCTCGATCTGGCGGTTCGTCACGTAGGCGGGGGTAAGCGCCTGGATGCCGTACTCGCCGAACGAGACCTCAGTACCGCCCTTGGCCATACCGCGGCGCTTCGGGTGGTGCTGCTTGCGGTGCTTGACCCTACGAGGGATCAGCATGTCGGTCAGGCCTCCGTTCCGGTGCTCTCAGCCGGAGCGGCGGCGGGAGCGTCGGCCTTGGGGGCCTCGGCACCAGCAGCCTGCTGCGGCTTGCGGCCACCACGGCCGCCGCGCTCGCCACCACGGCCACCACGGCCGGCGGGACGGTCGCCAGCGCCGGCGGCACCACGGGCCGGGCGGTTACCCGCACGGGCCGCAGCGTTCTCGGCGCGAACCTCGGCGATGTTCTTGACGTCGCCCTTGTAGATCCAGACCTTCACACCGATACGGCCGAAGGTGGTCTTGGCCTCGAAGAAGCCGTAGTCCACGTTCGCGCGGAGGGTGTGCAGCGGCACACGGCCTTCGCGGTAGAACTCGGAGCGGGACATCTCGGCGCCGCCGAGGCGACCGCCACACTGGATCTTGATGCCCTTGGCGCCGGCCTTCATCGTGCCCTGCATGCTCTTACGCATGGCGCGACGGAAGGAGACGCGGGAGGAGAGCTGCTCGGCAACGGCCTGCGCGACGAGCTGAGCGTCGACCTCGGGGTTCTTGACCTCGAGGATGTTCAGCTGCACCTGCTTGCCCGTGAGCTTCTCGAGGTCACCGCGGATGCGGTCGGCCTCGGCGCCACGGCGGCCGATGACGATGCCCGGACGAGCGGTGTGGATGTCCACACGCACGCGGTCACGGGTGCGCTCGATCTCAACCTTCGAGATGCCGGCGCGCTCCATGCCGGACGTCATCATCCTGCGGATGGCGACGTCTTCCTTGACGTAGTCCTTGTACAGCTTGTCGGCGTACCAACGCGACTTGAAGTCGGTGGTGATGCCGAGCCGGAACCCGTGCGGGTTTACCTTCTGGCCCATTACCGGGAACCTTCCTTGCTGCTGACGACCACGGTGATGTGGCTGGTCCGCTTGCGGATCCGGTAGGCACGGCCCTGGGCACGCGGACGGAACCGCTTCAGGGTCGGGCCCTCGTCCACGTACGCCTCGCTGATGACCAGCGTGGAGGCGTCCGGGTGGTTGTAGTTGTGTGCGGCGTTGGCAATGGCGCTGTCGAGCACCTTGCCAACCGGCACGCTCGCGGCCTGCGGGGCGAAACGCAGGACCGCCTGAGCCTCCGTGGCATCCATGCCACGGATAAGGTCCACCACTCGGCGGGCCTTCATGGGCGTGACGCGGATGTACCGCGCCTGGGCCCTGGCTTCCATGGTTGTCCCTTCGGTGTAAGTCATAGTCGTAACCACCCCGCCTTTAGCGGCGCTTCGACTTCCGGTCGTCCTTGACGTGGCCGCGGAAGGTGCGAGTCGGCGAGAACTCGCCGAGCTTGTGGCCGACCATCGACTCGGTGACGAACACCGGGACGTGGATCTTGCCGTTGTGCACCGCGATGGTGTGACCCAGCATGGCCGGGATGATCATCGAGCGACGGGACCAGGTCTTGATGACGTTCTTGGTACCGGCTTCGTTCTGTACGTCCACCTTCTTGATGAGGTGTCCGTCGACGAAGGGTCCCTTCTTGAGACTGCGCGGCATCTAAACCCGCTCCTAGCGCTTCTTGTTCGTCTTGCGGCGGCGGACGATGTACTTGCTCGAAGCCTTCTTCGGCGAGCGAGTACGACCCTCCTTCTGACCCCACGGGGAGACCGGGTGACGACCACCGGAGGTCTTACCCTCACCACCACCGTGCGGGTGGTCGACCGGGTTCATCGCGACACCGCGGACGGAGGGGCGAACGCCCTTCCAGCGCATGCGGCCGGCCTTGCCCCAGTTGATGTTCGACTGCTCGGCGTTGCCGACCTCACCGACGGTCGCGCGGCAGCGCGCGTCGACGAGACGGATTTCACCGGACGGCATACGAAGGTGGGCCATGGTGCCCTCCTTCGCCAGCAGCTGCACGGAGGCACCAGCGGAGCGGGCGAACTTGGCGCCGCCACCGGGACGGAGCTCGATCGCGTGGATCGTGGTACCGACCGGGATGTTGCGGAGTGCCAGGTTGTTACCGGGCTTGATGTCGGCCGTGGGGCCGTTCTCAATCCGGTCGCCCTGCTTCAGGTTCTTCGGCGCAATGATGTAGCGCTTCTCACCGTCGGCGTAGTGCAGGAGCGCGATGCGCGCAGTGCGGTTGGGGTCGTACTCGATGTGCGCGACCTTGGCCGGCACGCCGTCCTTGTCGTGACGACGGAAGTCGATCACACGGTAGGCGCGCTTGTGGCCGCCACCCTGGTGTCGAACCGTGATCCGACCGGTGTTGTTACGGCCGCCCTTGCTGTGCAGGGGGCGGACCAGCGACTTCTCCGGCGTGGACCGCGTGATCTCGACAAAGTCGGCGACGCTGGAGCCACGACGGCCCGGGGTCGTCGGCTTGTACTTGCGGATACCCATTTCTCAGTCCTCGTCCGATTCCGGACGACTAGACCTCCGTTAGGAGGCCTGGCCGCCGAAGATGTCGATTCGGTCGCCCTCAGCGAGGGTCACGATGGCGCGCTTGGTGTCTGCGCGCTTGCCGAAACCGGTCTTGGTGCGCTTGCGCTTACCCTGACGGTTGATCGTGTTGACCCCGGTGACCTTGACCCCGAAGACCGCCTCGACGGCCTGCTTGATCTGAGTCTTGTTGGAGCCGGGCGCGACGATGAACGTGTACTTGTTCTCGTCCAGCAGCGCGTAGCTCTTCTCCGAGACAACCGGCTTGATCAGCAGGTCGCGCGGGTCAGTGAAGGTCTTGCTGGTAACGGTCGCCTCAGACATCAGGCGTCGCTCCCTTCGGTCTCATCGGCCTTGGGGCCAGACACGAAGGACTCGAAAGCGGCCTGAGTGAAGACCACGTCGTCAGAGACGATCACGTCGTACGTGTTCAGCTGGCCCGGCTCCAGGATGTGCACCTGGGGCAGGTTGCGGGCGGACAGCCACGCAGCCTCGTCGGCGCGCTCGACGACCAGGAGCAGGTTCTTGCGCTCCGAGATCTTGCCGAACAGCGTCTTGGCGGCCTTCGTGGAGGCGGCACCCTCGACCACGCCGGTGACGACGTGGATGCGGGAGTGACGCGCACGGTCCGAGAGGGCACCGCGGAGGGCGGCGGCCTTCATCTTCTTCGGGGTCCGCTGCGAGTAGTCACGCGGCTGCGGGCCGTGGACGACGCCACCGCCTACGAACTGCGGAGCGCGGGTGGAACCCTGGCGAGCGCGGCCGGTGCCCTTCTGGCGGTACGGCTTGCGGCCACCACCACGGACTTCGCCACGACGCTTGGTCTTGTGCGTGCCCTGACGGGCAGCAGCCAGCTGAGCGACAACGACCTGGTGGATCAGCGGAACGCTGGTCTTCGCGTCGAAGATCTCCGCGGGGAGCTCGACGGTACCGGCCTTGTCGCCTGCCGGCGAAAGGATGTCAATGGTGCTCATTACCTCAAGCCCCCTTGGCCGCGGTACGGACCAGGACGAGGCCGCCGTTCGGACCGGGGACCGCGCCCTTGATGAGGAGCAGACCCTTCTCCGCGTCAACCGCGTGGATGGTCAGGTTCTGGGTGGTGACGCGCTCGTTGCCCATGCGACCGGCCATGCGCATGCCCTTGAAGACACGCCCAGGGGTGGCGCAGCCACCGATCGAACCGGGGGAGCGGTGCTTGCGCTGGACGCCGTGCCCGGCGCCGAGGCCCTTGAAGTTGTGACGCTTCATGACACCGGCGAAGCCCTTGCCCTTGCTGTTGCCCGTGACGTCAACCTTGACGCCGGACTCGAACACGGCAGCCGTGATCTCCTGGCCGAGCGTGTACTCGCTGGCGTCGGAGGTACGGAGCTCCACCAGGTGGCGGCGGGGGGTGACGTCGGCCTTGGCGAAGTGACCCTTGAGGGGCTTGTTCACCTTGCGCGGGTCGATCTCGCCGAAGGCGATCTGGACCGACTCGTAGCCGTCGATCTCGTTCTTACGGACCTGGGTAACAACGCAGGGCCCGGCCTTGACCACGGTCACCGGGACGACACGGTTGTTCTCGTCCCAGACCTGGGTCATGCCGAGCTTCTCGCCCAGGACGCCCTTGATCTGCTTTGCCATCTTCTCCGTGCCTCTCAGAGCTTGATCTCGATGTCAACGCCGGCCGGAAGGTCCAGGCGCATCAGCGAGTCAACGGTCTTGGGCGTCGGGTCGAGGATGTCGATCAGGCGCTTGTGAGTGCGCATCTCGAAGTGCTCGCGCGAGTCCTTGTACTTGTGCGGCGACTTGATGACGCAGTACACGTTCTTCTCAGTGGGCAGCGGCACCGGGCCCGCGACCGACGCACCAGTGCGCGTCACCGTCTCGACGATCTTCTTCGCCGACGAATCGATGACCTCGTGGTCGTAGGCCTTGAGCCGGATGCGGATCTTCTGTCCCGCCATGGCTACTCCGTAGTCCTGTCTGTTGTGGAAACGCTCTGGTCCTCGGCCGGCTGCGGATCACTCCGCCGCTCTCCTCCGACCCACGCGGTCGGGCGTGTCGCGCTCCCTCTACAGAAAATTCCCATACGGAAATTCCCTCGTCCAAGGGGGCGCGGTCCCAAGACCGCAGATCGGGGGCAAACACCCACCGAGTACCTGGCAGGCACCGTGCTGACGCTTCCCGAAAGATTCCCGTACGTCCGCCCCATTGCTGCCCCGAGAGACAGGTAGAGCGACGAGTACTGTGGGACTTGCTTCCGGTCCTCCCGGCGGGAGGCGCGCAGCATCGGCACACGGCCGAGCAACTTGAGTAGTCTGCCATACGAGACGCGTATGGCGCCAATCGGGCGGAAGAGAATACCCCGCCACGCTGAGTGGTCAAACTGCACCACGCGGCGGGGTCCCTGCCCCGGCGCCCGCTCAGGACCGCGACATGATGCCGCAGTCCGCCCGCCGGTCGGTTTCCAGGGTCTCGCTCCGGTCGTACGGGTCCACGGGGGTGCCGGAGGGGGTGGGCCCGGTGGGCGCGTCATCGTCGAACTGCGGATGCAGGAAACCGTCGTCGGTGTCACAGGCGCTGTTGCCGATGTTGCGGTAGTTCTCCTCGATCCACAGCGTGCCGGCCGTGGAGTCCCACTTGCGGGGATCGACGATCGAGAAGGTGATCTCGCGCCGCATGACGGTCCGCTCGACCTGGTCGGCGCCCGCCTTCGCCTTCACGAAGGGGTAGACGAAGGTGTAGTCGGTCTTCAGGTTGACCTTCCCCGCGCGCTCCCCGGGCTCCACCCACATCCGGCCGCGGACCTTGACGACCTCGCCCACCAGGGTCAGCTCGGCCGGGTCGTACCGGCTGAAGAGGTCGAGCGGGTCGTTCTTCGCCGAAGAGTGCTTGAGGGCCTCCTCCAGGTTCGTCTTGTACTCCCCCAGCTTCGGGTCGAGCAGTGCCAGCGCCGCCTCGGGCCGCTCCCCGCGCAGGGTCGCCGGGTCCAGGTTGGCCGTGACCAGGAACTGCTTGACCTTCACCAGCGCGTCGGCGATCTTCTCCTTGCTCATGCCCCCGACGGCCTCGGCCGGCGGGATCTCGATCCCAGCCGCTCCGTCGGCCCACTCCACGGCCGGGGAGCCCTTGAAGGGCTCCTTGAGCGACGGCAGGTCCGGGTCCGCCATGGAAGGCGCGACGCTCGGGCGCGCCGTCTCGCCGGGCAGCGACTGCCCGGCCTTGGCGTCCTCCTCGGCCTTGCCTGTGATCTTGTCGATCACCAGCTCCGGCCGGATGGCGATCAGCGCGAGGGCGATGACGAAGGCGATGGCCAGCGCGGCCTTGATCCGGCGCTTGTCCTTGCCGCGGCCTTCCATCTCCTGCCAGGCGGGCCCCGTACGCCACCCCGCGGGCTCGGCGGGGACCGGCCTGGCTCTGCCGAAACGCTTCTTCTGCTGCGCGGCGCGCTGCTCGTCCTCGTGGCGCAACCGCTCGGTCAGCATGCGCGCCCGGGCCGACGGCTCCTTGGGCGCCTCCCCCGCACCCGCCTCGGCCTGTGCCAGGAACCGCGCCCAGTCCTCGTCGGAGACGGCCGGTCCGTCGTCGTCTTTCTTCCCCATGTCCCCCACCCCGTCGTCGATGCAGAAGCCGATCTTCCCATCGACCACGGGTTCGACCACCAGGGGTGCGGCGGAGTCCGTCAGCGGTGGCGCCAGAGCACCCATCCGTGCCTCTTGTCCACCACGGCCACGTACCAGCCCGGGGGCGCCGCCGGCCAGCCGTCCTGCGGGCTCGCGTCCTTCGGGTTCAGCCCCAGGACGGCCGCGTCCGCGGCGGCCGGCGGCTCCTCACCGTGCTTGAGGTCCCTGGTCCAGACCCGCCCGTCGTACACCTCGTACCCCTGGGCCATCCGCAGGTCCCAGTCGGCGCTGTGGTCCATCACCAGGTTCTCGCCCGGCTCGAGGTCCGCCGACTTGGTGAAGCCGGTGGCACTGGCCTCGCGCTGCTTCGTGTGCGGCTCGGCCACGTTCGAGGTGACCGCGACCGTCGCGTAGGCCGCGAACAGGGCCAGCGACACCGCCACGGCCCAGACCGCCCGGCGCCCGCCGGCCAGCCGGAAGAGCACGCAGACGGCGAACACCAGCAGGGCGCCGGCGAGCGTCCGCCCCATGTGCAGCCTCGTCCACTCCGAGGCCAGGAACAGCGCGTCCGGCATGCCCCACCGGATGATGCCCACCTTGTGGAGGCCCTTGCCGACCACCAGGATGACGAACTCGGCCGTGACCACGGTGAACAGCACCGCGCCCGCCACCAGCCGCAGCAGCGCACCGGCCCGCGCCCGTGCCAGGACCAGGGCGCCCACCACGAAGAACGCCGGCACCAGCGGGGCCAGGTAGCGGGCGTAGATCCAGTTGTCGATCCGGCCGTGGTCGTCCGGCAGTCCCGCGGCCGCGGCGAGCGCGATCCCGCACAGCAGGGCGACCATGACGAAGGAGACGACCCGCGCGGCCCGGGTGAAGCGGGAGCTGAACACCGCGAACACGCACAGGGCGACGGCGAGCGCGCCGAATCCCCAGGACGAGACGGAGAAGTACCAGAGCTGGCCGATCGTACGGGTCACCGTGCGGCGCAGCAGCTCGGGGTCGACCAGGCCGTCCAGGACCTTCGTGCCCACCGAGCTCGGCGGCGTGTCCGTGAACTGCGCCTCCAGCCAGGCGGCCAGCAGCCGGGCGCCCAGCACGGAGACGGCGAGTCCGCCCCAGGCCGCGAGCGTGGACCGCGGCGGCGCCCATCGCAGGACGAGTGCGCACAGGAAGACCGCCGCCGTGAGGGCCACCACCACCCCGCCACGGTCGTGCACCGCCATGGAGTAGCCGGCCAGCAGACCGGCCCCCGCCCCGTACCACGTGCGGCGGCGCGCCTCGCCCTCGCTGAGCCAGCCGTGCAGCGCGGTCAGCCAGCCGAGGAGGACCACGGGGAGCACGGTGTCGGACATGGCGAACTCGGAGTAGAAGACCACGGGCGGCATCAGCGCGGCCGCCGTGGCCATCAGGAACGAGAGGCCCCGGGACAGGCCCAGCCTGCGCAGGGCGGCGTAGGCCAGGAGGAAGACGAGCGCGTTGAGCAGCGTGTTGATGCCCATGACCAGCTGGTACGCGGTGACCGGATCGTCCGCGATCCGCAGGGCCGGGGAGATGAGCAGCGCGTAGCCGCCGGGGATCACCGATCCGACCGGCATCTCCGTCGTCGTCCGCCCGGCGAGCACGCGGGCCAGCACGAGGTACGAGGACTCGTCCGCGTGGACCGCCGGGTAGGCCTTGCCCCACACCAGGGAGAGGCGGAACAGCACCTGCACCGCGTACCCGGCGGTGAGCGCCGCCGGCCAGAACCACCGCCGGCTGACGAAGGACGCCCGCAGTGCGAGCAGTTGCCCGGTTCCGGCCGGCTTCCCGGCCCGCTCGGGAGCGGACGCGTGGTCCGCTCCGGCCTCGTCCGTCGTTTCGGTTCCCGACTTCAACCTTGGTACTTCCTCTTCGAGTTGGGGCTGGCGCGGCAGCAGCGGCCACGCCGGCCATGGGGCCGTACGGGGGACCGTGACGGAGGCGCCCTGACGTCGGGGCGGGCGGCATCCTGGAGGTAAAGTCCGCGGACATGACCGTCACCGCTCCCGCGCCCGTCCCGGTAGCCGAACACCGGGCACCGAGCGGCTCCAGTGGCCGCATACCTCGCACCTTCGCCCTCACGGCCGCCGAGGCGGCCGTGTCGGTTCTCGCAGCACTGCTGCTCATCGTCCTGAGCAAGCGCCTCGACGTGAATCCCATGCAGCGGGTCGGGCAGGTCAGCGGGCTGGCCGGCATCCAGCTGCGGCTGCTGGTCCTGCTGGCCGCGACCGTCGTGCTCTACCTGGTCCTGTCCCGGTGGCTGCCGGGTGCGGCGGTGCGGATCAGCGCGGCGGCCGTGGCCGGCCTGGCCACCGGTGTGACCGCGAGCGGCAGTGTGGTGGCCCTGCGGGGAACCAGCTGGCCGTACAACGGGTACGGCGGTGACATCGGGAACCTGCAGCAGTGGGCGTTCCACGTCATGGACGGGGTGCCCCTGCCGGCCGAGTACCCGCCCGGCTTCCCGCACCTGCTGGCGTGGATCTCCCAGCTGTTCTTCGACGGCAACGCCTCGCTCGCCGTCAAGTGGGTGATGATCGGCTTCCTGGCGGTCTCCGGCCCGGTCGCGTACCTGGCCTGGCGCACGCTGCTGCCCCCGCTGTGGGCCCTCGGCATCGGCGTCACGGCGTCCCTGACGCTGATCGAGCCGTACAAGCCGTACTCCCCGCTCGTCCTGGTCGTCGTCATCCCCGTGCTGGCCAAGCTCGCGCAGGTGGTGACGGAGTCCTCCACGCTCGGCCGCAAGCGCTCGCTCGTGGTCGGTGCGGGTATCGGAGCGCTGCTCGCCGCGCTGTTCCTGCTGTACGCGGGCTGGTTCGTGTGGTCCGCGGTCGGCGTGATCGTCCTCTTCGCCTTGGTGCTGACCGGCCGCGCCCGCGCGGGCGGGAAGCGCGCGCTGCTGAACGCGCTGATGCCGCTGGCGGCCGCGTCCGCGGTCTTCCTCGCACTGGCGGGGCGCTACATGATCCGGCTGCTCGGCGCGAGCGGAGCGACCCGGGACACGTACTTCTACTTCGACACCGCCACCGACCCGGCCTACTTCGCCTCGTCGGGTACCGCCTTCCCCGGCCCGCTGCGCTCCCTCGGGTGGCCGCTGCCGGGCGAACTCGGCGGCGTCGGCCTCTTCACGATCCTGCTCGTCGTCGGCCTGGGCGCGGCCATCGCGCTCGGCCTGCGCCGGCCGCTGGTGCTGACCCTGGCGGCCTGCACCGGCAGCGCCTTCCTGCTGCGCTACTGGTACGCCTCGCACATGGCGGGCGACGGCGCCGTGCAGCTGTACCCGCGCACCAGCCTGCAGATCGTCTACTGCATGCTCGCGCTGTCGGGCGTGGCCGTGTACCTCGGCGTGCAGCGCGTCAAGGCGTGGATCCGGGCCAACGAGACGCGACTGCCCGGCCGGGAGGCCCTGCGGGCGGCCGGGCGCGGGCCCCGGGCCGCCGTGATCGGGGTCCTGGTCTCGCTCGGGCTCCTGTTCGGCTCGGCCGGATCGTCCACGGCCGACGCCTACATGCCCAGGCCGCCCTCCGAGAACACCCTCGGCACCCTGGCCTGGTCGGCGCACTCGACGGGAATGCCGGGCGGCAAGTGCCCGAAGTACGCACCTCGCGGCACGTGCTCGGCGTACGACCCGCTGAAGCGTACGAAGAAGAACTGAGCTCAGCTCCGTCCGGTGGTGAAGGCGTGCCGGGCCAGCGTGCGGACGCCGGCCCGGTGCCCTCGCAGCAGTGCGCCGGGCAGCATTCCGAGCGCGTGCAGGCGGGAGGCGTGGTGGAGCCGGGCCGCGCGGGCGGCCCTGGGCCAGCCTCGGGCTTCCATCCGCTCCGCGACTGCCGAGAAGTAGCGCTCGGCCTCGGTGAAGCGGGTCCCGGAAAGGGCCTGGACGGAGGACTCGCTGGCCGCGTGCCGGCGGTACTGGAAGACCGTGGTGGACTCGTCGATCACCATCCGCTCGCCGGCTTCGAGCAGGTCCACGACGAGGGCCAGGTCCAGGAACACCGAGTAGCCGTCCCGGAAGTTCACCTCGCGCAGCGCCGGGCCGCGCCAGGTGATCGACGGGAAGTAGAGCCAGTTCCCGCGCAGCACGCCGGCGGCCGGCGCCTCACCGGCCATCGGTCCCCGGCCCTTGAGCCGCGGGGCGAACATCCACTGCTTGGCCAGGTCGGTCAGGCCCCGCGCGACCCGGCCCGCGCCGTCGATCACCTCGACGCCGGGCTGGACCATGCCGACGCCGGGGTGGGCGTCGAGGATCCGGCGCACGGTTTCCAGGTAGTGCGGGTGCAGCAGGTCGTCGCAGCCCATGATGACCACGTGGTCGGCCTCGGAGAGCTCGACGCACTTCTGGAAGTTCTTCGTGATGCCGAGGTTGCGCTCGTTGCGGAGGTACCGCACCCGCGCGTCACCCAGCCCCGCGAACCAGCCGGGCACGTCCGGCTCCCGGCCGTCGTCGATCACGACGAGCCGGAAGTCGCGGTCGGTCTGGGCCAGGACGCTGCGGACGGCGTCCTGCATCTGCCTCGCGTCCCCGTAGTACGGGAGCATGAAGTCGAAGGACCCCATCGGGCGTCAGGCCTTCACGGCGTCCGCGCCGAGGGGGGCCCGGCGCCGACGGGCCCGGACCCGACGGACCCGGACCCGACAGGCCCGGACGCGTCCTCGGGCGGACCGAGCCGGACGTCGTTGTGCCGGACGCCTTCGTTGATGGCGACCGTCCGGGCGAGGTCGGTGATCTTCTGCTCCAGCGAGCGGAAGCGCAGGTAGGTGTTGAGCGTGAGGAAGCCCATCGCGAGGACCATCACGTAGAGCACCAGGTCGGTGCCCCGGCCGACACCAAGGTGCTGGGCGACCCAGGTGACGTCGGTCGGGCGGAGCACCGCGTACACGTTGACGACGACGAACACCGAAAAGGCAATTCGCTTCCAGGCCCGGTTCGTGGCCTGGCTCCAGGTCCGAATGAACATCAGCGCCATGGAAACCGAACCGGCGATGAGCAGGAGCTGGATCCAGAAATATTTCATCGACGCCCACGCTCCCGCAGTGAAATATCAAAAACGATGTTGACGCCGTTGATCAGGGACTGGCCCTTGGCCCGCGAGTAATCGGTGTAGAGGATGTCGACCGGAATCTCGGTGACGCGCAGGTCGGAGCCCGCGAGGAAACCGACGAGCTCGGAGGCGTGGGCCATGCCGTTCATGGTGATGTTCAGCCGCTCGGCGGCCGCACGGCCCAGCACGCGCAGACCGTTGTGCGCGTCGGTGAGCCCCAGTTTGCGCGCGGTGGGGCTGACCGCGGCGGCCGTGCGCAGCACGACCTGCTTGATCCACGGCACTTGGCCGTTCCGCTCGATGAACCGCGAGCCGAGCACCACGTCGGCGTCGCCGGCCCGCAGGACCGCGACCATCGTCTCGACGTCCTTGGTCTGGTGCTGGCCGTCCGCGTCGAAGGTCGCGAAGTACAGGGCGCCGGGCTGGGAGAGCGCGTACGTGAGGCCGGTCTGCAGGGCCGCGCCCTGACCGAGGTTGACGGGATGGCGCACCAAGTGGGCGCCGGTGGCCGCTACGTGCTCGGCCGAGTCGTCGGTGCTGCCGTCGTCGACGACGACGATGTTCGGAAACGTCTTGCGGGCCGCCTCGACCACGTCGGCGACCACTCGGCCCTCGTTGTAAGCGGGGATGACCAGCCAGACATCGTCGTATTCGGACACGGCAGCAGCTCCAACGGAACGAGGCACGTACGCGTGCCAGGCCTCTCACGGCGGCCGTATCTCGGGGCCCCAGGCGCCCCAACGTAGCGAGTTCGGGTTTCGCGAAGCTGGCGCGCAGGCAACGTTCACGCGCACAGCGTGGTGTCCGGCGGGGTCCTCAGCCCACCCGGCTGTCCCGGGCCGGCCGGGCCAGAGCGGTGAAGCCGGGGGTCGCGAGGGCGTCGGCCAGCTGCTCCCGCCAGTCGCTCATCGGGGCCAGGCCCACCCGGGCCCAGCGGTCGTGTGCCAGGACGCTGAAGGAGGGGCGGACCGCGGGCCGGACGAAGGACGCGGAGGTGGTCGGGCGGATCCGCTCCGGGTCCAGGCCGCACTGCCGGTAGACCTCGCGCGCCAGCCCGAACCAGGTGGTCGCACCGCTCGCGGTGCCGTGGTAGATGCCCGCGGGGGCCTGACCGGCCAGGGCGGCCAGCCCGAGCTCGACGAGCCGCCGGGCGAGCGCAACTGACCAGGTGGGCTGGCCCTGTTGGTCGTCGACCACGTCCAGGGTGTCCCGTCGGGCGGCCAGCCCCAGCATGGTGGAGACGAAGTTCGGGCCGTGCTCGCCGTACAGCCAGGCGGTGCGGACCACGTAGCCGTCCTGCGGCAGGAGTTGGGCCACGGCTTGCTCGCCGATCAGCTTGGAGCGGCCGTACGCGTTCACCGGCCCGGTGGCCGCGTCCTCGGCGTAGGGCTCCGAGGCGTCCCCGGGCAGCACGTAGTCGGTGGAGATCTGCAGCAGCCGCGCGCCGTTCGCGGCGCAGGCCTCGGCGAGGATCCGTACGCCGGTGCCGTTGACGGCAGCGGCGGCCTCCTCGGCCGTCTCGGCACCGTCCACGTCCGTCCAGCCGGCGCAGTTGACGACGAGGGTGACGCCCTTGAGGGCGGACCGGACGGCGGCCGGGTCCGTGATGTCGAGCTCGGCACGGCTGAGGCCGACGGCCTCGATCGCATGGCGCCGCAGTGCGGTCAGGACGTCCTGACCCAGCATTCCGGCCGCGCCTGTGACGAGCCAGCGGCCCGTCCCCCGGTCACCGGTCACTTCTGCGGTGCCGCCTTCGCCTCTGCCCGCGGGGCGCATCCATATTCGGCGCCTCCGTTGTCGTAATCCGGAATGTCCTTCTCCGATAACCGATCGTTCCGTCTGGGCCGGAATCCGCCCCTCACCAGGATGCACATGAAGTGAACAGTAGCTGCGCGGTTCGTTCGATATGGTCCGAAACGGAAACTGCTCGGCCCCTCTCGCATAGGGTCGTGCCCATGCGTGGAATTCTCTTGGCCGGCGGCACCGGATCCCGACTGTGGCCGCTGACGCGGGCCGTGTCGAAGCAGCTGCTGCCCGTCTTCGACAAGCCGATGATCTACTACCCGCTCTCGACTCTCGTCATGGCCGGGATCAGCGAGATCCTCGTCATCACCACCCCGGACGACCGCGACCAGTTCGAGCGCCTGCTCGGCGACGGCTCGCAGTTCGGCATCCGGCTCGAGTACACCGTCCAGGAGCGCCCCGAAGGCATCGCCCAGGCCTTCGTGCTCGGCGCCGACTTCATAGGCGACGACTCCGTCGCCCTGATACTCGGCGACAACATCTTCCACGGCAGCGGGCTCGGCACCCGCCTGGCACAGCACACCGACTCCAAGGGCGGCCGGGTCTTCGCGTACCCGGTGGCGGACCCGACGGCGTACGGCGTGGTCGAGTTCGACGAGGACGGCCAGGCGATATCCATCGAGGAGAAGCCGGCCAAGCCCAAGTCCCGTTACGCCGTGCCCGGCCTGTACTTCTACGACAACCAGGTCGTGGAGATAGCCCGCGGCCTGAAGCCCAGCGCCCGGGGGGAGCTGGAGATCACCGCCGTCAACGACGCGTACCTCCAGGCCGGTCAGCTCAACGTCACCATCCTCGACCGCGGCACCGCCTGGCTGGACACCGGCACCTTCGTCTCCATGGTGCAGGCCTCGGAGTTCGTACGGGTCATCGAGGAGCGTCAGGGCTTCAAGATCGGCTGCGTCGAGGAGGCCGCCTGGCGGGCGGGCCTGATCGACTCCGCCCAGCTGCGCGCGCTGGCCGAGCCACTCACCAAGAGCGGCTACGGGGACTACCTGATCGGCCTGCTCGAAGAGGAGGCCGCACGATGAAGTTCCGCGAGCTCTCCATCGGGGGCGCGTTCGAGATCACGCCCCAGCAGCACGGTGACCCGCGCGGCATGTTCATGGAGTGGTACCGCTTCGACCACCTCGCCGAGGTCGTCGGGCACCCGCTGAAGCTGGCGCAGGCCAACCTCTCGGTCTCCCAGCGCGGTGTGGTCCGCGGCATCCACTTCGCCGACGTCCCGCGCGGCCAGGCCAAGTACGTCACCTGCGTGCGCGGCGCCGTGCTCGACGTCATAGTGGACATCCGGGTCGGCTCCCCGACCTTCGGCCGCTGGGAAGGCGTCCGCCTGGACGACCTGGACCGCCGCGCCGTCTACCTCCCCGAGGGCATGGGCCACGGCTTCTGCGCACTGACGGACGACGCCACCCTGTCCTACATCTGCTCGGAGACCTACAACCCGGCGGCCGAGCACGCGGTCCACCCGCTCGACCCCGACCTGGACATCGACTGGCCGGCGGACGTCCCGCTGCTGTCGGCCCGCGACGACGCGGCCCCTTCGCTGGCCGACGCCACCGCGTCCGGCCTGCTGCCGGACTACGCCGCCTGCATCGAGTTCACGGAGTCCCTGCGGGTGACGTAGCCGCCGCGCACGGAGCCGCGTACGCCCGTACGCCCGTACGAGTGATCCCGTACGACAAAGGGCCCCTCCCCCGTCGCGTGAACGACGGGGAAGGGGCCCTTCTGTCAAACGTGGTGCCCGCTCGCGCGAGCTACCAGGTCAGAACACGAATTACTTCGTGATCTTGGTGACCTGGCCGGCGCCCACGGTACGACCACCCTCACGGATGGCGAACTTGAGGCCTTCCTCCATGGCGACCGGCTGAATCAGCGTGACCGTCATCTCGGTGTTGTCGCCCGGCATGACCATCTCCGTGCCGGCCGGCAGGGTGACGACACCCGTGACGTCCGTGGTACGGAAGTAGAACTGGGGACGGTAGTTGTTGAAGAACGGGGTGTGACGGCCACCCTCGTCCTTCGACAGGATGTACGACTGGGCCTCGAACTCGGTGTGCGGGGTGACCGAACCGGGCTTGATGATGACCTGGCCGCGCTCGACGTCCTCGCGCTTGATGCCACGGAGGAGCAGACCGACGTTCTCGCCCGCCTGGCCCTCGTCGAGCAGCTTGCGGAACATCTCGATACCGGTGACCGTGGTGGTGGTCTTGGTCTCCTTGATACCGATGATGTCGACGGTCTCGTTGACCTTCAGGACACCACGCTCGATACGGCCGGTGACGACGGTACCGCGACCGGTGATCGTGAAGACGTCCTCGACGGGCATGAGGAACGGCAGCTCGGTGTCACGCGGCGGGGTCGGGATCGCCTCGTCGACGGCAGCCATGAGGCCGAGAAGCTTCTCGCCCCACTCCTTGTCGCCCTCGAGCGCCTTCAGCGCGGAGACGCGGACGACCGGAAGGTCGTCGCCCGGGAAGTCGTAGTCGGAGAGGAGCTCACGAACCTCGAGCTCGACGAGCTCCAGGATCTCCTCGTCGTCCACCATGTCGGCCTTGTTCAGGGCGACGACGATGTACGGAACGCCGACCTGGCGGGCCAGGAGCACGTGCTCCTTGGTCTGCGGCATCGGGCCGTCGGTGGCGGCGACCACGAGGATCGCGCCGTCCATCTGCGCGGCACCGGTGATCATGTTCTTGATGTAGTCCGCGTGACCCGGGCAGTCGACGTGGGCGTAGTGACGCGCCTCGGTCTGGTACTCGACGTGCGCGATGGAGATGGTGATACCGCGCTGGCGCTCTTCGGGAGCCTTGTCGATCTGGTCGAAGGCCGAGGCCTCGTTCAGGTCCGGGTACGCGTCGTGCAGCACCTTGGTAATGGCGGCCGTAAGGGTCGTCTTACCGTGGTCAATGTGACCGATGGTGCCGATGTTGACGTGCGGCTTAGTCCGCTCGAACTTCGCCTTCGCCACGGGGTCCTCCTGGAGAGTGGTTCTGTACGCCTTGCTCATCGGCGCCAGGTGATCTTTGCTGGATAGCCGGTACCCCGGGGGCAACGGGAGGGTTACTCCTGTTGCCCCTGAGGCTCCGGTGACAAGCCTAAAGCGTGTACTCGGAAGAGTTACTCGCCCTTGGCCTTCGCGATGATCTCCTCGGCGACGTTCCGGGGAACCTCGGCGTAGGAGTCGAACTGCATCGAGTAGCTGGCGCGACCCGAGGTCTTGCTGCGGAGGTCTCCGACGTAGCCGAACATCTCCGAGAGGGGCACGAGGCCCTTCACGAGGCGAGCACCGTGACGCTCCTCCATGGCCTGGATCTGGCCACGACGGGAGTTGATGTCACCGATGACGTCACCCATGGACTCCTCCGGCGTGGTGACCTCGACGGCCATCATCGGCTCGAGGAGCACGGGAGAAGCCTTGCGCGCGGCCTCCTTGAACGCCTGCGAACCGGCGATCTTGAAGGCGAGCTCGGAGGAGTCGACCTCGTGGTAGCCACCGTCGAGAAGAATGACGCGGACGCCGGTCATCTCGTAGCCGGCGAGGATGCCGAACTTCATGGCTTCCTGCGCACCCGCGTCGACCGAGGGGATGTACTCCCTCGGGATGCGGCCACCGGTGACCTTGTTCACGAACTCGTACGCCGGACCGTCGGCCTCGAGGATCGGCTCGATCGCGATCTGCACCTTGGCGAACTGACCGGTACCACCGGTCTGCTTCTTGTGGGTGTAGTCGTGACGCTCCACCGTCTGGCGGATCGTCTCGCGGTAAGCGACCTGCGGCTTGCCGACGTTGGCCTCGACCTTGAACTCGCGCTTCATACGGTCGACCAGCACCTCGAGGTGCAGCTCGCCCATACCACCGAGGATGGTCTGGCCGGTCTCTTCGTCCGAGTGAACGTGGAAGGAGGGGTCCTCCTCCGCGAGAGACTGGATGGCTACACCCAGCTTCTCCTGGTCACCCTTGGACTTGGGCTCGATGGCGACCTGAATGACCGGGGCCGGGAAGTCCATGGACTCCAGGATGACCGGGTTCTTGTCGTCACACAGCGTCTCACCGGTGGTGGTCTGCTTCAGGCCCATGACGGCGACGATGTCACCGGCGCCCACCGCTTCGATCTCTTCACGCTTGTTCGCGTGCATGCGGTAGATCTTGCCGATGCGCTCCTTCTTGCCCTTGACGGAGTTCAGCACCGCAGTGCCGGCCTCCAGGCGGCCCGAGTAAACCCGGACGAAGGTGAGCTTGCCGAGGTGCGGGTCGCGCATGATCTTGAACGCGAGCGCCGCGAGGGGCTCCTCGTCAGACGGCTTGCGCTTCACGACGACCTCGGCGTCCCGGACGTCGTGGCCTTCGATGGCCTCGATGTCCAGGGGCGACGGGAGGTAGCGGACGACGGCGTCGAGCAGGGGCTGAACGCCCTTGTTCTTGAACGCCGTGCCACAGAACACCGCGGTGACGGTGGCACCCTTGTCGCCCTTGGAGCCGATGATGATGCGACGCACAGCGGCGTGCAGCTGCTCGACGGTGGGCTCGACGCCCTCGAGGAACAGCTCCATGATCTGGTCGTCGTTCTCGGCGACCGTCTCGACCAGCTTGGCGTGCCACTCTTCAGCGGCTTCCTTGTGGGTGTCCGGGATGTCGACGATGTCGTACATCTCGCCCTTGGTCGCCTCGGCGGACCAGACGAACGCCTTCATGGTGACCAGGTCGACAACGCCCTGGAAGTCCATCTCGGCGCCGATGGGGAGCTGCATGACGATCGGAACCGCACCGAGGCGGTCCTTGATCATGTCGACACAGCGGTGGAACTCGGCGCCGGTGCGGTCCAGCTTGTTGACGAAGCAGATGCGCGGCACGCCGTAGCGGTCCGCCTGACGCCAGACGGTCTCGGACTGCGGCTCAACGCCGGCCACACCGTCGAACACGGTGACGGCGCCGTCGAGGACGCGGAGCGAACGCTCCACCTCGACGGTGAAGTCGACGTGACCCGGGGTGTCGATGATGTTGATGGTGTGGTCAACATCTTCGAGCGGCCAGTGGCAGGTGGTAGCGGCAGACGTGATGGTGATACCACGCTCCTGCTCCTGCTCCATCCAGTCCATCGTGGCAGCGCCGTCGTGGACCTCACCGATCTTGTAAGACACACCGGTGTAGAACAGGATGCGCTCGGTGGTGGTCGTCTTGCCCGCGTCGATGTGGGCCATGATGCCGATGTTGCGCACCTTGGCCAGGTCAAGCGAAGTGGTAGCCATATCGGCTCAGTCTTCTCTCGGTCTCGATGTGGGTTCGGACTACCAGCGGTAGTGCGCGAAGGCCTTGTTGGACTCGGCCATCTTGTGCGTGTCCTCGCGCTTCTTGACGGCAGCGCCAAGACCGTTGGACGCGTCAAGCAGCTCGTTCATGAGGCGCTCGGTCATCGTCTTCTCGCGGCGGGCGCGGGAGTAACCCACGAGCCAGCGCAGCGCGAGGGTCGACTGACGACCCGGCTTGACCTCGATCGGCACCTGGTAGGTGGCGCCACCGACACGGCGGGACTTGACCTCGAGCGACGGCTTGACGTTCTCCAGCGCGCGCTTCAGCGTGATGACCGGGTCGTTGCCGGTCTTCTCGCGGAGGCCTTCCATGGCGCCGTAAACGATGCGCTCGGCGGTGGAGCGCTTGCCGTTCAGGAGGATCTTGTTGATGAGCGACGTCACCAGAGGAGATGCGTAGACCGGGTCGATGATGACCGGGCGCTTCGGGGCGGGGCCCTTACGAGGCATTTTTTACTTCTCCTTCTTGGCGCCGTAGCGGCTGCGGGCCTGCTTGCGGTTCTTGACAGCCTGGGTGTCAAGCGCACCGCGGATGATCTTGTAGCGAACACCCGGCAGGTCCTTCACACGGCCACCACGCACGAGCACGATGGAGTGCTCCTGCAGGTTGTGTCCCTCACCCGGAATGTAAGCGGTGACCTCGATGCCAGAGGTCAGACGCACACGCGCGACCTTACGCAGCGCCGAGTTCGGCTTCTTCGGGGTGGTCGTGAACACTCGCGTGCAGACGCCGCGACGCTGGGGCGAAGCCTCAAGCGCGGGGGTCTTTGTCTTCTCGACCTTGTCCTGCCGGCCCTTACGGACCAGCTGCTGGATCGTAGGCACTACTTCTCCGGTTTCTGTGTGCCGTGTAGTGAAGCTAACCTGGAACATTTGCCGACCCACGCGGTCGGGTGTGTCGGATCCGGCGGACCTCCACGCAAGCGTGGAAACGCATGAATCGCGGTGGCTGATACGGCTCAAGTGCGGTTGATGGACACGCACAGGAGCCCAGGCACACCCCAGGCACAAGGTCTGAGCGTACCTACCGCATCCACTCCGGTCAAAACAAAAGCCCCGGCCCCCGAAGCCCGAAGGGCCCCCAGGCCAGTCGCCGCAAGGCCGAAGCCCGGATGCGGCCCCTGCGACGTGCGGCCGTGGTGCACGTGTGCTAAGCGGAGCCGCCGCCGCCCCGCCTCCGCCCCCGGGACGGCAGCCCGGATTCATTCCTTGGGCAGTGCGGCATACAGGGCGCTGAAGAGCGGCCTGTACACCTTCTCCTCCTCGGGCGAGCTCCGTGCGCGGCGGTAGGCCACGCTCGCGGCGCGCTCCGTCGCCTTCGCGCCGCGGCCGAGCAGCCAGCGCGCCATCCGCACCTTCCCGCCCTGGACCGCGAGCTCCAGGGCCGTGCGGTCCTTCATCACGACGTCGATGTCCTGACCGCGGTCGAGGAACAGCGCCACGATGTGCGGGTAGCCCTCGTCCCCGCTGGTGGCCGCCACCGGCAGCGGGACGTACTCCACCCGGCCCTGGGGGCCCACGGGAGCTCCGGCGTCGAGCAGGAGCCTGACCACCTCGAGGTCGGGGCGCATCGCCGCCTGGAGCATGGGCGTCAGCTCGTGGTACTCGCCGGCCCGCCCGCCCGGATCCGCCCCCGCGGCGAGCAGCAGCCGGACTGTCTCCGGCCGCCCCGCGCTCACCGCGAGGTCCAGCGGGGTACGCCAGTGCGCGTTCGGGGCCTCCACCTCGGCCCCCTCCGCCAGCAGCCGGCCCACTGTTTCCGCGTCGCCGTCTTCCGCGGCCTTGGCCAGCCGGTTCGGTATGTCCATGCGCGCATGATCCCCGGCCGCGCGGCCGCCCGGCCACAGAGTTTCCCCGATCCCGTTGCGCGCGCAGGTCGCCGCGGCCGACGCCGCGAAGGCCTTGCGCTCCGGCTGACAACCGCGACCCCCGCGCTCCACCGAAAGGGGGAACCCCCGTGTCCGGAGCCGGCGGGCGCACCCTGCGCACACGCGTCCGGACCACCCTGGTGGGAGCCGTCCGGCCGCCCGCCCGGGCCGACGCGCACGGCCTCGCACACGCCGGACCCGCCGTCCGCCGCCCTGGAACCGGAGCTGCCGCGCGGCACCATGGTGGCCGGATTCGCCCGGGGCGCCGGATCGCGATTCGCCCGGGGCGCCGGATCGCGGCCCTCCCGGTCCGCGAGTCCGGCAGACCAGCCATGTGTGCCACCCGTCGGACAGCCGACCAGCAGGGAGCAGACCCTTGGGGATCTTGGCCGTCGAGCCCGCGACGCAGAGCAGTCCGCCCCCCGATCAGGACCGGCCCCGGCCCCCCTCGCGCCGCACCACCCGCTTCTACGGCCCGCTCCTCGCGTTCCTCACGGCCTCGGGCGCCTTCTGCGCGTCCTGGGCGGCCCGGGGCACCTTCCCCTTCGGCCACACCGGCCGGGCCGTCAACGACCAGGCCAACCAGTACGTCCCCTTCCACCGGGCCCTGTGGGACCTGGTGCACGGCCGGGCCGCCGGCGACCTCCTCTTCACCTGGCGCGGCGGCTTCGGCCAGCAGTTCCTGTCCGACTACCACACCTACCTCGGCAACCCCTTCTCCTGGCTGGCCGTCCTCGTCCCCCGCGCCCACGTGGACCTCGCCGTCTTCGCGGTCACCCCGGTCACGATGGGCACCGCCGCCGCCCTGATGGCCGTCTACCTCGGCAGGCTCCACCCCGGCCCCTGGTGGCAGCGGGGCGTGCTCGGAGCCGTCTACGGGCTGTGCGGCTGGGCGCTCAGCGACGCCTCGTACATCCCGATGTGGATGTGGGGCCTGGTCGCGCTCCCGCTCCTGGGCATCGCCGTCGAGTGGTGCCTGGAGGAGCGCCGCTGGCCGGGCGTGGCCCTGCTGGTCGCGCTCGCCTGGTTCGGGAACTTCTACACCGCGATGATGGCGACGATGGCCGCGTGCGTGCTGCTCGCCGTCCGCCTGGTCGTCCTCGACCTGACCGGAGCCCAGCGGCTGCGCGCCGTATGGCGGGCGGGTACGGGCGCCGCGACGGGCATCCTGCTCACGCTCCCCCTGCTCCTGCCCGCCTTCCTCTCCAGCGGGGCCGCCCAGCCGACCGGGGCGGCCGCCTTCGATCCCGTCCGGATCGAGGTCTTCCTGACGGGCATGCTCCCCGGCACCCACCTGTGGGGCGGCCGGCCCCGGCTGTACGTGGCCTCGCTCGGCCTGATCCTGGCCGGGTCCTTCCTCCTCAACGCGGCGATCACGCGCAGGACCCGCCTGGCATGGGCGGCGGCGGCCCTGCTCGTCGTCCTCTCCTTCCAGTTCCCGCCCACCCAGTACGCATGGCACGGGCTGGCGGTTCCGAACGGCAACCCGTACCGCGAGGCCTTCGTGTTCAGCGGCATGGTGGTGGTCATCGCCTGGCTGTCCCTGGCCAACCGGCCGCGCCCGCTGCACCTGGCTCTGACGGCGGCCCTGCTGGTCGCCGCCACCTTCGTGCTGCGCCACACCGACGACTTCGGCGGCGCCACCTGGCCGGCCGTCCTGGGCGGCGGCGCGGTGTCGCTCCTCGCGCTGGTCCTGCTCGCGCTGGGCGAGAAGCACCGCGTACTGGTCCCCGTGGCCGCGGTCCTCATGGTCGGGGTCGTCTTCGCCGAATCCACCGCCGCCGCGGCCGGCGCGGACGCCCGGCGCGCCCGCGAACGCTGGGCGAAGCCGATCGCCACCTCCAGCGAGTCGATCTCGAACCATTTCGACGCCGTCCGTTCGGTCGACGGCTGGCCCGCGTACCGCACCGACTCGGGCGGCCCGCAGACCTCGTACAACGACGCGCTCGCACTCCGGGCGGAGGGCCCGCAGTACTACAGCAGCTACCTCCCCGAGGCCACCTACGAGGCCCTGGAGCCCCTCGGGTACGGCTACAAGAACGACGGCCGCACCTTCTTCGGCGCCGACAATCCCGTCCTGGACGCGATCTTCTCGATCGGCGCCCGCGCCGAACCGGGCCCGGAGAAGAACAGCTGGACGGCCCGTACCTTCCCCGCCCCGCCGCTGGTCACCGTCCGCAGCGCCCCGTACGCCTCCCCCAACCCCCCGGCCAGCGTCTACGCCCACCAGGAGCAGGTCCTCGGCGCCACCGTCTACCGGGTCCCGCCCGTCGCCCGCGGCGGCACCGCCGCGAAACAGCGGTACACCGCCCGGTGCGCCCCCGGCTCCGAAGCCTTCTGGTACTCGCCCCGGCTGTACGGAACCCTCTCCTTCGCAGGCATCGAGAGGCCCCTGGAGGACCGGACGGCCGGGGTCCGCCGCCTCGGCGAGGTCCCCGCCTCCGGCCGGGTCGACGTCACGGTGCGCACCCGTACCCGGGGCGCCGCCGCCGGCGCCCACCCGGTCGGCTGCCTGGACCGGGCCGCGCTCGCCTCGACGGTGGGCCGCCTTACGGCCACGGGCGCCACCCGCGTCAGCGCGGGCGGCCACACCATCGAGGCCACCCTCCCCGAGGAGGCCTCCGGCACCGCCGTCTTCGCGATGACCGCCGTCCCCGGCTGGCAGTGCTCGGCCCCGGTGAAGAGCTTCCACGGCCTGGTCTCCCTGGACATCCCCCAGGGCACGGCCGCGGTCTCCTGCACCTTCCGCCCCAAGGGCCTCACCCCCGGCCTGGCCGGTGCCACCCTGGCCCTCCTGGCCGTGGCCTCGGTGACCGTGACGGGCCTGCGCCGCCGCCGGCGGACCTGACCCACGCCGGGCCCGGTCCAGGACGCGCAGAAGCCCCCCGCCTCTCCTCTCGGAGCGGCGGGGGGCTTCTGCGTACTACCTACTGCTAACGAGCTCAGCCGTTGTACGGGCCGTAGTCGTAGTCCTCCAGCGGGACAGCCTGGCCGGAGCCGGTGCCGAAGGGCGAGTAGTCGATGTCGTCGTAGCCGACGGCCGAGTACATCGCGGCCTTGGCTTCCTCGGTCGGCTCGACCCGGATGTTGCGGTAGCGGGCGAGGCCCGTACCGGCCGGGATGAGCTTACCGATGATGACGTTCTCCTTGAGGCCGATCAGGGAGTCGGACTTGGCGTTGATCGCCGCGTCCGTCAGAACCCTGGTCGTCTCCTGGAAGGACGCCGCCGACAGCCAGGACTCGGTCGCGAGCGAGGCCTTGGTGATACCCATCAGCTGCGGACGGCCGGAGGCGGGGTGACCGCCCTCGGTGACCACACGACGGTTCTCGGTCTCGAACTTCGACCGCTCGACCAGCTCGCCCGGCAGGAGCTCCGCGTCGCCGGACTCGATGATCGTCACGCGGCGCAGCATCTGCCGGATGATGATCTCGATGTGCTTGTCGTGGATCGACACGCCCTGCGAGTTGTAGACCTTCTGGACTTCGCCGACCAGGTGGACCTGGACCGCACGCTGGCCGAGGATGCGCAGCACGTCGTGCGGGTTGGTGGCACCCATGGTCAGCTTCTGGCCGACCTCGACGTGGTCGCCCTCGCCGACGATGACCTTGGCGCGCTTGGAGATCGGGAACGCCGTCTCCTCGCTGCCGTCGTCGGGCGTGATGACGATCTTCTTCGTCTTCTCGGTCTCCTCGATCCGCACGCGGCCGGCGGCCTCGGAGATCGGGGCGACACCCTTCGGGGTACGGGCCTCGAAGAGCTCGACGACACGCGGCAGACCCTGCGTGATGTCGTCACCGGCCACACCACCGGTGTGGAAGGTACGCATCGTCAGCTGGGTACCGGGCTCACCGATGGACTGGGCGGCGATGATGCCGACCGCCTCACCGATGTCGACCAGCTTGCCGGTGGCGAGCGAGCGTCCGTAGCAGAAGGCACAGGTGCCGACCGCGGACTCACAGGTCAGGACCGAGCGGGTCTTGACCTCCTCGACGCCGTTGGCGACCAGGGCGTCGATGAGCACGTCACCGAGGTCGACGTTGGCCGGCGCGATGACCTTGCCGTCGATGACGACGTCCTCGGCCAGCATGCGGGCGTAGATCGAGGTCTCGACGTCGTCGGCCTTGCGCAGCACGCCGTCCTCGCCGCGAACGGCGATCTTCAGCTTCAGGCCGCGCTCGGTGCCGCAGTCCTCCTCGCGGATGATGACGTCCTGCGAGACGTCCACCAGACGACGGGTGAGGTAACCCGAGTCGGCGGTACGCAGGGCGGTGTCCGCCAGACCCTTACGGGCACCGTGCGTGGAGATGAAGTACTCCAGAACGGTGAGGCCCTCACGGAAGGACGCCTTGATCGGACGCGGGATGGTCTCGTTCTTCGCGTTCGACACCAGACCACGCATACCGGCGATCTGTCGCATCTGCATCATGTTTCCTCGGGCACCCGAGTCAACCATCATGAAGATGGGGTTCGTCTTGGGGAAGTTCGCGTTCATCGCCTCGGCAACCTCGTTGGTCGCCTTGGTCCAGATCGCGATGAGCTCCTGCGTGCGCTCGTCCTTGGTGATCAGACCGCGCTCGTACTGCTTCTGGACCTTCTCGTCCAGCTCCTCGTAGCCCTTGACGATGGCCTTCTTGGCCTCGGGCACGACGACGTCGGAGATGGCCACGGTGACGCCCGAACGGGTCGCCCAGTGGAAGCCGGCCGCCTTCAGGTTGTCGAGCGTCGCCGCCACGATCACCTTGGGGTAGCGCTCCGCCAGGTCGTTGACGATCTCGGAGAGCTGCTTCTTGCCCACCGAGTAGTCGACGAACGGGTAGTCCTCGGGCAGCAGCTCGTTGAAGAGCGCACGGCCCAGGGTCGTCTTCAGACGGAAGCTGTCGCCCGGCTGGAACTCCTGCTCGCCCTCTTCGGCGATCGGGGCCACCCAGCCGCGCGGCGGGATGGTGCCCACCGGGAAGCGGATGTCCACGGCCGACTGGAGAGCCAGCTCGCCGTTGTCGAACGCCATGGTCGCCTCGGCGGTCGAGCCGAACGCACGGCCCTCGCCCTTGACGTCACGGAGCTCGCCGTCGGTGGTGAGGAAGAACAGACCCAGCACCATGTCCTGGGTCGGCATGGTGACGGGACGACCGTCTGCCGGCTTCAGGATGTTGTTCGAGGACAGCATCAGGATGCGGGCCTCGGCCTGCGCCTCTGCCGAAAGCGGCAGGTGCACGGCCATCTGGTCACCGTCGAAGTCCGCGTTGAACGCGGTGCAGACGAGCGGGTGGATCTGGATGGCCTTGCCTTCGACCAGCTGGGGCTCGAAGGCCTGGATGCCGAGGCGGTGCAGCGTGGGCGCACGGTTCAGCAGAACCGGGTGCTCGGCGATGACCTCTTCGAGCACGTCGTAGACGACCGTGCGGCCGCGCTCGACCATGCGCTTCGCCGACTTGATGTTCTGCGCGTGGTTCAGGTCGACCAGGCGCTTCATCACGAACGGCTTGAAGAGCTCCAGCGCCATGGCCTTGGGCAGACCACACTGGTGCAGCTTCAGCTGGGGACCGACGACGATCACGGAACGCGCGGAGTAGTCCACGCGCTTGCCGAGGAGGTTCTGACGGAATCGACCCTGCTTGCCCTTCAGCATGTCGCTGAGGGACTTCAGGGGACGGTTGCCGGGACCGGTGACCGGACGACCACGACGACCGTTGTCGAAGAGGGCGTCGACGGCCTCCTGAAGCATGCGCTTCTCGTTGTTCACGATGATCTCGGGGGCACCGAGGTCGAGGAGGCGCTTCAGACGGTTGTTGCGGTTGATCACGCGGCGGTACAGGTCGTTCAGGTCGGAGGTCGCGAAGCGGCCACCGTCCAGCTGCACCATCGGACGCAGGTCCGGCGGGATCACCGGCACGCAGTCCAGAACCATGCCCTTGGGCTTGTTGCTGGTCTGCAGGAACGCGGAGACGACCTTGAGGCGCTTGAGCGCACGGGTCTTCTTCTGGCCCTTGCCGGTACGGATGATCTCGCGGAGGCGCTCGGCCTCTTCGTCGAGGTCGAAGGACTCCAGACGCTTCTGGAGCGCCGCGGCGCCCATGCAGCCGTCGAAGTACGTACCGAAGCGGTCGCGCAGCTCGCGGTAGAGCAGCTCGTCGCCCTCGAGGTCCTGGACCTTGAGGTTCTTGAAGCGGGCCCACACCTCGTCGAGGCGGTCGATCTCGCGCTGGGCGCGGTCACGGAGCTGCTTCATCTCGCGCTCGGCACCTTCGCGCACCTTGCGGCGTACGTCGGCCTTGGCGCCCTCGGCCTCGAGCTCGGCCAGGTCGGTCTCGAGCTTCTTGGCACGGCCTTCGAGGTCCGAGTCGCGACGGTTCTCGATCTGCTGGCGCTCGACGGAGACGTGCGCCTCCAGGGACGGGAGGTCGCGGGTGCGGCGCTCGTCGTCCACGAACGTGATCATGTACGCGGCGAAGTAGATGACCTTCTCGAGGTCCTTCGGCGCGAGGTCCAGCAGGTAGCCAAGACGCGACGGAACGCCCTTGAAGTACCAGATGTGGGTGACGGGAGCGGCAAGCTCGATGTGGCCCATCCGCTCACGGCGCACCTTGGCGCGCGTGACTTCGACGCCACAGCGCTCACAGATGATGCCCTTGAAGCGGACACGCTTGTACTTACCGCAGTAGCACTCCCAGTCCCGGGTCGGACCGAAGATCTTCTCGCAGAAGAGTCCGTCCTTCTCGGGCTTGAGGGTGCGGTAGTTGATGGTCTCCGGCTTCTTGACCTCGCCGTGGGACCAGGTTCGGATGTCGTCCGCGGTGGCAAGGCCGATCCGCAGCTCGTCGAAGAAGTTGACGTCGAGCACTGTGCGTCAATCCCTCTTTCGGGGTCGAGTCTCAATCATGGTCTGAACGGTCCCGGGGATGACGGGGGGCTCTTGAGCGAGCCCCCCGTCAGGCCCGTCAGACCTCTTCGACGCTGCTCGGCTCACGCCGGGACAGGTCGATACCGAGCTCCTCCGCCGCGCGGAAGACGTCCTCGTCGGTGTCGCGCATCTCGA
The DNA here is from genome assembly GCF_022808175.1 of Streptomyces sp. AP-93. Classification (GTDB taxonomy): domain Bacteria; phylum Actinomycetota; class Actinomycetes; order Streptomycetales; family Streptomycetaceae; genus Streptomyces. The sequence continues at coordinate 60,647 of NZ_JALGBX010000006.1, read as the reverse complement.
TGGACATGCCGTCCGAGGACAGCACCTCCACGTTGAGGCAGAGCGACTGCATTTCCTTGATGAGCACCTTGAAGGACTCGGGAATGCCCGGCTCGGGGATGTTCTCGCCCTTGACGATGGCCTCGTAGACCTTCACGCGGCCGGTCACGTCATCGGACTTGATGGTCAGGAGCTCCTGGAGGGCGTAAGCGGCGCCATAAGCCTCGAGCGCCCACACCTCCATCTCACCGAAGCGCTGGCCACCGAACTGCGCCTTACCACCCAGCGGCTGCTGCGTGATCATCGAGTACGGACCGGTCGACCGAGCGTGGAGCTTGTCATCGACCAGGTGGTGGAGCTTCAGGATGTACATGTAGCCGACCGAGACCGGCTCCGGGAACGGCTCGCCGGAGCGGCCGTCGAACAGACGCGCCTTGCCGGACGGGAGGACCAGGCGGTCCCCGTCTCGGTTCGGGATGGTGTGCTCGAAGAGGCCGGAGATCTCGTCCTCACGGGCACCGTCGAACACCGGGGTGGCGACGTTGGTGCCGGGCTCGACGCGGTCGGCGCCGATGACCTTCAGTCGCTCGGCCCACTCCTCCGCGAGGCCGGAGACGTCCCAGCCGCGGCTGGCGAGCCAGCCGAGGTGGATCTCCAGGACCTGTCCCGGGTTCATTCGGGACGGGACACCCAGCGGGTTCAGGATGATGTCGACCGGCGTGCCGTCCTCAAGGAAGGGCATGTCCTCGATCGGAAGGATCTTGGAGATGACACCCTTGTTGCCGTGGCGGCCGGCGAGCTTGTCACCGTCGGTGATCTTGCGCTTCTGGGCGACGTAGACGCGGACCAGCTGGTTCACGCCCGGGGGAAGCTCGTCGCCCTCCTCGCGGTCGAAGACGCGGACACCGATGACCTTGCCGATCTCACCGTGAGGAACCTTGAGCGAGGTGTCACGCACCTCGCGGGCCTTCTCACCGAAGATCGCGCGGAGCAGGCGCTCTTCCGGGGTCAGCTCGGTCTCGCCCTTGGGCGTGACCTTGCCGACCAGGATGTCGCCGGCGACTACGTCCGCACCGATGCGGATGATGCCGCGCTCGTCGAGGTCCGCCAGGACCTCCTCGGAGACGTTCGGGATGTCCCGGGTGATCTCCTCGGGGCCCAGCTTGGTGTCACGGGCGTCGACCTCGTGCTCCTCGATGTGAATCGAGGAGAGGACGTCGTCCTGTACGAGGCGCTGCGACAGGATGATCGCGTCCTCGTAGTTGTGACCTTCCCAGGGCATGAACGCGACGAGCAGGTTCTTGCCGAGGGCCATTTCGCCCTCTTCGGTCGCAGGACCGTCGGCGAGGACCTGGGACTCGATGATCCGGTCACCCTCGTTGACGATGACCTTCTGGTTGACCGAGGTGCCCTGGTTCGAGCGGGAGAACTTGGCGACGCGGTACGTGGTGTACGTGCCGTCGTCGTTGGCGACGGTGATGTAGTCGGCCGAGACCTCCTGGACGACACCGTCCTTCTCCGCACGGATCGAGTCACCGGCGTCGACCGCACAGCGGTACTCCATGCCGGTGCCGACGAGCGGCGCCTCCGCCTTGATGAGCGGAACGGCCTGGCGCATCATGTTCGCGCCCATGAGGGCACGGTTGGCGTCGTCGTGCTCCAGGAAGGGGATCATCGCGGTCGCGACGGACACCATCTGGCGCGGGGAGACGTCCATGTAGTCGACGTCGTCGCCGGCGATGTAGTCGATCTCGCCGCCACGACGGCGAACCAGCACGCGGTTCTCCGTGAAGCGCATGTCGTCGGACAGGCCGGCGTTGGCCTGGGCGATGACGAAGCGGTCTTCCTCGTCGGCCGTCAGGTAGTCGACCTCGTCGGTGACGACGCCCTCGATGACCTTGCGGTACGGGGTCTCGACGAAGCCGAACGCGTTGACGCGGCCGTAGGACGCGAGCGAGCCGATCAGACCGATGTTCGGGCCTTCAGGGGTCTCGATCGGGCACATGCGGCCGTAGTGCGACGGGTGAACGTCTCGGACCTCGAAGCCGGCCCGCTCACGGGACAGACCACCCGGGCCAAGCGCCGACAGACGGCGCTTGTGGGTGAGACCCGACAGCGGGTTGTTCTGGTCCATGAACTGCGACAGCTGGCTGGTGCCGAAGAACTCCTTGATGGAGGCGACGACCGGCCGGATGTTGATCAGGGTCTGCGGCGTGATCGCCTCGACGTCCTGGGTCGTCATCCGCTCGCGGACGACGCGCTCCATACGAGCCAGACCCGTACGGACCTGGTTCTGGATGAGCTCGCCGACGTTGCGCAGACGACGGTTGCCGAAGTGGTCGATGTCGTCGGTCTCGACGACGATCGAACGACCCGACTCACCGACGGTCTCGGTCTCACCGGCGTGCAGCTTGACCAGGTACTTGATGGTCGCGATGACGTCGTCGGTGGTGAGCACGCCGGCGTCCAGCGGCTCATCGGCGCCGAGCTTCTTGTTCACCTTGTAGCGGCCGACCTTCGCGAGGTCGTAGCGCTTCGGGTTGAAGTAGAGGTTCTCGAGCAGCGTCTGAGCGGCCTCGCGGGTCGGCGGTTCGCCCGGACGCAGCTTGCGGTAGATGTCGAGCAGCGCGTCGTCCTGGCCCTGGGTGTGGTCCTTCTCCAGGGTGGCGCGCATGGACTCGTACTCGCCGAACTCCTCGAGGATCTGCTCGGTGGTCCAGCCGAGAGCCTTCAGGAGGACGGTGACGGACTGCTTGCGCTTGCGGTCGATGCGAACACCGACCATGTCGCGCTTGTCGATCTCCATCTCGAGCCAGGCACCCCGGGAAGGGATGATCTTGGCGGCGAAGATGTCCTTGTCGGACGTCTTGTCGATGGAGGAGTCGAAGTAGACACCGGGGGAACGGACGAGCTGCGACACGACGACACGCTCGGTGCCGTTGATGACGAAGGTGCCCTTGTTGGTCATGAGCGGGAAATCGCCCATGAAGACCGTCTGAGACTTGATCTCTCCGGTCTCGTTGTTCGTGAACTCGGCAGTGACGAAAAGCGGCGCCGCGTACGTGAAGTCGCGGTCCTTGCACTCGTCGACCGAGTTCTTCGCCGGCTCGAAACGGTGGTCGCGGAACGTCAGCGACATCGACCCGGAGAAGTCCTCGATCGGCGAGATCTCCTCGAAGATCTCTTCCAGACCGGACTTGGTGGGAACGTCCTGTCCGCTCTCAAGCGCCGACTCGACGCGAGACTTCCAGGCGGCGTTGCCGAGCAGCCAGTCAAAGCTCTCGGTCTGCAGCGCCAGGAGGTTCGGAACCTCGAGGGGCTCCTTGATCTTTGCAAAGGAGATGCGCAGCGGGGCGGTGCTGGCACCGTTGTTCGTATTGGTCGAGGCGTTGCGCGAGGCGGCCAAGAGGGGGTCCTTCCGAGGGCTCGGACTCACTACGCGCGTACCGGTCCCAGCTGACACAGAAGACAAGCGCCCCCCATCTGGTCAAAGGACCAGCTCAGGGCCGTTCAATCAAGTGTGCTCATGCGTGGGCATGCCCCTGGCGACGGGCAGGGGGCAGCTAACAGGCAGCGCAAAGGGTCAGTGTAGCCACTAGGCTCACTGATGTCCAGACCAGGTTTCCGGAAACCGGCAACAGGCCTTCCCCATGTCGTTTAAACAACCGTGCGTCCCGCTCGGCTCCGCATACAGAGCGCGTAACAGTACTGCCCTCTTCGTAGTCGATCCATGCCCGATGTGGACCCGATCCATGCCTCGGATCCCGGATCGGGCCTGCCGATCTCACGACGGATCTGAGAATTGCGCGCCGCGTCCCGTTCGTCAAGGCCCCCTGCTCCGAGCGGATCATCGAAGGACCCTGCCGCAGAGCAACGAAGATCACCCTACTCCCCAACGAGACAGGGGCAAGTCAGGCACTCCGGGTACGCCAAAGGGCGACCACCCTTACGGGTGATCGCCCTTGGTTGAGGCCTCAGAGAGGCCTCAGAGGTGTTACTTGACCTCGACGGACGCGCCGGCGGCCTTGAGGGTCTCGGCGGCCTTGTCAGCGGCCTCCTTGGCGACCTTCTCGAGGACGGGCTTCGGAGCGCCGTCGACGAGGTCCTTGGCCTCCTTCAGGCCGAGGGAGGTCAGCTCGCGGACGACCTTGATGACCTGGATCTTCTTGTCACCGGCGGCGGTGAGGATGACGTCGAACTCGTCCTGCTCCTCAGCGGCCTCAGCGGCAACCGGGGCACCCGGACCGGCAACGGCGACGGCCGCAGCGGCGGTGACGTCGAACTTCTCCTCGAACGCCTTCACGAACTCGGAGAGCTCGATGAGGGTGAGCTCCTCGAACTGAGCGAGCAGGTCTTCCTGAGAGAGCTTCGCCATGATGGGCGATCCTTCCACTAAATCGGCAGGTGCCGGATGTATATAGAGGCGGGCGTAACGGCCCGCTTTGACCCACGCACTAGGCGGCGTGGATCAGTGCGCGAGCCGAATTACTCGGCACCGCCCTGCTCGGCGAGCTTGACGCGAAGCGCTTCCGCGGTGCGGACGAACTTCGACGGCAGCGCCTGGAAGAGCGAGGCAGCCTGAGACTGCTTGCCCTTGAACGCGCCGGCCAGCTTGCTGAGCAGAACCTCGCGGGACTCGAGGTCCGCAAGCTTCTTGATCTCATCGGCGGTGAGCGCCTTACCATCAAGGACACCCGCCTTGATGATGAGGTTCGGGTTTTCCTTGGCGAAGTCACGCAGGCTCTTCGCCGACTCCACCGGGTCACCGGTGATGAAGGCGACCGCGGTGGGACCAGCGAAGTGCTCGTCCAGCGCGGTGATCCCGGCCTGGTTGGCCGCAATCTTGGTCAGCGTGTTCTTCACCACGGCGTACTGGGCGTTCTCACCGAGAGAGCGACGCAGCGTCTTGAGCTGCGCGACGGTGAGACCCCGGTACTCGGTCAGCACGGCGGCGTTCGAGTCGCGGAACTGGTCCGTGAGCTCGGCTACCGCGGCAGCCTTGTTGGGCGTCGGCATAGTGCGTCGGCCTCCTTCCGGGTGATGAGGACCGCTCAGAAGGGGCATAAATACGAAACGCCCCGGCGCAGGCGCCAGGGCGTAGCTCAACCGGAACGAGTCCGGGAACTTTCCTTGAACACCTGCGCAGGACGTCCGCAGTTAGCGGATCCTTCGGCCACCGCCCCCTTGCGGGCACGGCAACGACCAGCGGTCTTTGGCTTCTCCGGAAGAGTACGGGACCGGTGCCGCGCAGAGCAAATCGGTCACCCGACGACCCCGCGCGGCCCTGAAATGCCAGGTCAGCCCTGCTCCTGCCCGGCGCCCTTCATCATCTCCGCCAGGTCGGTGACCTGGTCGGCGGGCGGCGCGGCCACCTCGACCGGCTGGTTGTAGTCCAGGAACTTGATGGTCGTGTCCACCGGGCCCTTGGCCGCGTCACCGCGGGTGCGGACCTGCTTGGTGTGGTCCGACTCGTCGATCCACATGTCCAGGGTCAGCTTCTTGACGCCCTGCGCCTCCAGCGCCTTGACGGACTGCTCCTGGCGCTTCTTGGCCTCGGGGGTCGCGGAGGCCAGCGCGGCCCGCAGGTCGTCGAGGGTGACCGTGCCGCTGAGGTGCCTGGTCTTCACCCCGTCGATGGTCTCCTCGCCGACGAACGTGAGGTCCTTGGCCTTGAGGAGCTCACCCGCCCGGTCACCGGGGTTCTCGCCGGTCCTGTTCGCCGTACCGCCGGCGCCGTTCAGCTTCTTCGTCAGGGCCGGGTCCAGGCTCTTCATGTCGAACTTGATCCACTTGCCCTCGGCGCCGATGAACATCGCCTCGTCGACGAGGCGGATCTCGGCCGCCTGGCCGCCCTCGCCCGAGGTGGTCATCTTCATCGACATGGCCACCGACGGCTTGAGCCGCATGGAGACGTCGCCGGAGAACTGCTCGCCCTCCGCCGTACCCGTCATCGAGTAGCGCAGGGAGGTGATCTCCTGCGACTTGACCTTGACCTTCTCCAGGTAAGCGGCCGGGACCACCTCCACGGCGCCCTTCGCGGCGCCCTTCCCGGCGCCCTGGGCGGCCGCAGCCTTCCCCGTGCCGTCATTCTGCCCGCTCTCGCACGCCGTGGCCCCACCCACGAGCAGTACGGCGGCCAGCGCGGCCCCAGCGGTCTTCGTACGGTTGCTGTTGCGGTACGCGAACAAGAGTCCCCACCCCTGATGTGATCGTTTGATGTGATCCGACCCTACGGGCAAGGCCCCCGATCGCTTCGGCATTTTCCGCGCGAAACGCAGAACGGGCCCTCCTCCCCCCGTGAAGGGAGAGAAGGGCCCGTTCGGGCAACTCAGGCGAGCCGTCAGGCCCGGCTCAGTCAGACCGCGGCCGGGTCTTCCTCGACGAGGAGGTTCCGGGTGCGGTTGGAGTCCAGCAGGATGCCGGGGCCCATGGTGGTGCTGAGGGCGGCCTTCTTGATGTAGCGGCCCTTCGCGGCGGACGGCTTCAGACGAAGGATCTCGTCCAGGGCCGCGCCGTAGTTCTCGACCAGCTGCTCATCGGAGAAGGAGACCTTGCCGATGATGAAGTGCAGGTTCGAGTGCTTGTCGACGCGGAACTCGATCTTGCCACCCTTGATCTCGGTGACAGCCTTCGCGACGTCCATCGTGACGGTGCCGGTCTTCGGGTTCGGCATCAGGCCACGGGGACCGAGCACGCGGCCGAGGCGGCCGACCTTGCCCATGAGGTCCGGCGTGGCGACAACGGCGTCGAACTCGTTGAGGCGGTTGCCCTTGGCGATCTCGTTGATGAGCTCGTCGTCGCCGACAATGTCGGCGCCGGCGGCTTCCGCGGCCGCAGCACGGTCACCGGTCGCGAAGACCAGGACCCGGGCGGTCTTGCCGGTGCCGTGCGGGAGGTTCACGGTGCCGCGGACCATCTGGTCGGCCTTGCGCGGGTCTACACCCAGGCGGAAAGCGACCTCGACGGTGCCGTCGAACTTCGTGGTGGAGGTCTCCTTGGCGAGACGGACGGCCTCGAGCGGGGCGTACTGCTTCTCCCGGTCGACCTTGGCGTCCGCAGCGCGGAGAGTCTTGCTGCGCTTCACTTCTGCTCCTGTGTTGTGGCTTCAGGTGTGGAGTCGTGGTGCGGACCAGCGCTTGGCCCTACCACTGTGGTGCTGGGGTGGCTGAATCAGCCTTCGACCGTGATGCCCATCGAACGCGCGGTGCCGGCGATGATCTTCTCGGCCGCGTCGATGTCGTTGGCGTTCAGGTCAGGCATCTTGAGCGTGGCGATCTCACGGACCTGGTCACGCGTGAGCTTCGCGACCTTCGTCTTGTGGGGCTCGCCAGAGCCCTTCTCCACGCCGGCGCTCTTCAGGATGAGGCGCGCGGCCGGCGGCGTCTTGGTGATGAAGGTGAAGGAGCGGTCGTCGTAGACCGTGATCTCCACCGGCACGACCATGCCACGCTGCGACTCGGTCGCGGCGTTGTAGGCCTTGCAGAACTCCATGATGTTGACGCCGTGCTGACCGAGCGCGGGGCCGACCGGCGGAGCCGGGTTGGCCGCACCGGCCTTGATCTGGAGCTTGATAAGCCCCGTGATCTTCTTCTTCTTGGGAGGCATTGCTCTCTCCGGGTCCTAGTGAGAGTTTTCGCCGCCAATCCGGTCATCCGGATGGAGGCATACCGCACCACGATAACGGGTATCGGTGCGAGGCTGAAAACCGAGCAGGTCAGACCGCCCCCAAGGGGGCAATCTGACCTGTCCGGAAGCGTGTGCCAGAAGGCTGTGGATCAGTTCTTCTGGATCTGGTCGAAGCTGAGCTCGACCGGGGTCTCGCGGCCGAAGATCTCGACGAGACCCTTGACCTTCTTCGAGTCCGGGTTGATCTCGTTGATGGTCGCCTGCAGCGTCGCGAACGGGCCGTCGGTGACGGTGACCGAGTCGCCGACCTCGAAGTCCAGGACCTCGATGGCGCGCTTGACGGCGGGCGCCGGCAGACCGGCCTCTTCCGCTGCCAGCTTGGCGGCCTTCTCCTGCAGCTCCGGGGCGAGCATCTTGACGATCTCGTCCAGGGTCAGCGGGTACGGGTCGTACGCGTTGCCCACGAAGCCGGTGACGCCCGGGGTGTTGCGGACGACGCCCCAGGACTCGTTCGTCAGATCCATGCGGACGAGAACGTAACCGGGCAGCTTGTTCTGCCGGACGTTCTTGCGCTCGCCGTTCTTGATCTGGACGATCTCTTCCTCGGGCACCTCGGCCTGGTAGATGAAGTCCTCGACGTTGAGCGAGACGGCGCGCTGCTCCAGGTTGGCCTTCACGCGCTTCTCGTAGCCGGCGTAGGTGTGGATGACGTACCACTCGCCGGGCAGGAGGCGCAGCTCTTCGCGCAGGGCCTGGATGGGGTCGACAGGCTCGGCGGGCTCGACGTCGGCGGCGTCCTCGGCCTCCGCGTCATCGGCCTCGGCCTCGGCCTCGGCGGCATCGTCGTCGGAAGCCTCGTCGGCCTCTTCGGCGTCGTCCTCGTCGGCGTCCTCGGAGTCGTCGGCCTCTTCGGCTTCGTCGGCCTCTTCGGCGGTGTCGTCGTTGGAGTCCTCGACCTCAGCCTCGGCGTCGGCGAGCTCGGCCTCGTCCGGGTCCACAGCGTCTGCAGCCTCGACGATGTCGAGCTCGTCCTCGACGGACTCGACGGAGTCGGGGCTCACGTTCAGGTTCGGGTCAGACACGGTGGCTGCTTCTTCCTGGATACAAAAGGTGGTCGAACATGCGAAAACGGGCGGCACCCATCAAGGCGCCGCCCTCCGCGGGGATCAGCCGAAGACGAACTTGATGGCTTCCTGGAACCCATAGTCAATCACGGTCACCAGACCGATCATGATGACGACGAAGACAATCACCACGGAGGTGTACGTCGTCAGCTGGTTGCGAGTGGGCCAAACAACCTTGCGGAGTTCCGCGACGATCTGGCGGTAGAACAGCGCGAGACGACCCAGAGGGCCCTTCTTGCCGCGCTTGCCGCCCTTGCGGGCCTTCTTCTCGCGAGTGTCATCCTCGGCGTCAGGCATGTCGATGGAGCCCAGGGCGTCCGTCACGTCTCTCACCTGAATCCGGGTCGTGGCCGTAGCCGCGCCCGGTTGCGCCGCACGGCACTGCATCTAAGTACGTACCTGCGCACACACTTCCGAGATGGAGTGTGGAGCAGGGCCGGAGGGACTCGAACCCCCAACCGCTGGTTTTGGAGACCAGTGCTCTACCAATTGAGCTACGACCCTTTGCGTCCCTCAACCTACCGCATCCGGGCGTGTGCACGGTGTGCTCACGCTCTGCAGCGGTCGACGAGGGCCAACGACGGTTGAGTGTACGTGGTCCGGGCCCTGACGTCGAACAGCGCCGTCCGGAGAGCGTCCGTCCGGTAACTGAAACGGCGTGCGGCGCTCGTTTGACGTCTGGGACGATTGGCCGCATGACCTCTGAAACGCCTTCCGCCGAGCGCCGCGTCTCCGCCCGTATCGGTGCCATCTCCGAGTCCGCCACCCTCGCCGTCGACGCCAAGGCCAAGGCCCTCAAGGCCGCCGGGCGTCCGGTCATCGGTTTCGGAGCCGGTGAGCCCGACTTCCCGACCCCGGACTACATCGTCGACGCCGCGGTCGAGGCCTGCCGCAACCCCAAGTACCACCGCTACACGCCGGCCGGCGGCCTGCCCGAGCTGAAGGCCGCCATCGCCGCGAAGACGCTGCGCGACTCCGGCTACGAGGTCGACGCGTCCCAGGTCCTGGTGACCAACGGCGGCAAGCAGGCGATCTACGAGGCGTTCGCGGCCATCCTGGACCCGGGTGACGAGGTCATCGTCCCGGCCCCGTACTGGACGACGTACCCGGAGTCGATCCGTCTCGCCGGCGGTGTCCCGGTCGAGGTCGTCGCCGACGAGACCACCGGTTACCGGGTCTCCGTCGAGCAGCTCGAAGCGGCCCGCACCGAGCGCACGAAGGTCGTCCTCTTCGTCTCCCCGTCGAACCCGACCGGCGCCGTCTACTCCGAGGCCGACGCCGAGGCGATCGGCCGCTGGGCCGTCGAGAAGGGCCTGTGGGTCCTGACCGACGAGATCTACGAGCACCTGGTCTACGGCGACGCGAAGTTCGTCTCGCTCCCGGCGATCGTTCCCGAGCTGGCCGACAAGTGCATCATCGTCAACGGCGTCGCCAAGACGTACGCCATGACGGGCTGGCGCGTGGGCTGGGTCATCGGCCCGAAGGACGTGGTCAAGGCCGCGACCAACCTGCAGTCGCACGCCACCTCCAACGTCTCCAACGTGGCCCAGGTCGCGGCGCTGGCCGCCGTCTCCGGCAACCTGGACGCCGTCCACGAGATGCGCACGGCCTTCGACCGCCGCCGCCAGACGATGGTGCGGATGCTGAACGAGATCGACGGCGTCTTCTGCCCGACCCCCGAGGGCGCCTTCTACTGCTACCCGGTGGTCAAGGACCTCCTCGGCAAGGAGATCCGCGGCAAGCGCCCGCAGACCTCCGTCGAACTCGCCGCGCTGATCCTGGACGAGGCCGAGGTCGCGGTCGTCCCGGGCGAGGCCTTCGGCACCCCCGGCTACCTCCGCCTCTCCTACGCCCTGGGCGACGAGGACCTGGTCGAGGGCGTCTCCCGCATCCAGAAGCTCCTGGCGGAGGCGAAGGCCTAAGCCTCCGGCGGTTCGCAGCCTGACCTGAGCGGCGGTTCCCTCCGGGGGAGCCGCCGCTCAGGCGTGTCCGGAGCTGCCGCTCCACCCCCGCCCTCTGCGCGGGGCTGCTGTCCCCTACCCGCCCTTCGCCCGTTCCCCGGACTCCGCCCGGACCCAACCTGGGGCTCCGCCCCAGACCCCGCGCCTCAAACGCCGGCCGGGCTGGATCTTCCCGACCGCCGACGGTCACGTACGGACTGACGCCGGCAACATCCAGCCCCGCCGGCGTTTGAGGAGCGGGTCCGGGCGGCGCCCGGGAAGCCCCGCGCAGCGGCTTCCCGGCGCCCCCGCGCACCCCTGGATTTACGTTCGGGCAAGGACCCGTTCAGGGAATCGGGCTGCCGATCGGGTGACAAGTGCGGCAGGATCAGCAAATGGAGCACGTACGCGATCTCACGCTTCTGCCGAAAGCCCACCTCCACCTGCACTTCACCGGCTCGATGCGCCCGTCGACCCTGCTGGAGCTCGCCGACAAGTACGGCGTCCGCCTCCCGGACGCCCTCACCTCCGCCGAGCCCCCCAAGCTCCGCGCCACCGACGAACGCGGCTGGTTCCGCTTCCAGCGGCTCTACGACGCCGCCCGCTCCTGCCTCCGCGAGCCCGACGACATCCGCCGCCTGGTCCGCGAGGCCGCGGAGGAGGACGTGCGCGACGGCAGCGGCTGGCTGGAGATCCAGGTGGATCCCACCTCCTACGCCCCCCTCCTCGGCGGGATGATCCCGGCCGTCGAGATCATCCTCGACGCCGTGGACGCCGCCTCCCGCGAGACCGGCCTCGGCATGCGCGTCGTCATCGCCGCCAACCGCATGAAGCACCCCCTCGACGCCCGCACCCTGGCCCGGCTCGCCGTCCGCTACGCCGACCGCGGCATCGTCGGTTTCGGCCTCTCCAACGACGAGCGCCGCGGCATGGCCCGCGACTTCGACCGGGCCTTCGCCATCGCCCGCGAGGGCGGACTGCTCGCGGCCCCGCACGGCGGCGAGCTCACCGGCCCGTCCTCCGTCCGCGACTGCCTCGACGACCTGCACGCCGCCCGCATCGGGCACGGCGTACGGGCCGCCGAGGATCCCCGCCTGCTCAAGCGGCTCGCCGACCGGCAGATCACGTGTGAGGTCTGCCCGGCGTCCAACGTCGCCCTCGGGGTGTACGAACGCCACGAGGACGTCCCGCTGCGCACCCTCTTCGAGGCCGGGGTCCCGATGGCCCTGGGTGCGGACGATCCGCTGCTCTTCGGGTCCCGGCTCGCGGCCCAGTACGAGATCGCCCGCCGGCACCACGCCTTCACGGACGCGGAGCTCGCCGAGCTGGCCCGCCAGTCGGTGCGCGGCAGCGCGGCGCCCCCCGACGTGCAGGACAAGCTGCTGGCCGGAATCGACCACTGGATCGCCTCGTAAGGGGGCGCCTCGTAAGGGGGCGAGAGGGGCGGCGCGCGTCAGCGCGTGAGCCGCAGGTCGCCTTCGTGGCAGTCGGCCCGCACCCGCGCGCCGTCCGGGAAGCCGATCTCCAGGTGGGTGCGCCCCTGCGCGGGCAGCGCGAATTCGGCGACCGACTCGACGGTCTCGCCGAGGTGGCGCAGGAAGGGGTGGTCTCCGAGGTCCTCGCCGACCTCGATGCGGCCCCACTCCCCCATGTCGTAGGGCTCGTGCGGCGCCTCGGATTCCACGATGAGACAGGCGTCGGACCCGGTGGTGATCCGGGTGGACTCCCCGTCGCTGTCGAGGAGCCAGACGTCGAGGGGAGCCTCGGAGCGTTCGCCGTCGCTGATGTGCCAGGACGCGACGACCTTGTCGATCGTGCGTCCCACCAGCCGGGTGGGGTCCGTACCGGCCCCGTGCAGGGGACAGAGCATGGGCGGGCCGGGACTCCTCAGATGCTGACGCCGACCGTTACCGGCTCGTTGACCAGGGTGACGCCGAAGGCCGCGTGCACGCCCGCGACGACCTCGCGGGCCAGGGCGAGGAGGTCTTCGGTGGTGGCCTCGCCCCGGTTGGTGAGGGCGAGGGTGTGTTTGGTGGAGATGCGGGCGGGGCCGTCGCCGTAGCCCTTGGTGAAGCCGGCCTTGTCGATCAGCCAGGCCGCGCTGGTCTTCGTACGGCCCTCCCCGGCCGGGTACGCGGGCGGGGCGGTCTCGGGGCCGAGCCGCTCCTGGGCGCGGGCGAGGAAGGCGGCGTACGCCTCGTCGCCGAGGATCGGGTTGTGGAAGAAGGAGCCGGCCGACCAGGTGTCGTGGTCGGCGGGGTCGAGGACCATGCCCTTGCCGGCGCGCAGCCGCAGGACGGTCTCGCGGGCCTGGGCGGCGGGCACCCGGTCGCCGGCCTCGACGCCGAGGGCGCGGGCCGTCTCGGGGTACTTGACCGGCGCGGACAGGCCGCCCGCGTCCTCCAGGGCGAACCGGACGCGCAGGACGACGTACCGGTCAGGCTGGTGCTTGAAGAGGCTGTCGCGGTACGAGAACGCGCAGTCGGCCGCCGAGAGGGTGATCGTTTCCCCGCGCGTGCGGTCGTAGGCGACGACCTCGGTGATCGTGTCGCAGACCTCCTGGCCGTACGCCCCGACGTTCTGGATCGGGGTGGCGCCGGCCGAGCCGGGGATCCCGGCGAGGCATTCGATGCCCGCGAGCCCGGCGTCGACGACGCGGCCGACGGCCTCGCTCCAGTTCTCACCGGCCGCGAGCTCGAGCCGGGTCCCGTCGAGCACGAAGCCGGTGGTCGCGATCCGCAGGGCGGTGCCGTCGAAGCCCTGGTCGCCGATGACCAGGTTGCTGCCGCCGCCGATGACCAGGAGCGGGGTGCCGCTCTCGTCCGCGGCGCGCACGGTGGCGACGACCTCGGCGTCGGTGGTCGCGGTGACCAGCCGGGCGGCGGGGCCGCCGAGCCGGAAGGTGGTCAGCGGGGCGAGGGGGGCGTCGTGGAGTTCCTGCACGTGGACAAGAGTACGGTCCGCGTCCCCCCGACCAGGCGGGGGGACGCGGACCGTACGCGCGGCGCAGGGCCGTAGGGGGCCCCGCCGGGCCCCGCCTCAGCCGCGCTCCGGCTCCGTATCCGTATCCGTATCCGTATCCGTATCCGTATCCGGCCCCTTCGCCTTCTCCTGCTTCCGGGCCTGCTCGGCGAGGCGGCGCTCCGCCTCGGCCCAGTCGATGGGGAGCTCGCTCGCCGGGACGGTCCAGAAGACGAACCCGGACTCCTTCATGTAGGCGGCGGCCGCCCGGGAGCTGGAGCGGTGGGGTTCGCTGCCCGCGAAGCGGTAGAGCGCGTCCCGGTCCTTCCAGGCGGACAGGGTCAGGAAGGTGCGGCGCAGGACCCGGGCCCGCAGGGCGAACCCGTGGGCTCCGGGGGCGTTGCGCATCTGGCGGATGATGCCGGGCGACTTCAGGAAGAACCTCAGGGCTCCGGTCAGGCTCGCGGTCTCGAAGCGGGAGGCCATGACGTAGACCTCGGCGCCAGGGGCGGGCCGGGTGGGCGTGGACCACGGGATGTCGGGCATGACGGGCCTTCCCTCGCTCGTGACGTGTCGTACGGAACTTCGTGCGGTGCGGCGGCTGCGGTCCCCCCGCCGGCCGCCGCCGAGGCACCGGCCGGCGAGCGGGATCCGCTCAGACGGCCACCTTCTCGGGGGCGCGCCCGTCGGCCGGGGCGACACCCCGGTCGTCCGCCGGCCGTTCCTCCGTCGGCAGGGACGCCGCGGCCCGGGCCTGCTCCTCGACGCGGCCGGGGAGCAGCAGTGCCAGGGCGGCCGCGACGGCGACGGCCGCGGCGCCGATCCAGAGGGCGGGGACGGTGCCGTCGGTGAAGGACTGCCCGGACTGGTAGCCGCCCTGGGCGGAGAAGACGGAGGCGAGGACGGCGACGCCGAGGGCTCCGCCGACTTCGCGCAGGGCGCTGTTGGCTCCGGCGGCCTTGCCCTGGTCGGCGGGGGCGACGGTGGACATGAGGGCGTTGGAGGCGGGGGCGAAGAACAGGCCCATCCCGATGCCACTGATGATCAGCGCCGGGAGCTGGGCGGCGTAGGAGAGATCGGTGCCCAGGATCACGGCGAACCAGCCGAGGCCGATGGCCTGGAGCGCCAGTCCGGCGACCACGACGGGCCGGCTGCCGATCCGGTCGGAGAGGATCCCGGAGATGGGGGCGGCGATCATGGGCATGGCGGTCCACGGGAGCATGCGCAGCCCGGCTTCGGTGGGCGAGTAGCCGAGGACGCCCTGGAGGAACTGGCTCAGCAGGAAGATCGAGCCGAACATCCCGACGAACATCAGCAGGCTCGCCATGTTGATGCCGAAGAAGCCCCGGTCGCGGAAGAGCCGCATGGGCAGCACCGGGTTGGCGCTGCGGAAGCCGTGGCCGATGAAGCCGCCCACGAGCGCGGCCCCCACCAGCAGCGGGGTGAGTACGGAAAGGCTGGTCCAGCCGTGCGCGTTGGCGTTGACCAGCCCGTAGACGATGCCGAAGAGCCCGCCGCTGATGAGCACGGTGCCCGGGACGTCGAGCTTCGCCTGCGGGGCGGTGGACTCGCCGAGGCGCATCCGGGAGAGCGGGATGAGCGCCAGTCCGACGGGGACGTTCAGCCAGAAGATCCACTGCCAGGAGATGTGCTCGGTGAGGCTGCCGCCGATGAGCGGCCCGCTCGCGACGGCGAGGCCGGTGAGGGCTCCGTAGATGCCGAGGGCCATTCCGCGACGGGCGGCGGGGACGGCGACGGTCAGCAGCGTGAGCGAGAGCGGCATCATGATCGCCGCGCCGACTCCCTGGACGGCTCGGGCGGCGATGAGCTCGTTGATGCCGGGCGACAGGGCCGCGGCGGCGGACGCGGCGGTGAACACGGCCGTACCGGCGATGAAGAGCCGCCGGCGGCCGAACCGGTCGCCGAGGGCCGCGCCGAACATGAGCAGGACGGCGAAGGTGAGCGTGTACGCGTTCACCGTCCACTCGAGGTCCTCCAGCTTTCCGCCGAGGTCCTCGCGGATGGAGGGGAGCGCGGTGGTGACGACGAGGTTGTCGAGCGCGGCCATGAAGCTGGCGGCCCCGGTGATGACGAGGGCCCAGACCGCGGGCCCGCGAAGCTTGGTGTCCTGCACGATTCCCCCAAAACTAGTTATTGATCACTAACTTCAATGGACAGAACTGACCCCTGCACCGGCCGATGCGCGGACGGCGGGATGGAGAGGCAGGGAGGCAGGGAGGGAGAGTGATAGAGGGGTGGAGAGGTGGGCGGGGGGGCGTACTCGCTACTCGGGCCGGATGCCCGGGTAACAGCCGTCCCAGACCCGGTGCCCGGGAGGGAACCCCATGGCGGACAGGACGTTGATCAGCATTCCGTACGCGAGGAAGCTGCTCGTCTCCTCCACGTCGGCCCCGAGCGGCACGTGCAGGGTGTCCCACAGCTCCATCCAGGCGGCCCGCACCATCTCGCCGAACTCCGGCTCCCCGGCAGCCTCGGCGGCGGCGACGGCCACGTACGTCTGGAGCTGCATCTGCAGCTTGTCGGGCTGCTCGGCGATCAGCTTCATGTAGGCCACGCTCATCGCCTCGACCGCGTCCTCGCCGTGGAGGTCCTTGCCGGCTTCCTGGAGGACGAGTCGGATGTCCTCCATGCAACGGGCGGCGGCGGCCAGGAAGATGGCCTGCTTGTTCGGAAAGAGCCGGAACAGGTACGGCTGGGACACCCCGACCCGCTTGGCGATCGCCTCGGTGGAGGTCCCGTAGTACCCGCCCCGCGCGAACTCGCCCATCGCCGCCAGAATGACGCTCTCGCGACGCTCTTCCGCACTCATCCTTGCCATGCTTAAAAGTTAGTACTCAATCACTAACTTGACAAGCCCTACCCCGGAACGCACACCAAAAAGGCCCTGACCTGCGAGTCTCCTCGTCGCCCAGGGCCCTGTCGGCAACGCCTGAAGCGGATGACCCCTAAGGGTCTCCCCCGTCGAACCGAGGAACGACCGGGGAGGCCGGGGGGAACGACGGGGGGGACCCTCCCTACGCGAGAGCAACCACCGCGCGCGACATCCCCAGCACCTTCTGCCCGGCGCTCATGGCCGTCAGGTCCACCCGCACCCGGTTGTCGTCCAGCTTCGCCGCGACCTTGGCCGTGACCTCGATCAGCGCGCCCTGCCCGTCGTTCGGAACGACGACCGGCTTCGTGAACCGCACGCCGTACTCGACGACCGCACCCGGGTCGCCCACCCAGTCGGTCACCACGCGGATCGCCTCGGCCATGGTGAACATGCCGTGGGCGATCACGTCGGGCAGTCCGACCTCGGTGGCGAACTTCTCGTTCCAGTGGATCGGGTTGAAGTCACCCGACGCACCCGCGTACCGCACCAGCGTCGCCCGCGTGACGGGGAAGGACGCCGCCGGCAGCTCTGTGCCGACCTCGACGTCGTCGTACTGGATCTGGGCAGCCATCTCAGGCCTCCTCGGGAGCGGAACCGGCGGCGGCGGGAGCGGCGGCGGGCTCGGGCGCCCGGGAGACGAGCTTCGTCCAGGCGGTCACCACGTGCTCGCCGGATTCGTCGAGGACCTCGCCGCGGATGTCGATGACGTCGTTGCCCGCGAGCGACTTGACGGCCTCGATGGTCGAGGTCACCGTCAGCCGGTCACCGGCCCGGACGGGACGGGTGTACGTGAACTTCTGGTCGCCGTGCACGACGCGGCTGTAGTCCAGCGCCAGCTGCGGGTCGTCGATGACCTGGCCGGCCGCCGCGAACGTGATGGCAAACACAAAGGTCGGCGGGGCGATCACGTCCTGATGACCGAACGCCTTGGCCGCTTCCGGATCCGTGTACACCGGATTGGCGTCACCCACGGCGACCGCGAACTCGCGGATCTTCTCCCGGCCGACCTCGTACGGATCGGTGGGCGGGTAGCTCCGCCCCACGAAGGACTGGTCGAGCGCCATGACTCCCCCTCCTTGTTGAAAACGATCTGTCGAAACGACATAAGGCCGCCCCCCGAATGAAGGGGACGACCTCATGACTGTGCCTGTTGAACGAGACTTCGCTAAGTGCTAGCGGGTCTCGCGGTGCGCGGTGTGCGAGTTGCAACGCGGGCAGTGCTTCTTCATCTCAAGACGGTCCGGGTTGTTACGCCGGTTCTTCTTGGTGATGTAGTTCCGCTCCTTGCACTCCACGCAGGCCAGCGTGATCTTCGGGCGGACGTCGGTGGCAGCCACGTGAGTGCTCCTTGACGGACATTAGGGACGGATGAACGCATAAAAGAGTAGCCGATCGGGAGACCGACCCCGCAATCGGCTACTGTGTGTAGCGGCGACCGGACTTGAACCGGTGACACAGCGATTATGAGCCGCTTGCTCTACCGACTGAGCTACGCCGCTTTGATGAGATCCGCTCCCCACCCGAGGGTGGGGAACCTCTCTCACCAGAGCCCCAATGCGGAATCGAACCGCAGACCTTCTCCTTACCATGGAGACGCTCTACCGACTGAGCTATTGGGGCGAGCGAGGAAGACATTACACGGTCGTCCGCCGATCGCCCAAATCCTTTGCGGGGCCTGGCCTCGGAGCACCCACGCCGCCTTTCTTGATCCGCGCGAAACGCGTCTCCGACCCCCCTTCAGCCGCCTTTCACCCCGAAAGGTGTCAGGCATCACACCCGCAACCACCCGAGCACCACCCTGAGTCACCAAGAAGCCCCGCCGAACCCCGGGCAACCCCCCGGCGGCCCCCTCACCGCCAAAGCCACCCCCTGGGCACCCCTTCCCCCCACCACTCCAGCCGTCGCCACGGGCACCCCGGAGCAGATCCCGGACGAGTCCGCGGATGGGGCCGGAGCCGGGGCCCGAACAGCGGGCAGGGCCGCGGATCGGGGCCGGAGCTGGGGCCGGGGCCCGAACAGCGGGCGGGTCCCGCGGATCGGGGACGGAGCCGGGGCCCGAACGGACCCGGGAGGCGCGCTCGGAGGCGAACTCCGGAGGCGGACTCGGAGGCAGGCCCGAGGGCGGCTCGGAGGCAGGCTCCCGCGGCGGCGGGCAGGCCGGGGGCGGGCTCGGACGCGGGCTCCGGAGCAGGCCAGGGGCGGGCTCGGACGCGGGCTCCGGAGGTGAGCGCCGGAGGGGGCTCCGGAGGTGAGCCTTGGAGGGGGCTCATGGGGTGAGCGCCGGAGGGGGCTCTCGGTTCGGCTCCGGTTCGGGCCCGGCGGGGTGGCCTCGCCGGCGCGGTCCACCCAGACGCACCGGTACGACTATTGCCCTCTTCCGCGAAGCGGGCACCCCTGCCCCCTAGGCTCTGAGCACGCTGCGTGATCTTGGGCCGCGGGCCGCGGCCACGGCCCCAGAAACCGCCCGAGCCACCGCAGGAGCGCGATGTCCGACAGCCCGCCGCAGCAGCCGTCCCAGTCCCCGCGCAACCGCCCCGGCAGCGGCCAGGGGCGGGGGCACGGCCCCGAAGGCACCCAGGGAAGCCAGGGAAGCCAGGGGCCGGTGGCCCCCGAGTCCGGCACCCTGCTCCTCACCGGCGCCCGCCTCACCGACGGCCGCACCGTGGACGTCCGCCTCGGCGGCGGCCGGATCCAGGCCGTCGGGACGGCCGGCAGCCTGCCCGCCGCCGCGGGCGCCCGCGTCGACCTCACCGGCTACCTGCTGCTCCCCGCGCCCGCCGAGCCCCATTCCCACGGGGACACCGCCCTGACCGCGGACAGCGAGGGACCCGTCTCCTACTCCCCCGACGAGGTGCAGCGCCGCGCCACCGAGGCGGCCCTGCTCCAGCTCGGGCACGGTGCCACGGCCGTCCGGTCCCACGTGCGCATCGGCGACGTACACGGCCTCGGCCCCCTGGAGGCCGTGCTCCAGGCCCGCCGCTCCCTGCGCGGGCTCACCGATCTCACCACCGTCGCCGTTCCTCGGCTGCTGACCGGGGTGGCCGGGGCCGACGGGCTCGCCATGCTGCGGGACGCCGTGAAGATGGGTGCCTCCGTCATCGGTGGCTGCCCCGACCTCGACCCCGACCCCACCGGCTTCCTCGAAGCCGTACTCGAACTCGCCTCCGAGCACGGCTGCCCCGTCGATCTGCACACCGACGGCGACGACCCCGCCCGCCTGTCCCGGCTCGCGGCCATGGCCGGCGGGCTGCGGCCCGGGGTCTCCATCGGGCCCTGCGGCGGGCTGTCCCGGCTCCCGCTCGACGTGGCGACCCGGGCCGCCGACCAGCTGGCGGCCGCCGGCGTAGGGGTGACCTGCCTTCCCCAGGGCGATTGCGCGGCCCTGGAGCGGCGGGGCCTGCGCACCGCCCCCGTACGGCTGCTGCGCGCCGCCGGGGTTCGTGTCGCGGCCGGCAGCGGGGCCCTGCGCGACGCGGGCAACCCGGTCGGGCGCGGGGACCCGCTCGAAGCCGCGTACCTCCTGGCCTCCCAGGGAGGGCTCCGCGCCACCGAGGCCTACCACTCGGTCGCCGGCGCCGCCCGCGAGGCGATGGGCCTGCCGGAGGTGCGGGTGGAGGCCGGCTTCCCGGCCGAGCTGCTCGCCGTGCGCGGGGACCGGATCGCGAGCGTGCTGTCCCTCGCGTACAGCCGGATCGTGATCCACCGCGGACGGGTGGTAGCCCGGACGAGTGCCGTACGGGAGTACTGCGACTCCGCCGTGGCGGTGGCCCTGGACCTGCCCCGGCAGGGCCGTATGGAGCCCGGTCCCTGAGGGTTCACCGCATGTTCCCGGGCGCGGGCGCCCGGCTCGTCGTACGGTCGTGTCATGCGCATCGTCATCGCGGGTGGACACGGTCAGATCGCGCTGCGGCTGGAGCGCCTGCTCGCCGCGCGCGGGTACGAGGTCGCGGGCATCATCCGCGATCCGGCACAGGGCGACGCCCTCAGGGAGGCGGGTGCCGAACCGGTGCTGTGCGACCTGGAATCGGCGTCGGTCGAGCACGTGGCGGGCATCCTGCAGGGTGCGGACGCCGCGGTGTTCGCGGCGGGCGCGGGGCCCGGCAGCGGGGCCGGGCGCAAGGACACGGTGGACCGGGGAGCGGCGGTGCTGTTCGCGGACGCCGCCGAACGGGCCCGGGTACGCCGCTTCCTGATGGTCTCTTCGATGGGCGCGGACACCCGCCGCGAAGGCGACGAGGTCTTCGACCACTACCTCCGCGCCAAGGGCGAGGCCGACGAGCACGTCCGCACCCGTCTGGGTCTGGAGTGGACGATCCTGCGCCCGGGCTCGCTGACCGACGACGAGGGCGCGGGCCTGGTCCGCCTGGAGGCGCAGACGGGCCGCGGGCCGGTCACCCGCGACGACGTGGCGGCGGTGCTCGCCGAACTGATCGAGACGCCGGCGACCGCGGGCCTCACCCTGGAGCTGATCGCGGGCTCGACCCCGGTCCCGGTGGCGGTCAAGGACGTGGCGGGCAACTAGCCCCGCCGCCCGAGCCCCGGCCCGTCGCGAGCCACCGGTCGCGGCAGGGGCGGCGACCAGCAGGCCAAGGGCCACCGGCCAGTCCGCCGGCCGGGGCCGTGGCGGGTGGCCGGTGGCCGTGGCCGGTGGACTGGCCGGCGGCCGATGGCCCGTGGCCGGTCAGAAGTCGACGGTCAACCGGTCGTCGGACCGCCCGACGGAATCCTGCTGGAACCGCTTCTCGTAGGCCTCCCGGATCCGCTCGATGCGCACGCCGCGCTCGTCGGCCTCCTTCTCCGGGTACAGCAGCACCACCTCGTACGAGGTCTCGCGGATGATCTTCCCGTCCCGCTGCCACTGGCCGTGCCCGTCCTGGAGGGTCAGCCCCTCGGGGAACGCGGGGGTGATCTCCCGTTCGAGGAACCCCATGAACTCCCGCTCCCCGACCGGTGGACGGCCGTCCGGCCGCTCGGTGCCGAAGTAGAGCCGGGTCTCCTGGTAGGGATGCCCCACATCACTGTTCAGCGCGGCTCCGACCAGAGCCGGGATCCCCGCTCCGAGCAGGGCGAGGAGCACCCCGCCGCCGACCTTTCCGCGCGCGTTCGAAGTCCATTTCACGCCGGATGAACGACCGGAGCCCCGCATCGGTACGCCCGATCCACCCGATGGCCTCACCCCATGCCCGCGCCCGCCCCGTCCGGCCCCTCATGCCGTCTCCAGCCGGCGCCGCCACCACGGATCCCCCGGCGGGGCGTACGGGTCATTGAGCGTCCGGGCGAGGAACCGCGCGTCGAGCGGCGCGAGCACGGCCCGCAACTCCCGCGCGGCGCGCCGGGGCAGGGCCTGGCAGAAGACCTCCAAGGTCTCCCGGTGATCCCCGCCCCAGGCGGTTTGGCAGCAGGGGCATTCGTCGTACCAGCTCGGGTAGATGATCCACGACGGTCCCCGCCCGTACACCGTCGCGCGCCAGTCGGACAGCGCGCGATAGGCCGCGCCCGGCTCGTACCGGTGGCGTTCGACGCGGGCGATCTCCACGAGGGTGCGGGAGGAGACGCCCGGAACGACGGCTCGGTCGCCCTGTCGGGACGTCCGGCGTGGCAGGTCCGACCGGACCCGCGAGGGCGCCTTACGCGCCATGGCCCTTTCGGCCGCTGATGCTGATCATGTGGACAGCATGCGTCCCGGACCGCTTCGCCGCCAGCGGATTCCGTGGGCGGGGGTGCGGTGTACGAGAAAACCCCCGCTCACTGCATTTCTGCAATGAGCGAGGGTTTCACTCGCGTGGCGGCGCCAGGGTTCGAACCTGGGTAGGCTGAGCCGGCAGATTTACAGTCTGCTCCCTTTGGCCACTCGGGCACACCGCCAAGATCGCTGCCATCTTTCCGCCTTGCGGCGGCGCTCCGTGGCAACGACGTAAACGATACCCGATGACCGGGGGTGCTTCGCCACCGGATTGATCAGCACCGCACGTGGGCGCGGTGGCTAGGCTTTGCGGAGCGGTCCGGGGATGTCCGGCCGCGCCCTTCGGGGCCGTCACTACCGACTTCAAGGAGCCACAGCACATGGCCGACTCCAGTTTCGACATCGTCTCGAAGGTCGAGCGGCAGGAGGTCGACAACGCCCTCAACCAGTCCGCCAAGGAGCTCTCGCAGCGCTACGACTTCAAGGGCACCGGCGCCACCATCGCCTGGTCCGGCGAGAAGATCCTGATGGAGGCGAACTCCGAGGAGCGCGTCAAGGCCGTCCTGGACGTCTTCGAGACCAAGCTGGTCAAGCGCGGGATCTCCCTCAAGGCGCTCGACGCCGGTGAGCCGCAGCTGTCCGGCAAGGAGTACAAGATCTTCGCCACGATCGAAGAGGGCATCTCCCAGGAGAACGCCAAAAAGGTCGCGAAGATCATCCGTGACGAGGGCCCCAAGGGCGTCAAGGCCCAGGTCCAGGGTGAGGAGCTGCGCGTCAGCTCCAAGAGCCGCGACGACCTCCAGGAAGTCCAGGCCCTTCTCAAGGGCAAGGACCTGGACTTCGCGATCCAGTTCGTGAACTACCGCTGATCACCGGCTTAGGCCTCGGTTCAGCCCGCACGCCGGCCCGGCGGTCCTTCGAGGACCGCCGGGCCGCGGTCGTTGCGGCGGCGGCGGTGTCGCGGTGTTGTCGCGGTGGTGTCGCGGAACCGGCGCCCGGTGGGTGAGTGCCGGGCGTGAGCGGCGTACGCGCTCGTGGCGCCCTCCGTGTGCACTTGGGCGGCGGGGAGTGCGCCCACCAGGGTGAGGGGTGTCCGTCACCGCCTCGACAGGGGGTTCCCACATGCCTGGGGCCGGCACGTTACGTGAAGACTTCGGGGCGTCCGTGGTGGTCGCCCTGGTCGCGCTACCGCTCTGCGTCGGAGTGGCCGTCGCCTCCGGGGTGCCGGCCGAGCTCGGGATCCTCACCGGGGTGGTGGGCGGGCTGGTCACCGGCTGGTTCCGGGGCAGTTCCCTCCAGGTGAGCGGCCCGGCAGCCGGGCTCACCGTGCTCGTCTACGAGGCCGTGCGGACCTACGGGCTGCCCGCGCTCGGCGTACTCGTCCTGGCCGCAGGCCTGGTGCAGCTGGGCATGGGAGTGCTGCGGCTCGGGCGGTGGTTCCGGGCGATCTCGGTGGCCGTCGTGCACGGGATGCTGGCCGGCATCGGACTCGTGCTGATCGCCGGTCAGCTGTACGCCCTGGCCGATGCGCAGGCCCCGGCGCGGACCCTGGACAAGCTGGCCGGAGTCCTGGAGCTCGGCGGGCGCGCCGACTGGACCGCCGTGGCGCTCGGGGCCGGGACCGTCGCGGTCCTGGTGGCCTGGCGGCGGATGCCCGCACGGCTGCGGCTCGTGCCGGGTGCGCTCGTCGGGGTCGCGGCCGCGACCGCCGCGGCCGTACTGCTGCGGCTGCCCGTGGAGCGGGTCCGGGTCACGGGCGTCCTGGCGGCCGTGACCCCGCCCGGCTGGGAGGACTTCGGAGTGCTGGCCTCCGTGGGGGCCGTCGGGACCGTGGTCGCGCTCGCGCTGATCGCCTCCGCCGAGACGCTGTTCAGTGCCGCCGCCGTGGACCGCATGCACGACGGGGACCGGACCGACTACGACCGCGAACTGGTCGCCCAG
Organism: Streptomyces sp. AP-93; assembly: GCF_022808175.1. GTDB lineage: Bacteria > Actinomycetota > Actinomycetes > Streptomycetales > Streptomycetaceae > Streptomyces. Next base: position 36,500 of record NZ_JALGBX010000006.1, on the reverse strand, counting down.
GGCGTCGGGAACACCCTCTGCGGGCTGCTCGGGGCCCTGCCGATGACCGCCGTCATCGTCCGCAGCGCCGCCAACGTCGAGGCCGGCGCCCGCACCCGGGCCTCCCGGATCCTGCACGGCGGCTGGCTGCTGCTGTTCGCCGTGGCCGTCCCCGGGCTGCTGGAGTCCGTCCCGCTCGCCGCGCTGGCCGGGGTACTGCTGCACGCCGGCTGGAAGCTGCTGCCGGTGCGGGCGGTGGCCGCCCTGTGGCGGTCGCACCGGGGCGAGGCGGTCGTCCTGGTGGCGACGGCCTCGGCGATCGTCGCCACGAACCTCTTCGAGGGAGTGCTCGCCGGCCTGGGGCTCGCCGTCGCCAAGGCGGCCTGGGAGACCTCCCACGTCCACATCGAGCCCGTGTGGGAGGGCGACGAACTGCGCGTGCGGATCCTGGGGAACGCCAGCTTCCTGCGGCTGCCCAAACTGCTCGACGAGCTGGACGCGCTCCCCCGCGGCGGCGCCGTCCGCCTCGACCTGAGCGGGCTGCGCCACCTCGACCACGCCTGCCTGACCGCGCTGGACGGCTGGGAGCGCAGCCGCACGCCGGTCCCCGGCAGGGAAGGCGTCACCTAACCCGGATACCCTCCGGCCGTGAACGCCACGAGTAACGAGATGAAGCGCACCCTGGGCGTCTTCGACGCGGTCGTCGTCGGGCTCGGCGCGATGATCGGCGCCGGGATCTTCGCCGCACTGGCCCCGGCGGCGCGTGCGGCGGGCGGGGCGCTCCTCGCGGCGCTCGCGCTCGCGGCCCTGGTGGCCTACTGCAACGCGCACTCCTCGGCGCGGCTGGCCGCCCGCTATCCCTCCTCGGGCGGCACCTACGTGTACGGGCGCGAACGGCTCGGGCCCTTCTGGGGATATCTGGCCGGCTGGGGCTTCGTCGTCGGCAAGACCGCCTCCTGCGCGGCGATGGCCCTCACGGTCGGGGCCTACGCGTGGCCCGGGCAGCAGCACGCGGTGGCCGTGGCGGCAGTGGTGGCGCTGACCGCCGCGAGCTATGGCGGGGTGCAGAAGTCCGCCCGGATCGCCTGGGTGATCGTGGCGGTGGTGCTGGCCGTCCTGGCCGGGGTCGTCGTGGCGTGCCTGTCCTCCGGCGCGGCCGACGCCGGCCGTCTCGGCGGCTCGGACTGGGCCGCCGCCGGGCTGCTCCAGGGCGCCGGGCTGCTGTTCTTCGCCTTCGCGGGCTACGCCCGGATCACCACCCTGGGCGAGGAGGTGCGTGATCCGGAGCGCACGATCCCGCGGGCGGTTCCCCTCGCCCTGGGGATCGCCCTGCTCGTCTACGCCGCGGTCTCGGTGGCGGCGCTGTCGGTGCTCGGAGCCGACGGGCTGGGGCGGTCGGCGGCTCCGCTGGCCGATGCCGTGCGCGCGGCCGGCTGGCCCGGGCTGACTCCCGTCGTCCGGGTGGGCGCGGCCCTGGCGGCGCTGGGCTCGCTGCTGGCGCTCGTGCTCGGGGTGTCGCGGACCACCCTGGCGATGGCCGGGGACGGCCATCTGCCGCGCGCGCTGGCCGCCGTACATCCGCGGCATCAGGTGCCGCACCACGCCGAGCTGGCGGTGGGCGCGGTGGTGGCGGTGCTCGCGGCCACCACCGATCTGCGGGGCGCGATCGGCTTCTCCTCCTTCGGCGTGCTCGCCTATTACGCGATCGCGAACGCCTCCGCGTGGACTCTCGATTCAGGTGTCAAGGGCCGGGCCGTGGCAGCGGTGGGGCTGTCCGGCTGTGTGGTGCTGGCCTGCGCGCTGCCCGCCGCGTCGACGGTCGCGGGGGCCTCGGTGCTGGCGCTGGGCGCGCTGGCCTACGGCGTGCGCCGGCGGCTCACACCCGGGCTCTGAAGCCTGCCCAGGGGGTCAGCTCCAGGTCCCACTCCTCCCCCGCGCCCGATTCCTCGCTGAACCAGGCGCTGCCGTCGAGCCAGCCGCGCAACCAGTCGGCGAGCGCGGGCGATTCGAGGAACCAGGCGAGGTCGGGGTCGCCCGAGTTCGGTTCGAACAGCAGGACTTGGGCGGTTGCCGAGCGGCAGTCCACGCAGGCGCGCAGGGCGCAGCCGAAGTCGGCTATGGGCAGGACGCCCTCGGGCCAGCGCCAGGCCGACGCGCGCATCGCGGTGTACTCGGCGACGGCGCGCTCCAGGGACAGCAGGCCGTTCTCCGGGCCGAAGCCGCCGTCCGCGACCCGGGTGTGCAGGGCCGCGAGGAGGGGCGGCAGGGCGAAGCCCAGGGCGGCCTCGGCCCGGTGCAGTTCCGCGGTGGCCAGGGGCGCCGGAAGGGGCGCGGGCGGGATGCCGGTGGCCGCGTACCGCCCCTGGTGGGAGCTGTGCGCACGACCGGCGACTTGCTTCAGCAACTGCTCGGTGTCATCCATGCACACAGAGTGACACCCCCCACTGACAATCCCTCTGACCTGGGACTTCAGGGATCCCGGCAGCTGCCGGAGGGGGCCTCAGTCCGCTTGGCGTTCCGGGTTCCGCGCCGCCGCGGCGTGCGAGTCGTACCCGACGAAGAAGGTGGGCCGGCGCTGCACCGCCGTGTAGATGCGGCCGATGTACTCGCCGAGCAGGCCGACGCAGATCAGCTGCACCCCGCCGAGGAACAGCATCACGATGAACAGCGAGGTCCAGCCGGGGACGGTCTGGCCCTTCAGGTAGATCGCCAGGGTGGCGCCCACCATCAGCAGGCAGCCGAAGAAGCTTGCCACGCCCAGCCAGGTCGCCAGGCGCAGTGGAGCGGCGGAGAAGTTGATGACGCTGTCGACGCCGAGCCTGAGCATCTTGCTCAGCGGGTACTTGGTCTCGCCCGCCACCCGCTCCTCGCGCTGGTAGGTGACCTGGCCGCTGGGGAAGCCGAGCCACGGCACGAGCAGGCGGTACACCTGGTGCTGGTCGGGCATGGCCTTGACCGCGTCGACCGCCGCGCGGCTCAGCAGCCGGAAGTCGCCCGCCTGCGCGGGCACCTGCTTGCCGACCAGGCGGCGCACCAGCCAGTAGTAGGCACCGGCCGTGTGCCGCTTGAACCCGGTGTCGGTGCTGCGGTCGGCCCGGACCCCGTAGACGATGTCGAGGCCGTCCGCGCGGGCCAGGTCGAGCATCTCCGGGATCTTCTCCGGCGGGTCCTGGAGGTCCGCGTCGATGCTGGCCACGTACGCGCCCGAGGCGCTGTGCAGGCCCGCGGTCAGGGCGGCCTGGTGGCCGGAGTTCCCGCGCAGCCGCACGATCCGCAGCTCGGGCCATTTGGTCTGGAACTCGGTGAGCAGTTCCGCGGTGCGGTCCTTGCTGCCGTCGTCGACGGCGACGACCTCGTAGCGGACGGCCATGGAGTCGAGTGCCGGGCGCAGCCTGCCGACCAGGGCCGGCAGCGCGTCCTCCTCGTTGTACATCGGCACGACCACCGAGAGGGTCGTGGGCAGCTCGCAGAACTCAGAGGGCTCGGAGGGCTCGGAGGGCTGGTTGGGCTCAGTCGACATCGGTTCTTCCCTGCCCGTTGTGCGTGCCGCTCGTCCGCGTCACTCGTCAGCAACCCGGAACTTTAATACGAGTGGATGAACCGGATGCGGGCTCGGCGCGGGTCAGCGCGAGGCGAACGGAGCGTCCGTGGGGACGATCTCACGGCCCAGCGGGAGCAGGGAGAGCGGGACCATCTTGAAGTTGGCGATGCCGAACGGGATGCCGATGATCGTGATGCACAGCGCGATGCCGGTGACGATGTGGCCGAGGGCCAGCCACCAGCCCGCGAGGACCAGCCACAGCACGTTCCCGACGCAGGACGCGGCGCCCGCGTCACGCCGCTCGACGGCGGTGTACCCGAAGGGCCACAGGGCGTACACCGCGATGCGGAACGCGGCTATGCCGAAGGGGATTCCGATGATGGTGATGCAGAGGATCACACCCGCCAGGCAGTAGCCCAGGAAGAGCCAGACTCCGCTGAGGACGAGCCAAATGAGGTTCAGGATGGTCTTCACTGACTTCGGCCTGCCAACTGTTCGAGCCGGGCGATGCGCTCGGCCATCGGGGGATGCGTGGAGAACATCTTGGACAATCCTTCGCCGGGGCGGAAGGGATTGGCGATCATCATGTGGCTCGCGGCCTCCAGTCGCGGCTCGGCCGGCAGCGGGAGCTGCTTGGTGCCGGCGTCCAGCTTGCGCAGGGCGCTGGCGAGGGCGAGCGGGTCCCCGGTGAGCTGGGCCCCGGAGGCGTCCGCCTCGTACTCGCGCGAGCGGCTGATGGCGAGCTGGATCACGGAGGCCGCCAGCGGGCCCAGGATCATGATCAGCAGCATGCCGAAGAGCCCCGGGCCCTCGTCGTCGTTGGAGCGGCCGATGGGGATCAGCCAGGCGAAGTTGACCAGGAACATGATCACGGAGGCGAGGGCGCCCGCCACGGACGAGATGAGGATGTCGCGGTTGTAGACGTGGCTGAGCTCGTGGCCGATGACCCCGCGCAGCTCGCGCTCGTCGAGTATGCGCAGGATGCCCTCGGTGCAGCAGACCGCGGCGTTGCGCGGGTTGCGGCCGGTGGCAAAGGCGTTGGGGGCCTCCGTCGGGGAGATGTAGAGCCGGGGCATGGGCTGGCGCGCGGACGTGGAGAGCTCGCGCACCATCCGGTAGAGCTCGGGTGCCTCGAACTCGCTGACGGGGCGTGCCCGCATCGCGCGCAGGGCCAGCTTGTCGCTGTTCCAGTACGCGTACGCGTTGGTGCCCAGGGCCACGAGGACGGCGACGATCAGGCCGCCCCGGCCGAAGAAGCTTCCGATGAGGATGATGAGGGCCGACAGACCACCGAGGAGTACGGCGGTCTTCAGCCCGTTGTGCCGGCGGTGCACGGTGCGCCCTCCAAGTGGTGCGGCAGGGGAACCCGTCCAGGATCTGGGGATCGGAGGGCCTACGGTCCAGTGGACCCTTCCTTCCTGGTCAACGCGAGGTGAGCGCGGCAGGTTCCCCGGGCGCGCCCGTCCCCGCCGCCCCGGTGGACCGGGGGGCGGGGTCGCGGCGGGCGCGATGGAGGTTAGGCCGTACGGGTTACGGGCGCGGGGCGGGCCACGGCTCCGACGGGGCCCTGACCGGGCCCTCACAGGGCTCTGGCAGGGCTCTGGCACGGCTCCGGCTGCGCTCCGGCGCGGCTCTACAGCGGGAAGAGGCTGCCCGTGGCGAAGCGCAGGACGAGCTGCGGGGCGCCGGAGAGGACCAGGGCGGTGGCGGCGGTGAGCACGATGGCCGCCGTGACCGGCCAGGGGGCCCTCGTACGGGGCTGCGCGCCCTCCTGGGCGCCCTCCCGGGCCGCGTCCCCGTCGGGGGCGCGGAAGAGCAGGGCGGTCCAGCGCAGGTAGTAGTACAGCGCGATGACGACGTTGACGGCCATGACCACGGCGAGCCAGCCCAGCCCCGCGTCGACCGCCGAGCGGAAGACGGTGACCTTCGCGAAGAGCCCGATGATGCCCGGCGGCAGACCGGCCAGGCAGAGCAGGAAGAAGGCCATCGCGAGGGCGGCGAGCGGGCTCTCGGAGTACAGGCCCCGGTAGTCGGAGAGCCGGTGCAGGGGCTTCGTACGGGCCACCAGGGCGGCCACGGCGAAGGCGCCGAGGTTCACGGCGGCGTACATGAGGGCGTAGGCGACGGTGGAGCCGATCTGGTCGCGGCCGGCGTAGGCGGCGGCCGCGATCGGGACCAGCAGGTAGCCGGCCTGGCCCACGGAGGACCAGGCGAGCAGCCGTACGGCGCCGCCGGGACGGTCGGCGGACTGGCGCAGGGCCGCCGCGTTGCCGAGGGTCATGGTGAGCGCGGCGAGGACGGCGAGGGCCGGGCCCCAGACGTCGGAGTACGCGGGGAAGGCGATCACGGTGACGAGGACGAGGCCGGTGAAGCCGACGGCCTTGCCGATGACCGACAGGTATCCGGCGACGGGCAGCGGGGCGCCCACGTAGGTGTCCGGGACCCAGAAGTGGAAGGGGACGGCGGCCGTCTTGAAGGCGAAGCCGACCAGGGTGAGCGCGACGCCGGCCATGGCGAGGGTGTCGAGCTGCCCGGGGACGTTCCCGAGCCGGTCGGCGACCTGGGTGAGGTGCAGGGAGCCGGTGGCGGCGTAGACGAAGCTGACGCCCATCAGGGACACGGCGGTGGCGGTGACGGAGGACAGGAAGAACTTGAGGGCGGCCTCGGAGGAGAGCCGGTCGCCGCGCCGCATGCCGACGAGGGCGAAGGCGGGCAGCGAGGCGACTTCGAGGGCGACGATCAGGGTGGCGAGGTCGCGGGAGGCGGGCAGCAGGGCCGCGCCGGCGGCGGAGGAGAGCAGCAGGAACCAGTACTCACCGGCCGGCATGCGCGCCTCGCGGACGGCCGTGACCGACAGCAGGGCGGTGACCAGGGCGCCGCCCAGGACGAGGAACTGGACGACGAGCGCGAAGTGGTCGGCGGCGTAGCTGCACGCGCCGGGGTCCGCCGTACCGGGTCCGGTCAGGCAGAAGGTGGTGCGGTCGCCTGCGCGCAGCGGCAGCAGGGTGGCGGTCGCGGCGGCCAGTCCGGCGACGGAGATCCAGCCGAGCAGCGGCTTGCGGTGCTCCGGCAGGAAGAGGTCGGCGACCAGCACGAGGAGGCCGACGGCGGCGGTGATGACGACCGGCGCGATGGCGAGCCAGTCGACGGACTGGACCATGCTGGGGCCGTCTGCGGCGGCGATGGCGGTGGTGATGGTGGGGCGAAGGACCGTCATGAGTTCCCTCCCGCGAGGAGCTTCTGGACGGCCGGGTCGGTGAGGCCGAGGAGGACCGCGGGCCACAGGCCGGCGAGGAGCGTGAGGGCGACGAGCGGGGTCCAGGCGGCGTACTCGTAGCGCTGGATGTCCGCGAGGACCACGGGGGCGGCGGCGCTTTCGCGCGCGGCCTTCGGGTCGCCCATGCACACCCGCCGTACGACGATCAGAAGATAGGCGGCGGTGAGCAGGGTGCCGAACGCGCCGACGGACATGTACGTGAGGAACGCGGGCCGCGACAGGCCCTCGGCGGGGTCGAACGCGCCGAAGAGGGCCAGCATCTCGCCCCAGAAACCGGCCAGGCCGGGGAGGCCGAGCGAGGCGATGGCGGCGAAGGCGAGGAGGGCGCCGAAGCGGGGGGCGCGGCCGTAGAGGGCCGCGCCGGTGGCTCCGGCGAGGGTGTCGAGGTCGGCCGTGCCGTAGCGGTCCTTGAGGGCGCCGACCAGGAAGAAGAGGAGGCCGGTGATCAGGCCGTGCGCGACGTTGGCGAACAGCGCGCCGTTGACCCCGGTGGGTGTCATGGACGCGATTCCGAGCAGCACGAAGCCCATGTGGCCGACGGAGGAGTACGCGATGAGGCGCTTGAGGTCGCCCTTGTTGCCCTTGCGGGCGAGGGCGAGGCAGGCCAGGGACCCGTAGACGATGCCCACGGCGGCGAAGGCGCCCAGGTACGGGGCGAAGGTGGCCATGCCGTCGGGGGTGGCGGGCAGCAGGATCCGGACGAACCCGTAGGTGCCCATCTTCAGCAGGACGCCTGCGAGGAGGACGGAACCGACGGTGGGTGCGGCGGTGTGGGCGTCCGGCAGCCAGCTGTGCAGCGGCCACATCGGGGTCTTCACGGCGAGGCCGATCCCGATGGCCAGAACGGCCAGGACCTGGGTGGTGTGGGACAGTTCGCGGCCATTGTCAGAGGCGAGTGCCACCATGTCGAAAGTGCCGCTGTTCAGTCCGATCAGCAGCAGACCGAGCAGCATGACGACGGAGCCGAGGAGCGTGTAGAGGATGAACTTCCAGGCGGCGGCCTGCCGCTGAGCACCGCCCCAGCGGGCGATGAGGAAGTACATCGGGATGAGGACCATCTCGAAGGCGAGGAAGAACAGCAGCAGGTCCAGGACGGCGAAGGTGGCGAGGGTGCCCGACTCCAGGACCAGGAGCAGGGCGACGAAGGCCTTCGCGGAGGGGCCCGCGGGGAGCTTGAAGTAGCTGTAGAGCGCGCAGAGGAAGAACAGCAGCGCGGTCATCAGGAGGAGGGGGAGCGAGATGCCGTCGATGCCGAGGTGGATCCGGACGTTCAGCGCCTGGATCCAGCTGATGTCCGTCGTCGCCTGGAAGCGGGACGGGGCGTCGTGGTCGAACCCCACGGCGAGGACGATCGCCGCGGCGAGGATGGCACCGGTCACGGTCACGCCGTGGCGCAGGACGGCCTGTTCGGGGCTCTTGCCCTTCAGTCCGGGCGGGGCCGGCAGGAGGGCGGCGACCGCGCCGACGAGGGGTCCGGCCACGACGAACGCCAGAAGGAACTGCATCACGGACGGGCTGATATCAATCACGGCTGACTCACGGCTCACGATCCGGCGTTGACGTTGGCGAGGACGGCGGTGGCGATCGCCAGGACCACGGCGCCGGCGAGCAGGGCACTCAGGTAGCTCTGCACGTTGCCGGTCTGGCCGCGGCGTACGAGGCCGCCGAGCAGCCGGGGGCCGAGGCCCGCGCCACGGACGTACGAGTCCACCACCTCGCGGTCGAGGAAGCGTACGAGGGCTGCGGCGGCTCGGACGGGGCGGACGAACAGGCGGTCGTAGACGGCGTCGAGGTGGAAGCCGACGGCGGCGTGCCGGTGCAGCGGGCCGAGCAGCGCGCGGCCGGGGTCGGCGGCGGGGCCGGCCGGGACGACGGGGTGGTCGTGGGTGACCTCGGCGACTTCGGGGGCCTCGGCGGCGGACTCGGCGGCGACGACGGCCGCGGACACGGCGTCGGGCACTGCGGCGGAGCCGGGCGCTCCGGTGGTGGCGACGGCGGCGCCTGCTCCGGACGGGGCCAGGGCGGCCTGGGCCAGGGCGGCCTGGGCCTGGGCGCGCTGCCACAGGGCGTAGGTGAGGACCGCGCCGACGGCGGCGGCGCCCGTGCCGAGGACCGAGGTCGTCAGCGACGGGGTGAGCTCGCGGCCGTCGAAGAAGTCGGCGAGGGGGAAGTCGGCGAGGGGGCCCGCCAGCAGGCCGAAGCCGATGGACGGGACGGCCAGCAGCCACAGCACGCCGGTCATGGCGACGGGCTCCTTGCCGTGGTCGGGTGCGGCCGCACCCCGGCCGCGGAAGGCCATCAGCCACAGCCGGGTGGCGTAGGCGGCGGTGAGCAGGGCGGTCAGCACGCCGGCGACGAGGACCACCCAGCCGGCCGCGCTCGGGGCGAACTCCGAGTGGCCGCCGGCGGTGTGCTCGGCTGCGACGAGGACGGCTTCCTTGGAGAAGAAGCCGGCGAAGGGCGGGAAGGCGGCGAGCGCGAGCAGCGCGATCGTCATCGTCCAGAAGGCGTCGGGGATGCGCTTGGCCAGGCCGTCCATGCGGGACATGGCGGCGAGGGAGTTCGTCCCCGCGGCGTGGATGATCACGCCGGCGCCGAGGAACAGGAGCGCCTTGAAGGCGCCGTGGGACAGGAGGTGGAAGACGGCGGCCGCACGGTCGCCGACGGCCAGGGCCCCGGTCATGTAGCCGAGCTGGCCGATCGTGGAGTAGGCGAGGACCCGCTTGATGTCGTCCTGGGCCAGGGCGGCGAGGGCGGAGCCGACCATCGTGACGGCCGCCATGACGGCCAGGACCACCAGCGCGGCCCGGGAGGCCGCGAAGACGGGGAGGAGGCGGGCCACGAAGTAGACACCGGCGGCGACCATCGTCGCGGCGTGGATCAGTGCGGAGACCGGGGTGGGGCCGGCCATGGCGTCCGGAAGCCAGGTGTGCAGCGGGAACTGCGCGGACTTGCCCGCGACTCCGGCCAGCAGGAGGAGCGCGATGAGTGTCGGGTGGTCGAGCCCGCCCGCGGCGACGGTGCCCAGGATCTTGGTGATCCGGAAGGACCCGGCGTCGGTGGCGAGCGCGAACAGACCGATGAGGAAGGGGACGTCGCCCAGCTTGGTGACGAGGAAGGCCTTCAGGGAGGCGGAGCGGGCCGCCTCGGTCTCCCAGTAGTGGCCGACCAGGAAGTACGAGCAGATGCCCATGATCTCCCAGCCGACCAGCAGCACCATCAGGTCGCCGGAGTAGACGACGAGCAGCATGGCGGAGGTGAACAGTGAGACCAGGGCGGCGTAGGACGGGAAGCGCGGGTCCTCGCGCAGGTACGCCGTGGAGTAGATCTGCACGCAGGTGGCGACGACGCCCACGAGGACGGCCACCATGACGGCGAAGCCGTCCAGGTGGAGCGAGAGCTCGATGGGCACCGAGCCGGTCGGGGTCAGCTCGGTCGCCGTGTCGATCGCCTTGCCGCCGGCCTGGCGGAAGGCGACCAGGACCGCGAGGACTGCGGCGGCCAGCGTCGGCAGGACGGCGAGCGGCTTGACGAAGCCGGGGGCGGTGCGGCCGAGCAGCAGTCCCGCCAGCGCGCCCAGGAAGGGCAGGAGGGGGACCAGTACGGCGAGGGTGGGGGTGCTCACGCGGCGGCTCCGGTCGCAGGGTTCGCGCTGTCCGGGTTCACACCGGCCGGGTTCCAGCCGTCCGGCTCGTGGCCCTCGGCGGTGTCGCGCAGTCGGTCGACGTCCGCGGTGCCGCGGTTGCGGTAGACCATCAGCACGATCGCGAGGCCGATGCCGATCTCGGCGGCGGCGATGGCGATGGTGAAGAGGGTGAGGGCCTGGCCGGCGTGCAGGCTGTCGCGCAGCCAGACGTCGAAGGCCACCAGGTTGAGGTTGACGGCGTTGAGCATCAGCTCGACGGACATCAGGACCAGGATGGCGTTGCGGCGGGCGAGCACTCCGTACAGGCCCGTGCAGAAGAGGAGCGCCGCCAGCACGGCGGGGTAGGCGAGGTGCATCAGCGCTGCCCCTTCTTGTCTGTGGCGGGCGCGCCGGGGGTCGCGGCGGCGGACGCCGCGGTGTCGGGGGTGTCCTTGCGGGACAGCACGATGGCGCCGATCAGGGCCGCGAGGAGGAGGACGGAGAGCGCCTCGAACGGCAGCACCCAGTGCCGGAAGAGGATCTCTCCGGAGACCTTGGTGGAGCCCTGGGCGGGACCGTCGAGGTCGATCCAGGTGGTGCGGAAGGCGTCGACGACCACCCAGACGAGCGCGGCGGCCGCGACGAGGGCGACGCCGAGCGCGACCAGGCGGTTGCCGGAGTCGGCGTCCGGTGAGCGGCCGATGGGGGCCTTGGTGAGCATCAGCCCGAAGAGGAGGAGGACGACCACGGAACCGAGGTAGATCAGTACCTGGACCCAGGCGATGAACTCGGCGGTCAGCAGCAGGTACTCGACGGCGATCCCGCCGAGCGCGACGACCAGCCACAGGGCGGCGTGCACGAGCTGCTTGGTGGTGACCGTGACGGCGGCCGCGCCGAGGGTGGCGAGGCCGACGAGGACGAAGGCGATCTCGACGCCGGTCGGGGAGAGGAAGCCGTTGCCTTGGGCGGCTGCGGTGATCACGCGTCTCCTTCCGGGGCCGGGTCCTGGGGCTGGGCCGGGTCCTGGGCCGTGGTGTCGGGGTTCGACTCGGCGGCTGCGGCAGCGGCGGCTGCCGCGGCTGCGGTCTCCGCCTTCTCCACGGCCTTGCGGGCGGCCGCGATTTCCTTGGGCTCCTCGGCGGCCGGGTCCAGGGCGGGCGGGGCCGGGACGGTCCACATCCACTCGCGCAGCTTGTCGCGCTCGTGGGTCAGTTCGTGGATGTCGGTCTCGGCGTACTCGAACTCCGGCGACCAGAACAGCGCGTCGAAGGGGCACACCTCGATGCAGATGCCGCAGTACATGCAGAGGGAGAAGTCGATGGCGAAGCGGTCGAGGACGTTGCGGCTGCGCTCACGGCCACCGGGGGCGGCGGCCGGGAGCGTCTCCTTGTGGGAGTCGATGTAGATGCACCAGTCGGGGCACTCGCGCGCGCACAGCATGCAGACCGTGCAGTTCTCCTCGAACAGGCCGATGACCCCGCGCGAGCGCGGCGGGAGTTCGGGCTGCACCTCGGGGTACTGGGCGGTGTGCGAGCGCTTCGTCATCGTGCGCAGCGTGACGGCCAGGCCCTTGGCGAGGCCGGAGCCGGGGATGGGAGGCATTTACTGGATCGCCACCTTCACGATGCCGGTGAGCGCGATCTGGGCGAGCGCGAGCGGGATGAGTACGGTCCAGGCGAGCTTCTGGAGCTGGTCCTCGCGCAGCCGCGGGTAGCTCACGCGGAGCCAGATCACCACGAAGGAGAGCGCGGCGATCTTGAGCAGGGTCCAGATCCAGCTGAAGTCGTCGCCGCCGAAGGGGCCGTGCCAGCCGCCGAGGAAGAGGACGGTGGTCAGGGCGCACAGGACGACGATGCCGGCGTACTCGGCGAGCAGGAACAGCGCGAAGCGCAGGCCGGTGTACTCGGTGTACGCGCCGAAGATGATCTCGGAGTCGGCGACGGGCATGTCGAAGGGTGGCCGCTGGAGTTCGGCGAGGCCGGCGGTGAAGAAGACGAGCCCGCCGACGATCTGCCAGGGCAGCCACCACCACTCGAAGGCACCGACGATGCCGGGGAGCGACACCGTTCCGGCGGCCATGGCGACCGAGGCCGCCGTGAGCAGCATGGGGAGCTCGTAGGCGAGCAGCTGGGCGGCGGTGCGGAGGCCTCCGAGGAGGGAGAACTTGTTCGCGGAGGCCCAGCCGGCCATCAGCGAGCCGAGCACGCCGACGCCCATGACGGCGAGCGCGAAGAAGACCCCGGCGTCGATGACCTGGCCGACGGCGCCTTCGCCGGGGCCGATGGGGATGACGAGGAGGACGAGGAGGTACGGGAGCAGCGCGACGGCGGGGGCCATCTGGAAGACGCGGCGGTCGGCGTTGGCCGGGACGATGTCTTCCTTCTGCGCGAACTTGACTCCGTCGGCGACGAGCTGGGCCCAGCCGTGGAAGCCGCCGGCGTACATGGGGCCGAGGCGGCCCTGCATGTGGGCCATCACCTTGTGCTCGGTCTGCCCGACGACGAGCGGGAGCACGAGGAAGACGGCGAAGACGACGATCAGCCGCAGGGCGACGTCGAGGACGTCGTTCACGCGGCGCCTCCGGTGGGGTCGTTGGGGGTGGGGTCCGTGTCCGAGGGGTCCGTCTTGGGGGCGGACTTGGACTCGGGGCCGGGCTCCTGCTCGGACTCGGCGGAGCCCGCCGGGGCGTCGGCCGGGGCGGCCTGGTCCGCCGGAGCGGGCGGGGTCGCCGGAGCGGGCGGTTCAGCCGTGGCCGGAGCCGCCGGAGCGGCCGAAGCCGCTTGGTCGACCGGATCGGCCGAGGTGGCCGAAGCAGCCGGTTCGGCCGGGGTGGCCGGTTCGGCCGGTTCGGCCGGAGCGGCCGGTTCGGCCAGGGGGGCCGGAGCGGCCGGGGTCGCCGGAGCGGCCGTAGGGGTGTCGAAGGCGGGCTTCGGGTTGTGCCAGGGGGCGTCCGTGCTGCCGCGCACCGGGCGCGCGGGGGGCTGCGGTTCCGCCGCGGGCGTGCCCTCGGCTTCGGCCGGAGCCGCGGCCTGGCTCGCGGAGCCATCCGCGACCGAGCGGGTACGGCGCGGCGCGCGGGCAGGGGTTCCACCCGTGCCCGGCTCCGCCTCCGGGGTGCCCGCTGCGTCGGCCGGGGCCTCCGCCTGGCTCGCCGAGCCTTCGGAAGCCGAGCGGGTACGGCGCACCGGGCGGCCCGGGGCCGCCTCGGCGGGGGCCGGGCTCGCTTCGGCCGGCGTCGCTGCCGCCGGGGCCGCCTCGGTTGAGGCCGCCGGGGTGGCCGCCGTAGGGGCCGGGGTGGCCGCCGCCGGAGCCGGGGCGGCTGCCGCCGGAGCCGGGGCGGCTGCCGTGGGAGCCGAGGTGGCCGCTGCCTGAGTCGGGGTGGCCGCCGTAGGGGCCGGGGTGGCTTCCGCCGGAGCCGGGGCGGCTGCCGCCGGAGCCGGGGCGGCTGCCGTGGGCGTCGGGGCGGCTGCCGTAGGAGCCGAGGTGGCCGCCGCCGGAGCCGAGGTGGCCGCCGGAGGGGTCGGCGTGGCCGCCGCCGGCGTCGGGGTGGTTGCCGTGGGCGAGGCTTGTGCCTGGCTCGCGGAGCCGTCCGTGACCGAGCGGGAGCGGCGTACCGGACGGGCCGGGGGCGCTTCAGCCGAGGTCGCCGGGGCTTCGGTCAAGGCCGGCGAGGGCGGGGTGCCTTCGCGGGGGGTGCGGGCCGGGCGGTCGCCGGGGGCGCCGGCCGCCGCGCGCGGGGTGCGGGCGGGGCGGTCGGCGGCAGCGCCGGCCGCCGCGCGGGGGGTGCGGGCGGGGCGGGCGGGGGCCGGGGGGAGCTGGCCCTTCATCGGGCCCCAGTCGTTGGGGTCCGGTACGCCCGGGGGGAGCATCTGGCGGCGCTTCGGGGCGTCCGGGTCGTGCGCCTCGCCCGGCTCCTTCGCGCCCGGCCAGGCCTTGGCGACGCGTGCCGCGAGGACGAAGTCCTTGCGCAGCGGGTGGCCCTCGAAGTTCTCGGGGAGGAGCAGCGGAACCAGGTTCGGGTGGTCCGTGAAGACGACCCCGAACATCTCGAAGGTCTCGCGCTCGTGCCATTCGGCGCCGGCGTAGACGGCGACGGCCGACGGCAGGGAGGGCGCCGAGTGCGGGACGGTGGTCCGCAGCAGGAGGCGGCGTACGCGGTGGTTCTCCAGGGAGACGACGTGCGCGCAGATGCGGAAGCCCGTGCCCGGCTCGTCCACCGCGCTCAGCCAGTCGAAGTAGGTGCAGCCCAGCTTGTCGCGGGCGATCTCCAGTGCGGGGATCCAGCTCGCGGTGGGGACGTCGACCGTGAGGACGGAGTAGGCGAAGGAGCCGACGGCTTCCTCGCCGAAGACCGTTCCCGCCGCGTCGGGGAGGGAGTCGTAGAGGTTCACGCGTCCGCCCCGGGAGCAGGAGGAGGGGAGATCAGGCCGCTCGTGAGTTGTGCCGGGGACGGCGCGGGCGTGTTCGTGTAGCGCTCCGCCAGCGATTCGCGGGCGATCTTCTCCTGGAGTTTGAGGATGCCCTGCAGCAGCGCCTCGGGGCGGGGCGGGCAGCCGGGGACGTAGACGTCGACCGGGATGATCTGGTCTACGCCCTTCGTCACCGAGTACGAGTCCCAGTACGGGCCGCCGCAGTTGGAGCAGGCGCCGAAGGAGATCACGTACTTGGGCTCGGGCATCTGCTCGTACAGCCGCTTGACGGCCGGGGCCATCTTGTCCGTCACCGTGCCGGAGACGATCATCAGGTCCGCCTGGCGCGGGCCGGGCGCGAAGGGGATGACGCCGAGCCGGATGAAGTCGTGGCGGGCCATCGAGGCCGCGATGAACTCGATCGCGCAGCAGGCGAGGCCGAAGTTGAAGACCCACAGGCTGTAGCGGCGGCCCCAGTTGAGGACCACCTTCATGGGCTCGGGCGCGAGGCGGGACAGGACGCCCAGCCGCTTCGGCTCCGGGAGCAGCTGCGGCTCCGACGGCACGGCCGGGGTACCGGCCGGGGTCACAGCCATTCGAGGACGCCCTTCTTGTACGCATAGAGCAGGCCGACGGCCAGGAAGCCGAGGAAGATGAACATCTCCACCAGCGTCGTGGCGCCGTAACCGGCGGCGGCGAACACCGTCGCCCAGGGGAAGAGGAAGATCGAGTCGACGGCGAAGATGACGTAGAGGAAGGCGTAGACGTAGTAGCGGACCTGGGTGTGCGCCCAGCCCTCGCCGACCGGGTCCACGCCGCACTCGTAGGTCAGCAGCTTCTCGCGGGTCGGGACGGACGGGCTCAGCAGGCGGTTGGCGCCGAACGCCACCGATACGAAGAGCACGCCGAGCGCGGCCAGGAGGCCGACGACCGAATACGTACGGAAGTAGTCCGCTGCGAGCACGGTTACGGTCGATACCGTTGGTTCGGGCACGTCCGTTCCTCGTTCCTCGGCCACTGTCGACGATCAGGTTGATCTGGTACGGACGGGAGTCTAGGGCCTGGGGTCCACGGGGTGGGGTTATCCCCCGTTTACCTCGGCCCGGCTACCCCATGGCATCGGGCCCCGGCGCTTGACAGGGTGGGCGCATGACCGCGAGCAAGCACACCCCCGACGACGGCGCTCCTCCTCCCGTACGCGCAGCCCTCGATGCCGTGACGTGGAAGGAAATCGCCTACCTGCTGAGCAATTTGCCCGCCGCCCTCATCGGGTTCGTCTACACGGTGGTGATGGTGGCGACCGCGGGCGGTCTGTCGGTGACCGCCATCGGTCTTCCGCTGTTCGCATGTGGTCTGTTCATGTCTCGCCAATTGGGACGGCTGGAACGGGCGCGGGCCCGCGACCTCTTGGGCGTACGAGTCGATGAGCCGACGCCGATGCCGGGGCCGGGCCGGTCCGGCGGGTTCTTCCCCTGGCTGTGGGCGAGCCTCAAGGACCCGGTGGCGTGGCGGACCGTGCTGTTCGAGCTGATCCGGCTGCCGTGGGCGGTCCTCACCTTCAGTGTGGCACTGACCGGGCTGTTCGTGCTGTGGCCGGTGCTGCCGTGGGTGGTCCGCGGGCTCGCGAACGTGGACCGGGCGATGGTACGGGGCCTGCTGTCGCCCTCCGACGAACTGGAGCGGCGCATCGCCGAGCTGGAGTCCGACCGCGGTGTCGTGGTCGACACGGCGGCGGCGGACCTGCGGCGCATCGAGCGGGACCTGCACGACGGGGCGCAGGCCCGGCTGGTGGCGCTGGCGATGGGGCTGGGCCTGGCCAAGGAGAAGCTGCTGGAGGACCCCGAGGGGGCGGCGGCGATGGTGGACGAGGCGCACGGAGAGGTGAAGATCGCCCTCCAGGAGCTCCGCGACCTGGCCCGCGGGATCCACCCGGCGGTGCTGACCGACCGGGGGCTGGACGCGGCGCTGTCCTCGGTGGCCTCGCGGTGCCTGGTCCCCGTGAAGGTGGCGGTGGATCTGCCGGCGCGGCCGGCGGAGGCGATCGAGGGGATCGCGTACTTCGTGGTCTCGGAGCTGCTGCAGAACGTGAGCAAGCACGCCGGGCCGGGGGCGCGGTGCGCGGAGGTCGAGGTGTGGCGCACGGGTGGCTCCGCCGACGGGCGGCTGCTGATCCGGGTGTCGGACGACGGGCGCGGCGGCGCGAACGCTTTGGCCGGGTCGGGGCTGGCGGGACTGGGTGTGCGGCTCGACGCGGTGGACGGGGTGCTGGTGGTCGAGTCGCCCGTGGGGGCGGGGACCGTGGTCACGGCGGAGCTGCCGTGGCGGGAGCGGTCCGCGCGGTAGCGCTCCGCGCAGCGGGGCCGGGTCCCCCCGGGCCGGCATCCCGGAGCCCCGGCCTGCGGGCTGGGGGTGTGGTGCACTGCCCTCCGTGGGTGGGCAGTGCCCCGCTCCCGGGGCCCAGCCCCCGGACCCCCGCGCCTCAAACGCCGGCGGGGCTGGATTTTTGGCCGCGGCCCGTCTGCACGTGCGGGCCGTGGGGGCCGGGTTTTGGCCGCGCCAATCTGCACGTGCGGGCCGTTTTGGGGCCGGACCTTGGCCACGCCCGTCTGCACGTGCGGGCCGTCCGAGCCGGATTTGGCCGCGGCGATCTGCCCGTAGGGGCGGTTTGGCCGCGGCGATCTGCACATGCGGGCCGGCGGAGCCCCGACCTTGGCCGCGCCCGTCTGCGCGTGCGGGCCGTAGCGGCCGGATTCGGCCGCGCCGATCTGCATGTACGGGCCGTGGGGGCCGGATCTTGGCCGCGCCGATCTGCATGTACGGGCCGTGGGGGCCGGATCTTGGCCGCGCCGATCTGCACGTACGGGCCGTAGCGGCCTGGTTTTGGCTGCGCCCGTTTACGCGTGCGGGCCGTTGCGGCTGGGTTTGCTGCGCAGGTTTGTGCGTGCGGGCGTCGGGCCTGGATTGGTTGCGCCCGTCTGGGCTTGCGGGCCGTTGGGGCTGGATCACCATGCAGGGCGATCCAGCCCCGCCGGCGTTTGAGGCGTGGGTCTGGGCGGAGCCCAGGGAACGGGCGAAGGGTGGGTAGGGGGCTCGGCTTGGCCTCCGGTCAGCGGCTCCGATGGCCGTGGCGGGGGGACCGGGGCCGGGACCGCGGGACGAGGACCCCGGGGCGACCCCGGGCGGTGATCCCGGCCTGGCCCCGGCCCCCGGCCGCTGGCCCTGGCCTCCTCCGGTCAGCGGCTCCGATGGCCGTCGCGGCGGGACCGGGGCCGGGCCCCCGGGGCCGGGACCCCGGGACCCCGGGACGGCCGGGACCGCGGGCCGGGACCCTGGGGCGGCTCCGGGGCGGGACCCCGGCCAGGCCCCGGCCGCTGGCCCTGGGCGCTGCCCCCGCCCCCGCCCCGCCCCCCGCGGCGGGTGGGGTGGGGTTAACCCCCCGGGGGAGAGGCCGACCTGCCGGATGGTTGCGGCAGGGGGGTGGGCGGGAGGGTGGGGGGACACAGTGGATGAAGGGCGGGTTGGCGATATGGGTAGCGGCGCACACAGCGGCAGCGGGTTCGGCAGGGTGGTGCGGGCTCCCTTCGAGGGGCGGACCTGGCGGGAGTTCGGGTACCTGATGCTCGGGCTGCCGCTCAGCACCCTGTACTTCTCGCTCGCCATCACCGGCGTCAGCCTCGGCGCCGGGCTGCTCGTCACCTTCCTCGGGGTCCCGGTGCTGGCCGGGGTGCTGGCCATGTGCCGCGGGTTCGGGCGGGTGGAGCGGGCCCGGGTGCGCGGGATGCTCGGCCACGACATCGCCGAGCCCGCGCCGATCCGGGCGGAGAAGGGCGGGGCGATCGCCCGGATGGGGGCGCTGCTCAAGAGCGGGAGCGCCTGGCGGCACGTGCTGTACTCGGTGATCCACTTCCCGTGGGCGGTGTTCGCCTTCTGCGTGGCCCTGACGTTCTGGGCCTACGGGTGGGCCATGCTGCTCTACCCGCTCTGGTTCTGGGTGTTCCCGGCGTTCACCGACCAGCCGGGGCTGCAGCTCTTCCAGAACGACGACTACGCCTTCTACCTGGACTCCCCGCTCGCGATCGCGGCGACCTGCGCGACCGGGCTCGCCCTCACCCTCGCCACCCCCTGGGTGGTCCGCGCCCTGACCACCGTGGACCGGGTGCTCGTCTGCGGGCTGCTCGGGCCGTCACGGCTCGCGCACCGGGTCAGCGAGCTGGAGTCCGACCGGGGTGTCGTGGTCGACACCGCGGCGGCCGACCTGCGGCGCATCGAGCGCGATCTGCACGACGGGGCGCAGGCGCGGCTGGTGGCGCTGGCCATGGACCTGGGGCTGGCGAAGGAGAAGCTGACGGAGGACCCGCGGGCCGCCGCCCGCATGGTGGACGAGGCGCACGGCGAAGTGAAGATCGCTCTGCAGGAGCTGCGGGACCTGGCCCGCGGGATCCACCCGGCGGTGCTGACCGACCGGGGGCTGGACGCGGCCCTGTCCTCGGTGGCCTCGCGGTGCGCGGTGCCCGTACGGGTGGCCGTGGACCTGCCCTCGCGGCCGGCGGCGGCGATCGAGGGGATCGCGTACTTCACGGTGTCGGAGCTGCTGCAGAACGTGAGCAAGCACGCGAGGGCCCGTACGGCCGGGGTCGACGTGTGGAAGTCGGGCGAGCGGCTGCTGATCCAGGTGGCCGACGACGGTGTCGGCGGGGCCGACGCGGTGGCCGGATCGGGACTGGCGGGGCTGGCCGAGCGGCTCGACGCCGTGGACGGGGTGCTCGTCGTGGACTCCCCCGCCGGTGGCGGCACGACCGTGACCGCGGAACTCCCCTGGCGGACCGCCACCGCCTGAAACGCACCCTCCGATGACGTGACGTGTCGTGTCGTGGCGTGACCGCACGGATGCCCCGCCCCGGGAGCAGCCGTGCGGTCACATGTCATGTCCTCCCGTCGCCCCCACCCCGGTGCCGTTCGGCCCCTGCTCGGCGGGGGCCAAAGCCCTGACTTGGGGACGGGGGTGGCTCAGTGGGGCGCCCAGGGCCGAAAACAGCCGGTACGGGGGCACGCGTTGATCGCGCTCCGGATATATCCGGGCTCAAGACTGGGATGCTTGGCTGAGTCAGGGAAACACGGGGCATGAGCGGACGCGGGAGCAGCGAAGTCGTGGAAGACAGGGTGCGGGTGGTCATCGCCGAGGATTCAGTGCTGCTGCGTGAGGGCCTGACCCGGTTGCTGACCGACCGGGGGCATGACGTCGTCGCGGGCGTCGGGGACGCGGAAGCCCTGATCAAGACGGTGGCGGAGCTGGCGGCCGAGAACGCGCTGCCGGACGTGGTGGTCGCCGACGTGCGGATGCCGCCCACACACACCGACGAGGGCGTACGGGCCGCCGTACGGCTGCGGCGCGATCACCCCGGCATAGGTGTGCTCGTGCTGTCCCAGTACGTGGAGGAGCAGTACGCCACCGAACTGCTGGCCGGGTCCAGTACCGGGGTGGGGTACCTGCTGAAGGACCGGGTGGCCGATGTGCGCGAGTTCCTCGACGCCGTCGTCCGCGTCGCCCGGGGCGGTACCGCCCTGGACCCGGAGGTCGTCGCGCAGCTGCTCGGCCGCAGCCGCAAGCAGGACGTGCTGGCGGGGCTGACCCCGCGCGAGCGCGAGGTGCTCGGGCTGATGGCCGAGGGGCGGACCAATTCCGCGGTGGCCAAGCAGCTGGTGGTGAGCGACGGCGCGGTGGAGAAGCACGTCAGCAACATCTTCATGAAGCTGGGCCTGTCACCCAGTGACGGGGATCACCGGCGCGTGCTGGCCGTTCTCACCTACCTAAGATCTTGATCAACTGACACTCTGTCAGGTAAGGCCGGATTCGGACAGACCGCCGAAGGGGCGGTCCAGAAAATGAGCACCCCGGGGAACGGATCCCTACGGACGTAGGGTGGGAATCGGGCAGTGCTCACGCCTCGAAGGAGGTCCAGTTCAGTGACCAGCCAGGTCAGTAGCCCAGCCGAACAGTCCGACGGGGCCGAAGGCGCAGTCGTCGGCGAGCAGCGGACGTCCCCGGGCCCGAACGGTGACTCCCCGGGCCACGGCGCCCACGGTGGAGACACCGGACCCGCCGGGGGCGCCGGGACGAAGGAAGTACGCCGCCTCGATCGGGTGATCATCCGCTTCGCGGGTGACTCCGGTGACGGAATGCAGCTCACCGGTGACCGTTTCACCTCGGAGACCGCCTCCTTCGGCAACGACCTCTCGACGCTCCCGAACTTCCCGGCCGAGATCAGGGCGCCCGCAGGCACCCTCCCCGGTGTGTCGTCCTTCCAGCTGCACTTCGCCGACCACGACATCCTGACGCCGGGCGACGCCCCGAACGTCCTGGTGGCGATGAACCCGGCGGCGCTGAAGGCGAACATCGCGGACGTGCCGCGCGGCGCGGAGATCATCGTCAACACCGACGAGTTCACCAAGCGCCCGATGGCCAAGGTCGGCTACGAGACCTCCCCGCTGGAAGACGGCTCGCTGGACGCCTACAACGTCCACCCGGTGCCGCTGACCAGCCTCACCGTCGAGGCGCTGAAGGACTTCGGGCTCTCCCGCAAGGAGGCCGAGCGCAGCAAGAACATGTTCGCGCTCGGGCTGCTGTCCTGGATGTACCACCGGCCCACCGAGGGCACCGAGACCTTCCTGCGGCAGAAGTTCGCGAAGAAGCCCCAGATCGCGGAGGCGAACGTCACCGCCTTCCGGGCCGGCTGGAACTTCGGCGAGACCACCGAGGACTTCGCCGTCTCCTACGAGGTGGCCCCGGCCACCCGCGCCTTCCCGCCCGGCACCTACCGCAACATCTCGGGGAACCTCGCCCTGTCCTACGGGCTGATCGCGGCGGGCCAGCAGGCCGATCTGCCGCTCTACCTGGGCTCGTACCCGATCACCCCGGCCTCGGACATCCTGCACGAGCTGAGCCGGCACAAGAACTTCGGCGTACGCACCTTCCAGGCCGAGGACGAGATCGCCGGCATCGGCGCGGCGCTGGGCGCGGCCTTCGGCGGCGCGCTCGCCGTGACCACCACCTCCGGCCCGGGCGTGGCCCTGAAGTCCGAGACGATCGGGCTGGCGGTCTCCCTGGAGCTGCCGCTGCTGATCGTGGACATCCAGCGCGGCGGCCCGTCGACGGGTCTGCCGACCAAGACCGAGCAGGCCGACCTGCTCCAGGCGATGTACGGGCGCAACGGCGAGGCCCCGGTGCCGATCGTGGCCCCGCGCACGCCGGCGGACTGCTTCGACGCCGCGCTGGACGCGGCCCGGATCGCGCTGACCTACCGGACCCCGGTGTTCCTGCTCTCCGACGGGTACCTCGCCAACGGCTCCGAGCCCTGGCGGATCCCGGACGTGGCGGACCTGCCGGACCTGAAGGTCCAGTTCGCCTCCGGACCGAACCACGAGCTCGCGGACGGCACCGAGGTCTTCTGGCCGTACAAGCGCGATCCGCAGACCCTGGCCCGCCCGTGGGCGGTCCCGGGCACGCCGGGGCTGGAGCACCGGATCGGCGGCATCGAGAAGCAGGACGGCACGGGCAACATCTCGTACGACCCGGCCAACCACGAGTTCATGGTCCGCACCCGCCAGGCCAAGATCGACGGCATCGAGGTCCCCGACCTGGAGGTCGACGACCCGGACGGCGCGCGGGCCCTGGTGATCGGCTGGGGCTCGACGTACGGGCCGATCACGGCGGCCGTACGGCGGCTGCGGATCGCCGGGATCCCCATCGCGCAGGCCCACCTGCGCCACCTCAACCCCTTCCCGAGGAATCTGGGAGAGGTCCTGAAGCGTTACGACAAGGTAGTGGTGCCGGAGATGAACCTCGGGCAGCTCGCGACCCTCCTGAGGGCGAAGTACCTGGTCGACGCGGCGTCGTACAACCAGGTGAACGGCATGCCGTTCAAGGCCGAGCAGCTCGCCAACCATCTCAAGGAGGCCATCAATGGCTGAGGTGACCGACAGCCCCTCCCTGCTCTCGCTGGTGCCCAAGGCGGCCGCCAAGCAGTCGATGAAGGACTTCAAGTCGGACCAGGAGGTCCGCTGGTGTCCCGGCTGCGGCGACTACGCGGTGCTCGCAGCCGTCCAGGGCTTCATGCCCGAGCTGGGGCTGGCGAAGGAGAACATCGTCTTCGTCTCCGGCATCGGCTGCTCCTCGCGCTTCCCGTACTACATGGACACCTACGGGATGCACTCGATCCACGGCCGCGCCCCGGCCATCGCCACGGGGCTGGCCACTTCGCGCCGCGACCTGTCGGTCTGGGTCGTCACCGGTGACGGGGACGCGCTGTCCATCGGCGGAAACCACCTGATCCACGCCCTGCGGCGCAACGTCAACCTCAAGATCCTGCTGTTCAACAACCGGATCTACGGGCTGACCAAGGGGCAGTACTCCCCCACCTCCGAGGTCGGCAAGATCACCAAGTCGACCCCGATGGGCTCGCTGGACGCGCCCTTCAACCCGGTCTCGCTGGCGATCGGCGCGGAGGCCTCCTTCGTGGCCCGTACGGTCGACTCCGACCGCAAGCACCTCACCGAGGTGCTGCGCGCGGCGGCCGACCACGAGGGCACGGCGCTGGTGGAGATCTACCAGAACTGCAACATCTTCAACGACGGCGCCTTCGAGGTCCTCAAGGACCGCGAGCAGGCCCAGGAGGCCGTGATCAGGCTGGAGCAGGGGCAGCCGATCCGCTTCGGCACGGACAACGCCAAGGGCGTCGTGCGCGACGTGGCCACCGGCGACCTGGAGGTCGTGACCGTGACCCCCGAGAACGAGTCCCGGATCCTGGTCCACGACGCCTCCTCGGCCTCCCCGACCAACGCGTTCGCGCTGTCCCGGCTGGCCGACCCCGACACGCTGCACCAGACGCCCATCGGGGTGTTCCGCAACGTGCGGCGGCCCGTCTACGACACGCTCATGGCCGAACAGCTGGAGACGGCCGTGGACCGCAGCGGCAAGGGCGACCTGGGCGCGCTGCTGAGCGGGAACGACACCTGGACCGTCGTCGGCTGAGCCGTCCGGCCGGCCGGCCACCGCACGCCTTCGAAGCCCGGACCCGCAGGAGGGTCCGGGCTTCGTCGTGTCCCGGCCGACCCGCGGACACCGAAGTGTCATGAGCATCTCGTCGAACGCTAATGACTTTCGGCGTGCTCGGCGCTACCGTCGTCAGGTTGGCTTGAAGTAGCTCTGGAGGTCCCTTGAAGGCAGAGAACGACCAGCGCGCGGGGTTGCTCTACGGCTTCGCCTCGTACGGAATGTGGGGGATCGTGCCCCTCTTCTGGCCGCTCCTCCAGCCCGCCGGAGCGATCGAGATCCTCGCCCACCGCATGGTGTGGTCCCTGGCCGTGGTCGGCCTGGCGCTGCTGGTCCTGCGGCGCTGGGGATGGATGGCGGAGCTGCTGCGCCAGCCGCGCAAGCTCGCCCTCACCGGGGTGGCCGCCGCCCTGGTCACCGTGAACTGGGGCGTCTACATCTGGGCCGTCAACAACGGCGCGGTCGTCGAGGCGAGCCTCGGCTACTTCATCAACCCCCTGGTCACCATCGCGCTCGGCGTTCTGGTCCTCGGCGAGCGCCTGCGCCGCACGCAGTGGGCGGCGGTCGCGATCGCCGTCACCGCCGTGCTGGTCCTCGCCGTCGGATACGGCCGGCCGCCGTGGATCTCGCTGATCCTGGCCTTCTCCTTCGCCCTGTACGGGCTGATCAAGAAGCAGCTCGGCATGGGCGGCCTGGAGTCGCTGACCGCCGAGACCGTGATCATGTTCCTGCCCGCCCTCGGCTACCTGCTGTGGCTCGGCTCGCAGGGCGAGTCCACCTTCACCACCCAGGGCCCGGGGCACGCCGCCCTGCTGGCCTCGGCCGGGCTGGTCACCGCGATCCCGCTGATCTGCTTCGGCGCGGCCGCGATCCGGGTCCCGCTGTCCACGCTCGGGCTGCTCCAGTACATGGCCCCGGTCTTCCAGTTCGGCCTCGGCGTCCTGTACTTCCACGAGGCCATGCCGCCCGCGCGCTGGGCCGGCTTCTCCCTGGTCTGGGTCGCCCTCTCGATCCTCACCTGGGACGCCCTGCGCACCGCCCGCCGCTCCCGGGCCCTGCGCCTGGAGGCCCTGTCGGCGTCCCTGCCGAGCCCCCTCGCGAGCCCCCTCCCGAACCCTCTCCCGAACCCTCTCCCGACCCCGGCGCGCGAGAGCGCGTAACACCGCTCGGAGCATCGACGGGCGCGTCTTCGGACGCGCCCGTCCGCATGTCCCCGCTCCCTGCACCCCCTCCGCCCCCTCCCGCACCTCCCCTCCCGCACCTCCCCCTCCGCCCCGGGCCTACCCCTCCATCGGCAGCCCCGTGGTGGCGAGCCGGAGGCCCGGCGGTACGTGCGCGACCACCAGGTCCACGGCCTCCCCGGCCGTGGCGACCTCGCCGACCTCCCCGGCGGGATCGCGCCGCACGACGCGGAACCGCCCGTCGGGCAGCGGGATCACGAAGGGGACCGCCACCTCGTAGGGGAAGCGGGTCGTGCTGCTGAAGTGCACGTGGCAATGGCTCGTGTACGGGTAGAGCTGCCGTAGAACCGGGTCCTCGTGGGCCGCATCCAGCACCGCGATGGTGCCGAGGTGCCAGACCTTCGGACCGAGGTGCTCCAGGCGCTCCAGGCGGTCCGCCCATGCCCGCCGCGCGCCGAGCCACTGCGCCTCGACGACCGCCGCACGGGTCTCTTCGTTCACATTCATCCCCCCAGTGTGCTCCCGCCCCGGCCCCACAGGCGGCTCCGTCCGCTTTCCGAACGGGTGTGACCGGATTGAGGTCTTGACGGACTGTCATGCTCTCGCTGACCATCAGGCTCGCACTGACGCACGTTGCTCACTTGTTCTACCCCGCACGTTTCCGCACACATCCCCAGTACGGAATCCCGGAGCCCCCACATGAGCCTGTCCGTCTCCCGGCGCCTCGCCACCGTGACCGCCTTCGCGGTCGCCGGCCTGTTCGCCGCCACCGCCCCCGCTGCGCTCGCCTCGCCGGCCTCGGTCGCCGCGGCGCCCACGCCGCCCGACATCCCGCTCGCCAACGTCAAGGCGCACCTGACGCAGTTGCAGTCGATCGCCACCGCCAACGGCGGCAACCGCGCCCACGGCAGGGCCGGTTACAAGGCCTCGATCGACTACGTGAAGGCCAAGCTGGACGCGGCCGGTTTCACGACCAGCCTGCAGACCTTCACCTCCGGCGGCGCCACCGGCTACAACCTGATCGCCGACTGGCCGGGCGGCGACCCGGGCTCGGTCCTGATGTCCGGCGCGCACCTCGACTCGGTGACCTCCGGCGCGGGCATCAACGACAACGGCTCCGGCAGCGCGGCCGTGCTGGAAACCGCGCTCGCCGTCTCCCGGGCCGGCCTCACGCCCACGAAGCACCTGCGCTTCGGCTGGTGGGGCGCGGAGGAGCTCGGCCTGATCGGGTCGAAGGCCTACGTCAACAGCCTGCCGACCGCCGAGCGGGCGAAGTTCGCCGGGTACCTGAACTTCGACATGATCGGCTCGCCGAACCCGGGCTACTTCGTCTACGACGACGACCCGACGATCGAGCAGACCTTCAAGAACTACTACGCGGGCCTCGGCGTCCCCACGGAGATCGAGACCGAGGGCGACGGCCGCTCCGACCACGCGTCCTTCAAGAACGTCGGCATCCCCGTCGGCGGCCTGTTCACCGGCGCCAGCAACACAAAGTCGGCGGCCCAGGCGCAGAAGTGGGGCGGCACCTCCGGTCAGGCCTTCGACCGCTGCTACCACTCCTCCTGCGACAACACGTCGAACATCAACGACACCGCCCTGGACCGCAACTCCGACGCCATCGCCTACGCGATCTGGAACCTCGGGTTCGCCGTCCCGGTCCCGCCGGGCCCGTCCTTCGAGAACACGGCCGACGTGAACATCCCGGACTCCCCGGCCGCCGCGGTGAACTCGCCGATCACGGTCTCGGGCGTCACGGGCAACGCCCCGGCCACCACCAAGGTCGACGTGAACATCGTCCACCCCTACATCGGTGATCTGGTGGTCGACCTGGTCGCCCCCGACGGCACCCTGTACAACCTGCACAACCGCACCGGCGGCAGCGCGGACAACATCGTCAAGTCCGTCACGGTCAACGCCTCCTCCGAGGTCGCCAACGGCGTGTGGAAGCTCCAGGCCAAGGACGTGGCCGCGCAGGACGTCGGCTACATCAACAGCTGGAAGATCACCTTCTAAGACGCCAACCCGCCAAGTGGTCCAGTCCTTTGGGGCTCCGGTGTGATCCGATCGGGATCATGCCGGAGCTCCTCGCTGCACTGTTCGTGCCGCGTGTCCTACGAGTCCTGCGCGAGGCCCCGTAGCGAGGCCGACAGCGGTTCCTGGATCCGGGCCCGCAGCTCCTGCGCGACCGCTGCGACATCGGCGCGGCCTAGCTTCGCGGCCTCCACCAGATCGCCGAGTTCCTCCGGCGAGGGCAGCTGCTTGGCACCGGCGACCCGCAGGTACGAGCGGGTGGCGGCGGCGGCGTAGAACTCGTTCATCGGGGATTCCAGCGCCGGGCACACCGCGAGGGTGTGCAGAAACGCGGCGGCCCGCCACGCGGTGTCCGGGGCGGGCTGTTCGGGGACCAGGACGAGGTCGTTCTGGTGGCGGGCCACGGCGGCGGCCACTCCGGAGGGATCCCACACGGCGGGATCTGACGGGAGATGGTGGGCCAGAGCGGTCCAGGCCCACTCCATGGTGATCTTCAATGCCCGAACCGCTCCTGGAAGTAGCCCCAGTGGTCGGCGAACTCCTCGATTCCGGACAGGAAGTTCTTCCGGTCCTCGTCGAGCTCGCGTTCCGTGACTTCGGTGATCAGAGCGGTGACCGTCGTGCCCAGGGCCGCCGCACGCGCCTTCAGGCGTTCGTGGAACTCTTCTTCCAGGCGGATGGTGACGTGTCTCGACATGCTTTTCACGGTACAGCGGGGCCGCTGTACACAGGGCCGGAACGGCCCAAGGGTGGGCAGGGACACAGTCCCCGCCCACCCTTGGACACCCGCTGCGGTTACTTGTTGGCGTCGGCCGCCTTCACCAGCTCGGCCTTGGTGACCGCGCCGACGTAGACCTTGCCGTCGTCCGTGATCAGCGCGTTGACCACGCGGGTCTTCAGGACGCGGCCCTCGCCGAACTTCCCGGAGACCTTCTCCCCGAGCGCGTCGAGGAACTGCGAGGCGCCCTTCGGCGCGTTCTCGTCCTTCGCCGCGTCGTCGAGGCCCTTGAGGGTGTTGTTCGCGCCGGTCTCGATCCGGGCGATCGAGGTCCAGCCCTCGCCGAGGACCTTCGGCTCGCCGTTGACGCCCTCGGCGCCGCCCGTCAGGCCGCCCAGACCCGGGATGGCCTCCAGGGCGTCCAGACCCTTGTCCTTGCCGTCCTTGCCACCCTTTCCGTGCTCGCCAGCCGCGCCCTCGGTCACCTTGGCGTCCTTGGGCGGGGTGAAGGCGAAGGTGTCGGCGGCGGGCTTGGAGAAGTCCACCTTGGTGAAGCCGGCGTCCACGATCGGCTTGCCGCCGTCGGTGGAGAGCACCTGCACGCGCAGCGGCATGCCCTTCTTCGCGTCCACCGCGATCTTCACCGAGGAGACCGTCGAACCGGTCCCCTTCGGCTTCAGGACCAGCTGGTAGGCGTCGCGCCCGGCCACCTGGGCCGTGTCCCCGACGCTGACGTCGGTGGTCGGTCCGGCGGCCTTCAGGACCTCCTGGGCGATCTCCTGCGGGGAGGCGGGGAGTCCGTCGCCGGTCTTGCGCTCGGAGCTCTTGCCGCCCTTGTCCGCATCCGACGTGTCGGTGGGCGCCTTCTCGTGGAAGACCTCCTTCGACTTGGAGTCGTATCCCCAGACGTCGTCGCCGTTGTGGACGAGGCTGTACTCGTCCTTGCCGTCCACGAAGGTCAGCTTCTGGCGGTCCGGGCCGTCGGCGGCCACCCGGAAGGTGTGGGTGCCGCTCACCAGCTGGGCGAGCTTGTCCTGCGGGTCCGCGGAGCCGCCGGTCACGCCGCCACCGCCGCCCAGCAGGCCGGCCGGAAGGCTCGGCAGGCCCAGGTCCGTGCTGATCTTGGCGCTGCCGGACAGCTGCTGCACGTCCGAGGCCGCGATCTTCTCGATGAGCTGCTGGGCCGTCACCTTCGGAAGGTCCGGTCCCCCGGCGTTCGCGAAGGCCGGAACCATCGCGATCGTGCCGGCGACCACACCGAACACCGCGACCGGTACGGCGTACCGAGCAGCCTTGCGGGTCTTTGCGTTCGTTGCCATGTCTGTCTGCCCTACCTCTGTGTGTACGGCGGCGACCTACCCGTCTTGCAGTCGTCGACAAGCACGACCACGTCCACCCCGCGCCGCCACTCTCACCCGATCTGGTGGGGATGTAGCTCTATCTGACCAAAGAGGAGGGGGTCGCGGCGTCAGCCCCCGGAGCCAACTGTGCGTACGCCCCTGGGATGACATGACGAGGGCCCGGCCTCCCCCACCCCTAGGGGTAGGGCACTGCTGGTTCATTTGTTCACTCTTGTGAGCGATGGTCCATGTGGGTGAGTGTCGTTACGGTCGGGTGTATGGATCTCAAGGAGTCGGCGAAGACGCGGGGTGTACATCCCCAGAATGCGTATCGCTGGTTCCGTGAGGGCAGTTCGCTGACGTCGTCTCGTGCCCGCTTGTACGGACAGCGTTCCGCAAGGAACCGGGCGCACAGGACGCTGGAGGCGGCGGCCGGGGATGGCTGAGCCAGCCAAGAAGTTGCGCACTATCGCTCCCTCCTTTGTGGCGCTCGGTCCGTCCGGTGTGGCGGTACGCGACCGCCTCAAGCACCTGAGTACCGAGGACGAGGAAGTCCTCCACCTGGTGGGCGCGCATCAGGGCGCTCTGGCTTCCCGTGACCTCAAGCAACGGTGCGCGGACGGCCCCGACCACTCCGCCGACACGTGGGCGGCCCGCAAGCGGGGGCTGACGGGGGAGTCCTCTTCGCGGATCGCGGGGGCGATCACCAAGGCCAGCCACGATCAGTGGGCACTCGCCCGCCGCTGCCAGGCCGCGCACATCCAGAACCTGGACGCCGGCATCAAGACACTGAAGCATCGCCTGTCCCTGTCCATCAGGGAGAAGGGCACCAAGCGGGCTGGGGGCGGATACCGCTCCAAGAGCGAGTGGTTCAACAAGTCCCGCCGTCTCATCGTCCTGGAGGCGCGCCATGAAGCCGCTCTCACAGACTGGCGGGCGGGTCGGGTCCGGGTGGTGCGGGGTGGGAAGCGGCCGGCGAACACCCGGCACAACCTGGCCGAGGCCCAACTCACGGAGGAGCAGTGGCGTGCCCGCTGGGAAGCCGCACGCTGGTTTCTCGCCGCTGATGGCGAGTCCGGGAAGCGGTTCGGGAACGAGACGATCCGCGTCACCCCCGACGGCGAGGTGTCGGTCAAACTGCCCGCCCCTCTCACACACCTGGCCAACGCCACACATGGGCGGTACGTCCTGGCCTGCCGGATCGCGTTCGCGCATCGGGGCGTGGAATGGGCCGACCGCATCGAAGCGAACCGGGCCGTGGCCTATCGCATCCACCTGGACGTCGCACGCGGCCGCTGGTACCTGACGGCCTCCTGGCAATACCCCGTCGTCCAGACGGTCCCGCTCGCCACGGCACGCGCGAAGGGCATGGTCGGGGTCGATACCAACGCCGATCACTTCGCCGCCTACCAACTCGACCCGCACGGCAACCCTGTGGGCGAGCCACAGCGCTTCCCCTACGACCTGTCCGGTACTGCCGATCACCGCGACGCGCAGATCCGCCACGCCATCACCCAGGTACTGCACTGGGCCAGGCAAGTGGGCGTCAACGCCATCGCTATCGAGGACCTCGACTTCACGACCGAGAAGACCCGCGAGAAGCACGGCGGCAGGAAACGCTTCCGGCAGCTGATCTCCGGCATCCCGACCGGCAAGCTCAAGGCCCGACTCGTATCGATGACCGCTGAGCACGGCCTCGCCGTCGTCGCGGTCGATCCCGCGTACACCTCCCAGTGGGGAGGCCGGCACTGGCAGAAGCCGCTGGCCACCCCGCGCCGAAAGATGTCCCGTCACGATGCCGCAGGTATCGCGATCGGGCGACGCGCCCTCGGACACCCGATCCGGCGTCGGACAGCACCGCCCCGTAGCGACCAGAGCGATCGCTACGGGCATCGGACCGTCCAGGCCGCACCGGGTACCCAGGGGCGTGAGGGAAACCGCCCACCCGCAACGGATCACGCCCCCAGAGACGTGCCGCCGAGCGGGAAGAGAAAGCGGGGACCCAGTGCATCCAAAACCGTTCGGGATGCGCCCAGTACGCGTGAGTGGGTCCAGGACTCACTCACGCGTACTGGCTAGGAACGGTTGCCGGGCCCTCGCCCCTGCACTCGGTGTTGCGGACTCCGCCGTCAGCCCGCGCGGTGGACCACGGCGTCGCAGAGCTCCACCAGCGCCGACTTCGCGAAGCAGTCGGGCAGCGGGGCCAGCGTGGCCCGCGCCTCCTCCGCGTACCGCACGGTGTCCTTGCGGGCCTGCTCCAGGGCCGGGTGGACCCGCAGCCGGGCGAGCACCTCGGCGTGCCGGGCGTCGTCCGTCAGGTCGCCGTCCAGGAGCCGTACGAGCTCCAGGTCGTCGGGGTCGCCGCCCTGGGCCGCCATCTCCCGCAGCCGCAGGACCGGCAGCGTCGGGATGCCCTCGCGCAGGTCGGTGCCGGGGGTCTTGCCGGACTCGTGCGAGTCGGAGGCGATGTCGAGGACGTCGTCGGCGAGCTGGAAGGCGGTGCCGAGCCGCTCGCCGTACTGGGTCAGGATGTCGACGACCGCCTCGTCGGCGCCGGACATCATCGCGCCGAAGCGGCCGGAGACCGCGATCAGCGAGCCGGTCTTGCCGGCGATGACGTCGAGGTAGTGCTCGACGGGGTCGCGGCCGTCGCGCGGGCCGGCCGTTTCCAGGATCTGGCCCGTCACCAGCCGCTCGAACGCCTCGGCCTGGACCCGTACGGCCTCGGGGCCGAGGTCCGCCAGGATGTGCGAGGCGCGGGCGAACAGGAAGTCACCCGTCAGGACGGCCACGGCGTTGCCCCAGCGGGCGTTGGAGCTCTCCACGCCGCGGCGCACGTCCGCCTCGTCCATGACGTCGTCGTGGTAGAGCGTCGCCAGGTGGGTGAGCTCCACGACCACGGCGGAGGGGACGATCCCGGGCGCGTAGGGATCGCCGAACCGGGAGGCGAGCATCACCAGCAGCGGCCGGAAGCGCTTGCCGCCGGCGCGGACCAGGTGCTGTGCGGCCTCGGTGATGAAGGGGACTTCGCTCTTGGTGGCTTCCAGCAGACCCGCCTCGACGGCGGCCAGTCCGGCCTGGACATCGGTCTCAAGAGCCTGGTCCCGCACGCTCAGTCCGAACGGCCCGACGACGGTCACGAGGGGTACTCCTGTCTGCTGACGATCACCTTGACGATCACACGGATTGTCGATGTGTCGCTGCCATCACTCAAGCCAGCGTATCGGGTCTGTTTTCGATCACCCAGGGCGCCTGTCCGGCCACGGGCCGCGTACCGGTCGCGTACCGGCCGGGCAGCGCCCCATCCGCCCCGGTATGTTCTAGAGCAGCCGAAACAACCGGAGAATGCGTTTTGTCCAGAACTGCTACCGATATAGACGACTCCTCCGACCCGGAGGCCGACCAGCCGCCGCCCGGCGACGACCACGCCTTCCTCGGGCACCCCAGGGGCCTGGCCACGCTCTCCGGGCTGGAGGTCTGGGAGCGCTTCTCGTTCCTGGGCATGCAGGCCATCCTCGTCCTCTACTTCGCGGACACGGTGGCCAACGGCGGCCTGGGGATGAACCCGGGCACCGCGGCCTCCGTCTCGGCGGCCTACGGGACCATGGTCTACCTCGTCTCCGTCGCCGGCGGGTGGCTCGCCGACCGGATCCTCGGTTCGTACCGCGCCGTGCTCTGGGGCGGCATCCTGATCGCCTGCGGCCACTACGCCATGGCCGTGCCGACCGCCGCCATGACCTGGGTGGGCCTCGGCCTGATCAGCGCCGGCACCGGCCTGCTGAAGCCGAACGTGGCCAGCATGGTCGGCAAGCTGTACAGGACGGACGACGACCGGCGCGACGCCGGCTTCGCCCTCTACTACATGGGCATCAACATCGGCGCCTTCGCCGGTCCCCTGATCACCGCCTGGCTCGGCGAGCACCAGGGCTGGCACTGGGGCTTCTCGGCCGCCGCCATCGGGATGACCGCGGGCCTGATCCAGTACGTGGCCGGCCGCCGCCACCTGGCGGGACGCAAGCACTCCGCCGAGTTCGCGC
Organism: Streptomyces sp. AP-93; assembly: GCF_022808175.1. Classification (GTDB taxonomy): domain Bacteria; phylum Actinomycetota; class Actinomycetes; order Streptomycetales; family Streptomycetaceae; genus Streptomyces. The sequence continues at coordinate 3,310 of NZ_JALGBX010000006.1, read as the reverse complement.
TCGCGCCCGACGCGATGCGCTCGGCTGTGATGAAGATCATCGGCGGGATCCTGATCTTCGCCGTGCTCGCCACTCTTCTGGCGGTAGTGGGCTGGCTGACGATGGACCGCTTCGTCGACCTCCTCACCCTGATCTCGGTGATCGCACCGATCGTCTACTTCGCGATCATGTTCCGGAGCGACCGGGTGACGGCCGCCGAACGGGGGCGCCTGCGCCCGTACGTCGTGCTCTTCCTGGCCTCGGTCGCCTTCAACTTCATCCTCTTCCAGGCGTATTCGACGATGATGCTGCTCGCGTCGACGAACGCCCGCACCGAGATCCTCGGCTTCACCTTCCCGGCCGGCTGGTACGCCTCCGCGCTCGGCGCGTTCGAGGTGCTCCTGGCCCCGGTCGTCGCCGCGCTGTGGGTCCGGATGGGCCACAAACAGCCGCACGCGTCCAACAAGATCGCCATCGGCGTGATCCTGGGCGGCCTGTCCTTCCTCCTGATGGCCATCCCGACCTCGGGGCACAGCGGCGACACGTACAAGATGGCCGCCTGGTGGATCATCGGCTCCTACCTGCTGCTCGGCCTCGGCGACATCCTCCTCGAAACCTCCGGCATGTCGGCCACCACGAAGCTCGCCCCCAAGGCGTTCGCCAGCCAGACGATGGCCCTGTGGTTCCTCTCCCTCGCCCTGGCCAACGGCATCCAGGCCCAAGTCGTCAAGCTCTACGGCCAGGTCTCCAACCCCGCCTACTTCGGCGTCAACGGCGCCATCGCCGTCGCGGTGGGACTGGCCGTGATCGCGCTCGCGCCATGGCTCAAGCGCACGATGCACCCGGTCCACTGACCCCTGCTGTCCACTGCCCCCGGCTGTCCACTGACCCTCCCGAGGAGATGGGCGAGAGAACTCCGATGATCATCCGTACCGATTTTCCCTACGGGACCACCCACGAGGACGTCCGGATCCCCCTCCCGGACGGCACCCACCTCTACGCCCGCATCTGGCGGCCGGTCACCGACGAGCCCGTCCCGGCGCTGCTGGAGTACCTCCCGTACCGCCTCACCGACTGGACCGCCCCGCGCGACTGGCAGCGCCACCCCTGGTACGCGGGCCACGGCTACGCCTCCGTACGGGTCGACGTGCGCGGCCACGGCAACAGCGGCGGCGACCCGGGCGACGAGTACGACGCCCAGGAACTCGCCGACGGCGTCGCAGTCGTCGAATGGCTGGCGGCCCAGCCCTGGTGCACCGGCTCCGTGGGCATGTTCGGAATCTCCTGGGGCGGCTTCAACAGCCTGCAGATCGCCGCACTCGCCCCGGAACCCCTCAAGGCGATCGTGACGGTCTGCTCCACGGACGACCGCTTCGACAACGACGTCCACTACATGGGCGGCTCCCTCCTCGCCGTGGACATGCACGCGTGGGCGGCGACCATGCTCGCCTTCGCCTCCCGCCCCCCGGACCCCCTCTACGCGGGCGAGGGCTGGCGGACCCAATGGCTGTCCCGCCTCGGCGCGGTGGAACCCCTCCTCCACACCTGGCTCTCCCACCAGACCCGCGACGCGTACTGGCGCCACGGCAGCGTCTGCGAGGACTACGGCGCGATCGGCGCGGCCGTCCTCGCCGTCGGCGGCTGGCACGACCCGTACCGCGACACGGTGCTCCGCCTGGTCTCGGCCCTCCCCGCCGACCGGGTCCGCGGCCTGATCGGCCCCTGGTCGCACCAGTACCCCGACCGGGGACTGCCCCCGGGCCCCGCGATCGGTTTCCTCCAGGAGACCCTGCGGTGGTGGGACCACTGGCTCAAGGGCAAGGACACCGGCGTCATGTCCGAACCCCTCCTCCGCTCCTGGATCTCCGAGTCGCACCCGCCCGCGACCACCTACCCGACCCTGCCGGGCCGCTGGGTCGGCGACCCGTCCTGGCCCTCGCCGAACGTCGACCCCGTCACCTACGCCTTCCAGGGCTCCCCGGTGGTCGTGGCCTCCCCGCAGCACACGGGCGTGGACGCGGGCCGCTTCTTCCCCTTCGGCAACGACGCCGACCTGCCGCCGGACCAGCGCGAGGAGGACGCGAAGTCGGCCTGCTTCGAGTTCCCCGTCGGCGACGGCTCCGGCCCGGTGGAGATCCTGGGCCGCCCGGTGGTCCGCCTGCGCCTGCGCATGGACGTCCCGTACGGCCAGGTCGTGGCCCGCCTCTGCGACGTGGCCCCGGACGGCTCCTCCACCCTGGTCACCCGAGGCGCGCTGAACCTGTCCTCCCGACAGGGCCGCGACAAGGCGGCGCCGTGGCCGGTGGGCTCGTACGAGGACGTGACCTTCGCCCTGAACGGCATCGGCCACTCCTTCCCGCCCGGACACCGCATCCGCCTGGCCCTCTCCTCGGCCTACTGGCCATGGATCTGGCCCCGGGCCGGCTCGGAGGCGGGCTGGACCCTCGACCCGGCGGGCAGCGCGGTGGAACTCCCGGTCCGCGACCCGTCCTCCGACGAGGAGCCGATCCTCTTCGAGGCCCCGGAACAGTCGGAGCCACTAGGGGTCTCCTACCCGGCGACCCTGGACGCCCCTCGGCCGGAGCGGCTGGTCGTACGGGACGTCGCGCGCGGCCTGTGGCGCCTGGAGGTCGACCCCCGCTACGGCGGCACCCGGGTGTACCCGGACGGCCTGGAGTTCAGCGAGGACGCGCTGGAGGTCTACGAGATCCAGGAGGCGGACCCCTTGTCGGCCCGGACCCACTCCACCTGGACGGTGCGGCTCCACCGCCCAGAACTGGCCTGGGACGTCTCGGTGGTGACCCGCTCCGAAATCACGTGCGACGAGGGCGGCTTCCTCACGTCGAACGAGGTGGTGTGCCGCGAGGGCGACGAAGTCCTCTTCCACCGCACGTGGGAACGCCGCCTGCCGCGCGCGGCGGTGTAGCCGACTCCGGGGGCCCCGGTCAGCGCGGGCAGTGCTGCCGTCCTCGGCGTCCCCGTCGGCCACGGGTGGGTCGCCCTGCGGGGCGAAGTCCCCGCCCCGCCCTTCCACCGTTCCCCGGGCCGGCCCGGACCCGCGCCTCAAACGCCGGCGAGGCTGAAAGCGAGGCCCCGGGCTCCGCCCGGACCCCTGGGGCTCCGCCCCAGACCCCGGTCCTCAAACGCCGGACGGCTGGATTGGCGCGGGCGGGCCGGATTGACGCGGGCGGGCCGGATTGGCGCGGGCGGGCTGATAACCCCCTCCCGTCAGCGGGGCCGGGAGCGGCCCGGGACGGGGACGGGGGCGGGGTGGGGTGTCGGCCTGGACGTAAAGCGTGATTTGTGGCGCTGGCACACCCCGCGCCCTGTC
>NZ_JALGBX010000069.1 GCF_022808175.1 Streptomyces sp. AP-93 | reverse complement strand
TGGGTTCGGGGGTGGTGATTCGGGTGAGGCGGGGGGTGAGGAGTGTGCCGTTGCGTAGGGCGATCTGGGGTTCGCCGCTGGCGAGTGCTGTGGGGAGGATGGTGTGGAGGGTGTCGGGGTCGTCGAGGTCGAGGTCGAGGAGGATGATCCGGTCGGGGTTCTCGGTCTGCGCCGACCGCAACAGACCGCGTGCCGCCGCGCCCGGAAGATCGCGCACGTCCTCCTCCGCGCCCACGCCGACCGCGCCGCTGGTGACCAGCACCAGACGCTCGTCCTCGGGCCGGTCCTCGGCGAGCCATTGCTGGGTGCGGGCGAGCGCGGTGTGGACGGCATCGTGCACCGTCGCGTCGGCGGCGAGCCGGATCAGCGTGGTGCCCGCGGCCGTTGCACTTGTCATGCCACCGGCCCCGGCCGGTACCCACTCCACCCGGAACAGCGCGTCGTGGCTCCGGCCCGCTGCCGCTCCGAGCTGCTTGGCCGAGATTGCACGTAGCGCCAGGGACTCCACGGCGAGTACCGGGGACCCTGTCGGGTCCGAGACCTCGATCGTCACCGCGTCCGTACCCGCCGGAGCGAGACGGATCCGGGCCTTCGTGGCGCCGGAGGCGTAGAGCCGTACACCACTCCACGCGAACGGCAGCCGTGCCTCACCCGTGCCGGGCAGTACGCCCAGCTCGATGGCGTGCAGCGCCGAGTCCAGCAGCGCCGGATGCAGACCGAAGCTCCCGGCATGCTCCAACTGCTCGTCAGGGAGTGCGAGTTCCGCGAAGACCTCCGTTCCGCGTCGCCACACCGCGCGCAGCCCCTGGAAGGCCGGTCCGTATGTGAAGCCCTGCTCGGCCAGGTCCTCATACCGCCCAGTGAGGTCCACCGGCTCGGCGCCACTCGGCGGCCAGACCGTGAGACGCTGCCCGGCGGGCAGCTCCTCGGGCGCAAGCACACCGTCCGCGTGCCTGATCCACTCGTGCTCGAAGTCGGTGCTCTCCGGACGGGAGTGCACGGTCACCGAGCGCCGCCCGGTCGCATCCGGGGCGGCCACGGCGACCTGGAACTGCGAGGCGTCGTTCCCCGCGAGCACCAGAGGCGCCTCCAGGGTCAGTTCCTCCAGATGCCCCGCCCGTACCTCGGCTCCTGCCTGCAGCGCCAGCTCCACGAACGCCGTGCCGGGCAGTAGCACCCGACCCAGCACCGTGTGATCGGCGAGCCAGGGGTGGGTGCGCAGCGAGAGCCGGCCGGTGAGCAGCAGCTCGTCGCTGTCGGCCCGCGTGACGGTGGCGCCGACCAGCGGGTGCTCGAACTCGCCGAGGCCGATGGAGGCTGCGTCCGTCGTCGCGGCAGCCCTGCTCGGCTGCCAGTAGCGCTTGTGTTGGAAGGGGTAGGTGGGGAGGTGGTGGGGGTGGGTGGGGTGGTCGCCGATGAGGGTGTGC
>NZ_JALGBX010000068.1 GCF_022808175.1 Streptomyces sp. AP-93 | reverse complement strand
CACCTCCTAATAACGTTGTCAAGCTGCGGTTGTGACGGGGAGTGCGCTTTGGTAGCACCGTCCGTCGCGGAGGAGGGCCCACAGGACGTTGACGCGTCGGCGGGCCAGGGCGAGGACGGCCTGGGTGTGTCGCTTGCCCTCGGCGCGCTTGCGTTCGTAGAAGCGCCGGGAGGCGTCGCAGTTGCGGATGCTTATCAGCGCGGAGGTGTAGAACACGCGTTGCAGGCCGCGGTGGTAGCGCCTGGGGCGGTGGAGGTTGCCGCTGACGTTGCCGGAGTCGCGGGGCACCGGTGCGACTCCGGCGAGGCTGGCCAGGCGGTCGGCTGTGCCGTAGCGGTTCATGTCGCCGGCGGTGGCGGCGAGGAACTCGGCGCCCATCAGGGGGCCGATGCCGGGCATGCTCTCGATCACTTCGGCGAGGTCGTGCTCGCGAAACCGGGCCGCAATGAGCTTGTCGATCTCGGCGATCTGCTCGTTGAGGCCCGTCACCTCCTTGGCCAGGGTGTGGATCACCTGCGCGGTGATCTTCTCCCCGGGGACGGCGGTGTGCTGGCGTTCGGCGGCTTCCACGGCGGCCGCGGCGAGGGCTTCGGGGCTGCGGACCTTGCGGTTGCGCAGCCAGGTTTCCAGCCGCTTGCGGCCGGTGCGGCGCAGGGCGGCCGGGGTCTGGTAGCCGCTCAGCAGGATGAGCGGACCGGCGTTGCCCAGGTCCAGAGCCCGTTCCAAGGCGGGGAAGATGCCCGTGAGTTGGCCGCGCAGGCGGTTGATCCGGCGGGTGCGGTCAGAGGTCAGGTCGGCCCGGCGGTTGGTGAGGACCCGCAGCTCGATGGCGTGTTCGTCGTCGGGTCGCAGAACGGTCAGGTCCCGGCGCATCCGGGCCTGGTCGGCGATGACGGTGGCGTCCTTGGCGTCGGTCTTGCCGGTGCCCCGGTAGCCGGCCGATGCCCGGTTGACTGCGAGGCCGGGTATGTAGACGAGCTGCTGGCCGTGGTTGAGCAGGACGTTGATCCAGAGAGCGGCCATACCGTCCGCGACGTCAACCGCCCAGACCACGTCCGCGTCGATGTCCAGCACGTCGGCGAGCAAGGCCAGCAGCTCCGGCTCGTCGTTCAGCACGCGCCGCGACAGCACCCGTCTGCCCTCCGCGTCCAGCACCACACAGTGGTGGTGCGTTTTGCCGATGTCCGTCCCCGCCCAGATCTGGGGCACCCGTTCCTCCGGTCGTTCGCCGTGTGCTGTTCTCCCGGACGACCTCGCCAGCGTGGTCCTACTCAGCGACACCCAGAGGGCTCGCAGCTCCTAATCAGCGGCCGAGTCGTCGTGAGACACCGGGCGGCCAGGTGAGGCGAGCCATCATCGGCAACCGGCTGAAAGCCATACCCGGTGTCTCTGGATCTCTGGACCTTACGACTGGCCCGTCCAACCCACACAACAACGTAGGACCGGCTGA
>NZ_JALGBX010000067.1 GCF_022808175.1 Streptomyces sp. AP-93 | reverse complement strand
TGTTGAAGGATTTCTGACGCAGTGCAACGGAGCTCGTTGGTACAGGCAGTCGTCCAAGACAGCTTTGTGCCCGAGGAGCTCCGTTGCTGTTTCATCATGTCCCGCCGGCACCGGTGATGGCCATCACCCGTACGGTCACTGTGGCCACGGGTCGGTTCGCGCCCGGCCATCTGGGCGAGCTGACTGCTGCCGTGCCGTTCGAGCTGGTCGATGCGGTCCTGGCCGAGACGCGATCGGTGCAGCAGCGGTTGCGGGATCTCCCGTCGCGAGTGGGGGTCTACTTCCTGCTCGCGATGTGCCTGTTCCCCGAGGTCGGCTATCGGCTGGTGTGGGACAAGTTGACGGCGGGGCTGTCCGGGGTGTTGGTGGCCGGCCCGACACCGAAGGCTCTGCGTGATCTACGCCGTCGGCTGGGTGCCGCACCGGTTCGGGCGTTGTTCGAGGTACTCGCCGGGCCGCTGGCCTGGCCGACGACGCCGGGGGTGCGGTTCGGTTCGTTTCGGACGGTGTCGTTCGACGGCTGCAGCTCGCAGAAGGTCACCGACTCCGAGCGGAACCGGGCCTGGCTGGGGCGGACGTCTCACCACGGCTATCCGACGCTGGAGTTGATGACGCTGGTGGAGACGGGGACGCGGGCCATGCTCGGCGCGGTGTTCGGACCGCCGGCCGGCGGCGAGACCGGTTACGCCTCCCGGCTGCTGCATCTGCTGCGGCCGGACATGCTGGTCCTGTGGGACAAGGGCTTCGACGGCAACAGCTTCCTCGCCGCCGTGAGTACGACCGGCGCCCAGGTGCTGGGCAGGCTCCGCGCCAACCGCCGCATTCCGGTCCTGACACGCCTCGGCGACGGCTCCTACTTGTCGGTGATCGGCACCGTGAAAGTACGCGTCATCGACGCGAACATCACGGTGACCTGCGCGGACGGCACTGTCTTCACCGGCTCGTACCGGCTGGTCACTACCCTGACCGACGCCCGTCGCTACCCTGCGGCCACGCTGGCGGGCCTCTATCACCAGCGGTGGGAGCATGAATCCGCGTACTACGCACTCCGCCACACGATCATGAACGGGCGCGTCCTGCGCTCTGGTGACCCAGCCGGCGTCGAGCAGGAAGTGTGGGCCCTGCTCACGCTCTACCAGGCACTGCGGACCGTGATGGTCGAGGCCGCCGAGTCCGTGCCCGGCACCGATCCAGACCGCTGCTGCTTCACCGTCGCCCTCCAGACCGCCCGCGACCAGGTCGTCCAGGCTGCCGGCATCATCCCCACCGACCCCGTCGCCGATCGCGTCGGACTGATCGGACACCGGATCCTGACTCGTCTCCTCCCACCTCGGCGACAACGGGTCAGCACCCGCAAGGTCAAGTCGCCGATGTCCCGCTACAGCACCCGCCACGACGACGGCAGGCCCGACACCAGCCGCACCATCACCCATCTCACCGTCAGCGTCATCGAGCCCGGCGAACCACGCGCCCAGATCCCCACCGCCTCCCGCGACGACCGGCACACCGCCCCCGCCGAGCGCCGCCGACACCGGATCCTGGCCCTGCTCGAAGAAGACCCCACCCGCCTCTGGCGCCCCCGCGACATCGCTTCCCACTTCGGCGACATCACCATGGAAACCATGTATCGACAGCTCTCCAGATGGGCCACCACCGGCCTCATCCACAAACTCGGCCCCGGCCTCTACGCCGCTACAGCATGGACGCCAACACCCCTTGCGTGACCTGCGAAAACGCTAACTACCCGGCCTTGGG
>NZ_JALGBX010000066.1 GCF_022808175.1 Streptomyces sp. AP-93 | reverse complement strand
AGTGGACCAAGACCGCCGACCAGATCCTCGATCGCATCTGCCGCTACTGCTCGCGCATCTCCGAACCAGATCACTAGACCGAATCCGGCACCGGTCCTGAGGTAGGCGCGCGGCAGCCCTCCCGTGGGGAGCCGGGAGGGCGACGAGCCCGGGATGGTCAAGGCCGGAGCCACACCGTAAACCCGCAGGCAGGCGGGATGGTAGGCATATGACAGAGCAAGATTCCGGATACGGGGCTTCTCTCCGTCGGTCAGCCCCAGTGATGGTCGCCAGCGTGCGCGACCGGAAGTAGGCAAACCGCATCGCCACTCTCGGCCGGACACAGCGTCTGATGCGTCCATTCCCGGCCGCCCTCGGCACTCCACTGCAACCACCAATGCGTCTGATCGTCAAAGGCGTGGTCCTGCGACTGCGCCAGGCCCACATGTGTGCCAGCGTGGCCGTCGACAAGAAGGCACTCCACCTCCAGGTCCACCTTGTATGCGGCGTCCGGGAGTTGCTCCAAGCGCGCCTTCTCATCCGGCGTGAGCACTGCAGCTTCGGTCGAGCAGTACAGCATTGGGTCCCCTCATGTCCGACAACGGGGCACCAGTGTGGCAGGGGGGAGTTGTTCGGTCCGGCGCTCGGCAACCGACCCGAACACGAGCAGCACATAACGTTCCCTTAGGTGGTGGTCTGTTGCTCCTGCCAGTCGAGGCGCAGCTTCCGGGACTTTGGCGTCGAGGCTGTCGGTGATGAAGGCGTGCCGTCATGTCTGGCGCGCGCGGGCCAGCCGTTCAGGTGCGCCGGATCGGGGCGGCGTGGCAGGACGGGGAGCTGGGGCTGCTCATCCTGCCGGGCGAGGTCGCGCAGTACGACGGCGCGCAGATGCGCATCGTGTCCTGCCCGATCGAGGCGGTCTCGCCTGCGCCGTGACGCCGGTCGCCCCGCATGCTTCCGGCCCCTCAACATCACATCGAGGGAGCAGGTGCGTTGGTAGCGGGGGCAGGATTCGAACCGTGCGACCTCTGGGTTATGAGTCCTCGGCGTACGGTGCCTGGATCGCTTCCGGGAAGGGAGCTCTGCCCTTCCAGGCGAGGTGCCAGGCAGGTCGTAGTAAACGAACTTCTGGAGCTTCATCGCGGTCATCGCCGGTCGGTCGAGCTCGCTCACGGCGTGCTTCTGCAGGATGTACTTGGCGACGTCAGAGCCGGATGTCCGGGACTCAGCCGTGGCTTCGGTCACCACCAGTGCCGGAACAGAAAGTCTCCGCGCGGCAACTCGCCGCGGCGGATGAGGTCGCCGAGGACCAGCCTCAGCGACGGCGAGAAGGCACGATCGGCGAAGAATCGGTCCTCGAACACGGTGTTCTCAAGGTCTCGCGTCGCCGGCGGGTTGGCCTCGACGGTGGCCGGCGCGCTCTCGTCGGCGACGCGGATGCTCAGCCAGTAGTCCAGCTGCGTCATGCCAGTCTTGTAGGCGCTCTCGCCGGTGCGGGAGTCCCGGCCCAGGTAGATCTCGGCGTCATCGAGGTCGCCGAGTGCCTGCAGGTAGTCCTCCTGGGAGGCGAGCTCGTAGAGCTTCACGCTGTCATTTCCAATGTGCTCGTCGTCCCGCTGGCATCCGCGCAGCGAGCTGTACGGCTTGCCGTAGATGCGCTCAGCGATGGCTTCGATCGGGATGTATCCGTTCTCGGCGGTCGCATAAGCAACATGTGGCTCCAGCACGTATTGATCAGAAACTCATGGGGTTCTCGTCCAGGACGTAGCGGACGTGTGGGCCGCCGAAGTAGCCGCGGACGATG
>NZ_JALGBX010000065.1 GCF_022808175.1 Streptomyces sp. AP-93 | reverse complement strand
TCCTCGGGCACAAAGCTGTCTTGGACGACTGCCTGTACCAACGAGCTCCGTTGCACTGCGTCAGAAATCCTTCAACACCCCTTGCGTGACCTGCGAAAACGCTAACTACCCGGCCTTGGGCCTTGACCCCGGATTCTGGACACCGGAGACACTTGGATCTTGATGGTCCAGGAGAACGGAGTCCTCGTGGGGATGAAGCACTATCCCGCCGAGTTCAAAGCGGACGCGGTCGCGTTGTACCGGTCGAGGCCAGGAGCGACGATCAAGTCGGTCGCCGGTGATCTCGGGGTGAACACCGAGACGCTGCGGAACTGGATCCGGGCTGCCGACGGCCGGCGATCCGGCACCCACTCCGAGCCGCCGGCCGCCTCGCGGGCCGGCGGCGACGCCGTTCAGGCGGAGCTGGCCGCGGCCCGCAAGAGGATCCGTGAGCTTGAGGAAGAGCGGGATATTCTCCGCAAGGCGGCCCGGTATTTCGCGACGGAGACGCGCTGGTGAACCGCTACCAGTTCGTTGATGATCACCAGCGCCGACACGGCGTGAAGCGGCTCTGCGACATCCTCGGCCTGGCCCGCTCGAGCTTCTACTACTGGCGCCGCACCGCAGCCGCGCGGACTGCCCGCCAGGCCGTCGAGGCCGAGCTCGCTGCCCGGATACGCGAGGTCCACCAGGACTCCGACGGCACCTACGGAGCCCCCAGGATCACCGCCGAGCTCCGCGACGAGGGCGGCCAGGTGGTCAACCACAAGCGCGTCGCGAGGATCATGCGGACCATCGGGCTGGAGGGAGTTCGCCTGCGCCGCCGGCACCGCACCACGCTCGCGGACCAGGCCGCGGCGAAGGCGCCGGACCTGATCGGCCGTGACTTCACCGCCACCGCGGTGAACAGAAGGTACGTCGGCGACATCACATACCTGCCGGTCAGCGGCACGAAACCGCTCTACCTCGCAACCGTCATCGACCTTGCCTCACGCCGGCTGGCCGGGTGGGCCATCGCCGACCACATGCGGACAAAGCTCGTCATCGACGCCCTCACGGCCGCCGAGCGAACCCGCGGGAACCTGGCCGGATCGATCATGCACACCGACCACGGATCCCAAGGCGGATTCAATTGGTCGTCGCAACACCTTGATCACTGAGGTGCGCGATGGGGCGAGGCGAGAAGGAAATGCTGAAGGTGCCTGCGGGTGGGCGACGGCAGTGGGCGGCGGATCGGGCGATGCGACCGCCGATGCGTTCGCCAGGCCGGCCGGAGCCGTCTCGGGCAGTGCAGCGCCACTTCTGGCGGCGGATCGCGTCGGGAGTGACGACGGCAGAGGCCGCGCTGGCTGTGGGTGTTTCATGTCCGGTCGGAACACGGTGGTTCCGTCACGCTGGCGGCATGCCGCCGATCAGCCTGGACGAGCCCACCGGCCGCTACCTTTCGTTCGCTGAGCGTGAGGAGATCGCGCTGCTGCACGCCCAGGAGATCGGCGTGCGCGAGATCGCCCACAGGATCGGACGCAACCCGGGCACGATCTCACGCGAACTGCGCCGCAACGCGGCGACCCGGAGCGGCAGACCGGTCTACCGGGCCCTGGTGGCGCAGTGGAAGGCGCAGCAGGCCGCGAAGCGTCCGAAGACAGCGAAGCTCGCAGGCAACGACAGGTTGCGCGAGTACGTGCAGGAGCGGCTCGCCGGCAGTGTCCATCGATCCGACGGCACGATCGTCACCGGGCCCAAGACGCGCCCCTGGAAGGGATTGAACAAGCCGCATCGGCAGGACAGGCGATGGGCGACGGCGTGGAGCCCGGAGCAGATCTCGCACCGGCTCCGGGCCGACTTCCCCGATGATGAGTCCATGCGCATCAGCCACGAAGCGATCTACCAGGCGCTCTTCATCGAGGGCCGTGGCGCGCTCAAGCGGGAACTGGTCGCCTGCCTGCGGACCGGCCGGGCGCTGCGGACTCCCCGTGCACGGTCGCAGAACAAGCCTCAGGGGCATGTCACCGCGGACGTCATCCTCAGTGAACGCCCCGCCGAGGCCGGGGACCGTGCGGTCCCCGGACACTGGGAAGGAGATTTGATCATCGGGACGGGCCGCTCCGCGATCGGAACGCTTGTCGAGCGCAGCAGCCGCTCCACGCTCCTGGTGCACCTGCCGCGGCTCGATGGGCTGGGGTGAGAGTCCGCCGGTGAAGAACGGTCCCTCGCTCGGGGGCTATGGCGTAATCGCGATGAATACGGCGCTTACGGCATCGATGGCGCAGCTGCCCGAGCAGCTACGCAAAACCCTCACGTGGGACCGCGGGAAGGAACTCTCCGGTCATGCCCAGTTTGCTCTCGATACCGGGACGAAGGTGTTCTTCGCCGATCCGCACTCGCCCTGGCAACGACCGACGAACGAGAACACGAACGGCCTGCTGCGTCAGTATTTCCCGAAGGGCACTGACCTCTCCCGCTGGTCGTCCACGGACCTCGAAGCCGTCGCCGTGGCAATCAACAACCGGCCCCGCAAGGTCCTCGGCTGGCGGACGCCGGCCGAGGTCTTCGAAGAGCAGCTACGCTCGTTGCAACAGCCCAGTGTTGCAACGACTGGTTGAACTCGCCCAATACACAAGCAGGGCATTCGCTGAAATCTGCAGGTCAGCAGGGGTCCGCCAGAGCATGGGCGCCATCGGCTCCAGCGCCGACAACGCCGCCGCGGAAAGCTTCAATGCCGCCTTCAAGAGAGAGACGCTCAAAGGCCGGAAGGCCTGGTCGAGCGAGCGTGAGGCCAGGCTCGACGCCTTCCGCTGGCTGACCCGATACAACACCCGCCGCCGGCACTCCAGCCTCGGCCAGCGGTCCCCGATCGCCTACGAGAACGCCCTCCAGCGAGCAGCAACTACCCTGACCCAAGCCGCATAGACGTGTTCAACATTTGGGGTCAAGGCCCAAGGCCGGGTAGTTAGCGTTTTCGCAGGTCACGCAAGCCTGTTGAAGGATTTCTGACGCAGTGCAACGGAGCTC
>NZ_JALGBX010000064.1 GCF_022808175.1 Streptomyces sp. AP-93 | reverse complement strand
GCCGAACAATCATTGTGGGAAAGCCCCGCACCAACCCTTATAGGGTTCGGTGCGGGGCTTTTCTGCGTTTACGGACCTTTTCGGTTTCAGCTCGGGCATGGCTAGTGCTGTGACCAGAAACGATCAGCGAGGTGGCCTGCGATGATCGGTGAATGAGCGAGCGCGAGTGGCAGGCGTTGACCAAGTCCGAGGAAGCCTTCATGGTTAATTCGTATGAGATCGACATCCTGGCCGGTGTCTGGGGAGATCTCGACGATGTCGATCAGTCCCGGCCCGTGAAGGAGCTGGCACGGATCTTGCTCACTCTCATCGATCGTGGATGGATCGAGGTTCGTCGAGTCGCGCCGTGGACATCCCCGTCAGGGAAGGAGGGCTTCCAGCCCGGGGAGTTGGTGTCTCGTGATCAGCTTCCGGCGGTCCTGGAAGACGCGTCCAACTGGGAGTACCCGGACGACGGCAACTGGATCGGTGCAGTGACCTTGGTGGAGACGGAAGCGGGCAAGAAGATCACCCGTCGTTCTCCCGAGGAGATGGCCGAGTAGACCGTCGTGGCGGGGACCCTCAGACCGCTGCTGCCAGTGGTCGGCCACCCCACCGGATACCCCTCTCGCTGCGGACACGGGCGCGTTCGCGCCGCTGGGCGGCCAGGACGGAGGAGTGGCGGTTGATGCCCCAGAGGGTGCCGTCGCCGACCGAGTAGCAGCCGTGGAAGTAGGTGACTCCGTGGGTGCGGTGAAAGGTCGCCGGCAGTCGGTCGGGTTTCCCCTGCCTGGCCCAGCACGAGCCGGCGGTCGGATGGATGCCGAGCGGCCCGAACTCGTCGAAGGCGAAGGTCTTCTCGAGGCGCTCGGTCAGCGCGTACTCGATCCGGTCCAGCTTGGTGTCGAAGTCCGGGTCGGCGGACTCCTTCCAGGTCTTCGTGCGCTGGAAGGTGCTTCCGCGGTGGACCAGCAGCGTCCGCAGGGCCTCGCGACCGATCCGTATCGGACGAGCGGCGTTGCGGCGCAGGTGGTCGGCGAGTTTGCGGATCGACCAGTGGGTGAAGGGCTTGCCCGATCTCGTTGAAGCGGTGGATCACGTCTCGGACGGTGTCCTCGTCCGCCTGCACGAGATTCGCGATGACCGGGACGCACTTCCCGCGAGTCGAGGCCAGCAGCATCATCGCCCGCGGAGGCGCACCGTGCTGGTGCTGCCCCGCCGTACGATCCGCTGCAGCTTCTGCCCCTCCTGCTCGGTCAGCCTGAGTAGGTTCGTTTCCGGTCACAGCACTAGCTGGAGCCGGCTGCGGGACAGGCCCACTCCTTCCTATGCCTGAGGCCGCCAGACGTAGCGGACGTCCGGCTCGCGCTCCTCATTGCACAGTCCGTCGGTACGGTCCACCGCGACGAAGCCGTGCCGCTCGTAGAACCGCTGACCCGGTCCGTTGACCTGGAAGGTCCACAGTCCCAGTCCATCCGGCCGCTGCTGCTTGGCCAGAGCAACGAGCCGGTCGCCCAGGCCCTTTCCCCGCCACGACGGATCCAGGTAGAGCTGTTCCAGCTCCTCGCCGTCGAGCACGAGGAGCCCGGCCACGGAGCCGTCGGCTGCTGCTATCCAGGTCTCGTACTCCGGTACGACCACGGACGAGAACCAGTCCCGTACCTCCTCGTCGCCGTGCGCAAGACGTACGGTCGGCAGCGCGGTTCTGAAGGAACGCAGCCAGGTATCGGCCATGCCGGCCGCATCAGAGTCCGTCGCACGCCGAATTACAAGCTCAGCACTGTTCACAGCCCGGGACTATCGCAGAGGAGCGACCCTGCCGCACCCGGATTTGAGGTCGCTGCCCGCAACTGCCCGCCAGCTGCTTGCAGTGCCAAGTCCGTGATGGAGGGCTGCTCAGAGCAGCGAACGCGGGGAGGGGGAAGGGGCGTTGGGCTCCTCGTCCGCCGGCGGCACCACGCCGTGCTGGGCGCCCGTCGTCGTGGGGCCCGTACCCGGGAACGGCCCCGTGGTCTCCGCGACGTTGGTGTGCGGGGGTGCGGGGGTGCGGGTGGTCGCTCACGCAGCTGGTCGATGGGACGGTGGCGCCGGGCGCAGGGGCGCCCGCGGCCATCGATTACGAGCTCGGCCCGGCCTGGTTGCCGTGGTTTGCCGTCGATCCCGACCTGGTTCCCTTCGACTGGGACGACGAGGAGGGCTCTCAGGTCGCCGAAGTGATCGCCTCGATGGTTCCTGCTGCGGATGCCGGGCGGGAGGCGCGGCACCGCTTCATCACCGAGGTCACGGGACCTTCTGGCAGCCCGGCTGCACCTCCCATTCCGTGGGTGAGTCCGCAGCGACGGCCGCAAGGGTGGTCGCGTCGCTGCTGGAGTGGCGCGACTGGCTGGAGGAGCTGGCCGAGCGGTTCGCCCAGCCGGCGCCGCCCGCCGGGGTGGATGCCGAGGATCGCAGCTGGCATCTGGAACGGGCGGCTACCCGACTGGTGACGGTGGTCGTCGACCGCACGGGTGCCGAGTGCGGCTGGTACGGGCTCTGCCACACGGTCCTGACGTGGTTCCTCTCTTCCACGGGCATGGGGCCGGAGCCCGCGAAGGACGCGGTCGATGCCGCGATCGGTGGACGGTTCAAGAGCTGGACGACACCGTCGGGGACCTTGGTCGACGCCGTGGGAGAGGATCTCGCCGTAGGACTGACCGGGGAGCAGCCGTACCGTGACCGCTGACGCCTTGGCCGGCTGGTGCCGTGTCAGGAACCAGATCGACTGGGCTTCCGCGGCCGGTGAGACGCCGGCCCCGGTCGAGGCGGCCGTGGACGGCCTCGGCGTCTGGTGCGGTGCGGGGGCCAGCTCCTCGAATCCGGCTCGAGGCGACCTCTTGCTCGCGGCGCTGACTCAGGTGCGCGAGGACGCTTCTCGTTGGCGTCTCCTCACCTGCGTGCTTCTGGCTGGATGGCAGCGGCTTGTCCTTGGCCTGCCTGAGGTCCCGTTCCCGGCAGGGCGATGCTTTCGCCAAGGGCGGCCGGGAGCGCTACGGACTTACGCCGCACACCCAGCGGGACCTGGAGCACTGTCTGCGCGAGAGCGCTGACCCGAGGGTGCCCCCTGGCCTCCCGTGCCGGCCAGGGCCTACCTGGACGTGGCCTTCTTCCACCCCTTCCCGGATGGCAACGCCCGCCTTGCCATGCTCACCCTCGCCTATGTCCTGGAGCTGGAGGGTGTCCGGCTGGATCAGGTAGGTCCCTTGCAGACCACGCGCTACGCGGACGACGCCGCCGGCGCGGCAGACCTGGCTGCCCTTGTCTCCGTCCTCATCCGCTCGACCCATCAGCGGGCGACCGGAGCCCGTCACTGAGAGCGCTACCTCCCCGCTCGGTGAGGGGGGAGGGGCAGTCGCAGAACACCTCGACCAGGTGGGCGTCCAGCTGGTGGCGGCCGTCCTACACGACGGTGGGGTGCCGTGTCGCGCCGATTTTGACGGTGCAGGGGGCGTGATGTAGAGTCAAACGGTTGCCTGGAACTGGACAAGTTCGGCAGCCGGCCCCCAAAGAAGCAATTCAGAGTGGGCACCCTCGACTCCTCATCCAGGAATCTGAAGCCGGGAAATCCGGTGGAAAACTTCTGATAGAGTCGGACTCGCCGGAAAGGGAAACGCGAAAGCGAAGAACTGGAAAGCGAAACCCGCTTCGACCGGGAATCGGACACGAAAGAGTCTGATAGAGTCGGAAACGCAAGAACAGAACGAAAGCCCGGAGGAAAGCCCGAGAGGGTGAGTACAAAGGAAGCGTCCGTTCCTTGAGAACTCAACAG
>NZ_JALGBX010000063.1 GCF_022808175.1 Streptomyces sp. AP-93 | reverse complement strand
CGGTTGCGGAGTTCGACGGCGGTGAGGGAGTCGATGCCGAGTTCCTTGAAGCCGCGCCGGCCGTCGACCGCGTCCGAACCGGCATAGTTCAGAGCCGCCGCGACTTCACCCAGTACGAGATCCAGGAGGAACTTCTCCCGCTGCTCCGGCGTGAGGCCGGCCAGCCGCTGCGCCACCGATTCCGCGGACGCAATGCTTCCTGCCTGTGCGGTGCGGCGGGACGTCGTGCGGATCAGGCCGCGCAGCAGGCGCGGGACCTCACCGCCCCGGGCCCGCAGCCCGGCCGCGTCAAGGGCCATCGGCACCACGTGTGGGAGGTCGAGCGCGAGCGCGGTGTCGAACAGCTCCAGGCCGACCGCAGGGTCCAGCTCCCCGATGCCGGTCCGCGCCAGCCGGACGAGGTCCGCCTCGCTGAGTGTCGAGGCCATGCCCCCTTCGGCCCAGGCACCCCAGCCCAGGGACAAGGCGGGCAGGCCGAGCGTCCGGCGGTGCTGGGCAAGTGCGTCAAGGGATGCGTTGGCCGCCGCGTAACTGCCCTGACCGGCGGTGCCGTACGTACCGGCGACGGACGAGAAGAGGATGAAGGTGGTGAGGTTGTGGTGTCGGGTGGCTTCGTGGAGGTTGTGGGCGGCGTCGGTTTTGGGGTGGAGGACGGTGGAGATGCGGTGGGGGGTGAGGCTGGTGAAGATGCCGTCGTCGAGGGTGCCGGCGGCGTGGATGACGCTGGTGAGGGGGTGTTGTCCGGGGATGTTGTTGAGGAGTTGGTCGAGGGCTTGGCGGTCGGTGATGTCGCAGGCGGTGATGGTGATGTGGGCGCCGAGTGCGGTGAGTTGGTCGTGGAGTTCTTGGGCGCCGGGGGCGGTGGGGCCGCGGCGGCTGACGAGGAGGAGGTGGCGGACGTTGTGGGTGGTGATGAGGTGGCGGGCGAAGAGTCCGCCGAGGGCTCCGGTGGCGCCGGTGATGAGGACGGTGCCGTTGGGGTTGAAGGGGGTGGGGGTGGGTTCGGGGGTGGTGATTCGGGTGAGGCGGGGGGTGAGGAGTGTGCCGTTGCGTAGGGCGATCTGGGGTTCGCCGGTGGCGAGTGCTGTGGGGAGGATGGTGTGGAGGGTGTCGGGGTCGTCGAGGTCGAGGTCGAGGTCGAGGAGGATGATCCGGTCGGGGTTCTCGGTCTGCGCCGACCGCAGCAGACCCCACGCTCCAGCGGTTGCGGCGTCGGCGGCCTGGTCCGTCGTGGTGGCAACCGCCCCCTGCGTGAGGACGACCAGTCGTTCCTGCTCGGGCCGGTCCTCGGCCAGCCACTCCTGGGTCGCGGTCAGAGCGGTGTGCACGGTCTCGTGCACGGAGGCTCCGGGGGTGAGGCGGAGAAGCGTGGTGTCCGCGACCGCTGTGCCCGCCGCGGAACCGGACGGAACCGGGACCCACTCCACACTGAACAGGGAGTCGTGCCGCGCCGAGCGGCTCGCGCCGCGCAGCTGCTCCTCGGTCACCGACCGCAGCGAGAGGGCGTCCACCCCGGCGAGAGGCTGCCCGGCTGCGTCGGCCAGCAGCAACGACACGGCGGCGGGTCCGGCCGGGGTCAGCCGGACGCGGGCGGCAGTGGCGCCGGAGGCGTAAAGCCGTACACCGCTCCAGGAGAATGGCAGCCGCAGTTCGCCGGAGGTGGGCAGCACGCCCAGCTCGATGGCGTGCAGCGCCGAGTCCAGCAGCGCCGGATGCAGACCGTACATGCCGGCCGCCTGTGCAGGCTCCTCAGGCAGCGCGATCTCCGCGAACACCTCGTCGCCACGCCGCCAGACCGTACGCAGCCCCTGGAAGGCGGGACCATAGCCGAAGCCCTTCGCGGCCAGCGTCCCGTACCAGTCGGAGACGTCCACCCGCTGTGCATCGCGCGGCGGCCACTCGGTCAGTGCGTCCTGGCCGCCGGTGCCCCCGCCGGCTCCCGTGTCACCCGGGGCGAGTATGCCGGTGCCGTGCCGCAGCCACTGGCGGTCGGCCGACTCGTCCTCTGTACGCGAGTGGACGCTGAACGAGCAGTGGCCCGACCCGTCCGGAGCCCCCACCGTTACCTGCACTTGCACACCACCGGAGGCGGGCAGCACCAGCGGCGACTCGAGGGTGAGCTCTTCGACAGTCTGGCAGCCAGTCAGATCACCTGCGCGGAGCGCGAGTTCGACCAGCGCTGTGCCCGGGAACAGCACGGTGTCCAGCACGACGTGGTCGACCAGCCACGGGTGATCGTCGACGGACAGTCGTGCGGTGAGCACCAGCCCGTCCGCGTCAGCCAGCGAGACGGCCGCGCCGAGCAGCGGATGCCCGGCCGGGCCGAGCCCGAGGCCTGCGGCCGAGGAGTCGGCGCTGCGCGAAGCGTCATGGCGCAGCCAGTAGCGCTTGTGTTGGAAGGGGTAGGTGGGGAGGTGGTGGGGGTGGGTGGGGTGGTCGCCGATGAGGGTGTGCCAGTTGGGGGTGGTTCCTCGGGTCCAGAGGTGGGCGAGGGCGGTGGTGAAGGTGAGGGTTTCGGGTCGGTCTTTGCGGAGGGTGGTGAGGAATTCGGGTTCGGTGGTGGTGGTGTCGGGGATGCAGGCGCGTCCCATGGCGGTGAGGGTGGCGTCGGGGCCGAGTTCGAGGTAGGTGGTGACGCCGAGGTTGTGGAGGGTGGTGATGCCGTCGTGGAAGCGGACGGCTTCGCGGACGTGGCGGACCCAGTAGTCGGGTGAGGTGAGTTCTTCGGTGGTGGCGATGGTGCCGGTCAGGTTGGAGACGACCTGGATGCGCGGTGCGTGGTAGGTGAGGCCTTCCGCGACGGCGCGGAACTGCTCCAGCATGGGGTCCATGTGGGGGGAGTGGAAGGCGTGGCTGACCCGCAGCCGACGCGTCTTCACCCCCTGAGTAGCCAGGGTGGCCTCGACTTCGGTGACGACGACGGCCTCGCCGGAGATCACGGTGGAGACAGGGCCGTTGACCGCCGCGACGGCGACTTGACTCTCGCGCCCCGCGAGCAGCGGAGCGACATCGGCTTCGGTGGCCAGCACGGAGAGCATGGCGCCGCCGGCGGGCACCGCCTGCATGAGACGGCCGCGGGCGGCGACCAGGGTGGCTGCGTCCTCCAGTGAGAGCACGCCGGCCACGTGGGCCGCGGTCAGCTCACCGATGGAGTGCCCGGCGACGAACTTCGGCCGGAGGCCGAGATGTTCCGTCAGCCGGAAAAGGGCCACTTCGAGAGCGAAGAGCGACGTCTGCGTGTACAGCGTCTGGTCCAGCGTGCCGTCGTCTTCGACGGCGAACATGATGTCGCGTAGTGGGCGCCCGAGGTGGGTGTCGAGGTGCTTGCAGACCTCGTCCAGGGCCTCGGCGAACACGGGCTGGCTCTCGTAGAGTTCGCGGCCCATGCCCGGTCGCTGGCTGCCCTGGCCGGTGAAGAGGAAGGCGAGGTCACCGCCGGCAGGCTCGCCGCGGACCAGACGGGGAGACGTCCCGTCCTGCGCGAGCACGGCCAGATCGGCGAGCAGACCCTCACGGTCCTCGGCGATGACGACGGCACGCTGCTCCAGAGCCGCACGTGACGTGGCGAGGGTGAGAGCG
The DNA here is from genome assembly GCF_022808175.1 of Streptomyces sp. AP-93. Lineage (GTDB taxonomy): Bacteria > Actinomycetota > Actinomycetes > Streptomycetales > Streptomycetaceae > Streptomyces. The sequence goes on along the minus strand of NZ_JALGBX010000063.1, from coordinate 221 downwards.
AGCTCCGCGAGCCCGGTCTGCTGCGCCGCCCGCTCCACGTGAGAGCTCAGCTGCTGGGCCTGGGCGCGGAGGGCGGCGGGGGTCTTCGCGGAGAGTGCGATCGGTACGGTCACCGGGATGGTGGCGGTCGTGTGGTTGGTTTCTTCTGTTGTGGGGGGTTGTTCGATGATGACGTGGGCGTTTGTGCCGCTGATGCCGAAGGAGGAGATGGCGGCTCGGCG
>NZ_JALGBX010000062.1:1815-4322 GCF_022808175.1 Streptomyces sp. AP-93 | reverse complement strand
CTTCAGAACTAACACAGTGGACGCGAGCAACTGAGGACAAGCCCTCGGCCTATTAGTACCAGTCAGCTCCACCCGTTACCGGGCTTCCACATCTGGCCTATCAACCCAGTCGTCTACTGGGAGCCTTACCCTCTCAAGGAGGTGGGAATACTCATCTTGAAGCAGGCTTCCCGCTTAGATGCTTTCAGCGGTTATCCCTCCCGAACGTAGCCAACCAGCCATGCCCTTGGCAGGACAACTGGCACACCAGAGGTTCGTCCGTCCCGGTCCTCTCGTACTAGGGACAGCCCTTCTCAATATTCCTACGCGCACAGCGGATAGGGACCGAACTGTCTCACGACGTTCTAAACCCAGCTCGCGTACCGCTTTAATGGGCGAACAGCCCAACCCTTGGGACCGACTCCAGCCCCAGGATGCGACGAGCCGACATCGAGGTGCCAAACCATCCCGTCGATATGGACTCTTGGGGAAGATCAGCCTGTTATCCCCGGGGTACCTTTTATCCGTTGAGCGACGGCGCTTCCACAAGCCACCGCCGGATCACTAGTCCCGACTTTCGTCCCTGCTCGACCCGTCGGTCTCACAGTCAAGCTCCCTTGTGCACTTACACTCAACACCTGATTGCCAACCAGGCTGAGGGAACCTTTGGGCGCCTCCGTTACTTTTTGGGAGGCAACCGCCCCAGTTAAACTACCCATCAGACACTGTCCCTGATCCGGATCACGGACCGAGGTTAGACATCCAGCACGACCAGAGTGGTATTTCAACGACGACTCCACAACCACTGGCGTGGCCGCTTCAAAGTCTCCCACCTATCCTACACAAGCCGAACCGAACACCAATATCAAACTATAGTAAAGGTCCCGGGGTCTTTCCGTCCTGCTGCGCGAAACGAGCATCTTTACTCGTAGTGCAATTTCACCGGGCCTATGGTTGAGACAGTCGAGAAGTCGTTACGCCATTCGTGCAGGTCGGAACTTACCCGACAAGGAATTTCGCTACCTTAGGATGGTTATAGTTACCACCGCCGTTTACTGGCGCTTAAGTTCTCAGCTTCGCCACACCGAAATGTGACTAACCGGTCCCCTTAACGTTCCAGCACCGGGCAGGCGTCAGTCCGTATACATCGCCTTACGGCTTCGCACGGACCTGTGTTTTTAGTAAACAGTCGCTTCTCGCTGGTCTCTGCGGCCACCCCCAGCTCACGGAGTAAATCCGATCACCAGTGATGGCCCCCCTTCTCCCGAAGTTACGGGGGCATTTTGCCGAGTTCCTTAACCATAGTTCACCCGAACGCCTCGGTATTCTCTACCTGACCACCTGAGTCGGTTTAGGGTACGGGCCGCCATGAAACTCGCTAGAGGCTTTTCTCGACAGCATAGGATCATCCACTTCACCACAATCGGCTCGGCATCAGGTCTCAGCCTTATATGAGGGACGGATTTGCCTACCCCTCGGCCTACACCCTTACCCCGGGACTACCACCGCCCGGGCTGGACTACCTTCCTGCGTCACCCCATCGCTTACCTACTACAAGTCTGGGTCACCGGCTCCACCACTTTCCTTTCCCCGAAGGGTCCGGAACGGCTTCACGGGCTTAGCATCGCCTGATTCGATATTGGGCGTTTCAAAGCGGGTACCGGAATATCAACCGGTTGTCCATCGACTACGCCTGTCGGCCTCGCCTTAGGTCCCGACTTACCCTGGGCAGATCAGCTTGACCCAGGAACCCTTAGTCAATCGGCGCACACGTTTCTCACGTGTGTATCGCTACTCATGCCTGCATTCTCACTCGTGAACCGTCCACAACTAGCTTCCGCTGCTGCTTCACCCGGCACACGACGCTCCCCTACCCATCACAGCGGGCGTTGGCCCTATTGCTGCAATGACACGACTTCGGCGGTACGCTTGAGCCCCGCTACATTGTCGGCGCGGAATCACTTGACCAGTGAGCTATTACGCACTCTTTCAAGGGTGGCTGCTTCTAAGCCAACCTCCTGGTTGTCTCTGCGACTCCACATCCTTTCCCACTTAGCGTACGCTTAGGGGCCTTAGTCGATGCTCTGGGCTGTTTCCCTCTCGACCATGGAGCTTATCCCCCACAGTCTCACTGCCACGCTCTCACTTACCGGCATTCGGAGTTTGGCTAAGGTCAGTAACCCGGTAGGGCCCATCGCCTATCCAGTGCTCTACCTCCGGCAAGAAACACGTGACGCTGCACCTAAATGCATTTCGGGGAGAACCAGCTATCACGGAGTTTGATTGGCCTTTCACCCCTAACCACAGGTCATCCCCCAGGTTTTCAACCCTGGTGGGTTCGGTCCTCCACGAAGTCTTACCTCCGCTTCAACCTGCCCATGGCTAGATCACTCCGCTTCGGGTCTAGAGCGTGCAACTCAATCGCCCTATTCGGACTCGCTTTCGCTACGGCTTCCCCACACGGGTTAACCTCGCTACACACCGCTAACTCGCAGGCTCATTCTTCAAAAGGCACGCAGTCACGACTG
>NZ_JALGBX010000061.1 GCF_022808175.1 Streptomyces sp. AP-93 | reverse complement strand
ATCCCGGCATCCCGGCAGGCCCGAGCAACGCGGACTGCGATTTCGCCACGGTTGGCGATGAGCACCTTGCGCACGATCTTCCTTTGCCGCTTCGTGGTCGTCATGACGCGGATCTCCAGGATCCCGCCGGCGCGCCGAACGCGCGGATCCGTCCCCAGGACGCCTTGGCAGGCGTCGGCGCGTCCTCCGGGAAGGCTTCTCCGTCCTGTCCCAGGGTCAGCAACACGGTGAGAACCGCGGCCAGCTCCTCCTGCGTGGGGTTGCCGCGCAGAACCTTCATGGCGTTCATTTCTCTGCCCTCACGCAGGGGGGTTGCCGTGCTTGCGCGACGGGAGGTCCGCGTGCTTCGTCCGGAGCATGGCCAGCGTGCGGATCAGCACGGACCGGGTGTCCCGCGGGTCGATCACGTCGTCGACGAGCCCGCGCTCCGCCGCGTAATACGGGTGCATGAGCTCGGACTTGTACTCCTTGATCTTCTGCGCGCGTATCGTGTCGGGGCTGTCAGAGCCGTTGATCTCGCGGCGGAAGATGACGTTCGCCGCGCCCTCGGCTCCCATGACGGCGATCTCGTTCGTCGGCCAGGCCAACGAGACGTCCGTTCCGATGGAGCGGGAGTCCATGACGATGTACGCGCCGCCATAGGCCTTGCGTACGACCAGCGAGATTCGCGGGACCGTCGCGTTGCAGTACGCGTACAGCAGCTTGGCGCCGTGCCGGATGATGCCGCCGTGCTCCTGGTCGACGCCCGGCAGGAAGCCCGGCACGTCCACCAGGGTCACCAGCGGGATGTTGAAGGAGTCGCAGGTGGTGACGAAGCGCGCCGCCTTCTCGCTCGCGTGGATGTCCAGGACGCCGGCGAAGGAGGACGGCTGGTTGGCGACGATGCCGACGACCTGCCCGTCGAGTCGGGCCAGGGCGCAGATGATGTTCGTGGCCCAGGTGGAGTGGACCTCGAAGTAGTCGCCGTCGTCGACGATCTCGGCGATGACCGCCCGCATGTCGTAGGCCTGGTTGGGGTCGGCCGGGACCAGCTCGAGCAGGGCGTCGTTGGCCCGGTCGGCCGGATCCGTGCTGGGGGCGGTCGGGGCGATCTCCCGGTTGTTCTGCGGCAGCAGGGACAACAGATAGCGCACGTCCTCGATGCAGCTCTCCTCGTCGTCGTACGCGAAGCCCGCCACGCCGGAGACCGACGAGTGGACATCTGCGCCGCCGAGGCCGTCCATCGTCACCGCTTCGCCTGTTACCGCCTGGACCACATCAGGTCCGGTGATGAACATCTGCGAGGTCTCGCGGACCATGAACACGAAGTCCGTGAGGGCGGGGGAGTACGCGGCGCCGCCCGCGCACGGGCCGAGCATCACGCTGATCTGCGGGATGACCCCGGAGTTGCGCGTATTGCGCTGGAAGATCCCTCCGTAGCCGGCGAGCGCCGTGACACCCTCCTGGATGCGCGCCCCCGCCCCGTCGTTGAGCGAGACCAGCGGCGCCCCCGAGGCCTCGGCGAGATCCATCAGCTTGTGGATCTTGGCGGCGTGGGCCTCGCCGAGCGCGCCGCCGAAGATACGGAAGTCGTGGGCGTAGACGAACACCGTCCGACCGTGCACGGTGCCCCAGCCGGTCACCACGCCGTCCGAGTGGTAGCGCTTCCGCTCCAGCCCGAAGCCCTCTGCCCGGTGTCGGCGCAGCGCCTCGATCTCCTGGAACGAACCTTTGTCCAGGAGGAGTTCGACGCGCTCATGGGCGGTTAGCTTGCCGCGCGCGTGCTGGCGCTCCGTCGCCTCCGGATCCGGCCCCTGCCGGGCGAGTTCCTTGAGGGCGTGCAGTTCCTCGATGCGTTCTTGCGTGGTCACAGGTGTGCTCCTTGGATTGTTCGAGGGCGGGTCAGGGCGCGACGTCGGAGAGCAGGCGCTCGACGTGCTGCCACTCGGCCGGAGTGGAGCCGCCGGCCGCGACATAGCCGTCCGGGCGCAGCAACAGGAACCCCGGTGCGCCCCGGCGGACATGCTGGTGGTCGACCAGGCCCGGGTGGAGTACGGCCAGTGCCTCGGCGCGGCGTACCGGATCGACGTCGTCGGTCCCGATCGTCAACAGCCGGAACCGGTCCCCGTCGTACTCCGACGTGGCCCAGCGCGGCGATCGGGTGCCGGCCTCCGGCAGGCCCCGCCGGGCCATCCACGCGGCCCGGGAGGTCCTGGCCGGCTCGGCGGGATAGCGGACCTTCCAGCCTGCGAGCAGCGGCGCGAACCAGCGCCCCAGGACACCGGCCGACTCAAGCGCGCTCCACGCGGTGTTGCGCGCCCGCGCCATGGTGGGACCGACGGTGAACATCCTCAGGAACTGATGCGTATTGCGGACGATCTGCTCTGCCGCGTACCGGCGCTCCGGCTCGTAACTGTCGAGCACGGCCGGGCGGAGCGTGCCGTTCACCACCCCGGCCAGTTTCCACACCAGGTTGTGCACGTCCTGCAGGCCGAGATTGAGGCCCTGGCCGCCGAGGGGAGAGTGGGTGTGCGCGGCGTCCCCGACCAGAAAGACGCGGCCCGCGCGCATCCGGCTCGCGATCCGCTCCTGGCTGCTGAAGCTGTTCACCATGTCGAGGGATTCGATCCGCAGTCCGCCCGGACCGCGCTCGTCGAGGAGTCTCTGTACGCCCTCCTCGGAGAGCGGATGGTCCGGGGGTACCGCCGCGGAGATGCGGATGCGGTTGCCGGGCATCGACGCGAAGACAACCGAGCCGCCCAGGCCGAGGAAGTAGTGGACGGCATCGTCCGCGGGCTGTCCGGCGACCCGTCCTTCGGCCAGTAGGAAGTTGACCGGCACATCGGCCCCGGCGAACTCGATGCCCAGCTGCTCGCGGATCCGGCTGCACACGCCGTCCCCCGCGACCAGCCAGTCCGCGTCGATCCGCAGTTCCCCGGCCGGCCCCTCGGCGTGCACCGTGACCTTGTCGTCGTACGCGGCGACCTTGGTGACGGTGATACCACGCTCGATCCGCCCACCGAGCTCGGCCAGCCGGTTCTCCAGCAGTTCGCAGGTGATCTCCTGCGGCAGCATCAGGGGCTCATTGAGTGCACCGAGACCGATCTTCAGGGTGCGGCCGCCGGCCAGGTGGTACTGGTTCGACCGGATCCGCAACCCACGCCGCTCCGCCGCGTCGAGCACGCCCAGTTCGCGGAAGACGCGAAGCGTGGGGGCGTGCAGCTGGACGGCGCGCGAGCCGCGCTGAGGTCCGTCCTGGGCCTCCACGATCCGGGCCCGGACACCCCGCTGCCACAGGGCGCAGGCCGCTGCCAGGCCGACGGGACCGGCCCCCACGATCAGTACCGGAGTACGGGCGTTCATCTCTTGATCACCCTCTGAACTGTTGTCCGGTTTCTCGTCGAATGTCATGCCCGCTCCCGGGTCTTGAGGGAGGAGAGCCAGGCGCCGACGGTCCGGGCCGTGTCCGCGGCGTGCTCCTCGATCATCGAGAAGTGATCGCCCGGAACGGCGGCGAGGCCGTGGGCGTGCTGCCAGGACGAGGCCCAGCCGCTGTCCTCGCCGGCGCCTTCCGTGACGGGCATGCCCGGGACCGGCTCCAGCGGCCGGACCAGCAGGACCGGGGCCTTCACGGGTGCGGGTTGCCAGTCTTCGATGAGGCGGAGATAGCCGCTCATCGCGGTGAGCCGGGCATCCTCCACGGGGCCGAACTCCGTCAGCCGCCGGGCCATCCCGTCCATCAGTGCCGGACCCGCACCGGCCAGTGCCGGATCCCCGGGCACGTACGTGTCGAGCAATACCACGGCGTCGGGGAACACCCCGGACTCCTCCAGCAGCCGGACCGTCTCATGGGCGATGACACCGCCCGAGGAGTAGCCGACGAGTACGAACGGGTCGCCGTCGGCACGCCGCCGGACCGCCTCGGCCGAGGCCTCGGCGATCGCCTCCAGCGAGGCGGGCAGCCGCTCCCCATCCCGGAATCCCGGCAGCGACAGCGCGAACACATCGCGCTCTTCGACGAACGGCGCCGCGAACCGGGCGTACTGGTGCGGGCCCGAGGTCGCGAGGACGGTCGGGAAGCACAGCAGTGCCGCACCGTCCCGGCCCTCCGAGAGGCGCACCGACTCCGGCACATCGTTCGCCACCGGCATGGTGAACACCTCGCGCTCCCGCGCGGCCGCAGCCAGGCGCTCCATGAACTCGGGCGCGGTGCCGTTCTCCCGCGCCTGTGCGTAGAGATCACCCAGCATTGCCGAGGAGCCTTCGGGAGACGCCCCGTCGGCCAGGACGTCGGCCAGATGGCGGGCCAGCGCCTCTGGCGTCCGCCGGTCCATGATCACCCGGGCCGGCAGCCGCAGACCGGTCGCAGCACCTAGATGATTGATTCCAAGGGGTAGCTGTACGGACGCGAGGGTGCCCACTCTCAGTTTGTGACGACCGAGATAGAC
>NZ_JALGBX010000060.1 GCF_022808175.1 Streptomyces sp. AP-93 | reverse complement strand
CGCCGAGCCGCCATCTCCTCCTTCGGCATCAGCGGCACAAACGCCCACGTCATCATCGAACAACCCCCCACAACAGAGGAAACCAACCACACGACCGCCACCATCCCGGTGACCGTTCTGCCCCTGTCGGCCCGCGCAGCGGGCGCACTCGCCGAGCAGGGTGAGCGGCTGGCCGCGCACCTCACCGCCGGCACCGAGACGGCCACGCCCGACCTCGGCTTCTCCCTGGCCACCACCCGCTCCGCACTGGACCGGCGGGCGGTCGTCGTGGCGGGCGACGCCGAGGGACTGCGGGCAGGTCTGGCGGCGCTCGCCTCGGGCGGCTCCGCGCCAACCCTGGTTCGCAGCGCCCAGGGAGAGGACGAGAGCAGCGGAAAGCTGGCCTTCCTGTTCACCGGGCAGGGCAGCCAGCGACCGGGCATGGGCCGCGAACTCTACGATGCCCACCCCGTGTTCGCCGAGGCGCTCGACGCCATCGCCTCGACCTTCGACCGGCATCTGGACCGGCCGCTGCTGGACATCGTCTTCTCGGCGGAGGGTTCCGCCGAGGCCGCGTTGCTCGACGAGACGGCGTACACGCAGGCCGCACTGTTCGCGATCGAGGTAGCGCTGTTCCGGCTGGCCGAGTCGTGGGGGCTGCGCCCCGACGGGCTGCTGGGTCACTCCATCGGTGAGCTGGCCGCCGCCCATGTGGCGGGGGTGCTGTCCCTGGCCGATGCCTGCACCCTGGTCGCCGCCCGTGGCCGGCTGATGCAGGCGCTGCCCACTGGTGGCGCCATGCTCTCCGTACTCGCCACCGAGGAGCAGGTCGCAGCGGAGCTCATGAGGCGTGAGCACCAGGTCGCCATCGCCGCGGTCAACGGCCCCGCCTCCACCGTCATCTCCGGTGACGCCGACACTGTCGCCGAACTCGACTCGCTCTTCACCGCACAGGGATTCAAGACCAGGCGCCTTCGGGTCAGCCACGCCTTCCACTCCCCTCACATGGATCCCATGCTGAACGAGTTCCGGACGATCGTTGCGGAACTGTCCTTCCAGGAGCCGCAGATCGAGGTCACTTCGAATGTGACCGGCCGTACGGCCACCGCCGAGGAACTCACCTCTCCCGACTACTGGGTGCGCCATGTGAGGGAAGCGGTCCGCTTCCACGACGGCCTGACCGCACTCGCCGATACGGGCTTCACCACCTTCCTGGAGCTCGGCCCCGACGCCGTGCTCACCGCGCTCGCCCAGTCCTCGCTGGACAGCCGGCCGGGTCCCGTCACCACGTCGGCTCCCACACTGCGCCGCGGCCGGCCGGAGGCCGAGACGTTCACGGTCGCAGTCGCCGAGGCCCACGTACGCGGCGCGGACGTCGACTGGAGTGCGGTGTACGCCGGTTCGGGGGCGCGCCGCGTGGAGCTGCCCACCTATCCGTTCCAGCGGCAGCGGTTCTGGATGGAGGCGCCTGACACGGCTCCGGCAGCAGGCTCCGTGGAGGCCCGCTTCTGGGACGCGGTCGAGCGGGAGGATCTGAAGGCCCTCACCGCGACGCTGGGAGCCGAGGAAGCCGCCGCGCTCGGTGAGGCACTGCCCGTCCTGGCGTCCTGGCGGCGCCGGCACGCCACGCAGGCCGCTCCGGAGGCGGCCGCCGAGGCGGGGGCAGAGGTACAGACGGCACAGAGCCTGGCGGCCGCACTGGCTTCGGTGTCCGGCCCGGAGCGCGGGCGACGGGTACTGGATCTCGTTCGAGGGGAGATCGCGGCCGCGTTGCGGTACTCCGGGAAGGAGGCGGTGGAGCCACGACGGTCGCTGAAGGAACTCGGCTTCGACTCCCTGGCCGCGGTCACCCTGCGGAACAGACTGAACGCGGCGACCGGCCTGGCCCTGCCTGTCACTCTCGTCTTCGACCACCCGACGCCGGCGGATCTGGCGGCTCATATGGCCGAGGCCCTGGCCCCAGAGACCTCCCCGGTCTCCGTCGACGACGAACTGGAGCGGCTCGGCGACGTGCTGGCGGCGGCCGACGGCCAGGCCCGGGAACGGGCCGCGGCCCGGCTCCAGGAGTTGCTGACCGGACTCGGCGCGGCGGCCACCCCGGCCACGGGCTCGTCCGACGAGCTCGCCGGACTGCTCCAAGAGGCGGGCGACGACGATCTGTTCGACCTCATCGACTCCGAACTCGGCTCGTCCTGACCCGGATGAACGCCCACTCCAACGCCCACGTCCACGCCCACGGCGTGCACACCAGCAAGGAAAGCGATGTCTGACGAAACGAAACTGCGGGACTATCTCAAGCGGGTCACGGTCGAATTGCGCGAGTCCCGGCTGAAGCTGCGGGAGGCCGAGGGCTTCCGCAACGAGCCGATCGCGATCGTCGGTATGAGCTGCCGCCTCCCCGGCGGCGTGCGCTCCCCGGAGGACCTGTGGGAGCTGGTCCAGTCCGGCACGGACGCGATCTCCGGCTTTCCGACCGACCGTGGCTGGGACGTCGACGGGCTCTACGACCCCGAGCCGGACCGGCCGGGCAAGTCGTACACGCGTCACGGCGGCTTTCTCTACGACGCCGCCGACTTCGACGCCGAGTTCTTCGGCATCTCGCCGCGCGAGGCCCTTGCCATGGACCCTCAGCAGCGGCTGTTCCTGGAGGCGTCCTGGGAGGCCCTGGAGCGCTCCGGCATCGACCCGGCCACCCTGCGCGGCAGCAGCACCGGCGTGTACGCGGGCTGCGTCACCTCCGACTACCAGGTGCTGCTCACCTCGGCGCCGGAGGAGATCGAGGCGTACCGGATGACGGGGTCCGCGGCAAGTGTGCTGTCGGGCCGCGTGTCGTACCTCTTCGGCCTGGAGGGTCCGGCGGTCACCATCGACTCGGCCTGCTCGACCTCGCTGGTGGCGCTCCATCTGGCGGCGCAGGCGCTGCGACGTGAGGAGTGCTCTCTCGCACTGGTCGGCGGTGTCACGGTAATGGCCACACCGACCGGGTTCGTGGACTTCAGCCGGCAGCGGGGCTTCTCGCCGGACGGGCGCTGCAAGGCGTTCGGCGCGGGCGCGGACGGCACGGGTTTCGCCGAGGGGGTGGGCGTGCTCGTGGTGGAACGGCTGTCCGACGCGCTCCGCAACGGCCATGACGTGCTCGCCGTCGTACGGGGCAGTGCCGTCAACCAGGATGGTGCGAGCAACGGGCTGACCGCTCCCAACGGGCCGTCGCAGCAGCGGGTCATCCGCTCCGCGCTCGCCTCGGCCGGTCTCGCACCGGGTGACGTCGACGCGGTGGAGGCCCACGGCACCGGGACCCGGCTCGGGGATCCGATCGAGGCTCAGGCGCTCATCGCGACGTACGGCGAGCAGCGCGACGACGGGCAGCCGCTGTGGCTGGGCTCGGTGAAGTCCAACATCGGACACACCCTCGCGGCCGCCGGCGTGGTCGGCGTCATCAAGATGGTCGAGGCGATGCGCCACGGTGTGCTGCCGCGCACCCTGCACGCGGACGAGGCCTCACCGTTCGTCGACTGGTCAGCCGGGGCCGTCGAGCTGCTGACCGAGCAGCGGTCCTGGCCCGAGACGGGGCGGGTGCGCCGGGCGGGTGTCTCCGCGTTCGGTATGAGCGGTACCAATGCCCATGTGGTGCTGGAGCAGGGCCCGCCGCCGGCCGATGTGGCTCAAACGGCTCCGGCCGAGCCGCTCATGGTCCCCTATCTGCTGTCGGCCAGGAGCGACGCCGCGCTGCGCGCGCAGGCAGCCGGGCTCCGGGCTCATCTGCAGGCCCGACCCGAGCTGGCGCCCGCCGATGTGGGCCACTCGCTGGCAGTGACCCGGTCCGCGCTCGACCACCGTGCGGTGGTCCTGGCGGGCAGCCCGGCCGAGGCGGCCAAGGGGCTGGAGAGGGTGTCTCTGGGCGAGGCGTCCGCGCAGGTGGTCGCGGGTGTCGCCGTCGAGCGCGGCCGGACCGTGTTCGTCTTCCCGGGGCAGGGCTCCCAGTGGGCGGGGATGGCGGCCGAACTCCTCGACAGCGCACCCGCGTTCGCGGAGCGACTGCGTGCCTGCGACGCCGCTGTCGGCGCCCATGTCGACTGGTCGGTCGAGGACGTCCTGCGGCAGCGGGACGGTGCACCGTCGCTGGAGCGCATCGAAGTCGTCCAGCCGGTGCTGTTCGCGGTGATGGTGTCGCTGGCCGAACTGTGGCGTCACCACGGCGTCGAACCGGACGCCGTGGTCGGCCACTCCCAGGGCGAGATCGCGGCGGCCTGCGTGTCCGGTGCGCTGACGCTGGAGGATGCGGCCCGCGTCGTGGTCCTGCGCTCGCAGCTGTTCGCCGACGAGCTGATGGGGAGGGGCGCGGTCGCCTCGATCGCGATGCCGCGGCGCGAAATGGAGGAGCTGCTCGAACCGTACGGTGATCGGCTGGCCATCGCAGGGGTCAACAGCCCGCGTCTGGTGACGGTGGCTGGAGAGCCGGAGGCCCTGGAGGAGCTGGTGGCTGCACTGACGGCACGCCAGATCCGGGCCAGGGTGGTCCCCGCGACCGTTGCGTCGCACTGCGCGCAGGTCGATCCGCTGCGGGGACGCATCGCCGAGCTGCTGGCGTTCGTACGGCCGCGCAAGGGGCGTGTTCCGCTGTATTCGACGGTTACGGGCGAGGCCTTGGAGGGGCCGGAGCTCACCGCGGACTACTGGTTCGAGAACTGCCGTCGCCCGGTGAGTTTCGAGCCGGTCGTCCGCAAACTGATCGCCGACGGGTTCGACGTGTTCGTCGAGTCCAGTGCGCACCCGGTTCTGGTGCTCGGTGTGGAGGAGACCGCCGAGGAGGCCGGCGCGGAGGTACTCGTCACCGGAACCCTGCGGCGTGGCAGCGGGGACCTGAAGCGGTTCCTGGGCTCGCTGGCCGAGGCGTACGTACGCGGCCGGCCGGCTGACTGGCGGGCCGTCTTCGGCCCCGGCCGGGCCGCGGTCGAACTTCCTACGTACGCCTTCCAGCGGCGCCGCTTCTGGGTCGATCCGGCCGACACCCGAGCCCCGGCGGCCGGTCCGGACGACGCGGTGGACGCCGCATTCTGGGACGCGGTGGAGCGCGCGGACCTGGCGGCGCTCGCCACGTCTCTGCGGCTGACGGATACGACGGCCCTCGGTGAGCTGCTGCCCGCGCTGTCCTCGTGGCGGCGTGACAGCAAGGCGATCGGCGCCGTGGACACGTGGCGCTATCAGGTGGAGTGGCGGCCCGCCCCCGAGCCCTCCGCGAGCGTGCTCTCCGGGCACTGGCTGGTGGTTCGGCCTTCGGATGGCGATACGGAAGCGGATGTCGCGGCTCTCGGTGAGGCCGTACGGCGGGCGGGAGCACAGCCGCTGACCGTCACCGTGGATCCGACGGCCGACCGCGAGGAGCTGGCCCGGCTGCTGGCTTCGGCGGTCGGCGGCCGGCCGGTCGCCGGGATCGTCTCGCTGCTCCCGCTGGGCGCGTCGCCGGACGGTCCGGACACGGCCGCGGCCCCTGGGCTCGCCGCCACGGTCCGGCTGCTGCAGGCTCTGGCCGGGGCGCCGTTCGCGGCTCCGGTGTGGTCGCTGACCCGGGGCGCCGTCCAGGCCGCCGCGGACGACCGGGCGGGCGCCCCCGCACAGGCCCAGGTCTGGGGTCTGGGGCAGGTCGCGGCACTGGAGACACCCCGGCTGTGGGGCGGCCTGGCCGACCTGCCCGAGGTCGCGGACACCCGGGTCTTCTCCCGGCTCACCGCACTTCTCGGCGCGGAGAGCGGCGATAACCAGGCCGCGATACGCCCGTCCGGGGTGTACGTACGACGGCTGGTGCCCGCCACCGTACCGGCCGGCGCGGCCCCCTGGGCCGCGGAGGGCACGGTGCTGATCACCGAGGGCGCCATCGGGATGGGGCACCACGTCGCCCGCCTGCTGGCCGCGAAGGGCACCGTGCATCTGCTGCTGACCGCCGAGCCCGGCACCGCGCCCGAGGTGATCGCCGCGGTCGAGGCCGAGCTGACCGAGCAGGGTGCGCCCCGGGTGACCGTGGTGCCGTGTGACGTGGCCGACCGTGCCGCCCTGGCCGGCGTACTGGCGGACGTACCGCAGGACGCCCCGCTGACCGCGGTCGTGCACACGGCCGGGCTGCTGGAGGACACCCCGCTCGATTCGCTCACGGCCGAGGGTCTGGAGCGCATCCTGCGTGCCAAGGTCCTCGGGGCGCGCCACCTCGACGAGCTCACTCGTGACACCGAGCTCGCGGCCTTCGTACTGTTCTCGTCGATCACGGCGACCCTCGGCGGCGGACTGGGCCTCGCGGCCTACGCGGCCGCCAACGCCCATCTCGACGCGCTGGCAGGGCACCGCCGCACCCTCGGGCTGCCCGCCACGGCGCAGGCGTGGGGTGTGTGGGAGGGCGAGCCCTCCGAGTCCGACGCGATCGCCCTCGAGGAGGCCCGCCGGGAGCGGCTGGGCCGGCGCGGTCTGCCACTGCTGCGGCCGACCGCCGCGCTCGCCGCGTTCGAGCGGGCACTGGAGTCGGCAGGCGCGACGATCGTGCTCGCCGACATCGACTGGGAGCGGTTCACCCGGGTCTTCGACAGTTCCGGGCAGAGCCCGCTGATCTCGGAGATCCCGCAGGTCCGGCACGCCCGCACCGCGGCCGGCGGGGGCGAGGGCACCACGAGCGTTCTCGGACGGCTGGCCGGGCTCAAGCCCGCGCAGCGCCGTGAGCTGCTGCTGGATCTCGTACGGGGTGAGGTCGCAGCCGTACTCGGCCACACGGACCCGTCGTCGGTCGTGGCCCAGCGCGAGTTCCTCGAGCTGGGTATGGACTCGGTGACGAGTGTGGCGCTGCGCAACCGGCTAGATGATTGATTCCGTGGTCAGTGGTCGTAGGCGGTCAGTGATCGGATGACGGGTCCGCCGGTCTTGTGGTTGTG
>NZ_JALGBX010000005.1 GCF_022808175.1 Streptomyces sp. AP-93 | reverse complement strand
CACCCAAGCCCTCCTCCGCCTCGCCCGCCAACGCATCAGCGTCCTGTTCGCCATGCTCCGAGACGGCACCTTCTACGCATCCAGAACCCCCACCATCACCCTCGCCGCATGACCACCCAAAACAGCCCGATACCCGGCACCACGTCCTTGACGAAGGACATAGAGACACCCCCCCAAGGACCACCATGCCCAGCCGTACACCACGCACGCCGTGACCACCACGAACACAACACCAGCAGTACGTGAACCGGTCCGAGACCCTGTCCGCTCCATCCCCACCACCCCCAGCAGTGGGACTCCACGAGCCCCACGCCCGGTTGCCACACCAGCCCCTGCCCCAGGACCGTTAGCCCCGTCGTCGACCGGTGGCAGGCGATCGGGCGGGAGGACGCGGTGATCTTGCCCGAGGTGGTTACCCTGGCCGGTGCGGACGCAGACGCCATCTGCAGCACCAGGATGGTTCTCGACTGTCTCTCAAACCACTGTCCCGAACCCGAGAGATCGCATCGGACGGGAGGGCGCGCGATGTGAGCCTTCAGGTCGGCATCAGGCCGCTCTGGTACGAGATCGCCACCGCTTGGGCTCGGTCGCGGGCGTCGAGTTTGGCCAGGATCCGCTTGACGTGGGTCTTGACGGTGGATTCCGCGAGGGAGAGCAGCTCGGCGATTTCCGTGTTGGACAGGCCGTGGGCGACTTGCCGCAGCACTTCGCGTTCACGGGTGGTGAGTCGCTCCAGGCGGGCGTCCGCCGGTGTCCGCAGGCCCCCTGGGGGCGTGGGTGCGGGCTGGGCTGCGAGCCGGGTCAGGATGTCGCGGGTGACGGCCGGGTCCAGCACGGCCTGACCTGCCGCGACGGTCCGTACGGCGTCGATGAGGCGTTCGGGGGAGGCGCGTTTGAGGAGGAAGCCGCTCGCGCCGGCCCGGATCGCGCTCCATACGTATGCGTCGTGGTGGAACGTCGTCAGGACCAGCACCCGGGTCGACAGACCGGCGGCCACGATCCGCCGGGTTGCCTCGACCCCGTCGATGCCGGGCATCCGTACGTCCATCAGGATGACGTCGGGGACGAGTTCGTGGCACAGGCGGACGGCCTGGATGCCGTCCGCTGCCCGCCCGGCCACCTCCAGGCCGTCCTCGGTCCCGAGGATCAGTTCGAGGCCGGCCTGGAGCAGGGCGTCGTCGTCGGCCACCACGATCTTGATCCGGCGCTCGTCGTGCGCCGCTCCGTCGGCGTGCCAGGTCATCGGACCGGGAGCGAGACGTGCAGGCGGAACCCGCCCTGCTCGCCCTGCCCGTGTTCGAGCCTGCCGCCCAGGATCGACACGCGTTCGGCGATGCCGAGCAGACCTCGTCCGGGCTCGTAGCCGTTGCCTGCGCCCTGGCCGTCGTCGCTGACCTCGATGTCGAGGCGGTCCCCCACCCGGCGGACGGTCACGTCGGCGGATCCGGCGCGGGCGTGCTTGACCGTGTTGGTGAGCGCCTCCTGCACGATCCGGTAGGCCGACATGTCGATGCTGCTGGGGAGTTCGTCCCGCCCCGGATCGACCTGTGCCGCCACGCTGATCCCGGCCTGCGCCATCCGATCCGTGAGACGGCTCAGGTCGCCGAGCTTCGGCTGGGATCCGGCCGGCGCGGTGCGGCGCAACAGGCCCAGGACCCGGTCGAGTTCCTCCAGTGCCTCGCGGCCGGAGTCTTCCAGTTGCCCGAGCACTTCGCGGGCGCGCTCCGGGTCGCGGGTGAGCAGTCGCCGGGTGGCGCCGGCCTGAATCAGCATCACATTGACGGTGTGGCCGACGAGATCGTGCAGCTCACGCGCCATCCGGGCACGCTCCCCCGCGATCACCTCCTCGCGAAGCCGGAGCTGGGTCGCGTCGCGTTCCTCCAGGCGCCGCGCGGCGCCGAAGCCGATGGCCCAGACGAGGAGCCACAGGAAGAGCACCCCGGCCGGCACCACGGACCAGACGTCGCGTTCCTGCTGTCCGGTGAAGTAGGCGATCATGCCGAGGAAGGCGGCGAACGGACCGGTCCAGGCACGGGTGCGGCTCGCGTGCAGGCCGAGGGAGTACAGGCCGATCAGGTTCGCGTACGGGGAGAGCGGGTTCTCCAGACCCCACAGCGCTTCGACGGACAGGGCCGCGGTACCCACCAGGTACGAGGCCAGCGGCGCGGTCCTGCGGCAGGCCAGCGGTCCGGCGACCGCCGCGGCGAACATGACGGCGCGCGTCGTGCCCGTGTCCGCCCCTGCGGCCGGCCCCAATTGTTCGACGAGCATGACGGCGAAGAAGGCCGCGGCGAGTACGCCGTCCGCGGCAACGGGGCGGGCGAGCAGCGGGCGGCCCGTCGGTATCCGCCACGGACGGAGGGGCCGCCACGTGCTCAGGTGGTTCGCGGGTCGGCGCATCGCTGCGAGGTCCTTCCAGCCGGGGGGCGGGCTCCGGAAGCCGGCTGTCCCTCTTTGCCCTGTTGCCCTGTTGTCCGCACGTTAGCCGGGGACCGCGGGGTGCGCATCGTCCCCATGGGGTACGCGGCCCCGGACAGCCACCCCTCCCGGGGTCCGCCGGGTGCCCCCGGCAGGGGACGCGGCCGGGGCGGCTCCCTTCCTAGCGTGGCGAGCACGAACCGCACTCGCTCCTGGAGGACCCGTGTACCGCTCACCGGCAGTGTCGCAATGGCATCGCCCACTCATGCTGAACTCCGGGCTGATGTGTGCCATTTCGCTGCTCTGCGCCGTCGCCGCGCTGCTCGACGACCGTCAACTCCTGGGTGACTCCCTCTGGTTCAAACCGATGAAGTTCGGCGTGGCCTTCTGCATCTACGGAGTCACGCTCGCCTGGCTCCTGAGCAGGCTTGACAAGGGGAGGCGGTTGGGCTGGTGGACCGGCAGCGTCATCGCGGTGGCCGGGGTGATCGACGTCTGCGCAGTCGTCTACGCCGCCGCCCACGGCACCTACAGCCACTTCAACGAGAGCACCGACGCCGTCGCCCGGAATGTCGCCGCGGCCTTCTCGATCGGCGTCATGCCGCTCCTCGTGGCCACCCTGGTCATCGCGACGCTGGTGCTGTTCCAGTCCGGCACCGACCGGGCACTCACCGTCGCCCTGGGCGCGGGGCTCACGCTCGCTGCCGCCGGCATGGCCGTGGCGGGCTGGCTCAGCGCCCTGTCCAGTGAGCCCCGTACGGTCCCGGACGCGGCCGGGAACCCGGTCGTGCTGAGCGGCGCTCACGGGATCGGCGATCCCGACGGGCGGGGGATGCCGATCACCGGCTGGAGCCTGACCGGCGGAGACCTTCGCGTACCCCACCTCGTCAGCATGCACGCCATCCACGTCCTCCTGCTGCTCGTCGCCGTGATGCACCTGTACGGGACCCTCTTCCGCCGGCGGCTCGACGACGGGGTCAGGACCCTGATCGTCGGCGCGTTCGCGTGCTGGTACACGGGGTTGTTCGCCGTACTCACCTGGCAGGCACGACGCGGCCAGTCCGTGGCGCACCCTGACCGGCAGACGGTCATCGTCCTCACCGTGGTGACGCTACTGACCCTCGCCGTCACCGCCGTCGGCCTCGCCCTCACCATGCGGCGTACGTGGCGTACGTGGCGTATGCGGCGTATGCGGTCCGCAGCGTAGAAGGCGTGCCGGCCTGCGCTGCCACACCCCATCGGATGGCGGGTGGTGGGACGGTCGTGGCGGGCCACGGCGTGGGGCGATGCCGGATGGGCCCCGGACACCGAGAGCCTGATCGTGCCCGGCGTCTCACTCGGATTCACCGGCCAGACCTCGCAGAAGGTCCCCCGCGACACTGCCGGGTTCCCCCCTCTTCTTGAACTGGGCAGGCGCCGGACGAGTTCGATGCCGTTCGATGCCCGGACGTAAACGGCAAGCTCAACCGAGCTGAAGGTCCGCAGCACCCTGTCGGGAGCCCTCGCGGTACGGGATGTCCGGGATGTAGTCCGCCCATTGGCCGCGGGTGAGGCCCCCGCCGAAGCGGATGCGCAGGGCAGCGGCGACGGTGGCCGGCCGGAGGTCGTGCGTGCGCATCGGAGTGTGTTCCCCCTGTACTCGCAGGGTCTGCCCGTCCTTGCCGAAGGCGAGTTCGCGTACGCGGTCTCCCGCTCTCGGCGGGGGGCCCCGATGGGCCTCAGCGATTCGAGGTCCCAGAGTCGGACCCGGCCCTGGCCGTCTCCCGTGGCCAGGGTGCGGCTGTCGGCGGAGGAGGCCAGCGCGGTCAGCGCGCCGAATTCGGACGGGGGCTCCCCGGGATCGGGGGCGAGGACGCCGAGGACCCGGTCGATCGCGGCGTTCCACACCGTGACGCGGCCCGTCGGGTCGGAGCTCGCGAAGACCCGGCCGTCCGGGCTGAATCCCATGACGGCGGACTCCTGCTTGTTCAGGGAGCGGAGCGTCCTGCCGCTCTCCAGGCTCACCACCGTTGCGTTTCCGAGTACGGCCAACGAGCCGTCGGGGCTCAGGGCGAGCGCACCGTACCCGCCCGATCGGGCGAGCTGTCTGCCGGACACCAGCTCCCACAAAGTCGCTTCCGGCCCGCCTGACATCGCGTAGAGAGCCGGTGCGCCATCGCGCCACGCAGGAACCAGGTCTATCAGATGGAAATCCGCGTTCGGCAGGGGGAGCTCCGCCGCCATGCGACGTCCCTTCACGTCGTAGACCCGGACGGCTCCTTGGTACTCGGCATTCGACTCGACGGCGTAGGCGAACAGCCTGCCGTCCGCGCTGTAGCGGGCGTATATGCCCTCACTGCCCCCGAGAGCGGCGGGAAGGGTCGCCAGGCGGGCCCCTGTCTGCAGGTCCTCCAGCGTGGGGGTGTAGATGTCTCCCTCTCGGCGGGCGTTCACCACGTGGCGGCCGTCCGGGCTGACGTACGCGAAGTCGTCCTGCTGCCGGGTCCAGTCCTGGTCCCGCAACGCACCGATGCTGATGGTGGAGAACCCCCGGCCCGTTCATAGGCCTCGCGGGTGAGGGTGCGGCCGCGGCGCCGCCGCCAGGTCTCCAGTAGGGCGTGCGAAAGCATCGGCAGCCCGCCGCTTTGCGCACCGGCCTCCTCGACGAGGGTCTCGGTGAGGGCACGCTCCACGATCAGTGCATGGGCCGTGGCCGGTTTCGTGATCACCTGGCGCAGCTCGGCGGGGGTCATCGGACCGACCGGCAGGCTGGCGTCGCGGATGGCCTCCGCGAGTCGTGGGTGCTCCAGGCAGCGCGCGTAGAAGTCGGCCCGTATCCCGAGGACGACGCGCAGTTCACGGACCGGATCCCCGGCTTCGAGGAGGGCGTCGATGAAGCAGGCTCGCTCTGCGGCGTCGTGACAGAGGGTGAAGAGTTCCTCGAACTGGTCGACGATCAGCCAGGTGTCTCCGTCCCCGTCCGCGGGAAGCAGCGCGGGACCGTGTGTGTCCAGGGGGTGCTCCCCCGGTGTCAGGACGCGGATGGCGGCGGGGCTGGGCAGGGCGCGGCCCGTGTCCCGGAGATGGGATATGAGTCCGGCTCGCAGCAGCGAGGACTTTCCGCTTCCGGAGGCTCCGAAGACCGCCACGTCCCGGTGCCCGCCCACCAGGGCCAGGAGGTCGGCCACGGCGCGGTCCCGGCCGAAGAAGACGTCGCTGTCGCCCGGCTCGAAGCGGGCGAGACCCCGGTACGGTGCCGGCTCGCCGCGCTCGCCCGTTCGCTCCCCTTCCGCGCGGGAGCGCCGGGCGATCGCTGCGAGCTCCTCGTCGACCCGCCGCCAGTGCGCCTCGAACCCCGCCGGGTCGCCGTCGCACGCGCCGACATACGCGAGGACGACGGGCAGGGTCGGCAGGTGCTCGCCGCCGGCGGCGCGGGACAGTGTGGCCACGGAGTACGGGCTTCGTCGGGCCATCGCGGCGTACGTCGGACCACCCGCTTTCCGGCGCAGTTCGCGCAGGGCCAGGGCGAACTCGGCCACGGGACCGGTGGACGGATCCAGCGGCTTCTCCTGACGCCCCACAAACACCCCCGTCACCGTGGCCATCGGCCGGGACGCCGAAGGACACAGCGACCCAATCGTCTGCGGGACGCTCGTACAAGACGGTTTCGCGGCAAGTCGCTGCTGCTCGGGTGCGGTGCACCCGAGCAGCAGCACAAGGCGGGGCGGGGCGCAGGGCGTCAGAAGGCGAGGCTCCAGTTGTTGAGGGTGCCGGTGGCCCCGGTCGCGGTGTCCGTGACCTTCAGGGTCCACCTGCCGTAGATGCGTGAGCCGCCGGCGTCCACCTCGAAGAGCTGTTTCAGGGTGCCGCCTGGCTGCGTACCGGGGGCCTTGAGCGGATACACCTCACCGACCGGCCCGACGAGGTCGAGCTTCAGGTCACCGTGCCGTTCGTGCGTGATGTCCACGTACACGCGCAGATTGTGCGGCGTGGAGCCCCGGGCGAACCAGAACTCGGTCGTCGACTGGATGGAGGTGTTGTCCGGAACGGCAATGACGGTCTCGTTGTCCAGGGAGGGGAAGGTGATCGCCCATCCCTCGAGGCTGCCGGTCGCCCCCGTGACGTTGTCCTGGACCTTCAGCGTCCAGTTGCCGTCCGCCGGGGAGTCCCCCGCGTCGACGGCGAAGAGGTCCTGCAGTTCACCGGAGTCGTCCGGCTCGAAGCCGTTCGCGAGGTCGTACGTCCTGCCCCCTGGGCCGACAAGACGGAACACGAGGTCGGTGGGCCGCTCATGGGTGAGATCGATGCGAACCTGCGCCACACGGGACGCCAGGCCTCCGACACCGGACACCTCGGCCGGGGAGTCCACGACGGCCCCGGTGTCGGGGATGGTGATCGACTCCGCCTTGGCGGTCCCGTTGGGGAACCCGAGCGTCCAGGCCACCATGGTGCTGTCATAGTCGGTGTAGCCGTTCTCCAGGCGCAGCTTCCAGGTGCCGGACGCGGGTGAGCCACTGGCGTCGACCACCGAGGAGAACCAGAAGGGCCCGGCCCTCTGAGGCGTGCTCAGCTCATCGCCGCTGCTGGACTCCGCGGCGGCCGCGGTGTCCAGTACGTAGACCTTGCCGTTGGGGTCGATCAAGTCGACGTCGAGGGTGTTCCAGCCGACCCCGTCGACCGCGTACTCCACCTCCAGGTCTGACGGTGCGTTGCCGGGAACCGTGCTGGTGAGCTGCCTGGTGACCGAGCCCCTGCCCATGCCGGGAAGGTGGACGCGCTCGGTGTCCGTGACCATCGTCGGCCGGGGCTTGGCCGCCGGCGCCGGCAGGGCGTTGGCCCGTACTTGGGCGACCGCCCGGTCCAGTTGGACGCGCGGGGTCGTGCCTTCGGTGTAGGTGATGGTCTTGCCCGTGGCGGCCAGCGCCTGGACCAGCTCACCCAGCGGCGCCTGGGGAGCCGCCTTGCGGAGCACCGCGAGCGCGCCCGCGACGTGCGGGGCGGCCATGGAGGTGCCGTTCTTCGTCCCGAAGGTGTTGCCGGGGACGGAGGAGATCACGCCGTGGCCGGGGGCGAACAGGTCGACCAGCGGGCCCCGGTTGCTGTAGGAGGCGAGCTGGTCCGCATCGGTCGTGGCGCCGACGGTGACGGCCGACGGTACGCAGGCCGGGGAGTTCACCGCGTTCGTATAGGAGTTGTTGCCGGAGGCGACGACCGTCGCCACCCCGGCGCCGTACAGGCTGTCAATGAGCGCCTTGCGGAGGTCGGTCTCGCAGGCGGCGGTGAACCGGCCGGCGCCCAGGCTCATGTTGGCCGCGACGATCGGCTTGCCGGACTGCTTGAGCGCGTACACCTTCTCCAGGGCGGCGAGCTGGTCACTGGGGAAGCTCATCACGCAGGACGGCTGGGCCCCGCAGTAGGTGGACGAGGTGAACCTGGAGAACACCTGGATGGCGACGATGTCCGCGCCGGGCGCGACGCCTGCCCGGGGGGCTCCGCTGAGGTCCTTGCCGTTGCCCGCGGCGATGCCGGCCACGTGCGTCCCGTGCGAGCAGGCGGTGCCCATGGTTGCGCAGGGGCCGCTCTCGCTGTCGGCGCTGCCGAGGCCCGCCTGTTCGTCGGCGCCGCCGGGGCACAGTGACGTGGAGCCGTAGGAAGGGTCGGTGGTGGAGAAGCAGGCCTGATCCGTGACGCGGCCGCCCAGGAACGGGTGGTTCTGGGAGACGCCCGTGTCCAGGATCGCGATCGCGCTGCCGGAGCCGTCGTCACCGCTCTGGGCGGTCTTGTCCGCGCCGATCAGGGAGGTCGTCTCGTTCAGGGAGGGCGGTACGGGGATGTCCTCGGTGACGCTGAGGATGCCCGGGATGCCGGACAGCATGTCCAGGCCCGCCGCATCCACCCGGAGGGTCTGTACCGGGACCTCGCTGAAGGTGTGCAGGGTCTCGCCCGCGTCGGCGGTGGAGGACAGGTCCGCGGGGGACTCGGTGACGACGTTGACGCGGACCGCCTTGCCGCCCGCGACCGCGTCGTAGAGAGACGGGTCGACGGGGTCGACCGTGCCGACGGGGTCAGGCGGGAAGTCGTCCGGGGACACGGCCTGTGCGGGCAGGGCGCTGAGGGCCAGGGCAGTCACAGCAGTGACGACCACGGCGGGTATGCGTAATCTCACGGTTCTCCTGGAATCGGCGGGTCCGAGGGGCCGCAGCGCGGAGTCCGGGTGACGAAACCGCTCGTCACCCGGACTCCGCGTCCTGGACGTCAGGTGACGGAAGTCGGACCCGGGCGGGCGGAAGGGCAGGCGCGAGTCAGCGGGTAGCGTTCGCGCCGTTCCACGGGTTGCCGTAGTTGACGGCCTTGCGGTAGGTCCAGGCGATGCCGCGGCACACGCTCTTCAACCAGTAGGCAGAGCAGGTGTAGTCGCGCAGCGTGGTGTAGAAGACGTCGTCCACCTCGGACTTGCGGCTGCGGTCGAGGTAGTAGCCGTACCCCTTGTACGTGTTGCCGATCAGGCCGTAGCCGTAGTCGTGCATGTCGCAGGCGGACCGGAAGTCGTAGCCGCCCGGCTTGTCCGGGGACGAGGTGCAGTGGTCATTGCTGATGCCGACCACCCAGCGTCCGCCGGGCAACTGCTTCCACTGCGGGGCGCGCCAGCCGTAGTGGGCCACCCACGCGGCGCACCCGCTCTTCGTGTACCAGAGCCACGAGGTCGCCGTGTAGCAGTGGTAGGGGTAGGCGTTCGCTCCGCTGACCTCGCCCGTGAAGTCGGAAGTCGGCGGCCCGGCGGCGCCGGGGTCGTTGATTCCGGCCGCACCTTCGATGACGGAGGCCTGCGCCGGCCGTGCCGGGCCGTCGGCCTGGACGTCCGGAGCGGCGGACTCGGCGGGGAAGGCCAGGTCCCAGCTTCCGTTGTCGGTCGAGGAGATCTCCGACACGCGGCTGTTGGTGTCGTAGGTGTAGGTCTTGTCCGGCTCGCTGCTCGCAACCGGGTTGGTGACCTCGCGCAGCAGGCCGGAGCTGTCGTAGGTGTAGCTCGCCACGGTCTGCACGGTGGCTCCGGTGGTGACGGTGATCTCCTTGACCCCCGGCGTAGTCGCCGAAGACCGTTCCGGTGGCCGTGGTGGCCTCGGCGCATCTGACGGACACGTTCTCCACGGATTCGGCGTCCGCGGCCGCCTCGGTGACGGTGGAGACGCGGCCCTGCGGGTCGTAGCCGACGGTCGACGTGCCGTGGGCGAGGTTGCCGACGCCCGTCACCCGCCAGCTGTCGGAACCGGCGGCGGCCTGCTTCCACGTGTAGGTGGGCTTGAGGTCGGCGGCGCTCACCCCGGCGAAGGTGTCGTCACCCGATTCGGTCACCGAGAGGTCCACTCCGATGGTCTCCACGATGGTGGTGACCATGTCCCTCGTGGCGTCGTCCCAGTTCGTCGTCTCGGTGATCCTGGAGCCGTCGGCGCTCTGGTACGTGCCCACCCCGCCGCCGTCGGGGTACGAGACGCTGTCGGTGAGGGCGTAGCGGACCGCTTCGTCCACGCCGAGGTCGGTGACCACGATGGCGTCGCCCTGCTGCTGCAGCGTGCGGTTGGTGGTGCCGCCGAGGAACTCGGCTTCCCAGCTGGGGCCGAAGACCCCCAGGTCGCTGCGGGACTCGGGCGCGTTCTGCGGCCTGGCGATGCCGCCGTCCTGAAGGGTGACGCTGTGTCGGCGGCCGATGGCGCCGGCGGGGGCGTCGGTCTCGGCGATCTGGAAGGAGTTGCTCTCCGTGTAGTAGACGCCGGGGCCTATCTGCTGGATCTCTCCGGCGGCCTGGGGCCGGTCGGCTGCCTGGGGCCGGTCGGCTGCCCGGGGCCGGTCGGCTGCCCGGGTCTCGCTGGCGGCCAGGTTCTGGTCGGTCGTCGCGGCTGCCGTGGGCTGCTGTGGGCTGCTGTGGGAACAGAAGCGCCATGGAAAGCGCCGCCGCGGCAGAGATCGCTAATCGTCGCAAGGGTCCCCCTCGGGAGATCGGGTCGTGCCGGCGGGGCACCTCCGGCGAGGGCCCGGTCCGGCGTTGCGCTCCCAGCCTTCGGGGTCGCGGGTTTGTTGCGCTGCCCCTCACCAGCGGCGAAACAATCCCCCGGCGCCCGGCTCGGCGCGAAGCGGCCTTGTGGCACGGCTCGTCGGCACGGTGGGGTCCTTCTTGGCAGCACCGGGCGGGTGGTCGGGGAGACGGCTGCGCACGCCGTAGCCCCTACGCGGTCGCCACGCTCTCCCGTGCCGCCGGCGGCGAACAGCTGCCGACGCTGCCCGTCGTGCCGGCGTACGTGAATGCCTGCGGGGGCAACGCGGCCGAGCGGGAGGCACGCCGGCGGCTGGTGTCCGAGGAGCTGACCACCGCCCGGGCGCGGGAGCGGGCCGAGGAGCCGTCCCCGTACCGGGGCCCGGCCCGCTTCGAGCCGGGCGACCACGCGCTCTTCTTCGGCCGCGACCGGCTGGTCGACGACCTCGCGGTCCTCGCCACCGGGCACCGGGCACCGGGCACCGGGGCGTCACGGTGTTCGGCGACTCCGGCAGCGGCAAGTCGTCCTTACTGCGCGCGGGGCTCATTCCCCGGCTGCGCGATGCCGGGTCCAGCGGGCTGCCGCCCCCGGGCGCGATCCGCATCCTCACGCCGGGGGAACATCCGCTCGGCACCCACAGCTCCGCCCTCGTCCCCGCCGACGCCGCGGGCGACATGCGCCCCCGCTGCTGCTCCCGGCCGGCTCCAACGAAGTCCTCCGCGACGACTCCACCCGGTGCGCCGTCCGGGCGGCTGTGGCAGGGGATGGACCGCAAACCGGCGACGAGCTCCTCCCGTTCTCCGCGGGCGGGCCGCCAACCCGATCCGGGCCGGCCTCGTCAGCAGTACGGGCTCCAACGGTCGTCGCGGCCCTGCGACGCCTTCCCCGGTCTGCCCGGGTCACAGGACCTCGGTGTACTCCTGCGGGTGGTACGTGAGGCCGTCCAGGGCTTTGCGGCTCCGGAAGGGTGCCGTGGCGTCTCCCGTGCCCTGGTAGAACCAGCCCTTGCCCGTCTTGTCGCGTGCGTAGAGGTCGGGGGTCCCGTCGCGGTTGGCGTCGCCCCAGGCCACCAGGTCCTTGTACCTGTCCCAGCCCGACCCGATACGGGCGCGCGTGCCGAACGTCCCGTCGCCGCGTCCGCGGTAGAGCCACAGCACGCCGGCCTTGTCGCGTGCGAGGAGGTCGCCCGCCGCGCCGCCGGCGATGTTCCCCGCCGAAACCAGCGCGTTGTATTGGTTCCAGCCGGAGCCGATCCGTTTGCGGGTCGCGTACGGGGCGTCCGGCGCGCCGGTGCCCCGGTACAGCCAGAGCACGCCGTCCTTGTCGCGGGCGAGGAGGTCGGCTTTGCCGTCGCCGGTTACATCGCCGCCCGCGGTCAGTTCGTCGTACGTGTTCCAACCGCCCCCGACCTTGCTCCGGGCGGCGAACTTGCCGTCGCCCTTCCCGGTATACAGCCACAGGACGCCCTCCCCGTCACGGGCCAGGAGGTCGGCGTGCTGGGAGCGGCCGGCATTCCCCGCGGCCACGAGCGCGGTGTACTTCCCCCAGAAGCTGCCGAGGTCCGTCTCGTAACCCGACGAACTGGATATCACGCCATTGTCGTAGAGGGTGTTCTGGCTGATGAGGTGCCCGTCTGCGGTGCGGGTGAGGAGGTCAGGCGTGCCATCGTCGGTCAGGTCGTGTGGGGCCGCTGCCCGGGTGACCGTGAACTGGCCGTTCACGACGAGGTCGCGGCCGATGCCGTCGCGCGGCCTGGCGGTGAGCTTCCATTCGTACTCCCCGTTGGGAGTCGGCGCATTCAACGTGCCGTCACGCAGCAGTCCATCCCAGTGGAATTCGAAGAATCCGCTTGCGGATTTCTCCGGCTGAAGAATGTCCGTGTCGTCGTAGGTGCCCGTCTGGCCGGTTCTCACGTTTCGCAGGACGAACTTCGTGCGGACGTTGTCGCGTGACAGCTTCCAGTTCAGGCTGAGGGACGGGGTGCGGTCGAGGTCGATGGTGGTGGGTATCTCCTCGCGCACGAGGGTCACCTGAGTAGGCTGCTTTGCCGTGGCGATGATCTCGGCGCGCGGGAGCCCGTCGGAGCCCTGGGTGATGCGGTAGAGCCCGTCACGGTGGGCGACCGTGCCTCCCTTCACCAGCAGGGCCCCGCCCGGAGCCAGGCCCGGAGCACGCGAGGTCACACTGTCCAGCACCTTGCGCGGCGCGCCCCCGCCCAGGGGGTGGGCGTACAGGGCGTGGTCATCGGCATCCTCGTCCGGCTGCGGGCCGGCGAGCCACCAGCCGTCGAGCAGGCCGAGGAACGGGCCGTCGCCGATCCTCCCTAGCTTGGTCACGGACACGGTCGAAGAGCCGCGCTTCGCGGTGCGGACGACGTTGCCGTCCACCCCGTTGGCATATCCGATCCAGGCAATGTGCGTACCGGAGAGGGCTACGTCGCCCCAGGAGCTCCACACCCGGTAGGTGTGCACGATGCGCGCCGAAGCGACGTCGACGACCGCGTGGTGGAGGATCGGGTCCTCCTTGTCACCGGTCTTGTACTCGAGGACGAACGCCCCGTCGGCGTACGCGACGACCCTGTCACTCAGAAACAAAATGTCGCGAGGCAGGCCGCTGACCGGCCGGTCCGTCATCCCCTTCCGCGGGTCACTCAGCAGATGGAGCAGCGGGGTCTTCCCGGGTCGGGGCCCGAGAGCGATGAGTGTGGTGCCTACGGAGCCGAGGTAGTTGTACCCCATCCCGAACACGTCCACCTCGCTGGTGGTCCCCGTGTCCATGTGGTGCAACCGCACCGGCTGGCTGGCCTCGACCACCGTGTCGGACATGGCTCCGGCCTCTCGGTCGGAGGTCCCCGAGAAGTCCATCGGCGTGACCGAGCCGTCGGAGTAGCGCGTCCAGGTCCCCTTGCCATCCCTGTCCGCCCGCATCAGGAAGCCCCCTGGTCCCCCGCTCACTATCCGGGCATCCACAGGAACCCTCGGCAGTGCCGCCGGGGCGTCGGCAGCCTGGGCCGTCTGCCCTGGCGCGGCGACTGCGGGAAGGACCACCGGGCCACCGGCGGCCGCGAGAGCGGTGAGGACGGCGAGAGAGACAAGTCGCCGGGACGTGCGGCGGTACGGCATATGGGCCCCCCGAGTTGAAAAGGTTTGACCGGACGCGGGTTCCCCCTGCTGACGTCCGTGCGTTCTTGATCGCAGGAGCGGACCGTACCACCGGGTCCGCCAGTGCTGTGCGTGGTGGTCCCGCCCACCAGTCGGCACATCCCTATCGGCCGCCCAAAAGCTCGGCGCGCAGCGGCCCAAACCGCCTTCTTCTGGTCCCGTACAACCCTTGTGCGGTGTCGTGGGTCGTCTTCTGTGGCGCCTGGTGCGCTTGATTCGTTTGCGCACTCGAGGGAGAACCGTCTGTGCTCCAAGCCCGATCGACCCGGCGCCTGCTGCTGTTGGCCGCCACCACCACCGTCATCGCCGTCACGCTCAGCGTGGTCGGGCCCGTCGCCGGTTCCCCGTATGCCGCGGAAACCGCGTATGCGGCCGGTGGCGCGGACCGCGGGGTGGCCGCCGCGTCGGACCCGATGCCCTTCCCCAAGGGCTCGGAGGTGACGGAGGCCGGGCTGACCGGTTTCCTGTCGCGGCCGGAGAGGGGTACGGAGAAGCGCTGGACCCGGTATTCCGACGGGTCCTCGCAGGGGTACGGGGCCAGGACCGTGCTGCGGTCCTCGCGGACCGCGGACTATCTGGTCTTCCCCGGGAACCACCAGGTGACGTCGCGGAACCTGTCGACGATGTCCTCGCTGGACGTCCCGGTGGGGCTGACCGACGGCGCCGCGTACCTCGGGTCGGCGGGCTACGCCGTCTTCACCAGGACCGGCGACGGTACGAAGGTGCGGATGCACCGGCACGCCACGGAGGGCGGCACGGTGGCCGTTACCGGGCTGCCGGCCGGCGCGAGCGCCGTCTCCGTCTCCCCCGGCACCCCGGAGGACGCCGTGGTGACGTTCGACGACGGCGCGGTCGCGAAGTGGGGGCTGGTCGACCTCGCCACCGGCACCGTCGGCGGGATCCGGGCGCGGACCGCGGGTTCCTCCGGTGCTGCCATGGCCGTTTCGCAGACGCACGTCGTTTGGACGGAGGGGGCCGGGACGGAGAGTCCGTCGCTGTTCCTGCTGGACCGGTCGGCGGGCACGGTCGAGCAGGTCCCGCTCGCGAAGGCATGGTCGAGCGACCTGCGGATCGGCCTGGTCGGCGGCTGGGTGGTGTACGGCGAGGCGGGCGGCATCTCCGACGGTGTGAGCAATCCGCTGTACGCCCTGACCGCCTACGATCCGGCGACGAAGGCGAAGGTGAAGCTGCTCGACCACCTCACCTCGCTCGCGGCGGCCCCCGACGGCCTGTACGCGCGGGGCGGGACCATCGGCCTGGGCGAGGGCCTGTACCGGCTCGCGCCCGGCGCGGGCGGCGCCGCCCCGGTCGTCAGCATGGTGGCGAGCACCGGCGAGCCGACCCGTGTCGTCATCGAGCGCAACAGCGTCCCCGCCGTCGTCAACCTCGACGAGAACGGCGGGAAGGCGGACCTCAGTTGGCAGCTGTCCCGGCACAGCGTGGCAGTGAAGGTCACCCTGCGGCACGACCGGACCGGGAAGACCCGGGAGTTCAGCGTCACCCACCCGCACAGCCCGACGGTGACGTTCGCCTGGGACGGCACGATCGGGGCGGACTTCACCAGCGCCTACAACGGCGCGTACACGTGGGAGATGACGGCGGCGCCGACCAACGGCATCGGTCCGTCCACCTCCGCGTCGGGCACCTTCCAGGTCGCCCGCAAGACCGTGCCGCACGACTTCGACGACAACGGCAGCCCGGACCTGATCGACCGGGACGCCGCCGGCCGGCTGTGGCTGAGCGACACCGCGTACTACAAGGAGTTCGGCCAGTTGACGGCCCAGTCACGTCGGCTGATCGGCTCGGGCTGGAACGTCTACGACCGGATCGAGGCGACGGGGAACGTGGGCGGGACGGCGGTCGGCGACCTCGTGGCCCGAGACAAGGCCGGTGTGCTCTGGCTCTACCGGGGGAACGGCCGGGGCGGATTCGCGGCGCGTACGAAGGTCGGCGGCGGCTGGAACATCTACGACCGGATCGCCGCGGGCAGCGACTTGAACGGGGACGGGCGCCCCGACCTGCTCGCCGCCGACAAGGCCGGCACGCTCTGGTACTACAAGGGCACCGGCTCGGCCGCCGCCCCGTTCGCCGCCCGTACGAAGCTCGGCGGCGGCTGGCAGACCTTCGACGAGCTCACGGCCGTCGGGAACGTCGCGGGCGGCCCGGCGGGCGATCTGCTGGCCCGGGACAAGGCCGGGGTCCTGTGGCTGTACCTGGGCAGGGGCGACGGCACGTTCGCGGCGCCGACGCGGATCGGCGCGGGCTGGGGCCCGTACAAGCACCTCGTCGCCATCGGCGACGCAGACCGCGACGGCCGCCCGGACCTGGTGGCGCTCGGCCCGACCGCCGGATACCTCTACCGGGGCACCGGCGACTGGCGGGCTCCGCTGCGGGCGAGGCAGTCGGCCTCGCTGCCGCACGTCGGCGATGCGGGACATCACGTCGCCTGACGCCCCGTACACCCCCGCGGTCCGGACTCGGCGGGGCGAAGGAAGCCGATCTGCTCGGTGTCGACAACGCGGGGGTGCTGTGGGAGTACCTGGCCTACCCGGACGGGTCGCTCACGGCCCGGGTCCGGCTCGGCGCCGGCTGGGGGCAGTACTCCCAGATCGCCGGGCAGGGCGACCTGACCGGTGACGGCAAGGCCGACATCGTCGCCCGGGACACCTCCGGTGTGCTGTGGCTGTACGTGGGTACCGGCAACCACTCGGTCCCCTTCGCGCCGCGGACGAAGGTCGGGGCGGGGTGGAACATCTACGACCGGCTGGTGTCGGTCGGTGATCTGGACGCGGACGGCAGGACCGATCTCGTCGCGCGGAAGCCGGGTTCCAGGTCTACAACCTCCTGTAGGGGCGCGATGTCGGCCGCCCCCTACGTGGGGCGGTGCCGGCCACCCCCTCCGTGGAATGTTGCACGCTCGGAGCCGGGGCACATGAGTACCCGTACCCAGGTCGGGTGGGCTGGGCAGCTCTGACACGGCAGACATGCGCAGCGCAGGATTCAACCCAAACCGATGGATGAGGAACTGATGGAACGAAACCTGCAGCTGCGCGCCGCCACTCCCGAGGATCTCGACTGGATCCACGCATTGCGTCACCGGGTGTACGCGCAAGAGCTCGGCCAGCATGCGCCCAACTCGGCCGGGCGGCTTCGCGATGGGCTGGACGGCGACAACGTATATCTGGTCGCGGCACGCGGCGAGGTCCGAATAGGGTTCATCAGCCTGACCCCGCCCTGGTTGAAGCGGTACGCGCTGGACAAGTACGTATCCCGCGGAGAGCTGCCGCTGCTGGATGAGGACGATCTGTTCGAAGTGCGCATTCTCACCGTCGAGCCCCGCTGGCGGGCCTCCGCGGCGGCGCCGCTGCTGATGTATGCGGCGCTGCGCTGGATCGCTTCCCGGGGTGGCCGTCGGGTGGTGGCGATGGGGCGCACCGAGCTGCTCGCCATGTATCTGGCCGCCGGGCTGCAGCCTGTCGGGCACACCGTTCGCAGTGGAGCGTTGACGTTCGAGGTGCTGACCGGCAGCGTCACCGAGCTGACGAGGGTTGCGATGGACCGCCATCGCGCGACGTTGAACCGTCTGCGAGCCCAGGTGGACTGGCGCCTGGACGCACCGTTCGCGCCTCGCGCCGACGGTTGCGAGCACGGAGGCGTCTCGTTCACTGCCATCGGTACTGATTTCCATGACCTGGACCGCCGCCATCAGGTGGTCGCGGCGGATGTGCTGGACGCGTGGTTCTCGCCGGCGCCTGGCGTGCGGGCGGTGCTCGCGGACGATCTCGAGTGGGCCGCCCGGACCTCGCCGCCGACCGGCGCCGAGGGCCTGCTGGCGGAGATCGCCCGGGTGCGGGCACTACCGGTGGAGGCACTCGTACCCGGAGCCGGCTCGTCCGACCTGATCTTCAGGGCCTTCGGTCAGTGGCTCACCCCACAGAGCAGGGTGCTCCTGCTGGACCCGGGCTACGGCGAGTACGCCCATGTCACGGAGCGGGTGATCGGATGCCGGGTGAGCCGGTTCCGGTTGCGTCGCGACGACGGCTGGCGAATCGATAGGGACCAGCTGTCCGCTGCTGTCCAGGACGGCCGCTACGACCTCGTCGTAGTGGTCAACCCGAACAACCCGACCGGGCGCCATGCCCCTGCCGCTGAACTGCGCTCTCTGATCGCCGCCGCGCCCGAGCGGACCCGCTGGTGGATCGACGAGGCGTACCTCGGCTATGTCGACATGGGCGAGTCGCTCGCCGACCTTGCCGCGACGGATCCGAGGGTGGTGGTCTGCAGCTCCCTTTCCAAGATGTATGCGCTGTCCGGCATGCGGGCCGCATACCTGGTTGCCGAACCGGCCACCGCAAGGGAGTTGCGCCGACGCACGCCGCCCTGGTCGGTGAGCCTCCCTGCGCAAATGGCCGCGGTGGCCGCCCTGCGCGACCCGGAGCACTACAGGAGCCGGTGGCTTCGCACCCATGCGCTGCGGCGGCAACTGGCCGCCGATCTTGCCGGGGCGGATGACACCGTGACGGTGGAGGAAGCGGTGGCCAACTGGCTCACCGTGACGTTGCCGTCCGATGGCCCGAGCGCCGCGCAGCTGGTGCAGGAGTGTCGTCGTAGCGACGTCTATCTGCGAGATCTGTCGCCCATGTCCTGCGAGTACCAAGGACGCACGGTGCGCATCGCGGTCAGGGACACGGCCGAGAACGCACGCATCGTGTCGGCGTTCCAGCAGGCAATGGCCGTGTTGCGGCCGGGTTCGGCTCGACGCGCATCGATACCTGCGAGCGTCTCCACCACCGGCTCTTCCCGGTGATCACGGTAGCCTCCCTGGCGCCCTTCCTCGGCGGGGCGCTCGTGCTGACTGGTGTCGCGGTGGCAGCGTCCAGGCGCCGCGAACTGATGATCCGGTGGTGCGCCTGGGCGGTCGGAGTGCCCCTGGTCACGGTTGCGTTCTGGCTGGGACGTCCGGGCGCCGCAGCCATTGCCGTGGTGGTCAGTGCGATCGCGGTGCTGGAGTTCGGCGGGCTGATGCGGATGAACCGGGTGGACCGGGCGGTGCTCGCCTCGGCGGTGACAGGCGTGGTGCTCACCTCTTTGTGGGCCCCCGGGCAAGAGCCTCGAGCGATGGCGATCGGTGCGCTCGCGGTGGCTTCCGTGCCGCTCCTGGCCGGCGACGCCGATCACGGCCTGCATCGGGTCGCCGCCGGCCTCCTCGGCCTCGCCTGGCTCAGTGTCCTGGCCGCGCTGGTACCGCTCGGAGCGAGCGCGCTGGCCCTGTTCGCGGCTGTTTCGGCCGCCGACATCGTGGCGTACTTCGCCGGCCAACGGCTGGGCGGGCCTCGGCTGTCGCCTCTGTCACCGGCCAAACGGTGGAGCGGGACCCTGGTCGGGGCCGGGGCAGCCATAGGGATGCTCGGCCTTCTGTCCGCGCTGAGTTGGCCGATGGCGATCGCGGCGGCGGTCGGCGGGCCGGCCGGCGACCTTCTTGAGTCCATGATCAAGAGAGGTGCACAGGTGAAGGACGCCGGGCGGTGGCTACCCGGTTCGGGCGGTTTGCTGGATCGGATCGACTCACTGCTCTTCGCGCTGGCCGTCCTGCTCGTCCTGCGCTGACCTCCGCGGCCTCGGAAGACTGGAGCACCCAGTTCAGCCGGGTGACCCGCCAGGAGATGATCAACCTCATGAACAAGATCATATTGATGTCGGATCCGAGGGTCGCTGCCGTACCAGTCGACGAGTGTGAAGAGCCGTTGGTGGATTGTCGCAATGCGCTGCGCGTCGACCAGCGGCGGTCTGATGCGGCGGGCGACTGGGCCCATCTGCGAGCCGGCGTGCTTCAACGGCTGTTG
Organism: Streptomyces sp. AP-93; assembly: GCF_022808175.1. Lineage (GTDB taxonomy): Bacteria > Actinomycetota > Actinomycetes > Streptomycetales > Streptomycetaceae > Streptomyces. The sequence continues at coordinate 380,947 of NZ_JALGBX010000005.1, read as the reverse complement.
CGGGCCCAGGAACTGCTGCCCCACGGGTGGCAGTGGCTGCTGGTGGAGGGCTACCGGCCCGCGGCCTTGCAGGAGAGCATCTTCAACGACTACGCAGCCACGCTGCGGCGGCTTCACCCCGAAGAGTCAGAGGCCTACATCCGCACTGCCGCCTCGCGTTGGGTCGCGCCGCTGGAGACCGCCGGGCATCTCTCGGGAGCCGCCGTCGACCTCACGATCTGCACACAGGACGGCATCGAGGTCGACATGGGGAGCCCGGAAGCCGCCACTCCGGAGGAAAGCGGTGGAGCCTGCTACACCCAGGCCGTCGGCCTCCCCGCGCAGGCCCGGCAGAACCGCGCTGTGATGATCGAAGCCCTGACCGCCGTCGGCATGGTGAACTACCCGACCGAGTGGTGGCACTGGTCCTATGGGGACCGGTACTGGGCCCTGACCACGCGGGCCGCCACCGCTGTCTACGGGCCGTGGCACCGCGGCTGAGCGCGCCCGGGGGCCGGCGGTAGTCCATCGTGACCTGCGAAGATGCCGCTCGTTCGGGCGTGTCGCGCGATTCCTGGCGGCTGGCCACAAGGGGGTAATGTCGTCCGGTCACGGACGGAAATCGGACCGTCTGCTCAACCCTGGGGAATCAACATGACTGATCTGAACTCGCTGCGGGCAAGCCTTGCGTCAGGTGAGCACGAGTTCGCCGACACCTTGGCCTTCGTCGCCGCGCACTACTCGTATCAGCCGCAGGCGTTCCGCAACGGGGAAGTGGAAAATGCCGCGGGTGAGAACGAGGGTTCCTGCAAGACGCTGGGACTGGCCCTGCTGGAAGGGCTGAGCGACGAAGAGGCGCTGCTGGCCTTCGGTGAGCACTATCGCAGCGTGCTGGCGACGCCGAACGACACTGATCACGGCAACATTCGCAGCCTCATGTCCCATGGTCTCGCCGGGGTGAGCTTCGCCGGGCAGCCGTTGGCCCGCAAGAGCTGAACAACGCCGAGCAGGTTTCTCCCCGGTCTATTCGCCGGTCAGGAGGCGGAGCTTCGGCGTGGCGGCGGCCATCGCGAGACCCGCTGCCAGCGCCAGGCCGCCCAGGGCGAGGTAGAGGGCGGCGCCGGTCAGGTGGGTGGCGACCTGGCTGCCTATGGCGTCGCCCGCCGCGGCGGCCAGGAAGAAGAGGCCCACGAGCTGGGATCCGGTGCCGGCCGGGGCCAGCTTGTGGCTGATGGACAGCCCGGTGGGGGCGAGGAACAGTTCGCCCATGCTCAGCAGGACGTAGAGGCCGACCAGCCAGAGCAGGGAGATGTGGGCGTTGCCGGTGGCGTGGCCCGCGGCGAGGGCGAGCAGGAGGAAGGACAGTCCGCCGAGGACGAGTCCCGTGGAGAACTTCGCCGGGGAGGAGACGCGTACCCTGCGCCACACGACGGCGAGGACCCCGGCGAAGGCGATGGTCATGACGGGGTTCAGGGCCGCCTGCCAGGTGACCGGGATGCCCATCATGTCCACGTGGTCCGCGGCGAACAGCTGCACGTTCGAGGCTGCCAGGTCGAAGATGCAGAAGAAGGCGACGGCCGCGGCGAACAGCCGCGCGTAGGCGCGGATGCCCGCTCGTCCCCGCTCGTCGAGGTCGGTGCGGCGCAGCAGGGTGACGAGGTAGCCGACCGGTACGACCACGGCCAGGACCGCGAACGCGGTGAGTGCGTGGGGCAGGGTCAGCGTGCCGGTCGCCCGGGCCGCGGCGCCGGCCGCGAGGACCCCGGCCACGCACCACAGTGCCCGGAAGGCCACCGTGCGCGCCTCGGCGCGGGTGAGCGGGCGGCCGGGTGCGTCGGCGGCCTCGCGGAGGCTGCCCGAGGCCTGGAAGACGCACAGGCTGAGGGCCATCGCGACGGCCGCCGTACCGAAGGCGACGTTCCAGCCGAAGTGGAGTCCGAGCCAGCCCACCAGGAGGGTCGAGGCCAGGCCGCCCACGTTCACGCTGGCGTAGAACTTGCTGTAGGCCGCGTCCCGCTCCTGGTCGGAGCGCTCGGCATAGAGCTTCCCGACCAGGGCGGTCATATTGGGCTTCTGCAGGCCGGTGCCGACCGCGATGAGGACGAGGCCGGCGTAGACGCCGGCCGCTCCGGCCTCGAAGGCGAGTGCGAGATGGCCGGCCAGGATGGCGATGCCGCCGGCCAGGGCGGTCTTACGGGCACCGAGCAGCCGGTCGGCGATCCAGCCGCCCGGCAGGGCGGTGAAGTAGCAGGCGGACAGGTAGGCGCCGACGAGGGCGACCGCCGTGCTCTTCGACATGCCGAGGCCGTGGGCGGTGTCGATCAGGAAGAGCGCCAGTACCGCGCGCATTCCGTAGAAGGACCGCTAAGGAGAACCGCTCGGCTGCTTCGCTCAGGCACAGCGGCAGCAGACCCTTGCGGGTGCGGTTCTCTGCGATCACCTCCGACCTGTGCTCCGTGGACGTCGACATCGTGGGGCCGGCCTTTCGGGGTGGGGGCGTACGGCTGTTCCTGCTCCTCTTCCAGCGAACACCCCGCAGGGCCGTGTACGCACCGGCCGAAAGGACGGTGTGGCCCGGGCTGTGAGGCCCGGGCCCAAGGTCCGGTCAGGGCGCCATCTCGTACGCACCGGCCAGGGCCTGCACGCGCTCCCAGACGCGCGCCGACCGGTCCGCGTCCACGGCCGGGCGCCGGACCGCGCCCATGGCCCAGGCCTGCTGGTCCGCGGTGGCGGAGTCCTTGCCGTGCAGTTCGACGGCATGCGCGGAGAAGTCCCGTACGAGGACGCCGAACAGTTCGTCGAGCACGTCCTCGTCCAGGCCGGTCAGGCGGGCCTGCTCCAGGACGAGCTGGCCGTGCACGACGAGGGCGAAGAGCTGGCCGACCGCCAGGAGGAGGTCGAGGTCGCGGCTCTGCGTCGCGTCGGGGGCGGCGGTCAGGGCGAACGTGCAGAGGGCGTCGGCCTGCTCGCGGAACCGGCCGACGTTGGGCACGGCGGCGTACGCGTCGTAGGCCGGGCGCCAGTCGTGGAACCGTACGGATCCCAGGCCGCGGGCCGGGCCCTGGCGGAAGAGGAAGGCGTCGTCAGCTGCGTCGAGGCGGGTCGGGACGGGGGCGTAGTCGGCCGGTTCCAGCAGGTGGTTGCGCATGAACTTGAGGATGAGCGCCAGGTTGACGTGGACCGTGCCCTCCAGCTTGGGCAGGCCGCGGATCTCGACGGCCGCCTGGGCGAAGTAGGTGTCCTTCTCGAAGCCCTTGGCCGCGATGACGTCCCACATCAGGTCGATGACCTTCTCGCCCTCCGTGGTCACCTTCATCTTGGTCATGGGGTTGAAGAGGAGGTAGCGGCGGTCGTCGGGGCCGGCGGAGCGGAAGTAGTCGACGGCGCGGTCGCTGAACTGCTTCATCCCGACGAGGCGGACGTAGGCGTCGGTCAGCTCGCGGCGCACGTGCGGGAAGGCGGTGACGGGGCGGCCGTAGAGGATGCGGCCCTGCGCGTGGGTGACGGCCTCGTACATCGCGTGCTCGCAGATGCCGATGGAGGCGGTGCAGAGGTTGAACTTGCCGACGTTGACGGTGTTGAGGGCGGCGTCGAAGGCGGCGCGGCCGGTGTGCAGGACGTCTTCGGCGCCGACCGGGTAGTCCGTGAGGCGGAACTCGCTGACGTACTTGGAGGAGTCGACGACGTTCTTCACCACGTCGTACGCGGGGTGGCGGCTGTCGGCTGCGAAGAAGACGTAGCCGTCGGGGCCCTCGATGTCGGTGCGGCGGCCGAAGACGGAGACGAGTCCGGCGGCGTTGCCGTTGCCGATGTAGTACTTCGAGCCGGTGGCCCGGAAGCCTCCGTCGGCTGCGGGCTCCAGCAGCATGTCGGTGTGGTAGATGTCCGCGCCGTGGGTCTTCTCGGACAGGCCGAACGCGAACACCTCGCCCGCGTCGAGGAGCTGTGCGGCGCGGTCGCGGGCGGCGGCGTTGTCGCTCTGCCAGACGGGGCCGAGACCGAGGATGGTGACCTGCCACGCGTACCAGTAGTCGAGGCCGTAGAAGCCGAGGATCTCGTTGAGGGCGGCGATGCGCGCGGTGTCCCAGCGCTTGTCCGGCTCGTCCTGGCCTGCGGCCGGCTCCGGGGTGAGGAAGGTCGCGAAGAGTCCCTCCTTCGCGGAGAACGCGAGGAAGTCCCCCAGCCAGGCGCGGGTGCGGTAGTCCTCGATCAGCCGGCGCTTGCCGCGCTCCTCGAACCAGTCGACCGTCGCGCGCAGCAGCCTGCGGGTCTCGGGGTCGAAGTGCGCGGGGTCGTAGGTGCGCGGGTTGAACAGCAGCTGGTCGCTCATGGGCGTTCGCCTTCCGGTCGGAGGATGAGTCGGAGGATGAGGGGTGGAGCGGGAGGAAAAGGAGGGAGGGGCGCGGCGGCGCCGGGTCAGGGGGCCGCCAGGCGGTGGAGGGTGGCCAGGACGTCCTCCAGCCAGGCGAGCTGCATGCGCTCGTAGGCGAGGCCTCCGCGGAGCACGACGTGCTGGAGTTCCCGCCCGGCGTCGGAGGGGTCCGGGGCCGGGGCCTCGGGTCCGGTGAAATCGCGGAGCTCCCCCGCCAGGTAGTGCGTGAGCCGGTCGGCGTGCGTCCGGTGGTGCCGCTCGACCTCGCGGATCAGGGCGGCCGGATCGTCGAAGGCCGCGCCGCGGATCTTCACGGCGAGCTCGTGGCGGACGGTATCGGCCTGGATCGGCTCGTGGAGCCAGGCCGAGAGGGCGGCGCGGCCGGCCGCGGTGACGGAGTACTCCTTCTTGTCCGGCCGGGTCCGCTGCGGCACTTCGCGGACGTCGAGCCGGCCGTCGCCCTCCATCCGGCTGAGCACGCGGTAGATCTGCTGGTGGGTCGCGGTCCAGAAGTAGCCGATGGACCGGTCGAACCGGCGGGCCAGTTCGTATCCGGACCCCGGCTGCTCCAGCAGGGAGACGAGGATCGCGTGCTCAAGTGCCATACCTCGATCTTTCTATGCAACTCGTTGCATAGACAAGCGCCGCCACGAGGGTGAGACGCGGCTCACCCGCGCGCTCGGTTAGGGTCGGCGGGACAGCGCATCGTTTCCGAACCGACGAACCATCATGAGGAGCAGCCGTGAGCCAGCCGGCGTCCACCGCCCTGCAGCAGGAGATCGCCCGGGAGCTCCTGGTCGCCGAGAGCTTCGACGCCCAGCGGGAGATCGAGCGCCGGGTGGCGTTCCTGGCCGAGCGGCTCACCTCCACCGGCCTGCGTTCCCTGGTCCTCGGGATCAGCGGCGGGGTCGACTCCACCACGGCGGGCAGGCTCTGCCAGCTCGCCGTGGAGCGGGTCCGCGCGGCCGGGCACGAGGCGGCCTTCTACGCCATGCGACTGCCGTACGGGGTCCAGGCCGACGAGCGGGACGCCCAGCTCGCCCTCGGTTTCATCAACGCCGACCGGGTGCTGACCGTGGACGTGAAGCCCGCGAGCGACGCGGCGCTGTCCGCTTCCCTGGCCGGCGGGACCGTCTTCCGGGACGCACACCACCAGGACTTCGTGCAGGGCAACATCAAGGCCCGCCAGCGCATGATCGCCCAGTACGCGGTGGCCGGGGCGCACGACGGTCTGGTCGTCGGCACCGACCACGCCGCCGAGGCGGTCTCCGGCTTCTTCACCAAGTTCGGCGACGGCGCGGCCGACGTGGTGCCGCTGACCGGGCTGACCAAGCGCCGGGTACGGGCCTGCGCCGATGCCCTGGGCGCACCGGCCGAGCTGGTCTGGAAGACGCCCACGGCGGACCTGGAGACCCTCGACCCGGGCAAGGCCGACGAGGACGCGCTGGGTGTCACCTACGACGAGATCGACGACTTCCTGGAGGGCAAGCCGGTCGGGGAGCGCGCCTTCGAGACGATCGTCCGCCGCTACCGCCTGACCGAGCACAAGCGGCAGCTGCCGATCGCGCCGTAGGTCGTCTCTTCCGGAGGCGGCGGGCGTGAAGTCCGTCTCCTCCGGGTACTGGACGGTCACGGCGAGCACAGCGTGCCCGGCTCGCGCAGGCGGCGTTGTTCACACCCCGAGGAGTCCCCGTGGCCGTCCTCCGTACGATCCTCGTGATCCTCGGCGCCTGGTGCGCCGCCAGCGTGGCTACTGCCGCCCTGTACGTGGCCCTGCGCCGCCTCCATGTCCGCCGGCAGCGGGCGGCAGCGGCCCTGCCGGACGCCGTGCCGCACTCCGTGTACGCGGCTGCACGGTGCGCCGGGCCGGGCGTGCGGGCGGGCCACCCCGGTCCGTCTGGTCACTCCGAGCGATCCGGTCGCTCCGCGCGCTCCATTCGGCCGCACCGCCGCGCTCACCCGTCCGCCCGTTCCGGCTGGGGCCGCAGGGTCCCACCGCCGGATCTCCAGGCAGGCTGATCGTCACGATCCGTGTTTGGCTGACTACATGACGTCCGTCAGCGACACCCCATCCGGCCCGATGCCCGAAGCCGTCCCCCGGCCCGCCTGCGGCGCACCGGCGGGCCCTCCCGATCCCCGGCGCTGGTGGGCGCTCGCCGTCATCGGGCTGGCCCAGCTGATGGTCGTCCTCGACGCGACGATCGTGAACATCGCGCTCCCCTCCGCCCAGCGCGATCTCGGGATGTCCGACGGCAACCGGCAGTGGGTGATCACCGCCTACGCGCTGGCGTTCGGCGGGCTGCTCCTGCTGGGCGGGCGCATCGCGGACCTCATCGGCCGCAGGCGGGCGTTCGTCATCGGCCTGAGCGGCTTCGCCTTCGCTTCCGCCCTGGGCGGCGCGGCGGGCGGCCCGGGGATGCTCTTCGCGGCCCGGGCGCTGCAGGGCGTCTTCGCCGCGCTCCTCGCACCGTGCGCCCTGTCGCTGCTGGCCACCACCTTCGACACCCCCACGGAACGCGCCAAGGCCTTCGGCGTGTTCGCGGCGATCGCGAGCGGCGGCGGGGCCGTCGGCCTGATCGCCGGGGGCCTGCTCACCGAGTACCTGAACTGGCGCTGGTGCCTCTACGTCAATGTGGCCATCGCCGCGATCGCGGTTCTCGGCACCTTCGCCGTCCTGCGCGACTCGGAACGCACGGGAGCGAAGCTCGATGTCCCGGGAGCGGTCCTCGGGTGCGGCGGACTCCTGGCCATCGTCTACGGGCTGAGCGAGGCCGAACCGCGCGGCTGGTCCGACGGTCTGGTCGCCGGCCTCCTCATCGGCGGGTCCGCCCTGCTCGCCGCATTCGCCTGGTGGCAGGCACGGGCGAGCGACCCCATGCTCCCTCCGCACGTCATCAGGGACCGGACTCGGGCAGGCTGTCTCGTCACGATGACGCTGGCCACCATCACCCTGCTCCCCGTGCTCCTGTTCATGAGCTACTACTTCCAGCTCGTGCTCGGCTACTCCCCCGTCAAAACGGGGCTGGCCTTCCTCCCCATGACCCTGGCGATCATCACCGGTGCGACCCAGGTCTCCGCACGTTTCCTCGACCGGCTCGCCCCCCGCTCACTGATCGTCCCCGGGCTGCTCCTGGCCACCGTGGCCCTGGTCCTCCTCACGCGGCTGACAGTGGACTCCTCTTACACATCCCAGGTGCTCCCCGCCATGCTGGTTCTCGGGTTCGGCATGGGCCTGGTCTTCATGCCCGTGATGTCGACGGCCACCCAGGGCGTGGCACGGAGCGACTCGGGGGTCACCTCGGCCACGCTCAACACGGCCCAGCAGGTGGGCGGGGCGATCGGAACGGCGCTCCTCAACACCATCGCGAGCACGGCCGCGACGGCCTACGCCGCCGCACACCTCGCAGGTCCGGCGGAGTCGGCCCACCGCGCCCCCGCGTCCCCGGCGCAGCAGTTGATCGAGGCCCAGGGCGTGGTGCACGGCTTCGGCGTCGCGCTCTGGTGGGCGGCCGGCATCATGCTCCTGGGCGCCGCCGTGGCCGCCGTGACGGTCACCGCCCCGGCGCCGGCGCCCCGCCGCGAGATGCTGGGCGCGGCGGTCGCCGCCCCGACGCCCTGACGGGGCCGGCACGGCATACACGACATACAGGCTCTACGGGCCTACGGGCCCTGCGGGCCGTGCGGCCGGCGGGAGCAGGGTCGTGGCGATGCCCGCGAGCACCGCCGCCAGGCCCGCTTCGAAGCCGGCGTCCTGATCGCGGAACATCTCCGGGCCCGCCTCCGCCGTCAGCGGGAAGCCGGCGAGCCGGTCGGCGCGGGCCTCCAGGTCGTACCCCTCGCCGTCCGAGCCCGGCAGCGGGCCCATCGACTGCTCCTCGATCACGTACCCGATGGTGTAGCTGTAGGCGGTGAACCAGGCCCGGGCCGCTCCGGCAGCCGTGAAGCCGCCTGCGACGAGCGTCCGCAGATGGGCCTCCATCGGAGCGGCGTAGCTGATGTCGGTGAAGTGCGTGCCGCTGTAGACCTTGGCTCCGTCCCGGTAGCGCAGCAGGTGCCCCCGCAGGCCGCGCATCGCGGCCTCCAGCGCCTGCGCCCAGTCGTCGGGCGGGCGGGCCGCGTCCAGGTCCGCCGTCATCCGGCGGAACATCTCGGTGGCCATCTCGTCGAGCAGGGCCTGCTTGTCCTTGAAGTGCCAGTACAGGGCGGGCGCCTTGACGTCCAGCTCCTTGGCGATGGCCCGCAGGGTCAGGCCCTCCAGGCCCACGCCTCCGAGCAGCCGCAGGGCGGTGCGGCGTGCACGCGCTGGTCGTCGAGCGCGCCGAGAACCTCTTCCCCGGCTCGCGGGGCAAGGGTCTGCAGCCCAGGACCCTGGAGGTCTTCGACGACCTCGGCGTGGGGGACGCGGTACGGGAGGCGAGCGCCCACGCGCCGATCGAGCAGATCTGGCAGGGCGGCCGGCCCGTGGGCGAGCACGACATGCTCGGAGACGCCGGCGTCGGCGGCCCCACGGACACCGAACCGCACCCGCGGGCCCGGCTCCTGCCCCAGTGGCGCACCCAGGAGATCCTGTTCGAGCGCCTCACCGGGCTCGGCGGCCCGGTCCGCTTCGGCGCCGCCCTGACCGGCTTCGACCAGGACGCCGACGGGGTGAGCGCGTACCTCTCGGACGGCCGTACGCTGCGCGCCGCCTACCTGGTCGCCGCCGACGGCGGCCGCTCCACGGTCCGCAAGGCCCTGGACATCGGCATGACCGGCGAGACCGTGGATCCCGCCCCGATGGTCGTGGCCGACGTCCGGCTGCGCCCCGGCGCGCTGGACCGCGAGCACTGGCACCTGTTCCCGGGCCCGGACGGCGCCTTCGCCGCGCTGTGCCCGCTGCCCGGCACCGACGAGCACCAGTTCGTCGCGCGGACAGAGGACCTCGACATCCCCGCCGCGGTCGCCGCCCTGACCCATCTGGGCGCGCAGGACGTCATCGGGGTCCGGTGGGCCTCCGACGGGGTCCGGTGGGCCTCCGACGGGGTCCGGTGGGCCTCCGACTTCAGGCCGCGCGCCGCCATGGCAGACCGGTTCCGGGCCGGCCGGGTGCTGCTCGCGGGCGACGCGGCCCATGTGCACTCCCCCGCCGGCGGCCAGGGCCTCAACACCGGCGTGCAGGACGCCTACAACCTCGGCTGGAAGCTCGGACAGGTCCTGCGCCACGGCGCGGCCCCCGCACTCCTGGACACCTACGAACAGGAGCGTCGACCCGCCGCCGCGCACGTACTGGGACTGTCCACGCGGATCCACCGCGGCCAGGAGGAACGCGGCGACGCCACCCGCCAGCTCGGCCTGGGCTACCGGGGCGGCCCCCTCTCAGAAGGGGCCGCGGGCGCCCTGGAGGCCGGGGACCGGGCCCCTGACGGCCCGCTGCCGGACGGGCGCAGGCTCTTCGACCTGTTCCGGGGACCGCAGTTCACCCTGCTGGCCGTCGGAACGGATGCCGAACTGCCGCCCGTGAGTGCGGACTTCCTGCGCGTCCACCGGATCGGACCGTACGAGCCGTACGGCAAGGGGCTCTTCCTGGTCCGGCCCGACGGGTACGTGGGCTGGGCGGGCGAGGACGCGACCGGACTGGCCCGCTACCTCGCCCGCCTGGCCCGCCCCGGCTCACCCACGACGGCCGGCTGAGGCGGGCAGCCGAGGCGGATCCGCCGTCAGCGCAGGGTGGGGATCACGTCGTTCGTCTCGTCGGCTTCCACGGGCCCGGTGGTGCGCCGGCCGAGCGCCTCCGGGGGCGTCTCGTCCGCGCAGACGGTGCCCCGTGCGGGCAGGGCCAGGGTGGCCAGGTAGTCGTTGACGAGCGCGCTGACGCACGCGCTCCGGTTGTAGGCCGTGTGACCCTCGGCGTCGAAGGTGAGCAGTCGTCCGGAGTCCAGCGTCCCGGCCAGGGCCACGGCGTCCCGGTACGGGGTGTCCGGGTCCCCGGTCGTGCCGAGGACCAGGATCGGGGCGGAGCCGGCCGCCCGGTAGGAGCCCTCGTAGCGGCTCGGGCGTTCCGCCTGCCACTGCGCGCAGGCGGGCGCGTGGTTGTGGTCGTAGGTGGGCGGTCCCAGGCCGATGGGCGGTCCGAGCAGGGGCGCCGAGGCAACCTCCGCGGCGACCAGGCCGCCCAGGAGGAGCCGGCTCGTCGGGTAGACGCGGTCGGCGCACTCGACGGCCAGGTTGACGTTGAGGAAGTCGAAGGACCCGGGTGAGGGGGGTGACAGCAGGAAGGAGGTCTTGTGCGCCTGGGCCGCGGCCAGCGCCTCGCCCAGGTAGGGCCAGATCTCCTTGCCCGAGTTGATGTTGAACATCAGGCGGTAGGCGAGGGTGTAGCCCGTGGCCGGGCGTCCGCTCGGGGTGATGACGGGATCGGCGTCGAGGTCCCGCTTGAGCTGTTCGAAGGCCTGCCGGGCCTTGCCCTCGCCGAATCCGCAGGCGGCGGCGTTCTGCTCGCACCAGTCGAGGAACCGGCCGACCGCCGCGTCCAGGGCGGTGAACTGCGTGGCGTCGTAGGCGTACGGCACATCGGCGTAGCGGCGCGGATCGTAGGCCCCGTCCAGGACCATGGCGCGCACGCGCCGGGGGAACTGGGCGGCGTAGACGGTGCCGACGTAGCTGCCGAAGGAGCGGCCGTAGAAGGTGAGCGTCTCCTCGCCGAGGGCCTGGCGCAGCAGGTCGAGGTCCTTGGCGTTGGACCCGGTGCCGATGAACGGCACGAGGCCACCGGCGCGTTCCCGGCAGGCGGCGGCGAACTCCTGGCCCTGCCGGAGGGCGGTCTGCAGGGCTCCCGGTCCGGGGACGCCGCGCGCGGCGTCGACGGCGGCCGAGTACTCCGCGTCGTTCCAGCACTCCACTTGGCCACTGCGTGCCACGCCCCGCATGTCGTACCCGACGACGTCGAAGGCGTCACGGAGGGCGGCGGGGAGTGCGGCGTAGCTGTTGCGGGCGAAGTTCACCCCGGAGTTGCCGGGTCCGCCGGGGTGAAGCACCAGCACACCGGTGCGGTGGGCCGGGTCGGCCGCGAGCCGGCGGGTGACGGCCAGCGGGATCGTGCTTCCGGTGGGCCGGCGGTAGTCCAGCGGCACCTGGGCGGTGGCGCACTCGAAGCCGTCGCCCTGGCCGTCGGCGCAGGGGCCCCAGGTGAGTACGGGTACGGGCGGGGCGGGCAGGGAGGTCGCCGTGGCGGCCCCGGGCCCGGCTCCGAGAAGCGCCGTGACCGCGATCAGGACGAGGGCTATCCCCCACACCACTCGCTTGCGCGCATCATCGGCTGAACGGGTCTGCATGCGGTGAGCTCCCTTGATGGCAGGTCGACGGCAGAGACGGCCCGGTCCGGGGGGAAGGTGTGGGCGCCCGCGCTCGGTTGAGCGGCAGCCTCAGGTTCCCATCAGTGGGGCGGGCCGGGATAGACGGCGATCCCCGCGGGATGCGGAACCTCCTGCCCCGGCCTGCGGATTCTGCCCCCGTCCGGCTGGGCCGACCGGATGAGGGGCGGGCCCGCCCGGGTCGCGGCCGGGGCCGCGGCCGGAGCCCCGCCCGGAGCACGCACGAAGCACGCCCGGATCCCGCCCGGAGCCCGCCCGGGTGGCCGGCAGTGCGCCGAGGACCGCGACGGAGCGACGCCGGGATCCCGGGCGGAGCCGGGGTCAGGCGATCCCGGGCGGAGCCGGGGTCAGGCGATCCCGGGCGGAGCCGGGGTCAGGCGATCCCGGCGGCCCCTTCGAGCAGCAGCCGCGCGGCCACCGCCGTCCCGTCGGTGCGGACCGCGGCGGCCACGGCGGCCGCCCGGGCGCGGGTCTCGGGGGCCAGGGCCGTGTGCAGCGCGGCCGACAGGGACTCGGCGGCCGGGGCCGGGCCCTCGTGGGCGGCGCCGATGCCCAGGCCGGTGACCCGGCCGGCCCAGTAGGGCTGGTCCGCTCCCTGGGCCAGCACCACCTGGGGCACGCCGGCGAGAGCGGCGGTTGTCGTGGTGCCCGCGCTGCCGTGGTGCACGACGGCGGCCACCCGGCGGAAGAGCGCCCGGTGGTTGACCTCGTCGACGAGGAGGCAGTCGTCCCGGCCGTCGGCCAGGGTCAGTTCGGCCCAGCCCCGGGAGACGACCGTACGGCGGCCCCGCGCGCGGATCGCTTCGACGGCCGCCGGTGCGACCCCTTCGACGGCGCCCCGGGGCATACTGCCGAAGCCCACGTAGACGGGCGGTGGGCCGTCGTCCAGGAAGGCCACCAGTTCGGCGGGGAGCGGACGTTCGTCCGGTACGCACCACGCTCCGGTCTGCACCACGCCGAGTCCCGTCGGCTGCCACGGGGAGAGGAACGGGTCCGTGGCCAGCCACGGGCGGGCGGTGAAGGCGTAGTCGCGGACGGAGTCCACCGGCGCCAGACCGGCCGCCGCCCGCAGGGTGCCCAGCGTCTCACCGAACATGGTGTTCGCAATGCGGGCGTCCAGGTCCCACAACGCCTGATTGTCGGTGGCGGTCGGCGGCAGCGGCTGCCCCCGCCGCGCGGGCGGCCGCCGGTGGGGCGACGGCAGGCTGACCGGCTGGTGGCTCGCGTGCACGTACCGCAGGCCCAGCTTCTCGGCCACCGACCGCGCGGCGGCGGCGACCGGCAAGGGACCGGTCGCCACGAGCGCGTCCGCCCCCTCGGCCGCCGCGGCGACGATGTCGAACTGCGCGGCCATCAGATCCGCCGCCCGCTGCGCAAGGCCCTGTGCCGATCCCGGCGTCACCGAGGTCACCAGCGGGCGCACGGGACTGCCCACCGGCACCAGCTCCACGCCGAGCCCGGCCAGCCGCAGCGCGAACTCCTCGTCGGGCGGCGCGCACACGCGCACCTGCGCACCGAACTCCCGCAACCGCACCGCCAGCCCCGCCATCGGCTCGACGGCCCCGCGCGACCCGTACGTCGACAACACCACACGCATTCGGTGACTCCCATATCGGTATATCGGCACAGGCGGATAGCCGTCGATTCCGGCTTCCTTGGGCGATTCTTCGACACGCCCCGGGTCTTGTCGCAAGCCCCCCTCGGACCTGTATGTTGATCATGGCGGGGGGTGCGCAGTGCGCGACGGATTCGAGACGGGAAGCATCGGCGCGGCGGGCAGCCCCGCCGCGGACCTCGGGCGAGGACGCCCGCCGTGTGGATCCGATCACACCGAAGGCACCCTCCCCGCACGACCACCGGGGACACTTTTCGGCCCGGCCGCCGACTCCGCGTCAGGCGCCGGGGGTGCGGCCGCCACCGCGCTCACCAGGGGACGGGCTCCGCGAACAGCCGGATGTGCCGGGCCTGCGGCTTCGGCGGGGGCGGCACGGTTCGCCGGGGCACGGGGTGGGAGTTCACGCCTGACATATATGGACAAAAAAGCCCAACTTGGGTGATAAGGGGAAAGTCACTCGATGTCGACCGATAAAGGACCTGACGGTGTGTCAGGCGCACGCGCGCGAGGCATAATCGGACCCGGTCGTCTCCGGAAAGCGGTGGGGCCAACGGGGCACCGACCCGCCCCGCAGCCCAACTTCGCACCCGACCGACCGATCCCCGAGGCGTTGCAGATGTCCCTGGCCAGCCGCACCCGCCTCGCGGCCGTACTCACCGCGCTCACCGTCGGCGCCGCAGGGGTGACCACCTGGGCCTACGGGTACGGAACCACGTCGGAGCCGGCGGCTCCCGGGGAGGCGCCCCGCCCGAGTGTGACCCAGGGCACGGTCCTCCAGGTCGTCGCGCATCCCGACGACGACCTCTTCTTCATGAACCCCGACCTGAGCCGCTCCATATCGACGGGCATCAAGGTCACCACCGTCTATCTCACCGCCGGCGAGGCCGACGGCCACAACGAGGCCCACGGCGCGCACCTGCAGGACCCCGTCGTCCCCGCCGACCACGCCGCCTACGCGGAGGCCCGGCAGAACGGCATACGGGCCGCCTACGCGCAGATGACCACCGGCGACCGCACCAGCGCCTGGCAGCGCCGCTCCATACCCACCGCCGGCGGCGGGAGCGCCGAAGTGGACGTCCTCGTGGCACGGCCCGAGGTGAACCTGGTGTGGATGCAGCTGCGGGAGGCCGGCAGCATCTCGGGGGACAATCCGAACAGCCTGCGCGGACTGTGGGACGGCCGCGTCCCCGCCCTGGGTGCCCAGGTGAGCTCGCGGACTCCGGTCAAGCCCGGGTTCTCGTACAACAAGGACCAGGTCGTGGAGGCCCTCGCGGGGATCTTCGCGATGTACCGGCCGACCACCATACGGACACAGGACCCGACGCCCGGCCGGACCCGCATCGGCGGCAACTTCGTCGACCACCAGGACCACATATACGGTGCCCGGTTCGTGCAGGCCGCGGCCGAACGCTACGCGAAGTCCACGGACCGGCCGCACTTCTCCGTCCAGAACTACATGAGCTATCCCAACACCGCCCTGCCCCCGGCACTCGACCCGCAGGCCGCCGCGGAGAAGCTCGGCTACCTCAAGACCTACGCCTGGACCGACCACCAGAACTGGTGCGGCAGCCCCGCCGGCTGCGGCGATCGCAAGACGGCCACCCGGCCCACCGGCGCCGGCTGGAACCGGACCATCCGCTACAGCCGGGGCGATGCCAGCTCCTGGATGACCGAGGGCACATCGGACCGGCTGTGGGCCTTCGCCGTGCTGGACGGCCGGATGGCCCACTGGACGCGCAGCGGACCCAAGGCCCCCTGGCAGGGGCCCGAGTTCCTCGCCGGGACCGGGATGGACACGGGGGCGACGGCGGTCCGGCTCCCCGACGGCAGGGTCGGAGTCTTCGGTACCCGCACCACTCTGGGCGCCACGCCCAAGGCGTACAAACGCGAGCTCGTGTACTGCGTCCAGGCCGCGCCCGACGGCGCCTTCGGCCCGTGGCTGTCGCTGGGTACCCCGGAGACGGACGACGTGACCGGCACCTCGGCGATCAGCGCACCGGCCGTGGCCCTGGACGGTACCGGCCGGATGACCGTCTACGTACGCGATTCCCGGCGCACCCTGCGCGCCAGCACGCAGTCGGCCCCCGACGGCGCCTTCGGCGCGTGGGCGTCCCTGGGCGGCTCCGGCCTGCAGGGCGACCCGGTCACCGCCACGGACAAGGCCGGCCGGCGCCACGTGTACGCGGCCACGGCACAGAGCGTGCTGGCCTGGGTCCAGCACGCACCGGACGCGCCGTTCGGCGCCCCCGTACCGACCAGGCTGCCGGCGACCACCGGGCCGCTCTCGGCGCGCGCGCAGGGCGACGGCGTCGCCCTGTACTTCCGCCGCCCCGGCACGGGCACCGTCGCCACGAGCCTGGCCACCGCCGACGGGCCCGTGCCGAAGTTCTCCCCCCTCACCGAGGTCGGCGGCCAGGGCGGCTACGGCTCCGTCGGCGTCGCCGGGGACCTGCTCGCCGGCCGCGCGGGTACGGGCACGGCCGGCGTCTCGGACGCGGACGGCGGACCGTCCTGGTACGAGTCCCAGATGTACTACACGGGCGCCCCGGCGGCCCTGGCCCCCCAGGACGGCCCGCCGGTCGGCGCCGTGCTCGGCCTGGACGCCGGCCTGCACGTCACGACCCCTCCCCGGGGCGCCTCCAAGCTGCGCAGCAGCCACCCTCCCACCGCCCCCTGGTATCCGGCCGTCCCGCCGCCGGAGGATGTGCCGGAGCGTGAGCCGGAAAGCCCTGCGAGTCCCGCGGAACGGCCATGAGCGGTGCGGGCGCCGCCGGCGGCGGACCGTGTGAGGGAACGCAGCCCGTCTGAACCCCCGCGGTGTGTTCCTACGGCAGGCCCGGCGGCCTGCCCTGCCCGCTACGGGCGCAGGGGCGGGGTCGGGAGCCCCTTGCCGTCGAGCGCCACGAGGGCCAGGACGACGATGGAGCCCGTCCACGCCAGGGGCGCGACCGAGTGGGGCCGGCCCGCCCCGTCCACCTTCTCCGGCAGTTCGCCGAGCGCGTTCCGCTTGGAGAGGACCCAGTCCAGGACCCGCCCGGCCTTCTCCGGCCGGCCCGTGCCGGCCCAGGCGAGCGCGAAGAAGCCCGTACTGGGTGTCCAGGCGTACGCGCCCCAGCGCGCCCCGGGATCGTTCCCGGGAGTCAGCCCGCCGTTGGGCAGCAGCAGTTCCCGGTACGTGGTGTCCAGTGCCCCGGCGAGGCCGGCGGGGGCTTCGTTGAAGGGCGGCGCCATAAAGGCCACCGCGCTGTCGTGCCCGTGGCGTCCGTCGACGGTGCGCTGGTAGCCCAGGGGGAGGAAGCGCGTGGAGATGGCGGCGGACAGCCGCCGCGCGGCGCGGGCCCAGCGGGCCGCGTCCTGGGGCCGGTTCGCCTCGCGGGCGAGGTCGGCGGAGGCGTTGAGCCCGGCGAGCAGCGGTGCGGCCGTACCGATGTTCGCGGTGGCCGTCGTCAGCTCCCAGTAGTCGGGGGACGCCGGGGGCAGCCCGTCCGCCCGCAGAGAGCCCGCCGCGTGGTCGGCCGCCTTGCGGATCATCGGGTAGAGGGTGGCCAGCCGGGCCCGGCGGGTGGCCCGGGGGGCCGCCTGGTACCACTGCCAAGTGGCCCACGGCACCCAGCCGTTGGCGTCGAGCTGCAGGCTCCTGGCGTCGGGCGGCCCGGATCCGTCGAGCTTCGTACGCGCTTCCCAGGTCCCGTCCGCGCGCTGGGTCGCGGCGCTGTAGCGCAGGATCCGGTGGGCCTCGGCGTCATGGCCGGTGTGCGCGAAGGCGGCCGCGGCGAAGCTGGAGTCGCGCGGCCACGAGTACTTCCAGCCGTGGCTCCAGCCCGCCGCCACGGCGCCGTTGGGCCGGAGCAGGGCGCGCATGGCCAGCAGGGCACGCTCGGCCGCCGCACGCCGGTCGGCCGAGGCGCCGGGGACCCGGCCGGAGGCCAGCCAGGCACGGCTGCGTTCGATCTGCCGCAGGGCGGGCGGATGGCCGGCGGCGACCACGGTCGAGGCCGCCTTGCCGTCGGGAAGGTACATCCACCGGCCGGAGGCCAGCCGCAGGACGTGGCTCCCCGGGACGTAGCGCGCGTCCGCGGCGACGGACGGGGAGACGCCTTCGGCGCCGGTCGTGTTGGACAACAGGCCGGCGGTGGGGGCCTCGAGCGCCGCCGGGAGGGCGTGTCCGGGCGCGGCGTCGGGACGGCCCCGGTGGCCCGCCGGCATGACGAAGGGCGCCGGGCCGCCGTCCTCCTGCCCGGCTTCCCGGTCCCCGGAGTTCCCCGCCCGGTACGGGGTGGGGTGCCCCGCGTGGTGCGTCGGGTGCCGGACAGTGGGATGGCCCGAGGTGCACACGGGTACGGCGACGCTCGCCAAGGCCGCCGTGACGACCGCCCAACGGCCGGGCCGGACACCGGGCATCGCCGCTCCCTCCGCCGGCCCGCGTGCGTGCGGACCCCGCTTCCCCATCCTGGGAGAGTCCTGCGCAGGCCGCCACGGCAGGCCCGCCGCGCGGGTGACCCGGGAGTGCGGAGGGGCCCCGTGGCCCCGTACCCGTCCCGGCGCACCCGGGATGCCGGGGGCCGCGGACCGTGCACATCATGGGTTTCCGCAGGCCCCACGGTCACCGCGGGCGGCGGGCGCGTCGGCCGCCTCCCCCGGCCGGATGCCGCCGAGAAGGACTGATACATGAGCACAGTCGAGTGCCAGGGCGAGACCGAGAAGGAGAAGGTGAGGGACGACGCCGGCGGCCGGCGCCGTCCGCTCGGGCGCGGAGTCTTCGCGGCCACCGGGGCCGCGGCGGCCGCGGCGGCCGGTGCGCTGGTCGCCGTCGGATGCTTCCTCGGCCTCTACGTGCGGCCCACGTCCGACGACTGGTGCGCCGCGTGGAAGTCGCGCGACATGGGGGTCTTCGGCATCACCTCCGACTTCTACATGACGCAGAACGGCAGGATCACCAACGCCTTCCTGAGCGGGATCGTCTACGGCGACGGACTGGTCGGGGCCAAGGTCCTGCCCACCGTCATAGCCGTCTCGTTCACCGTGGGACTCGTGCTGCTGGGCCGCGAATTCGTCCGGTTCCTCGGTGGCAGGCCGCGGCTGCCCGTCCTGATCGCTTGCGCCCTGGTGATCCAGGCACTGGTCTACTTCACGGGCCCCCGCAGCTATCAGGCCCTGCTGTGGGCCCCCGCCACGATCTCGCACACCGTTCCCAGCGTCATCGGCGTGTGGGCGCTCCTGCTGGCCCTGCGGACCGCCTCCCATCCCCGTACCGCCGTCCGGGTGACCGGCATGGTCGCCGCGTTCCTCATCGCCTTCGCCATCGGCACCCTGAGCGAGCCGTTCGCGCTCGTGAGCGGAATCCTCGCGGGGCTGGTCGGGCTGATCTGCCTGCCCCGCCTCGGAGCGGCGCAGAACTGGCGTCCCTTCACCTGGTGCCTCGTCTGGTGCGTCGGCCTGGTCACCGGCCTGATCGTGCTCTACACCTCCCCCGGCGCCCGGTGGCGCCGGGCGCAGCAGCCGGCCAAGGAGTCCCTGCTGTCCGGGACCGGACTCCGGGCCGTCTTCGAGGACTGGCTGCGCATGTGGGACTCCATCACCGGCCGTCCGGCCTACCTCGGAGCCGCGGCCGTCGGCGTGCTGCTGGGGCTGGCGATGGTCCTGGGGAGGGCCCGCCGGGGCGGGCCCGTGTCCGAGGAGCGGGAGCCGCGCCGGACCGTACCGCGCGGCACGCTGATCGCCGTCCTGCTGCTCCCGGTGCTGGCGGTGCTCCTGGGCTCGCTCGCGGTGGTGGTGGGCCTGCGCAGCGGCTACGGGCCGACCGGATGGACGTACGCACGTACCTGGACGAGCTACCTGGTGCCGATGGAACTGGCGCTCTGCGGCTACGGCGCCCTGCTGGGCGCGTGGGGCGGGCGGCGGCTCCGCGAGCACCCGAGCGCCGGCCCGGCGCTCCTGGCCGGCGCCGTGGCGGCGGGCTGCCTCACGCTGGCTTCGCTGGCCGTCCTGGTCCCGGAGCTCCAGCGGCTCACGACCACCACGGTCGCCCGCTCGGTGGCGTGGGACGCGCAGAACGCACGCATCCAGGCCGAGGCCAGGCGGGGTGCGACGGACGTGGCCTACCAGCCCCTGTACATCGGCAGTCTCGCCGAGCCCTTCTTCACCCGGTCCTACGAGCGGGACTGGGTCGCCTCCTGTGTGTCGAAGTGGTACGGCATCGACCGGATCCACCGCGGCTGAGCACGGGTGACCGATCTCGCCGACCCCCGGCGCACGGGGTTCTCGACGCACTGGAGACCCGACCTTCGTAAACCCAAAGGCAGACTTATGCACGAGTGGCCACAACTAACTTCCCCTTATGCTTGACGCATGAAGACGATCGGGTTGATCGGCGGTATGAGCTGGGAGTCGACGGCGGAGTACTACCGGATCCTCAACGAGCGGACCCGCGAGCGCCTCGGCGGGCTCCACTCCGCCCGCTGCGTGCTCTATTCCGTGGACTTCGCGGAGATCGAGCGGTTGCAGGTCCAGGGCCGCTGGGAGGAAGCCGGCGAGGTACTGGCCGATGCCGCACGGTCGCTGGAAGCGGCGGGTGCGGAGCTGCTGCTGATCTGCACCAACACCATGCACAAGGTCGCGGGGTCGGTCGAGGCGGCCGTCTCCGTCCCGCTGCTGCACCTCGCGGACACCACGGCAGCCGCCGTCCGCGGCGCCGGACTGCGCCGGGTGGGGCTCCTGGGCACCGCGTTCACGATGGAACAGGACTTCTACCGGGGCCGCCTGGCCGCGGGCGGGCTCGACGTCCGCGTCCCGGATCCCGAGGGGCGTGCGCTCGTACACCGGGTGATCTACGAGGAGCTCTGCCTCGGCATCGTCCGCGAGGAATCGCGTGCGGCGTACCGCCGGGTCGTCGAGGACCTCGTCGCCGGGGGCGCCGAGGGAGTCGTCCTGGGGTGCACGGAGATCGAGCTCCTCATCGGCCCCACGGACAGCCCCGTACCGCTCTTCCCCACCGCCCGCCTGCACGCTGAGGCGGCGGTGGACGCGGCCCTGGCCCCGTAGAGCCCGTCAGGCGGGGTCGAAGACGTCTTCGCGTGCGTCGTCGAGGATGAATCCGTTGTCGAAGCGCACCCGGACGGTCACCCGGAGCGGCTCCGCCCGGTAGGCGGTCCACGCGGGCTCCAGGCCGGCGACCTTCTCCTCCAGCTGCTTCTTGCTCTCCGTCGGCATACTCGCGCCGAAGGCGTCGAGGAGCGACGTGAGCCGCTCGTACTCGCGGGACTCCGGAGTCTGCAGGTCGTGCTCGACCACCCGCACCACGGTGCCCTCGGTACCCGCCGCCAGGGACAGCGACGCGACGACGGCACCGGCCTCCGCCGAAGGACCCTGTGTCATCGCGACCCAGTCGGTCAGCCGGGTGTCCGCCGCCAGCCTCACCCGCCGGCCTTCTTTCAGCGTCATCGCTTCTTCAACTCTCCGCTCGGTACGTGCCGTGCCATTATCCGTCCCGGTCGTCGCGGTCGTCGCGGTCCCGTCGGCGGCATACGGAGCGGCCGGCCCGGGCAGCGCCGCAGCGGCCGGGCATGGTACGGATGATCTTGGGCGGGCACCACCATGGCCTGTCGACGGGGCGCCGCGGTCGACGGAGACGCGCGGCGACCGGACGTGGAAGGGACACACCGATGATCCGGCTGACGGAGAGCCCCATGACCTGGGTGGCGACCGGGGACAGCATCACCCAGTCCGTGCTGCACACGCACGGGGCCCGAGGCTGGGTCGAGCACGTGCACGAGCGGGTCCGGTGGCAGCTGGACCGGCTCACCGACGTCGTGGTCAACACCGGAGTCTCCGGATGGGGCGCGGCCGACGTCCTCGCGGCCCACGACCACCTCATCGGCCGGTTCGATCCCGATGTGCTGTCCGTGTCCCTCGGCACCAACGACTGCCTCGACGGCGAGGAGGGACTGCCCCGGTTCCACGAGGCAATGCACCGGATCATCGCCGGAGTGGACCCGCGGACGCAGGTGGTGCTGCACACGCCGGCTCTGGTCGGCCTCGCGGGCCGGGAGCGGCGCGCGGCCCTGCCCGCGTACTGCCGGGCCGTGCGGGAGATCGCCAAGGACACCGGAGCCCTGCTCGTGGACCACGAGGCCCACTGGCTGGAGCACCACGGCGCCTCGGACCCGATCTCCTGGCTCGACGACGCCGCCCACCCCAACGCGGTCGGTCACCTGCGGATGGCGAACCACACCCTGCGCACGCTGGGGCTCGGGGAGCTGACCCCCCTCTAGGCCGTCCGCTTCCGGAGAGGGTCAGCCTGAGGCGGGGTCCGCGATGCGGTAGCCCACGCCGGGGGTTGTCGTGATGACCTGCGGGGTGCCCAGTTTGCGGCGCAGGCGGCCCATGGTGACCGCGACCGTGTTGGTGAACGGGTCTGCGTTCTCGTCCCAGACCTGTTCGAGCAGGGCCTCGGCGCTCAGGAAGCCCGGGCTGGCCCGGAGGAGGGCCTCCAGGACGGCGAACTCCTTGACGGAGAGCTCCAGGCGGGCGCCTTCCCGCAGGGCGGTGCGGTGCACCGGGTCGAGTTCGATTCCGGCAGCGCGCAGCGTACGGGGCCGGGCGGCGGGCCTGCGGCGGGCCAGGGAGCGGATGCGCAGGATCAGTTCGGGGAAGTGGAAGGGTTTGGCGAGGTAGTCGTCGGCGCCCAGGGTGAGGCCGCTGACCCGGTCGCCGGGCGATCCGGCCGCGGTCAGCATCAGGACCATCGCGCGGTCGTCCCGCTCCGTGATCATCCGGCAGAGCGTGTCGCCGTGGATGCCGGGCAGGTCCCGGTCGAGGACCACCACGTCGTACGCGTTGACGTCGAGCTTGGCGGCGGCGGCCAGCCCGTCGTAGGCGAGGTCGACGGCCATTCCCTGGTCGCGCAGTCCTTCGGCGACGACCTCCGCGAGCGAGCGCGCGTCCTCGACGACCAGGATCCTCATGCCGTCCCCCCGTGCGGACCGTGCGGCCCATGCGGCCCATGCGGACCGTCGAAGGCGTTCGCCGACGGCATCGCGGCCGTCACCTTCAGTCCGCCCTCCGCCCGGACGCGGAGGTCGAGGCTGCCGCCGTGCGCGGAGACGATCGCGGCGACGATCGACAGACCCAGTCCGGAACTCTCCTGCGATCCGGTCCGGTCGGTGCCGAGCCGCTCGAACGGCTGCGTCAGCCGGTCCACTTGGTCCTGGTCCAGGACGCTCCCGCCGGTCTCGACGACGAGACGGGCCCGGGGTGCGTCGTCCGCGCCGGCGTCGTCCTGCGTGGCGATGCGGATCCAGCCGCCCTCCTGGTTGTGCACGATCGCGTTGTCGATCACGTTCTGCACCAGCCGGGACAGCAGCGCCGGGCTGCCCCGCGTCCACGCCTTCGACGTCAGCTCGTCCTCGACCGTCAGGTCCTTCTCGGCGACGGCGCCGGCCCGGGCGGCCAGTGCCTCCCCCGCCAGCTCGGCGAGCGATACGGGGACCCGGTCGGGGAGGACGCCGTGCTGTGCCCGGGCGAGCACGAGGAAGCCTTCCAGCAGGCGGTCCACCCGGTCCAGTTCGGTGCGCACCCGACCGGCGAGCGCGACGGTCTGCGCCGCGGGCTGCGGTTTGGCCACGGCCACGTCGAGCGAGGCCCGGATCGTCGTCAGCGGGGTGCGCAGTTCGTGCGAGGCGTTGGCCACGAAGCGTCGTTGCGCCGCGAACGAGGCCTCGAGGCGTGCCAGGAGGCCGTCCACCGTGTCCGCGAGCTCCTTGACCTCGTCGTCGGGCCCGGCCACGGCGAGCCGCTGGTCCAGGTTCTCGGCGGAGATCCGCCGGGTGGCCGCGGTGATCAGGCGCAGCGGGCGCAGGACGTGCCCGGCGAGGATCCGGCCGAGCAGGAGCGAGACGGCCGCCATCACCACGATCGCGATCAGCGAGCCGAACAGGAGCTGCCTGGACTGCTGTGCGTGCACCTCCGCGAGCTGTCGTTCGAGGTCGAGGACGTGCTGTGCGACCCCCGTGGCCGGCTCGCCCGGCGGCGGCTGTCCGGGAGCGGACCGCGTCATGTCGGAGCGGGAGAACAGGTAGATCAGGGCGATCAGTCCGATTCCGGACAGCAGGAACACCGTGGCGTAGAGAATCGCGAACCGCCGTCCGACGGTCCTGCTCCGCAGTCCGACCATGGCTTCTCTCCCCGTCCCGTCCGATGGGGTCCAGCATGCCCCGCGGCACCTAACAGCGTCATGACAGCGACGGTTCGGACCCCGTTACGGGCGGCTGCGTAGAACCGGAGCATGCTCACACACAACGAACTCCTCCGACAGGAGTGCACCCGCTTCCTGCGTCCGGCCCGGCTGATCGCCCTGGTCACGGCGGCCCTGATGGTCCTCGCCCTCGGTCTACTCTACGCCTTCGGCAACCACGCGTCATGCGCCGGCACCTGCCCGGCCGACCCCACCGGTCCGGACGGCACCGCGGTCAGTGACCAGTTCGCCTTCATGCACCGGGATCTGGGGCGCGAGGGCAGCATCACGGTCCGGATGACGTCCATGACGGGCACGATCACCTATCCGCCGCCGCACCACGACCAGATCGTCCCGGGCCTGGTGCCGTGGGCGAAGGCCGGGATCATCGTCAAGGACGGCGTCGGCCGGGGATCCTCGTACGCGGCCCTGATGGTCACCGGTGAGCACGGCGTGCGGATGCAGTACGACTACGGTCACGACATCGCCGGGAGCTCCGTCAACGGCGCCGCGGTCTCGGCCGGGTCGCCGCGGTGGCTGCGGCTGACCCGGGCGGGCGACACCGTGACGGGCTACGAGTCCTCCGACGGCGAGCGGTGGGTGAAGGTGGCCGCGGTGAAGCTCGCCGGGCTGTCCGAGACCGCGCAGGTCGGGATGTTCGCCACCTCTCCCGGAGACCTGACCCTGCGTCCGGTCGGCCTCGGCGGCTCCACGGAGCAGGTGCGCTTCACCCAGGCCGCCGGTTCCTTCGACCACATCGGCCTGGAGGGCGCCGCCGCCGGCGGGAGCTGGCGGGCCGAGACGATCGGCGAGATGAACAACACCGACTGGGAGAAGCGGCACAAGGCGTCCGGCGCGGTGGAGGAAGGCGGCACGATCACCGTCACCGGAGTCGGTGACATCGGGCCTGCGGCCACCACGGGCGGCCGCCCCGTGGAGGGGATGCTGACCGGTCTGAGCCTCGCCCTGCTCATCGTGCTCGTGGTGGCGGTGCGGTTCGCCGGTGGCGGGTCGGGCAGCCGGCGGCCGCTGGACGGCGCACCGCTCACCCGTGCGGTGCTCGGGGCGAGGGCCGTCGTCGTGGGGGCCGTGACGTTCGTGACCGGGCTGCTCGCCGTGGGCATCGTGGTGCCGGTCGGCGTCGCGGTCCTGAAGTCCAACGGGGTTCCCGTCGTGGGGCTTTCCCCGCTGACCGGAGCGCGGGTGGTCGTCGGTGTCGCCGCGGCGCTCGCCCTCACGGCCGTGCTCGCCCTTGCCCTCGGTGCGCTGTTCAAGCGCCGCTGGCCCGCGGTGCTCGTCGCCGTCTCGGCCGTCGTGGTCCCGTACGCCGTGAGCACCGTCCCCCTGCTGAGCGACGGTCTCGCGCAATGGCTGCTCCGGGTGACTCCGGCCGCCGGTTTCGCCGTCCAGCAGACCCTGGTGGAGTATCCGCAGGTCACCGCCCACTACGCGCCTTCCGCCGGGTACTTCCCGCTGCCCTGGTGGGCCGGGGTCGCGGTGCTGTGCGCGTACGCGGTCGCCGCCATGGCCCTTGCGCTGCGCCGCCTGCCGCGGAGCGGTGAGCGGGCCGGCGCTCCGGCCGCCGTACCCGTGGGCGAGCGGGCCTAGGGGCTGAGGACCGGAGACGACCGGAGACGGCGCGGGAGCGATGGCTCCCGCGCCGCCGCCGTCGTGTGTGCTGCGCCCGCCCGCCCGTTCGCCGGCTACCGGCGGACGTTCCAGTCGACGGTGCTGCGCAGCGTGCGGGCGATCTCCGGGTCGCGGACCGAGGGGGTCCGGTCCTCCGCGGTGACGGACAGGGTGTGGGTGCGGAGGTCGGGGAGGCGCAGCTCCGCGACCGAGACGTCGGTCCGGCCGGCCAGGCGCTTGACCTCGCGGCCGTCGAGGTACCAGCGGACCAGGAGCTGACGGCCGTCGGTGCCCGTGAGCCGGGGCACGGCGGCCTTCGCGGTGTGCGCGGTCCGCAGGGTGCGGTCCGTCGGGGTGAGCGGGGTGACGGCCTTCGCGTGCTGGTAGAAGCCGGCGATCATCGCCTCCACGCCGGGGAGGTTGAAGGGTTTGCCCAGGACACGCATCAGCGAATTGTCGGTGGGGCGGTGGATCCCGGTGGCGAAGTAGCCGCCGCCCTCGTACGCGCCGACGGCGCCGCCGTCCGGAGAGGGCTCCCCGAGCCAGCGGTACCACTTGGCACGCTGGCGGGCCATCCGGTCGGCGGACAGCTTGGAGGTGTTGGACTCGGCGGGCTCGGGGCCGGTGTACTTCTCGTAGTCCGGGACCCCGGGGTAGAAGTACTCGTCGGCGAGCTTGCCGAGCGAGTGGCCCGTCTCGTGGATGGCGACCTGGCCCGACTTGGCGTGGTCCGCCGAGGCGGTGGAGATGCCCTCGTAGCCGAGGGTGGCGCTGGGCTCGTTGTAGCCGGCGCCGCCGTACTTGGCGCTGTTGGCCAGGACGATGACCAGATCGGCTTCCGGCGCCCTCGCCACGTAGGCGTCCACCTTGGGCTGGTCTATGCACAGGAGCCGCTCGATCTCCTCGCACCAGAAGTACGACCCGAGGGCCGTGTCGCGGACGGCCGACCGGTCGGGGTCGCCGGAGACGCCCGACTCACGGGAGACGGCGTCGACCGCCCAGACGTTGAAGAGGTTCCGGTAGGTGGCGTACGGCTCCACGGCCGTCACCTCGGCCCACTTGGCCTGGGCGTCGGTGTGGAACTTCGCCAGCTCGGCCGCCATGTAGCCGTCGCCGATGACGACCACGTCCAGCCGGTCGCCGGTGGGGCCGTTGTCGACGAGCTTGACCACATCGCCGTCCGCCGCGCGCTCCGCCTCGGAGAGGCGGGCGCCCGACGAACCGGCCGACTGGCCGGCCCGTGCGGGGACGCGGGCGTGGCCCGATCCCGCGTCACCACCCTGCTCCGGTCCCGGAATCTCCACCACCAGCCGGGGCGCGGCCGGGGCGTCGGCCGCGCGGACGGGCCCCGCCGCCAGCAACGCGGCGGTCGCGCAAGCCGCCGCGACGGCTGCCCGCAGGACCGCCCGGGCCGCCGGGGGTCTGACGTGGTGCATGAAGTCCTCCTGCGGTGAAGGGAGTTAAAGCGATGCGTAAGTGCACTGAATCGGTTGCTTAAATTAGGTGGCGCGCGACGGGTGCGCAATGCCCTGCTCCCCCTGAATACTGGGCAGTTCGAGCAACCAGGGGGATCCCATGGACGAACCGGCCGAAATCGGCCGCAGGGTTCAGCGCATGCGCACCGAACTCGGCCTGACACAGCGCAAGTTGGCGGAGCCTGCGTACACCCCGGCTTATGTCTCCACCCTGGAGTCGGGCAAGGTGCGCCCCTCGGAGGCCGCCCTGCGCTTCCTGGCCGGGCGGCTCGGCACCTCCTACGAGGAGCTGGCCACCGGACGCCCCGCCGGACTGGCCACGGAACTGCGCCTCGCCCTCACCGACGCGCAGCAGCTCCTGGCCTCCGGCGCGGCGGGCGAGGCCGCCGTCCACTACCGGCGTCTGCTCGGCGAAGCGGAGGACCTCGGGCTCGCCGACGAGCGGGTCGGGGCGCTGCTCGGACTCGGCGACTGCGCCCTGGAGACCGGTGAACTCCCCGACGCCATCGGGTACTTCGAGTCGGCCGAACGACTGCTGGCCGACGAGCCGCTCCCCCGCCGTGCCCGCCCGATCCGCGGCCGCGCCGTGGCGCACCTGCTGGCCGGGGAACTGCGCTACGCCTGCTACCTGCTCGAATCCACCATCGACGAGCTGGGGACGACCGGACTGGCCGACCCCGAGGCGCTGCTCCTGCTGTACGCCGCGGTCATCGGGCCGTACATCGACATGGGCGCCCACGCCCGGGCCGCCCATGCCGCCGAGCTCGCCCTGGCACTGGCCCCCCGGGTCACCGACCCGGCCCTGGTGGCGGGCATGCACCGGCAGGTCGCGCGGACGTTCCTGACCGAGGGGCGGGTGGCCGACGCCGACGCCTCCCTGGCCAAGGCCCAGGCGATCTACGCGCAGCTACAGCTGCGGACCGATCTGGCGCACTGCCACTGGATGCGCGGCTACGTACAGGCCCAGAACGGGGACCTCGCCTCCGCCGAGCGGGAACTGCGCACCGCACGGGACATGCTCTCGGCCGGGCGGGCGGCCCTGTACACCGCCCAGGTGGAGGTCGAACTCGCCGACGTACTGCGCCGGCTCGGCCGGTACGAGGAGGCCGCCGGGCTGCTCTCGGCGCTGCTGGCTCTCGGGGACAGTCACGGCGCCGTCCACGCGGGCGGCGCGCACCGGCTCCTCGGCCTCATGGCCGAGGAGAGGGGCGAGCCCGAGGCCGCGGAGGAGCACTACGTGCAGGCCCTGGCGCTGCTGGAGCGCAGCGGGGCGACGGGCGACCTCGCGGACCTGTGCCGGCTCCTGGGCGATCTGCTGCGCCGGGCCGGCCGCACCGAGGCGGCGCTGGACGCCTACCGCACGGGCCTGGGCCACCGGGCGGCTCCCGGCACCACCACGCTGGGCCCCGCTCCCGCGGCGCCGGCGTTCCCGCACCGTCCGGCGGCGCGGTAGCTGGCTTCAAGGAGTTCCGTAATTCCGCTACGATCGTCAGGTCCCGCAAGGGATAGGGCGAGAAGACGCCCTGTGGGAGTCAACCGCATCGTGTCTGTCCCCGGCTCGCCGGTACGGATCACGCGGCAGCACAGCGTTTGGGCTGTGCCTCTGCTCCCCGAATGCCGGACCAGCGCCCTGAGCGACCCCGGATGAGCCGCCCCCGGGCGACCACGCCGGACGGCCCAGGAACCGCCCCGGCTGCACTCCGTCGTCCCCACGGGAATAGCGGATCAAGTCTTAGAGGTCGATCCAGTAGCGCCGCTTGGGGCCGATCAGGGTCTCGCGGACGTCTTCCAGCACGCCGCCGTTGCTCTCGATCGTGCGGATCGAGGCCTGGTTCCCGGGGTCACAGGTGAGCAGCACCCGGTCGATCCCCAGCAGCCGGGCCTCGTGCTTGACCTCGCCCAGGGCCCAGGTGGCCAGGCCCCGGCGGCGGGCCGAGGGGCGCACGCTGTAGCCGATGTGGCCTCCCGCATCGAGCAGGAAGCCGTTCAGGTAGTGCCTGAGGTCGATCGCGCCCAGGTACTCGTCCCCCTCGGCGATCCACCAGTACGTGGCGTGGACGCGTCCGTGTTCGAGCGGCAGCGAGCGGTCCCCGTACCGCCTCAGCCGCTCCGTCCAGGCCGCGAAGCCCTCCGGGGTGTCCACGTCGTCGTCGGAGCCGAGCCCGGCGCCGTCCATGTGGGCGTCGGGCCCCCATTCCTCCTGCGCGGCGAGCCAGGAGGCGTACAGACGGGGGGTGGGCGTGATCAGCTCGGGCATGACCGGACGATAACAGTCCACGGATTCGGTCCCGGGCGGGCGTGGGGACGTACGGGCCGTCCGGCATGCCGGACGGCCGCCGAGGGCCAAGACTGGAGGGGCGGGGCCGTGCTCCCACCGGGCGCGGGCCCCTGCCGGGAGAGGGGCGCGCATGAGTGCGGACGCGGGACGGGTCGCCGTCCTCGGTGACTGCCCGCTGCTGCGCCACGGCGTGGCCCGCGTGCTCGAAGCGGCCGACGGCCCGGCCTTCGTGCTCGGCGCCGGATCGGTCGATGAGGTGAGCGCCGCGCTGGAGCGCGGAGACGCCCGGGCCGGGGACGTCCTGCCCGTCGACCTGCGGCTGTCGCCCGGATGCCTGGCGGAGGTGGTGGCGCGGCTGGCCGGACTCGGCTTCGCCGTCCTGGTGCTCTCCTGCGGCCCGCCCGACGACGCCCGCGGCGCGCTGCGCGCCGGAGCCCGCGGCTGCCTGAGCCGGCGGGCCGGGGAACACGAACTGCTGGCCGCGATCCGACTGGTCGCCGGCGGCTGCCCGTACGTCTCCGCCGATCTCGCGGTGGGCCCGGTCCCGGACGCGGCGCCGCCCTGCCACGTCACGGACCGCGAGCGGCAGGTTCTGGAGCTGGTCGCCCACGGGGAGACCGACCACGGCATCGCCGTCCGGCTGGGCATCAGCGAGCACACCGCGCACTCCCACCCGGACCGGCTCCGCGACAAGATCGGCTCGCGGCGGCGGGCCGACCTGACGCGTTTCGCCCTGATCCACGACCTCATCCCGGCATCCTCCTCACCGGGGTAGCCCTGCCCCGCCCGGAGTGGGTCCTTCTGCCCTGTGCCCGTCCCGGGTTCCACCGGACACTGAAGGCGACAGCCCTCGTGTGCCCGGATCCGGGAGGCGCCTTGCGATGAGTGGCATCTTCGGCGAGACCCTCACCTTCCCCCAGGAGGAGGGTGCCGACGTACGGCTCGTCGCCTTCGGCGACGACAAGTACGCACGGTACGAGACGCTCGACGGCTTTTCGGTCGTCTACGACGACGCCCGGGGCCTGTACTGCTTCGCCGAGGCCGACGGCCGCGGCGCCGGACGCCGGTTCGTCTCCAGCGGCACGCCGGTTTCCCGGCCGGCCCCCGAGGGGCTGCCCCGGCGCCTGCGGGAGGGGCAGGTCTACCGGCGGGACGTGGTGAAGGAGAGGCTGATGGAGACGGTCCCGGAGGAGGACCGCGCCACCACCGACCCGGACACCCTGCTGACCTTCGGCCCCAACGAGGGCCTGCTCCCGGGCTTCGTCCTCAGCGAGGGCGACGTCCAGGGGCTGACGATCCTCGTCGACTTCCCGGACAAGCCCACGGAGGTCACCGTCGACGAGGTCTCGGCGCTGCTGAACAGCCCCCATTTCACGGCGAACGGAAACAGCTCCTCGGTCAAGGAGTTCTTCCGCACGATGTCGACGGGCCGGCTCCGCTTCACCAACACCGTGGTCGGCCCGCTGCGTTTGAGCCGGCCCCGCCTCGCCTACGGGCTCAAGGCGAACCGGGGACGCCTCGTACCGGAGGCGCTGCAGGCGGCCGTCGACGCCGGCGTGGACTTCAGCCGGTTCGACTCGCTCGGGCGGGGCGTCGTCGACTCCCTCTGCATCATGTACGCGGCCGGACGGAGTTCCGGGAGGACCTCTGGCCGCACAACTCCCGTTTCCCCGCCCAGATCGGCAGTGTGCGCACGGACTTGTACACCGTCACGAGCATCGGCGACACGGCCTCCGACCTGAGCATCGGCACCTTCTGCCACGAGAGCGGCCACCTGCTGTGCCGCTGGCCGGACCTCTACGACTACGGAACGGCCGAGCGCGAGGGCGACGACTTCACCAGCGCGGGACTGGGCACATACTGCGCGATGGCCGCGGGCAACAACCTGGGCGACGGGTTCCTCCCGTCCGCGGTCTGCGTCTACCTGCGGCGCCTCGTGCACTGGACGCACGACGTCGACATCTCGCTGCCCGGCGTCTACGAGGCCCGGCAAGGGGAGTACGACGAGGCCCTGATCTACCAGAACCCGCAGCGGCGCGACATCGAGTACTACCTCGTCGAGAACCGCACCCGCGCGGGCTTCGACTCCCGGCTCACCTCCAGCGGGCTCGCCGTCCACCACTGCGACATCAAGGGGTCGACCGAGTTCCAGAACGGCACGCCGGTGGGCCACTACCAGTGCGCGCTCCTCCAGGCCGACGGCCACCTGGACCTGGAGACCAACCGGAACCAGGGCGACGGCTCGGACCTCTTCGGACCCACCCTGGGCACCGCCGTCTCGCACAGCAGCCGCCCCGAGTCCCTGTGGTGGGACGGCAGCGAGTCCGGGCTGACCCTCTCGGCCACCTCCCCACCGGGCCCGGTGCTCACCTTCCGGACGGGCGAGCAGGGCGTGGCGGGCACCCTGGTCACGGGTGACTCGGCGCCCGGCGCCACCATTCCCGAGGACGACTTCGGCGGTCTGACCGACGCGATCACCCTCCAGGGCCAGGGCACGGTCCGGGACCTGACGGTGACGATCGACATCGAGCACCCCCGCATCGGCGATCTGCGCGTGGTCCTGATGGCCCCCAGCGGCCGCCGTGACGTGATCCACAACCGCACGGGCGGCAACACCAAGAACCTGCGGGTGACGCTGGATTCCCAGCCGCCCTCCCTGCTCGCCCCGCTGATCGGCGACGCCGTGCCGGGGAGCTGGAAGCTCAGGATCACCGACGCGGTCGACTCGAACACCGGGGTGCTGCGCGAGTGGTCCCTGGCCGTCCGGACGGGCACCTGAGGGCGGCGGACCGGACCTCCCTCCTCTTTTAGCCAATGGGCATCGATTATATTTGGGTCATGACCGAAATGCCCCGTGGTGTGGATGCCCAGCGTGTCCACCACGCCTTGGCCGTACCGTCGCGTCGGCGTCTGATGACCCTGCTGCGGGAGGCGGACGGCCTGCTGGGCGTGGATGACATGGCCGCTGCCACGGGGCTTTCGGTCGCCACCGTCCGCCACCACCTGGCCGCTCTGGCGAAGGCGGGCCTGGTCACGGCCACCGCCTCGGCCGGGCCGGGCCGGGGCCGCCCCAGACTGCGGTACGCGGCCATCGGGCTGAATCCCCGGGAGGCATCGGCGGACACCCCCTTCCGGGAGCTCGCCCAGGCCCTGGCCGAGGCGGTGGGGGGCGGCCCCGGCGCGTCCCGCGAGGCCGGCCTCGGCTGGGGGCGCCGGCTGGCCGGGAGCGGTCCGGCGGCGGAGCGGGTGTTCGCCGCGGCCGCCCGGATGGGCTTCGCACCCGGGGACGCACCGGGGCCCGACCCCGGCACCCGGCGGGTACTGCTGCACGAATGCCCGTACCGGGAGCTGGCCCGGGACCGGCCCGAGGTCGTGTGCGCCGTCCATCAGGGCGTCCTGGACGGCCTGCTGGAGTCCAGCGGGACCACGGTGCGGCTGCTGCCCTTCGTCGGCCCGGACCTGTGCGCGGCGGACCTGCGCACGGCGGACCGGGGCAGGGCGGACCCGGGTACGGCGGCGGACCCGGGCACGGCGGACCCGGGCACGGCGGACCCGGGCAGGGCCTGACCCGAAGGTCAGCCGCGGGGGCGGTTGCGGCGGCGGTACTCGTCCGTCGGGACGCCGCCCACGCCCCAGTCCTCCAGAGCGACCTCGTCGATGAGGACGAACGTGGTCGCCGGGTCCTTGTCGAGGACCTTGACCAACAGGTCGGTGATGCCCGCGATGAGCTCGGCCTTCTGCGACGCGGTCGCGCCCTCACGGGTGATCTTGACATTGACGTACGGCACGGGGATTCCTCTTCTCGTGGCGGTGACGTGCAGGGGGGCGTACTCGGGTGGGGCAGGGGCTCAGATGCGGCGGCCGGTCACGTGGCCGCCGTCCACCCGCAGGGCGTGGCCGGTCACGAACCCGGCGCCCGCCAGGTACAGCACGGCGTCGGAGATTTCGGCGACCTCGCCGACGCGGTCCTGCAGGGCGAGACCGCCGAAGGAGTCCACGTCGGCGCCCGCGTGCAGGGGGGTGCGGATGATGCCCGGCGCGACGAGGTTGACGCTGATCCCGTCGGCGGCGAGCTCGGCCGCGAGGCTCGTCGTCAGCGCGTGCACACCGGCCTTGCTGACCACGGGCGCCGAGGCCGGGAAGCCCGCCAGCGCATGGTCCACCAGCACGGTGCCGATGTTGACGATGCTGCCGCCCTGCCCCTGGGCGCGCAGGGCCCGTACGACCGCCTGCGTGGTGAGGTAGGTGCCCTTGAGGTTCCCCGTCAGGTAACCGTCGAGCTCTTCCTCCGTCACCTCGGTGAAGGGCTTCGGCTCGAAGGTGCCGGCGTTGTTGACCAGGACGTCGATCCGCCCGAAGCGCTCCAGCGCCGTACGGACGAGCGCTGCGCCGGTCTCCGGGGCGGCGGTGCTGCCCGCGACGCACGCGGTGCGCTCCGGATGCCCGAGGCCGGCGGCGGCCTTGGCGAGACGGTCGGGGTCGCGGCCGTTGAGGACGACGTTCGCGCCGGCCGCCAGGAAGGCGCGGGCGATGTCGAGGCCCATGCCGCTGGAGGAGCCGGTGACGAGGGCCGTGGTCGTGGTGCTGGTGACGCTCATGGAAGGTGTCCCTTTCGTGGGCGGCCGCCGGGGAGTTCCGGTGGCCGACACCAGAAACCTAGGAGCCCTCGACCCATAACACCACGACGGAATATGGAGCATGTGATAATCCAGCGTTATGGATGTGGATCTGCGTGACCTGGAACTCCTGGAGGCCACGGCCGAGGCCGGCTCGCTGACGGCCGCCGCCGAGCGGCTCTACGTCAGCCAGCCCGCGCTGAGCCAGCGGCTCACCCGGCTGGAGGCCCGTCTCGGGATGCCGCTCTTCGACCGCAAGGGCCGCCGGCTGATCCCCAACGCCGCCGGCCGCCGGCTCCTGGTCGCCGCCCGACACGTCCTCGGCGAACTCGAATCGGCCTCGCGCGACCTGCGGGAGCTCCGCGACGGGCGGGACCGGCGCGTGCGGTTCGCCGCGCAGTGCAGCACCACCTTCCCGTGGCTGCCGCCGGTCCTGCGCTCCTTCCGCGCGCGCGAGCCGGACATCGAGGTCCGGATCGAGACCGTCGCCGACGACGCGCCGATCCCGGCCCTGCTCGCCGACCTGGTCGACGTGGCCCTGGTGACCAAACCCGACCTGCAGATGGACCGGGTGTCCCTGACCAGGCTGTTCGAGGACGAGATGGTGGCGGTGGTGCCCGCCGGGCACCCGTGGGCGTCCCGCGCGCACGTGACCGCCCGCGATTTCGACGGCACGGACCTGGTCCTCTACGACTTCTACGACCAGAAGCGCATCCCGTCGATGCCGCTGCCGATCCCGGCCGGGGCGCGGCCCGCCCGCATCACCACCATGCCGGTGGTGACCGACCTCGTGATCGAGATGGTGGCGGGCGGCCAGGGGCTGGCGGTCCTGCCCAACTGGGTGGCTTCCCCCTACGCGGCCTCGCACGATCTGGCCCTGGTCCGCATGGGCGCGAAGCCGCTGACCCGCACCTGGTTCGTCGCCACCCGGACCGGCTCTCGCCCGCCCCACCTGGAGGCGTTCGTCGAGGAACTCGTCGGCCGCCTCGCAGCGCCGCACGTGGACTGAGGGGGATCGGCCGGCCTGGTCGCCGGATCGGCATGGGAACGGGTCTCCTCTCGGCTGAGGGATGAAGGCACACAAGGCAGATGGGCACAAGCTCCGAACCAGTGGGAGCGCTCCCACTGTGCAGACGGGACTCAACGCCGTCAAGGTCCGTGAAGAGTCGAAGCCGTTCCGAGGGGAATTTCGTCAACTCCTCTTTTCCTTGGCGTCAGTTGCAGCTACGGTCTGGCCCCACCAGTGGGAGCGACTCCGTCAGTCGGCGCGCCGTCAGAAGCGTGCCCTCGCTGCAAGGACTCGCTCATGCGACACCCCCCACGCACGTCCGCGCTGCTCGCAACGGCAGCACTCGCGATGGCGAGCTGTGCGCTCGCCTTCATGGGTACGGCCGCAGGAGCCGCGGCCTCACCTTCCTGCACGGTGACGTACTCGGTCGTCGGCCAATGGGCCGGCGGATTCCAGGGTTCGGTCACCGTCACCAACACCGGCTCCGCGCTGAACGGCTGGAGCCTCGGCTTCGGCTTCCCGGCCGGCCAGACCCTCGGTCAGGGCTGGGGCGCCAAGTGGTCCCAGACCGGGTCAGCCGTCACCGCTGCGAACGAGAGCTGGAACGCCACGCTCGGCACCGGCGCGAGCGTGACCACCGGTTTCATCGCCTCGTGGTCGGGCGTCAATACGGCGCCCGGCGTGTTCACGCTGGGCGGAGCCGTCTGCACCACCGACGCCGGGCCCGGACCCGCTCCGACGCCCACACCCACACCCACACCGACCGTCCCCACGCCCACGCCCACGCCCACGGGCCCGACGCCCACACCCACCCCCACACCGACCGGCCCGACTTCCGGGGCGCCCGAACTGAGCGTCACCGGCAACCGCCTGACCGACCGGGCCGGTGCCACGCGTCGCCTCCTCGGCGTCAACCGCTCCGGGGCCGAGTACATGTGCGTCCAGGGCCACGGCATCTTCGACGGTCCCGTCGACGACGCCTCGGTGCGCGCCATCTCCGACTGGAAGGCCAACACGGTCCGCATCCCCCTCAACGAGGAGTGCTGGCTCGGCCTCGACAACATCAAGCCCGAGTACCGGGGCACGAACTACACCGACGCCGTCAAAGGACTGGTCGACCGGGTCCTCGCGCACGGCATGACCCCGGTCGTCGAACTGCACTGGACGTACGGCCAGTACACCGGCAACTCCTCCGGATGCGCGGACGTCCACGCGTCCTGTCAGAAGCCGATGCCGGACGCCCAGTACACCCCGGCGTTCTGGACCTCGGTGGCGAACACCTTCAAGAACGACCGGCGGGTCGTCTTCGACCTGTTCAACGAGCCCTATCCGGACCGGGCCACCTCCACCACCGCCCAGGCCTGGACCTGCTGGCGCGACGGCGGCACCTGTCCGGGCATCGGCTACGAGGTCGCCGGCATGCAGGACCTGGTGGACGCCGTCCGCGCGACCGGCGCCCGCAATCTCGTACTGGTGCCCGGCATCGCGTACTCCAACGACCTGAGCCAGTGGCTCACCCACTCCCCCACCGACCCGACGGGCAATCTGGCCGCGGCCTGGCACGTCTACAACTTCAACACCTGTGCCAATGAGGCGTGTTGGGACTCCACTCTCGCCCCGGTCGCCGCCCGGGTCCCCCTCGTGGCGGGTGAGATCGGCGAGAACACCTGCGCACACGCGTTCATCGACCGCGTCATGAAGTGGTTCGACGACCGCTCCCTGTCGTACCTCGGCTGGACCTGGAACACCTGGAACTGCAACTCCGGACCGGCCCTGATCAGCTCCTACGACGGCACCCCCACCGCATTCGGCACCGGGCTGCGCGACCACCTGCGCGCCCTGAACTGAAAGGCATCCCACCAAAATGAGCCGCACAGCACTCGGTACGACTCCCCGCACCACGTCCCGTACGACCAGCCGCACCGCCCTGTTGGCGGCCCTCGGCCTCGTCACCGCCGCCGGCGCCACCGCCACCGTGTTCGGCGCCTCCGCCGGCGCCGCCACCGCGGGCTGCAAGGTCGAGTACCAGATCACGAACCAGTGGAACACCGGGTTCGGCGCGAACGTGATCATCACCAACACCGGTGACCCGATCGCCTCCTGGACCCTGGAGTGGTCCTACGCGAACGGCCAGCAGGTCACCCAGGGCTGGAACGCCACGATCAGCCAGTCCGGGGCCGCCGTGACCGCCAAGAGCCTCTCGTACAACGGGAATCTGGCCACGGGCGGTTCGACCTCCTTCGGCTTCAACGGTGCGCACGGCGGTACGAACGCCGTGCCCGCGACGTTCAAGCTGGGCGGCGTCACCTGCAACGGAGCGACCGACCCGACCCAGCCGCCGACCACTCCCCCGACGACACCGCCCACCACGCCACCCACCACACCGCCCACCACCCCGCCTCCGTCGGGCGGCAAGGCCGACAACCCGTACGCCGGTGCCAAGGTGTACGTGAACCCCGAGTGGTCCGCCAAGGCCGCCGCCGAGCCGGGCGGTACCAGGGTGTCGAACCAGCCCACCGGTGTCTGGCTGGACCGCACCGCCGCCATCGCGGGTACGAGCGGCTCGATGGGTCTGCGCGCCCACCTGGACGCGGCGCTGGCGCAGAAGGCCAGCGGCGAGCTCGTCGTCCAGCTGGTGATCTACAACCTGCCCGGACGGGACTGCGCCGCGCTCGCCTCCAACGGCGAGCTTGGACCGACCGAGATCGACACGTACAAGACCAACTACATCGACCCGATCGCCGCGATCCTCGCCGACTCCAAGTACGCGGGGCTGCGGATCGTCACCACCGTCGAGATCGACTCGCTGCCGAACCTCGTCACCAACGTCTCGGGACGCCCGACGGCCACGGCCAACTGCGACGTGATGAAGGCAAACGGCAACTACGTCAAGGGGGTCGGTTACGCACTGAACAAGCTGGGCTCGATCGCCAACGTCTACAACTACGTGGACGCGGGACACCACGGCTGGCTCGGCTGGGACGACAACTTCGGCGCCTCCGCGGACATGTTCAAGCAGGCGGCGACCGCCGAGGGCTCCACCCTCGCCAAGGTGCACGGCTTCATCGTGAACACGGCCAACTACAGCGCCCTGAAGGAGGACCACTTCAAGATCGAGGACTCCGTCAACGGCACCTCCGTACGCCAGTCGAAGTGGGTCGACTGGAACCGGTACACGGACGAGCTCTCGTACGCCCAGGCCATGCGCACCAAGCTGGTCTCCCTGGGCTTCGACGCCAACCTCGGCATGCTGATCGACACTTCGCGCAACGGCTGGGGCGGCACGGCACGGCCGAGCGGACCCGGCGCGCTGACGAGCGTGGACACCTACGTCAACGGCGGCCGCTACGACCGGCGCATCCACCTCGGCAACTGGTGCAACCAGTCGGGCGCCGGCCTCGGCGAGCGGCCGCAGGCCGCCCCGGCGGCGGGCATCGACGCCTACGTGTGGATCAAGCCGCCGGGCGAGTCGGACGGGGCGAGCAGGGAGATCCCGAACGACGAGGGCAAGGGCTTCGACCGCATGTGCGACCCGACGTACACGGGCAACGCGCGCAACGGCAACAGCATGTCGGGGTCTCTCCAGAACGCGCCGCTGTCGGGCCAGTGGTTCTCGGCCCAGTTCCAGGAGCTCATGAAGAACGCCCACCCGGCGCTGTGACCCGCCGCCGGTGAGCTGACCGCCCCGCCCCGCGCATGGGCCGGAGGCGTACGGAAACCTCTGGATTCCGTACGGCTCCGGCCGCGGCACGCTCTGGGGAACCGGAACCGGAACCGGAACCGGAACCGGAACCGGATCCGGATCCGGGAGGGATCCCGCCTCAGGACGAATCGCGCACGATCAGTTCCGTCGGGAGGACCCTGCGCGGCTCCTCGCCCGTCTCCTGCGCCGACACGGAGCCGGCCCCCGGCGCGTCCGCGATCTTCTGGAGCAGCAGCCGGGTCATCGTGCGGCCCATCTCCTCGATCGGCTGGCGCACGCTCGTCAGGGGCGGGTCCATCAGGCGGGCCACCGCGGAGTCGTCGACGCCCACGAGGGCCACGTCCTCGGGGATCCGCCGCCCGGCCTCGCGCAGCACCCCGCGCGCGCCGGCCGCCATCACGTCGGAGGCGGCGAAGACCGCGTCCAGGCCGGGGGCACGCTCCAGGAGCTCGCGCATCGCCAGACGGCCGCCCTCCTCGGTGAAGTCCGCGGTCGCCACCAGCGACTCGTCGGGCCGGAACCCGGCTTCTGCGAGCCCCGCGCGGTAGCCGCCCAGACGCGCCCGGGCCACGTACATGTCGAGCGGCCCGCTGATGGTCGCGATCCTGCTCCGGCCCCGCCCCACCAGGTGGGCGACGGCCGCCCGTCCCGCGCCGATGTTGTCGGAGTCCACGTAGGCGACGGGTTCGGCCTCGGAGCGCCGCCCGTTCATGACGACCGGCAGCCCCAGTCGTGCGATCCGGTCCGGCAGCGGGTCGTCGCCATGGACGGATGCCAGCAGCACGCCGTCGACCCGCTGGGCGGCCAGGTAGTCCTCGAACCGCCGGCGTTCGACCTCGGTCCGAACCAGGGTGAGCAGCAACTGCTTGTCGGCTTCGGCCAGTTCCGCACTGACCCCGCGGATGAGGTCGAGGAAGTACGGCTCCGAGAACAGCCTGGCCTCGGCCTCCGGGATGACAAGGGCGACCGCGTCGGTCCGGCTCCCGGCCAGCGCCCTGGCCGCCTGATTGGGTACGTACCCCAGCTCGGCGACGGCTCGGGCGACGGCGTCCCTGGCCTGCTCGCTCACCCGTGGCGAGCCGTTGATCACCCGGGAGACCGTACCCCGGCCGACACCGGCCAGGGCCGCGACCTCTTCCAGGGTGGGTCTGCCGTTCTGCCGTCCGCTCACGTGTCTCGAACTCCCGTCGTGCGCTCTCGCGCTCCGGGCCCGTGCGTGCCCGGGCCGGTCGCGGCTGATCAGGTAAGAAGCGGATCCCGCCCCCGTCTCACGCGGAACACGTTACGCCGATCCGATGCCCGGGAGACCGAGTGGGAGCGCTCCCACAATACTCACGATCTCGGCCCGGTGCCATGGCCGCGTTCAGGGCCCGACGACGCCCCGCCGGAAAGCGGGGCTTGAGGGGCACCGGAGGCCGTCACGTCACGAATTCGCGTTCACGTCTTGACACCCGCACCCACCAAGCAGCAATCTTCCGGCAACGACGTGGGAGCGCTCCCACTCTGGGATGCGAGAACGACCTTCACATCAGGTCCTGGCAGGGCCCTCGCCGAGCCGCGAACCCGCCCGCCGGACCCCCTGGCGCACAACGAGCACCACCTTGGACGAGGAGAGTGGAATGCGCACTTCCAGCAGCAGACACGGACGCGGACGCCGCACCGCGATCAACGCGGTCGCCGCGGTCGCCGTCGTGGCGACCGGTGCGGCCCTGCTCGCCGGCTGCGGCAGCGACGGCGACGGCGACGGCGACAAGGGCAAGGGCAAGGGAGACGGCGCGGCCGGCGGCGAGCAGATCACGCTGCGGATCGGCACCTTCGGCTCCTTCGGCTACGACAACGCCACCGGGGCCAAGCTCTACGCGGAGTACGAGAAGGCCCACCCGAACATCAAGATCGAAGAGTCGAACGTCGCGGACGGCCAGAAGTACTGGGACACGCTCAAACTGCGGCTCTCCCGCGACAGCGGCCTCGCGGACATCCAGGCCCTGGAGGTGGGCTACATCGCGGAGGCGACCGGTCCGGCCATGGCGGACAAGTGGACCGACCTCGGCACGACGGGCGGCGCCGACCTCGGCGCGTTCCTCGACTGGAAGGTCAAGCAGGCCACCACGGGCGACGGCAAGGTCATCGGCCTCGGCACGGACATCGGCCCGATGGCCATCTGCTACAACAAGGACCTCTTCGCCCAGGCCAAGCTCCCGACCGATCGCACCGAGGTCGCCAAGCTCTGGGCCGGCGACTGGGCGAAGTTCATCGAGACCGGCGAGACGTACAAGAGAAGCGCCCCCGAAGGGACCTCCTTCCACGACTCCGCCAGCGGCCTGTTCAACGCGGTGATCTCCAGCCAGCCCGTGCAGTACGCCAGCACCAAGGGCGAGCTGGACTACGAGAACAGCCCG
Source organism: Streptomyces sp. AP-93 (assembly GCF_022808175.1). GTDB lineage: Bacteria > Actinomycetota > Actinomycetes > Streptomycetales > Streptomycetaceae > Streptomyces. Next base: position 340,292 of record NZ_JALGBX010000005.1, on the reverse strand, counting down.
GGCGTGAAGAAGGCGTGGGACACCGCCGTGGCGGCGACGAAGGGCGAACTGACGGGCAAGCTGCGCCAGTTCGACGAGAAGGGCACCTGGAACGCGGCCTTCAAGAACTCGAAGTTCGCCACCGTCGCCTGCCCCAGCTGGATGACGGGCATCATCAAGGACCAGGCGGGCCCGGAGAACCAGGGGAAGTGGGACATCGCCGCACCGCCCGTGGCCGGCAACTGGGGCGGGTCGTTCCTCGCCGTGCCGAAATCGGGCAAGCACGCCAAGGAGGCGGCCGAGCTCGCCGCCTGGCTCACCGCACCGGCGCAGCACGCCAAGGTCTTCGGCGTGAACGGCAACATCCCCTCCACCAAGGACACGCTCACCTCGGCGGCGGTCCAGGACGCCAAGCTGCCGTACTTCGGCGACACCCCGGTCGGCAAGATCTACTCGGAGGCCGCGGCCGGCATCACGCCCGCCCCGATCAGCCGCTGGGACGGCCAGGTGAAGACCTTCCTCACCGACAACGGCATCCTCGACATCGAGCAGCGCGGCACCGACCCGGCGAAGGCCTGGGAGAACGTCAAGAAGCTGGTCGACGACAAGATCGACCAGTAGCGGGGACCGTGTCGCGGCCCGCCGCCTCCCCCATGGGCAGCGGGCCGTCACCGTCCGCCCCACCCGCACGCACCCACCTGGAAGGACGCCCTCCGTGGCCACCTCCGTACGGGCGACGAACGGTAGCCCGGAACCGCCCTGCGACGCCGGCCCCGCCCTCGCTCCCTCCCCAAGCTCCCCAAGCTCCCCCGGCTCCCCCGACTCCCCCGACTCCCCCGGGCGCCCGTCCGGCCGGGCCGGCCGGCGTCGTGTGCTCCGCCGGCTGGAGCTGAAGGCGGTCCCCTACGTCTTCGTCGCCCCCTTCTTCCTCACCTTCGCGGCCTTCGGCCTCTTCCCGCTGATCTACACGGGCTGGCTCTCGCTCCACCGGGTCGAGCTCGGCGGCAGCGCGCAGTGGAAGGGGCTGGAGAACTATAGTTCCCTGGCGACCAGCGAGTTCTTCTGGAACGCGCTTGCCAACACCTTCACCATCGGCGTGATCTCCACCGTTCCGCAGCTGCTGATGGCCCTCGGCCTCGCGCACCTGCTCAACTACCGGCTTCGCGGCCGGGGTTTCTTCCGCGTCGCGGTCCTCGCCCCGTACGCCACCTCGATCGCGGCGGCGACGCTCGTCTTCGCCCAACTCTTCAACACCGACTACGGGCTGATCAACACGGTCCTGGGCTGGGCCGGTTTCGAGCCGGTTGCCTGGGAATCTTCCAAGTGGCCCGCTCAGATCGCGATTTCGACGATCGTGACCTGGCGCTGGACGGGCTACAACGCGCTCATCTACCTGGCGGCGATGCAAGCCGTACCGCAGGACCTCTACGAGGCCGCCGCACTGGACGGCGCCTCGCGCCTGCGCCAGTTCCTCAGCGTCACCATCCCCTCCATCCGGCCGACGATCCTCTTCACGGTCATCGTCTCCACCATCGGTGCCACGCAGCTGTTCGGCGAGCCGATGCTCTTCGGCGGCAGTGTCGGCATCAGCGGGGGCAGCGGGAACCAGTTCCAGACGCTGAGCCTGCTCATGTACGAGAAGGGGTGGGTGACCGGCGCGCTGGGCCAGGCCTCCGCCATCGCGTGGGTCATGCTGCTGCTCCTCCTTCTCATCGGCGGCATCCAGACGCTGATCACCCGCTCGCACCACAAGCGCAAGAAGTCGGGGAGCTGAGCCATGGCCCGCATGTTCCGCCAGTCGGCAGGCCGTCAGCACCACGCGGGACCGCTGACGTACGTCCTCCTCGGCCTGGCTGCCCTCGTCTCCCTCTTCCCGCTGTACTGGAACCTCGTAGCCGCCTCCCACACCGGCGAGCGGGTGGTCGAGGCCCCGGCCCCGCTCCTGCCCGGTCCCCGGCTCTTCGACAACCTCTCCTTCGCCTGGAACCAGGTCGACATGGGCGAGGCGCTGGTCAACACGACCGTCGTGGCCGGGCTGGTGGCCCTGTCCACCGTCCTGTTCTCCACCCTGGCCGGCTTCGCCTTCGCCAAACTGGCCTTCAAGGGCCGGGGCGCCCTGCTGGCCCTGGTGGTGGCGACCATGACGATTCCGCCGCAGCTCAGTGTGATCCCGCTCTATCAGATCATCACCGATCTGGGCTGGGTCGATCAACTCCAGTCGGTCGTCCTGCCCTCGCTGGTCGCCGCCTTCGGCGTGTTCTTCATGCGGCAGTACCTCATCGAGGCGTTGCCGGCGGAGCTGGTGGAAGCGGCCAGGATGGACGGTGCGCACAGCCTGCGCATCATCTGGCACGTGGTCTTCCCGGTGGCCCGGCCCGCGATGGCGGTCCTCGGGATGCTGGTCTTCGTCCAGGCCTGGAACGACTTCTTCTGGCCGTTCATCGCGCTGACCCCGGACGGGAATCCGACCCTCCAGGTCGCCCTGGCCGGCCTCGGCGCGGGAGCCCACACGGTCGACCAGGCCGTCGTGCTGACCGGCGCGCTCATATCGACGCTGCCGCTGCTTCTGGTCTTCGCCGTGCTCGGCAAGCACATCGTGGGCGGCATCACCGCCGGCGCCGTCAAGAACTGACCGGCCCGCGACGCAGCCCTGCCTTCCCTGCGCGCCTTACCCGCCTCATCCGCCTCATCCACCTCATCCGCATTCGAGTGGGGAGCCCTCTCCTATGACCGCGTCCGACACCCGGCCGCTCACCGCCGTCCGTTCCTTCCCCGCCGGCTTCCTGTGGGGCACGGCCACCGCCGCGTACCAGATCGAGGGCGCCGCCCGCGAGGACGGACGGACTCCGTCCATCTGGGACACCTTCGCCCACACCCCGGGCAAGGTCTTCGAAGGCCACACCGGTGACGTGGCCGTGGACCACTACCACCGGTCCTCCGAAGACGTCCGGCTGATGTCCGAACTCGGCCTGGGTGCCTATCGGTTCTCCGTCTCCTGGTCGCGCGTCCAGCCGACCGGCCGGGGGCCGGCGGTGCAGAAGGGCCTCGACTTCTACCGCAGGCTGGTGGACGAGCTGCTCGCCGCCGGTGTCACCCCCGCCCTCACCCTCTACCACTGGGACCTCCCCCAGGACCTGGAGGACGCGGGTGGCTGGCCGGAGCGCGCGACCGCCGAGCGCTTCGCCGTGTACGCGGGCCTGGTGGCCGACGCCCTCGGAGACCGGGTGAAGCACTGGATCACCCTCAACGAGCCCTGGTGCAGCGCGTTCCTCGGCTACGCCTCCGGGGTGCACGCCCCGGGCCGGACCGACCCGGTCGCCGCCCTGCGCGCGGCCCACCACCTCAACCTCGGCCACGGCCTCGCGGTGCAGGCCCTGCGGGCGGCGCTGCCCGGGGACGGCCGGGTCGCGGTCTCCCTCAACCTCCACGAGGTCCGTCCCCTGACCCCCTCGCCCGAGGACCGGGAGGCGGCCCGGCGCATCGACGCCGTCGGCAACCGGATCTGGCTGGGCCCGATGCTGGAGGGCGCCTATCCGCAGGACCTGCTCGCGGACACCGCGCACCTGACCGACTGGTCCTTCGTCCGGGACGGTGACACCGCGACGGTGCACCAGCCCCTGGACCTGCTCGCCGTGAACTACTACACCCCGACGGTCGTCTCGCGCGCGACGGAGGGCGAAGGGGTGCCGCAGGACGACGGGCACGGCGACAGCGAGCACTCGCCGTGGCCGGGCGCGCAGGGCGTGGCGTTCCACCGGGCACCGGGTGAACGTACGGCGATGGGCTGGCCCGTCGACGCGAGCGCCCTGTACGACCTGCTGACCCGGACCGCCGCCCGGTACCCCGGGCTGCCGCTCGTGGTCAGCGAGAACGGGGCGGCGTACGAGGACGAGGTCGGTCCGGACGGCACGGTCCACGATCCGCAGCGGACCGCCTACATCCACGCCCACCTCGACGCCGTGCACCGGGCGATCACCGACGGGGTGGACGTGCGCGGCTATTTCCTCTGGTCGCTGCTCGACAACTTCGAGTGGTCGTACGGGTTCGCGAAGCGGTTCGGTGCGGTCCACGTCGACTACGAGACCCTGGAGCGCACACCCAAATCGAGCGCGCGCTGGTACGCCCGCGTGGCGATGACCGGTGAGCTGCACGCCCCGTCGTAGAGGGTGCGTACCCGGTCAGGCCTGCGGCGCGGCAGCCCGGCCTCGTAGGGAGCGGTGCATCAGGAGCGCGTAGAGGGACGCCGCCACGGCGATGCCGACGGGCAGGGAGAGCTCCACGCCGTTCAGGGCCCGGGCGACGGGGCCCGTGTACAGGGTGTCCACGCAGAGGGCTGCCGCCGCGATGCCCGCCGTCAGGGCCAGCGCTCCCGCCCAGTTGACGCCCCCGGTGTACCAGAAGGGGCTGCCGGGGCTCTCGTCGGTGAGCGCGGGGCCGTCGTAGCGGCAGCGGCGCAGCAGGATGTCGGTCGCGTAGACGGCCGTGCTGGGGCCCAGGACGACGACGGTCAGCTGGAGGAGGTTGCCGACCGTGTCGAGGAAGTTGGAGACGAGGAGCGCGTACAGGGTCAACACGACCCCGAGGGCTCCGTCGACGAGGACGCCGACGGAGCGGCGGACGCGGACGCCGGCGGCCTGGAGGGCGAGGCCGGAGCTGTAGGCGGTCATGGCGTTGTTGGCGATCGTGCCGAGCACGATCGCCAACAGGAACACGGGCGAGAACCAGGAGGGCAGGATGCTCTCCAGCCCGGCCTGCGGCTCGGCCATGTCCACGACGGTCGCGGCGAGGGCGCCCAGCGAGGTGAGGAGGACGCCGGGCAGGAATCCGCCGAGCGCGGTCCAGCCCGCGACCGCCGTTCGTGAGGCCGTGCGCGGCAGGTAGCGGGAGAAGTCCGCGCTGTTGGTGTAGGAGAGCGGACCCGAGGCGATGAGCGTGACGCCGGCCGCGAGGGTGGCCCACAGGGCGCCGCCGGTCAGTGGTTCGGCGGGCTGGCGTCCGAGGTCGGCGCGCGTGCACACGTATACGGCGACGACGGCGAACGTGACCGTGAGGGCGATGGCGATCGGGGGGTAGAGCTTGACCATGGTGGCGTGTCCGTAGACGCCGATGGCCAGGGTGAGGGCGGCGATGACCACCACGACGGCGGTCTTGACCGCGCTGTTCGTGTCGATGCCCGCCTTCTCCACGAGGACGAAGCCGGCGACCGCGGCGGCGGCCAGGTTGAGGGCGATGTAGCAGATGCAGAGCAGCCAGCCGTTGACGGCGATGTTCACCCGGTTGCCGCGGACGCCGTACATCGCCCGCGCGATCACCTCGCTCGGCGTGCCGGAGGCCGGTCCCGAGACGGCGAGCAGGCCGATCGGCGCCCAGAACAGGCTGCCCAGCACGATGACCGCGATGGCCTGACCCAGGCTCAGGCCCATGAGGATCAGGGCGCCGCCGACCACCATGCTCAGGTAGTTCACATTCGCCGCCGCCCAGACGGGGAACAGCTCGCGGGCACGGCCGTGGCGCTCCCGGTCGGGAACGTGGTCGATGCCGTGGGCCTCGACCCGGCCGGGCCGGTCCGTATCCGTATCCGTGCCCGTGCCCGTGCCCCTGCCCCTGCCCGTGCCCGTGGATCCCATGGAGCCCTCCGTCTGCGGTCGTACCCGCCCGCGTGTCGTGGCGGAGGCGTTCGCGTCGCTCTCGCCCGCGTCGCTCTCGCCCGATCTTCACGCACCCGGAGAGGAGTCGCGTACGACGACATGAGCGCACTGGGGCGCCGCCACCGGCCCGGGGCCTCGGTCCGCGCCCCTACGGGGGCCGCACGCAGGGCAGTTGCCGACGGCCGGTACGGTTTCGGCATGGACGATCACGCAACGAATTCGACATCCGGCGACGCGATCCTGTCAGAGCTGATCAAGAAGACCGCGCGCCTGCACCTGCTGGAGCTGGGCGGCGCAGGGCTGTCCCTGGACGCCGTCGCGCGCGACTGCGGTCGTGCCGTCGGCGAGGTGCAGGCCCTCTTCCCGCACCGGGACGACCTGCTGACCGCGCTCGTCATCGACGCCTACGACACGTCCGGCGCCGCGATGGAGCAGGCCGACGAGGCCGCCACCGCCGTCCACGCGTCGGCGGGTGCGCGGCTGCTCGCGGTCACGCGCGCGCTGCGCCGGTGGTCCTTCGACCACCCCGCCGAGTTCACGCTGATCTACGGCTCGCCCGTACCCGGCTATCACGCCCCGCAGGACACCGTCCTGCCCGCCTCGCGCACGCCCGGCGTCCTCGCCGGCATCGTGGGCGCGGCCCTGGCGGGCGGCGAACTCACCCCGCCGCGGCGCACGGTGCCCGGGCCGCCACTGCTGCTGCCGGCCGCCGTGGAGGCCTTCGGCGGCCTGCCCCCGGCTCCGTTCTCGGACGTCATCGAGCGCGGGATCGTGCTGTGGAGCAGCCTGATCGGACTCCTGGTGTTCCAGGTCTTCAGCCGTACCCACGACAGCGTCCGGGACGAGGCCGCGTTCTTCGACTACGCCATCGCCGTGGCGGCCGAGACCATCGGACTCGTGGTCCCCCTGGACGGGGCGGGCGGGGACACCCGCTGAGGACCGGCGGACCGGGGGCCTTGACGGGGCGCTTTCACCAGCGGGTTACCGTGTCCCTTTCATTCGAGGGGGAACAGCGATGTCGCACCACACCGGGTGGGGTCAACACCCAGGTCAGCCCGCACCGCCGCAGTGGGGAGGCGGCTGGATGCCACCGCCCGCGCCGCAGCCGGGCGTCATACCCCTGCGTCCGCTCGGTACGGGCGATGTGATCAACGGCGCCTTCGGAACCTTCCGGCGGTACTGGAAGCCGCTGATCGGCGTCATGACCGTGGTACAGGGCATCGCGATCCTCCTCGTGGCCGCCACGCTCGCGATCTCCCTCGCGGTCCGGCACGACCGGTTCTCCGCGGTCTTCGACCTCGCACCGGGAGAAGACCCCGAGGGCTCGGACGTGGCAGCCCTCTTCCTGTCCTTCATACCGGCGGGCGTGGTCCTGCTCGTCGTGATGACGGTGGGCGCCGCGATGTTCAGCGCCCTGTGCCCCGCACTGATCCAGGAGGCGGTGCTCGGCCGCCCCGCCTCCTTCGGCGCGATGTGGCGCCGCAGCTGGTCACGGCTGCCGTCGGTGCTCGGCGCCCTCCTGCTCACCGCGCTGATCGCGGGCGGGCCCGCGCTCCTGCTGTACGCGATCTGCATCCCGCTGATCATCATGTCCACGGAGCTGGACGGCTCCGGCCCGCCGGCCGCCTTCGGCCTGCTCCTCCTGGGCTCCCTCCTGTGCGTGCCCTTCTCCATCTGGCTCGTGGCCCGGTTCAGCCTCGCACCCGCCGCGGCGGTGTGCGAAGGGCTCGGCCCCGTCGCGGCCCTGCGGCGCTCCTCGCAGCTGGTCCGCGACGGCTGGTGGCGGGTGTTCGGCCTTTCCATGCTCGGGCACCTCGTGGCGATGGCCGTCGGGTACGCCATCCAGATGCCCTTCGGCTTCGTCGGCATGTTCGCGCTCTTCCCGAACCTGCCGGGGCCGGACGATCCCTCGCCGGACCCCGGCACGCTGATCTTCGGGTTCCTCGTCTACGGGGCCACCATGCTGCTCGGCGGTGTCATCAGCTCGCTGTTCCAGTTCAGCTTTCCGCAACTGGTCATCGCCCTGATCTACGTCGACCAGCGGATGCGCAAGGAGGGCCTCGCGGCGACACTCACCGCCGTCGCTTTCCCGGCACCGGCGCCGGGGGCGTCGCCGGGAGCGGGGGCGGGCGCGGGAGCGGGGGCGGCTCCGGAGCAGACCTGAGGGCACCGTGAGCCGGGCGGGCTCGCGCCTACAATGTTCGAATGATCTTCATTGTGGTCAAATTCCCCGTCAAGTCCCAGTACGTCGATCAGTGGCCCGAGCTGGTCGCGGAGTTCACGCAGGCCACCCGCGCCGAGCCGGGCAACCTGTGGTTCGAGTGGTCCCGCAGCCTGGAAGAGCCGGACACGTACGTACTGGTGGAGGCGTTCCAGGACGACGCCGCGGAGGCACACGTCACCTCGGGGCACTTCCGCGCGGCCCTGGAGACCATGCGCCCCCTGGTCACCCGGACGCCGGAGATCGTCAGCACCACCATCGAGGGTGCGACCGGCTGGAGCCGGATGGGCGAGCTCCAGGTCGACTGACGGGCGAGCGCCCCCGCCTGCCGCGGGGGCCCGGAGGGGTGCGTGTGCAACACGTTCAACAGCCGCACCCCTTGCGCACCGTTGCCCTCGCCCCGTAGGAGCGGTTGATGGTCCCTAGGACGGCTGCACCGCGACGTCAGCAGGACGCCTGGTCAGCCGTACCCGGTTCAGCCTTTGGGGCGATCCCCTGATGGCCCATCGGCCGTAACGTTTCTTCCTTCACGCCCCTGAGCTGCGGCGATGACGCCCGACCCGGCGTTCAGCACATCCGTTCCCGTGCGCGTCGGCGCCCGCCGTGATCTTGACCCGCCCTACAGTCGTGCCGCTCCCCCGAGATCCCTCCTGAGAGACGTGCGTGACTTCCCTCTTGCCTTGCCCAGAAGAGCAGTTGACACCATCGGCCACCCGGTCCGCCCCGCCCGCGGCGGTGCTGGAGGGCATCGCCGGATACGTTCCGCCCCGGGTGGTAGCCAACGCCGGACTCCCCTCGGCCTGGGGCATCGACGACGCCTGGGTGCACCGCCGCACCGGGATCCGCGAGCGGCGCCGGGCCGACCCCGGAGTGTCCACCGGCGAGCTCGCCCTCGAAGCCGGGCGCCGTGCCCTGGCCGTGGCGGGCGGCGCTCCGGTGGACACCGTGCTCGTGGCCACCTCCACCCCGGACCGGCCCATGCCGGCCATGGCTCCGCAGCTGGCGACCCGGCTGGGCCTCGGCGGTGCGGCCGCCTGGGACGTGAACGCCGCCTGCAGCGGCTTCCTGTACGGGCTCGCCACCGCCGCCGGAGCCCTGCTGTCGGGCTGCGCGGACCGGGTCCTGCTCGTGGCGGCCGATCTGTACTCGACGCTCCTGGACCCCGGGGACCGCTCGGCCGGCATCGTCTTCGGCGACGGCGCGGGCGCCGTCGTGCTGCGCCGGGGCCACTGGGGGGAAGCGGGAAGCATCCTCGCCTTCGACCTCGGCAGCGACGGCTCGGGCGACGAGCTGATCGAGGTGCGCGGCGGCGGAGCCCGGGAGCGGTCGGCCCCGGACTCCTACGGCCCCGGCGACCGGCACTTCCGCATGCAGGGGCGCGAGGTGTTCCAGCACGCGGTGACCCGGATGACCCGGTCCTCGCAGACCGTGCTGAAACACGCGGGCTGGTCGCCCGAGGACGTGGACCGCTTCTGCGCCCACCAGGCCAACGCCCGCATCGTGAAGGCCGTCGGGGAGCGTCTGCCCGCCCCCGGACCGCGCCGGGTGACCAACATCGAGCGGGTCGGCAACACCGGCGCCGCGTCCATCCCGCTCGCCCTGGCCGATGCCGCCTCGCGCGGCGAACTGCACGCCGGGGAAAGGGTGTTGCTCACGACCTTCGGGGCCGGGCTCACCTGGGGGTCGGCGGCCGTGCTCTGGCCGCGGTTCGAGCGCGCGGTGCCCGGCATCGAACCGGCACCCTGAGGGCGGCCCTCGCCCTCACCCCGTTTCCCCCCGGCCTCCGCCTCTCGTCTCGCCCGCTCGCCTCGCCCCCTCGTCTCGCCCGCTCGCCTCGCCCCCTCGCCTCGCCCGCTGACCGCGCCCTCTCACCGCGCGCTCTCTCCTCGCGCGACACCCGCGCAGAAGCGGCCTTCGGCCCCCGATGGCCGATCGCCGATCCCTGAGCGATCACCTCCGACCCGGCACCTCATCCGGGCCCCTGTTCCGGCTCCGGCTCCGGCTGCTTGCTGCCCTGCCGCCTGCTACCTCATGCCCGCTCGCCGATCATCACCCGTCCCGGGAGGACATCCGCCATGCCCCCGCTCCAGACCATCCTCACCGCCGTGCTCACCGAGAAGTTCGAAGTCTCCCCCGAGGGCGTCCTGCCCGACGCCACCCTGGAGAGCCTCGACCTCGACTCGCTCGCCCTCGCCGAACTGGCCCTCGTCCTCCAGGAGGAGCTCGGTGTGAAGGTCGAGGAACACGAGGCCGCCCAGCGCACCACCATCGGTGAGCTCGTGGCCGTGCTCCACTCCGAGCGGACCGGGCAGGACGCCCTGTGACGGCTTCCCCGCACCCCCGCGCCGTCGCCGTGACCGGCCTGGGGCTGATCACCCCGGCCGGGATCGGCCGCGAGGACACCTGGGCCGGAGTGCTCCGGGGCCGCTCCACGGCGGACACCGATCCCGAGTTGAAGGACTGCCCGGTCGACTTCTCCTGCCGTATCCCCGCCATGACCCCCGAGCAGAAGCGCATCGGCGGCGGCAAGGCCTGGCGGATGGGCCGTTTCACGCAGCTCGCGGTCCTGGCGGCCCGCGAGGCCGTGGCCGACGCGGGACTCGAAACCGCCTCCTGGGACGGTGCGCGCGTGGCCGTGGTGATCGGCACGGGACTGGCCGGGGCCGTGCATCTGGAGACCCAGACCCTGCGCCACCACCAGGGGGGATCCGACCTCGTCTCGCCCTCCCTCATCCCGATGCTCATCCCCAACATGGCCGCCGGCGAGGTGGCGGCGGACCTCGGCGCCCACGGCCCCTCCCTGGCCACCGAGACGGCCTGCGCCTCCGGGGCCACCGCCCTGGCCGTCGCCCGCGACCTGCTGCTGTCCGGGGCCTGCGACATCGCGATCGCCGGCGGCTCGGAGGCCGCCGTGACCCCGGTGGTCACCACCGGGTTCGCCCGGATGGGCGCCCTGTCCGGGCGGGTGGACCAGCCGGCCCTGGCCTCCAGGCCGTTCGCGGCGGACCGGGACGGCTTCGTCATCGCCGAGGGGGCCGCAGTGCTCGTACTGGAGCGGCCGGCGGACGCAGCGGCCCGCGGGCGGCGCGGATACGCGCACCTGGCCGGAGCCGGCCTCACCTCGGACGCACACCACCCGACGGCGCCGTCCCCCGGCGGCGAGTACGCCGAGGCGGCCCTGCGGGCGGCGCTCGCCGAGGCCGGGCTGTCCCCGGCCGACGTCGATCACGTCAACGCCCACGGAACCTCCACCCCCCTCAACGACCGCACCGAGGCAGGACTCATCGCCCGCGTCCTGCCGCACGGCCCCAGCGTGACCGCCCCCAAGGGGGTGCTCGGCCACAGCCTCGGCGCCTCCGGCGCCGTGGAGGCCGCGCTCACCGCCCTCACCATCCGGGACTCCCGGGTGGCGCCGATCGCCAACCTCGCGGCGGGCGGCGCCGGATGCGGTTCCGGCGGCTCTCCCTACGACATCGACTGCGTGACCGGCACGGTACGTGAGCAGCGGGTCGGTGCCGCCGTCAGTCACTCCTTCGGCTTCGGCGGGCACAACGTGGTGCTCCTCCTCACCGCGCCCTGAACGCCACCGCCCCCACCAGCAGAAGGCTTCGTACCCTTGGCCCTTCACAGTGCCGTCGTCCACGCCACCGTCCACGCACCGCGGGAGCGCCAGAGCGTCGCCGCGGTCGAGGACCGCTTCCGGGCGGGCAGCCCCGGCATCCCGATGTCCCGGGGCGTGCTCCAGCACATGTACGGGCTGGTCCAGCGCACGGTGGACCGACCGAGGAGCAGCCTTCCGACCTGGCGGTGCACGCCGCCCGCAGGCTGCTGGAGGAGAGCGGCACCCCCACCCGGAAGGTGGACCTGCTGCTGTACGCCGGCATGCTCGCCGACATGGAGGAACCTGCCACCGCCCATGTGGTGGCCGCCCAACTCAGCCTCGACTGCCCGGTGTTCGACCTGAAGAACCCCTGCAACGGGGTACTGAACGCGCTCGAGGTGGCCGACGCCTTCGTCCGGACCGGACAGTACCGGCGGGTGCTGATCACCAGTGCCGAGGTCAGTACGCGGGAAAGCCGCTGGAGCGTCACGGACCCGGACGAGGTGCTGGGCGCCCTGCCGAGCCTCAGCACCGGCGACATGGGCTCGGCGGTACTGGTCGCCGCGAGTATGAGGCCCGGGATCCTCGGGAGCCGGTTCTTCGCCAACTCCTGGGGCTGGCAGGCCGCGACACTGCCCAATCCGTACGCGAACCACCGCAGGATGGGCCGCCTGGAGATCGATTCGGCCCGGCTCGTGGCCTCCTTCGACGGGATGCCGGCCAAGGTGCGCGGGGCGGTGCGCGAACTCGGGGTGGACGTGGAGGACTTCGACCTCGTCTGCGTGCACCAGCCGTCCGTTCCCTTCACCCGGGTGGCGTGCGGCTGGGTGGGGGTGGATCCGCCGCGGATCCTGTCCACCTTCCCCGCACACGGCAACGTCGCGACCAACACCATCCCGCTGCAACTGGCCACCGCCCTGAACTCCGACCGGCTCCACCCGGGCGATCTGGTGGGCATGTTCGGGTTCGCGAGCGGCGCCAGCGCCGGCGTCGTCGTCAGCCCGATGACCAACGAACCGCCCGAGCGTCCCGTACGCATCACCCCGCTGCCGCCCGAGCAGTGGGCGCCCGCGCTGCGCGGACTGCCGGCCGGATCCGCCAAGGACGGCCCCGGGCGGGTGAACCTCTTCGGCACCCTCGCCCACCACCCCGGCCTCGCACACGCCTGGCTCTCGCTCGCCCGGGTCCTGACCCACGAGGGAACCCTGACGAGCCGTCAGTGGGAGCTGGTGGTGCTGCGCACCGCGCACCGCCGCGGCGGGTCCTTCGTGTTCGACCGTCACAGCGCGGTCGCCTCCGACGCCGGGCTGGACCCCCGGGAGGTGGCGGCGACAGCTTCAGCCCTTGCCGAACACACCTGGCCTGCCGACGACTTGACCCTGCTGGAGGTGTCCGACGTACTCGCGGCCGGTGGGCCGGTGCCCCAGCCGCTGTGGGACCGGCTGGCGGGCGGACTGCGCCCGACCAGCTGATCGAACTGCTGATCCTCGCCGGGCAGTCCGCCACCATGTGCGCGACGCTCGGCGCCCTCCACACCCCGCCCGACGGCGGCCGAATCCCCTCCGGATGAGATCCGCCACCATGACCGTCACCACCACGCCGACCGCTTTCGTCGCCTCCGCCACCTCCGTCGCCTCCGCCACCTCCGCGACCTCCGCCACCTCCGCGACCTCCGCCACCTCTTCCACCTCCGCCACCGGAGGGATCCCGGCCGCGGCCCCGCTCTCCCTGCCCACCCCGTACGGGTCCTGCCCCTACGACCCGCCGCCCGGCTACACGCAGGCCGCCGCCGAGGCTCCCGTCAGCCGCGCCGAGCTGCCCGACGGCACACCCTGCTGGCTCGTGACGGGCCACCACGAGGTGCGGTCGGTGCTCGCCGACGTCCGCTTCAGCGCCGACGCACGCACCCCGGATTCCCCTTCCTCTCCCCCGGTCAGCGTCAACTGGCCACCACCCAGCCGAGTTTCATCCGGATGGACGACCCGGAACACTCCCGGCTGCGCAGGATGGTCGCCAAGGACTTCCTGACCCGCCGGGTCCAGGAACTGCGCCCGGCCATCTCGGACGTGGTCGAGGCCGCCGCCCGGGCGATGACCGCCGACCTCGTGGCGGACTTCGCGCTGCTCGTCCCGTCACTGGTCATCTGCCTGATGCTGGGGGTCCCGTACGAGGACCACGCGCTTTTCCAGTCGCTCAGCCGGACCCTCCTCGACAACACCACCGACCCCGGACGGGCCGCCGAGGCCCACCGCGAGCTGATGGGCTACCTGGCCGGGCTTGCCGAGTGGAAGCGGCGGGATCCCGGGGACGACATCCTCAGCCGGCTCGCCGTCCGGCCCGACCTGACCGCGCGGGAAACGGCCTCGCTCGGCTTCGTGCTGCTGATCACCGGCCACGAGAGCACCACCAACATGGCGGCGCTCAGTGTCCTGGCCCTGCTCCGACGCCCCGGCCAGGCCGCCCGGCTGCGGGCCGAACCGGCCCTGATTCCGGGGGCCGTGGAGGAACTGCTGCGCTACCTCACGATCATCCACCTCGGCCTGGGCCGCGCCGCCACCGAGGACGTCACGGTCGGCGGGGCGGCGATCCGTGCCGGGGACGGGGTGATCTGCATGCTGTCCACCGCCAACCGGCAGCCGGAGCTCTTCGGCCCCGCCGACCCCAACGAACCCAACGAACCCACCGATGCCCCGGGCGCCGGCCCGGCCTGTCCGGCCGAGCTGGACGTGACCCCGGACGCCCGCCGCCACGTGGCCTTCGGCCACGGTCCGCACCAGTGCCTGGGCCACACACCCTGGCGCGCGTCGAGCTTCAGATCATGCTGGAGACCGTCCTGCGCAAGCTGCCCGGCCTGCGACTGGCGGTACTCGAGGAGCAGCTCGTGTTCCAACGGGACGCCATCGTCCACGGGTTGCGGGAGCTCCCCGTCATCTGGTGACGCCGCATCCGGCCAACTATTCGGCCTCTCCCGGATCTTCCCGTCCCACGGAGAACCGAACGGGCCCGCGTCGCGTGGTAGCCGACACGATCGGCTGCACACGAACACGGGGGAACACGGGTGGGATTCGCAAGGAAAGCCAGGACGGCGGCGCTCGCCGCAGCGGTGACCGGGACACTGATCGCGGGAACCGTGTCGGCCGGCGCCCAGCCGGCGCAGGGCGGTACGAGGGCCGCGGCGACAGGCAGGCCGAAGGCGGACGCGAAGCCGTCGGCGACGGTGACCCTGATCACCGGCGACCGGGTCGTCGTCAAGGGCGACGGCGGCGTCGAGCGGCTCGTCCGGGGCGCGGGCCGTGAGGGGACGGCCTTCTCGGTGCGGCGTGAGGGCGCGCACACGTACGTCGTCCCGCAGGACGCGCTGCGCCTGGTCGCCGACGGGGTACTGGACCGGCGGCTGTTCGACGTTGCCCAGCTGGTCAAGGACGGGTACGACGACGCGCACCGCAGCGCGCTGCCGCTGATCGCCGGCTACCGGCGGGACGCCTCCGGGGCCATGACCTTCGGCGCCTCGGGCGACACGCTCGCCGGGGTCGCGCGCGACCGCCGCCCGCTGCCCGCGGTGGCCGGCGAGGCGTTCAACGCCCCGAAGGCCGACGCCGCGGCCCTGTGGGCGGCGGTCACCGGCCGGACGAACGCCCGCGTGGCGGGCGGCGCCCCGGTGCCGCCCGTCGCCCACCTGTGGCTGGACGCCAAGGTGAGCGCCGGCCTGGACAAGAGCGTGGCTCAGATAGGCGCGCCCGCCATGTACCAGGCGGGCTACACCGGCAAGGGCGTCAAGGTGGCCGTCCTGGACACGGGGGTCGACGAGACCCACCCCGACCTCAAGGGCGTCGAGACGGCCCAGCGGAACTTCAGCAGCTCGCCCGACTCCGCGGACCGGTACGGGCACGGCACGCACGTGGCCTCCACCATCGCCGGGACGGGCGCGCGATCGGGCGGCCTGTACAAGGGGGTGGCGCCCGGCGTGCAGCTCCTGGACGCCAAGGTCCTGGGCGACGACGGCTACGGCGACTCCTCCGGCATCATCAGCGGCATGCAGTGGGCCGTGGACCAGGGTGCGACGGTGGTCAACATGAGCCTGGGCTCCGCCGACGAGCCCGGTGTCGACCCCATGGAGGAAGCGGTCGCCCAGCTCTCCGGCAAGGCGCTGTTCGTGGTGGCCGCGGGGAACGAGGGCCCCGAGGCCGGCACGCTGCGCACCCCCGGCAGCGCCCCCGCGGCGCTCACGGTCGGCGCGGTGGACAAGCAGGACCAGCTCGCGGAGTTCTCCAGCCGCGGCCCGAGCGCCGACGGAGCGGCCAAGCCGGACATCACCGCCCCGGGCGTGGACATCACCGCCGCCCACACCACGCAGAGCCCGGACCCGGGGCCCGCGGACGGCTACGTCGGCATGTCGGGCACCTCCATGGCCACCCCGCACGTCGCGGGCGCCGCGGCCCTGGTCCGCCAGCAGCACCCGGACTGGAGCCCGGCCCGGATCAAGGCCCTGCTGACCGGCTCCGCCAAGCCCAACCCGGCGCTCAACGCCTACCAGCAGGGCGCGGGCCGCACCGACCTGGCACGGGCCGTCAAGGCCGTCGTCACCTCCGAGCCCGGTTCCCTCGCCTTCGGCACGCACTCCTGGCCGCACGCCGACGACAAGCCGGTCGCCAAGTCCCTCACCTACCGCAACCACGGCACCAAGCCCGTCACGCTCAAGCTGAGCACGTCCGGCACCGACCAGTCCGGCCGCCCGGCCCCGGCCGGGATGTTCACCGTCAAGGACGCCCAGCTGACCGTCCCCGCCGGGGGCACCGCGAAGACCACCGTCACCGCGGACACCCGCAAGGGCGGCGTCGACGGCGCCTTCGGCGGCACCGTGCTGGCCTCGGGGGGCGGGCAGGAAGTGCGCACCGGTCTCGTGGTCGACCGTGAGGTGGAGTCCTACGACATCACGCTGAAGCACCTGGACGTCAACGGTGCGAACCCGTCGACCTACTACACCACGGTGACGAAGCTCGGCGAGGGCATGGACGCCCGCTTCGAGGTCCCGTACGACCCGAGCGGCACCGTCGTCCAGCGGCTGCCCAAGGGCGACTACCTGCTGGAGGGCGTCGTCTGGGGCCCGGACGCCACCCTGGGCTTCTTCGTCCAGCCGGTGCTGAAGGTCACCGGGAAGGCCACGGTCACCTTCGACTCCCGCAAGGCCAAGCCGTTCGCCGTCACCCCGCCGGATCCGTCGGCGAAGCTGGTGAGCGCGTACGCCGGGTTCTACGACGAGGCCGCGGGCGTGGGTGACATGTGGGCCACCGACGGCACCACACGGATCCTCACCCAGCACCTGGGCCCGAAGGGGACCACCCTGAGCGCGCAGTACAACGGCCTGTGGAAGACGCCGGGGGCGGCGGGCAAGAACGTCGACTACCGGCTGGCCTTCAACCGCAAGGGCACCTGGTTCGACGGGCTCGACCGCAAGCTCACCCGGGCGGACGTCGCCGAGGTGAAGCTCGGCTTCGGCGCTTCGGTCACCGGCGCGAAGGGCCTGATCCACGCGACCCCGACCGGCGACGACGGCTACACCTCCGGCATCACGGACCCGTCCGAGCAGAGCCTGCCGCTGGCGAGCACGCAGTACGTCAACACCGCCGGGGTGCGCTGGAGCTGGGTCGCCTCGCAGGTCGACGCCCGGGGCGAGGCACGCATGATCTACACGCAGAACGAGGCGTCCTACCAGCCCGGCAAGCGGTACACGCTGAACTTCAACACCGCGGTGGTCGGACCCGACGTGGAGGCCGGGGAGGAACAGGGCGCGTGGCGGACCGGTGACTACCTGGACGCCAACGTCGGGCTGTTCAACGACGCCGGCGGTCACGAAGGTTCGTCCATCACCACCGGGGGCTTCACCCGGCTGGAGTCCGGCGGCCGGATCCTCGCGGAGACCGGGCCCAACGGCTGGATCAGCGCCGAGGCACCGGCCGGCTCCGCGGTGTACCGCCTGACCAAGGAGGCGACCCGGTCCGCCAAGGACACCGCCACCAGCACGAAGGTGCGGGCGAGCTGGACGTTCACCTCGGCCCGCACGGGCGCGGACCAGCGGGTGGCGCTGCCCCTGTCCACGGTGCGGCTCGCGCCGAAGCTGAGCCTGAGCGGGACGGCGCCGGCCGGCGGTGCGCTGAAGGTGCCGCTGGTGCTGGGCGGGGCGGCCGCCGCGGAAGGGCAGGTTGCCGCGCTGGCGGTGCGGGTCTCCTACAACGGGGGCAAGACCTGGAGCCTCCTCGCAGTGGCGAAGGACCCGAAGGGCGCGCGGTCGGTGACCGTGAAGCACCCGGCGTCGGCCAAGGCCGTGTCGTTCCGGGTGGACCTCAGGGACAAGGCCGGCAACACGGTGCGGGAGACGATCACGAACGCCTACCTCCTCGCGCCCTGAGCCGACCGTACGACGCTCCGGCCCGGCCCCGCACCGCGCGGGTGCCGGGCCGCAGCGGTGCCGGCAGGGTCACGGGGTGTCGGAGGAGGCGGGTCCGGGCAGCCAGTCGCGGGCGTTGTTGGACGGCTCGCGGCTGCTGCCGACGGCTCCGGGCCGTCGACCGGCACCCGCACCCGCGTGACGAGCCGGGCTTCGTCACCGCCCCGGGGGGCGGAGTCAGTTCTCCACGCTGAGGCGGTCCAGTTCATCCGCGATCGCCTTGCGCAGCGGGTCGTGCCGGGGACCGAGGGCGAACTGTGCGTCGGCCCAGCGGTCGCGGGGGTAGAGCCACACCGGACTGCCCACCACGTCGGTCGGCTCCCAGTCGAAGCGTGGCCATACGTGGGCGTGCAGGAACCCGTCGGTGTTGCCCAGGATCTCCAGGTTGACCCGCCGGAAGGCCGGATCCGCGCGGCGGGACGCCCGCTCGACGGCCTCTCCGAGATGGTCCATGTCGGACAGGAAGGACAGCCGTTTCGCCCTGGGCAGGTCGGACAGTCTCTCCGCGTCGGGGTCGTCCGCCAGGAGCACCGAGTAGCCCGGCAGGAACTGCACATCGCCGATCACCGCGAACCCCGCCTGCAGGCGCCGCAGCACCGTAGGGTTTTCGCCGCGCAGCGCGCTCCCGATCCGGTCCATCCGCCAGTCCTCAGCCATGGGCAGAGTGTAGTGGCGCATGGGCCATGGGCTCCGTAGCTGATGGCCGCTTCGCAGACGGGACGGTGCGGGTCGGGGGCCGGCCGGCCGGGCGGGGAGCTGCGGGGCCGGCCGGCGGGGCGGCGTGTGCGGGTGAGGGTCAGGAGATGGTGAGGAACCGGGCTGTGCTCGGTGTTCCTTGGGTGTCGAGGGCGAAGAGCATGTAGGTGCCCGGCAGGACCACGCCCGGGTCGGCGGGTATGGACACCGTGTAGGTGCCGGTTCCCGTGGCCGTGGAGGCGAGGGGGACGCGGCGCTGGTCGTTGTCGGTGGAGTGGGTCGCGGCAGCGGCCCGCATCAGGACGAAGGATGCGGCCGGGGTGGAGGTGGAGAGCGTGAGGGAGGTGCCGGGGTGCGTGCTGGTGGGGACGCCTCCCGTGATCTCGGGGCGCGGTTTCGGCGATCCGTCCGGGTTGAGGAGGTACGGCGGTGTGAAGACCGCCCCGTCGGGATGGTTGGTGGCGCAGTCGCCGCAGAGGCCTCCGCCGCCGGAGAAGACCCGCCCGTCCGGCAACAGGTTGGCCACGCTGTGGTAGTTGCGCGGGACGGCCATGGTGGCGAGCGGGGTGAAGGCGCCGGTCGAGGGGTCCCACAGTTCGGGGGTCAGGACCGAGGTGGCGTCGCTGAAGGGGACCGGGCGGCTCTGTCCGCCGAAGGCGATCACCTTGCCGTCGGGCAGGACCACGCTGTTGGCGAAGGCCCTGGCGTACTCCATGTCTCCGGTGCGGGCGGTTTCGACCTGGCTGCCCGTGATGCTGACGGTGTAGGCGCGGCGCGTGGCGGGGGTGTCCTGGTAGGCGGGCGAGCCGCCCAGGGTGAGCAGTTTGCCGATGTCGTAGGCGACGGCGTTGCCCGTCATGGCGTCGGCGCTGTCGGCCCGGGTGCCGGCGGGGGTGATGCTGCCCGCACCGGTGGTCGAGATCCAGTTCATCTGCTTGCTCGGGCCCAGTTGCAGCACCTTGCCGCCCGAAGTGGCGTGCAGCCACATGTGGTTGTCGGCGCGGTAGGGTCCGGCCGGGTCGGCCGTGGACGCCTGGAGGGCGGGAACGCCCGGGAGCCCTCGCCAGGTTCCGGTCTCCGGCGACCAGGCCTCGCCGGCCTTGTCCCCCGCGGGTCCGCTCCAGGATCCGCCCAGGACGAAGGCCTCGCCGGTGGAGAGCAGGGTCATGGACTGGTAGCCGCGGGGGATGTTCATGTTGCCGGCCGCGGACCAGTCGTCGGTGGCGGGGTCGTAGATGCTGGCCTTCTCCGCGTTGCTGCCCCCGGTGACCAGCACGCGGCCGTCGGCCAGCATGGCTATGCCCGGGCAGAACATGTCGTGCCCGGTGTTGTCGATGCGGCGCTGGGTGACCTTGCCCGTCTTCAGGTCGAGGATCGCGGTCTGGGTGTATCCGTTGCTGCCGCCGAAGCGGTCCACCGCATACGCGGACCAGGCCAGCAGCTTGTCCCCCGGCAGGACGGCGGTGGCCACGGGGACCAGGGGGAAGCCGGTGATCCGGCCCCAGGATCCGTGGACGGCGGGGCTCGCCGGCCCGCTCAGGCGGATCTCGGCGGCGGAGGTCCACGGGCCGCGGGCGCCGGCCTCGGTGGTCACGGTCAGCCGTACGAAGCGGGCGTTCGCGCTGCGGGTGAAGGTGGCGGTCTTGACGGTGTCGTCGTCGCGCCACGTGCCCGCGGCCACCGGTGTGCCGAAGGCGGTGCCGTCGGTGCTGGTGGTGACGGTGTAGGCGCCCGCCCGGCCGTTGGGGCCGTTCGTACGGGGGTGGTAGACGAGTGCCGAGACCGCGGCCGTGCGGTGCATGTCGATGGTGATGCTGTGCGGCAGGGGCACCGGGGTGCCCGACCACCTGCTGTGCCAGAGGGTGCTGGTGTCGCCGTCGAGGACGCCCGCGGCGCGGCCGTTCTCGCGGAGCGTCTCCTCGTCGCTCGCCGCGGCCGTCCATCCGGTCCGGGCCAGGTCCACGGTGGCCTCCGGGGTGCCGGGGTCGCCCAGCAGGCTGATCTCGGCGGCGGAGGTCCACGGGCCGCGGCCGCCCGCCTCGGTGAGCGCCGTCAGCCGTACGAACCGGGCCCCCTGCGGGGCGAACCCGAGCGTCTTGGCACTGCCGTCGTCCGCGAGGGTGCCGCTTGCGACCGGGGCCGTCCAGGTCGCTCCGTCCGCGCTGACGCTGAGGGTGTACTCGCCGACGCGTCCGTTGGCCCCGTTGGTGCGCGGGGTGTAGACGAGCGCCGAGACGACCGCCGTGCGGTGCATGTCGATGGTGATGCTGTGCGGCAAGGGGGCTGCGGTGCCCGACCACTTGCTGTGCCAGAGGGTGCCGGTGTCACCGTCGAGGACGTTGGCCGCGCGGCCGTTCTCGCCGGCCGTCTCCTCGTCGCTCGCCGCGGCCGTCCACCCGGTCCGGTCGAGGACGGGGGCCGTCGGCTCCATGGCGTTCGCCGGCGCGATGCCATGGTGCGGCGACTGCTGCGCCGCCTGCTCCTCGATGGGCGCGGGGGTGGGTGCTGGGCTCGCGACCCCGAGCCACGGCGTGAAGCCGATCAGCAGCGCGCCGAGACCGAAGGCTATGAGCAGCAGCCTGGACCGGCGCAGCGCGCGGGGTGGGGCGAGGAAGCGCCTGGACTGCAATCTGACCTCCTGGGGCGAACCGGTATGCCCCATGGAAGATAGGTCAGGGTGGCAGCAACTCTCCTAAATGAGCGGAGAGTTGACGCAAAACAGCATCCACCGGCGCGATCCGGGAGGGATTGCCTAGAGCGGCACGGTGCCGCCGGCGGCGAACGGGCCTCCGTGGCCGGGCACGATCAGGTCCGCCGCGGCGAGCACCCGCAGCCGGGAGGCGCGCAGCACCTCGCGGTCCGGGGCGACCGGGTCGTCGGCGGGGCCCTCCGCGTGCCACCACAGGTCACCGGCGAAGGCCACCACGCCCGAGTCCGTTCCGGCCAGCAGGGTGATGTCCTCGTGGCTGTGCCCGGGGGTACGGATCAGGCGCAGGGAGGGGGTGAGGTCGTAGCCCTCCGCGTCCCGGTTCGTCCACTGGTCGCCCTGGTACTCCACCTTGTGGTCGTGCACCCGGGCCCGGCCGAACAGGCCCACGTTCATGGTGTTGTCCGGGTGGTGGTGGCTGAGCACCACGTCGGTGATGTCCTCGGGGCCCAGCCCCAGTTCCGCGAGCGGGCCGAGGATGTCCGCGTGGCTCGCCACCATGCCCGGGTCGAAGATGAGGTGCCGGCCGGCATCGGATACGTAGGAGACGGTGGCGGCGACCCCGGGGCCGGTGGAGCCGACGTAGCCGGTGGTCAGGACCTTGTAGACGGCGCTGCGGCCGAGCGGTGCGTCGGTGCGGAGATCCTGCGGGGTGACCTTGGCGTCTGCCGCACCGGCCGACGTGGCGTGAGCCGTGGTGTGCGCCGTCGTGCGCGCCGTCGTGCGCGCCGCGATGTCTGTCGTCGTCTTCGTCATGGCTGTCATCCTTCCGCGCCGGTGGGGAGCGTACGAGTGGCACACATGCCAGTGATCGCAGGATTCGTGCCACTGGTGGCAGACTGCCCCCGTGTCCCCTTTCACGACCGTCGCCGCGTACGTCCCGCCCGGTGTCGGCATGCTCGCCGTCGGGATCGTCACCGAGGTCTTCGGCCCGCACGGGCAGGGGCTGCCCGGCTTCGGCTTCGCCCTGTGCGCCGAGCGGCCCGGGCCGGTCCCCACCGACATCGGCGTGCCGCTCGCGATCGAGCACGGCCTCGACCGGCTGGCCGCCGCCGATCTGGTGATCGCTCTGCCGGGGGCCGGTTTCCGTACACCGCCCGGTCCGGCGGTACTCGACGCGCTGGTCTGCGCGTACGGGGGCGGCGCCCTGCTCGCGGCCCACTGCGTCGGCACCTTCGCGCTCGCCGAGGCCGGGCTGCTCGACGGGCTGCGGGCCACCACGCACTGGCGGTTCGCCGAGCTGCTGGCCCACCGCCATCCGGGCGTCGCCGTCGAACCGGACGCCCTCTACATCGACGAAGGCAGGATCGTCACGGGTGCGGGAGCCGCCGCCGGCTTCGATCTGTGCCTGCACCTGCTGAGGCGGGAGCACGGGGCGGCGATGGCCAACGCCGTCGCCCGGGACATGGTGCTGCCCTCGCACCGCGACGGCGGGCAGGCCCAGTACGTCGCGGCGCCCGTCCCCGAGGACTGCCGGGACGAGCGGCTCTCCGAGGTGCTCGCCTGGGCCCGCGAGCACCTCCACGAGCCGCTTCCCGTGACGGAGCTGGCCCGCCGGGCCGCGTGATGAGCAAGCGCTCCTTCGCCCGCCGCTTCACCGCCGCGACCGGCACCACCCCGCATGCCTGGCTGCGGAACCTGCGCCTGAGCAGCGCCGAGGAACTCCTGGAGAGCACGGACCTGCCCGTCGAGGAGATCGCCCGCCGGGTCGGCTACGGCAGCGCGGCGGTCCTGCGCGAACAGTTCGTGCGGCGCAGGGGAGTTCCGCCGCGCTCCTACCGCCGTTCCTTCACGAGCACGCCCTGGTGCGACGGCCCCGGCGCCGGCAGGGCCCCTGTCCTATGATCGTTCCCGTGACCTCCGCGCTGATCCTCATCGACCTGATGCCCCGCATCATCGGCCTGCCTGTCGCCCCGCACTCCGGTGAAGAGGTACTGGCCCGCTGCCTCCGGCTGGCCGAGGCCTTCAGGGCGGACGGGCGCCCGGTGGTGCTCGTCCGAGTGGACCGGCCGGGGGTCGCGGAGCAGCCGCCGGGCAGCGGCTTCGCCGACGGGCTGGAACAGCCGGGCGACGTCCTGATCGTCAAGCACACCGTCGGCGCCTTCCACGGCACCGGGCTGGACGAGCGGCTCCGCGGGATGGGCGTGGAGACGCTGGTGCTCGCGGGACTGGTCACCACGATGGGGGTCGAGTCCACGGCGCGGGCCGCGAGCGACCACGGCTACGAGCTGGAGTTCGTCGCCGACGCCATGTCCGGTTTCGCCGCCGACGAGCACGAGTTCACCGTGGAGCGGATCTTTCCCCGGTTCGGGGACGTGCACAACACGGCGGACTACACCTGACCACGTCGAACCGTCGACCCGTCGACCCGTCGACCCGTGGAACGACCGGACCGCCCGAAGGACTGTACGAAGTCTCCTGTGAACGATGTGAACGAACAGACCCGGCCCGCGACGACCCTTCGCGTGTTCATCGCGCTCGCCCCGCCCGACGACGCGAAGGAGGAACTCGCGCGCGAACTGGGCCCCGCCTACGCCGCGTACCCGCACATGCGGTGGAACCGCATCGAGGACTGGCACATCACCCTGGCGTTCCTCGGTGAGCTGCCGGTCGAGGCCGTCCCCCTCCTGCGGCCGCCGCTCGCGGAGCTGGCGGCGGCGCGCAGTCCCGTACGCCTGGCCCTGCGCGGGGGCGGGCACTTCGGCGAGCGGGTGCTCTGGAGCGGGATCGACGGGGATCTCGACGGGCTGCACCGGCTCGCCGCCGAGGTGCGCGCCGTGGTCAAGGACTGCGGCATCCCCTTCGAAGACCGGCCGCTGCGCCCCCATCTGACGCTGGCGCGGGCCCGCCGGAACGACGCCTCCTCGGCCGTGGAGGCCGCTGCCGGACTCACCGGGTTCACGGGGCGCCGCTGGCGGACGGAGCGCTTGCACCTGGTCGGCAGCAACATCGGCCGTGGCCCGGGACCGATCCACTACCGCGACATCGAGGCGTGGAACCTCGGCGGCGCAGAGGCCCCGGGCGGCGAGTAGCCGGCTCCGCCCGCGGCCGCGAGGAAACCCCCTTGACCCAAAGCATCTTAGCGATAAGCTACTTTCCAGCAATCTATTCGGGGGAGAGATCGACGTGGTCAAGGGCATGCGCATGCGCGAGGAACGGGTGGCGGGCGAACGGTCGCTGCTCCTCGGAGTGGGCATCAGCGCGATCGGGATCGGGATGTACATCCCCTTCTCGCTCGTCTTCTTCCACCACGTCACCGGCCTCTCCTTCGCCCTCGTCGGCATCGTGCTGACGGCGACCGGCCTGGCCGGACTCGCGGTCATGCCGCTCGCCGGCTCGGCCGTCGACCGGTTCGGGGCCAGGAAGGTCAACCTGCTGCTCTACGCGGTCCGGGCACTCGGCTTCGCCCTCTATCCGTTCGCCGGGTCGCTCCCCGCCTTCGCCGCCGTCGCACTGGTCACGGCCCTCGCCGACCGGTCCTTCTCCATCGTGCAGCAGTCGCTCATCGGGGAAGTGGCCCGGGGCGGCGCCCGCGACCGGCTCCAGGCCTCCATCCGGGCCCTGCAGAACGCGGGCATGGGCGCCGGCGCCCTGGCCGTCTCCGGGGTACTGGCCCTGTGGGGCACGGACGGGTTCACCTACACCGCCTGGGGCAACGCGCTGGCCTTCGCGCTCGCCGGACTGCTCGTCAGCCGCGTGAAGCCGCTACGGGGCCACGCGAACGGCGAGCCCGGCACGGACGGCGCACCCGGCACGGCCAAGCGTCCGCCGGCCGGCTACCGGATGGTGCTCGCCGACCGGCCCTTCCTGGGCCTGACCGCCGCCAACTTCCTGACCGCGCTCGGATACTCGGCGCTGTCCGTCCTCTTCCCGCTCTACATCACCACGTGGCTGCACGGACCCGACTCCCTCACCGGTGCGGCCTTCACCGTCAACACCGCCCTCTGCGCGGGGATCGGCGTCCTGATCGCGAGCCGGGTCCGCCGTTCCGGAGCCCGCCGCACCCGCGCCGCGGCGCTCGGGGCGCTGCTCTTCGCCGCCGCCTTCGTGGGGCAGATCGTGCTCGGCACGGTCCGGCCCGGACAGACCGCGACGCTGGTCGCCCTGCTGGTCATCGTGGTGGTCTACACGGTCGGCGAGCTGGTCCACAGTCCCTCGGGCGGCGCCCTGTCGGTCTCGGCCGCGCCCGAGGCCGTACGCGGCCGCTACCTCGCCACCTACCAGCTGTCGTACTCCCTGGCCACCGCGCTGGCCCCGTCCCTCTTCACGGGGCTGCTCGCGCTCGACGGCCGCCTGCCCTGGGCCTTCCTGACCGTCGCCGCGCTCGGCGCGGCACTCGCCCTGACCCGGCTGGAACGCCACCTCCCGGCGGAGGCCGTGTACGCGGCCCAGCCGTCGCCGGCACCCGTACCCGCGCCTGAGGTATCCCCGGCAGCGGCCACCCGTGAGCCGGCCGCGACGGCCACCGCCTGAGGGACCGCGTGAGGGACCGCGTGAAGGCGTGATCAGGCGGGCTGCCAGAGCTCGATCCGGTTGCCCTCGGGGTCGGTGACCCAGCCGAACCGGCCGACACCGGCCATGTCCTGGGTCTCCGGCGCCACGTCGGCCCCCTTGGCGCGCAACTGCGCGAGCATCGCGTCCAGGTCGCGGACCCGGAAGTTGAGCATGGTTTGCTGGGCGGGGGAACCGAAGTAGTCGGTCCCGGACTCGAACGGCGCGAACACCGTCGGTCCGGCTCCCTGACGCCACAGACCGTGCTCGTCCGAGTCCAGCCCCAGGCAGTCGCGGTACCACGCGCCCAGGGCCGCCGGATCTGCCGCCCGCATGAAATACCCACCGATTCCCAGCACACGTTCCATGCCCCGATCCTGCCAGGACGGCGGCCCGTTCAGCGGGGGCGACTCATAAGATCTGCCCGTGCCCCCTCACATCACGCTCACGGCTGCCGCGACAACCACCGCTCCCGCCCTCGCCCTTCGCCCCTGGCGGGCGGCGGACGTTGCCGCGCTCGTCGAGATCCACCGGGACCCCGGGCTGCGCCGGTGGGCGACTTCTCGGGTGGACAGCGAGGAGGACGGGCTGCGTTGGGTGCGTGACCAGGAGCGGGGGTGGGCGGCGGGCGAGCGGCTCGGCTTCGCCGTTCTGAAGGCCGCGCCCGGAGCGCCGCAGGAACGGCTGGTGGGCAGCGTGGTGGTGAAGGAGCTCTCCCCCGGCAAGGCCTCCGCCGAGGTCGGGTACTGGACCGCGGCTTCGGCCCGTGGGCAGGGGGTCGCTCCGCGCGCCCTGGAGGTCGTCACCGCCTGGTCCCTCGACGTCTTCCGGGCCCAGGGTCTGGAGCGGCTCGAACTCCTCCACCAGGTGGACAATTCGGCGTCCTGCCGGGTCGCGGAGAAGGCCGGCTACGGGTTCCACGGGATCCTGCCGGCCGCGCCGCCCGCCTTCCCGCTCGACGGCCACCTGCACGTACGGCGCTCGGCGGCCTAAGGCGCTCAGTCCCGTCCCGGACCGGCCGCCAGGGTGGCGTGGAAGCGGTAGCGGTCGGCGCGGTAGACGACGCGGTTGTACTCGCAGGGGCGGCCGAGCTGGTCGTAGGTGAGCTGCTCGATGTGCAGGACGGGAGAGCCCTCGGACAGGTCGAGCAGGGGGGCCTCGTCCGGCGGGACGAGGGCGGAGTGGACGGCGTAGCTCGCGCGGGTAGGGACGACGCCGCGTGCGGTGAGCTCGGTGTACAGCGAAGCGGTGGTGTAGTCGGCCTCGCCGATGCCCGGGGCGCGCTCGGCCGGGACGAGGGTGACGGCGTGGCACATGACCGCCTCGTCGAAGAGCCGTACCCGGTCCAGCTCGAGGATCTCCGCCCCGGGCAGCACCTGGAGGGTGTCCGCCTCCTCGAAGTCCGCCGGGCGCAGCCTGGCGGCGACGACGCGCGCGGTCGGGGTGAACCCGAGCCGGCGGCCGTACTCGTTGAGCCCGCCGATCAGCTCCGAGGTGTGCTCGAAGGCCGGGGCGGGCCCGGCCCCGGCCGCGACGTGCCAGCCCGCCCGTTCCGCCGATCCGACCCGCCCCTCTTCCTGTAGCGCGTGCAGCGCTTTGCGGAGCGTGACCCGGCTGACGCCGAGGCGCTCGCAGAGGTGGCGCTCGGAGGGGAGGCGCGTTCCGGGAGCGAGGGCGGCGGCGGCGAGCGCGGTGGCGAGCGCGTCGCGCGCCTGCACGTGGACGGGCCGCGACCCGTCCCGCAGGACGGGCCGCAGGTCGAGAGGCTGATTCACCCCTCCAGTATTCACCTCGGCGGGCCCGAGCCTGTACCAGGAATGGACCAGAAGGACGAGTCCCGTTCGGGCCGATCCGGTCCAGGGGCCTGGAATCACGGGACCTTCGACCACGTTCCGCACCCACCTGGTGGTCTATTTTTGGTCTACATCTGGTCCATACGCAGACGGAAGGAAGCGCACGGGATGAGCAGCCGACGGGACTCCGGGGAGACGGCCGCGAGTGATCACGTGCGCCGGATCAGCCTGGCGACGGGCAAGCTGACCGCAGCTTCCCGGCAGCGCCACATCGTCGAGACGGCCTGCCGCGAGGGGTACGTCTCCCTCGAACGCCTCGTCCGCGAACTGGACGTCAGCGCGATGACCATCCACCGCGACCTCCGGCTGCTGGGCTCCCGGGGCGAGGTGCGCCGGGTCCGCGGTGGCGCGGTCGCCCCCTGGATGACCACGGCCTCCTGACCGGCCTCCCGGCCAAACAGAACGCCGCCCGCGGTCCCTGCGGGGACCACGGGCGGCGCTTCACATCCTGCTGGTACCGATTAGTCGGTGCCGAACTCCATCGCGGCACGGTCCAGCAGCTCGTCGTCGCCGGAGACCTCGCCACGGGAGGCGATGGCCTCGGCGCCGCCCTCGGGCATGGCGCCGATCAGGCCCGATCCCGGCGCCTCGACGGCGCCGATCAGGGCAGGGTGGGTCGTACCGACGATGCCGAGGCCGGCATACTGCTCCAGCTTCGCGCGGGAGTCGGCGATGTCGAGGTTGCGCATGGTGAGCTGGCCGATGCGGTCCACCGGGCCGAACGCCGAGTCCTCGGTGCGCTCCATGGAGAGCTTGTCCGGGTGGTAGCTGAACGCGGGGCCCGTGGTGTTCAGGATCGAGTAGTCCTCGCCGCGCCGCAGTCGCAGCGTCACCTCGCCGGTGATCGCCGTACCCACCCAGCGCTGCAGCGACTCGCGGATCATCAGCGCCTGCGGGTCCAGCCAGCGGCCCTCGTACATGAGGCGACCGAGGCGCCGGCCCTCGTTGTGGTACTGGGCGACGGTGTCCTCGTTGTGGATCGCGTTGACGAGGCGCTCGTACGCGGCGTGCAGCAGGGCCAGGCCCGGAGCCTCGTAGATGCCGCGGCTCTTCGCCTCGATGATGCGGTTCTCGATCTGGTCCGACATGCCCAGGCCGTGGCGGCCGCCGATGGCGTTCGCCTCCATGACCAGGTCGACGGCGGAGGCGAACTCCTTGCCGTTGATCGTGACCGGGCGGCCCTGCGCGAAGCCGATGGTCACGTCCTCGGTGGCGATCTCGACCGAGGGGTCCCAGAACCGGACGCCCATGATCGGGTCGACGGTCTCGACACCGGTGTCGAGGTGCTCCAGGGTCTTCGCCTCGTGGGTGGCGCCCCAGATGTTGGCGTCGGTGGAGTAGGCCTTCTCGGTGCTGTCGCGGTAGGGCAGCTCGTGAGCGAGCAGCCACTCCGACATCTCCTTGCGGCCACCGAGCTCGGTGACGAAGTCGGCGTCGAGCCACGGCTTGTAGATGCGCAGGTGCGGGTTGGCGAGCAGGCCGTAGCGGTAGAACCGCTCGATGTCATTGCCCTTGAAGGTCGACCCGTCGCCCCAGATCTGTACGTCGTCCTCCAGCATCGCGCGGACCAGCAGCGTGCCGGTCACGGCGCGGCCGAGCGGCGTCGTGTTGAAGTAGGCGCGGCCGCCGGAGCGGATGTGGAACGCACCGCAGGCGAGAGCCGCCAGGCCCTCCTCCACGAGCGCCGCACGGCAGTCGACGAGGCGCGCGATCTCGGCGCCGTACGCCGTGGCGCGCGCGGGCACCGACGCGATGTCGGGCTCGTCGTACTGGCCGATGTCGGCGGTGTAGGTGCAGGGGACGGCACCCTTGTCGCGCATCCAGGCGACGGCGACGGAGGTGTCGAGGCCGCCGGAGAAGGCGATACCGACGCGCTCGCCGGTGGGCAGGGAGGTGAGAACCTTTGACATGGGATGAGTATGCGCGATGATGCATGTTCATGCAAAATGGCGGGCCGGTGAAGCTTCCGGGCACTGGACGGGCGTGCCGTCAGTGTGGCGCGCGGCCGGGTCGGCGGCGAGTCCGGCGGGGCACCCGAGGGGGCTGCACCGGCCGGACGCCGCAGGCGGTTTCAGCCGGTCGCGGCGGCGAAGGGGGGGCACGGCGGCGAAGGGGCCCCCGGCGGCGAAGGCGTGGCGGGCGAAGTTCCCGGCGATCCGTACGTGGCCCGCGGAGTCGGGGTGCAGGTCGTCCGGCAGCGGCAGCTCCGCGTGGTCCGTGGCGCCGTAGAGGTCGCGGCCGTCGAGGTAGTGCAGGTGCAGGTCCTCGGCCGCCCGCTGCGCGACCACCCCGGCCAGCACTTCCCGGATGACGCCCAGCGTCAGTCGCCCGGCGGCCCGTTCGGCCGGGTCGCCCAGCGCCTTGAAGCGCAGGGTCCCGGTACTGAAATCGGTGGCGAGGGGCCCGGGGGTGTCTTCCTGGATCGGGCACAGGAGGGGCGAAACGACCAGGAGCGGAGTGGCCGGATGACCCTCGCGGAGGGTGTCGAGGAAGCCGTGGACGGCGGGGGCGAAGGCGCGCAGCCGCATCACGTCCAGGTTGACGATGTTGATGCCGATCTTGACGCTGATCAGGTCGGCGGGGGTGTCGCGCATCGCGCGGGCGGTGAAGGGGTCGAGCAGGGCGCTGCCGGAGAATCCCATGTTGACCAGGTCCACCGCCCCCTGCGCCGCGGCCAGGGCCGGCCAGGTGCCGGTCGGACGCTCCGCGTTCGAGCCGTGGCTGATGGAGCTGCCGTGGTGCAGCCACACCCTGCGCCCGCTCTCCTGCGCCGGCGTGACCGGGGCGTCGGTGCGCAGGACGATCAGCTCGGTGATCTCGGTGTGCGGGAGCCAGATCTCGACGTCCTTGTCGCGCGCGGGCAGACCCGCGAAGCGGGCGGTGCCGGGCGGCCCCTCTTCGAGTTCGACGGCCTGGGTGGCCAGGTCGAGGGTGCGGACCCTGCCTCCGGGCACTGTGGCCCGGGCCGTGAGCACGCCGTCGATCACGAGGTCGTAGGCGCCGTCCGGCGAGGCCGGGAAGCCGCGGTAGGCCCTCTTGGTGGGCAGGGCGTCCAGTTCGATGACGGTGGCCCGGGTACGGAAGGCCAGGCGCACGCCGGACGGGCGGGCCTCGGCGGTGGCCAGCTGGTCGTCGGGGATCTGCGGGCGGGCCCGGGCGGGCAGCCGGTGGGGCAGCAGGCCGTGCGCGGTGCGTTCCACGTCGAGGGCGCCGCGCAGGAGGTCCTCGGTGACGGGCGTGGTGATCCAGTCGTGGTCGGTGGTCATCGCCTCAGCCTCGTGATGGTCGGGGTTACGGGGTTACCGGCGTGCGGGCTTACGGGCTTACGGGCCTACGCAGCATCGCGTCGAGCGAGTCCACGATCCAGTTCCAGGACTCCTGCGGATCCACGGCGGTGTGGCTGAAGCCGCCGCCCAGCTCCAGGCTGACGTAGCCGTGGAAGACGCTGCCGAGCATCCGGACCGCGTGCGTCTGGTCCGGTTCGGTCAGGTCGTAGCCGCGCAGGATCGCCCGCGTCATCCGGGCGTGCCGTACGCCCGCGCTCGCGGCCGCCGTCTCGGGGTCGAGGCGGAGCCGTGCGGCGTCGTAGCGGCCGGGGTGCTGCCGCGCGTATTCCCGGTAGGCGTCGGCGAAGGCGGCGAGGGCGTCCTTCCCGGCCCGCCCGGCGAGGGCGGCCGCGACCCGGTCGGCCAGTTCCTCCAGGGCGAACAGGGCGATCCGGGTCTTGAGGTCCTGGGAATTCTTCAGGTGCGAGTAGAGGCTCGCGACCTTGACGTCGAACCGTCTGGCGAGCGCCGAGACGGTCACCTGCTCGAAGCCGACCTCGTCGGCGAGTTCCGCGCCCGCCCGGGTCAGCCGCTCCGTGGTGAGTCCTGCTCGAACCATCATGTGCCTCCTAGCTGGCGATAGCCATTATGCATTTGCCTAAAAGCTTTAGGCAAATTAGCCTGCCGCTCATGAAGCCGTTGACCGAGCAAGAGATCCGTACCGCCTTCGTGAACTGCACCAAGGGCGAAGCCAAGCGCCTGTCCGTACCCCGCGATCTGGCCGAACGGCCCTGGGACGACCTGGACTTCCTCGGCTGGTGGGACCCGAAGGCCCCCGAGCGCGCCTACCTCGCCACCGAACTGGACGGCCGCCCGGTCGCCCTCGCGCTGCGCACCTCCGCCGCCGCCCCTTCCCAGGCGCGGCGCAGCATGTGTTCGCTGTGCCTGACCACCCACACCGGGGGCGTCTCGCTGATGGTCGCGCCGAAGGCGGGCAAGGCCGGGCAGCAGGGGAACTCCGTGGGCGCCTACATCTGCGGCGACCTCGCCTGCTCGCTCTACGTACGGGGCAAGAAGGACGCGGGCCCGGGCGCACGGCTCCACGAGTCGCTCACGCTGGAGGAGAAGATCCAACGGACGGTCGCGAACCTCGCCGCGTTCTTCGGCAATGTCACGGCCGTCGGCAACGTCACGGCCGTAGCCGACGTCACGGCCTGACGCGCGGCTCCCCTACGGCCCGAAGCGGCCCTCCCCTACTCCGTACGAGCCCTCTTCGGTGCCCATTCGGCCCCACGGGCCGAGTTCATGATCATCAGGCTGCCCGGAAATCGTTTTGATGCTGCCATCCGGCCGAAGGCGATCTGGGAGGGCTGCGTGGCGCGCATGCTGTCATCGACACACCGTGGAGGACTCCGGCGACGGAGCAGGACGTGGAGCGTGGCCGGGGCGGTGGCCGGGGTGGTCTTCGTCGTGGCCGCCGCGCCGCAGTCGGCGTCGCGGTCCGGTGACGGGCGGCAGGCCGGCGCCGAGCACGCCGGCTCCGTCGAGCTGTTGGTCGGCCGGGTGCTGGAGGACGGCGGCCGGCGGTGCGCGATGGACGCCTTCCGGGCCGGGCTGTGCGGCGGGCTGGAACAGCAGGTGGTCCGGGCCACCTCCAGCGGAGCCGGTTCCGTGGTGCGCGATCCCGCGTCCCGCGGCGTGTCCCGGGCGGCCGCGCACACCGTCGTCCTGCCCACCGACGCGGCCGGCCCCCTGGAGATCACCCTCGCCGGGCCGGGGCTCCTCACGTATGTCACCGTCCACGACGGTCACGGGCGCCACGTGGGCGGCGCCCTGGGCGCCCGGGGGCACCACTGGGCCAACACCGAGCCGTTGCGGGCCGGCGAGACCTACACCGTCCGCGTCGGTGCCCAGGACGTGGCCGGAACCCCGGTCGGCGTGACCATGATGTTCCGGACCGCTCCCGCGGCCGAGGACGACCGGCTCACGGCCGATTTCGGGCCCCGGCCCGGCACGTACGGGGCGGGGCAGATCGTGACGGCCTCCCTGAGCCACCCCGTCCCCGCCGGCGATCCGGCCGCTCGGGCCCGGCTGGAGCGGTCCTTGGGGGTCACCTCCGAGCCGGCGGTCGAGGGGGCCTGGCACTGGGTCGACGACTCGACCCTGCACTACCGGCCCCGTACCTACTGGCCGGCCCACGCCGTGGTGCACGTGGTCAGCGGTCTCGACGGGGTCGAGCTCGGGGAGCGGCAGTACGGCGGCCCGTCGGAGTCCCTGCGGTTCACCATCGGGGACCGGATCGAGGCGCTCACGGACGCCGCCGCGCACGAGATGACCGTACGGCGCAACGGCAGGACCGTCCGGACCATCCCGGTGACCACCGGCAAGGCGGGCTTCCTGACGCGCACCGGCATCAAGGTCGTGCTCGGCAAGGAGCGCAAGGTGCGGATGCGCGGGGACAGCGTGGGCATCAAGCGCGGTACGAGCGAGTTCTACGACCTGCCCGTCTTCTACGCGACCCGGGTGACGTGGAGCGGGGAGTACGTGCACGCCGCGCCCTGGTCGGTCGACGCGCAGGGTGAGGAGAACGTCAGCCACGGCTGCACGGGCATGAGCACGGCCGACGCGGCCTGGTTCTTCGACACGGTGCGGGAGGGGGACGTGGTGTCGGTGGTGAACAGCGGCGGTGAGCCGATGGCCCCGTTCGCCAACGGGTTCGGGGACTGGAACCTCAGCTGGGACGCCTGGCTGGCCGGCAGCGCGCTGGGCGCCGACACCGATTCCCCGCTCGCGTCGCCCGCCTCCCCGCTCGCGTCGCCCGCCTCCGCGCCCGCGTCGGCGCACGGGCCGTCCCGGCTCCTCCCCCTCACCTGAGCCGGCCGGACCTCCCGGCTGCGCGTCGGCGGCCCCGGGCGGCCCGGCACCATCGCGGGGCTACCGCAACCTCCCCGCGCCCCGCCCGGGACCGCGCCTCAGGGGCCGCTGCGGCGGGCCGCGCCGTACGCCGTGAGGGCGGCCGCGAGGTGGCGGGCGCCGGTGGGGTCGGTGGCGTCGTGGCCGGTGAGCAGCCGGATGCGGCCCAGGCGGTAGGTCAGGGTGTTGCGGTGGACCGTGAGGGCTTCGGCGGCCTCGGTGCGCCGGTACCCGGCCGCGATGAACTCCCGCAGTGTGGCGATCAGATGGGGCTGGTCCTCGAGGGGTGCCAGGACCCTGGCCAGGGCGTCGCGGGCGGGGCCGGGCTGCACGAGCTGGTACTCGACGGCGAAGTCGGCCAGTCGGTAGAGACCCGGCGGGCGCCCCACGTCCTCGGCCAGGGACAGCACTTCGGAGGCCTCCGCCTGGGCCCCGGGGATCGATCCGTGGTCCTCGGCGACGGCGGCCGCCGCCGTGCACCGCAGTTCAGCCGCCGTGTCGAGGCGGGCGAGCAGCCGCCGGGTCGCGCCGTCCGGCGCGTGCGTCCCGTCCGGGCCGAGCGGGACCAGAAGGACACCCCCTTCCCCCTTGAAGGCGGCCAGCACCTCGGGGTTCCCGTCCAGTTCGGAGCGCAGGGCGCGCAGGATGCGGTTCGTGGCGCCGCTGGGTGCCTCGGGGAGCCGCAGGACGACCACCTCGTACCGTTCGGCGAGGGTGCGTCCGTACCGTTCGGCCGCGCGCCGGGCCGGGCGGCCCGCGAGCAGGACCCCGGCGAGGTTGCGGCCGTGCTCGCGCTGCTCCCAGTCGAGGTCGGCCTGTTCGCGCAGGTAGGCCTCGGCGACCTTGGGCATGACCTCGCCGAGAAACGCCAGCAGGCTCGTGACCAGGGCGTACGGGTCTGCGACGGGTTCGGGGCCGGCGACGGCGAGCTCCCAGGCCCGGCGGGCGCCGAGCGGTTAGACCCGTAGCACCGCCTCCAGGGGGACCCCGTCCCGGGCCCGCTCGGCGCCCCAGGCGACGGGGGCGGCGAGCTCGGCCTCGGTGGGTGCCCGCCCTTCGGCGACGGTGGTGAAGAACAGCTTCAGCACGGCTTCGGTGTTCGCCACGAGGTCTCCGCCGAGGACGCTGTCGGGCAGCAGCCGGTAGGCGGGGATGTCGGCGGTGAGCCGGGCGACGGTCTCGGCCGCCATTTCCGGTATCCGGGGCAGCAGCGCGGCGGCGAGCCCCGGCCCGGCCGCGGACTCCCCGCCCGCCGTAACGCCCGCGCTGCCGCCCGCCGTCCCGCCCGTGTCGTCCATCCCGGCATTGTCACCGTGCACAAACGCGGGAGGAAGCATTCTGCGCGTACCGCCAGGGGACACCGGCGGCGCGCCGGAGCATTCTGTGCAGTCCGCCCCGTGCACGACCCCCCGTCAGGAGATGTCGTATGGCCCCCCGTACCCGTGCGTCGCGCACGCGCACCCTGCTCGCCAGAGCCGCTCTCCCGCTGGCCCTCCTGCTCGGCGCCGCCTTCCCGGCGCACGCCTCCACCGAGGGCGTCACGGGCGGCGGGGTCAACGACTTCTCCTGCCGGCCGAGCGCCGCGCACCCCGAGCCCGTCGTGCTGCTCCACGGCACCTTCGCCACCTGGTACGAGGACCTCAACTTCCTCCAGCTCGACCTCGCCGCCCGCGGCTACTGCACCTTCGCCCTGGCCTACGGCGCCTACGACGGCTTCCCGCTGGTCGGAGGCCTCAAGCCGGTGGCCGTGTCCAATCTGGAGATCAAGGAGTACGTGGAGAAGGTGCGCGGCGCGACCGGCGCGGCCAAGGTCTCGGTCGTCGGCCACTCCGAGGGCGGGCTCCAGGCCCTCTACCTCGCCAAGATGCAGGGCATTCAGCCCCACATCAAGGCAGTCGTGGCCATCGCTCCCCCGACCCACGGCACGAACGCCGCCGGGCTGCTGGACCTGGGCGACAAGCTGATCGGCCGGGCGGCCATGAAGAAGATCGTGACCACCATCGGCATCCCGGTGCTCGCCGACGAGGTGCCCGGCGGTCCCGCGATCCTGGCGCTGAACGACGGTCCGGTGGCCCAGCCCGGGATCGCGTACACCATCATCACCTCGCGCTACGACGAGCTGGTGACCCCGACCGAGACGGCGTTCGTCCGCGAGCCGGGGGTCAAGAACCAGTACGTGCAGGACTTCTGCCCCTTCGACCCGGTGGGCCACATCGGCGAGGCCTACGACCTCAACGTCTGGCACATGGTGCGCAACGCCCTCGACCCGCGCCGCGCCACCCCGATCCTGGTGTGCGCGGTCGGCTCGCCCGGCTAGGGCAAGACAGGGCAGGGCTACGGAAGCGGCCCGCCCCGGGCCGTGAGCCACAGGGAGTACCACTCCTCGTGGCCGAGGTCCGGGGCGCGCAGCGCGGCGTCGCGGCAGGCCCGGATGCGCTCGGGGCGTCCGGTGCCGATGACGGGGGCGATCCGGGCCGGGTGGCGTTGCAGCCACCACAGCAGGATCGTCTCCGGTGTCGTGCCCTTGGCCTTGGCCAGGTCGCGCAGGTGTTCGGCGGTCGCGTGCTCCCCGACGCTCGACTCCCGCCCGGTGAAGCGGCCTTGGGCCAGCGCCCCGTAGGCCTGGAGGCGGACTCCGTTGGCCGTGCAGTACTCGACGGTGCCGGCCGGGAAGCCGACGGCGGCCGCGGCCGGGGTGTTCACGAGGACCCCGTCCTCCAGCCAGTCCCGCCGCTGCAGGCTCATTTCCAGCTGGTTGGCGACGAGCGGGACATCGAGGTGGCGTTGCAGGGCGGCGCACTGCGCGGCGTTCATGTTGGAGACGCCGAACTGCCTCACGAGGCCCTGGCGGTGCAGCGAGGTGAGCGCCTCGGCGATGTCCGCCGGGTCGGCCAGGGGGTCGGGCCGGTGCAGGAGCAGGACGTCGATGACATCGGTGCGCAGCCGGGTGAGGCTCTCCTCGACGCGGCGCAGGATGCTCGCGCCCCGCAGGTCGTAGATTCCGGGGCGGTCGCCTTCGGCGAGGCGGATGCCGCACTTGGTCTGCAGCGTGATGCGCTCGCGCAGGCCGGGGGTGCGGGCGAGCACCTCGCCGAAGACGGCTTCCGCCTTTCCGTGCCGGTAGATGTCGGCGTGGTCGAACATCGTGATGCCGCTGTCGAGCGCGGCCTCGATCACCGCCTCGGCCGCGTCGATGTCCTCGGCCTGGTACGGGCCGGGTTCCCAGCTCCCGCCGAGAGCCATGCAGCCGTAGATCAGCCGGGTGTCGCCTGTCACTGGTGCCGTGATCGCCATGCCGTCACCCTACGAGGCGGACGCCTTCCACAGCACCTGCTTCCCGTCCAGGATCACCAGCTCTCCGGAGGGGCGCAGCAGCAGGCGCGCGCCGGGGTGGCCGGTGGTTCCGCTGGACCAGACCGTGGCGCCGTCGGCGTCGCGCACGAGCAGTTCGCCGTCCTGGGTGAGCACGGCGTCGTGGCCGACGCCGCCCGTGTACGTGTGCCAGGTACGGGTGCCCCGGGTGTCGAGCAGTGCGAGGTCACCCGAGGCGTCGAGGGTCAGCCGGGCCTTCCCCGCGTCGAGGACGTCGCCGGGGCGCAGGACGGAACCGGTGTGGAACTCGATGGACGCGTCGAGTTCCCCCTTGGCCAGGGCCCGCAGGACGGGCAGGGAGGGGCTGAAGGCGTACACGGAGCCCTCGGTGCGCACGAACCGCGCGAAGTGGAGGGTGTTGGCCCGGCTGCCGGTGCCGTCGGCCGAGGGGGTCTCGAAGGCGATGGGCGAATCGGGGCCGAGCACCGGGTCGCAGCCGGTGCGCGGGTTGCGGCCGGCCGGGAAGTCCGGGTCGTTCACCCACTTGCGCATCACCAGCTCGAACTGCCCCACCAGGTCCGACTGGTGGCAGACGAAGAGCAGCCCGCGCGAGGCCTGTGGCCCGTGCTCCTCGCCCAGCTCGGGCTTGTATACGGGGCCGTACGGGATTCCGCGCCGCATCAGGCGCCGCGCGTCGAGCTCCGCCTGGGCCACGGGGGGACGGCCCGGGGTGAGGACGAGGCCGCCGCGCGGGTTCCCCTTGCGGATGTGCGCGAACAGCGGCATCCGCCAGCCCTGCGGGTCCTGGCTGTAGTCGAGCTTGGCGTCGGGGTGCTCTCCCGGCAGGGGCAGTTGCTCCGCCGCGGGGCACAGGGCGACCGGCATCCCGCCCGGCCAGCGGCCCATCAGGCGGGCTCCGAGCCATTCCCGGCCGGCGTCGGCGGGCGCGGCGCCGGCGCGCTGGAGTTCGGCGAGGCGCAGGGCGACCTGGGTCCACCAGCCGGGCACGTCCTGCGCGAGGCGGCGTACGACCTGGAAGGCGCCGCCGGTGGCCCAGGCGGGCAGGCCCGTGGGGCGCTTGCCCACCCGCTCGGCGCCGACGACGAACTCGCCGGCGGGGATCAGCCGGGTTCCGGGCTTGCCGAGCACGCCGGTGGGGTCGGCCGGGTCGGGCTCGTCGAAGCCCCGTACTCCGGGCTGGCTGATGCAGTCGAGGAAGCCGAAGTGCTCGTGCCCGCGGAGCTCGCCGGGGAGGGTGGCCCCGTCCTGGCGGAAGAGGACCGTCGCGCCGGCCGCGCCCGCGCCGGCGCGGTGCTCGGCCACGGCGGCGGCGAGGCGTTCGGGCTGGTCGGCGGCGAGCGTGAGGACGGCGTGCACCACGCGGCCGGGCTCCTCGGAGCCGAACAGCCAGGACTGCGGGGCGCTGGTTCCGGTGTCGCCGAGCTGCTGCGCGCGGGCGGCGGAGCCCTGGGTGAAGGCCTCGGCACTGGAGCCGGCCGGGGCCGCGGGGAAGGGCTCCTTGCCCGCGAACAGGAGCAGCCCCGGATGCGTCAGGCTCAGCCCGGTCCACAGGGTGGCCATGGAGTCGGGGTCGATGCCGCCGCTGCGTCGGCGGGCCCGGCTGAAGGCCCGGTTGAATCGGGCCACTTCCTCGGTGGTGGAGATCGAGGGCAGCAGGCCGGCCAGCCAGTGCCGGGCCTTGTCGGCGTCGCGGAAGTGGAGGAAGAGGAAGCAGGCGTGGTCCTTGCGGAACCCGGCGAGGATGTCGCCCTGGGAGTCGCGGTCGGTGCGCAGCGGGAGGGGTTCGGGGTCCGTGGCCCTGCGCGCGGGCTCCGCGGCCGGGCCCGCCGCCGGTCGGGCCGGGGCTTCGGTGGCCCACGCCGTGGGCGCGAGGCCGGCGGTGACTCCGGCGGCGGCGAGGGCCGCCGCCTGGACCACGGTCCTGCGGGCGGGTCCGGTGGCGGGTCCGGTGGCGGGTCCGGTGGCGGGTCCGGTGGCGGGTCCGGTGTGGGGGCAGCCCGGGGGCGGCGACGGGGCGAGGGCCATCGGCTTGCTCCAAGTGACGGTGGGACGGGGAGGGGATTCACATACAGGGGGAGAACGGCCGGATTCAGCGCAGGGGCGCGGCGGGCGCTCCGGCGCCGAGCTTGATCCACTGGGCGACGCTGGGCACTCCCTTGGCGTCGAGGAGGAAGAGCATGTAGTAGCCGGGAGGGGCGGCGGCCGCGTCCGGCGGAGCCTGCAGGGTGAGGGTGTCGCCCGCGCGCCGCTTGATCCGCAGTTCCAGGTGGCGCTGGCTGGTGTCGACCGCGTGCGTGGCGGTGGTGGGCGCCAGCAGTACGGCCCGCTCGACCTGGCCGGGGGTGCTCGTGGTGACCTCGAAGCGGGTGTTGTGGCCGACCGGGCCGGCGGGCGCCCTGCCGAGGGCGGGCCGGGCGCCCTGGTGGAGGTAGGCGGGCTCGTAGATCTCGATGGTGCCGTTCATCTCGTCGGTGATGTCGGCGTCGTTGGCGAGCTGCTGGAGTTCGTCGCCGGTGACCACGACCCGGCCGTCGGGCAGGACGACGGCATTGGAGTGGTAGCCGCGGGGAAGCCGCTGGGCGGGGCCGAGCTTCCAGTTCCCCTGTCCGTCGCGCATCTCGAACTGCCGGTACTTCAGATCGGCGTTGGGGTTCAGGACCCCGTTCCCGTAGTCGCGGATGTCGTATCCGCCGCTCGCCGTCAGCAGCGTTCCGTCGGGCATCAGCAGGGTGTTGTCCTGGGTGCGGCCGAAGGCCCGGGGCTTGTCGAGCCCGTAGACCAGGCCGTCGCGGAGCGAGAAGAGATGGGGGTAGTCGCGGGTGAAGGGGGCCTTCGCCTTGAACGGCCCGACCGGGGCGTCGCGCGGGACGTCCGTCTTCTCCCGGGGTACGGAGGGGTACCAGCGCCCGGTGGCCATGTCCTGGCTTCGGCTCCAGGTCTCCGTCCACGGGTCGAAGACCAGCGAGAGCTTGGCGCCGCTGCCTCCGTTGGAGCCGAGGTTGCCGCCGAAGACGCCGAGCATGCCGTTGGGCAGGAAGGAGTGCCCGGAGCAGAAGAACGGTGCGGGGCGCGGTGAGTGGGTGCCGTCGGGCATGTCGACCACCGGCGGGGTGACCTTGGTGAACGCCGCTGCGCCGGTGCCCTTGGCCGGGTCCCAGAGGAAGGCGCGGCCGGCGTTCGTGGGGCCGATGATGTTGGTGGGGGCCGGTTCCTTGGTGGGGTTGGTCTCGATCCGCTCGAAGGAGAAGAGCAGCACCTTGCCGGTGGGCAGCAGCGCGATGTGGGCGGCGAAGTCCGGGGAGTCGAAGTACTCCTTGAACACGCCGTACTGCTCCGGCGCCAGAGCGGCATTGGCCTCGGCCTGGGACTCGGTGAGGGCCTTCAGGCGGGCGCGGCGGGTGGTGTCGGGGTAGTCGGCGGCGTCCCGCAGCGCGAGGCGGGTACGGGCGTGCTCCTCTGCGTGGTCCTCACCGAGGCTGCGCCGCTCGTCCGCGCCGATCTCGCGGCGCACCCGCTCGGGGGCGACGTACGGTGCCGGCCGCGCGGCGTCCGGATCGTACGGGGCTTCGTGCGCGGCAGCGGGGCCGGCGGGGAGCAGACCGAGGAGGCTGCCTGCGACCAGGGCGCGGGCGACTCCGGGACGGGACATGGGAACCCTTAGTGGGGGAAGGGGGAAGCGGGAAGCGGGGTGTCTCAGATGCCGTGCGCGGTCACGAAGGCCCTCCGGCGCAGCGCCTCGTGGAAAGCGGCGGGCTCGACGTGCACGCCCGGGGTGTAGGCGTGGTCGAGCCGGCGGACCGGCCGGACGCCGTACCCGCGAACGCGGCCGGGCGCGGCGGCGCCGAGGTGCCCGCGCACGCCCGTGGGCCGAGCTGCGCGGCGCCCCTCGCGTTGAGGGCGGCGCACGGGACGGAGAGGACGGCGGCGACAGCCATGGGGCCGGGGACTCCTCAGTGCGGGGGCCGACGGGCAGCGCACGCTGCCAGTGATCCACACACTCGGTGATCAACGCCGTGCGCGCGCGCCGGGGCCACCGATGGGGTGACGCATCGCTGTCGGACCGTCACCCGTACGCACCAGGCCCGCGGCTGTCGCCCCGTTCGCGACGGGACGGGGCCGGGCGGGGCTGGGCGGGGGCCGGTCAGCCCTCGGCGGTGAGCACCCGCCGGTAGCTCAGCCCGGGGCAGCCGTCCAGGACGGTCTCCCCCACGACCGTGAATCCGGTCCGCCGGAGCACCGCCGCCGAGGCCGCGTTGTCCAGGGCCGCGGAGGCGGTGAGGACGCTGAGCCCGTACTCCGTGGCGGCGAGCCGGCAGACCTCCCGGACGGCGGCGGTGGCCGCGCCGCGGCCCGCCGCCCTTTCGCCGATCCGGTAGCCGAGGTCGGCGGCGCCGTCCGCCAGGTCGACCAGGTTGACGCGCCCGATCAGCTCGCCGGCGGCGTCCATCACCAGGTGGAACCGACACGCGCCCGTGTCCTGTTCCGCGAGCAGGGCGCGGTGGCGGGCGGCGAACTCCGTGAAGTACGCGTCCCCGCGGTCCGGTACGGAGCGGGCGAAGTACGCCCGGTTGTCCCGCTCGAAGGCCAGCAGGGCGTCCTCGTGACCGGCCCGCAGGCGTTCGAGTCGCAGCATGCCGGGCAGGATATACGGGCTGCTCGGAGCGGCGCCCGTGCGTTTACGGGGCCTCCCGGGGACGCGGTGACCGGGCGGTGGAGGCCGAAATCCTCGCTCCCGGTCGAAGAGTTGTGCGAGCGTGTGACGATCCGGTCCCGTCCGGGGGGACAGGGACGACAACCGAGCAAGGGGTGGGGAATGAAGGCGGGAACAGTCACCGCGAGCATCGCGGCGGCCTTGACCGTGACGGCGGGCCTGAGCGGCTGTACGGCCGGCGCCTCCGTGGGCAAGCAGGCGGCGGACTCGGCGGAGACGCTGGTCGCGACGCTCACGAAGGTCTCCGACGAGGCCTCCAAGGCCGGCTCGGCCGAGGTCGAGATGAGCGTGACGATGCCCGACACGGGCGGCAAGCCGGTCCAGATGAACGGCGTCTACTCCTGGGGCAACGGCCTCGCGATGGAGGCGGAGATGCCGGCCGAGGACCTCCAGATGGAGAAACTGGTCGCCGACGGAACGATCACGTACCGGCTCGTCCAGGGGGCGTACTACTACGGCATCGATCCGGCGCCGAGCGGCCCGTTCGCCGGCAAGACCTGGCTGAAGGTCGAGGCCTCGGCCGTGCTCGGCGAGCACGGCGCCGCCGGGATGAACGCGGGCAACAGCGACCCGACGGCCGGACTGAAGTCGCTCAAGTGGGCCAGCAACGTCACCAAGGTCGGCCAGGAGGACGTCAACGGGAAGAACTCCGTCCACTACCGCGCCACGGTTCCGGTGGACAAACTGGGCGACACCAAGGCGATGTTCGGCGCGGTGGGCGCGGGTACGGCGACCGAGCTCGTCTCGGACATCTGGGTCGACGACAAGGGGATGCCCTCACGGCTGAACCAGACCGTCGGGGACGTCACCGTCAACGTGGACTTCCTGTCCTTCGGCGTCGCGAAAGACATCGCGGTCCCGCCGGCCGCCGACACGGCCGACATCACCGAGGCCGTCAAGGAGGGCAGGGCCGCGCAGGGCTGACCCGAACCCGGCCGACGCGGAAAGCTCGACGTCCCGAACCCCGTGCTCGCCGTCCAGCAGCTCGCCGCCGACGGCGGGCCGTTCGTCGACGGGGTGAAGTTTCCCGGAATTTCGCCGCGGCGACGGGCGCCCCGCCACGGACGGTCACCGGGTGCCTACAGACTGCTTTCGAGGGGGCGGGAGTTGACCCGCCCGCGGAATCGGGGGCGCTCGTGGAAGAGTTCGGCCGGCGCCGGTTCCTGGCCCGGGCCGCGGGGGCCGCCGGGGCCGTCGGCGTCAAGGCGCTCACCGGTACCGCGGCGGCCGCCACCGCCGCGGCGCACGACACCGCCAGCGCGGCCGGGTACGTGGACGTACAGCTGCTGCACATCACCGACCTGCACGGTTATCTGTCCGCTCCCCCGGCCCGGGATTCCCTGATCTACGGCGCGGGCGGCCGTACGTACGCGGTGGGCGGGGTCGCCTACATGGCCACCCATCTCGCGCGGTTGCGGGCCGGCAAGGCCAACTCGTTCTTCTTCGCGCCGGGCGACCTCTTCTCCGGCTGGGAGTTCCCCGCCTTCACCCTCGCCGACGAGCCGACCATCGAGGCACTGAACCGGCTCGGCCTGGACTTCGCGACCGCCGGGAACCACGAGTTCGACCGCACGCCCGGCTTCCTGCGCCGGCACATGGAGGAAGGGGTCCCCTACGACGGGGCGGGACTGACCAACTCCTTCCCGGACTCGAGCGGCGCCCCCTTCCACGGCGCCGACTTCCGCTACTACAGCGCCAACGCCGTGTCCGCGGCGAGC
Source organism: Streptomyces sp. AP-93 (assembly GCF_022808175.1). Lineage (GTDB taxonomy): Bacteria > Actinomycetota > Actinomycetes > Streptomycetales > Streptomycetaceae > Streptomyces. The sequence continues at coordinate 296,710 of NZ_JALGBX010000005.1, read as the reverse complement.
GGGGAGACGCTGCTCCCCCCGTACAACATCGAGTGGGTGGACGCGCCGGGCGGGAAGCGGCTGCCCATCGGGTTCATCCACCTGACGGTCGTCGGCACCGAGGCGTTCGGGAACTCCTTCCAGCCCGGCCTGACCACCCTCGACCAGGTCGCCTCCGCCAACCTGTGCGCGGCCCGGCTCAAGGCGCTCGGGGTGGGCGCCATCGTGCTGAGCATGCACGACGGGGCGGTGGCGGGCAGCGACTTCGACTCCGGCAGCGAGCCCAGTGGTCCCGCGTACGAGCTGGCGCTGCGCGTGTCCCCGGACATCGACGCGATCGTCACCGGGCATTGGCACTGCGCCTTCAACATGATGCTCCCGGGGCCCGACGGACGGCCGCGGCCCTTCGTCGAGGCCGGCTGCCACGGGCAGATCATCGGCGAGATCACCCTGCGGCTCGACCCGGACACCGGTACGGTCGTCCGCGCGCTCACCAGCTCCGTGAACCACCCCAACACCCGCGACGTGGACCCCGATCCGGTGCTGGGGGAGGTCGTCGACTACTGGACGGGCTACGCGCAGCGGCGCGGGGCGGGAGTCATCGGACGCCAGCGCGCCTCCTTCCGCCGCCGGCTCTCCCCGGCCGGGGAGTCCACCATGGGCAACCTCGTCGCCGACTGGGCGCTGTGGGCCGCCCGTCAGGCGCCCGATTCCTTCGACACCAGTCCCCGGCCCGCCCGGTCCGGCGCGGACCTGGCGCTCATCGCGGTCGCCCCGCGCGTGGGCCGCAGCGTGATCAACACCGATCTGCTCGCCGGAACTGCCCTGAACGACCCGGTCAGCTTCGAGCGGGCCTGGCGGGCCGTCGGCTACGGATGCCCGCTGGTCAGTGCCGAGGTGAGCGGGCGCCGGCTCCACGACGCCCTGGAGCAGCAGTGGGCGCTGGACGCCTCCGGCGTGCTGACGTACGCCCCGCTCGCGGTGTCGGACAACGTCCGGTACTCCTTCGACGCGGCGGGGGCCGTCGGGGACCGGGTGGCACCGGGCGACGTGCTCGTCGACGGTGTCCCGCTGCGGCCGGAGGCCTCGTACCGCGTGGTGACCACCTCGTACACGCTCACCGGGCAGGACGGCTACCCGGCCCTCGGCGACTACCGGGAGCCGGCCCGCCACCGGCGGGACACGGACAGTTTCCCGGCGTACGTCTCGGCCCGCGGCACCCTGGGGGCCGTCTCCACGGGCCGGGTCACCGTGAAGCCCGCCCCGCTCTTCGGCCCCCCGGGCCACGAAGGCCTGCTGGTGACCCCGCCCGATCCGGTCCCGGGGCTGCCCGCGCCCGTCGCGGCGGAGGAGGAGGCCGCGCGGGACGCGGGACGCCGGCCGGTGTGCTGAGCCCGGCCGGGTGAGCGCCGTCAGGGGCCCAGCGGGAGCGTGGCGACCAGGCGGGCTCCCTTCGGGGAGTCCCGGACGGCGAGCGTGCCGCCGAGGCGCAGGGCGATGTCGCGGGCGATGGCCAGGCCCAGCCCGGTGCCGCCCTCGTCGCGGGCGCGGGCGTCGTCGAGCCGGGTGAAGCGTTCGAAGACCCGCTCGCGGTCGTCGGGAGCGATGCCCGCTCCGTCGTCGGTGACTTCCAGGACGGCCTCGCCCCGGGGCTCGTCCACGCGCAGGACGAGGGTGACGTGCTGCTCGGCGTGGCGGCCGGCGTTGTCCAGCAGGTTGGTGACGAGCCGCGACAGCCAGATCGTGCTGCCGCGGACCGCGATCCCGGGTGCGATGTCGGCGTGCACGGGGACGCGGGCGCCCCTGCGCGTACGGGCCGCTTCGCGGGCCACCTCCGTGAGGTCGACGGCGGCGGCCGGCGGCGGCTCCGAGGTGTCGAGGCGGGCCAGCAGGAGCAGGTCGGCCGCCAGGTCCTGGAGCCGTACGGTGTCCTCCAGCGCGCCGCTGACCAGTTCGCCCCACAGCTCGGGATCCGGGTGGGCCTGCGCGACCTCCAGCTGGGTGCGGAGCACGGTGATGGGGCTGCGCAGTTCGTGCGAGGCGTCCGCGATGAAGCGGCGCTGGCGGATGCCGGCGGCCTCCAGCCGGTCCAGGGTGGCGTTCATGGTGACGGCGAGCCGGGCCACCTCGTCGCGGGTGGGCGGCACGGGTACCCGGCGGTGCAGTTCGCGGTCGCCGATCTCGGCCATCTCCGCGCGGATCGCCTCGACGGGGCGCAGGGCCCAGCCGGTGACCCGCCAGGTGATCAGGGCCACGACCAGGACGAGCAGCGGGACCACGACGGCCAGGACCGCCATGATGGTCGCGTCGGCGGTGTCGGCGTCCCGCAGCGAGGTCCCGGCGTAGACGGTGACCAGGCCCTTCGCGGTGACGGTGGTGACCTGCACGACGCGCTGGCGGTGTTCCTGGCGGGCCCGGCCGCCCTTCCAGGTGTTGCGGACCGTGCCGGGTGCGACGGGTGGTTCGGGGACGAGGGCGGGGCGGCCGGTGAGGTTGGGGCTGGCCGCGAGCACGCGGCCCCGCGCGTCGACGACCTGGAAGAAGTCGGTCCCGCGGCCCGGGGGCGGTACGGGGTCCAGCTGCCCGGTGGCCGCCAGCGCGGCCACCTTGACGGCCTGCCGTTCGGCATCCTCCTGGGCGCTCATGGTCAGGTTGGTCTCCAGGGCCCCGAGCAGAGCGAAGGAGGCCACTCCGAGGGCCAGGGCCACCACTGCGGACGCGCCGAGGGCTGCCTGGGCGCGGACGGACCTGGGACGGAGCCGGGACGCGGCCCGGCGCAGCCGGGACGCGAGCTCGCGCGGGCGGTACGCCGACGCGCGGGGGCGGTCCCGGTCCTCGTAGAGGTCGTGGGGCAGGTAGGGGCCGGAGGGCGCGCAGGACCGGTCGGGCTCAGCCACCGTCGGCCGCCAGCCGGTAGCCGGCGCCCCGGACGGTCTCCACCGCGGCCCGGCCGAAGGGCGCGTCTATCTTCCGGCGCAGGGCGCTGACGTGGACCTCGACGACGTTGAGGTCCCCTTCGTAGGCGGCGTCCCAGACGTGCTCGAGGATGTCCCTCTTGGGTACGACCTCGCCGGCCCGGCGCGCCAGGTGCACCAGGACGGCGAACTCTCGCGCGGTCAGCCGGGCTTCGACGCCGCCGCGCGTGCAGCGCTGCCGGGCCGGGTCGACGAGGAGGTCGCCGAACTCCATGACCTGCGGGCTGCGGCGGCCGGTGCGCCGGATCAGGGCCCGCAGGCGGGCCACGAGGACCACGTAGGAGAAGGGCTTGGAGAGGAAGTCGTCGGCGCCGGTGTCCAGGGCTTCGGCCTCGTCGTACTCGCCGTCCTTGGCGGTGAGCATGAGGATGCCGGACTCGCAGCCGGCCGCGCGCAGCCGGGCGCAGACGCGGTAGCCGTTGAGGCCGGGCAGCATGATGTCGAGCACGATGGCGTCGTAGTCGTGCTCGCCGGCCATCCACAGGCCTTGCGGGCCGTCGTGTGCCGTGTCCACAGTGAAGCCCTCGGCCCGCAGACCACGTTGCAGGGCGGCGGCCAGCCGCCGCTCGTCCTCGACCACCAGTACGCGCATGGGGCAAGGTTCTCAGGTCGCGCCGCCGGCTTGCTGAAGGGTTCTTCAGCTCGCTTCAGCGGGGCTTCAGCATCCTGCTCGCAGGATCGGCCGAGCCGGGCACGTCGCCCGGAGAACGCGAGGAGCATCCAGATGACTCAGTCCAGTCCGCAGCCGCCCGAGTACCCCCCGGCCGCTGTTCCCGGCGAGGGCGGCGGCGAGGGCGGCGAGGGTGGCGGCGACCCGGCCGGCAAGGCGGCGGGGCGCGGCGCCCGGATCGCCCGCTTCACCCGGTTCGCCCGTGAGGGCCGGGGACGTTGGGTGGCGCTCGGGCTCGTGGTGGTGGCCTCCGCCGGCGCGGGGGGCGCGGTGGTGGCCGTGGCGGACCAGGACCATGACGTCCGCCGCACGCGCGCGGAGCGGATGTGGGACCGGTTCGACGTCGAGCGGGAGGGGGGCGGCGAGATGACGGCTCCGCTTCCCGCTCGCCCCGGGAAGCCGGGCGAGCCCGGAAAGCCCGGCCTGCGGGGCCAGAAGGGCGAGCGGGGGGTCTTCCCGCCGGACGCGATGGTGCGGCCGGGGATGCCCGACGGCGAGGAGGGCTTCGTCGTGGACGGGCCCGGCCGGGCCCCCGTTCCCCTGCCGGCGCTGCCGGCGGCCCAGGCCCTGGAGAAGGCGGAGGCCGCCGTGCCCGGCGGCAAGGCCGAAGCCCTGCGCGTGATCGCCCAGGAGGGCGGCGGGAGCGCCTGGCGCGTGGTGGTCCTCGGCTCCGACGGCGTCCGGCACGCCGTGACCCTGGCCGGCGCCGACGGCGCGGTCACGAGCAACACGGTCGCGGGGAAGGGCGCCGGGGCGGCCCGCTGAGCGGGTGCGGCCGGGGGCGCCCGCCGGGTGTCCCGTACCGCGGCGACGGCGGTACGGGACACCGCAGGGCCCGTCCGCGGGCTGCCCCCCGTCAGGAGGGAAGGCCCAGCAGCCGGGCCGCCGTCTCCCGCATCTCGACCTTGCGGATCTTGCCGGTCACCGTCATGGGGAACTCCTCCACGACGTGGACGTAGCGCGGAATCTTGAAGTGGGCCAGCCGGCCTTCGCAGTACGCGCGCACGGCCGCCGCGGTCAGTGGCTCGGCTCCCTCGCGCATCCGCACCCACGCCATGAGCTCCTCCCCGTACTTCGGGTCGGGCACGCCGATGACCTGGACGTCCAGGACGTCGGGGTGGGCGTGCAGGAACTCCTCGATCTCGCGCGGGTACAGGTTCTCGCCGCCGCGGATCACCATGTCCTTGATCCGGCCGGTGATGCTCAGGTACCCGTCCCCGTCCATGACGGCGAGGTCTCCGGTGTGCATCCAGCGGGCCGCGTCGACGGCCTCGGCGGTGCGCTCGGGCTGGTCCCAGTAGCCGAGCATGACCGAGTAGCCCCGGGTGCACAGTTCGCCCGGTTCGCCGCGCGGGACGGTCCGGCCGGTGGCCGGGTCGACGACTTTGACCTCCAGGTGCGGTCCGACCCGGCCCACGGTGGAGACGCGGCACTCGACGGAATCGTCCACGCGGGTCTGGGTGGAGACCGGTGAGGTCTCCGTCATGCCGTAGCAGATGGACACCTCGCGCATGCCCATCCGGTCGATGACCTCCTTCATCACCTCGACCGGGCAGGGCGAGCCCGCCATGATGCCCGTGCGCAGGCTGGAGAGGTCGTGGGTCTCGAAGTCCGGGTGGGCCAGCTCGGCGATGAACATGGTGGGGACCCCGTAGAGCGCAGTACAGGCCTCCGCCTCGACGGCGGCCAGGGTGGCCCCCGGGTCGAAGGCGGGCGCGGGGATGACCATGGCCGCACCGTGGCTCGTGCAGGCGAGGTTTCCCATGACCATGCCGAAACAGTGATAAAAGGGCACCGGGATGCAGACCCGGTCCTGTTCGGTGTAGTGACACAACTCGCCTACGAAGTAGGCGTTGTTGAGGATGTTGTGGTGCGAGAGGGTCGCCCCCTTGGGGAAGCCGGTCGTCCCCGAGGTGTACTGGATGTTCACGGCGTCGTCCGGACTCAGCGCGGCCTGGGCGCGGACCAGTCCGGCCCGGTCGGCGCGGCGGCCGCGTTCCGGAAGGGAGTTCCAGAGCGGGCCGTCCAGCAGGGCGGTGAACTCCAGCGCCGGACAGCGCGGCCCGACCTCCTCGATCATGGCCGCGTAGTCGGAGCTCTTGAACCGGTCCGCCGCGACCAGCAGCCGGATCCCGGACTGGCGCAGGACGTACTCCAGCTCGTGGGAGCGGTAGGCCGGGTTCACGGTGACGAGGACCGCGCCGATCCGGGCGGTGGCGTACTGCACCAGTGTCCACTCGGGGCGGTTGGGGGCCCAGATGCCGACCCGGTCCCCCTTGGCGATCCCGAGGTCCAGCAGTCCGAGCGCCAGGTCGTCCACGTCGGCGGCGAACTCCGCGTACGTCCACCGCCGTCCGGAATCCATGTCCACGAGGGCGTCGCGGCCGGGGAACCTGCGGACTGTACGGTCCAGGTTCTCGCCGATGGTGTCGCCCAGCAGCGGCACCTCGCAGGCCCCGGACGCGTAACTCGGCTCGACGGACGGCACGGACGGCACGGACGGCACATGGACCCCCTGGGCTCGGTGGCTGGCGCCGGGGCCCCTTCGCTCCGGCGCCCCCTCATGATCCACGCGCCCCGTGGGCGGGGCCAGACCACGGGCGGGGCCGGTGCGGCGCGGCCCGGTGCGGCGGCCCCCGATTGGCCGGGTTCGCGGGCAGGGCGTTCCATCGAAGGGTGAGCACACCGACACCGGCGCCGGGCTCGCGGATCGACGTGCACGCCCATCTGTGGACCCCCGCCTACCTGGACCGGCTGGAGCGGCTGGGCCGGACCGACACGGGCACCCAGCGCGGGATCGGCGCGGACGCCACACCGGCCGACCTCGACCGCCGCCTCGCCCTCATGGACCGGGCGGGCATCCGCGTGCAGGTGCTCTCCGTACCCCCGCAGTCGCCGCACCTGCCCCGGGAGGCCGACGCGGTGGAGCTGGCCCGCGCGGTGAACGAGTCCTACGCCGAGCTGGCCGCCGGCCGGCCCGGGCGTTTCCTGGCCTTCGCCGCGCTGCCGCTGCCGCACGTCGACGCGGCGCTGCGCGAGCTCGCGTACGCCCTCGACGAGCTCGGCATGGTGGGCGCGGCCGTCACCACGACCGTGCGCGGCCGGACCCTGGCCGATCCGCTCTTCCATCCGCTGTACGAGGAGCTCGACCGGCGCGGTTCGGTGCTGTACGTCCACCCGGCGGGCGAGGGCGCCGGCAGCCCCCTGATCAGCAGGCACCGCATGACGTGGATGGTCGGAGCTCCGGTCGAGGACACGGTCGCCGTCATGCACCTCATCCTGGCGGGCCTGCCCCGGCGCTACCCCCGGATGCGGATCCTCGCCTCCCACCTCGGCGGCGCACTGCCGATGCTGCTCCGCCGGCTCGACGACCACCTGGCTTTCGAGTCCCCGGAGACGCCCGAGCTGCCCTCGGTGGCGGCCCGCCGGCTCTGGTACGACACCGTCGCGCACTGCCACGGGCCCGCCCTGGTCGCGGCGGCGGCCTCCTTCGGCGCGGACCGCCTCGTCCTCGGTACGGACTTCCCCTACGAGGACGGGGAGGTGTTCGTGCGGGCGGTCTCCTACGTCTGCGAGTCGGGGCTGCCCCCGCGCGAGGCCGCCGCGATCCTCGACACGAACGCGGCGGCGCTGCTCGGCCGGCCCGTGAACCCCGCCGGCGGGTGACCGGAGCCCTCGCTCCGGGCCACCCGCCCGGGTGCGCCGTACGCCCTACGCCGGGAGAGCGAGCAGCACCAGGGGCCTGGTCGTCGGCTGCGGCGATCCTCCGGCGGGCTCCAGCGTCAGGCCGACCGCCGTGGCCGTGCCCAGGCCGCCGTCCAGCACGGCCGCCCCGTCGCCGGCGAGGAAGCCGGCCGGGCGCATCGTGCCGCCGTCGGCGAGCCAGAGCTGGTACGTGCGCCCCTCCCCGGCAGCCGGCAGCCGGTCGGCGAGGAACACGGCCCGGTCCCGGGCCGCGGAGGTGATCACCGTCGCGGCGGCTCCCCCGCTGGTGCGGCCGTGGACCGTACGGGCGTCCGGGGCCGTGACCACGGCCCGCAGCTCCTGGCTGCGCGCCTCGGCCTGCCGGGCCTCCTGCCTGGCCCGGTCCGCCTGCCCGCTCTCGTGGAGCGCGGCCCCGCCGAAGAGCGCCGCCCCGACGAGGGAAGCGGCGACGACGAAGGCACCGGCCTTGCGCGGGAGCCGGTCCAGGAATCTCGCCGCCCGGCGGACGCCGACCCTCGGGGGGACCTGACGGACGGTCTCGATGCGGGCCAGGACCTCCGCCTTCAGCTGCGGCGGGGGCACGAGGGCCACGGCGGAGGCCAGTCGGCCGGCCGTGGCGGAGAACTCCGCCACGTCCCCGGAGCACGGCGCGCAGCGGGCCAAGTGCCGGGAGAAGGCCTCCTGTTCACCCGGTCCGAGCGCGTCCAGTACGTAGGCCGCGGTGAGGGTGTGCAGTTCTTCGTCGTGCTTCACGTGGTCACCCCCATGCAGTCGCGCAGGCGGATCAGTCCGTCGCGCATCCGGGTCTTGATCGTGGGAAGAGGCGTCTGGAGGGTCTCGGCGACCTCACGGTAGGTCAGCCCCTGGTAGTAGGCGAGGGTGACGGCCTGGCGCTGGAGCTCGGTCAGCCGGCGCAGGCAGCGTTTGACCTGATCGCGTTCGAGCCGGGTCTCCACCTGCTCGCTCACCTCGTCGAAGGGCCGTTCCTGGCCGCGTACGCCCACGTCGTGCTCGCGGGTGGCCGAGGCCTGGGCGGAGCGGACCCGGTCGACCGCCCGGCGGTGGGCGATCGTGGCCACCCAGGCCATGACGCTCCCCTGGTCGGGGCGGTAGCGGGCGGCCTGGCGCCACACGTCGATCATCACCTCCTGGGCGACCTCCTCCGACTGTGCGCGGTCGCGCACCACCTTGACGGCGATGCCGAAGACGGTTCCGGCCACGGCGTCGTAGAGCGCGGAGAACGCGTCCTGGTCTCCCTGCGCGACGCGCGCCATCAGCTCCGCGAGTTCGGCCGCGGCCGATCCGGGTCCGGTGGCCGGGCCCGGGCCGGAACCTGGGCCGCTGCCCGGGCCCTGGCCGGGGCCGGGGCCGGGGAAGCGCAGCTTCTCGGGGTTCACCTGAGCGGCCCCCGAATACGGCCGGGCCCGGGCGGGCTCGCCGGGGCCGCGAGCGGGTCTCGCCGGTCCATCCATCGCATGAACGATCCTTCGTGGCAGGCGCACCCGTTCCCCGTCCGCCGGGGTCGCGGTGCGCGCCGGGTCCTTGCTGTCTCACCCTGTCTTCGGAGCCGGTCCGTGCGCGGATTGGCCGGCATACACGCGAAAGGGCATCCGTTCGGGGGAACCGGCCCCCTGGACCAAACCGCGCCGGGGGTCCGGGCCGAAGGAGGGTCGCGGGCCCGGTCCAGGGGCCGCCGCTCGGCGGGTGAGGGGGCGAACGGCCCCGGAATCCGCCGCCGCACAGCCAGCAAGGAGATCTGTCGTGTCGCGTGTCCTCAAGACTGCCGCACTCGCCCTCGCTTCGGGCGCCCTTCTCGTCGGCGGGGCCTCGGTGGCCTCGGCCGACGCCGGAGCCCAGGGCCTCGCCGCCCACTCCCCGGGGGTCGGCTCGGGCAACCTGATCCAGATCCCGATCCACATCCCGGTCAACGCGTGCGGCAACTCGGGCAGTGTGATCGGGCTGCTGAACCCCGCCTTCGGCAACACCTGCGTCAACGCCTGACGGATCGCACGGACCACGGTCTCCGGCCCGCCGCCGGCTACGGGGCGGCGGCGGGCCGGTGGTCCTGCGGACCGGCGGGGAGTGGGTCGCCACTCCTGAGCGCCGCCGGGTCCCGCAGGACCCGCGCAGGCGGTGGCCGTCGGCGCCGCCGCCCGCGTGCGCGGGCCCGTACGGAGCCGTGCCGAACGGAGCGATGCCGTACGGAGCCATGGCCTGCGGAGCGACGCCGTACGGCCCGCGCGCACAGGTCAACACACCGACGGATCTTCACGTGTTCGGATGACCGGCCCATCCGGGAGGGATCCCGCACCGAATGAGGGTCGTGAGCATCAACCGAAGGACAGTCGAGCGGGGCGCCCTCGCCGCGGCGAGCGGCCTGCTGGCGGGCTACGCGGCTCTGGCCGCAGCCGAGCTGACCGCGTCCCTGGTGCGGCCGCAGGCGGGACCGGTCACGGTGATCGGCGGGGCGGCCATCGACCGCACGCCGGCGGCCCTCAAGGACTTCGCCATCCGCACCTTCGGCGAGAACGACAAGCTGGTCCTCCAGCTCGGCATCCTCGCCACCGTCGGTCTCCTGGCGGTCCTGCTCGGGGTGTTCGCCCTGCGCCACCTCCGTACGGGGGCGGCCGGCGTACTGTCCTTCGGCGTCCTCGGCGCGGCGGCGGCCCTCGGCCGGCCCGACACGGCCGGTGCGGCGGACGTACTGCCCTCGCTCGTGGGGGCAGCGGCCGGGGCGCTGGTGCTGTACCTGCTGGTGGGGAAGGTCGGCGGCTCGACGGACGTCTCGACCGCCACCTCGGCCACCTCGACAAGCGGCTCGGACGGCCCGCCCGCCGCCTGGAACCGCCGGGGCTTCCTCCTCGCGGCAGGGGTCACCGCGATCGCCTCCACCGGCGCGGGCGCCCTCGGCCGGGCCCTGACCGGCCGGCGGGGCCAGGGCGCCACCGCCTCGCGGGCTGCCGTACGCCTGCCCGCTCCCGCTTCGCCGGCCGCGCCGATCCCGGCCGGGGCTGCCCTGCGGATCCCAGGGGTCAGCGCCTTCACCACACCGAACAAGGAGTTCTACCGTGTCGACACCGCTCTCGTGGTCCCCAGGGTCGACGCCGGCACCTGGCGGCTGCGCATCCACGGCAAGGGCGTCTCCCGCCCGCGCTCCTACTCCTATGCCGAACTCCTCCAACGCCCGCTGATCGAACGCGACATCACCCTCACCTGTGTGTCGAACGAGGTCGGCGGCCCCTACGCGGGATCCGCGCGCTGGCTCGGCGTACGCCTGTCGGACCTGTTGCGGGAGGCGGGTGTCCAGGCGCCGTCGCGCGGCGGGCGGGCCGACCAGCTGATCGCGCGCTCGGTGGACGCGATGACGCTGGGCACGCCCGTCGAGGAGGTCATGGACGGCCGGGACGCGATGCTGGCCGTCGCCATGAACGGCGAACCGCTCCCCTTCGAACACGGCTTCCCGGTCCGGATGGTCGTACCCGGGCTCTACGGCTACGTCTCCGCCTGCAAGTGGATCCGCGAGATCGAGCTCACCACCTTCGACTCCTACGACCCGTACTGGGTCAAGCGGGGCTGGGCCCGCCGGGCTCCGGTCAAGACGCAGGCCCGGATCGACACCCCCAAGCCCTTCGCCCGGATCGCGGCCGGGACCGTGACGGTGGCCGGGGTGGCCTGGGCCCAGCACCGCGGCATCGAGCGGGTCGAGGTCCAGGTGGACGACGGGCCGTGGCAGGAGGCCTCGCTCGCCGCGCAGGCCACCACCGACACGTGGCGCCAGTGGTCCTTCGGCTGGAAGGCCGCGCCGGGCGGCCACCGCCTGACCGTCCGCGCCACGGACGGCCGGGGCGAGGTCCAGACCGAGCTGCGGACGCGCACCATCCCGGACGGCGCGAGCGGCCGGCACGGCGTGTTCGTCACGGTCGGCTGACCGAAGCGGCTCCGCTTTCGCGCCACTTCACACACTTTCCACTCTTCCATCCCTTCTTCACCAACCCCTTCTCTGGAGAACACCATGAACACCCTTCGTTTCCGCCGTACCGCCCTCGCCCTCGCCACGGCATCCGTGCTGCCCTTCGCGCTGGCAGCGTGCTCCGACTCCGACTCCGGCAGGGACGCCGCCGCCGGTGCGGCAGCCGAGGCGAGCGCGGACGCCTCCTCCCCGGCCGCGGACGCCTCGGCGCCCATGACGGCGGACGGGCCCTTCGGCGCCGCGTGCGCCGGTGTCCCGAAGGAGGGCGCGGGCAGCTTCGACGGCATGGCCAAGGACCCGGTCGCGACGGCCGCGTCCAACAACCCGGCGCTGTCCACCCTGGTGGCGGCCGTCAAGCAGGCCGGGCTCGTCGACACGCTCAACAACGCCAAGGACATCACGGTGTTCGCGCCGACCAACGACGCATTCGCCAAGATCCCGAAGGCCGACCTCGACAAGGTCCTCGCCGACAAGGCCGCGCTGACCAAGATCCTCACGTACCACGTGGTCGGCGAGAAGCTGACGCCGAAGCAGCTCGAGAACGGCTCGTTCGCCACGCTGGAGACCGGGAAGGTGACCACCACCGGCTCGGGCGAGTCCTACAAGGTCAACGGCACGTCCAACGTGGTCTGCGGCAACGTCCCGACCGCGAACGCCACCGTGTACATCGTGGACACCGTCCTGATGCCGAAGCAGCCGAAGTAACGGTGGCGCCTGACCGGTGACCCGCAGCGGCGCCGGTCGTTGTAGAAGCGGTCAGCGAAGTGGCCCCCGGAGTCCCGGGCCCGTCCTCAGGGTCCGGGACTCCATGCCGTGTTTACGGGTCCGTCACTTGGTCGGCACATGTGACTACGGATTGGACAACTGGCCGATCTTACTAACACCATGGCCCCGCAAGTTCGCGGCTGCGCAGGGGGGCAACCCGCTCGTTTCACGTCCCTCCGCCGGCCCGCTCGTCCCCGTCACACCCCTGGAGAGACTTCGCCATGAGCTTCGGCGACCCGAACAACCCCTACGGCCAGCAGCAGCCCCCGCAGGGTCAGCCCGGCTACCCGCAGCAGGCGCCGCAGGGCGTCCCCCCGCAGTACGGCTACCCGCAGCAGCCCATGGGCGGCGTCCCCCCGCAGCAGCCGTACGGCGCGTACCCGCAGGCCGGGATGCCGGGTGGCATGCCGCCCATGCCGGGCACCGGAATGCCGCCGCTGGCGCACTGGGGCCTGCGCGTCGGCGCGACCCTCCTCGACGGTCTGATCATCGCGGGACCGATGTACGCCCTCGGCTTCATCGACCTCGCCATGAGCGACGACGCGGGCGCCTCCGGGCCGGGCGTCTTCTTCCTGATCGGCTGGCTCTACGCCCTCGGCATGGGCATCTTCCAGCTCTACAAGGAAGGCGCGACCGGCCAGTCGACCGGCAAGAAGGTCGTCGGGATCAGCGTGCGCCGCGAGGCCGACGGCAACGTCCTCGGCTTCGGCATGGCCTTCGTCCGCAAGCTGGCGCACTTCCTCGACGGCATCGCCTGCTACATCGGCTACCTGTGGCCGCTGTGGGACGCCAAGAAGCAGACCTTCGCCGACAAGGTGTGCAGCACCGTCGTCATCGTGGTTCCCAAGGGCTGATCCGGCCTGACGCCGGGGCATGGTGGCGGGCCCCGCACCCGGTGGGTGCGGGGCCCGAGGCCTGCCGTTCGCGCGCGGGGCGGTCCGTACGGTCAAGCAGTACGGGAGCTGCCCGGGCGCTCCCAGCGGTAGAACTCCTGGGCCATGGCGTCCTTCGGGCTGCGCCAGGTCTCCGGGTTGCGCGGGCTGACGTAGGCGGTGAGCCGGTCGCTGAGCTCCCGGAACTCCGGGTGGCCCGTGACTTCGGCGATGGCCGGGCCGGGGGGCCGGTCCGACTCGATGAAGTGCATGTACACGTCGCCGAACTGGAAGAGGCTGCGGCGGGTGACTCCGACGAGGTGCGGCAGCTCGCCCGCGTCCGAGGCCGCGAAGAGCTCGGCGATGTCGGGGGCGGACTGCGGCGCCATGCGGGCCACGATGAGAGCGCGGTGCATCCGGTGTGCTGCCTTTCGTCTCAGACGCGGCTGGCCGCGGGCGTGCGGCTCTCGCGTTCGCGCTGTTCGATCTTCTCCCGGATCAGTTCCAGCTGGATCTTGGAGTTGTGGTTGATGCGGTCGGTCATCCCGGCGTCGTCGACGGGTGCCTGCGGCTTCATCGCGAAGTCCTGGGTCCACACCATCCGGGTGCCGCCGGGGACCTCGAAGTACTGCCAGTGGATGTCCATGTGCTCGAACGGGCCGGTCTCGACCCGGCGGGCGCGCACGGTGCGGCTGACGGGGTCGGGGGTGCGTTCGGAGACCCAGCTCCACACGGTGCCGTTCTCGTCGGGGTGCATCGTCAGGCGGAAGCGGGTGGTGGGCCCGTCCTCCTCCAGGATCTCCAGCGAGGCGTACTCGCTGAACAGCGCCGGCCAGCTGGGGAGATGGTTGGTCATCTCCCAGACGGTGTCCATGGGCGCCTTGACGACGATTTCGTTCTCGGTGTGTCCTGCCATGTCAAGCTCCGGTCATGAGGCTGGTGTTGACGAGTTCGAGGAACTCCTTGGGGGTCTTGCAGCGGTCCGCGTCGGTGGGCAGGGCGCGGCCGCGCTGGTTCTCCAGCAGCCCGACGATGCCGAGCAGGCCCAGCGAGTCGAGGCCGTAGTCGTCGAACAGGGAGTCCGGGCGGTTCTTCATGTCGTCCGGGTCCACGGTGATGCCGGCCCCGGACTTCATCAGCGCGGCCAGCTCCTCGACGGTCAGTCGTTCGGACATGAGCGGCTCCTTCTGTCTCTAGGAGGGGATCTTGATGACGAGCGCGGCGTTGGAGCCCATGAGGCCCCGGCTCAGCACGAGCGCGGTGCGCAGCTGTGCCGGGCGGGCGCCGCCGGTCACCACGTCGAGGTCGTGGCACACGTCGAACACGTTCGGCGTGGGCGGGACGATGCCGTGCTCCAGGGCGAGGACCGCGGCGGCGGTGTCGAGGGCCGGGGCCGCGCAGTAGGCCCGGCCCGTCCCGGTCTTGGGCGCCGTGACCGGCACCTTGCGCCCGTGTGCTCCGAGGGCGGAGAGGATCGCGGCCGCCTCGGCCCGGTCGGCTTCGGGGGTGCCGAGCGCGTCGGCGAAGACCACGTCGACCTCCTCGGGGGCGCAGCCCGCGTCCCGCAGGGCGCCCTTGATGGCGTGGGCCAGGCCGTCGGCGGACGCGCCGGCCCGTTCGGGGTGGTGCGGTCCCGTGAAGGTCGCCGCGTGGCCGGCCAGGAGGGCCCGGACGGAGGCGCCGCGGCGTTGGGCCGCCTGCTCCTCCTCCACCAGGAACATCGCGCCGCCCTCGGCGGGTACGAAGCCGCAGGCCTTCTCGGTGAAGGGCCGGTAGGCCCGCTCCGGGTCCTCCTGGGTGCTCAGGGCCTCGTAGCCGAGCTGGCAGACGATGGAGTACGGGGCCAGGGGCGCCTCGGTGGCTCCGACCAGCATGGCCTTGCTGCCCTGGTTGATGGCCCGGGCGGCGTGCGCGAAGGCGTCGAGTCCGCCCGCCTCGTCGGCGGCGACGACCCCGCAGGGGCCCTTGAGGCCCCGGCGGATGGAGATCTGCCCGGTGCTGGCCGCGTAGAACCAGGCGATCGACTGGTACGGGCCGACGTAGCGCGGGCCCTGGCCCCACAGGTGCTGCAGCTCGCGCTGGCCGAACTCGCCGCCGCCCGACCCGGCGGCGGTGACCACGCCGACGGAGAAGGGGTCGTCCTCGTAGTCGGCCCGGCCGAGCCGGCCGTCCTCCAGGGCGAGGTCGGCCGCGGCGAGGGCGTGGTGGGTGTAGCGGTCGGTCTGGACGAGATAGCGTTCCTCGACCATCGAGGCCGCGTCGAAGCCCCGTACCTCGCCGGCGACGCGCAGCGGGAGGTGTTCGCAGCCTTCGCGGGTGACGCGGCCCAGGACGGAGGTGCCCGACTGGGTCGCCTTCCAGAACGCCTCGGCGCCGCTGCCGTTGGGCGCGACCACTCCGATGCCCGTGATGACCGTACGGACGCTCACGAGACCACCTCCTCCTTGCGCTCGTCGGGACGGGTCATGACGACCGCGGACTGGAAGCCGCCGAAGCCGCTGCCGACGGAGAGCACGTTGCGCAGCGTGCGCTCGCGGGCGACGCGCGGGACGTAGTCCAGGTCGCATTCGGGGTCGGGGGTCTCGTAGTTGGCCGTGGGCGGGACGACCTGGTGGGTCATCGCCAGGACGCAGGCGGCCAGTTCGATCGCCCCGATGGCGCCGAGCGAGTGCCCCACCATGGACTTGATGGAGGTCATCGGCGTCTTGTAGGCGTGGTCTCCCAGGACCTTCTTGACCGCCGCGGTCTCGTGGCGGTCGTTCTGCTTGGTCCCGGAGCCGTGCGCGTTGACGTAGTCGATCTCGCGGGCGTCGGTCCGGGCCTGGGCGAGGGCGGTTTCGATGGCGCGGGCCATCTCCAGGCCCTCGGTGGTCAGCCCCGTCATGTGGTGGGCGTTGCCGAAGGTGGCGTAGCCGCCGATCTCGCAGTAGACGGTCGCGCCGCGTGCGCGGGCGTGTTCCAGCTCTTCCAGGACGAGGACGGCGCCGCCTTCGCCGAGGACGAAGCCGTCGCGGTCGGCATCGAACGGACGGGAGGCATGGGCGGGGTCGTCGTTGTTGGGCGAGGTGGCCTTGATGGCGTCGAAGCAGGCCACGGTGATCGGCGAGACGGGTGAGTCGGAGGCGCCGGCGATGCAGACGTCCATCTTGCCCTCGGCGATGGAGTGGAAGGCGTAGCCGATGGCGTCGAGCCCGGAGGTGCAGCCGGTGGAGACGGTCTGGACCGGTCCGCGCGCTCCCGTCTTCTCCGCGACGGCGGAGGCCAGGGTGGCCGGGGTGAAGGCGCGGTGCAGGTGGGCCCCGGCGAGCCGGTGGTCCACGTCCCACCAGTCACCCGACTGGCTGACGGCCACGTAGTCGTGCTCCAGGCGGGTGGTGCCGCCGACGGCGGTGCCCAGCGAGACTCCGGTGCGCCAGGCTTCGTCGGTGGTGAGGTCGAGTCCGGCGTCGCGCACGGCTTCGGCGGCGGCGACCAGCGCGAACTGGATGTACCGGTCCGCGCGGGCCGCCTCCTCGGCGCCGAGCCCGTGCGCGGCGGGGTCGAAGTCGACCTCCGCGGCTATCCGGGAGCGGAAGCCGGTCGGGTCGAAGAGGGTGATGCCGCGGGTCGCCGTACGCCCGTTGGAGAGCAGCTCCCAGAAGGCGGAGGCGCCGATCCCGCCGGGGGCGACGACGCCGACCCCGGTGACGGCCACGCGTCGGCGGGTCACGAGACCGCTCCCGCCCGGTCCGGGGGCCGCTCCCAGGCGGAGCCCTCCGGGTGGACGGCCTCCTCCGTGTCCACGTGCCCGAGCTTCGGGTCCGGGGCGAGCGGTCCGAGGTGGAAGACCATGCGGGCCTCGGTGCCGCCGACGTTGCGGAAGCGGTGGCGCACGTTCATCGGGACGAGGAGTCCCTGGTCGGTGAGGAGCGGGTGGGCCTCGCCGTCGAGGTCGACCTCCAGCTCACCGGCGACCACGTACACGAACTCCTCGGAGTACGGGTGGTAGTGCTCGGCGATGTGCTCGCCCGGCGCCATGACGGCCAGGCCCATGAAGCCGCTGGTGCAGCCCACCGAGGTCGGTGTGAGGACGGCCCTCAGGTCGCCGCCGCGCCGCGTGTTGGGCTGCGTCTCGCTGAGGTCCACGATGTGCGGTGGGCGTTGTCTGGTCATGGCGGGGGTTCCTCCTGGCGGTGGGGAGCCTGGACGGGGCTGGTGGGTGGGGGGTCCGGGGATGAGGGGTCCGGGGGCCGGGTGGGCCGTGCGGGCGGTGCCGCCGCGGCTCAGCTTTCGGCAGGTGCCCGGCGGTCGGTGATCAGGCTCATGGTGTGGCGGACCGCGGACGCGGCTGCCCCTTCGGACCCGCTGACGGGTCCGGCCATCAGGCGGGCGAGGACGGCCGCCTTGCGCGGTCCCCTGACGCCGAAGGCGGTCTCCAGCCCGGCGCCGTGCGGGCTGCGCACGTCGATGAGGCGTACGACGATGTCGTCGCGCTGGAAGATGCTGCTGCTCACGGTCGGGGCGTCGGACCGGTGGGCCGCTTCCTCGTCCTGCCGGGCGAGGAACCGGGCCAGCGCCGGTCCGCAGCCGGGCTTGGCCGGGTAGAACAGCGCGTGGCGCCGTACGTCGGAGCGGTCGGCGCCGCCGGCCTCGCGGGCAGCGACGTGGTGGACGGCCGGGAGCGCGGCCTTCATGAAGAACATCCGGGCGGACTCGGGGTTGCCGAGGTCGCGGTCCTGTTCGAGGTAGGGGTTGATGGCCTCTTCGACGGCCCGTACCTCGGGCTGCTCGGAGACGTGCCGCAGCGCGGACATCAGGTCCCCGCGGACCTCCACCGTACGCACGACCCGGTTGCCGTGCATGAACAGGGTGGTGCGGCAGAGCCGGGTGTGGCCGTCGACGTCCGCCGCCGGGGAGGCGTAGCTGGAGAGGAGGGCCGCGACCTCCTTCTCGCTGCCGGGCTTGACCGTGAAGGTCAGGGCGTGGCGGACGATGTCGGCGCCGAGCCGGGGTGCTTCCTGCAGCCGGGCGCCCCTGGGCCGCTGCGCGTCCTGGTAGCCGCGGCCGGTCTCGCGCAGGACGGTGTACTTGAGCGGGCGCATGGCGCGGGCGCAGGCGCCCAGCGGGCGCACCTGCTCGGCGTGGTGCTCGCTGTTGACCCAGGCGAGGTACTGCGGTGCGCTCTCCCACTCGCTGGTGATCAGCCACTGCGAGGGGTTCTCGAAGGACTGGCAGAGCTGGTCGCTGATGTGGCCCGGTTCGGACGCGATGTCGTGGCGCAGTTGCTCGTACGCCTCGAAGAACCGCTGCTGGGCTCCTTCGTGGAGGTCCATCAGCAGGACGACCCGGAGCATGGATCCGTCGAAGGCGGACTGTGACACCCGTTCGGACAGGGTGGTCGTCATCTGCTCACTCCTTCGTGAGGGCCCTGGGGGAGGGCGGGGATGTTCATCGCGTACGGACCCTCGTCCGTCATGGGCGGTGGCCGCCCCGGACCGGCGGCCGTCGCGGGGACGGCAGGCCGGCGTGTCTTCGGGGGAACCGCTGTCGCTCATCGTCATCCGGGTGGGGACGTAGCGCTACATCTCCGGATCAAGCGGGTGACAACCGGCGTATCTCCTGGGCTTGGCCGGCGATCGGGGGCATAAAAGAGTGCACTCCCCCCACACAGAATTCAGGAGCTCGCAGCTGATGGAAGACACGGCAGATGTTCGCGTACCGGTTCTCGTCGTGGGCGGCTCCCTCGTGGGTCTGTCCACCTCGCTGTTCCTGAGCCGTCACGGCATCAGGCACCTGGTAGTGGAGAAGCACGCCGGCACCTCCGACCACCCGCGCGGGCGCGGTATCAACGCCCGGACCATGGAGCTGTTCCGGGTGGCCGGGGCGGAGAACGCCATCCGGCAGGCGGCGTCCGCGCTGGAGAACAACATGGGCATCCTGCAGACGCAGTCCCTGCTGGGCGGCGATCACAAATGGCTGGTCAAGGCCATCGACCCGGCCGGGGCGCTGAGCAAGTTCAGCCCGAGCGCCTGGTGCGTGTGCAGCCAGAACAACATCGAGCCGATCCTCGCCGCGCAGAGCCGCGCCCAGGGCGCCGACGTGCGGTTCTCGACCGAGCTGATGAGCTTCGACCAGGACGAGACCGGGGTGAACGCGCTGGTCAAGGACCGGGAGACCGGCGAGCACATGACCGTGCGCGCCGACTTCCTGATCGCGGCGGACGGCCCGCGCAGCCCCGTGCGCGAGCAGTTGCGCATCCCCCAGACGGGCAGCGGCGAGCTGTTCCACAACGTCAGCGTCACCTTCCGCTCGCGGCGGCTCGTGGCGGTGCTGGGCGACCTGCGGTTCATCGTCTGCTACCTGATGAAGCCGGGTGCGGACGGGGCGCTGCTGCCGGTGGACAACGACACCCAGTGGGTCTTCCACCTGCCGTGGCACCCGGACCAGGGGGAAACCCTGGAGGACTTCACCGAGGAGCGGTGCGCCCGGCAGATCCGGGAGGCGATCGGCGTACCGGACCTGGACGTGGAGATCGGCGGGAAGGCACCCTGGCACGCGGCCGAACGGGTGGCCGTGCGGTACTCGTCCGGGCGGGTTTTCCTGGCCGGCGACGCGGCCCACGAGATGTCCCCCACCGGCGCGTTCGGCTCCAACACCGGTATCCAGGACGCGCACAACCTGGCCTGGAAGATCGCGGCGGTCCTGGACGGCTCGGCGGGCATCGGACTGCTGGAGACCTACGGGGCCGAGCGGCACCCGGTGGCGCTGGCGACCGCCGAGCGCGCCTCGGCCCGTTCGGCGGAGCACAGCCACCCCGGGTACGCGCCGCCGCCCACCATGGGCGGCGGGCCGGGCAGCGGCGTCCTGACGACGGCGATGGCGTACGCGTACCCGAGCGGGGCGTTCGTCGGCGGGTCGCCGGACCGCCCGGTCATCCCGGAGGGGATGCGCATGAAGGGCGACGTCGGCACGCGGGCCCCGCACATGTGGCTGACGCGGGCCGACGGCGAACGGGTCTCCACGGTGGACCTGTACGAGCGCGCGTTCGTGCTGCTGTGCGGCGCGGGCTCGCCGTGGCGGGCGGCGGCCGAACGGGTGGCCGAGCGGCTGTCGGTGAAGCTCGACGCGTACTCCATCGGGTCCGCGGGTGCTCCCGGCACGGATCTGGTGCAGGAGGAGGGCTCCGACTGGAGCGAGGTGCACGCGATGTCCGGGGCGGGCGCGCTTCTGGTGCGGCCCGACGGGTTCGTCGCGTGGCGCTCGCAGGGGCCGGTGGCCGATGCCGAGGCCGCACTGTCCGAGGCCCTGTCCACGGTGCTGCGCCGGGCCTGACCGGCCCGTACGCCACGTGGTCCCCCTGCCGCCGGCCCGTAAGCGGGCCGGGGGCAGGGGCGTTCTTGGGTGTTGCCGGTCCGCGTCAGCCGCAGGCCCAGCAGCCCGCCCAGCAGCCGGAGCCGTGGTGCGCGGGGCGCCGGCGGCGGGCGGTCCCGGCGGGGGCCGTTTGCGCTCCGGCGGAGTTGCGGCGGGCGAAGCAGGCGACGACCACCGCGATCGCGGCGAGTTCCTCGGGTGCCGCCACGCCCTTTTCCACACGGAGCAGGCTGGCTATCGGGGGCGTCTGGGCTATCGGAGCGTCCTTCAGCATCGGCTCGGCCTCTCGCACAGGCGGATAGCAGGACCCCCCTCGCGGAATCCAAGGACTCCGGACGCTGCCGACGCTAGCCGGGCGCGACACGCCCGGCATGCCGGGCAGTTGCGCGAAAGCCCAGGTCGCGGCCGCCTCGACCGGGTGACGCCGGGGTTGTTCACGGCGCGCGGCGATTGGGCCGTCGGAGTGGCGGGCCCCCGGAAATCCCGGTGCGGACGGCAGCGGCAGGCGGCCGCGCGGGGAGACCCCTGAGGGGGAGTCCCGCGCGGCCGCCCGTGGTGAGCGCGCCGGGCCGGGTCAGCGGGCCGGGCCGGTCAGCGGGCCGGGCACTGCTTCCAGGAGAAGTGGTACACGCTGTTGATGCTGCCGTCGGTGGAGTCGAGCGCCATGTAGCTGGTCGTCGCCGGGTCCGAGGTGCCGACCTCGGCGCGCAGCTCGGTGTTGATGTTGAAGTTGCGCTGTTCGCCGCAGGGGGCGAAGACCAGGGCCTCGATGCCCGTGGTGTCGGAGGCCTGCCAGTTGTCGTCGAGCTTGCCGTGGAACTTGTGGGTGCGGTAGTCGGTCTGCTTCATGCCCTGGAAGTAGTAGCTGGCCTTCTGGGTGCCGACCGCGCCCTTCTGGAGGCTGCCGAATCCCCGGTAGTCGACCTGGGCGACGGCGTAGGTGTAGCCCTGCGGGACGTGGACGAGCAGGGAGAGCAGACAGTTCTTGCGGCCGTCGGTCGGGGCGCTGTTCCCGCCCGCCATGGCCAGGTACTCGCTGTAGGTGACGGTGAAGGCCGAGTTGTCCTCGGCCACGGCGACGGTGGCGCTGCCCGGCCGGCACCCCGAGCCGTTGACCGTGGCGACGTCGACGGTCACCCGGTCCTCCGGCGCGGCGGGGCCCGCGGGGCCACCCGCCGCCCCGGCGGCGGAGGCGGGCAGGAGGGTGAGGAGGCCGCCGGTCACGAGGACGGCGCCGAGCGCGGTGCGCAGTGTTCTGATCACCCGGCCATGGAAGCGGTCCGTACCGCGCCGATCGGGGAACGGGTGCGCGGCCTCACTCCGATGGCCGGGTCCATTCACCGCAGAAACGTTCGGGCAGGGGGTCGGGGAGGGCCGAACGGCTCATCGGCGGGGCGCCGCACCCGTCATGCCGTCCGATTCCTCCCGGTATTTCCTATGCTGAGCGCCCTACGGAACCGCCCGCGCCGAGGAGCCCCATGCGCCGCCTGCACCGGTCCGCCCTGCTCTGCGCCACCGCGGTCGTCTCCGCCCTGGTCCTCGCGACCGCACCGGCCGCCGCCGGCGCTCCGGGGCACGGCACGGACGGCGGGGCCGGGGCAACCGGGTCAATCGGTGCGTCCGGCGGGCCCGGCGGAACCGGGGGAACCGGCGGGACGAGCGGGACGGGCGGGCCGGGGGGAACCGACGCGGCCGAGGCCGCCGTGATCGGGGCCGGCCACGCGCGCGCCCACGCCGAGCTGCGCCGGGCGGCCAAGGGCGCCGTGGGGTACCCCCAGTCCCGGCGCAATGCGAGCCTGGCCTCGCTCGCCGGCTCGCAGCGCGAGGCCAACTCCGCTTTCAGCGCTGAGGTTTCGGGACGGTTCGCCGAGTACTTCCCCTCCCCCGACTTCGGCGTGCACGTCGCCCTGCTGCCCACCGGCAAGGTGCTGCTCTTCTCCTTCTCACGGGTGGAGACCGACCCCACCAAGGAGACCGGGCCCACGGACCGGACCGGTCCGGCGAACGCGGGCCGCGCCTACCTGTGGGATCCGGCGAAGGGGACCGGCGCGCGGTCCTTCAAGAAGGTGACCCCGCCCGTCGTGCTGATGCCCGACGGTACCCACGCCCCGCGCCCGGCGCCGTTCTTCTGCGCCGGGCACTCCTTCCTGCCCAACGGGATGCTGGGCGTGTTCGGCGGCAACACGGGCGGGAAGGGCGGCAGCGGCGCGAAGCTGTCCTTCGTCTTCGACCCGTGGACCGAGGGCTGGTACCGCAACCGCGACATGGCGGTGGGCCGTTGGTACCCGTCGGTGGTGACCGGTGCGGACGGCCGCCAGATCATCATGTCCGGCCAGTCGGAGCGGGGCACGGGGACGCCCACCCCGGTGGTGGAGCGGTTCCCCGCGCTGGGGCAGCCGGTGCCCTGGCGCCCGTACGACATCCCGCTGGACGTGCCCGTGCAGCGGATGCGCTCCGACGCGCCGTTCCGCAACGACTACCCGCACCTGTTCTCGCTGCGCGACGGCATGATCTACGGCCTGGGGCGCGACGCCGACCAGCAGTGGCTCTTCGACCCGCGCGCGCAGACCCGTACGGACCTGCCCAGGCGGCCCGCCGACTTCCGGGGCTACGGCTCCGCCGTGCCGCTGCCGGCGGGATTCCGCGGACCCGACTCGGTGCTGGTGCTCGGCGGAGATCCGCTCGACCCGAACACCTACCGGCTGTCGGGCGGTGCGTGGACCGCGCAGGAGCCGCGCGCCTTCGGCCGGACCCAGGACGACACGCTGATCCTGCCGGACGCCACGCTGCTGACGGTCAACGGGGCCAAGGACACCAGGGATTACGGGTTCGGGCCGTTCAACCCGAAGGCCGATCTGAAGTTCCGCCAGACCGAACTGCGGGGAGCGGACGGCCGGTGGAGGCTCGGGCCGGCCCAACGGCTGCCGCGGGGCTACCACTCCAACGCCCTGGTGCTGCCCGACGGCCGGGTCATGGTCACCGGGGACGAGCTCCAGCAGATCGCCAACGACCCCGACATCAAGGACGGGATGGACGGCTCGATCGAAATCTACGAGCCCGCCTACCTGCACCGGGGCGCCCGGCCCGTACTGGACCGGGTCCCGGCGGGCGAGATCGCCCACGACGCGGAGTTCTCGGTGGAGAGCTCGACGGCCGCCGGCGTACGGCGGGCCGTGCTGCTGGCGCCGACCACGGTCACCCACGCGGTGAACACCAGTCAGCGCCACCTGGAGCTGCGGATGACCGGCGTCCGCGGCCGCGAGATCGGGCTGCGGGCGCCGGCCACTTCGGCCGACGCCCCGCCCGGGTACTACATGCTGTTCCTCCTCGACGCCGAGGGCGTGCCCGGTACGGCGAGATGGGTCAAGCTCGGCAAGCGGTGAACCCGCCTGCCGCTAGCCGCCGTTGATCAGGAACTGCGATCCCGGTTCGATCAGGATGTTGCCCCGGGCCGATCCGGTGATGGTGACGTTTGAAAGGGTGGCGTTGCCGCGCGCCCCGCCCATGGCCAGGATTCCGGACCCGTTGTTGGACTTGTCGATGGTCACGTTCGTGATCTTGACGTCGGGCATCACCCCGCCGCCGGTCTTGAACTGGATCCCGTCGTAGGTGGAGTCATGGATGTCGGTGTCGCGGATGACGACACCCGGGATGGGCAGGTTCGACGGGAACAGGGTGATCGCGCCGAACTCCTGGTCCTCGTTCCAGAACGCGCCGCCGGTCCGGAACAGCCCGTTGTTCGCGATCAGGGTCTGCCCGGAGAAGGGCAGCGGGTCGTGGTCGGTCGCCAGCATGATGCCGGGGTAGTTCATGGTGTCGTAGATCAGGTTGTTCTCGATGGTGTTGCCGTAGCCGCCGTACAGGGCGATGCCGTTGGCCCGCCACGGGAGCTGGATGGTGTTGTTGCGGAAGTGGTTGTCGTGGCCGATGTCCACCGACTGGTCCTTCACGTACTTGCTGGACCACACCGCCAGGGCGTCGTCACCGGTCGTGCGGAAGGAGGAGTTGAAGACGGTGGAGTTGCGCGTGCCGTTGGCGAAGTTGATGCCGTCGGCGTAGGTGTCGCGGATCCGCATGCCGCTGAACTCGATGCCGTCGCCGGGACCCCACAGGGCCGGGATGTTGTCGTAGTCGCGGCCGACCCAGACGCCGACGTTGGCGTGCTCGATCCACACGTTGGTGATCTTGGTGTTCTTGCCGAAGCGCCCGTTGAGGCCCACACCGCCCTCGGCGTTGCCGTCACCGCCCCGGATCCGGCCGGATCCGAAGATGGCGATGTCGGAGATTTGCGTGTTGTCGTCGATCTCGAAGCCGAAGTTGCCCTCGTGCGGGTGGTTGATGCCGCCGGCGTCCTGCGGCTGGGTCAGCGTGTAGAGCTGGGAGTGCCACATGCCCGCACCGCGGATGGAGACGTTGCTGATGCCCACCTGGTTGAACTGGCCCCGGTTCAGCGGGTCGTCGGTGAGGATCTTCTGCTCCTGGCGCCACTGGCCCTGCGGGATCCAGACGCAGGCGATCTGCCCGTTCTGGTCCGCCGTCACGGCCTTCTGGAGGGCGGGCGTGTCGTCGATGCCGTCGTTCGGGATCGCGCCGTAGTCGGTGATCGAGGTGCACTCGGCGGGCTTGGCCGCCGCGGGAGCCACCTGCTCCAGGTCGATCAGGTCGATGACGTAGTACGAGGCCGTGTCGCCCGCGTCGCGCTGGAGGCGGAAGGTGGTGCCGGCCGGGTAGCTCTGCGCGAGCAGGGCGTGGGACTCGTCGAAGAGCCTGCGGGCGTCGCCGCCAGGGGTGTTGGTCAGGCCCTCGGGGCTGTCGGTGCTGCCGTAGAGCCAGCTGTGCCTGGAGGAGAGCGTCAGCTTCTGGGCGAAGCTGCCGTTGACGTACAGGCTGATCGTGGCGTCGGCGCCGCCGCCGTTCGCGGCGTCGGGTACGGAGCCCCGCACGACGATGGAGTTGGCCTGGTTGGTGGAGGTGAACTGTACGTACTGGCCGGTCGAGGAGAGGCGTACGGACTCGCGGCCCGAGGACTCGGTGGCGAAGTTGGTGTGCCCGAAGGTCCGCTTGGCGTCGCTCTGCAGCAGGGTGCCGGTGTAGCTGCCGGCCTCCGCCTCGTACTCGGTGTACGGGAGCGCCGCCCCGCGGCCGACGACCACGGCGCGGGAGTGGCTGTTGTTGCTCTCGTTGGTCTCGGCGACGAGGCCGGTCCCGTCGGCGGTGGCGGTGAGGGTGGCTCCGCCGCTGACCGCCGTCCAGGTGCCGTTGATCGGTACGTTGACGGTCGCACCGGCCGCGATCGCCGGGGTGGGGCCGTTCAGGGTGGTGGCGCCGGCGACCAGCCGGGTGACGGTGCCCGCGCTCACCGCGCTGGTCCCCCGGTTGCGGACGGCCACGGTGAAGGAGACCGGGGCGCCGACGGCAGGGTTGGCCGGGTTGGTGGTGATGGAGAGGGCTTCCAGGTCGGGGCCCGGCGCCTGGCCTACGACGAGCTTCGCGGCGGCCGTGCGGCTGTTGTTGGTGTCGTCCTGCTCGGGGACGCTGCCGGCCGGGTCGACCACGGCGGAGACGGTGTAGCTGCCCATCGGGCGCTTGCCCACGGCGACCGGGACGGTGGCCGAGGCTCCGGCGGCGAGGGCGCCGACCGGGGCGCCGCCCGCGACCGCGCCTTCGAGGCTGACGTTGACGGTGGTGGCCGGGGAGGCGGCCGAACCGGCGTTGCGGACGGTCGCGTTGACCGTGACGGCGTCGCTCTCGGACGGGGCGGCAGGGGACCAGGCGAGGTCCGTGACCGTCAGGTCCGGGTTCGGGGCGGCGGCGCCGATGACCTGGAACTCGGCGGCCTGGCCGCCGCCGGCCCCGGTGTTGCCGGAGAACTTCAGCTGGACCTCGGCGAGGCGGCCGGTGACGGGAACCGTCACGGTGTTCTGGTTGCCGGCCGGGCTGAACGCGTAGTCGGCGCGGGCCTTCAGGGTGGTGAACCCGCTCGCCGACTGCTCCCGGCCCAGGATCTCGAAGCTCTGGGTGCGGTTGCCCCAGGCGGGGTCGGGGTTGAGCTTGAGGACCACTCCGGTGACGTCGGCGTTGGAGCCGAGCTTCACGGTCAGCGTGGACTGCTGGCCGCCCGCCTCCCAGTAGCTGGTGACGCTGTCGTCGTTGGCGTTGGCCGCGACGAACGACTGGGTGGTGGAGGAGGCCTCGATGGGCTTGCCCTTGGCGAGGTTCACGCCGACGGGAGGCGGAGTGCCCGGGTCTCCGGGATCGCCGGGGTCACCGCTGCCGTCGGCGGAGTACACCTCCAGCTCGGATATCTGGGCGGCCTGCCAGCCCGTGTTGGCGGTGACGTGCACCCGCACGAAGCGGACCGTCGCGGCGGTGAACCCGATGGTCACCGCATTGGACTGGGCGGGGTTGAACACCCGTCCCGCCGAGGCGGACAGGGTGGTGAAGGTGTTCCCGTCGGTGCTGCCCTGCACGGTCAGCGTCTCGGTGCGCGTCTCCCACGGGGCGGGCAGCTTCAGCACCACCTGGTCGACGGCGACGCTGCTGCCGAGGTCCACCTGCACCCACTGCGGGAAGGTGCCCGAGGGGCCCTCCCAGTACGAGCCCTGGTTGCCGTCGGCGACTCCCGGTGCCCCGTACCCGCCGAGTGATCCGCTCGCGGAGACCGCCTTGCCCAGGGCGAGGTTGGGTCCGCCCGCAGCGGCGGCGAGGGTGACTGGCAGGAGTCCGACCGACATCAGTCCCGCGACCACCGTGCCGGCCAGCATCAGCCGGCCGCCTTGCTTCCATCTCATGCTGTCCTCTGTTCCATGAGGGGACCGGCCCGGCGCAGCCACGCCTGCCGCAAACTTGCGCACCGTTATTAATTTTTTGAGTGATCTGATCGCAGTTATGCGGCCATGGCGCCACAGGTTTCTAGCAGATGACGACTTTGTCAACGCTTCGCGCACAGAGGGGAGTTCGGATCACGCCCCGGGCCGGCCCCTCTCCGGGTGGTCGGAGGCCGTGTCCGGGGCGTGCCGCGGTCGGCGAAGAAGGCGCGCGGCGCTGTAGGACGCGGCGCGGGCCCGACGGATTGCGGCCCCTTTTGCGTTCGCGTCGGCCGGGGCCGCCTCTGGCCGCTGCTCGGCGCGGCCCCCCGTCGGCGGCCCGGTTCCCGGACTCTGGTGGCTAGGCCGGCTGGGTTCGGCCGGGCTCCGTCGGGGCCGGGGCGAGTCGGACCACCGCCGCGCGCCCGGAGCTCCGCAGCAGGACCTCCCGCGCTCCCGTCGTCAAGACGGCGTCGTACGGGCCCAGTTCGGTGGAGCCGTCGACCTCGGCCGTCCCTTCCAGGGCGACGATCAGCAGGCTCTCGCCGGGCCGGACGGCGAGCGCGAGGTCGCCCCGTACGACAGCGGTGTCGGCGGCCACCACACCCCGGCGGTACATCACGTTGAAGTTCACCACCGGCCCGGCCAGCAGCCGGCAGCCGGTCGGCTCGTCGCCGGGGAACCGCTGGGGCGCGTACCGCCGGTCCACCAGGCGTCGTACGCCGCCGATCGCGAGGTCCATGCCGGCGCCCTCCGCGAGGGTGAGCGTGCGGTCGACGCCGGGGAACACGGAGAAGGCGCCGTCGGCGGTGACCTCCGCGAGGCTGACCCGCCAGCCGAAATCGTCCATCCCGGAGCCCTCGGGTCCGGCGGCGATCTCGCGGGTCACTCCCCCGCCGTTCTTCCACCGCGCTGCCGGTCGGTCGGCCGCCCGCAGGATCCGGACCGCTTCTTCGCTGCTGGTCATGCCACCCCTCCGGCCCCGGTGACGCGCGTCCCGGGTCCGGCCGAGCCTATCCAGCCGGGCACGGGCACCACGCGAGAGCGCCCCCGGGCCGCCGCGGTGCGCGGCGGCCCGGGGGCGGCTGGGCCGTCCCTGTCGGATCAGGCGTCGGCCTTCTCGGCCGGGCGGGCGGACCCGCTCGCGGCGGCTGCCGCGGAGGCCGGGACCGCGCCGCCGCCCGCGACCGCCGGTGTGGGGGCGTCCGTCCGCGGGCCGTGTGCCCCGCGCAGGCCGATTCCGCTGATCACCGCGACCAGGGCGAAGGCCACGGCGCCGATGGCGAAGGTGAGGGTGAAGCCGGATTCGGCGGGCAGTGCGGGAACTCCCGCCGGGAGGTGTTCGATCGTCTTCGAGGCCAGGATGGTGGTCACGATGGCGCTGCCGATCGCACTGCCCGTGGAGCGCGAGATCGAGTTGATGCCGTTGGCGATGCCGCTCTGGTGGGGCGGGACACTCGCCATGATCACGGCCGGCATGGCCGCGTAGCCGAAGCTGACGGCCGCGCCGACGACGAGGCCGGCGCCGATCACCGAGGCGCTGTGCCCGTGGTCCAGGGCCAGCCAGCCGAAGCCGGCGGCGCCGAGGGCCGCGGCCACCGCCAGTGCGGCGCGCGGCCCGCGGTGGCGGACCAGCTGCCCGCCGATGGGCGAGGCGAGGAGCGAGACGATCGCGCCGGGCAGCAGGAACTCCACGGAGGCGCGCAGGATGGAGGCATCGAAGCCGTAGCCGGTCAGGGCCTCGGGCATCTGGACGAGGTAGGAGACGCCGAGGAAGTTCGCGAACATGCCGAAGCCGACGAGGATGCCGGCCAGGTTGGCCATCAGGACCGGGCGGTGGACGAACATCCGCATGTCGACGAGGGGCTCGCGGACCTTGAGCTCGGTGAACACCCAGACGGCGGTCATGACGACGGCGCCGGCGAAGCTGCCCAGCGTACGGCCGGAGGCCCAGCCCCACTCGTGGCCCTGGGAGATCGGCAGCAGGAGCAGCAGCAGGGCGATGCCCAGGGTGAGCGCGCCGAGGAAGTCCGTACGGCCGCCGGTCTTGTGCCGGGTCGCCGGAACGAGGAAGACGACGGCGAGCAGCGCGAGCACGGCGAAGCCGGTGGCCATCCAGAAGGCGCTGCGGTAGTCGGCGTCGCTGCCGGAGGTCAGCAGGCCGGTCGCGACGAGCGCGAGGCCGCTGCCGAACGCGAGGGTGCCGCTGACCAGGGCCATCGCTCCGGGCAGCTTCTGCGGGCGGACCTCTTCGCGCAGCACCGAGAGGGCGAGCGGGAAGATCGCGGTCGCCGCGCCCTGGAGGACCCGGCCGAGGAGGAGCAGGGGGAGCGAGGACGCCAGCGCCGCGATGACGGAACCCGCGACCATGACGCCGAGTACGGCCACCAGCGTCGGCTTCTTGCCGTGCTGGTCGCCGAAGCGGCCGAGCAGCGGGGTGAAGACGGCGGCGGACAGCAGGGTGGCGGTGGTCACCCAGCTGACGTTGGCGGTGGTGGTGCCGAGGTCGCTGCGGATCAGCCCCAGGATCGGGACCGGCAGCGTCTGCATCATCGACACGACCATGGCGGCCAGGCTCAGGGCGAAGACGATGACCGTCTCGTTGCGACGGCCACCGGCCTGGGTGGCGGCGGAGGGGGTGGGGATCATGGCAGGGGGGACCCTTTTCAGTGCTTCAGATCGCAGATGTTTGACGTCATCAAGTACTTCGACTCCAGCAGACGGTAGACCTCAATAGTTAAGATGGTCAAGTAAAAGGTTGCTCATGTAAAGCACCTTGAGTACGCTCCGAGCATGAGCGCGACCACCCCCCACGCCGTCCCGACCAAGCTGGAGCTGCTGGAGCTGCTCGCCGCGATCGGCACCGCCCAGTGGCGGGATTTCGCGGCGGCCGCCGCACACCACGGCCTCACCTCCACCCAGGCGAAGGTCCTCGCCCAGCTGAACGGCCCGCTCCCGATGCGCGGC
Source organism: Streptomyces sp. AP-93 (assembly GCF_022808175.1). GTDB lineage: Bacteria > Actinomycetota > Actinomycetes > Streptomycetales > Streptomycetaceae > Streptomyces. The sequence continues at coordinate 266,651 of NZ_JALGBX010000005.1, read as the reverse complement.
CTCGCCACCCTGCTGGTGTGTGACGCCTCGAACGTGACCGGCATCGTGGACCGGCTGGAGGCCCGCGAGCTGGTGCGCCGCGAGCCCGACCCCGCGGACCGGCGCGTCAAGAACGTCGCGGCCACGGACGCGGGCCGCGAGGTGATCCGCCGGGTGCGCGAGGAGATGCAGGCCACACACGGCGCCCTCGACGTCCTGGACGACACCGAGCGCGCGACGCTCCACGCCCTGCTGGAGCGGCTGCGGCCGACCTTGGAGAAGGACGCCTGAGACCGCTCCGAAGCCGCACCGCCCGAACGCGTTGGCCAGGGGAAACACCACCTGACAGACTGCAACGGCTTCAGAACATTCCAGGAGGACGCATGTCAGAAGAATCAGACACCCCGCAGAACGAATCGCCGGCCGAGGAGGCCAAGCGGAAGTTCAAGGAGGCCCTGGAGCGGAACGCCGCCAATGCCCAGTCGCAGCAGGCACACCAGAGCCGGGCGAAGATCCAGGGCGCCGGCGGCAACCCCGGGGGCAAGAACAAGAAGGTCCGCCGCAAGACGGGCTGACCGCGGCTGCGTCGCGTTGCCGCGACACCGCCCCTGCCGCCCCGACGGGGTCCGGGACCTGTACGGGGTCCGGATCCGGTCGGGGCCGGCACCTCCCCGCGCACGGGGCCCGAATCCAGGGCGCACGCACACGAACGCACCCCGGGAAGGGGATCCGCCCGCCTGTCGGCTTTGGGTCAATCAGCCGACGTCCGACCGCACCGGTGGAGTGCAAGGTTGAGCCACTCGGGTGATGGGTGATAACTCCCGGTGTCCACGGCAGTTGAGCAGCTCGTCCCGCCGAGGGCAGCTATCTCATGCGACAGTGCGACAGAAGAAGGATCCCCCACATGCTCAAGAAGTTCATGGCCACCGCAGCCGCCACCGCCGCCGTTCTGGGTGCCGGTGCCGCCGTAGCCTCCCCGGCGATGGCGATCGGCAACGACAACGGCGTCAACACGGTCAACGGCAACGACTCCTCTCAGCTCTACGGCAACCAGGAGACCAGCGGCAAGATGAGCCCGCAGATGTCCGCCATCCAGGGCTCCCTGAACAAGCTCTGTGTCGGCCTGCCCGCGAAGGTCAACGCCCAGTCGATCCTGGCCCTGGTCAACGTCGGCGTCCAGGACATCCCGATCGCGTCCAACCCGCAGAACCAGCAGTGCGCCGAGAACTCCACCCAGGCCAAGGGTGACGAGACCGCCTCGCACATCCTGAACAACATCCCGGTCCTCTCCGGCAACCTCTCCGCCGGTAGCTGACCCGAAGAACGAAGCGCCGGTGCACCGCCCTTCGGGGTGGCGCACCGGCGCTTCATTTTGGTCTAGACCTTGACAGGTCCAGACCATCCTCGCTTCAGTGGGCGCAGCTGTCCGTTGCCCGTTGCCCCCCACGGCAACTCCCCCCACTGAAGGAGATCTTCCGTGATGCCCACCCTGCGCCGCCGCGCCCTCTCACTGGCCGCCACCGCGGCCGTCACCCTCGGCCTCGCGATCGCCCTCCCCTCCTCCCCCGCCGCCGCGGCTCCCGCCTGCGCCGGCGCGTGGGCGACCTCGGCCGTCTACACGGGCGGCATGAACGCCTCGTACGGCGGCCACAACTGGCAGGCCAAGTGGTGGACCCAGGGCGAGACCCCTGGCACCACCGGCCAGTGGGGCGTCTGGTCGGACCAGGGTGTCTGCGGAGGCGGAACGACCCCGAACCCGGACCCGACCACCCCCAACCCGTCCGGATTCGTGGTCAGCGAGGCCCAGTTCAGCCAGATGTTCCCGAACAGGAGCCCCTTCTACACCTACAGCGGCCTGGTCGCGGCCCTGTCGGCCTACCCCGGCTTCGCCACCACCGGTGACGACACCGTCAAGCGGCGCGAAGCGGCGGCCTTCCTGGCCAACGTCTCGCACGAGACCGGCGGGCTCGTCCACATCGTCGAGCAGAACACGGCCAACTACCCGCACTACTGCGACACGACCCAGTCCTACGGCTGTCCGGCCGGCCAGGCCGCCTACTACGGGCGCGGGCCCATCCAGTTGAGCTGGAACTTCAACTACAAGGCGGCCGGCGACGCCCTGGGCATCAACCTCCTGGCCAACCCCTACCTGGTGGAGCAGGACCCGGCCGTCGCGATGAAGACGGCGCTCTGGTACTGGAACACGCAGAACGGCCCGGGCACGATGACCGCCCACGCCGCCATGGTGAACGGCGCGGGCTTCGGCGAGACCATCCGCTCCATCAACGGCGCTCTGGAGTGCAACGGCGGCAACCCGGCGCAGGTGCAGAGCCGGATCAACACCTACCAGGCCTTCACCCAGCTCCTCGGCGTGACCCCGGGCAACAACCTGAGCTGCTGAGCTGCTGAGCCGGGCCGGCACGTCGTCGGTCGGCACGTCCTTGGTCAGCACGTCCCTGGTCAGCGCGTCCCTGGTCAGCTCAGCCGCAGGGTGGTGGCCAGCTGGGCCCGGGACCGGACGTCGAGCTTCTGGTAGATCCGGGTCAGCCGGGCCTCCACGGTCTTCACGCTGACGAAGAGCTTCGCGGCCGCCTCCTGGTTGCTGGCGCCCTGGGCCACCAGTACCGCGAGGCGGGTCTCCGCCTCCGTGAGGGCGGCCAGGGGCCGTGCCCCGTGCCCCTCCCCCGGGGAGGGGCACGGGGACGGCTCCCTGGCGAGCTCCGTCCACGGAGCGGCGCCCGCCCGGGCGAAGGCCTCGGCCGCCGCCCCCAGCGCGGCGCGGGCGGGTGCGCGCCGGCGGCGGCGGCGTTCCACGCGGGCGAGCGCGAGCAGCGTACGGGCCCGCTCCAGGGGGAGTTCGAGGAGCTCGAAGCGCTGCGCGGTGTCCTCCAGCAGGGCCACCGCCGCATCGGCATCGCCCTGCGCCGACAGGCACAGGCCCCGGGCCCGGTCGAGGGCGGCGATCACGCTGGTGCGGCCGAGCGCGAGAGCCGTGGTACGCACCTTCGCCTGGAGTTCGGCGGCCTCCTCGGGTGCGTCGGCGGCGACCAGGGCCTCGGCGAGCTCCCCGTGCCAGCGCAGGATCGAGGGGTCCACCACCTGCTGCGCGGCCTCCAGTTCGGCGACGCGGCGCAGGGTGGTGACGGCCTTCGCGGCCTCGCCCGTGGCCAGTTCGACCAGGCCGAGCACGTACAGGCCGCGGGAGAGGAAGACCTGGTCGTGCTCCTCCTGCGAAGCCTGGATGCCGCGCCGGGCGTATCCGGCGGCGCGTGCGAAACCTCCGCCCATGGCCTCGGCCAGGGCTGCCAGGTACCAGGCGGGGCCGGGCGAGAGGCCCGCCTCGACGGTCAGTTCCAGGGCGTCGCGGGCGTGCGCGGTGGCAGCCGCGCACCTGCCCCGGCGCAGTTCCACCTCGGTCAGGCTGCGCAGCACCTCGAAGACGTCCTCGGCGGAGCCGGTGCGCCGTACGGCGGGCAGCAGCACGAGCAACTGGCGCCGGGCGTCGGCGTTCCGGTCGTCGAAGAGGGCGTGGCGGACGGCGAGGTACTGCGGGGCGTTGCGCATGCCGAGCGGTACGTCGGGGGCGGGCAGGGCCAGGGCCTCGGCGAGGATCTCCTCGGCGTCCGAGTCCCCGAGGATGCGGCCCATTCGGGCCCGTACGGTCAGCGCCATGGCTTCGGCGACCTGGTCGCCGCCGCTGCGGGCCAGCACCCCGGCCTGCGCGGCGGCGTCGCGGGAGCGGACGGGGTCGCCGTCGCTGAGGTTGTGCTTCCAGGCGGTCCGCAGCCGGACTGCGGCCTGGAGGGCGGGGTCGCCCTCGGCGTCGGCCATGGCGTACGCGAAGGTCTCGTCGAGGGCCCCCAGGGCCTGGCCGGCGGCGTCGATGACGGCGAGGCGGGCCCGCACCCGGTCGCCGGGCGAGGCGTCGCGGGCGAGTACGGCGCGGGTGGCACGGCGGGCCAGGTCGGCGCGGCCGGCCCAGCCCGCGTCCTCGGCGGCGGCGACCAGCCGGGCGAGCTCCTCTCCGGGCAGGTGGTAGGGGGTCCGGTCGGCCGCGAGCAGGCCGAGTTCGGCGGCCAGCGCCCGCTGGCCACGGCGTCTGCAGGACGCGGCGGCTTCGGTGACCTCGGCGGCGAGCGCCTGGTCGGGGGCGTCCACGGCCAGCGCGCGGTGGCGTACGGCCTGGACGGGGTCGTCGACGGCGGCGGCCAGCGCGGCGTGTCCGGCGGCGCGTTCGGGCCAGCCCGCGTCGGCGGCCAGCGCGGTCGGCAGGGCCCCGGCCGTGAACCGGATCGTGCCGTCCTCTTCTACGGTGACCAGCGCGGCCCGCTCGGCCACGGCGAGCTCGGCCTCGGCGTCCAGGCGGCCGGACCGGCGCAGCAGCGCGGTGGTGGGGCGCGTGGCGAGGGCGGCGTAGAGCAGGGTGCGCCGGGCCTGGGCGGGGACGACTCCGAGGAGCCGGCGGGCCACCTCGCGGGCCTGGCCGGAGACGGGCAGCGGATCGGCGTGGTGGGCGCCGCCGTCGCGGGACCCGGCGGCTTCGGCGAGGGAGCGGCCCAGCGCCAGGGCGAGGCGCGGGTTGCCTCCGCTGGCCTGGTGGATCCGGCCGGCGAGGCGGGCCGGGAGGCCCCGGCGCACCAGCAGCTCGGCGATCTCGTCGGTGCCGAGCGGGGGCACCCGTATCTGGGGGGTGTCCGGTCCGCAGAGGGGCTCGGAGAGCGGGGTTCCGCCCTGGACGCATTCGGCCGCGAGGACCCGTACCTGCGGCGGGGTCAGGCGCAGGGCGAAGCGGAGCAGGTCGGTGCTCTCCGCGTCGAGCCACTGGGCGTTGTCGAGCGCGAGCAGGACGGGGCCGCGGGCGGCGAGGGTGCGCAGCACCTCGACGACGGCGAGGCGCAGGGCGACGTGGTCGCGGCCGACGCGGGATGCGTCGGTTTCCCGCCGAAGGAGGGCGATGGCGGTGCGCTGCGGTCCGGAGAGGCATTCCAGCGCGGCGGCCGGGACGGAGGCGAGGAGGGCGGCGGCGGAGGCCTCGGGTATCCACCGGTCAGCGGCTCCGGGGGCGAGACGGAGCACGGTCTCGTGGCGCAGCGCGGCGGCCTCGGTGAGGGCGCGCAGCACCTCGGTCTTGCCCGAGCCGGCGGGCCCGGTGAGCAGGGCGCGTCCGTGCGTGGTCAGCGCGCGGTCGACCGCCTTGATCAGTTCACCGTGTCCGACGGTCGCGTCAGGGTGCCCCGTCGCTGCCACCACGCACAGCCACCAGCCTCTCGGTCCCCGTTCCTGTGCCCTTCCTGTGAGACGCGACAATACGAGGTCGGATGGCCGGCGGACCCGGATTGTGACGCAGAATTCAGTCACGTGACAGGAAAACCCGCCCGGCCTGCCGATACGCGGTGTATCGGGAGGTCGGGCGGGCTGTTGGTCCGTACTATCGCCCCGTCAGGCCGAGTTGGATCGCGGCGGGGATCCGGCCCGGAAGGCCGGACTCAGAGGGCCGGACTCAGAAGGTCAGGCTCCAGGAGTCGATCTTGCCGGTGTCGCCGCCGGCGTTGTCGTTGACGCGCAGCTTCCAGGTGCCGTTCGCGACCTCGGAGGAGGCGTTGACCGTGTAGACCTGGTTGATGTTGTCGGCGCTGCCGCCGGTCCGGTTGTGCACGGTGTAGACGGTGCCGTCGGGGGCGACCAGGTCGACCTTCAGGTCACCGATGTAGGTGTGGACGATGTTCACGCCGACCTTGAGGGTGGCCGGGGCGTTGCCGGTGACACCGGTGACGGTGACCGGGCTCTCCACGGTGGTGTTGTCACCGATCGCGAAGTCCGTGGTGTTCTCGAAGCCCGGGGTGGGCGGGGTCGAGGTCACGGCGGCCACGGTCGCGGCGGCGTCGGCGAGGCCGGTGCCGCAGCCGCCGGTGCAGGTGCCGGCCAGCGGGCGGGCGTTCGTCTTGATCGCGGACTCGATCTGGGCCGGGGTCAGCGCGGAGTTCGCCGACTTCAGCAGGGCGGCGAGGCCCGCGACGTGCGGGGCGGCCATGCTGGTGCCCTGGTAGGGCTCGTAGTTCTCGGCGCCGGGGGTGGTGGCGCCGGTGTTCAGGGTGGACCAGATGCCGTTCTCGGGCGTCGTGATGGTGCCGGGCGTGTCGGTGGCGCGGCGGGTCTCACCACCCGGGGCGGCGACGTCGATGATCGCGCCGTAGTTCGAGTAGAAGGAGCGGTCGCCGGTGCGGTTGCTGGAGGCGACGTTGATCACGTTGTTGCAGCTGGCGGGCGAGAAGCCGGCCGCGTCGGAGTTGCTGTTGCCGGCGGCGACGACGACGGTCGTGCCGCGGCCGACGGCGGCGTTGATGGCGTTCTGGTACGTGGCGGTGCAGGCGCCCGAGCCGCCGAGGCTCATGTTGATGACCTTGGCCGGGGTGGCGTTGGCCGGGACGCCCGAGACGGTGCCGCCGGAGGCCCAGGTGATGGCGTCGACGATGTCCGAGGTGGCACCGCCGCACTTGCCGAGCACGCGGACGGGCTGGATCTTCGCGCCGTACGCGATGCCGGCGATGCCCTTGGAGTTGCTCGTGGCGGCGGCGATGGTGCCGGCGACGTGGGTGCCGTGCCAGGACGAGTCACTGGCCTTGGAGCCGATGCCGCACTCGCCGGCCGCGCTCCAGTCACCCTGGTCGGCGGGGTTGTTGTCGCGGCCGTTGCCGTCACGGGCGGCGGTGGAGCTGGCGATGAAGTCGTAGCCCGCGACGGTGTTCGCGGCGAGGTCGGAGTGGGCGACGGAGCCGGTGTCGATCACGGCTACGGTGACGCCGGAGCCGGTGGTCGTGTCCCAGGCAGCCGGGACGTTCATGCCGGCGGTGGGCTCGAAGAGGTCCCACTGCTTGGCGTACTCGGTGTCATTGGGGGTGACGGCGAGTGCGTACGCGCGGGAGTCGGCCTCGACGTAGGCGACGTCGGGGTCGGCACGGAACTGGGCCATGACGGCGGCCGCGTCGGCCGGGGCGCCGAGGGTGACGAGGGCGGCTCCGGTTCCGAGGCGGCGCTCGAAGGTGGCCTTCTTCGAGGCCTTCTTGCCCTTGGCCGCCACGTCGGCGGCGGCGGCGGTGTTGGAGCCCGCCTCGGCGGCCGAGGCCTTGTAGCCGACGATGAGGTTCTCGACGGGGGCGGCGGCAGCGGGGGCGCCGGCGGCGGGGAGGGTCTGCGAGCCGGGGGAGGGATCCGCGGCGGACAGCGCCAGGGAGGTGGTGGCGGTGCCGGCGAGCAGGGTGACGGACATCGCCACCACGGATATGAGCCTGCGTCGACTGGATGCGTGCACGGTGTTCCCTTTCGCGGGCCGCCACAGAACGAGCCGGGACGGCCGGTTGGTGCAGTGTGGGAGGTTGACCGGCGGCCGCGGGACCGGAACGGGCTGGTCAAGCCCGCCCGGCCACCGCTGCTGCACACCACGTAGTCGCCCGCCGCGGCGTCGGGGCCGGGCAACGGTGGCACCGGCGAAGGACCGACCCAGAGCTTCGCGCCATGTGGGGTTGGCGCGGGGGCTGTTCGGACGGGGAGGATCGCCGGTGGGCAGACAGTAGGCAAAGCGGGGATGAACGCGATACGGGGAAAACCCTTGTCCGGACCCTGCCGGGGCCGCCGTAGGGTGTGGCCGGACCCCGACGGGCCCCGGCAAGCGGCCGTCCGGGAGGGAGACATGAGCAGGTCGGGGACGTGGCAGAGCTCCACCCGCCGGTCGAGCCCTACGACAAGGGGATGCTCGACGTCGGCGACGGGAACGTCATCTACTGGGAGGTCTGCGGCAATCCGGACGCAAAGCCCGCACTCGTGGTCCACGGCGGTCCGGGGTCGGGGTGCACCGAGCGCGCCCGGCGGCTCTTCGATCCGGCACGCTACCGGGTCGTCCTGTTCGACCAGCGCGGCTGCGGCCGCAGCACCCCGCACGCGAGCGATCCGGCGACCGACATGCGGCACAACACCACCGGCCACCTGGTCGCCGATGGTGCGCCTGGGAGGACGCGGTCCTGTCCGGGGAGACGAAGGGCGCCTCCCTCCCGTACACCGGCCGGCGGCCGGCGGCCGGGATCGCCCTCGTCCGGATCTGCTCGCACTGCTTCTCGCACGGGGCGTGGCTGGAGGAGGGCGAGCTGCTGCGCGGTGCCCACCGGCTGGCCGGGATCCCGGGTGTCCTGATCCACGGCCGGCTCGACATGGGCAGCCCCCTCGACACGGCCTGGGAACTGTCCCGCGCCTGGCCCGGCGTGGAGTTGACCGTGGTGGAGGAGGCGGGCCACACGGGCGGCCGTGCCACCCTCGGCCACGTGCTCCGCGCCCTCGACCGGTTCGCCCCGCTCAGCCGCCCGGTCGGTCCGCCGGCGGGTTGAGACGCCGGAAGTACGTCCAACTGGTCTCGTTCGGCTCCGTCAACTTCTCCGGGGCGTGGGCGAACTCCGGGTGGCGGGCCGCGACGTACGCGCGGGTCCGCTCCGGGACCTCCGCGTAGGAGGCGAGCTTGCGGCCCCAGCAGTGGAAGGCGAGCCCGCCGGGGCGCTGCCCCTGTTTCATCCAGGGGAGCCAGGGCGACATCCGGGTCCAGGACATGGTGGACGGGACGCTGGGCGCGTCGGTGGCGAGGACCGAGGCGGGGGCGAAGAACTGGAAGAGCTCCAGGGTCGCGTGCAGTTGGTTGATTGGCCCGGGCTTCATGGGCGATCCACTGATCCGCTGATCGCACTTCGGCCGTGTCCTGGTGGCTGGGCCTTCGTTGTACGGGGCAGAACGGCCTGCCGCATGGAGGTGGGCACCATGAGAATCCGCCCCGTGCCCAGGAAGCGACGCGGGGTCCCCGCCCCGCCCGGGTCCACACCGGGCGGAAAGCGTCCGGCGGGGCGGTAGCTGTAGCCACCGAATCGCCGCACCCAGCGGCGGCACAGGCGGCAGGCACCGCACACGATGAGCACCCCAGCCGCATCCAGCGGCACAGGCACGCGGCACACCGCAGGCGTCCACACCCTGCCCAGCACCACACGCCGCCTTCCCGGCAGACCTGAAACCCAGGCCCGCCGCAGGAAACCTAAGCTCATCAGAGACGCTGAAGCAGACCTGGTCGCCCAGTTCGGTCATGCGAACCGGAAGGGGCACCACCTCTGGTCGGGAGTCATGCCGGGTTCTGTGCGCGGTCGACCCGCGCCGAGCAAGGACCGGACCGGCCATGCGGCAGACCATGGCGGCGGAAAAATCTTTCCGCCGCCATGGTCTGCCGATCTAGTCTTCGGCCCATGCCATCGACAGTTCGACTCCTGATTCTCATCTCCACCCTCCCGGGCCGCGGCCGGGAGCAGATCGACGCCTACGAGCGCCTCGCGCCGGTCGTGCGGGCCGAAGAGGGTTGCGTCCGCTACGACATGCACCGGGTGAGCGGCGAGCCCGACCGGTTCGTCCTCGTCGAGGAGTGGGCCTCGCGGGCGGCCCTCGCCGCGCACGACGTCACCCCGCACATGCTCGAGGCGGACGCGGCGAGCCCCGCGTTCCGTGCGGGACCCGCGGAGGTGATCGAGCTCGACGGGGCGCCGCTGGCCTGAGGTTCAGCGGAGGTGGGCGCCGCCCGGGCCGAGGATTCCGATCTCGCGGGCGGCGCGCGGGGAGGACGCCCCGGTTGAGGGCTTCGGCGTACCGCAGTTCGGCGGCGGCCTCCCGCTCCTGGCCGCCGAGCCGGTACAGCCGGGCCCGTTCCACGTGGGTGAGCATGATCGCGCGTTCCTGCTGGGCGGGGCGGGAGGCCAGCGAGGCGTCCAGGGCCGCATGGGCCGCGGAGTGGTCTCCGAGCAGGCCGAGGACCACCGCCCGTTTGAACTCCAGGGCGGCCGGGCGGTAGGTGTGGAAGGGATCCGGCTCCGGCCAGGGCTTCGTAGGTCCAGCCGGTTTCCCTGATCAGGCGGTGCAGGCGGTGGTTGGCAGCGGGCACGGCGGTGGTGCTTCCTTGCGATGCGGGTCGCGCGAGAAGGGTGCTTTGCCGTATGAACAGCCAAATGGGGCAAAGGTTGCGGGCCCCTGGCCGCGGGGCCCGCGTGCAACAGCTTCAACGGATTGCGGCGCCCCGGCCGGGCGGTGACCGCCCTGCGGACGCCCGGTTGACGCAGGCGGGGGTGGGCGGCAACCGTGACCCGCATGGGGAACGAACGCCGACTGCTCACGCTGCTGATCTGCCTGGTGCTGGGCGCCGGGCTGACCGCCGCCGTGCTGGGGGCCGCGGGCGCGGGCGGGCCGCACCCGTCGGCGTCCGGGGCCGGTCCCGTGCCCGCCGACTTCGTGGACATCCGGGAGGTCCCGCCCGGGCCCCCCGAGCCCGCCGCGGCCGGTCCGCAGGCCTCCGCGGGGCGGGTGTCGGTGGATTGCGGACGCAACGAGGAGGGCCACTACAACGAGGACAACCTCGTCGTCTCCCCGGGACTGCGCTCCGGGGCCCACCACACGCACGGCTACGTGGGGAACCTGTCCACGGACGCCTTCTCCACCGACGCCTCCCTGGACGCGGCCGCCACCAGCTGCGCGGGCGGGGACCGTTCCACGTACTACTGGCCGGTGCTGCGCCGCACGGACCGGCCGGGAGACCGGCCGCACGAGGGGTCCGCGGGCCACGGCAACGCGGGGGCGGTCCTGCCGGAGGCTGCGGTGTCCGTGGAGTTCCTCGGCAGTCCGGTGAGCAAGGTGGTGGCGATGCCCCGGTTCCTGGGCGCGCTGACCGGTGACGCGGTGGCCTTCACCGCGGACTCCGACGAGGACGTACGGGCCCGCTGGGGCTGTTCGGGCTCCCCCGACCGGACCACCACCCGCTATCCGCGCTGCCGCGACGGCGAGCGCCTCACCCGTACGCTCACCTTCCCGAGCTGCTGGAACGGCCTGGACACCGGCAGCCCCGGCCACCGCTCGCACCTGCGCTTCCCGGCGGCGAACGGGGTCTGCCCCGAGGACACCTTCCCCGTGCCGCGCCTGCGGATCTCCCTCGCCTACGACGTGCCCGCGGGGGCGCCGATCGCGCTCGACTCCTTCCCCGAGCAGCGGCACAGCCCCAAAACGGACCACGGGATGTTCGTGAACGTGATGACCGGCCCGCGGATGGACGAGGTCGTGGACTGCCTCAACCAGGGGCGCACCTGCCGGACATGAGCGGCAGCGCGAACCACCGGCTCCCTGGTGACTCAGGTCACGTGAACCAGGTGCCCGTGCGTGGCGTGTTCTGACCGCACCAGAAAAGCGAGGAAGACGGAGAGGGTGAGATGGCCGGACCACTGTGGCCCCGCACTCGGCGGGGCTCGACCGACGAGGCATTGATCAAGTCCGTGTACGAGGAGCACGGTCACGCCCTGCTCGCGTACGCGACCCGGCTGACCGGGGACCGCGCCGCGGCCGAGGACATCGTCCAGGAGACCCTGATCAGGGCCTGGCGCCACTCCGAGGTCCTGGTGAACGGGAAGGGCTCCGTACGCGGCTGGCTGCTCACGGTGGCCCGCAACATCATCACCGACCGGTACCGGGCGAAGGCGGCCCGGCCCACGGAGGTGTCCGGATCGCCGGCACATCCGCCGGTCGAGGCGGACCACGCCGACGCGGTGGTGGACACGATGACCGTACTGGGGGCCCTGGACCGGCTGTCACCGGAACACCGGGACGTGCTGACGGAGTTGTACTACCGCCAGCAGAGTGTCGCCGAAGCGGCGGACGCCCTCGGCATCCCGGCCGGCACGGTGAAATCGCGCTCGCACTACGCGCTCAAGGCGCTCAGAGAAGTCTTCAGGGACAGCACACGCACGGGCGGCCCGTCTCCGCGGCCCGGCGGACTGCAGGAGGTGGTGGCATGAACGGGCAGCGGCACGAGGAGGAACTGCTCGGCCCGTACGTTCTCGGCGTCCTGGACGACGCGGAGGTCCGCCGGGTCGAGGAACACGTGGACGGTTGCGTGCAGTGCCGTCAGGAGGTGACGGCCTTGCGCGAGATGGAGGCGGCACTGGGCGAGGTGCCCCCCGAGGCGTTCCTCGACGGTCCACCGCAGGGCGGTGACCTGCTGCTCCAGCGCACCTTGCGCCAGATGCGCCAGGAGGTCGACGGGGCGCGGCGGCGCCGGACCGCGTTCACCGGACTTGCCGTGGCTGCCTCGCTGACCGCCGTCTTCTGGGCCGGTACGCAACTGGGCGGCGGGAGCACCGGCGTCGAGGCCCGGCCGAAGCCGACGGTCTCGGCCGAGCCGTCCGCGCCGGCCGCGGGGACCAAGGTGGCTTCCGCGACGGATGCGGGCACGGGCGCGCGGATGACCGTTCGGGTGACGCCCGCGGCCAAGTGGGTACGGGTGCACGCCGCGGTGACGGGGATCCCGGCGGGCGAGCGCTGCCGGATCGTCGTGGTCTCCCGGGACGGCACGCGCACCACGGCGGGCGGCTGGGTGGTGGGCTCCGCGGAGCACGGCGAGGGCAAGGGCGCGGCGCTGGACGGCTCGGCGGCGGTGGACCCGGCGGACGTCCGGGCGGTCCTGGTGGAGAACGAGTCGGGCACGGCGTTCGTGTCCGTACCGGTGCCCACGTAGCCGGGGCCCCGGCCCCGGCCCCGGCCCCGGCCCCGGCCCCGGCCGCAACGTGACGGAGCCCGGGAGCATGTCCAGCTCCCGGGCTCCAGCTTGCCACCCATTTGCGCACACCGGCGGCGTTTAAGAGCCGCGGGTCATTCTGAGATCGACGTGTTCTGCCGTTGAACTACAGCGCCACGCAAGAGGCGCCGAGGGGACTTGAACCCCCATCCGTCGATGATCGCCCGCACTCGGTCGATCCGGTGTTCGGCGGCGAATACTGAGACTGGAGCGAGAATCTGAGTTTGACGGGGCCGCCTCTGCCGGACTTGGGCCACCCCCGCACGTGTGCGGGGAGAGGGATTCGAACCCCCACCTGACACCCCTGAATCAGCTTCAACATCAGTTTCAGCTTGCGCTCATCGCGCACCCCCCGCTCGCGACGGGGGGCGAATGTGGGGCTACCCGAAGAGGTAGCCGAATACCGCGTCGCCGATGCGCTGGTCGGTGACCTCGGTGTTGTTCGCCTCTTCCCGGGCGAACTTGACGGACTGCTGGAGCTTCTCGACCCGGTCGAGGAGCTCGTTGACCCGCCGGGCGGGCAGCGCTCCGGAGAACTTCACGGTGGTCCAGTAACCGACCGCCACGTCCTCGTAGTACACCTCGACCTGCGCCGGGTGCTTCTCCGTGGCCTCGGCCTTCACGTGGTTGCGCGGGACCTTCTTCGTGCGGATGGTCCGTACCGCGTCCGTCTTCCAGGCGTCCGTCGAGGGGTCCAGGTTCCACGACTCGGAGGCATCGAGCACCGGCAGCTTGCGCACGAAGGTGTGCAGGTCGGTGAGCTGCTTCTCCAGGAACAGCAGGTACGGGACGGGCACCTGGGGCAGCAGGACCGTGCCGTCGACCACCACGTCCGCGACCGCGGACCGGTTCGCCCAGTCCTTCGTCGCGGTCACGTCGAAGAGCCGGGTGAGGGTCGAGGCGGTCGCCCGCAGGGCGTCCTCGGCCTTGATCTGGACCCGGGTGGACTCGGGCGGGAGCTGCTCGCCCTCCTCGTCCTTGGGCTGGTAGGTCCGGGAGATGCCGGCCAGCAGGGCGGGCTTCTGCACGTCCTGGTGAGCCTGGGTGAGCTCCTGGAGGGCCTTGGACTTGACGCCCTTTTCGACTGCGATGATCTGATTCAGCTTCGGCACACGGAGAACCTAACAACCGTGCCCCGTCAGCACATCCGATTAAATGCGCTGCCCCGCCCCTCCTGGATCGAGAGGGCGGGGCAGCGGCGGTCAGGCCAGGCGGACCGGGAGGTCGAAGAGGTCGTTCTGGGTGAGGATCGGCTTGTTGCGGAGCCCGGTCGCGGGGACGGCCAGGGCGAGGTCCGGGAAGCGGGCGTAGAGGGCCGGGAGGGCCACCAGGGCTTCCAGGCGGGAGAGGGCCGCGCCGGGGCAGACGTGGGGGCCGTGGCCGAAGGAGATGTGCCGGTTCGGGGTACGGGTGGCGTCGAACTCGCCCGCCGTCTCCCCGAACTGGGCCTCGTCGCGGCCGAGCGCGCCGAAGGAGACGATCAGGCCCTCGCCCTTGGGCAGGATCCGGTCGCCGACCTCCACGTCCTCGGTGGCGAAGCGGATCAGGACGTGCGAGGTGGGGCTGGACCAGCGCAGGGTCTCCTCGATGACGTTCTCCCAGGAGACCTCGCCCTTGAGGACGAGGGCGCGCTGCTCCGGGTGGGTCTCCAGGGCGACGACCGCGTTGACGATCAGGCTGATGGTGGTCTCGTGGCCGGCGGCGACGATCAGCTGGAGGGTGTTGGTGATCTCCTCGGTGGTGAGGTGGTCGCCGTCCTCCGAGGCCTCGATGAGGGCGCTGGTGAGGTCGTCGCCCGGGTTCTCGCGCTTGGCCTCGACGATGCGGGAGAAGAGCGCGCCGAGGTCCGCCATCATCTGCGGCACCTCCTCCGGCAGGGTCTGCGTCGAGAAGAACTTCTCGAACAGGGCCTTCAGGCGCGGGTGTTCCTCGGCGTCGACGCCCATCAGATCGCTGATGACGTTCATCGGCAGCGGGTACGCGAACTGCGCCTTGAGGTCGACGGTCTCGCCGGCCGGCAGCGCGGCCAGCTTGTCCAGCATGCCCGTGGTCAGCGCCTCGATGCCGGCGCGGAGCTTGTCCACCCGGCGTACGGTCAGGGCCTGCGCGACCAGGGTGCGCAGCCGGCGGTGGTCCTCGCCGTCCACGGTGAGCATCGAACGGCCGGGGTTGGCGAGGCCGATCAGCGGCCAGTCCATCGGGATCTCGCCGCGCTGCCAGGCGCCCCACACGTCGATGTCCTTGACGATCCGGGGATCGGTGAGCAGCTTGCGGGCCTCGGCGTGGTGCGTGACGGCGTACACGGCCACGTCACCGGGGAGGACCACCTGAACCAGGGGACCTGCGGCGCGCAGCGCGGCGCTCTCGGCGTCGAGGTCGGCGACGAACGGGTCCAGGACGATGGCCGCGGGGCCGGTGTGGTCGATCGGGCACGTCATCGGGTGGCTCCAAGGGCGGGGGTCGGGGTGTAGGTCACGGGAAGGGCGGTGAGGCCGCGCAGCCAGGGCGAGGGGCGGCGGGCCAGGTCCCCGGCGGGCCCGGCGAGGTCCACGTCGGGCAGCCGGTCGAGGAGCACCTCGATGCCGGTGCGCGCGATGACCTCGGCGACCTCCTGTGCGGGGAAGGGGCAGCGGTGCTCGCCGTGCCCGAAGGAGAAGAAGGCGTTGTTGCCGCCGGTCAGCGCTCCGGCGTCGGTGCGCACGTGCGGGTCGGTGTTGGCGGCGCCGATGCCGAGCAGGACGAGGTCGCCGCCGGCGATGCGCTGTCCGCCCAGGTGGGTGTCGCGGGAGGTCCAGCGGCCGGCCACGTTCTGGGTGGGGGTGTCCTCCCACAGCACCTCGTTCATGGCTTCGCCGACGCTGTGCCGGCCGCCCGCGAGGGAGGCGGCGAAGCGGTCGTCGGTGAGCATGAGGCGCAGGGAGTTGCCGATCCAGTCGGCCGTGGGCTGGTGGCCCGCGGCCATCATGACCATGAGGTCCTGGGCGACTTCCTCCACGGTGAAGCCGGACCGGTTGGCGAGCATCCGGGAGACCACGTCGGGTCCGGGCTCGGCGAGCTTGGCGGAGAGCAGCGCGAACATCGACTCGGCGAGGTGGCTCTGGCCCTCCAGGGCGCCCTCCCGCCCGTTGATCATGTCGTTCATGGCGCGCACGAGTCCGGGGCCCTGCGCGTCGGAGAACCCGTACAGGCGGGCGAGGACGCGCAGCGGGAGCAGCATGGCGTACTCGCCGACGATGTCGCAGGAACCCTTGCCGCACAGTTCGTCGATCAGCTCGTCGGCGAACCGCTCGGCGTGCCCCTTGAGTTCGAAGGGGTCGACGGCTTCGAGGGCCTCGGAGATGACGGCGGCCCGCTCGCGGTGGCGTTCCCCGACGGTGTAGAGGATCGACGGCTGGCGGCGGCCGATCATCGGGAGCAGCGGCCAGTCGGCGGGGATCCGGTCCCACTGGTTCCACAGCTCGGAGTCCCGGGAGAAGAGCACGGGGTCGCTGGTGACCTGGTGCAGTTCGCGGTAGCCGAGGACCAGCCAGGCCGGTACGTCTCCGTCGAGGACGACCGGGGCGACGGCGCCGTGCTCGCGGCGCATCTCGCGGTACAGCTCGGCGGGGTCGGTCTGGAACCGGGGGCCGCCGAGGTAGACGGGCTGGTGCTCGGGGGCGGCGGGGCAGGTCACGGGGTGGGCTCCGGGGTCTGGGACAGGGGGCTCTGCCGGCGGCTCGGCCGGGTGCTCGACAGTGCGGCCGTCTGGAGGTGCTGGACGAGGGAGATCAGGACCTGCTTGCTGGACTCCCGGGAGCGGGCGTCGCAGAACACCAGCGGGATGCCGTCCGGCAGGTCGAGAGCGGCGCGGATCTGCTCCGGGGTGTGCGCGGGGCCGCCGAAGTCGTTGCAGGCCACGACGAAGGGCGTGCCGTGGTGTTCGAGCCGGTCGATGGCGTACCAGGAGTCCGCCAGGCGCCGGGTGTCGACGAGGACGACGGCGCCGAGGGTGCCGGAGAAGAGCCGGTCCCACAGGAACCAGAACCGCTCCTGGCCGGGGGCGCCGAACAGGTAGAGCACGTTGCGGGCGTCGAGGGTGATGCGCCCGAAGTCGAAGGCCACGGTGGTGGCGCTCTTCCCGGCGATGCCGTGGGTGTCGTCCACGGCCTCTCCGGCCTTGGTCATGGTCTCTTCGGTGTTCAGCGGGCGGATCTCGCTGACCGAGCGGACCATCGTGGTCTTGCCGACGCCGAAACCGCCCACGATGACGATCTTCAGTCCGTTGTCGGCCGTGCTGCGCAGTGCCTGGCGGGGCCGGAGCGGTTCGGTGGCCCGGTACTCGGTGGGCGGGGTCGGCGACGCGGCTTCGGGGATCGTCGCGTCAGAGATTGCGGAGTCCAACGAGCACCTGCTCCAGGATGTCGGGGTCGGTAAAGCTGTATGCCGAGTTCGCCGTACGCGGGTGCCGGGCGCGGATCCGTCCGGTGGCGAGCAGGTCGGCCAGCAGGATCCGTACGATCGACACCGGCAGTCCGAGCTCGGCCGCGATCTCCACGACGGCCGTCGGGAACTGGCACATCCGCAGGATCGCCGCGTGCTCGGACTGCATGCCGGGCACCGGATCGCTTTCGGCGACGACGAGGGTGACCAGGTCGAAGACGTCGGATCCGGAGCGGCTGCGGCCACCGGTGAGGGTGTAGAGCCGGTCCGGTGAATCGTCCCGGCCGGGCCGGGGCCGGCTCATCCCCGGGGCCTGGCGATGAGGTGTTCGCCGAGCTGCTCGACCAGTTCGGACATGTTGTGGCCGACGAGTCCGGCGTCGGCGTCCTCGTTCGCGACGAGCGCGAGGTGCGCACCCTCGCCGGCCTCGACGATGAACAGGATCCCGCCGTAGAACTCGGTCATGGCCGAGCGGACTCCGCCGGTTCCGTCGCCGAACTCGATGGACGCCCCGTGGGACAGGCTCTGGATGCCGGCGGCGATCGCGGCGAGCTGGTCGGCCTGGTCGACGGAGAGCTCGGGCGTGCGGCACAGCTTGAGGCCGTCGCGGGAGAGCACGAGGGCGTGGCGGGCGCCCGGTGTGCGCTCGAGGAGGCCTTCGAGGAGCCAGTTGAGCGTCTCGTCGGTGGTGAAGCCGGTCATGATCGCGTGTTGCCTTCCGGGTCTGGGGTGTGCGCGGGCTGCTGCTCGTCGCCGGGGGCGCCGGCGCTGCCCGGGGCCGCTTCGCCCGAGGCTGCTTCGCCCGGGGCCGCGGCGCCGCGGACGGCCTGGCGGAAGCTGCCGAACCGCGCGGCCGACCGGGACGCCCCGCCGGGCGCGGAGGCCGTGGTGGAGGCCGTGGGCGAGGCGGTACGGGTCTCGGTGCCCGCGCCGTCCGTGCCCTCGGGGTGGGCCGCTGCCAGGGTCCGGCCGCGGCGGCGCTGGGGCAGGCCGCTGTCGCCGAAGTGCGGGTGCCCGCCGGTGGATTCGGACGCGGCGTCGGCGCCCGTACCGGTTCCGGTGCCCGTACCGGCGCCGGTGTCCGCTGCGCCGGGGACCGCGGTCCCGCCGTCCGTCGTCGCCGTACGGTCCTGCGCGCGGACGGTGTCGTCCCGGCCGGCGGCGGTGTCGTGCACGGCCTCGGGCTCGGGCTCGGCCGCGGCGGGGACTTCGGGCGCTGCGGGAGCCTCCTGCGCGACCCGGGCGGACGGCTGCGCCGGGATGGCGAGCGGCGCGGAGGGGGCTTCGGCGGGCGTGCGGCTGATGAGCTCCTGCGGGAGCATCATCAGCGCGCCCGTACCGCCGCGGGCGGAGGGCCGGAAGGAGACGGTCAGTCCGTGCTTGCGGGCGAGCCGGCCGACGACGGCGAGGCCGAGCCGGGTGCCGGACAGTCCGGCGAGGTCCAGGGAGGCGGCGGTCACGGCCTGTTCGGCGCGGCGCAGCTGGACCTCGCTCATGACGAGGCCGCTGTCCTCGACGGTGATGACGATCCCGGACGGCACCTCCTCGACGTAGACGTGGACCTCGGCGGTCGGCGGGGAGAAGTTGGCCGCGTTGTCGAGGAGTTCGGCGAGGGCGTGCATGACGCCCTCGGCCGCGTGCCCGGCGACGGCGGCGTCGCTGGTGGAGTGGAGCCGGACCCGCTGGTAGCCGCCGATGCGGCCCATCGCGCCGCGCAGGATGGACTCCATGACGATCGGCTTCGCCCAGCGGCGGCCCGAACGGGCCCCGGTCAGTACGGCGATGGAGTCGGCGAGGCGGCCGGCCTGGGCGGTGCGGTGGTCGAGGTGGAGCAGGTCGCCGAGGACGTCCTCGTCGGCGTGCCGGTGCTCCATGTCGCGCAGGTCGGCGAGCATCCCCGTGGCCAGGGCCTGCATCCGGCCGGCCGCGTTGGCGGCCGCGGCCATGGCGGCGGCCCGGCCGGACTCGGCGCGGCGCAGCTCACCGCCGAGCCGCTCGCGGGAGGCGTTCTGGGCGGCGGCCAGCCCGTCGAGCTCGGCGGCGTGCGCGCCTGCCAGGTGTTCCAGCGCGGCTGCGTGGTCACCCGTCAGCCGCTCCAGTTCGGCGGTGTGTTCGCCGGTCAGCCGGGAGCGTTCGGCGGTGCGTGCGGCCGCGTCACGGGTCGCGTCGGCGATCAGCCGGGCGATGTGCCCGTCACGGGCGGCCAGTTCGGCGCTCAGGCCGGAGATGCGGCCGCGCTGCGTCCGGGAGGTGCGCGCACACCAGGTCACGGCGAAGGCCGCGACCGCCAGCAGCAGGACGCCCGCGCCGGCGAACCAGCCGAGGGCGGTCGCGATGGACGACGGGGCCGCGGCCACCGCCGCCGTGGTGAGCGCGCCACCGGCGACTGCGGTGATCAGCAGGGCCAGCGCGGAGGGGCGAAGGGGGGAGGGCGACGCCGTCATCAATCAAAGCCTCATACCGGGCGTAAATGGAGGAGAAGGTTCCTGGCAACGAGGCATCACTATAGGAGAGTTGTTGATCGCTTTGGGCAGCCTCTGACAAGTTTTCCGCTCAACCGCGGCCGGTAAGTGTCCTTCTGTAGCGCTTTGGACAGATGGGAAATCGCGAGCTCGCGACATCCGGTCCACCCGCATCTCGGTGGCCGGACGGTGCCGGACGGTGGCCGGACGGCGAAGACCCGCCCCGGCGGCGTCCTTGCGGGTCGCTGCGTACGCGGACCGATCATCACATTGCGGCCCATGACATCCTGTGACGTCACAACTCGCCGGACGGGATCGGCGGACGTCCGGGGAATATGGGGAAGGTCCATGAGGCTCTGCTTCCTGGTGGAGGAGCACTACCGCCACGACGGCATGCCGAACGAGGTGGTCCGGCAACTGAAGGCCTGGGGCCACCGGGTGGAGGTGCTGCGGCCCGGCGGTTCGCTGCTGAGGATGAGCGAGGCGGTGGATGCCGGCGCCCATGACGCCTGGGTCCTCAAGACGGTGTCCGGCGGGCCGGGGCTGACCCTGCTCGAAGCCGCCGCAGCGGCCGGTGCGACGACCGTCAACGACGCCCGCGCGATCCGGGGCGTACGGGACAAGGCGCTGGCCGCCGCCATCGGGCGCGGCCGGGGGCTGCCGCTGCCGCGGACGTACGCGGCGGCCCGGCCGGAGCTGCTGGCCGAGATCCCGGCGTCGGAGTACCCACTGGTCGTCAAACCCGCCGACGGCAGCTCCGGACGGGCCGTGCACCTGGTCTCCTCGCCGGAGCGGCTGGTCGCGATGCTTCCCGAACTGGCCGGCGAGGGCATGCTCGTCGCCCAGCCGTACGTGCCGAACTCGGGCACCGACCTCAAGGTGTACGCGGTCGGCGGGGAGCTCTTCGCCACCGAGCGCCGCTCCCCCCTGCATCCGGACACCTCCGTGCCGGAGCGCCTCGTCCCGCTGTCCGCCGAGATCGCGGAGATCGGCGCGCGGGTCGGTGAGGTGTACGGACTCGACCTGTACGGGGTGGACGTGCTGCTGGGGCCCGAAGGGCCGGTGGTCGTGGACGTGAACGACTTCCCGAGCTTCCGTCAGGTCCCCGACGCGGCGGCCCGGGTGGCCCGCGCGGTCCTGGACCTCGCGCGGGGCGGCGGCTGCCCGAGGCCCGTACCCGGGGCCCGAGCGCGGGCCGTGTCCGCCCTTCCGCGCCCGTCCGGCCCGGCGGTCTCGATCCCGGTCCAGGCCACGGCCGGCACCGGCACCGGCACCGGCACCGCGGGGGCCGCGGCCGTGGCTGGCGTCGCGGCCCTGAAGGCCCTGACGGCCCTGACGGCGACCGCGGGCGGCGCGGCCGTCCCCCCGGCCTCCACGGGGGACCCGGCATGAGGATCGGCCTGATCACGGACAACCCCGGGCATCCGCTGCTCTCGGCGGCGGCCGGCCTCCTCCGGGCCGCCGGACACGGGGTGGAGCTGCTGGATCCCGGCGCGCCGAACGCGGCCTCCGCGGCACCGGCCGACGTCTACCTCCTCAAGGCACACACCCCTCCCGGGCTGGAACTGGCCCGGCGCCTGGAGCGGCTCGGGGCGCCGGTGGTCAACTCCGCCGCCGCGACCACGCTCTGCCAGGACCGCACCCTGATGGCGGAGCTGGCGGTGCGGGCCGGGCTGCCGTTCGCGGGAACCCGTACCGTCGGCGCGCTCGCGCGGTGGGCGGCCGGTGCGGCGCTGGTCGCCCCCGTGGTCGTCAAGAGCCGCCACAGCCGCCGCGCGGACCTCGTGGCCCGGGTCGACGACACGGTGCGCCTCGGGGAGTTGGCGGACGACTGGCCCGACGAGCCGGTGGTGGTCCAGGACTTCGCCCCGAACAGCGGCTGGGACCACAAGCTCTGGGCGATCGGAGACCGCGTCTTCGCCGCCCTGCGCCGTTCGGAACTCTCCCCGGAGGGCCGCGGCCCGACCCTGCCGCTGCCCCGGCTCCCGGAGGGCTGGGCCGAACTGACCCGCCGGGCCGGCGAGGTCTACTCCCTGGACGTCTACGGCGTCGACATCATCGCCACGGCCGACGGATCCCCCCTGATCGTGGACGTCAACGCCTTCCCCGGCATCCGCAACCAGCCGGGCGCCCCCGAAGCCCTGGCAGACCTGACCCTGCGCCGGGCCAAGGGATAGGCCGTCTCTTTCGGATCAGAGGGGCTGCAGGCGGGTGCGCAGGAGGCAGAACTCGTTGCCCTCCGGGTCGGACAGGGTGTGCCAGCTCTCGGCGCCCGTCTGGCCGATGTCCACCGGACGGGCGCCGAGGGCGAGCAGGCGCTCCAGCTCGGCGTCCTGGTCGCGGTCGACGGGGTTGACGTCGATGTGCAGGCGGAGCTTCCCCCGCCGCGGGTCGCTGCTCGGGCTGAGGACGAGGGTGGGCTGCGGGCCTCCGAAACCGGCGCCCGGCGGTCCGATCTCGATGCTTCCGTCGTCCTCCCGGGAGAGCTCCACGTAGCCGAGGGCCTCGCTCCAGAACGCGGCGAGGCGCTCGGGGTCGGCGCAGTCGATGACCAGCTCACTGATGCGGCTTACCATGCCCGCCAGTGTACGGAGACGTCCCGGGAGCCGGTCCGGCTACTTGATGACCTCGACCTTCTTCTCGGGGCCGACAAGGGAGCCCGGGGCGGCGGATCAGGCGAGTGGAGGCGGTCGGCTTGCGCGCGGTGGTGTTCGAGCGGTTCGGGGAGTCCGGCGAGGTGCGGGAGGTGGCCGATCCGGTGCCGGCCGGCGGCGGCGTGGTCGTACGGGTCGAGGCGACGGGGCTGTGCCGCAGTGACTGGCACGGGTGGATGGGGCACGATCCGGACATCACGCTCCCGCACGTGCCCGGCCACGAACTGGCCGGTGTGGTCGAGGCGGTGGGCCCGGGAGTCGCCAACTGGCGTACCGGGGACCGGGTGACGGTGCCCTTCGTCTGCGCGTGCGGCAGCTGCGCCGAGTCCGCCGCCGGGCAGCACCAGGTGTGCGCCCGGCAGACCCAGCCGGGATTCACGCACTGGGGGTCCTTCGCCGAGTACGTGGCCCTGGAGCATGCCGACGTCAATCTGGTGGCCGTGCCCGAGGAGCTCTCGTACGACACCGCGGCCGGGCTCGGCTGCCGGTTCGCGACGGCCTTCCGGGCCGTCGTCGCGCAGGGGCGGGTGGCGCCGGGCGAGTGGGTCGCCGTCCACGGCTGCGGCGGAGTGGGGCTGTCGGCCGTGATGATCGCGGTGGCGGCGGGAGCCCGCGTGGTGGCCGTGGACACCGCGCCGGCGGCGCTGGAGCTGGCACGGGCCTTCGGGGCCGCGCACTGCGTGGATCCGGGGCGGGGCGATGCGGCCGGGGCCGTACGGGAGTACACGCGCGGCGGTGCGCACCTGTCGCTCGACGCACTGGGTTCCGCGGCCACGGCGTCGGCGTCGGTGGCAGGGCTGCGCCGGCGCGGGCGGCACGTACAGGTCGGGCTGCTGCCCGCGGCGCGGGGGGCCGCGGTGCTGCCGATGGAGCGGGTCATCGGGTGGGAGCTGGAGATCCTCGGCAGCCACGGGATGGCTGCGCACGCCTACCCGCCGATGATGGAACTGGTCCGCTCCGGAGCGCTGCGGCCGGACCTGCTGGTCACCTCCACGATCCCGCTCGACCGGGCGCCGGCCGCGCTGGCGGCGATGGGCTCGGCGCCGGGACCGGGAATCACGATCATCCGGCCGGGCGCCTGACGACAGGCCCCCGGCGCGGAACTGAGCCCGGCGGCCGGGCTCCTGGGCCCGCGGGGCTTGTGGTGCGGGGAAGGCATGGCTACATTCGCTGATTACACGTGTAAGCACGAGATATGGCCACGCCACAACCGGCCAAAAGCCGCATGCCCCTGCACGCGCCACTCCTTACCCGCACCCCTTCGTTCCCCTCGTTCTCCTCGTTTCCCTCGTTCCCCTCGTTCCCTCGTCACCCCTCTTTTCCCCCGCCGCGAGAGGCAGCTCAGCCATGTCCACGATCCCCGTCGGCCCACCCCTCGAAGCCGGCGCACCCGCGTCCGCGACGGACCCTGGCAGCAGGCGCACCGGCACCCTCGCCCTCGGAATCGCGCTCCTCGGATCCGCCGCCGCGCTCGCGCTCGTCGTCCGCAGGGACGTCGCACGGCCGCCCTTCCAGGGCTTCGACGACCGCTGGCTGACCTGGATGGGCGGACCGCACGAGGGGCTGCCCTCCGTGGTCGCCACGCTGCTGAACTGGTTCGGGGGCCCGGTGGGCGCCGTCGTTCCGCTCACCCTGCTCGCCTTCCTGCTCGTCCGGCGGCGCTGGGTGTCGGCGGGATTCCTCTTCCTCGTCTACATGGCCGGGAACATGCTCGTCGTGCAGGGGCTCAAGCACCTGGTGGACCGGCCGCGCCCGGAGAATCCGCTGGTCCGGGTCGACCACGGCTCCTTTCCCTCCGGGCACGCGGCCAGTGCGGCGCTCCTGGTCGTCATCGTCGGCGCGCTCCTCGTCCCGGCCGCCAGGCGCCGGGCCTGGTGGATCGGCGGCGCGGTGTTCACGTTGGCGATGATGTGGAGCCGCACCTGGCTGCACGCGCACTGGCTCAGCGACACCGCCGCCGGGGCGGTGGCCGGCGCGGGGGCAGGCCTGGTCGCCTGGTGGCTCTGTGCTCCGGCGCTGGCCCGGGAGGCCGGGCGGGGCGCGGAGCGTGCACGCGGCCGGCGGCGGTCGGCAGAAGCGCAATCCCCCGCCCACTGACGGCAGGGGCGACTGTACGGCTACACGTGCGGGCTCCCCGGCCCGGCGGCCGTCCGGTGGCGGCGCATCAGCAGCGCGGTCAGGACGGCCGCGAGGGCGGCGACCGCGAGCAGGCCCCCGAGCGCGAGGATCCAGACCGGGAGGCCGCCGGCCGTGAGCAGCTCGTCGGTGTACTCCACCCGGCGGTACGGGGCGTCCACGGCGGCGGCGCGCAGTTCGTGGTCGCCGTCGATCCGGGACGGGACCGGGAAGCTCTGGTCGATCGCCGTCAGGAACACCGGCTCCGCGCCCGCGAATTCGGCGACCGGTCCCGTCGGGGTGATCCGCCCGGCGAAGGTCACCTCGGGCGCGTTGCCGCCGATCGCGGAGACGGGTTCCATGCGGTGCTCCGCCAGGACGTACAGGCCCAGGGACTGGGCGGTGGCGGCCAGCCGGGACAGCCGCATCGGGTAGACCAGCCGGTCGCTCTCGAAGCGGATCAGGAGCGGGTCCAGGGTGCCGCGCAGGGTGGTGCCCGGCTCCCGGGGGGCGAGCCGTACGGCGACGTACTCCCAGCGCTGGTCCACGTACGGCTCCAGCTCGGCGGAGAGGCGCTCGGGGAGCACGAAGCCGTTGGCCTCGAGCCAGTCGCCCAGCGCGTCGGGGTCGGTGGCGGTCAGGCGGGCCACGTCGAAGTCGCCGAGGCGCTCCCGGCCGATGACGCCGACCCGCGGCTCACCGCTGCCGGGCGGCAGCGCTCCGGCCGCGTCCCCGCGGCCGGAGTCGAAGGGCCAGTCCCCATCGCGCGGCCAGAAGTAGCCGCGGGTCCGGTACTCCGGTCCGGTCAGGTCCACCAGCTGGGAGAACAGCCCGCCGTCGCCGAGGCGCACCGTGGCCCGCCCCGGGACCGGCATGATCCAGGCGGCCCGCTCGGCGTCGCCGCCGACCGTGAACCGCATCGCCACCTGTTCGGTCCGGCCGTCCCAGCGGACCACGGAAGCCTCCCGGGAGACTCCGATCCGGGAGCTGCCGTCGGGGACCATGGCCCCGCAGCCGCAGGCGTGGGCCGGACCGACGAGGGACCCCACCTGGGTCGCGAGCAGTGCGAACAGCAGGAGTCCGATCCTTCGCCTGATCCACGTGGCCGCCCGCACCCTCGGCGTCCGCAGCCTTACCGCCCGCGCCCTTGCCGCCCAACCCCTTGCCGCCCAGCCTCTTGCCGTCCGCACCGTCTCCCCCACGCTCCTCGTTCAGCCCCGCCCGGGGGCGCGTTCACCCGTCGGCCGGTCCACCCCGGGGCCCGTCCGCCCCGGTCTCAGACGGCCGGCGCCGCGATCCGGTTCCGGCCACCTGTGCGCCACCTGCCGGTCACCTGCTCCTGTCACGCTGCGGGCACCCCAGAGTTGTATATACAACTTTCCCGAGCTTCGCAGGAGCCACGATGTCCGTACCGGCGATCACCCGCCCGCCCGCGCCCTGGCTGCGCGACAACTGCCCCTGCGCCGAGTGCCGTGACCCGCGCACCGGCCAGAAGCTGTTCCAGATCACCGAGCTCCCCGCCGGCCTGGCCGTCGGCGCCGTGCGCGAAGCGCCCGCCCCCGACGGCGGGCCCGGCTGGGAGGTGGAGTGGCAGCCGGACGGCCACCGCTCCGTGTACCCGGCCCGCTGGCTCGACGCCCACGCCCCGGACGGACCGGCGTACCGCGCGGCCGGGGACGGGCGGACCGAGGCGGACAAGGAGCTGTGGGCGGCGGCCGACCTGGACGGGCGGATCCCGGAGGCCGGCTGGGACGCGTACATCAGCTCCCGCGAGGTCCGCGAGCAGGTCCTCGACGGCGTGGTCCGGCTGGGCTTCGCCCTCCTGCGGGAGGTCCCGTGCCGGGACCGGATGGTGCTGGACGTGGCCCGCACCTTCGGCTTCGTCCGCGAGACGAACTACGGGGAGCTCTTCGAGGTCCGCGTGGAGGCCGACCCCAACAACCTGGCCTTCACCGGCGCGCTGATCACCCCGCACACCGACAATCCCTACCGGGATCCCGTACCGACCCTCCAGCTGCTGCACTGTCTGCGCAACGAGGCCCGGGGCGGCGATTCCGGTCTGGTCGACGGCTTCCACGCCGCCGCGCTGCTGCGCGCGCGGGAACCGGAGGCCTTCGAGGTGCTGACCCGGGTACCGGTGGAGTTCGCCTTCGCCGACGCGCACTGCGAACTGCGGGCCCACCGGCCGCTGATCGACGTGGACCCGCTCGGGCGGATCCGCGAGGTCCGCTTCAACAACCGCTCCATCTCCACGCTGCACCAGCCCGCGGGGGTGCTGGAGGAGTTCTACGCGGCCTACCGCCTCTTCGGCGAGCTGCTGGAGGGGCCCGGACTGCGGCTCGACTTCCGGCTCGCGCCCGGCGACTGCGTGGTCTTCGACAACACCCGTCTGCTGCACGCCCGTACCGCCTTCGCCGAATCGGGCGGACGCCACCTCCAGGGGACGTACGCCGATCTCGACGGGCTGCTCTCCACCCTTGCCGTCCTGCGCCGCGAAGGAGCCTCCGCGTGAACGCCCCCGACACCACCGTCCCCTACGACACCCCCGGCTCCGGCGCCATCGACGCGCTGGCCCGCCTCTTCGAGGGCGAGGGCAGCGCCGAGTACTTCGGCGAGGCCGTCACCCAGGCCGGGCACATGCTCCAGGCCGGGGCTCTCGCCGAAGCCGCCGGGGCCCCCGCCCACCTGGTGGCGGCCGCGCTGCTGCACGACATCGGGCACTTCCACGGAACCGTGACCGGCCGCGACCTGATGGAGGGCGGGCAGGACAACCGGCACGGCCACACCGGGGCCGACTGGCTGGCCCGGTGGTTCGGGCCGGAGGTGACCGAGCCGGTCCGGCTGCACGTGGCCGCCAAGCGCTACCTGTGCACGGCCGAGCCGGGCTACTTCGACCTGCTCTCGGAGGCCTCCGTCCACACCCTGCGCGTCCAGGGCGGCCCGATGACCGCCGAGCAGGCGCGGGCGTTCGAGGCGCTGCCGGGGGCGGCCGACGCGGTGGCCGTGCGGCGCTGGGACGAGCAGGCCAAGGACCCCGAGCTTGCCACCCCGGACTTCGACCACTTCCGGCCGCTGCTGGAGGCCCTGCTGATCAAGAACGCCTGATCACGAACTGATCAGGAGCCGAGCAGGCGGCCCAGCGCGCTGGCGGCGGTGGTATGCACGGTGAAGGCGACCGTCCCCGGCAGGTAGCGGTCCTGCGACCACTCCACCGGGACCCCCGCCGGGTCGGTGGAGCGGCGCCGTTCGCGCAGCAGGGCCTCGCCCGCCGGGCAGCCCAGCAGCCGCGCGTCGTCGGCGTCGGCCACCGCGATGTCGATGGTGTGGTGGGCGTCGGCGAAGAGGACTCCGTGCCGGGCGAGTTGCTCGGAGTACGAGACCGTGTCCGGCGGCATGTCCGCGACCAGGGCGCCGACGGGCTCCGGGTACGTAGTGCGCTCCACCATCACGGGGGCCCCGGACAGGGTGCGCAGCCGCAGGACGCGGTACACGGGGGCGCCCGCGTCGATCCGTAGCTGCTCCGACTCCTCGGCGCCGGCCTCGCCGCGGTCCACGGCCACGGTCCGCCCTCCGGGCTCCTCACCGAGCGAGCGGGCCCACCGGGTGAAGCTACGGAGCTCCGCGACTCCCCCGGCCTCCCCCGCGCCGCCGCCGAGGACGACCCGGCGGGTGCCGCGCCGCGAGGTGATCAGCCCGTCGGTGCGCAGGGCGGCGAGGGCCTGGCGCACCGTACCCCTGGAGACGCCGTAGCGGCGGGCGAGTTCGTCCTCGGCGGGCAGTCGCGCGCCCGATCCGTACTCGCCCGCCGTGATGGCGGTCCGCAGGTCCCCGGCGACCTTCAGGTAGAGCGGTGTCCTGGGTGCCGGGTCGCGCGGTGCCTCGTTCACGGACCCAGCCTGTCATGGCCGGGGCGAGGCGAAAGGCCCGGGAGGTCGGGACCTTTCACCCGGTATTGAGATGATGCCGGTCGTCTAAATTCGAACCGTGACCGGAAGGACCGGTGGCCGTGGCCCGGCCCGCGCAGGCGGCTGCCGCGCACCAACGCGTAGAGGAACCACCCATGTTCGGCATGACCATCGACACCGCTCCCGACACCGCCACCGACACCGGCGGCCCGGCGCTGCGCCTCGACCCCGCGGGCGGTCCGTTCAGCGCGCTCGCGGCGGTCCGGATCCGGGTTCCGGCGGGCGGGACGATCCCGGCCCACGCGCACGGGACGTCCGAGCTGTTGCTCACCGGCGTCGCCGGAACGGTGGAGGCCTCGTGCGGGTGCGGTGCCAAGACGGTGGCTCCGGGCACCTTCGCGATGCTGCCGGCCGGCAAGGAGATCACCCTGGTCAACCACGGCACCGAGCCGGCGACGGTCCTGGCGGTGTTCTCGCAGAGCGAGTTCACCGAGGGGCTGCCGCGCGCCGCGGCGAAGGGCTGTGGCTGTCAGGGGCACGGCGGCTGATTCCCTGGTCCCCTCCGGGCAGGCCGCTCTGGACTGGCCACTGGCTTGATCCCATACTTCTCCCGTGAGAACGACGGAGAAGCAGCCCCGCACCAGCCCGCTGGTGCCCGACGCAGTGGCCCGGGAGATCGCCCGGCACGACTGGAACTCCATCGAATGCGGCTGCGGCCGCCCGGCCGGTCATCTCGGTCATCTCGCGGACACCTTGTGGGACGCGGCCGAGGGGCACCCGGCCGCGTTCCGCGCCTTGGAGGGCCACGCCTTCCACCAGGGCGTGCTGCGGCCGCCCGCCCCTGCGGTGTGCGGGGTCCTGATGGCCGTCTGGTTCGCCGGCCCGCCCCGGCAGTCGACGCGCGAGGCCCTGCTGTGGGCGCTGCTGCGCCTCCTCGGCGCGGAGGACGACGGTTCCTCGCACGAGGCCGGCCTGTACGGCCAGTGCGCCGCGCACATCCGCTCCGGCCTGCCCGGACTGCGCGACACGGCGTCCCGGCGCCCGGGCTCCGAATCGGCCGCCTACGCGGAGGGAATCCTGAGCCTGCTCGACCTCATGGACTAGACCGTCCCTCTCGGAGGCGGCCCGGTCCCGTCACACCCCCAGCGGAGCGACCAGGCAGGCCCGCAGGGTGTCCGGGGTGACCTCGGTGAGGGAGGTCGCGAAGGTGCGTACCGGCGTCGGGGGGACGTCCAGCAGGGACGGCACCACCAGGACCCCGCAGCCGGCCGCCTCCGCCGAGGCCGCGCCGTCCGGGGAGTCCTCGACCGCCACGCAACCCCACGGCTCCGCACCGAGGCGCGCCGCGGCGGCCCGGTAGGGGTCCGGGTGCGGCTTCGTCAGGGATGTGTCGTCGGCGGACAGCGTGAAGGCGAAGGGGACATGGGCCAGCGAGCCGCCCACCACCGAGTCCACGACCACCCTCGGCGAAGCGCTGACCAGCGCGAACGGCACGCCTTCCGCCTCCAGGGCGGTCAGCAGCCGCTGCGCGCCCGGCCGCATCGGCGCGCCCTGCTCCACCCGTGCGAAGAAGCTGTCGGTCAGGGCCCGCGCCACTTCCCCGGCGTCCCCCGCACGGGCCACCCGTACGAGGTGCGCGGCGGTGTCCTCCACCGCCCGGCCGACCACCTCGGGCGCGTCGGCGTCGGTCAGTGCGTGGCCCAGGCCGGCGGCGACCTCCGCGGTGGTCTGCCACCACAGGACCTCGGTGTCAACGAGGGTGCCGTCCATGTCGAAGAGGACGGCGGCGAGTCCGGTCATGAGGCTTCCCCTGAGACTGAGGCTGAGGCTGAGGCTGAGGCTGAGGCTGAGGCTGAGGCTGAGGCGGTGGCCGTGGCCGTGGCGGCCGCGGTGGCGACGACGAGGACGGGGCGTTCGGCCAGCCCCACAGCCGCCCGCGCGCCCGGTACCAGGGCTCCGGCCTCGCGCGAGGGCAGGTCGGCCTTGATGCGGATGCCGTCGGGCAGGTCCAGGTGGAGCCGGGTCACCGACCCGAAGAACGAGGCCGATACGACGGTGGCCGCGCCCTCGGCACCGTCCGCGGCCGCCGTCACGGTGATGTTCTCGGGCCGTACGAGCACCTCGACGTCGGGGGTGGAAGGCACCGGGCCGTCCACCGGCAGCCGGGAGCCGGCCACTTCGACCGTGCCGGAGCCGGACAGCCGTCCGGGGAGCCGGTTCATGGTGCCGACGAACTCGGCGACGAAGGGGGTCGCGGGCCGCTCGTAGAGCTCGGCGGGGGCGGCGCACTGCTCCAGACGGCCGGCGTTGAGCACGGCGACCCGGTCGGCCATGGACAGGGCCTCTTCCTGGTCGTGCGTGACGAAAACCGTGGTGATGCCCAGGGAGAGCTGGAGCCGGCGGATCTCCTCGCGCAGGCTGGCCCGTACCTTCGCGTCGAGCGCGGAGAGCGGCTCGTCGAGCAGCAGGACGCGGGGGCGCAGGGCGAGGGCGCGGGCGAGTGCGACGCGCTGCTGCTGGCCGCCGGACATCTGGTGCGGGTAGCGGTCGCCGTGGTCGGGCAGGCCGACCAGGTCGAGCAGCTCGGCGGCGCGCTCGCGGCGCGCGGCCGCGCCGACCTTGCGGACGCGCAGGCCGAAGGCCACGTTGTCGCGGGCGTTGAGGTTCGGGAAGAGGCTGTACGACTGGAACACCATGCCGGCGTCCCGGCGGTTGGCCGGGATCCGCGTGATGTCCTGTCCGTCGAGGAGCACTTCGCCGGAGTCGGGCTGTTCGAAGCCGGCGACGACGCGCAGCGCGGTGGTCTTTCCGCAGCCCGACGGGCCGAGCAGGGCGACGAGTTCGCCGGGCTCGATGGTGAGGTCGAGTCCGTCGAGGGCGACGGTGGAGCCGAACGCCCGGCGCAGGCCGCGGAATTCGACGCGCGCTCCGCCGGTGGCCGCTTCGCCATCCGCGGACTTCCTGGCCTCGGGAAGGGTGAGGGACATGCGGGTCAGGACTCCTTGCCGGAGGTACGGGAGGTGCGAGGGGTACGGGAGGTGCGGGAGTTGCGCGAGGGTCCTGCAGACACGGTAGCGGGGGCGGTGCCGGCCCGGGAGAGGAGGAGCAGCAGCAACCAGGTGATGAGGAGGCTGAGGACGGAGACGGCCACCGACATGCGGGCGTGCGCTCCGGAGATCGACACGATCCACACGGCGAAGGGCTGGAAGCCGAGCAGTGAGGCGATCGTGAACTCGCCGAGGACCAGGGCCAGCGTGAGGAATCCGGCTCCGGCGAGGGCGGCCCGCAGGTTCGGCAGGATCACGCGCAGGACCACGTACGGCCAGCTCGCGCCACAGCTGCGGGCGGCCTCGACCAGGGTCGGGACGTCGACGGCGCGCAGGCCCGCGTCGAGGGAGCGGTAGACGAAGGGCAGTGCGAGCACGGTGTATGCGAGGACCAGGACGACGGGGAAGTCCGGGTTCTGGACCGCGAGGAAGGTCTGGTAGAGCGGGGTCGTGGAGAGGTGTTCGGGACCCCAGCGCAGCACCGTGGTGATACCGGTGACCAGCGCGATCGGCGGCACCACCAGCGGCATCATGCACATCACCTCCACGACCGGGCGCAGGCGCGGCGAGCCGATGCGTACGGCGACCAGCGCGGGCACGGCGAGGAGCAGCGAGGCGGCGATGGTCGCGGCGGCGAGGCCCAGCGAGAGCAGCAGGCTCTCGGTGAACCCTTCGGCGGAGAGCAGCTGGGTGTACGCCTCGAAGCTGATGCCCTGGCCGGGGACGTGCACGGTGAACACGAAGGAGGCGAGGAGCGGGAGGACGAAGTACGCGCCCGCGAGGCCGAGCACCGCTCCGCGCCACACCCGGGGCCGGGAGCGGGGGCGCGCCCGGCGCGGCGTACGGGCCGGGGGTTCGGGCCGGTCCCGCTCACCGTCCGCGGCGACGGCGACGGCGACGGCGACGGCCGGACCGGCAGCCGCGGCGGGCGTGGCGTGCGCGGCGGCGCTGGCCGCCGAGGCGGCCTCGTCGTTCGGGGCGGGCGTCGGGGTCATCGCAGCCATCGGGCGCTCCGTCGCTGGAGGGGCAGGTAGACCGCCATGACCAGGCCGGCGATCACGATCATGTCGAGGCCGAGGGCCAGGGCCACGTTCTCCTGGCCGGTCAGCACGTTCCCGGACAGGGCGTCCGCGATCTTGAGCGTGACCAGCGGGACGGAGCCGCCGACGAGGGCGGCGGCCGTGGCGTGCGCGGCGAAGGCCGTGCCGAAGAGCAGCACGAACCCGCCGAGCAGGGAGGGTGCCAGGACGGGCAGGCCGACGTGGCGCCAGAACTGCCATCCGCTCGCCCCGTTGTTCTGGGCGGCCTCGCGCCACTGCGGGCGCAGTCCGTCGAGCGCGGGGACGGTCACCAGCACCATGAGCGGGGTCAGGAAGTAGAGGTAGACCACGGTGAGGCCGGTGAAGGAGTAGAGGTTCCAGCCGAGGCCGGTCAGGTCGGCGAGCTGGGTGACGACCCCGGAGATCCCGACGGTGGCGATGAACGCGAAGGCGAGGGGAACGCCGCCGAAGTTGGCGAGGACGCCGGAGGCGGTCAGCGTCGCCCCGCGCAGGGCGCGGGAGGGGGAGGTGACGACGGCCTGCGCGATGAGGACGCCGAGCACCCCGGCCACGAGTGCGGTGAGGGCGGAGAGCTGGACGCTGCCGATGAGCGAGCCGAGGTAGGGCCCCTGGAGGGAGCGGGCCAGGTGCTCGCCGGTCGCTTCGGTGGCGCCGCTCACCGGGTCCGTACGGGTGACCGCACCGAAGGCGATGGCGCCCAGCGGGACGCCGAAGCACAGTGCGGTGAAGGCGAGGAGCGGGAGGGCGGCGAGCCAGGTGCGCGGGCCGCGCCGCCGGCGGCGGGTGGTGCTGCCGCCGGCGGTCCCCGTCGAGTGGGGGAGGGTGGTGGAGGCGGACATCAGCTGAGGGCCTTGTCCCACTTCTCGGCGAGGGTGGCCTTGGCCTTGTCCAGCTCGGTGGAGGCCGGGAAGGCCGGGGTGCCCTGGACCTGCGGCAGCTTGGTGACGGCTTCCTTGTCGACGGTGCCGGCCTGGGTCATGGCGGGCAGCAGCACGGGGCGGGCATAGCCCTTGAGCCACAGGTTCTGGCCCTCGGTGCTGTACAGGAACTCCATCCACAGGCGGGAGGCCGCCGGGTGCGGGGCGTCCTTGTTGATGGCCTGCGAGTAGAACTGGGCGTAGACGCCGTCGGTGGGGATGGCCACCTTCCAGTCGACGCCCTTGCCCTTGAACTGCTCGGCGTAGCCGGCGTTCAGGTAGTCCCAGTCGATCGAGATGGGGGTCTCACCCTTCTCGACGGTGGCCGGGGTGGACTCGACGGGGATGAAGTTCCCGCTCTTCTTCAGCCGGCCGAAGAAGTCGATGCCGGGCTGGATGTCCGCGAAGGACCCCTTGTTGGCCAGGGCCGCCGCGTAGACGCCGCCGAAGGCGGAGCCGGACTTGGTCGGGTTGCCGTTGAGGGCGACCTTGCCCTTGTACTCGGGCTTGGCCAGGTCGGCGAAGGACTGCGGGCAGTTCGGGATGCGGGCGGCGTCGCAGCCGATGGAGACGTAGCCGCCGTAGTCGTTGTACCAGCGGGCGTCCGCGTCCTTCTGGGCGGCGGGGATCTGGTCCCAGGCGGTGACCTTGTACGGGGCGAAGAGGTTCTCGGCGGCGCCGCTGCGGGCGAAGGCGATGCCGAGGTCCAGGACGTCGGGGGCGCGGGTCTGGCCCTTGCGGGACTTGACGGCTGCGATCTCGTCGGCGCTGGAGGCGTCCGGGTTCTCGGCGTTGATCTTGACCTTGGGATACTTGGCCGCGAACGCCTTCTGGATCTCGCCGTAGTTCGCCCAGTCGGCGGGCAGCGCGATGACGTTGAGCTCGCCCTCCTTCTCGGCGGCCGCGACGAGGCCCTCCAGGCCGCCGAAGTCGGCGACCGAGGTGGCGGCGCCGGGCTGGGTCTTGTTCTTGCCGTCGCCACCGGCGGAGCCGGCGGTCTTGTCGGGTGCGGCGCCGCACGCGCTGAGCGTGGTGAGCACGGCGGCACTGAGCAGGACGGCCGCACCGCGACGGGCGGAGGAACTGAGCACGGTCTCTCCCGGAGACGAAAACGCATGAAGAACGCGTGGAGGGGTTTCACTTGTCTGAACAAGTTGGCTCCAGTTCGCCCTGGGCCTCTGTACGGACGGTGAACGGCGTCTGTCCCGTGGAGCACGTCTCGACGAAGAGCGGAGACTGGCCGGATACAGACGTGACGGACGACCCTCAAGATGATCTTCGGGCTCGGCACGGCCTAGGGTTGAGGGCGGCGCGACAGGCGCCGGGCGGCGGGGCCTGTACGCACATCCACACGAGGGGGAACAGGACAGCATGGCTACGGTGCGGTATCTGGAGATCGCCGAGGCGCTGCGCCGGTCGATCCTCTCCGGCCAGTACCCGGTGGGCGCCCAACTGCCCTCGGAGAGCGATCTGGCGGCACACTGGTCGGCCTCCCGCGGGACCGTCCGCCAGGCCGTGGCGACGCTCGCCGCCGAGGGGCTGATCGGTTCCCGGCAGGGGGCCCGCAGGATCGTCCTGCGCCACGAGCGCAAGCACAGCTTCGGCGAACTCAACAGCTTCGCCCAGTGGGCCGAGGGGGTCGGCCACCAGGCCGCGAGCCGCTTCCTGTCGCGCACCCGCCGGCCGGCCACCGCCGAGGAGGCCGACCGGCTGGCTCTGCCGGCCGGCACGGAGATCCTGGCCGTCCTGCGGCTGCGACTGCTCGACGGGGAGCCGACGATGGTCGAACGGACGGCCTACGCCGACTGGGTCGCGGCAGCGGTCGAGGCGATGCCCGAGGACTGCCGCTCGGTGATGGACGGGCTGGCCGACGACTCCGGGATCGTGGCCCACTACGGCGAGCACCTCATCGACGCGCTTCCCGCCGGCAGCGAGGACGCCCGGCTGCTGGAGATCCGCCGCGGCAGCCCTCTTTTGCGCCAGCGGCACGTCTCCGCGACCCGGACGGGCCGCCCCATCGAGTGGTCAGACGACCGCTACCGGGCGGGAAGCGTGACCTTCAGTGTGAACAACTCGGCAGTAGCAACGCCCTTGGAGCGCCGGGCCGGGGACCGCTAGCCTGCTCCGCCTGGTGGGTTCTTGTACCCCCCTCCGCTCCTGGGCTCCGGGACCCAGGAGCCCCCGGACCGGCGGCGCGGCGCAGTGGCGCGCAGTGGCGCAGTGGCGCGCGCGGCCCGGGGGCTTGGTTCAGCGGGCGGGGGCCTGTCAGCGGGCGAGTACGCCGAACTCGTTGCCGACCTTGACCTGGGGGTCGGTCGGCGGGTTGACGACGCGGGTGGGCGCGGTCCCGGCGACCTTGCCGTCCTTCGTGCCGACGGACCAGACCTGCGGGACGGTCGCCGCGACCGCGAAGGTGAGCTCGGGCTGCTTGTCGTTGTTCAGGTCGGTGACCTTGAGCAGCGAGGGGATGCGGAACGTGCCGGCGGGGGCGGGCAGGCCCGGCGCGTTGTGCGCGTACCAGGCGGCCCCGGTGCCGGTGACGCCCTTGGACGTGCCCTTGAGCACGTAGAGGCCGCCACCGGTGACGTCGCAGCCCCAGCCGCAGGCGGCCTTCCGCTCACCCGGGGCACCGACGATCAGCTCGGCGTAGCCGTCCAGGTTGAGGTCGGCCGCGGCCAGTGACTGGCCGAAGCGGTCACCCGTGCCCACGCCGCCCGGGATGCCGGAGGTGTCCTCGGTGAACGTCTGGTAGCCGCGGGATTCGTTCACACCCGTGGAGGAACCGAAGCTGACCCGGACCAGACCCGCCGCGCGGATGGTGTCGATCTGGGTCTCGGAGTCGCCCACGGCGATGTCGCCGTAGCCGTCCTTGTCGAAGTCCCCGATGGCGACGCTGCCTCCGCCGCGGATGGTGACCGGGGTGAGGCGCAGTCCGGACGTCCCGCCGAAGAGCACGCGGCCCCGGATCGGAGCGGCGGGGTCCTGCCTCTCGCCGAGGACGACGAGGTCGTCGATGGCGCCCTTGTTGATCCGGCCCACCGCGATCCGGTTCTGCGCCTCTCCCGGATGGAAGACGGGGTACTGGCGGCCGAGGTCCAGCCGGTGGGTCGAAACGGGCGACCCGTCCGCCGTGAAGGGGCCCCGGAACAGTTCGAGCGTGGTGGAGTAGCCGACGAGGAGGTCGGTCTTCCCGTCACCGGTGAAGTCACCAGCCTTCAAGGCGACGCCGAATCCGATCCTCTTGAGCGGGTCGGCCAGTGAGATGGCGTCCTTCAGCCCCGTGGCACTGCCCCAGATCAGGGTGACGTGGCCGGGCCTCGTGCCCCGGTCGTAGTTGTCCCGGGTGCCCACGACAAGGTCCGCGTAACCGTCGGCGTTGAAGTCGCCGGTGGTGAGGACCTCACCGAAGCGCTGGTCCTTCTTCGGGTCGCCCGGCATTCCGGGGCTGTTCTGGGTGATGACCTTCAGGCCGGTCTTCTGGGCCCCGTACTTGCCGCCGTAGGAGACGGTCACGTAGCCCGCGTTGGCCACCTCGGTGGTGACCCCGTCGGTGCCCGTGACATTCACGGCGGAGTTCGGGGCACCGATCGCCAGGTCGTGATAGCCGTCGCCGTTGAAGTCGTCGGCGTACCGGGTGGGCGCGGGCCCGGCGGTGGCCGCCTCGGCCTCGGTGCCGGTGGAGACCAGCAGGCCTCCGGTCAGTGTGGTGATCGTCGCGACGAGCGCAATGGCGTGACGGGTGTGGCGTCGCACGTCCGTTTCCCCCTGGAGATTCGATCGAACATTCGCCTCTAAGACCCCTGCCGGAGCGGGATGGTTGTACGGATGTCCGCGCCGCGGCGCATCAACGGATTCACCCGGAACCGGTCCGTTCCGGTGATCATCGCGAGATCCCCGCAGGGGTCTCCACGGCGGCCTCCGCGGCGGTCTCCGCGATGGCCTCCGGGAGCCAGTCCGTGAGCTGCCCGAAGCGGAAGCCGAGCGCGGCGGCCCGGCCGTTGTCCATCGCGTAGGCCCGGTCGAAGGAGAACGGCGAGGCCTCGCAGCCGGCCGCGACGGTCCGCAGGCGCAGCGCCCGACCGACCCGCTCGGCGACGGCCCCGGACAGCCCGAGCACGTCGAGCTCCCCGTGCGAGGCGGCGTTCACCGGCCCGGTGAAGTCCCGCTGCCCGGCCCAGTGCAGGAAGCGGGCGATCTCGTGGTGGTGGATGAAGGAGGTCGGGTACGGGGCCTCGTGCACGGCCACCGGGATCCCGGCGCCGATCCGCTCCACGTAGTGCGCGAGGCGGCCGGTGAACTCCGCCCGGCCGCCGCCGAGTACGTGCGCCGTGCGCACGGCCACGTGGCCGAAGGCGGGCTCCGCCCCCAGGACGGCCTCGGCCCGCCGCTTGCCCTCGGCGTAGGCGCGCGCCTCGGGGGTGGGCGGTGCGGGGTCGTGGACCTCCATCGTCGAGGTCATCACGTACCGCCCGGTGCGGCCTGCGAAGACGCGGCGGGCGATCTCCGCCTGCCGGGGCGTGTAGCAGACCTGGTCGAAGACCACGTCGAAGGTGCGCTCCCCCAGCGCCGCGCGAAGCCCC
Source organism: Streptomyces sp. AP-93 (assembly GCF_022808175.1). GTDB lineage: Bacteria > Actinomycetota > Actinomycetes > Streptomycetales > Streptomycetaceae > Streptomyces. The sequence goes on along the minus strand of NZ_JALGBX010000005.1, from coordinate 228,884 downwards.
GCTTCGTCCTCCCGGTCGGCGATCAGGTGGCCGATGCCGCGGGGCGGGGCGGCGGATCCCCGGTTGAGGACGGTCACCTCGTTCCCGGCGTCCCGCTCCAGGGTGACCAGGTGCTTTCCGAAATAGCGGCTTCCGCCGATGACGAGAATCTGCTGCATGTCCGGGACTCTGCCGCTGTACCGTCCCCAGCGGAACTACCGAAGTGCTGAACGCGTCGTAAGGGAAACTGATGATCGATGTGCAGCGGCTGCGCATCCTGCGCGCCGTGGCCGAGCACGGCAGCTTCAACAAGGCGGCCGGGGCGCTGCTCCTGACGCCCTCGGCCGTCTCCCAGCACATCGCGGCCCTGGAGCGCGGCCTCGGTCATCCCGTCGCCGTGCGCAGTACGCGCGGGATCACGCTCACCGAGCCGGGCAGGCTGCTGGTGGAGGCGGCGGAGGCCGTGTCGGCGGAGCTCGACCGGGTGCGCCACGAGATCGACCGGGTCACCGCCGAGCGGCCGCGGCTGACCGTCGCCACCTTCGTGAGCGGGGGCCGGCGGCTGTTGCCGGGCGCGCTCGCCCGGTTCGTCGCGGCGCATCCGGAGGTGGAGCTGACGGTCCTGGAGGCCGAGCCGGAGGAGGCCATGCCCATGGTCCGCTCGGGCGCCGCCGATCTCGCGCTGACCTACCACTTCGACGGGCCGTTGCCGCTGCCACCGGCGGCCGCGCTCGACTGGCTGCCGCTGATGGAGGACCCGCTTGCGCTGGTCCTGCCCCCGGGACACCGGTTCGCGGGGCGCGAGTCGATCGCTCCGGCCGAACTCGCCTCCGACCGCTGGGTGCTGGGCTGCCTCAAGACCGGGGCGTACCTCCGCCGGTACGCGGAACGGGCCGGTTTCGACCTCCGGGTGGCGGCCTCCACCACGGACTACTTCTTCGCCCGCTCCCTCGTCGAGGCGGGCGTCGGCGTCGCGCTGATCCCCCGGGTCGCACTGGCGTCGGCGGACGGTCCCGGGGCCGGAACCGGGGCTGGAATCGGGGCTGGCGATGGGGGTGGGGATCCCGACGGCGTGACGGTCGTACCGGTCGAACCCCCGTGCCCCGCACGGCACATCGGCGTGCTGTCGCCACGTCGGCGCCGCCCGCACCCCCACGCCACGGCCCTGGCCGAGTCCCTGGCCGGGTCGGTCCGCCCGTGATCCCGCTGCTGTGCGGCCTCGCCGCCCATCCGACCCTGCCCGCCGATCTCCTCGATCGGCTGACCGGCCTCGCGGGCCGCGTCCCCGATCCGTACGAGTAACTCGCCTGCGCCGCGATCCGGCTCGCGCCCGCCGCCCGGACCCGTAGCGGAGTCCGGGCGGGATCCGCATTCGACGCGGGTCAGGGTGCGGCGGGCAGCGGTCCCTCCAGGAGGGTGGGCTGCTCGCCCTTCCTGACGGCGACGGGGATGCCGCCCGTGGCCTTCTCCAGCTGTGCCTTGAATGCAGCGGAGTTGGCGCCCGCCTCGTTGGTGGTGACGTTCACGACCGCTCCGTGGGCGGCGCCGACGCTGTAGATCGGGAACTCGGCCTTCAGGTCGATGAGCTTGTCGCCGGCGGCCTGGAGGGTCCGGTGCGCGTACTTGCTCAGGTACAAGTCGGCCCGGGCCGGGTCCGCCTCCGGGTCCGCCGCGTGTGCGGCCTCCACCAGGAGCCGGCCGCGGGCGAGGTCGGTGACGCACAGGGCGACCCGGCCGGCCGGATGGTCGGTGATCTGGGTGGAGTAGATGTCGGCGAAGGCGCCGTCGCCCTGCGCACCGATCGCCTGCGAGAGCCGCTCGCCCTCGGGGGTGTTGGCCGGGGATCCGTCGATCAGCGTCGGCGCCGGCCGCGGTGCGGTGGAGCCGGTCTCCGGGCACGTCCGGGCCATCTTGGACGGGACGGGCTGCACGGGCTGGGCTGCCTGCCCGCCGGGATCGACCGGGTCGGCCACGACTGCATTCCCGCAGCCGGTGAGCAGTACCGCCGCGGCGCCCACGCTCACGGCGACGCCCACGGCCGACTTCGCCCTCGCCTTCGCCTTCGCCACCCGCAGGCGTATCTCGGTGGTTCGACGCACCATGTGTCCCCCTCGTTCTCCGGTGCCGGATCGGCACGGCTCTGACGTACCTCCGGCTCAGCCGGTTCCCCCGATTCTGCCTGGCGCCGGGCACACACAGTGCGGCGGTCCGGTGTGTGCCCGGCCGCCATGGCCAGGGCGGGCCGGCGGTTCCTAGGGTCGGTCGGGCCGGCCCGGCCGCGTTCCGGCCCGTTCGGGTGGCCGGCGGCCACGGGCCGGACGGAGGAGGGTGTGCGATGGGGCTGGACAAAGAAGTCGCGAGCGCGGCCGGGGCGGTGGCGGACATCCCCGCCGGGGCCTCGCTCGCGGTGGGCGGCTTCGGCTTGTGCGGGGTGCCGGGCGTGCTGATCGGCGCGCTGCTGGAGCGCGCCGAGGTACGCGGCCTGGACGTGGTGTCGAACAACTGCGGGGTGGACGACTGGGGGCTGGGGCTGCTGCTGCGCGAGGGCAGGATCGCCCGGATGACCAGCTCGTACGTGGGAGAGAACAAGGAGTTCGCCCGGCAGTACCTGAGCGGCGAACTCGAGGTGGAACTGGTCCCGCAGGGCACCCTCGCCGAGCGGCTGCGGGCCGGCGGCGCGGGCATCCCGGCGTTCTACACCCCGGCCGGGGCCGGGACGCAGGTCGCGGAGGGCGGCCTGCCGTGGCGCTACCGCGCCGACGGGGGCGTCGCCGTGGCCTCGCCGCCCAAGGAGCTGCGCAGCTGGGGCGGCCGGGAGTACCTCCTGGAGGAGGGCATCACCACCGATTTCGCCTTGGTGCGGGCGGCGGCCGGGGACCGGCACGGCAATCTCGTCTTCCATGCCTCGGCCCGCAATTTCAATCCCCTCGCCGCCATGGCGGGGCGCGTCACCATCGCGGAGGTGGAGGAGCTGGTCGAGCCGGGCGAGCTGGATCCGGACGCCGTCCACCTGCCGGGCGTCTTCGTCCAGCGGGTGGTCCGCGTCCGTCCCGGCGATCCGGCGGCGGAGCGGCGCGTCGAGCGCCGCACGGTGCGGACGGCCCTCCTCCCCGACCAGCAAGGCGGCGTGTGACATGGCTTTGACGCGCGAGCAGATGGCGGCCCGCGCCGCCCGTGAGCTGACGGACGGTACGTACGTGAACCTGGGGATCGGGTTGCCGACCTTGATCCCCCCTCACCTTCCGGCGGGGGTCGAGGTGGTGTTCCAGTCGGAGAACGGCATCCTCGGCGTGGGCCCGTACCCGGTGGCCGAGGGGGTGGACCCGGACCTGATCAACGCGGGCAAGGAGACGGTCACGGTCCTGCCGGGGGCTTCCTTCTTCGACTCCGCGCTGTCCTTCGGCATGATCCGCGGCGGGCACGTCGACGTGGCCGTGCTGGGCGCCATGCAGGTGTCGGCCTCGGGCGACCTGGCCAACTGGATGATCCCCGGGAAGATGGTCAAGGGGATGGGCGGCGCGATGGATCTGGTGCACGGCGCGCGCAGGATGATCGTGCTCATGGAGCACACCGCCAAGGACGGCACGCCGAAGCTCGTGGAGCGGTGCACGCTGCCGCTGACCGGGCGGGGCGTCGTCCACCGGGTGATCACCGACCTCGCGGTCCTCGACGTCACCCCGGAGGGATTCCTGCTCCGCGAACTGGCTCCCGGGGTCTCGCTGGACGAGGTCCGCACGGCCACGGAAGCGGAGCTCGCGGTGGACTGCACGAGCGGGATCCCGGCCGGCTGAACCTGTCCTGATCCGGTGGCTCAATAGCAGCGGGCGGGAGCTCCCACAACCCTCACGGGCCGGTCAAGCGGGGGTCCGACTGTGGGGCTCCACGCCATGCCGCGGCGGGGTGAGCCGCTCCTACGGTGGCGGGCACCGCGGGCCCGGGACGACGGGCCCGCACCCTGCCCGCCACCTCAGGGAGTCTCAATGTCCTTGCGCAGCAGATCGACCGACACCGACACCCCGGCCACAGGCCGTCGCCGACCGCCCGGGCGGACGTACGGGCTGACGCGCCGGGCCCTCGTACGCCTGCTCGCCCTGGTGCTGCTGGCCGTGGGCGGGGTGGTGGCCGGGCCCGCCTCGCCCGCCGTCGCGGCCGTCGCGCTCCAGCGGGTCACCGGGTTCGGGGCCAATCCGGGGCAGCTCACCATGTACGTCTACCGGCCGGCCTCACTCCCGGCCCACCCGCCCGTGGTGATCGCCCTGCACGGCTGCACACAGAACGCCCAGACCTACGCGGACAACTCCGGACTGCCCGAACTCGCCGACCGCGACGGGTTCCTGGTTGTCTTCGCGGAGACGACCTCCGCGAACAACCTCAACAAGTGCTTCAACTGGTTCCAGGCCGCGGACAACCGGCGCGGCCAGGGCGAAGCCGCGTCCGTCCAGCAGATGGCCGCCCACGCCGTCTCCGCCTACTCCGCCGACCCCGCCCGCACGTTCGTCACCGGCCTGTCGGCCGGCGGCGCCATGACCTCGGTGATGCTCGCGGCCTACCCGGACGTGTTCGCGGCCGGGGCGGTGATCGCCGGGCTGCCCTACGACTGCGCCAAGGGCGCAAGTCCCTACACGTGCATGAACCCCGGGGTGGACAAGTCCCCGGCCGCCTGGGCCCAGTTGGTCCGCGACGCCTACCCGGCGTGGACCGGCCCCTGGCCCCGCGTCTCGATCTGGCAGGGCGACGCGGACACCACCGTCGTCCCGCGCAACGCCGACGAGCTGCGCGACCAGTGGACGGCTGTGCACGGGCTCCCGCAGACTCCCGCCCGCACCTCCGTCATCGGGCCGGACGCGACCCGCCAGGAGGAGTACCCGGCCGCCGACGGCACGGTGGCCGTCGAGGTGGACCGGGTCCCGGGCATCGGGCACGGCACCCCGGTCGATCCGGGCTCCGGTCCTGCGCAGTGCGGGCACACCGGGGCGGCGTACTTCCTCGCCTCGATCTGCTCCGCCCACTGGATCTCGAAGTTCTTCGGCCTGGACGGCTCAGCGACCGACCCCGACCCCGGCACCCTGCCCGCGCCCTCCGGCCTGGCCGCCTCCGCCGTCGGCGACACCACGGTCACCCTCATCTGGGACCCGGTGCCGGGCGCCGCCGACTACGCCGTCTACCGCGACGGGGTCCACGTCGCCACCCCGTCCGGCCCCCCTCACACCGACGGCGGCCTCGCCCCCGGCACGGGTCACAGCTGGACGGTGGCGGCCCGCGACGCCGCGGGAACGGCCGGGGCCCGCTCCGCACCGGTCACGGCGACCACGACCGGCGCGCCCGTGGCGTGCTGGAAGGCGAACAACTACCAGCAGGTGCAAGCGGGCCGGGCCACGACGGACGGGAGCTACGCGTACGCCAAGGGCTCGGGGCAGAATCTGGGCCTCTACAACCTCTTCGTCACGCACACGCTGAAGGAGGCGCCCGCCGGCTACTTCGTCATCGCCGACGCCGGCTGCCCCTGAACCGCCCGGCCGCCCACCGGCCCGGCCGCCCGCCATGGCGCCCGCCTCCATCCCCGGGGCCGCGAACATGGCGGGCGCAGCCGTGTCCGCGCCCGACCGGCGCGCCGTAGCCTCCGGCCCAGTCCCCCGATCCCCATCCCCCGGACCCCCATCCCCCATCCCGTAGTCAACTGCCCCGTCCCCGTGCGCCCTCTGGAGGCTCTCCCGTGCCACCGGCCATCCGTTCCGTCACCGCCACCGCCACCGCGGCCGTCGCCCTCCTGGCCTCGGCCCTGCTGGCGCTCCCCGCTCCCCCGGCCGCCGCCGGCGGGGCCGACGCGCACTGCGCCCGCCTCGCCCGCCTCCACGTGCCGGGAGCGGAACTCCAACAGGCCGATTGTCTGGCTGAGTTGACGACAGCCGGCACGGTGGCCTCCGGGCACACCGATCCGGCCGACTGGGCCGGCCTCACCCCCAAGGACCTGTCCGTCCCCACCGGCGTGCCGGGCATCCAGATCGACGGCTACTTCCCCGACACCGCCGCCCCGGCCGCCGTCCCCAACACGAACCACGGCTGGAACCACGACGCGCAGTTCGTGATCCGGCTGCCCGACCGCTGGAACGGCGGACTCGTCGTCGCCGGTTCCCCGGGCGTGCGCGAGCAGTACGCCAACGACCGGGCCATCGGCGACTGGGTGCTCTCGCGCGGCTACGCCTTCGCCGCCACCGACAAGGGGAACACCGGGGTCGCCTTCCACCGCGACGGGCGGGCCCCCGGCGATGCCGTCGCCGAGTGGAACACCCGGGTCACTGAACTGACCCGGGCCGCCCGCGCGGTCGTCGCGCAGCGCTACCACCGGCCCCCGGACCGCACCCTCGCCACGGGCATGTCCAACGGGGGTTACCTGGTGCGCTGGCAGCTGGAGAACCATCCGGAGCTCTACGACGGCGGGGTGGACTGGGAGGGCACCCTGTGGCGGGCCGACGGCCCGAGTCTCCTCACCTTCCTGCCCCCGGCGCTGGCCGCCTACCCCGTCTACGCGGCCGGCGGGCCACGGGCCGGGCAGGCGCACGAGGCGATGCTCGCCGCCGGTTTCCCGGCCGGCTCGGAGTTCCTGTGGCCCTTCCACCACAGCTACTACTGGGACCTCACCCAGCGGATCTACCGCGAGGAGTTCGATCCGGGCTTCGACGGTCCGGTCGAGGCCGGGACCCCCTTCTGCGCGCCCGGCACCCCGGCCTGTGACGCCGACTACGCCTACGCCGACCGGCCCGCGGAGGTCCGCCGCGCCGTCCGGCGGATCGCGCTGACCGGCCGGATCGGCAAGCCGCTGATCACCCTGCACGGCACCCTCGACGTCCTGCTCCCCATCTCCCAGGACTCCGACGTCTACGCCGGGATGGTCCGCCGGGCCGGACGCGGGAGCCTGCTGCGCTACTACCGCATCGAGGGTGGCACCCACGTGGACTCGCTCGTCGACGCCTTCCCCGACCGGCTGCGCCCCCTCACCCCCTGCCACCGCGCCGCCTTCACCGCACTGGAGGACTGGATCGGCCGCGGGGTGCGGCCACCGCTCGGCCACACCGTCCCCCGGGATCCGTCGGCCACCCCCGCGGCCCTGCTGACCAGCTGCCCGCTCGACGCCTGAGGGAGCCCGCGCCCCACCCCGTACGCCGCCGCCCGCATGGTGACCGTCTCCATACGGGCGGCGCCGAGTGTGGGGTGCGGCACCGTGGGCGCCGCCCGCGGCCCTCCCTACGCTTCCAGCCATGACGAGCGAACTTCCTTCTCCCACCGGTCTGCGGGGGCGCGTCGCCCTGGTGACGGGCGGCGCCAGCGGCATCGGCCGGGCGTGCGCGGTGGCCCTGGCCGAGGCCGGGGCCACCGTGCACGTGGCCGACATCGACGCGGCGGCGGCCAAGGCCGTCGCCGACCTCGTCGGCGGGCACGCCCACACCGCCGATCTGGCCGACCCCGGCGCCATCGGGGGGCTGCCCGCCGCCGTCGACATCCTGGTCAACAGCGCCGGGCTCCAGCACGTCGCCCCGATCACCGAGTTCCCGCCCGAGCGCTTCGCCCTGATCCAGCAGGTGATGGTCACCGCGCCCTTCCTCCTGCTGCGGCACGTGCTGCCGCACATGTACGCCGCCCGCTGGGGCCGGGTGGTCAACATCTCCAGCGTGCACGGGCTGCGCGCCAGCGCGTACAAATCGGCCTACGTGACGGCGAAGCACGGGCTGGAGGGCCTGAGCAAGGTGACCGCGATCGAGGGGGCCCCGTACGGGGTGACCAGCAACTGCATCAGCCCCGGCTACGTCCGCACCCCCCTGGTCGAGGGGCAGATCCTGGACCAGGCCGCCGCCCACGGCATCCCCGCCGGGGACGTGCTCTCCGAGGTGCTGCTGACCCGGTCGCCGATCAAGCGGCTCATCGAGCCCGAGGAGGTCGCGGCGGCCGCCCTGTGGCTGTGCGGTCCGCACACCGGCTACGTGACGGGCTCCTCGCTCCCCCTGGACGGCGGCTGGGGCGCCAACTGACCCCGTCCGGGTGACAGCCCGTGCGCCGCGCCGGGGGAGCACCGGCGGGTCCCGTACGGTCCCGCACGTGACCGATGCGAACCAGCCCCAGAGCCCGAAGTTCCCGACGGATCCGGCCGCCCCGGATCCCCTGAACGTCACCACCGGATCCGACGCGCTACGGGTCCTCGTCCTCGCGGGGTCCTCCCGCGAGGGCTCCGTGAACGCCCGGCTGGCCGCGCTCGTCGCCGGTCAGGTCGAGCGGTCGGGCGCCGTCGCGGACCTCGCCCGCATCGGGGACTTCGTGATGCCCACCTACGACGGCGACGCCGAGCAGGCCGACGGCCAGCCCGCGGGGTCGGCCGCCCTGCGCGAGCGGCTGCTGGCCGCGCAGGCCCTGGTGATCGCCTCGCCCGAGTACAACGCCTCCGTGCCCGGCGTCCTGAAGAACGCCGTCGACTGGGTGTCCCGGTTCCGGCCGCAGCCCTTCAAGGACAAGCAGACGCTGCTGGTGTCCGCGTCCCCGTCGATGATCGGCGGGAACCGCGGGCTCTGGGCTCTGCGGGTCCCGCTCGAACACCTCGGGGCCCGGGTGTACCCCGACATGTTCAGCCTCGCCATGGCGCACTCGGCCTTCGGCGAGGACGGCGAGCTGACCGATCCGGGCCTGCGCGAGCGGCTGGCCGACACGGTCGATTCCTTCCTCGCGCTCGCCGAGGCGGACACCCGCTACCTGTGCCTCCAGCGCCGCTGGTACGAGTTCCTCGGTGACGAGAGCACCGCTCCCGTCACCCAGCGCGCGGAGGGCTGACCGCCTGCCCAGGGGGTGCCTGAAGGAGCGATCCGCGCGCGGGTTAGCATATGAGCGCCGCCTAGCTCGAAAGATAATTCTGTGACTGTCAATGACGACTCGTTCACCAACTGGAAGAACCGCGAGAAGATCGCGGAGTCGATGATCCCGATCATCGGCAAGCTGCACCGGGAGCGGGACGTCACGATCCTCCTGCACAGCCGCTCCTTGGTGAACAAGTCCGTGGTGAGCATTCTCAAGACCCACCGTTTCGCGCGCCAGATCGACGGTGAGGAGCTCTCGGTCACCGAGACCCTCCCCTTCCTCCAGGCGCTCACCACCCTCGACCTCGGTCCCTCGCAGATCGACCTCGGCATGCTCGCCGCGGCGTACGCGGCGGACGACCGCGGTCTGTCGGTGGAGGAGTTCACCGCCGGCGCCGTTTCCGGCGCCACGGGTGCCGACAAGATCGAGCGCGGCGAGGGCCGCGACGTGGTCCTCTACGGCTTCGGCCGCATCGGCCGCCTCGTCGCCCGGCTGCTCATCGAGAAGACCGGTTCCGGCAACGGCCTGCGCCTGCGTGCCATCGTCGTCCGCGGCGGCGGTGAGGCGGACCTCGTCAAGCGCGCCTCGCTGCTGCGCCGCGACTCGATCCACGGCCAGTTCCAGGGCACGATCACCGTGGACGAGGCGACCAGCACGATCATCGCCAACGGCAACGAGATCAAGGTGATCTACGCCAACGACCCGTCCGAGGTCGACTACACGGCGTACGGCATCAAGGACGCCATCCTGATCGACAACACCGGAAAGTGGCGCGACCGCGAGGGCCTGTCCAAGCACCTGCGCCCCGGTATCGACAAGGTCGTCCTGACGGCTCCGGGCAAGGGCGACGTCCCGAACATCGTGCACGGGGTCAACCACGACACGATCAAGCCGGACGAGCAGATCCTGTCCTGCGCCTCCTGCACCACCAACGCGATCGTCCCGCCGCTGAAGGCGATGGCGGACGAGTACGGCGTTCTGCGCGGCCACGTGGAGACCGTCCACTCGTTCACCAACGACCAGAACCTGCTGGACAACTACCACAGCGCCGACCGCCGCGGCCGCTCCGCGCCGCTCAACATGGTCATGACGGAGACGGGCGCCGCTTCGGCCGTCGCCAAGGCGCTGCCCGACCTCAAGGCCCCGATCAGCGGCAGCTCGATCCGCGTCCCCGTCCCGGACGTCTCGATCGCGATCCTCAGCCTGCGCCTCGGCCGCGAGACCACCCGCGAAGAGGTGCTCGACTACCTCCGCGACGTGTCGCTGACCTCTCCGCTGAAGCGCCAGATCGACTTCACCACGGCGCCCGACGCGGTCTCCAGCGACTTCATCGGCTCGCGTCACGCCTCGATCGTCGACGCGGGCGCGACCAAGGTCGACGGGGACAACGCGATCCTCTACCTCTGGTACGACAACGAGTTCGGCTACTCCTGCCAGGTCGTCCGGGTCGTCCAGTACGTCTCCGGGGTCGAGTACCCGACCTACCCGGCGCCGGCGGTCTGATCCCCCAGGACCCCGTCCCCGCAGGACCGGATGTACCGGACGCCCCCCGAGTGACCCCAGGTCACTCGGGGGGCGTCCGTGCGTCCCGGGCCGGGGCCGCGGCGGCGCGGGCCGCGGCGGCGCGGGCCGCGGCGAGCTGGGTGCGCGAGCGGACGCCGAGCTTGCGGTAGACGCGGCTCAGCATGCCCTCGACGGTCTTGACCGAGATGAACATGTGCTGGGCGGCCTCCTGGTTGGTGGCGCCCTGGCAGATGAGGTCCGCCAGGCGCGACTCGGACTCGGTCAGCCTGCTCGCGCCCGGGGCCGGTCCAGTGGCCGAGCCGGTGGCCTGACCGGTGGCCGGAGCCGATCCGCCCGCCCGGTCGAGCAGCTCCCGGGTGAGCTCCTGCCAGGGGCGGGCGCCGGTGTCGTCGAAGACGGCACGGGCCGCCTCCCACGCCGCGCGGGCGGCCGCCTGGCGCCTGCGGGCCCTTTCGACCCGGCCCAGGGCGAGGAGCGTACGGGCCTGCTCCAGGGGCAGCCCCAGCCGTTCGAAGGCGTACGCCGTGCGGTGGAGCAGGCCGCTCGCCTCCTCCGCGGCGCCGCCGCGGGCCAGCAGGATCCCGTGTGCGCGGTCCAGCGCCGCGCCCGGTCCCGAACCGGCCCCGGCCGGGCCCGGGGCGGGCCGTGCGCGCTCCAGCAGTTCGCGGGCCAGGTCGAGGCGGCCCGCGCAGGTGAAGGCCTCCACGGCGTCCGGCTGCCAGCGGAACATGCCGGGGTCGGCGCGAGGGACGTGCCGCTCGGCCTCGGCGACGGCCGTGAGCGAGGCCACGGCGCCGGCCACGTCACCGGTGTGCAGCTGGACCGCGCCCATGACCCAGAGGTTGCGCGACACGTACAGCCCGTCGCTCTCCTCCTGTGAGGCGCGGGCCCCGCAGGACGCGGTGCGCAGGGCGGCCGTGAAGGATCCGGCGGCGCTCTGCGTGAGCGCCGCGGTGTACCAGGCGGGGCCCATGGACAGCCCCGCCCCGGTGGACAGCCGTACGGCCTGATCGGCCCAGGCGAGCGCCGGGGCGCACGCGCCGAGGCGCGTGTCGACCTCGGCGAGGCTGCGCCAGATGTCGACCAGGTCCTCGGCGTCGCCCTCGTGCTCGGCGAGCGCGAGCAGGTCCACGAGCCGCTCGCGCGCCTCGGCCAGCCGGTCGTCGAAGACGGCGTGCCGGGCGGCGAGGTACTGGGCGCTGTTGCGGATGCCGGAGTGCTGGGCCGGGACCCCCAGGCCGAGGGCCTCGGCGAGGGTGTTCGGCGCGTCGGCGGTGCCGAGGACGCGTTCCATGCGGGCGCGCATGGTCAGGGCGGCCGCCTGCAGGGGGCGGTGGCCGTCGGCGGCGGCGAGTTCGGCGGCCCGGCCGGCCGCGCGCAGGGCCCGCTCGGGGGCCGAGTGCGCGACGTTGGCGGCGATGGCCGCGCGGAGCTCGACGGCGGCGAGGAGGCCGGGGTGGCCCGCCGCCAGTTCCCGGCAGCGCGCGAGCAGCGGCTCCAGATCGGAGAGGGCCTGGCCGTGGGCGTCGACGACCGCGAGCAGGGCGGTGACCTGGTCGGTGGGCTCGGCCCTGCTGGCGGTCAGGGCGTCGGCCGCCTGCCGGGCGATGTCGACGGAGCCGGCGCAGGCCGCCTCCTGGGCGGCGTACGAGAGCCTGCGGATGCGCATCGCGGACCGGGCCGGCGGGGTGATCTCGGCGGCGAGGAGGAACAGCTCGGCGGCCAGGGCCCGTTCGCCCGCCTCGCGGGCGGTGGCCGCGGCGGTCTCGGTGTCCTCGGCCAGTCCCTGATCGGGCAGGTCGGCGGCCAGGGCCCGGTGGCGCACCTCGTGCACGGGGTCTCCGACGGCCCGCGCGAGCGTCAGGTGGGCGGCCGCCCGCAGGGGCCTGGCCCCGGAGCGGGCGGCGGCCCGGGCCAGGGCCGCCGCCGTGAAGTGGACGGCGCTCGCCGGGTCCACGCTCAGCACCCCGGCGGCCCGGGCCTGGGCCAGGTGTTCCTCGGCGTCCGCGCGGCCCGCCCTCAGGAGCAGCGGCAGCGAGGGCCGGCTCGTCAGGGCGGCGAGCATCAGGGTGTGCCGGGCGCCTTCGCCGAGCGTGGCCCGCAGCCAGGCCCCGGCCGCGTCGACCGTCTGCCCGGCCATGACGGGCCGGTGCCGCTGGGACGCGGGCAGCCGCGCAAGTGCCGTACAGGACACGGAGGTCAGCAGGGGGTGGCCGCCGCAGTGGCTCTGCAGGGGGCCCGCCCAGCGGGTGGGCAGGCCGTGCGCGTCGAGCAGGGCGGCCGTCTCCTCGGCGTCGAGCGGGTCCACGTCGACCTGGACGGGATGCCCGCCGAGCAGCCGGGCGGCGGCCTGCGCCCGGCCGTGGACGCGTTCGGTGACGATCGCGGTGAGCCCGGGTGCGGCGAGGGTGCGCAGGGCGTATCCGAGGACGTCGGCGCTGGCCGGGTCGAGCCATTGGGCCCCGTCCACGGCCAGGATCCAGCGGCCCGGGGCGAGCAGCGCGGTCACCGCGAGGCGGGCGGGCAACTGCTCGCAGGCGGCGAGCGGTTCGTCGGCGCCGCGGTGCAGGATCCGGTCGACCACCTCGTTCTGCCTGCCGGAGAGCACCGCGAGCTGGGCAGCGCCGCAGTGGGACAGCATCTGGGCGAGCGCGCCGAAGACGTGGCCCTGGTCCTCTTCCACCGTCGTGACGCGCAGCACCGTCCGTGCGGAGCCGGGGCCGGGGCCGGGGCCGGTGGGCAGAGTGCGCAGCACGTCCTCCAGGACGGTGGTCTTGCCCGCGCCCCAGGGGCCGGCGAGCGCCACCCGCCCGTCGCGCTCCAGCACCCCGGCCACGTGGGCGGCCGCGCCGGAGACCGCGCGCCGGGCCCCTGCGGCCGTCGCGGGTAGCTCCAAGTCAGTGTCTGGCGTCACGAGGAGGCACCGTAGGCGGCCTCGGTTCCCGTGACAACGCCGGGCGCCGCCGGGCCCGGGGATCAAGGGTTTCCCCTGATGCCAAGGGGCGCCGCTCCCGGCGATGGTGGTGCGACGGCGGGCCGTCCGCGCTCCGGGTGCGGGGTGGCAGACCCGGGGCACCACGGCCCTCCACGGGAGGGGCGGGGGCGTGGTCCGGACGGCTCGCCGTACCGCGCACCGGGCGGGCCCGGGGCGTCCGGCCCGGCTCGCCATACGCGCGCCGGGCCGGGCCGCCGCCCGCGCCGCGCGCGTGGACAGCGCGAGCGCCGCGCGCGTGGACAGCGTGAGCGCCGCGGGCGGCAGCCTGTCGACCCAGGGGGACAACGCGGGCCGTGGCGATGCCGGTTGGGGCGGGTGGCCCATGTGGTCCCCGCGGTCGGCAGCAAGGGATTCCTCCGATGCTCCCGGCACCGGCCCGGGATCACTCTGTTGGCCACCCCGGAGTGCGCAGACGCGGCTCTGCGACATGCGGGCTCCGGGGAGGTGAAGGGTCCTGTGCTCCCCCACGGGACGTGCATCCGTACCGGTCCACCCCTCCGGTCCGCCCCCCATGAAGGGATTTCCGTGCGAAATCTGCCAAACAGGTCCAAGTGGGCCTCCGTTACGGCCGCCTCCGTGACGGCCGTCGTCGCGCTCGGCGGCCTGGCCGCCCTGCCCGCCCACGCCACCGCGGCCGCGCAGCCCGGACCGTCCGTGTCCCCGCAGGTCCTGGAGGCCATGCAGCGCGATCTCCACCTCTCCGCCGGAGAGGTCCGCGACCGGATCGCCGACGAAGCGGCGGCCGGCAAGGCGGCCACCCTCATCCGGGGCCGGGTCGGCGACCGGGTGGCGGGCATGTGGTTCGACTCCTCCACGGGCCGGCTGAACGCGGCCGTCTCCGACGCGGCGGACGCGGCGCTGGTGCGGGACGCGGGCGCCGTCGCCCGGCAGGCCCGCTACAGCCGGGCCGAGCTGGCCGCCACCGCCCGGACCGTGACCCGCGACATCGGATCCGGGATCGCGGGTGTGGTGTCGTGGGGTCCCGACGTCCGCAACAACCGGATCGACGTCACGGTGGACCGGACGGCGCGCAACGCCTCCACGGACGCCTTCGTGGCCCGCCTCGCCGCCCTCGGCGGCATCGTCCACGTCACGGAGACCTCCGACGGCCCGCGGCAGCAGGCCGATGTGACCGGTGGCGAGAAGTGGGTGCCGGGCAGCGAGAGCCCGTGCTCCATCGGCTTCGCCGCCACCCGGGTCACCGGGGGCGCCAAGACCTTCCTGACGGCCGGTCACTGCACCAACGACGTCAACCAGCCCGCCTACGGCAAGGACGGCACCCGCGTGGGTACGTCCAACAAGGACGGGCAGAGCAGCGTCAACGCCCGGGAAGGCGACATGGGCGTCGTCGACGTGGACCAGTCGGGGTGGAACCTCTCCCCCTACGTCGCTGGCGACTCGACCCACACCGCCATCGCCGTGACCGGCTCCGCCGACGCCGTGGTCGGCACCGCGGTCTGCCGCTCCGGGCAGACCACGGGCATGCGGTGCGGCGAGGTCACCAAGGTCAACCAGAGCGTGGACTACGGCAACGTGGTCATCGACGGCTTGTCGTACTCCAACGCCTGCTCAGCGGGCGGGGATTCGGGCGGCGCGTACGTCACCGCGACCGGCGGCAAGGGCGTCGGCCTGCACTCCGGCGGCGGCAGTGCCACCTGCACTTCGGGCAGCGGTGAGAAGTACACCATCTTCCAGCCCGTCGTCGAGGCCCTGACCAGGTTCAAGCTGACGCTGGTCGTCACCACCCCGCAGCCCGGCAACGTCACCGTCGCCGCGGTCTCGGCCCAGAACGGCGTCATCGGCGCCCGGATACCCGAGCTGCGCAACAGCGCCGAGGGCGGCACGGCCCCCTACGCCTGGTCGGTGACGGGCCTGCCGGCCGGGCTGGCCATCGACTCCGCGACCGGCACCATCACGGGCACCCCCACCACGGCCGGAACCTCCCACGTGACCGTCACCGCCACCGACAACGCCGGAAAGTCCGGCTCCACCTCCTTCTCGTGGTCGATCACGACCGCGGGTACGGCCCTGTCCGTGACCAACCCCGGCAGCCAGAGCTCCGCCGTCGGCGCCGCGGCCGACCTGACGGTCAAGGCCACCGGTGGCACCGCGCCCTACTCCTGGTCGGCTACGGGCCTGCCCGCCGGCCTGAGCATCGGCTCCGCGACGGGCGCCATCACGGGCACCGCCACCACGGCCGGCACCTCCAACGTGACCGTCACCGCCACGGACAACGCGGGCAAGGCCGCCTCCGCGACGTTCTCCTGGACCGTCAGCACCGTCACGGGCACCAGCCCGGTGCTGACGAACCCGGGCAACCAGACCGTCTACATCGGCAAGCCGGTCTCCCTCTCCCTCCAGGCCACCGGCGGCACCAAGCCCTACGCCTTCAAGGCCACGGGCCTGCCGGCCGGCCTGAGCATCAACGCCACCACGGGTGTCATCACCGGCTCCCCCACCACCTGGGGCTTCGGCGGCAGCACCCTGACCGTGACCGACGCGGCGGGCAAGTCGTCCTCGGTCAGCGTGACCTGGAACGTCTACTTCTGATCCGTCTCCGCACTCGCCGCACCCCCATACCCCGGGGGCAGTAGGCGCCACCCCGCGGGGCCCCGGCCGACATCCCGGCCGGGGCCCCGCCCTGGCGCGCACCCCCGGCCTGCGCCTCAGAGCCAGGCGGGCCGGTCCGTCCCCCAGCGGGAGGGGCCCCGCTCCCAGCCGCGGCCCCCGAGGGGCGAAGCCGCGTACCGCAGCGGCCCGTATCCCGACGCGGTCTCGCGCAGCCACGGTTGCGGGGCGTACCCCGGTACGGCGGCGCCGGCCGCCGGGACCTCGCGGACCAGCCACGACGCCGTCCCCGCCAGGGAGAACCGCAGGGCCTGCCCACCGCCGTCCGCGAGTGCCCGTAGCACGCCGGCGGCCGCCAGGTACCCCGTCCCGTGGTCCAGTGCCTGCGCGGGCAGCACCCCGGGGTGGTGCCCGTCACCGCAGGCCGCGGAGATCCCGTACCCCGCCTGCACGAGCGAGTCGAAGCCCCGGCGGCCCGCCCAGGGTCCGTGCCACCCCCACGCGCACAGCTCGGCCACCACGAGCCCCGGCCGCCGCGCGAGCAGTTCCTGCGCGCCCAGCCCGTAGCGCTCCAGTGCTCCCGGCCGGTAGCCCGTCACCACCACGTCCGCGCCGGCCAGCAGCCCGTCGAACACCGCCCGGTCCCCGGCCTCCCCCAGGTCCAGGAGCGCGGAGCGCTTCCCGAATCCGGTGTCCGCGTACGCGTCGTCCGATTCCGGGAGTCCCGCGGAGTCGATCCGCAGGACGTCCGCGCCGAGCAGTCCGAGGGTCCGGGTGGCGACCGGCCCCGCGATGACCCGGGTCAGGTCGAGCACCCGCACCCCCGCCATCGGCAGTCCGGCGCCCTCGGCGACCGCCCCGAGGGATCGTCCCCGCACGCCCGAGCCGGTCCGTTCCACGAGGGGTTGCGGCGCTCCGTACCCGTCCGTCATCACGGACACCGCCAGGCCGCCGGCCGCGTAGACCTCCTCCTGGACGTCCACCGCCCGGCGCCCGGCGATCGCCCCGGCCACGCCCTCCCGGGTGCCGGCACCCAGGACCCGTACCAACGCGGTCTCGTGGTGCGCGTAGTTGGCGTGCGTACGCACCCACCCGTCGGCGGCCCGCCAGAAGCCCGACAGCGGCGCGAACGTCACGGGCGGCCGGCCGTCCACCAGCAGGTGGCGCTCGCTGACGAACGCCGTGGCCACGGCCCCTTCGTCGACCAGCAGCGGAGCCACGTCCTGCGCACCGCCCCCGGCCCGCACGGCGGTCAGCTCGGCGGCGGCCAGCGCGCACACCCCCACCGTGGCCCGCGCGAGTTCCCGTACGGGCAGCGGCCCGTCCTCCAGCCCGCTCGGCCCCCGGTACCCGACCCGCACCGCCAGCTCCTCGGGGCCGCCCAGCGCGGCCCATGCCTGTCCGGTCCCACCGTCACGACTCGTCATGCGCCCCATCCTGCCCTCCCTGCCACGGCCCTCGCGGGGCGGGCCGGGTCCCCGATCGGGCGATGTAGCGCTCCAGGGCGTCTCGAATTCCCCCGTACGGCGTTACACGACCCGGAACATGAACATCGCCTCGGCTGCCTCGTCTTCCGTCGCGGCGCAGCCGGCGCGTGCGGGCCGGGGGCGGCCGGTGGCCCGTACGAGGGAGCACGATGACCGACCCGACCGCGGTGGACACCTGGCGTGGAAGGCTTGCCGCACCTTGCCGTGACGTGTGCGAGGCGCCCGCGTTCTCGCTCACCGTTTTCGCGGTGATCCTCTTCAACGCCGCGCTCCTGGGGGCCGAGACGTACAGCGGCCTCTCCGCCGAGTACAGCGGCCTCTTTTCGGCGACCGAGCGTTTCTGCGTGATCGCCTTCACCCTGGAGATGCTGATCCGCCTCGGCGCGCACGCCGACCGGCCGAAAGCTTTCTTCCAAGACCCCTGGAACGTCTTCGACTTGCTGGTGGTCTCCTCGGCCTTCATCCCGTTCCTCCGGGAGAACACCACGCTGCTTCGGCTGCTGCGGCTGGCGCGGGTCCTGCGCACCGCCCGGTTCATGCCCCAGCTGCGGGTCCTGCTGGTCGCGGTGGGCCGCAGCCTGCCCGGCACCGTCAGCTTCCTGTTCGTGGGCGCGCTGATCGTCTACGTGTACGCGATGATCGGCTGGATCTGCTTCGCGGAGCACGACCCGCAGCACTACGGGTCCATCGGCCGGGCCGGGCTGACCCTGTTCCTGCTGATGACGCTCGAAGGGCTCGGGGACGCCGTCCACGCGGGCCTGGCCATCTCCCCGCTGAGCATCCTCTTCTACGCCTCCTACGTGCTCTTCGGCTCCTTCGTCCTGGTCAACGTCCTGATCGGGGTGGTCCTCAACGCCCTTGAGGAGGCGCGGGAGATGGAGGACGAGGCCGAGAAGGAGGAGAAGCGGGCCCTGCTGCTGGCGAAGCAGTCGCCGCCGGACGCCGCCGACGAGCTCTTGCTGCGGATCGCCGCGGTGCGCAGCGCGCTCGACGACATGGAGACGCAGCTCGACGCCGTGCACGCCACGTCGGCGGCGGCAGCGGCTCCGGCTCCGCCGGCCCACGCCTCGGCCGGCGCCCGCTAGGACCGGCCGGGCCCGGCGCCGGGTCAGCGCGCGTTCCGCCGCGCGTCGAGGACCGCGGCGAATTCGGCGAGGATGAGGTCGCGCAGTTCCTCCTCGTCGACTTTGACGCCCAGCCTCTCGTGCAGGGCCATGGCCATCTCCACGACCATCAGGGAATCGGTCAGCAGGTCCTGCAGCCGGGCATCGGCGTGCACCTCCCCGGCAGTGAATTCACCCATGTCGATGAGGATTTCACCGATCAGGTCGATCGTGGATTCGGGTGCGGACGTGGTCATGACGGCTCCTGTTTGCGATAGTGCGGCCCTTGCGCCACAGTGGCGCCGACGACCGGTGGGAAAGGGAGAATACTCGTGTCGGAAAGCGTGACCGATGTGATGGTGGCGGGGGCCGCCGAGTTCCGTTACGCGAAGGAGCGGCTTGGTGAGGCCGGAGAAGGCGTCTGGGACCGGCTGCTCGACTGGCTGATGGACGAATACTTCCGGCTCGAGATCGCCGGTTTGGAGAATATCCCGGCGGATGGACCGGCCGTGATCGTAGCCAACCATTCGGGGGCGTGGGGACTCGATGCGTTCGTCCTCGTCAAATCACTGACCCGGAATCTGGACCGGCCCCTGCACGTTCCGGCCGCATCCATGGTTTTTCGATTTCCGGTGATCGGCTCGCACGCCCGCAAACTCGGCGCCTTTCCACTCGATCCGACGCTCGGGCTGGAACATTTGACCGCCGGGGACCTCGTGGGGGTGTTTCCCGAGGGAATTTCCGGTTTGGAAAAGCCCTTCCGCAGCCGGTACCGGCTGCGCCCGTTCAGCCCCGGCTTCGCGGCGACCGCCGTCCAGGCCGGAGCCCCGGTGATCCCGGTGTCCGTGATCGGCGCCGAGGAGACGTACCCCAAGCTCGGCGACATCCCGGCCCTGGCCCGCCTGTTCGGCCTCCCCTACTTTCCGCTGACCACGCTCCTCCCGCTGCCGGCGAAGTGGCTCATCACCGTCGGCGAGCCGATCCCCGCACCGCCCCGGCCGGAGTCCTACTCCGACCGCAAGGCCGCGGCCGGCCGGCTGTGCGGCCAGGCCCAGGAGGCCGTGCAGTCCCTGGTGGACAGGGAGCGCCGGCGGCGCGAGACGCCCTTCTGGTAGCCGCGCACCGGAACACGGCCCGGACCCCGGCCGGACCCCGGCCGGGCAGCGCCCGCGCGCCGCCCGGTCCGCCCTTCAGTCCGCCAGCCGGTTCGCCGCCCTGCGCACGCTGCCGGCCGCCTGCGCGCACCGCCCCGCGTGATCGAGCAGGACCATGCGGAAGTTCTCGCCCGCCTCGTCCCGGTCCCAGCCGTCGGCCCGGGCGCAGGCCGCGAGGCTCTGCGCGTGCGCCGCCAGCCGGTCCGCGCTGGCCTGCGCCAGGGCCCCGTAGGACGTGGATGCACAGCCGCGCACGGGGACCGGCAGCGCCGTCGGCCTGCCGACCGTGACCCGGCCGTCGACCTGGCCACCCTTGAGTTCCCGGAGCGATACGAGCAGCGAGCGTGCCTCGAGCGTGCCGGGCAGCCGGCCGGCGGCCAGCCGCGGCGCGACCACGAAGGGCCGGGCGACCGCGGTGATCGCGCGTACGAGTTCCTCGGCGACGAGCACCGCGAGCCGGGTCGCCGCGCAATCGCCGGGTGCTCCGCACAGCGCCGACGGCCACGCGCCCGGTCCGGCGCCGTCCTTCGGCGCGGAGAGCCAGCCCGGCGCGCACAGGATCTCCGTACCGGCGGCGATCTCGACGCCCTCCCAGACGAACGGCGTCCGTACCCGGTGCACCGCGGCGGCCACCGGAGGGTAGTGGCGCAGCGCGCGGGCCACGGCCTCCTCCGGAGCGGTCGACGGCTCCACCGCGTGCAGGGCCAGGGCCTGCAGGGCCGCCCCGGCGGCGGCCTCGGAGACCAGGGCGAGCGCGTGGGCCACGGCGGCGGTCACGGTGTCGGCGCAGGCCCCTGACCGGGCCAGCCGGCCGGCCAGGGAGGCCGGGTCCGGGCTCTGCAGGTATCGGGCCGTCCTGCGCCGGAGGGCGGCCGCCAGGTCTTCGCGGGCGCCCCGCCCCTCCGCTGCCGTGGCCCGGGTGACGATCTCGCTGAGCAGGGTGTCCTCGGCGGCCGCTTCGCCCGCCACCAGTCGGCGGCTCAGCCGCGCCGTCACCCGGCTCCAGGCCTGCCACTCCAGGGTGCCGTCGCCACGCCGGCCCTCGACGGCCTCGTCCACCTCCCGGGCCACGAGGGCGGGCAGCTCGCCGCCCGGTGCGACGTCCTCCCAGGCCGGCGACGTGTGCGGGGACAGCCCGTACCGGTGTCCGGCATCGGAAAGCCCATCGGCGGCCGCTTCGCCCGCCTCGTCCGCCCGGACGAGCAGCGCCTCGGCCACCGCTGGGGTCAGCGGAACGAGGAAGGTGCCGAAGGGGGTGCGCAGCCGGACCGGGCGCCCGGAGCGGGTGCGCCGCAGGTGTTCCAGCAGGGTGCGCCGCACCCCTTCGCGGGTCAGGGCGTCCAGTCCCAGCGCACGGGCCGCGGCGTCCGTCCAGGGCAGCCGCTGGGCGGCCATGGCCGCGCTGAACACGGCGTTCTCCAGGGCCCAGGCCGTCTCGGGGGGTCGTGGTGCGAGCGTCACCGTGGAGTCGCCGCCGCCGTGGTCAGAAGTCATCTCAAGGTCTCCCGGGGTCACTTGTCGCGCAGCATGTAGGGCTGGTTGCCGACGATGCGGCCGTCGTAGGCGCCGATCAGCGCGTTGACCTTCTCCCGGTGGTGCGCCATGGGGCCGCGCAGGGTGTCCGAGTAGGCCTGTGGGGCGTGCGACAGCGGGTAGTCGTACGACTCGTCCAGCCAGGACAGTTCGACCCAGCTGTCAGGGATGTCGTTGGGGGATGCGGGGCCGCGTCCGTCGATCATCGGGATCACGTCGTGGTTGTTGACGAGGCTGATCACCTGGGTGGCGTGGTCTGCGGGCCGCTTGCCGTCGATGGGAGAGCCCACCGCGATGACGTGCGTGAGCCGGTAGCGGGAGGACACCTCCACGTCCGCGGCGAGGTTCATCGCGGTGATCCCGCCCAGGCTGTGTCCGACGATCATGAGCTCTGATCCGGCCGGCACCCCGGCCCGCAAGAGCAGCTTGCGCGCGGCCCGGGTGTAGGTCGTGTCGGTGCGCAGCAGCCCGTCGAAGGCTCCCACCAGGTCCTGCGGGGTGCTGTTGCTCAGCAGGCCGAAGCTCGTTCCGGGCAGCAGCAGGACGTGCCGGACGGCGCCGTCGGCGCATTCGACGCGGCGCAGGAGCACCAGTCCGTGGTTGCCCAGGGCGCCGATGTCGTTGACGTAGCTGACGATGTCGTTGCCGGACGTGGCCAGCACCTTCGCCAGGATGGAGTCCGCCTCCGCCCGTTCGGCCCTGCCGGGGCCGGGGTTGAGGTACTTCAGCAGGCTGCTCGGCAGGCCGAGGAACGGATCGGTGGCCGGCACGCCGCCGGCCAGCGTCACCCAGGAGAAGTCGTCGTTGACCGGGTTCTCGTCGAGCAGGCCCAGCAGGGCGGACAGTTCCATGATCACGGGACTCATCGTGGTCAGGGCCCGGGTGACACCCAGGCGCTCGACGAGCGCGTTCATGGCGCGCAGCGCCTCCAGCCGGTTCCCGGCCACCATGGCGTCGGTCAGCCGCCTGGCGAGGGGCGAGTCCAGATTGGGGTGGTCGGACGCGATCGCCCGGATCCGCAGCGCGAAGGCGTCCACGGCCATCGCCACGGCGGCCGGCCGGCGGTACGTCAGGTTCCCGGCGATCCGGGCCAGTTCCCCGGCCACTCCGCCGTTGGCCCCGAATCCGAGCCCCGCCGGGCTGGTCAGCGCCCGCGCGCACGACACCGCCGTACCGAGGGCCCAGCCGGGCCGGCGCAGTGCCTCCAGCCCCACCCGCCAGCTGCTGGGCGCGCCCGTCAGCTCGGCGCCCGCCTGCTTCGCCGTGAGGGCGGCGTCCGCCAGCAGCACCGACGCCGCGAGCAGGAGCTCCGGATCCGTGCGGCACGGAGCGTGCCCGGCGGGCGCTGCGGGTCGGGCGATTGCCGCGGGGTCGGCCGCAGCCGCGGCCTTCGACGCGGCCACGACCTCCGCCGTCGGCGCGGCGCCCCTCTCCCGTCCCCGTTCCTGCGCCCTGCGGGCGTCGAGCGAGCCGCCGTGTCCACCGTGTGAGCGGTCACGTTTCCCACCTCCCGTGCCTGCGCAACGGCTTCGACTGGTCCCTTGCCCGAACGGGCATGCCGGCATCGCGCGCGGTGCGTTCCGCGCGGTGATCCCGCCCCGCCGCTCGGCCCGCGTCCGCGCCGTGGACGCGGGAAACCGCCGGATGCCCGTGGGGACCGTGGCCCTCGGGGCATCCGGCGGCGTGGCGGCACCCCCCGGGCCGCCGCCTTTCGGTGATCACCAAGGGATGAGCTCCGCGCTCACGCGTTGACGCGCGCGCGGATCACCCCCGTACGGACCACCGGGTCTCGTCTCCCGTCAGAGCGGCCGGGAGGGCTGGTCGCGCCAGAAGTCGCATTGGTGTTCGGCCGCGAACGCCCGGTCGGGCCGGTCCCCCGTGGGCGCCAGCGTCAGTACCGTGCCGCCCGGACCGGTCGCCGGCCAGGGGGTCTGACCCGCGACCGCGGGAACACCGTGGCGGGCGAAGGCACCCCAGTAGCGCTTCATGCGCGTCGCCAGGGCGGCTTGGACGGAGGTCAGGGGCCGCTCGCCCATCGTGAAGTCGTGCAGGTAGGCGAGTTCGGCGCTGTGCGCGTTCGACTCGTCCAGGCCGGGGACCTGCGCGCCCGCCAGCGTCGGCGAGTCGGGGTCGTCGAACTCGTAGGCGAAGGTGGGGACCTGGCGGGCGAACGATTGCGCCGTCCGGGCCGTTTCGCAGGCGAACGTCGCATCGGTCATGACCGCCGACAGCGCCAGGTACGGGGATCCGTGCGCGGCGACCGGGTAGCGGGCCAGTACCTCGGGCCCGGACGCGCCGTAGCCCGCGAGGACCTGCTGCGCGTACTGCTCGGCCGTCAGGGCGGGCTGGGTCAGCGCGACGAAGAAGCGCGCCTCGGAGCGGGTGCTCCCGATGAGGACCGGGACCTTGTTCCAGGACCCGGCCGAGATCGCGGCGGCCGGATCCCGCGGCAGCAGCCCGTCGCCCGACGCGGGACCCGAGGTGGGCCGCGTACGGGCCGCGTCCACGAGCGACTGCCCGGAGGCGGCGCGCAGGCACGCCACGACCCCGGCCGGCTCGGGACAGCCCGCGCTCGCGGCGAAGGCCCGCGCCTCGGACGCGGCCCGCGCGCCGTCGGGGGTACGCAGCAGGGTGCACGGCCCGCTCTGCAGGACGGCCCGGTGGAACAGCCCGGCCGCCGGTGGGGCGGCGAGCAGTCCGCACACCGAACCGCTGCCCGCGGACTGGCCGGAGACGGTGAC
The DNA here is from genome assembly GCF_022808175.1 of Streptomyces sp. AP-93. Lineage (GTDB taxonomy): Bacteria > Actinomycetota > Actinomycetes > Streptomycetales > Streptomycetaceae > Streptomyces. The sequence continues at coordinate 204,962 of NZ_JALGBX010000005.1, read as the reverse complement.
GTTGCCCGGATCCCCGCCGAAGGCCGCGATGTTCTCGCTCGTCCAGCGCAGCGCCTGGATCTGGTCCATCAGGCCGAAGGAGCCGGAACGCAGCGCGTTCTCCCGGCCCAGTTCGGGAAGGCCCAGGTAACCGAGCTGGCCGAGGCGGTAGTTGATGCTGATCACGACGGAGCCGGTCAGCTCCGCCATCGTGCGCCCGCCGAACTGGGTGCCGGTGCCCTGGCTGTACGCGCCCCCGTGCATCCAGAGGACCACCGGCAGCCGGGCCCCCGCGCGGGCCCGGCCGGGCCGGTACACGTCGAGGTACAGGCAGTCCTCGCTGACGGCCGAGGGATCGCGCAGCCCGTACGGGGAGAACTGCAGGCAGGCGGAGGCCTGTTCGACGGCCTCGCGCACTCCCTTCCAGCGCCGGGGCACCTGCGGGGCACGCAGCCTGTTCTCGCCGACCGGCACAGCCGCGTAGGGCACGCCGAGGAACTCCTGCGCCCCGTCGTGGACTCGGCCGCGCAGCACGCCCTGCGCGACGGAGACCACCGGGCGGGGCGAGCCGTCCGGCGGGCCGCCGCCCGGAACTCCACCGGGGAGAGCGCCGGGAGAGGCGGCCGCAGGGAGCGCGGCGGCGATCAGCGCGGCGAGGGTGAGGGTGAGGGTGAATGCCTTGCCGGGTAAGGGTCGTCTTGCCGTGGAAAACCGGGCGATCCGGTGCGAGAGCCGATTCATCCGTACTCCTGCTCCTACTCCTGGGTTGGGGACCTTCCGGGGGCGGGACGGGGCGCGGGACGCCCGCCCCGCCTCCGGAAGGCCGGCTGGTGTGGTCGGCGGGACCTTGCCCGGGGGCGAGGCCTGACCTACGGGCGGAGCCCGGTGAGGAGGGCGGCGGTGACGGCGAAGTCGACCGGACCGGTGTTCCAGTCTGCGTTCATCGGGCTGACGGCGATCTTCCCGGCGCTCACGGCTTCCACGTCGCTGCCCCGGGCCGGAGTCTTCAGGTCCACCTGCACGCCGACCTTCCAGGTGCCGTCGCCGGCATCGGTGAAGTCGGCCTTCAGGAGCGCCTGCGCGTCCTGGAAGGTGGTGGCCACCCCGGCCGGGGTGCCCTTGCCGTCGGCGCCGATGACGGGGTGGTTGACGTTGAGGCCGACGCCCTCGGGCAGCAGGGAGCCGGAGCGGGCCCGCGAGCGCAGCCGGTCGATCAGCTTGACGGCGAAGTCGAGCGTCGGACCCATCGCGTTGACCGTGGTCACGGGGTCGGGAGCCGCGACGCCACCGGTGCTCAGGGCGATGGCGGGCACGCCGGCGTCCAGTGCGGCGACGGCTCCGCCGACCGTGCCGGAGTGGGAGGCGAGCGCGGCCACGTTCGGGCCGAAGTTGGTGCCCGACACGACGAGATCGGGCGCTCGCCCTTCGAACACCTCGGAGAGCCCGAAGTTCACCGAGTCGCCGGGGGTTCCGTCGACGGCCCACACCTTCGGCTCGGGGTGGCGGACCGTCAGGGACGGGACGTTCGAGGTCTTCGTACCGGCTCCGCTCTGGTTGGTCAGCGGGGCCACGATGGTGACGTCGTGCCCGGCGGCGGTCAACCGCGCGAAGGCCAGCCGGATGCCGGGCGCGTTGTAGCCGTCGTCGTTGGTGAGCAGGATCCGCAGCGGGCCCGCGGGCACCGGTGCGGGCACCGGTCCGGCCTGCGGCGCGGCCGCGGCGGCGGGGACCGTACCGGCGAGGGCCGGCGCGCAGAGCAGCAGGGCGGCCAACGGCAGAACTCGCTTGCGTTGCACGGAACGCTCCTTCGGAGAGGAAGTGGAAACGGGGAACTGGGAACGGCGTGAGGGTGACCCGGAAGGGGTGGAGCCGGGGTGGGGCCGGGGTGGGGCCCGGCGGGCTCGCGACCCTCGGCGCGAGCCCGCCGGAGTGCGGGCCGGGCCGCCGCCGGGAGGGGCGGCCCGGAGGTTGAGGGGCCCCGAGGTCGCGGAGACCTCTACGGGGTTCGGCCCGGCGGAATCAGCGCACGCTGCGAATGGGGAGGATCGCCAGTGCGCCGATCAGCGAGAGCGCGCCGCCGACCAGGAACAGCGGGGTGTAGCCGCCCAGGGTGGTGACGACGGCGGAGGCGACGAACGGGGCGATGATCTGGGGCCCGGCGTTCGCGATGTTCAGTACGCCCATGTCGCGGGCGGCGTCCTCGGCCCGGGGCAGCACCAGGGTGACGAGCGCGGTGTCGACGGCCATGAAGCATCCGAAGGCCAGGCCGTTGAGCGCGCTGAAGACGAGCATGCCCGTCCACGTGGGGCTGACCACGGGGACCACCATGACCAGCCCGGCGAGGGCCGCAGAGACGCCGACGAACACCTTGCGGCGGTTCCAGCGGTCGGACAGCAACCCGCCGACCACCGTGGAGACGGCCATCGCGACCATCGACACGGGGGTGAGCACCGCCATCGCGGCGGGCGGGGTCAGCCCGGCGGGGAGCGCGATGTGGTCGCCCAGGATGTAGAGCTGGTAGCCGACCACCGAGAAGTATCCGAGGACCATCAGGGCACGCCCGATGAAGGCCCAGCGGAAGTCGTGGTTGGCGAGCGCCGAGAGGAAGGCCTTGAGCTGGGCGCCCTTGGGGGCGGCGGGCGCGTCCGGGGCGGGCTCGGAGCGCGGTACGTCCCGGCAGAACGTGGTGAGCAGCAGCGCGGCTCCGGCGATGACCCCGCCGAAGACGAGGTAGCCGGTGCGCAGGTGCTCCGAGGTCTGGGAGGCGATCAGCACGCCGACCGTGCCGCCGATGGGCAGGCCCAGTCCCACCAGCGCGGACGCGGTACCGCGCCGGGCTGCGGGGACCCGGTCGGGCACGATCGCGGTGACGGCGGCCTGGTAGACGTTCATGGTCGCCTGAACCAGGCACCAGCCGATCCCGACGAGCAGTGCGGTACTGACGCTGCCGAGGACGGCGAGGCCCACGAGCGAGCCGATCGCGCCGCCCAGGACCCAGGGGTTGCGGCGGCCGCTGCGGTCGGAGAGGGCGCCGGCGATCGGGTTGAACGCGGTGGCGAAGATCGCGCTGATACCGCCGATCAGGCCCAGCACGGCCACCTTGTCGTCGCCGGCGATCGCGGCGATCTGGGTGGGCAGGAGGACGGAGCCGACGCCCATGTAGACGGCCATCATCGCGGAGTTCGCGACCAGCAGGAGGAGCAGGAGCCCGCGTCCGCGGGAGGGTTCGGGATCCGCCTGGGCGGGCGGGTCGATGATCTCGTTCGTAGCCATGACGACTCCTCGGGGGACGGAGCGGGGAGGTGGCGTGGGGGGACCGCCGGTGCGGTGCGCGGGGAGGGCGGAGACGCCGAGGGTGCGGTTGCGCGCGAGGGCGTCGCCGGGAAATGCCGCGCCGAGCGCGAGACGGCTGACGCGGTGCGGTTGCTCGGCGCGGTGCGTGCGGTGCCTGCGGTGCGGTGCGGGGGCGTGCGGTGGGGATGTGGTGCGATGGGGATGCGGTGGTGTGCGGTGTGGTGCTGCACTGTGCGGCTGACACGAGGTTGTTACACGTGTCACTCGAGGTGCTTGGACACTGTGTAGCACCCACTCCCCGGTCTCGCCAAGGGTTGGCGCAGACCTCCGTCCAGATCGTGACCCCTAGACGAAGTCCAGGTCGATCACGTGTAACCAGCCGCATGCGGCCTGCGGACGAGTCCGGACCGGCCGAGAACCCTCTTGCACTTGTGGCGACGGTCACGCTTCCGCAATACTCCGTGCCGCACCCGCGCCGACCCCACCCCCGCACCCCGGCAGAGCCCACCCACCCCTGCGGCTCGGCCGCCACCTCGGCGCGCCCCGGGCCGGCCACGCCCCGGCTCACTCAGCCGGTTCGGGCCGAGCCGGCGACCCGACTGACCGGCCAGACCCACCGACCCGGCGGACCGGGCCGACCCAGCCGACCCGGCTGACGTGCCTGACCCGGCCGACCTCTGACCCGGCTGACCGGACTGACGTGCCTGAGCCCGGCTGGTCCGGCGGATCCGGCTGATCCGACTGACGTGCCTGAGCCGGCTGATCCGGCTGATCCGGCTCATCCGGCTCATCCGGCTCATCCGGCCGACCTGCCTGGAGCGGCTGACCTAGCAGACCCCGCTGATCCGGCCGACCTGCCTAACCCGGCTGACCCACCTGCCCCGCTGATCCCGGCTGACCCACCTGCCCCTCCGATCCGGCCGACCCGCCTGCCCCTCCGATCCGGCGCCGACCTGCCTGACCTACCCAACCCGGCTGAGCCGGCCGACCCGCCTGACCCGCCTGACCCGCCTGACCAGATGATCCGTCTGACCAGATGATCCGTCTGACCCAGCCGATCCGGCCGACCCCGGCCCGCTGGGGGCCCTCCCGCTCACCACCGCACTTGGGGTCGCGGGCCGACCGGCCGACGAAGGGCCGTACGACCTATGGCCCTGCCGCTCGGCGCCCCGTAGACGGTCTTCCACCTGCCTCCACCCACCTCCTTCCGCACACCGCGCGCACCCCCTGCGCACTCCGCTCCCGCTCGGCTAACCCGGCCCGTTCCGACCGCCTCCGCAGGGCGCGTGCGCACTCCGCCATCGGCGCGCCCGCCGCCACGCATCCCCCTCCGCACACCGCTCCCTCTCGGCTCCGCAGGCTCCTCCCGGCACGCCCCCGCAGCGCGCACCCACACGCGGCCATCGACGCCGGCCGCCACCCATCCCCTTCCGCACACCGCTCCCACTCGGCTCCGTACGTTCCTTCCGGCACACCCCGCAGCGCGCAGCCACACGTCGCCATCGGCGCCCGCATCCGCACGCCTCCTCGCATCCCCTCCGCACGCCTCTGCACATCGCCTTCCGCACGCCCGCTCCCGCTCGGCTCCGTACGTCCTTCCGGTACACCTCCGCCGTGCGCATCCACACGCCGACTTCAGCACGCCTGGCACGCCCCTCGGGCACACCGGCCTCGGCGCCCACGCTCGGGCACGCCGACTTCGGCACGCCCGCTGCGCCCCTCCGTTCGTCCCCGCGCTTCGCGCCCGTCCGCCGCCTTCCCGTGTGCCCCCAACGCCTGGGAAGGCGGCCGCGAAAGGTTCCTCCATGTCCGAATTCTTCGGTCACGCCGTCACCCCGCCCCGGATCCCCGTGCGGCCGCCCAGGCGGCCCGTCCCCGCGGCTCCGCCCCGCTATGCGCTCGCCTGGGGCGTGGCACTGACCCTGCTGTCCGTGCTGATGGGACTGCTCCTGCGCCTGGACGAACAGCCCTTCTTCCAGGGCCTCGACGACGCGTGGGCCGCCTCGCTGAAGGGATCGCCCGCGGACACCGCCAGCGGGTTCGCCACCGTTCTCGACCGCCTGGGCGGACCCCTGGGCACGGTCGTGCCGCTGCTGCTGATGGGCTGCCTGTGCATGTACGGGCGCTGGCGGTCGGCGCTCTTCGTCTTCACCACCGCAGTCCTGGCCAACATGCTCCTGGTGCTGCCGCTCAAGCAGCTCGCCGACCGGCCGCGGCCCCCGCACACCTGGGTCCTGGTCAACGACGGCTCGTACCCCTCCGGCCAGGTCTTCAGCGCGGTGGCCCTGGTGATCGCAGCCGCGGTGGTGCTGTTCCCGCCGGGCGGCCGGCGCTGGTGGTGGCTGTTCGGCGCGGGCTACACCGGCGCCATGATGTGGAGCCGCACCTGGCAGCACGCCCAGTGGCTGAGCGACACCTTCGCCGGCGCCCTGGCCGCCGTGGGGGCCTGCCTGCTCCTGTGGCGGGCGTTCGCCCCCCTTCTGGAAACGGAGGCGGAACGCATGGCCTCCGACACGCTCTGGACGTGACCGACCTCCGCAGCGCTCAGGCCTACCCAGCCGGGCCGTTCACCCGGGCGAGCCGGCGGGCTGTCCGTGCCGTCCCGACGGCCCGGCTTTCCGTACGACCCCGACCGTCAGAGCAGAGCACGCCGCCGGACCGGGCCGCCCCGCCATCCGGGCTGACCAGGCCCAAGCGTCGGGCCAGGCCGATCGACTGCCAGGCCCGTACCCATCCCTCAGGCCACCCCGGCAACGGGGTGATCAGGGCGGTACCGAGCCGACCAGACAGGCAGGCAGGCAGGCGAGCAGTCCTTCCGGGACTGCCAAGTCATCCGGGCACGGCGGTCCGACCGACACCAGACCTCGGGGCGACACAACCGATCCGAGCTCGCCCGGCAGCGGCAAGCCCGACCATCCAGGCGGTCAGGTGTCCACGTTCTCTGAGAAGCGAGCCCCATGTCGTGGGTGGCCGAGTGCCCGGCTCACTTCGGCAGGCCCGCCCTTTGTGGTCAGTTTGTCGGACACCCTGTTCGATGCCCTCGTGAGGGCTGCGGAGGACGACCTCGTTCGCTTCGCTGACCCCTGGTCCAAGACCGACGAACTCCGGCAGATTCAGGTCGGCGTCGAGGTCGCGGCGGAGGTTCTGAAAGGTCTGGCCGGACTGGCTCAGCACGCTCAAGCCTCCGATCAGCGGTTGTATTGCTGGTGGGCGCTGTGAATCGCCGACGTACAACCCGTTTCCCTTGGTCAGGAGTTCGCGTCGGCGGCGGGTGTGGGTGTGGGTGTGGGAGGAGCCGCCGGTAAGCATGAGGACCTGGGCGTGGTGGACGTCATCCGGCAAGGTCTCCCACCAGCGCCGAAGGGAAACTCGAGGTGACCATCACAGAGCCCTGACTTCGTCGCTCTTCCCTTTCCCAGGCACGTCCCCGGCGCAAGGTGGACGAGAACGTCACGCCGCCGCACTGGAGCCGCCCGCGATGTTGCGGGCGAGACGAACCACATGACGTGGCCCGGGCAGGCAGCACGACCAGGCCGTCTGGACAACCCGGCGTGCGAACCAAGCGGGCAGCCGCGACAGGCCAGGCCTTCCGGGTGCGCCCGGCCATCCCAGGCCGGTCGGGCCGGTAGCACCATCCTGGTCGGCCGGCCGCTCCGTGGCACCCGGGCGGGATCGCCCCTCCCGAGCTCGGACGGTCGACGGGCCGCCCCGGCCCCGGCCGCGCCCCCAGGCCCCGGCAGGCACGCGGCTCAGGGCGGGCGCGACCCGGCGCGGGCGGGCATCCCTACAGGCCCCGCGCCCCGACCACAGCCGACGCAAATATCGCGAAACATTGACGGTCGGCGAATTTCCACAATATTCTCGACGGGTCGGCGCGCGCTCGGCGCGCGGCCCAGGAAGGATCGACTCATGGCACCCACCCCAGGACCCGATCGCCCCGTGGCACATCCGCCCGCGGGCCCGCTCCGTGGCGCGGTCGAGGACGGGCTCGCCGTCTTCCGGGGCGTGCCCTACGCCGCGCCCCCGGTCGGCGAGTGGCGCTGGCGGCCCGCACGGCCGCATCCGGGCTGGAGCGGCACCCGGGACGCGAACACCGACGGGCCCAGCGCCCCGCAGATGTACATGGAGGGCGGCGACCCCGTCCTCGGCGGGCACGGTTCGCCGCCCTTCGACGAGGACTGCCTGACCCTCGACATCTGGACGCCGGCGGTCGACGACGCACGGCGGCCCGTGCTGGTCTGGATCCACGGCGGCGGGTTCGTCTCCGGCTCCGGGTCGCTGCCCAACTACTCCGGCGCGACCTTCTCCCGCGACGGGGACCTGGTCGTCGTCAGCATCAACTACCGCATCGGCCCGCTCGGTTACCTCCTGACGGGCGCCGACGACGAACCGGACGACTCCGGCGCCAACCACTGGCTGAGCGACCAGTTCGCCGCCCTGCGCTGGGTACGGGAGAACATCTCCGCCTTCGGCGGCGACCCCGGGTCGATCACCGTCGCGGGCCAGTCGGGCGGCGCCGTGTCCACGGCCGCCCTCGCCGGGCTGCCCGAAGCCCAGGAGATGATCCGGCGGGTGATCCTGATGAGCCCGCCCTTCGGGCTGGACCTCCCCGCGCCCGACGCCTACTGGGAGCGCACCGCCGCATACCTGGAGCTCGCCGGGGTCAAGACCCCGGCCGAGCTGCGCGCCGTGCCCTGGCCGGAGCTGATCGGCGCCATGGGCGGGCTCTTCGCGCTGACCACGCACTGGGGGTACTGGCCCACGCCGTTCCTGCCCGTGGTCGACGGAGTCACCCTGCCCCGCCACCCGGCGCAGGCCCTGCTGCACGGCGCCGCCGCGGACATCGAGGTGATGATCGGCTGGACCCGGGAGGAGGCCAACTTCGGCTTCGCCCTCAACGAGGCCTACGCCGCAGCCTCCCGGGAGCAGGTGACCGACCGGATCACGGACACCTTCGGCCCCGAAGCCGCCCCCGGGGTGTACGCGGCCTACGAGCACGCCCGACCCGGTGCCGGGCCGGCCGGCGTCCTGATGGACCTCATCACCGACGAGCTCTTCCGGGTGCCGGCCCTCCGGCTCGCCGAGGCGCGGGCCGCGGCGGGCCGCCCGGTGTGGGCCTACCAGTTCGACCTCCCCGCGGCCGCCTACGACGGCCGGCTCGGAGCGGCTCACTGCCTCGAACTGCCCTTCGCCTTCGCCAACTTCGACCAGTGGGCCCACACACCCCTGACGGCCGGCCTCGACCCCGCCGTCCGGGACGGACTCGCGCACACCATGCACGAGGCCTGGATCGCCTTCGTCCGCACGGGCGACCCGAACCATCCGGGCATGCCGACGTGGAGCCCGTACGAGAAGGACACCCGCACCACGATGCGCTTCGACTCCGTGGTGACCGCGCTCGACGACCTCGCCGGTGACTCCCTGCGCCTGCACGAAGGGGCACTCGACCGACCCGAGTAACCCTTTCCCTGCCCACTCCCTCCCCCACTCCCGCCCCGCTCCCTCCCTGGCCCGCCCATCCGGGCGGGCCAGCGCTCCCTTGATCTAACTCGTGTAACCTTGCTTAGGAAGGCATCGAGCCGATCAAAAGGAGCGTCGATCGACGTCATGGCCAAAGACACTCCCGTTCCGGCGTCCCCGACCAGCGCCGACGTGGCCCGCCTCGCCGGGGTGTCCCGCGCCACGGTCTCCTTCGTCCTCAACGACACCCAGGGCCACCGGGTCGGCGAAGCCGCCCGCACGCGCGTCCTCGACGCCGCCCGGCAGCTCGGCTACGTACCGCACGCCGCGGCCCGGTCCCTGCGGGCCGGCCGCAGCAATCTCGTCCTGATGCCCTCGTCGATCTCCGCGGTCGGCCGCCTCGTCAGCGACTGGGTCGACGACCTGCACAGCGAGCTGGACCGGCACGGCTACACCGCGGTCCTGCACGCGGGGCGCTTCGCCGATCCCCTCGACGCCGCCCGCGCCTGGGCCGAACTGCGTCCGGCGGCCGTCATCGCCCTCGACGGCGACCGCCTCACCGGGCAGGCCGCGGAGCTGCTGCGGCGCGCCGGGGTACGGGGGCTGCTCGCCTTCGCCGCGCATCCCGTACCGGGCGTGCACACCATCGGCTTCGACCACGCCCTGATCGGCGCCACCGCCGCCGAGCACCTGATCGCCCGGGGCCGGACCCGCATCGGCGTGGTCATGCCCCAGGAACGCGGCCTCGGCCTGTTCGCCGGGCCGCGGCTCGCCGGCGCCGAATCGGTCGCCGCCCGCCACATGGCCACCGTGACCCCGGTGGAGCTCTCGTACACCCGGGAGTCCGCGACCGCACTGGCCCGGCGCTGGCGGAGCCTCGGGCTGGACTCCGTGTTCGCGTACAACGACGAGTACGCCGCCCTGCTCCTCCACGCACTGCGGGCCGAGGGGATTTCCGTACCGCAGGACGTGGCGGTCGTGGGCTCCGACGACCTGGTCCTTGCCGGGCTCCAGGACCCCCCGCTCACCTCGATCCGCCTGGAGCTGGCCTCGCCGGCCATGGTCGCCGACGCCGTGCACGAGCTGATCGAGACGGGCACCACTGCGCCCGTACCCGAGATAGAGGCGATCCTGATCCCGCGCGAAACCTCCTGAGACCACGGTGCAGGTCCGCTGCTCGGTTCCCGATCTCGTCGCGGCGATTAACGCCGCGAACGGCTCACCCGGACCGGACGCCCTCCGGCTGGCGCGCACTGCACGTACAAACTGACGGCGCCGGACCCCGAGAACCCCGGCAACGGGCTGCCGGTGATCACCAGCGGCGGTATCGACAACCCCGGCACCGGAACCGTGAGCGAGACCGAGGTGACCGGAAACCACGTCATCTACAGCGGCACCGACCTCGGCGGCGGCGCCGCGGACGCCGCGATCGTCAACGACGGTCCGCTCACGCTCACCTATTCCCGGCTGACCGGGAACACGGCGAACGTCACCAAGGACACCCAGAGCTTCGCCCTCGGAGCCGGCCTCATCAGCTTCGCCGAGACCACCGTCGAGAACACGGTCATCAGCGAGAACCGCTCCTTCGCCCCGGGCGGGTTCGCGCGCGCCGCCGTCTCCAACGGCATCCCGGCGCCCGGAAGACTGACCGTCACCGGCGGCGCCATCACGGACAACACCTCGGACGCTCCGCACGGCTTCGCCCAGGGCGGCGGCATCGCGAACAACGCCCTGATGACCGTGAGCGACGTGAAGATCAGCGCGAACCGGGCGATCGCGAAGAACGGCACCGCCCAGGGCGGCGGCCTCTACCACGCCGGGGGAGCCTAGGGACTGGGCACCACCACGCTGGAGGAGAACGCCATTAGGCACAACCGGGCGGGTGACGGCGGCGGGATCTTCAAGGCGTCCGGCGTCCTCACGCTTAACGGCGATGTCGTCCGCGCCAATCAGCCGGACGACTGCGCTCCGACCGGCGCCGTCCCCGGCTGCACCGGCTGCACCGACTGACGGGCGTCCAGGAGCCGGGGCGTCCCCTTCGGGCCGCGAGGCCCGTGCCTCCCGACGGGAAGCCTCCCGCGAGCCCGTCGGCCGTCGCCTCCAGGTCCCCCTCCCCCTGCGGGGCGGGGAGGGGGGACCCGACCGGTCGGGCGGCGGCGGCAGCGGGCGCCCCGGTGCCGGAACCCCCACCGCCGGCGCCGCCCCTTCGCCGGCTACGGGACCTCAGGCGGTCAGGTGGCGGGCCAGGAAGGCGACGCTGTCGGTGACGATGCGGTCGATGTCGGGAGAGCCGAGGAAGATGTGGTCGGCGCCTTCCACGGGGGTCAGGACGACCTCGCCCCCGGCCTTCGCGAGAGCCGCGGCCAGCTCCTCGCTCTGGCTGTAGGGGACCAGTCCGTCCAGGGTTCCGTGGACCAGGAGGAACGGCGGCGGGTCCGAACCCTCGACGGCGTACGTGACGGGGCTCGCGGCCCGCGCCAGCTCGGGGCGTTCGGCGACGGACGCGCCGAGGAGGGCTTCGTACGGGTCGGGGAACTCGGCTCCGCCGGGCATCGGCGGGAACGCCGGCATGGGGTGCTCGGCGAGGGTGAGCAGGTCGGAGACCCCGTACCAGTCGACGACGGCCCGTACGGCGGTGTCGCCGGCGCCCACTCCGTGCGTGCCCTCCAGCTCCGCCGCGTCCGGGGTGTGCGCGCCGACGACCCCGGCGAGGGCCGCGAGGTGGCCACCGGCGGACTCTCCCCAGACCGCGATCCGGTCCGGGTCGATGCCCAGCGCGGTGGCGAACTGCCGGACGTAGCGGATCGCGGCCTTCACGTCGTGCAGCTGGGCCGGGAACGGGGCCTCCAGGCTGTGCCGGTAGTCGATCGAGACGAGGGCCAGCCCCGCTCCCAGCACCGACCCGTGCAGCAGCTCCACGGGCACGGTCGGCGGCGGATAGCGCCGGTCGCCGTCCAGCCAGCCGCCGCCGTGGATCCACACCACGGCCGGGAAGAGTCCCTCGCCCGCGGGTACGTGGACGTCGAGCAGCCGCGGGCGGTAGCCGGGTGAGGTCGCGTAGGTGATCCCCTCGAAGCGGCGGACCCCGTCCGCGCCGACGACTGCGGACACGGGGGTCCGGAACGGCGGCGGCGGCCAGGTCATGTCAGCCGGATCGATCGCGGCGGGGAGCGATTGCGTCATTGCGGCCCTTCCAATCTGCTCGGCCCGGGGGCCGAGGGGTTCAGGTGCGGTCCCGCCACGGCCGAGCGAGCAGTGGGCGCGGGCGCTACGGACAAGGCTTCGTAACGTATGTCCGAAATGCTTGCGCGAGCCGGGGAGGAGGCTTAGCGTGTTACACGTGTAATCACGACTCTAGCGACGCATTTCCGCAGACCACAAGAGCTCGGGCAGTCTCAGTTCCCCGGCAGTTACACGAGCCACCGCGCAAATGCCGTCGCCTTCCCCTCCGGGAGCACGTCATGCTCACCTCCACACCCCCCTCCGCCCCGCCCGTCGCCGACCCGGTCCACCCGGCCGACCCGGCCTCTGCGGCGGCCCCTCCGGCCGCCTCCCAGGCCCGCGACTTCGGCCACTGGGCCGCGGAGCCCACCGCGGCGACCGTCCCCCTGATCCGGTCCCGCGTGCGCTCGGTGCTCGACGGATGGGAAGTCTCCGCCGGGATCGCGGACGTCCTGCTGCTGGCCGTGAGCGAACTGGTCGGGAACGTCGTTCTGCACGCCGCCGACGCGCGCCGCCTGCGCGTCGGGGTTTCCCTGCGAGGGGGATGGCTCCAGCTGGAGGTCGCCGACGGAGCCTCCGCGCTGCCACGGCTGCCGCACCCGAGGGGCGAGGTGGACCCGGACGCCGAGGACGGTCGCGGCCTGCTGATCGTGCACCTGATGGCCACCGAGCTGGGCGGTCACCTCAGCGTGCAGGCCGAGGAGTTCGGCAAATCCGTACGGGTGCGCGTGCCGGCCGCCTGACGCGCGGATCGACTCGACTCGGCCCGGATCGGGGGCCCGGGAGGTGGGCCGGCGGAGGCCCGCCGGGAGCCACCGAGGGGCCGCAGAGGGACCGCCGCGGGACCGCCCGCGGGGACGATCACCTCACAAAAATATGGCGACGAATTGACGGCCGCCAATTTATCGAGATACTTGCCCCATCTCCCCCGCTGCTCCCTGATTGAGGTGCCGCCCCATGGAGCTCTCCCCTTCGGCGCACGCCGATACCTTCTGCCGCGACCGGCTTCCGCCGTTCGACCTCTGGCCCGAACTCCACTTCGACCTGCCGGAGTTGGACTACCCGGACCGGCTCAACTGCGCCCACAGCCTCCTCGACGACGCCGTCGAGCGCTGGGGACCCGACCGCCCCTGTCTGCTGACCACCGACGAGCGCTGGACCTACGGCGAACTGCTGCAGCGTGCCAACCAGGTCGCCCAGGTGCTCACCGAGGACCTGGGCCTGCTCCCCGGGAACCGCGTGCTGCTGCGCGGCCCGAACAACCCCTGGCTCGTCGCCGCCTGGTTCGGCGTACTCAAGGCGGGCGGGGTGGCCGTCACCACCGTGCCGCTGCTGCGCGCCGCCGAGCTCTCCGCACTGTGCGAGATCAGCCGCCCCTCCGTCGCCCTGTGCGACCACCGCTACCTCGGGGAACTCGAGGGAGCGGCCGGGGCCACCGCCCCGCTGCTGGTCGCGTACGGTGGCCCCGGCGAGGACGACCTCGCCGTCCGCTGCTCGGCCAAGACCGGCGTCTTCACCTCCGTGGACACCGCCGCGGACGACGTGGCCCTGATCGCCTTCACCTCCGGCACCACCGGGCGCCCCAAGGCGACCCTGCATTTCCACCGGGACGTGCTCGCCAACGCCGACACCTTCTCCCGGCACGTCCTGCGGCCGCGGCCCGACGACGTGTTCACCGGCACCCCGCCGCTCGCGTTCACCTTCGGGCTCGGCGGGCTGGTCGTCTTCCCGCTGCGCGTCGGGGCCGCCACCCTGCTCGTAGAGACCGCGACGCCGGGGCAGTTGGCCGACCTCGTCGCCGCTCACGGCGTGACCGTCCTGTTCACGGCGCCCACCGCCTACCGCGCGATCCTGGCCGCTGGTGCGGCGGACCGGCTGGCCGGGCTGCGCCGCTGCGTCTCGGCGGGCGAACCCCTGCCCGCCGCCGTGTGGGAGGAGTTCCACGCCGCCACCGGGCTGCGCATCATCGACGGCATCGGCGCCACCGAGATGCTGCACGTGTTCATCTCCGCGGCAGACGAGGACATCCGCCCCGGCTCCACGGGCCGGCCCGTCCCGGGCTACCGGGCCGCCGTGGTGGACGCGAACGGGGTGCCCGTTCCCGACGGGCAGCCCGGCCTGCTCGCCGTCACCGGGCCCACCGGCTGCCGCTACCTGGACGACCCGCGCCAGACCACGTACGTCCGGGGCGGCTGGAACATCACGGGCGACACCTACATCCGCGACGCCGAGGGCTACTTCTGGTACGTGGCCCGCAGCGACGACATGATCGTCTCCTCGGGCTACAACATCGCGGGGCCCGAGGTCGAGAAGGCGCTGGCCGACCACCCGTACGTGGCGGACTGCGGCGTCGTCGGGGTCCCCGACGAACGGCGCGGGATGCTCGTCAAGGCCTACGTGGTGCTGCGCGGCGGCGTCCCGGCCGCCGCGGAGACCGTGCGCGAGCTCCAGGAGCACGTCAAGGCGGCCATCGCCCCCTTCAAGTACCCGCGTGCGGTGGAGTTCGTCACCGAGCTCCCCCGTACGGAGACCGGCAAGCTCCGGCGCGGCGAACTCCGCACCCGGGGACGGGAACCGGCCGAAGCCACCCCCACCCCCACCGCCCCGGCGCCGGACGACGGCGGCTGCGCCGCCGGGTGTCCCGAGGCGCAGGTTCCGCACCTGCCCAGCGTGGTCGTCGAGCGCCGGGTCGAGTGGACCGACACCGACGCGGCGGGCCACTACCACCACTCCACCGTGATCCGCTGGGTCGAGGCGGCCGAGGCCGTGCTGCTGCGCCGCCTGGGCCTGTCGCACCTCTTCGGCAGCACGCCCCGGGTCCACTTCGAGGCCGATTACCGGGCCCGGCTCTGGTTCGGCGAGGCCGTGCGGACCGAGCTGCGGGTCACCAAGGTCGGCACGAGCTCCCTCCACTACGCCTTCACCGTCCGCGGCGAGCCGGGCCCGGAGGGCGGCCCGGAGGGCGGCCCGGACGACACAGTGGCCGCCACCGGCCGCATGGTGATCGCCCACTCCGCCGCCCGCGCGACCGGGACCACCCCCTGGCCGGCCGAGGTCCGCGAGGTCCTCACGAAGGCGGGCCGCCAGGCCCCCGAACTGATCGAGAACAACCGAGGAGGCGCCCCGTGCGCATAGCAGTCATCGGAGGCGGGCCGGGCGGCCTGTACTTCGCCGCCCTGGCCAAGCAGATCTCCCCGCAGTGGGAGGTGACCGTCTGGGAGCGCAACGCTCCCGACGACACCTTCGGCTTCGGAGTGGTCTTCTCCGACGAGACCCTCGACGGCATCGCGCAGGCCGATCCCTTCGTCCACGCCGCGATGTCGGCGGAGTTCGCCCGCTGGAGCGACATCGACGTCCGCCACCGCGGCCGGACCGTCACCTCCGGCGGGCACGGCTTCGCCGCTCTGGGCCGCCGTCGGCTGCTGGAGATCCTCCAGGACCGCTGCGCCGCCCTGGAGGTGGACGTCCGCTACCGCACGCAGTCCCCTCCGCCGGAGCAACTGGCCGCCGAATACGACCTGGTGGTCGCCTGCGACGGCGTGCGCTCGGCCACCCGGGCCGCCTACGCCGACACCTTCGCCGCCGATCTCGACGAGCGCGCGGGCCGCTACATGTGGCTCGGCACGGACAAGGTCTTCGAGGCCTTCACCTTCATCGTCGAGGAACGGGACTTCGGCACGCTCCAGGTGCACGCGTACCCGTACGACGCCACCCGCTCCACCTTCATCGTCGAGATGGACGAGGACACCTGGCAGCGCGGCGGCTTCGCCGGTTCCGCCGGGTCCGCCGGCGCCGACCTGGCGCCCGGTGCCAGTGACGAGGAGGGGATCCGCCGCTGCGAGGAAGTCCTCGCCGGGCACCTGGACGGCCACCGGCTCATCCCCAACAACTCCAAGTGGCTGCGCTTCACCACCGTGCGCAACCAGACCTGGCGCCACGGCAACACGGTGCTGCTCGGGGACGCCGCGCACACGGCCCACTTCTCCATCGGCTCCGGCACCAAGCTCGCCATGGAGGACGCCCTCGCCCTGGCCGCCTGCCTGCACGAGCACCCCGACGTGGAGAGTGCGCTGGCGGCCTACGAGGACGAGCGCAGGCCGGTCGTGGAGTCCACGCAGCGGGCGGCGCAGGCCAGCCTGGAGTGGTTCGAGAACATCGACCGGTACACCGGCCAGGATCCGCACCAGTTCGCCTTCAACCTGCTGACCCGCAGCCGCCGGGTCACCTACGACAACCTGCGGGTGCGCGACGAGGAGTTCATCACCGCCGTCAACTCCTCGGCGCCGGTACCGCCCATGTTCCGGCCCTTCCGGATCGGCGGCCTGCGCCTGCGCAACCGGATCGTCGTACCGCCCATGGCCCTGTCCACGGCCGTCGACGGGGTCCCGGGTGACTTCGACCTCGTCCACCTGGGCACCCAGTCCCTCGGCGGCGCGGCCCTGGTCATCGCCGGCATGACGGCGGTGAGCGCCGACGGCCGCACCGACGCGGGCTGCCCGGGTCTGTGGACGGACGAGCAGGAGGCCGCCTGGCGGCGGATCACCGCCTTCGCGCACGGCCAGTCCGACACCTGCCTCGGCATCCAGCTCACCCACGCCGGCCGCCGGGCCGCCGGGGGGCCGCTGCTGGCCGCATCCCCGCTCCGCTGGGACGAGGGCGGCCAGGTGCCCCGCGAGGCGACCCGCGCCGATATGGACCTGGTCGTACGGGACTTCGTGCGCGCGGCCGAGCGCGCCGACCGGGCCGGCTTCGACGCCCTGGAACTCCAGTACGGGCACGGGCATTTGATGTCCGGGTTCCTCTCTCCGCTGACGAACCGGCGCACCGACGAGTACGGCGGGCCGGTCGCGGACCGGCTGCGCTTCCCGCTCGAAGTGCTGGGCGCGGTACGGGCGGTGTGGCCGGCCGGGAAGGCCCTCCTGGTCCGTGTCTCGGCCGCCGACTGGGCCGAGGGCGGCCTCGACGAGGCGGACGCCGTGCACATCGCGCGCGCCCTGGCCGCGGCGGGCGCCGACGCGATCGACGTGTCGACCGGCGAGGTCGTCTCCCACGAGCAGCCGCCCTTCGGCCGCAGCTACCAGACCCCGTACGCCGACCTGATCCGCAACACCACCGGGGTGGCCACCATCGCCGTCGGCGCGATCTCCACCTACGACGACGTGAACTCGGTGATCCTGGCGGGCCGCGCCGACCTGTGCGCGGTGGGCCGCGCCCAGCTCCACGACCCGCTGTGGACCCTGCACGCGGCCGTGGCCCAGGGATACCGCGGACCGGCCGCCCCGTGGGCCCGGTCCTGGCGGGCCGGCAGTGCCCGGCCCCCGGCGGCGCGCACCGACCGGGTGCCGCCGCGCCTCGAACTGCTGCGGCAGCCCGCCGCACCGGTGCACCAGCGATGGCTGCCGCGCGTCGCCGCGCCGGCCCTCTGAACGGAACGGCCGAGACCTCATGGAGACCCCTCACACCCGCTCCCCGAGCGACCTGCCCCGATTCACCGCGGCCGCCGTCCAGGCCGCTCCCGTCTACCTCGATCCCGCCGCCACCGTCGACAAGGCCGTCGCCCTGATCGCGGAGGCCGCCGGGAAGGGCGCCGAACTCGTCGTCTTCCCCGAGGCGTTCGTCCCCGGATACCCGTACTGGAACTGGACGATGAACCCGGTCCAGGGCTCGCCCTGGTTCGAGCGCCTGCAGCGCGCGTCCATCGACGTCCCCGGCCCGCACGTGGACACCCTGCGCGCGGCGGCCCGCCAGTACGGGGTCGTGCTGGTCATCGGCGTCAACGAACGCGCCCCGCACAGCCTGGGCGTGCTCTACAACACCCTGCTGACCATCGGCCCCGACGGCGAACTGCTCGGCGTGCACCGCAAGCTGGTGCCCACCTGGGCGGAGAAGCTCACCTGGACGGGCGGCGACGGCAGTTCCCTGCGCGTCCACCAGACCCCCGTCGGCCCGGTCGGCGCCCTCGCCTGCGGGGAGAACACCAACACGCTGGCCCGTTTCACGCTCCTGGCCCAGGGCGAACTGGTGCACGCGGCCTGCTACATCGCCCTGCCCGTGGCACCCACCGACTACGACATGGCCGAGGCCATCGCCGTCCGTACGGCGGCCCACAGCTTCGAGGGCAAGGTCTTCTCGGTCGTCGCCTGCTCCACCGTCTCCCCCGAGATCGTCGACGCGGTCGCCGGTGAGGACGAGGCGGTCCGGGCACTGTTCGCCCGGCCGCGCAGCGCCCTGTCGGGGATCTTCGGGCCCGACGGCCGCCCGGTCACGGAGCCGCTCGTCGACGTCGAGGGCATCGTCTACGCCGAGATCGATCTGAACCGGTGCATCCAGCCCAAGCAGATGCACGACATCACCGGGCACTACAACCGCTTCGACGTCTTCCGCCTCGAAGTGGACAACCGGCCCCGCACGCCGGTCACTTTCACCGTCCCGCAGTCCGTCCCGCAGTCCGTTCCGCAGTCCGTTCCGCCCACCGCCACCACCCCCGAGGAGGACGCATGACCACCGACCAGGACGACACCGCACTCGGCCGCGCCCGGGTGTCCGACACCCCCGAACTCACCGCCTACTACGGCGAGCTCGAAGCCCTGGAGGCCGGTGCGCTGTGGACGGTGGCCAACGACATCGAGCCCTGGTACCCGCAGCCCAAGTCCGTTCCGGTGCTGTGGCGTTACGAGGAGCTGCGCCCCCTGGTCCACAAGGCCCTCGGCCTCGTCCGGGCCGACGACGCGGGCCGCCGCGTCGTGATGCTGGTCAACCCCGGCCGCAGGGACGTCAGCGCCGCCGCCGGACTCCTCTACACCGGGCTGCAGATCATGGGCCCCGGCGAGGCCATGACCGCCCACCGCCACCAGGCGGCGGCGCTGCGCTTCGTGCACGAGGGCACCGGGGCGTGGACGATCGTGGACGGCCAGAAGCTGAAGGTCGGCCCCCGCGACTTCGCCATCACCCCGAACGGCACCTGGCACGAGCACGGCAACGACTCCGACGACGCCCCGGTGATCTGGCAGGACGGCCTCGACATCCCGCTGGTCAACGCCTTGGACGCCGGGTTCTACGAGGTCCACCCCGAGCTGTACCAGCGGCCCGGGAAGGTGGTGAACTCCTCGGTCCTGACCTACGCCGCGAACCTGCTCCCGTACGGCTCCGAGAAGTGGACCCGCCCCTACTCCCCGCTGCTGGCCTACCCCTGGGAGCAGACCTACGAGGCCCTGCGCGGCCTGGCCGCGGCCACCGAGGGATCCCCGTACGACGGGGTCATCGCGGAGTACACCAACCCGGTGACCGGCGGCTCGGTGATGCCCACCATGAGCGCCCACATGCAGCTGCTGCGCCCGGGCCAGGCGACGCAGGCCCACCGCCACACCGGGTCGGTGATCTACACGGCGGCCAAGGGACACGGTGTCTCGGTGATAGCCGGGCAGCGCTTCGAGTGGAAGCGGGGCGACGTGTTCTGCGTCCCGTCCTGGGCCTGGCACGAGCACCACAACCTCGACCCGTCCGAGGACGCCTGCCTGTTCTCCTTCAACGATTTCCCCGTCATGCGGTCCCTCGGCTTCCACCGCGAAGAGGCGTACCCGGACAACGGCGGGCACCAGCCCGCCTCCTGAGCCGCGCCGCCGCACCGGACCGCCGGCCCTGACACCGGTCCCGGTGCGGCGGCGCACCCCGCCGCACCCCCGAAGCCCCGTACCCCCAAAGCCCCGTACCCCCGAAACCCCCCTCTCCCTTAGGAGCCACCGATGCGACTGGTGACCTACACGACCGCGCCGATGACCGGCACCGCCGACCGTCTGGGCGCCCAGCTCGACGGCCTGGTGTACGACCTCGCGGCCCTCGCCCGGCACGCGGGCGTGGAGCTGCCCGGCGACCTGCTCTCCTTCGTCCGGGCGGGCGCCCCGGCCCGTGAGACGGCCGCCCGCCTGCTGGCCGGCGGCCCCGCCGACCGGCCCGCCGGTGCCGTGCACCGGCTGGAGGAGGTCACCCTGCGTGCTCCGCTGCGTCCCGGCAAGATCATCGGGGTCGGGCTGAACTACGTGGAGCACGTGGAGGAGTCCAGCCGCAGCCTGGACACCGACAAGGACCTGCCGCCGCGTCCGGTGCTGTTCAGCAAGCCCGCCACCGCCGTCACCGGCCCCGGGGCGCCGATCCTGCACAACGCCGACCTCACGACGCAGCTCGACTGGGAGTGCGAACTCGCCGTGGTCATCGGCCGGACCGCCTTCCGGGTGACCGAGGAGGAGGCGTACGGCCACATCTTCGGCTACAGCGTCGTCAACGACATCAGCGCCCGCGACCAGCGCCGATCGGGCCAGTGGTTCTTCTCCAAGGGCCAGGATTCCTACGCCCCCTTCGGCCCCGCCGTGGTCACCGCCGACGAGGTCCCGGACCCGATGGACCTCGACCTCGAACTGCGGGTGAACGGGGTCACCAAGCAGAAGTCGAACACCCGCCACATGCTGTTCCCCATCGCCCGCCTCATCGCCGACATCAGTTCGGGCGTGACCCTGGAGCCCGGCGACGTCATCGCGACCGGCTCCCCCTCCGGTGTCGGGGCCGGCATGGTCCCGCCCGAGTTCCTCGTGCCCGGCGACACCGTCGAGGCCACCGTCGAGATCATCGGAACCCTCGCCAACCCCGTCGTCGACGCCCGCTGAACCTGCCGGACACCTACCCCGACACCCGCCGCCCGACCATCGAGGAGCACCCGTGCCGCCCCGCACCTACCGCATCGGCCAGATCGTCCCGAGTTCCAACGTCACCATGGAAACCGAGGTGCCCGCGATCCTGCGCGCCCGCATGGAGATCGCGCCCGACGACCGCTTCACCTTCCACTCCAGCCGCATGCGCATGACCCACGTGACGCCCGAGCAGCTCAAGGCCATGGACGCCGACTCCGACCGCTGCGCCGTGGAGCTCTCCGACGCGCGGGTCGACGTACTCGGCTACGCCTGCCTGGTCGCCATCATGAGCATGGGCCTCGGCTACCACCGCACCTCCGAGGAACGCCTGCACACGCGCACCGTGGAGAACGGGGCCCCCGCCCCCGTGGTCACCAGCGCGGGCGCCCTGGTCCACGGGCTGCACACGATGGGCGCCAGGAAGGTGGCCCTGCTGGCCCCGTACATGCGCCCGCTCACGCAGACCGTCGTCGACTACCTCACCCACGAGGGCATCGAGGTCCTCGACTACCAGGCCCTGGAGATCCCGAACAACCTGGACGTGGCCGCCCACGACCCGGCCAGGCTCCCCGGTCTGGCCCGCGCCCTGGACTACGCCGACGCGGACGCGGTCGTCCTGTCGGCCTGCGTGCAGATGCCCTCGCTCGGCGCCATCGAGGAGGCCGAGCAGCTGCTCGGCAAGCCGGTCGTCTCCGCGGCCGTCTGTACCTCCCACCAGATGCTGCGCGCCCTCGGCCTGCCGGCCGTCGCCCCCGGCGCCGGCCACCTCCTCTCCGGCGCGTACGCCGAGGCTCCCCTGCACCCGGGGACGCGGGCCTCGGGGTGACCGGAGGCCGCCCGGCCGCCGCCGCTCGATAGGATCACCACCCCACACCACGGGAAGGTGATCATGTCGGACAGCCCCCTCAGGCCCAGCTCGTTGATCAGTACGGTCTACGGGGCCTTCGTGCGCGGGAGCGGTGGCTGGATCTCCGTCGCCGACCTGATCACGCTCATGTCGGAACTCGGCGTGGAGAGCCAGGCCGTGCGCTCGGCCATCTCCCGGCTCAAGAAGAAGGGCGTGCTCGAACCGGAGCGCCGCGGAGCCACCGGGTACCGGCTCAGCCCGGCCGTCCACCCCGTCTTCGACGCCGGCGACCGGCGCATCTTCGCCAGCCTCGAACCGGCGGACCTCAGGGACGGCTGGGCCATGGCGGTCTTCTCCGTGCCGGAGTCAGAGCGCTCCCACCGGTACCAGCTGCGCACCAGGCTGACCTGGCTCGGCTTCGGCAACATCGCCCCCGGCGTGTGGCTGGCGCCGGGCCGGCTCCTGGAGGACGCGCGCGACATGCTCGTCCGGCTCGGCCTCAGCGAGTACGTCCACCTGTTCGCCGCCGCCGACTACGCCGCGTTCAGCGACCTGCCGGAGGCGGTCAGCTCCTGGTGGGACTTTCCGGCGATCCAGGCCCAGTACGCCACCTTCACCGGCGCGTACGCGCCGGTCGCCGCGAAGCTCGCCCTGCAGGACGGCATCGACGCCGCCGAGGCCTTCCGCCACTACGTGCCGATGCTCACCGAGTGGCGCCGGCTGCCCTATCTCGACCCGGGCCTCCCCGCCGAGCTGCTCCCCGCGGACTGGAACGCCGTGGGCGCCCGGCAGGTCTTCCAGCAGCTGCACGAGGTCCTGGCGGGGCCGGGCCTGCGGCACGTACAGGACGTGACGGGTTCCTCCGTGGAGCGCGCGTCTTCCTCCGAGGTGCGCTCGTCCTGAGGGAGCGGTCCCTCAGGACGATTCGCGGACCACGAGGTCGTTCGGCATGACCACCCGCTCCCTGGAACCGCCCTCGATCAGGCCCAGGAGCAGCCGCACCGTGGCCGTGGCCTGGTCGGCCATGGGGCTGCGTACGGAGGTGAGGGCCGGGACCGTGTAGGCGGCGGCCTCGATGTCGTCGAAGCCGACGACGGCCACGTCCTCGGGAACCCGCAGGCCCACCTGCCGCAGGGTCCGCAGGGCGCCGATGGCCATCAGGTCGTTGGCCGCGAACACCGCGTCCAGCTCCGGGTCTTCCTCCAGCAGCTGCCGCATGGCCTCGGCTCCGGAGGCCCGGGTGAAATCGCCCAGCGCCACGCGGCGGCTGGTGTCGCGCAGCGCGGCGCGGTAGCCGTCGAGGCGCTCGCGGGACTCGAAGAGGTCCAGCGGTCCGGCTGCACCGCGCAGCCGGTGGCCGGGGCTCCGCGGGCCGAGGCTACGCGGGCCGGGACGCCGCGTGCCGCAGCGGCCTTCAACGCCATCGACATCGCCTGGATCCAGCTCATGATCCCGATGGACGAGCGGGCCCGGCTGCTGACGGACCTGGCGGGGTCGCGGGCCGGGGACCCGGCGCTGGCCCGGTTCGCGCAGCGGGCGGCGGAGCGGCAGGGGGCCGAACTGACGCTGCTGCGCGGGCTCCTGGCCCGGTCCGCGGCGCCCGACACCCGCCCGCACGAGGGGCACGACATGCCGGTCATGGTCTCCGCCGACACCCTGCGCGCCCACCTCACGCAGTCGCTGCTGCTCTGCGCGGGTGAACGCTCCTCGGGCGGGTCCGGGGAGGCGCGGGAGCTCGCCGGGGAGCTGGAGAAGGCCGGCTCGGCGCGGCTCGCCCTGCTCGACGCGGCCCGCTCCGACAAAAGTTGAGAATTGTTCACTTTCCATTGACAGGGCGGGTCCGGGGACCCGAAAGTGCCGTGAGCAGTGCGCCCGATGGCGCGCGTCCCCGTACCCGTGCGTGCCGGGGATCGCGTGCGTCCCCGAACGAAGCGAGTCCGCATGCCCGCGTCCGTACCGCCCGTGTCACCCGCGTCGCCCATGGCTTCCGTACCGCCCGCGCCCCGCTTCCCGGCCGGTTTCCGCTGGGGGGTCTCCGCCTCCGCCTTCCAGATCGAGGGCTCGCCCACCGCCGACGGCCGGGGGCCCTCCTCCTGGGACGCCTTCACCCGGGAGCAGGGGCGCGTCAAGGACGGCTCGCACGCAGAAGTGGCCACCGACCACTACCGCCGCTACCGCGAGGACGTGGCCCTGATGGGCGGACTGGGCGTGGACGCCTACCGGTTCTCCGTCTCCTGGTCCCGGGTCCTGCCCGAGGGGCACGGGACCGTCAACCGGGCGGGGCTGGACTTCTACGACCGGCTCGTCGACGAGCTGTGTGCCGCGGGGATCGACCCGGTGCCCACCCTCTTCCACTGGGACACCCCGCTCGCCCTGGAGGAGCGGGGCGGCTGGCTGGAGCGCGACACCGCCGAGCGGTTCGCCGCGTACGCCTCGGTGGTCGCGGAGCGTCTCGCCGACCGCGTGCCGATGTGGATCACCATCAACGAGCCCGCCGAGGTGACCCTCCTCGGCTACGGCCTCGGCGAGCACGCCCCCGGCAAGCAGCTCGTCTTCGACGCCCTGCCCGCCGCCCACCACCAGCTGCTGGCCCACGGACTGGGCGTACAGGCGCTGCGCGCGGCGGGCGCCCGCCACATCGGCATAGCCGCCTCGCACAGCCCCGTGTGGGCCGCCGGCGAGAGCGAGGAGGACCGGGCCGCCGCCGCGTTGTACGACACCCTCACCAACCGCCTCTTCGCCGACCCGATCCTGACCGGCGCCTACCCGGACGGTCTGGAGTCCCTGCTGCCCGGCCCGGTGGCCGAGGACCTCAAGGCGATCTCGGCCCCGCTGGACTGGTACGGGGTCAACTACTACAACCCGATGCTCGTCGGCGCCCCCACCCCGGCCGGCACCTCCGCCTTCGGCGGGATCGAGATCCCCTCCGGCCTCCCCTTCGGCATCCGGGAGATCGAGGGGTACGAGCGCACGGACTTCGACTGGCCGGTGGTCCCGGACGGGCTGCGGGAACTGCTCGCCACCCTGCGCGAGCGCTACGGCGACCGGCTGCCGCCGCTGTACATCACCGAGAACGGCTGCTCGTACGGGGACGGGCCCGATCCGGGCACGGGCCGGATCGAGGACGCGCGCCGGATCGCCTACCACGAGGGCCACGTGCGCGCCCTGCACGAGGCGATGGCCGAGGGGGCCGACGTCCGCGGCTACTTCATCTGGTCGATCCTCGACAACTTCGAATGGGCGGAGGGCTACCGGCAGCGGTTCGGCCTGGTCCACGTCGACTACGAGACCCTGGCCCGGACCCCGAAGGAGTCGTACGCCTGGTACCGCGACCTGATCAAGAGCGGCAGGTGACCGCCGGGCCGAAGGCCGCGGCGGCGGAGGAGACGGTCACGCCGCCCGGCGGCCGGTGGGTGAGCGCGCTGTCCCTGGCCAACCTCGGGGTGTGGGTCGGCTGGTTCGGCCCGCTCCAGCTGCTGCTGGCACGCCAGGCCGAGCTCCTCACCCCGGACCACAAGGCGTCCACCCTCGCTCTGGTGACGGGGCTCGGCGCGGCCGTCTCGATGGTCGCCAATCCCGTCTTCGGAGCGCTGTCCGACCGTACGACGGCGCGCGCGGGCCGCCGTATCCCCTGGGTGGTCGCCGGGGTGACGGGCGGGGCGGCGGGCCTGGTGGTCCTCGGGCTCGCGCAGAGCGTCGCCGTGGTGATCGCGGGCTGGTGCCTGGTGCAGCTCGCCCTCAACGCCGCCTTCGCCGCACTCACCGCGGCCGTCCCCGACCAGGTCCCGGCCCGGCAGCGCGGGCTGGTCGGCGGCTGGCTCGGCGTCTCCCAGGTCATCGGGATCCTGGTCGGCACGGCGCTGGCCACGGTCGCGGGCGGGATCACCGCCGGCTATCTGGCCTGCGCGGCCTTCTCGGTCCTCGCGGCCGTGCCGTACGTGCTGATGCGGCGGGACTCGGTGCTCGCCCCCGCCGCCCGGCCGGCCTTCCGGTGGCGCGGCTTCCTGACCGGCTTCTGGATCGACCCGCGCCGCCATCCCGACTTCGGCTGGGCCTGGCTGACCCGGTTCCTGATGAACCTCTCGTACTCCATCAGCACGATGTACCTGCTCTACTACCTGACCGACGCCGTGCGCTACCGGGGCGACGCGGACACCGGCGTCCTGATCCTCACGGCGCTGAACGCCCTCACCCTGCTCTCCACGGTGGTGATCAGCGGCATCCGGTCGGACCGCAGCGGCCGCCGCAAGTCCTACGTCATCCGGTCGGGGCTGGTCATCGCCGCGGCCACGCTGCTGCTCGCCGTCTGGCAGACCTGGACCGGCGCGATCGTGGCCTCACTCGTCCTGGGCCTCGGCTTCGGCGTGTACACGGCGGTGGACTTCGCCCTGCTCACGGACGTGCTGCCGACCGCCGAGGACCGGGGCAAGGACCTGGGCGTCATCAACATCGCCAACGCGCTGCCGCAGGTGCTGGCCCCGGTGATCGCGGCCCCGGTCGTCACCCACCTCGGCGGGTACACGGCCCTGTACACACTGGCGGGAGCCCTGGCCCTGGCGGGATCGCTGCTGGTCAGGCGGATCCGCTCGGTTCCGTAGACCCGTATCGTGAGACCCGGCACATTTCTCACCCTTTTGGTCCGATTTAGACCAAACTTGTGTGGTTCGGTTTCCGAAGCGACAGGGAGAGACATGCGACGCGCCCACGGCCGTACGGCCACCACGCGGATCGCCCTGATATCGGCCGGTACGGCCGCCGTGCTCGGCCTGGGCGGCCTCTCCGCCGGTTCCGCGGCCGCCGCGGGCACGCCCGCCCCGGACCGGCCCTCCGAGCCCACGGCGACCGCCCCGGCGGCCGTCGGGCAGCAGGTCCTCTCCACCTTCACCGTCGCCTATCCCGCGGCGCCCTACCGGACCCACAACATCGCGCGCGCCGTGGAACTGATCAACGGGGCCGTCGTCCAGCCGGGCGACGTCTGGAGCTTCAACCAGGCGGTGGGCGAGCGGACCGAGGAGAACGGCTTCGTCGACGGCATCATGATCAACGACGGCCGTTACGTGAAATCCCCCGGCGGCGGGGTCTCCGCGGTCGCGACGACCATGTACAACGCCATGTTCTTCGCGGGCCTGAAGCCGCTGGAGCACGGGGCCCACTCGTTCTACATCGAGCGGTACCCGGAGGGCCGCGAGGCCACCGTCGCCTGGGGCACCCTCGACCTGCGCTGGCAGAACGACTCGGGACACCCCGTGACCGTCCGGGCCTCCTCCACCTCCACCTCGGTCACCGTCACCCTGCTCGGAACGAAGCAGTACGACGAGATACGCGCGACCAAGGGCCCGCGGACGCACATCACCCCGCCGGCGAAGCACACCGTCACCGGCCCCACCTGCGAGCCGCAGACCCCGCTGGAAGGGTTCGACGTCTCCGTCGACCGCGTCTTCGTCCAGGGCGGCCACGAGGTCGGCCGCGAGACGTTCCGTACGCACTACACCCCGCGCGACGAGATCGTCTGCGCCCCGGAGTCCCCCTCGGCCACGCCCGGCGCGACCCCGTCGGGCACGCCCGCGACCCCGTCGGGCTCCCCCGGAACCCCGGCCGCACCCGCACCCGCGGCCTCCGCCGCACCCACGACGTCCACCACACCGGCCACACCGGCCACCCCCAGCGCGTCCGCCACACCCGCCGCGGCCACCGCGGCCAACGCTTCCGCCGCGTCCGGCACCGGCACGGCACCCACTCCGTAGGGGCCCGTCCAGCGCCTAGGACGGCTTGGCGGAGGACCAGGCGGTGACGGTCACCCGGCCGTCGCAGAAGGCGAACACGCCGTCGTCCAGGGCGATCTGATGCTTCCCGGCGCCGAGTACGCCGATGACCAGCGTCGGATGGCCGGCCGGGGTCGCGCCGGACTCGCAGTAGCCGTCCGCCTCGCCCTGGACCTGGACGAACGTGAGCTTCGTCCACGCGCGGGCGCCCGGGGCCAGCAGCACGTTCGCCGCGGCGGGGCCGGTGTGGGTGGTGGCCAGCGGCTGGTTCTTCTCCGGCGAGCCGTTGCCCGCCGCCGCGACCGTCGGGAACCCGTACACCTTGCAGGAGGACGCGGAGGTGTTGGTGACGGAGAGGACGGCGGCCCCGGTTCCCGTGCCCGGCGGACGGACGTCGGCATGGTGCGCCTCGGAGACCTCGACGTCGTCGACCGTGCAGGGCTTCTTCGTCACTCCTCCAGTGCCGCCGCCGGAGGAGGAGGAGGAGGGGGAGGAGGAGGGGGAGGAGCCGCCCGAGGGCGACGCGACGCCCGTGGAACCGCCGCTCCCGCCGCCGCTGGTCGTTCCGCCCTTGTCGCCGCCGGTGGGGGTGGACCCGGCCGGCCGCGAGGCCGCAGGCGGCGCCGACGGGTCGACGGCTCCGCCGCCGTCGCCGGTCGGCGTGCAGCCCGTCATCAGGGCCGCAGCCGCCATGGCCGTCGCCAGAGCCGCCGCGGTCCGGCCGATGCATGCTGTGTACTGCATTGGGTGCTCCCCGAGGTTCACGACCGGTCCCGCACCGGCACTCGCGTGCAGTACACGACCCCCTGACCCGAGCAGGTTCCCGCCCCACACCGCTGTGGCGGTTCCGTGACGCGCCCATGACGAACGGCGACCACCCAGGCGGACGGCATTCCGGCATCCCGGATGCCTGACGGGGCCGTCCGAAGCCGCCCGAATCCGCCCGGCGGTCACGGCGAAGACCGTTAGGGTACGAGGTGGTCGATTCCAAAGGGAGTGAGCGAGCTTGTCCGGCGACCGTCTCATGCGCATCCACAGCGCCGAGTTCCAGGCCATGGCCGAGAGGGTCCTGCGCGTCACCGAGCTCACCTCGCGCCTGAACGTCCTGCCTTTCGAGGACGAAGCGGGCAAGGCGGAACTGTTCGAACAGATCCTCGGCAAGGCGCTTCCGCCGAGGGTCACGATCTATCCGCCCTTCTACACGGACCACGGCCTGCGCCTCGACCTCGGCGAGCGCGTGTTCATCAACCAGAACTGCACGTTCCTGGACCACGCCGGCATCCGGCTCGGCGAGCGCGTGATGGTCGGCCCGAAGGTCACCTTCATCACCAGCGGCCACCCGGTCGATCCCGAGGAGCGGCGGCTGTACCTCACCGGCGCGCCCATCGTCGTGGCGGAGAACGTGTGGATCGGCGCCGGTGCCACCATCCTGCCCGGCGTCAGCATCGGCCGTGATGCCGTGATCGCCGCCGGCGCCGTCGTGGCCGATGACGTTCCACCGGCCAGCCTGGTGACCGGCGGCAAGGCGACCGTGAACCGGCGCTGGTGACGGCCCGTCCGGGGCCGGACCGAGCCCTTGCTACGGCAGGTCGTCGACCTCGTCGGGCGTGATCAGGATCTTTCCGCGCGCCTCGCCCCGGTGGAGCCGGTCGATGGCGTCCGGGGCCTCGGCGAGCCGGCAGGTGAGATGGACGGCCGGGGACAGGGTGCCGTCCTCGACGTGCCGCCCCAGGACCTCCAGGTCGGCCTGGCGCTCGGCGGAGATGAACCCCTTGAGGCCGTGGCGCACGAAGGGGTTCAGCAGCGCGGCCCACAGGACCCGGCCCATGCCGCCCAGCCAGGGACCGCCGCCCTCGCCGCCGACGATCACGAGCGTCCCGCGCGGGGTCAGGGCGCGCCGCAGGTGCGACAGGGCCCGGTTGCCCGCGATGTCCAGGATGAGGTCGTAGCGGCGGACGCCGTCCGCGAACTCCTCGCGGGTGTAGTCGATGACCTCGTCCGCGCCGAGCCCGCGCACCAGCTCCGTCTTCGTGGTGCTGCACACTCCGGTGACGTGCGCCCCGTACGCCTTGGCCAGTTGCACCGCGAAGGTGCCGACCCCGCCGGCGGCGCCGATGACCAGGACCCGCTGCCCGGGCCGTACGCGTCCCGCGTCGCGCAGCGCCTGGAGGGCGGTGAGCCCGGAGATCGGGAGGGCGGCCGCCTCCTCCAGGGGCATCCCGGCGGGCTTGTGCGCCAGCTTGTCCTGCCGGGCGGTCGCGTACTGCGCGAAGGAGCCCTCGCAGATCCCGAACACCTCGTCCCCCGTCCGGAAGGCACTCACTCCCTCGCCGACCGCCTCGACCCGCCCGGAGACCTCCCGGCCCCGTACGGGCACGCTGGGTGCGCGCAGCCCGTAGCCGAGGAGCCGCAGCAGGTAGGGCTTGCCGCTCATGAGGTGCCAGACTCCCGCGTCCAGGGCGGCGGCCCGGACGGCTATGAGCACCTCGCCCGTGCCCGGTCTCGGCGTTTCGATGTCCCTGAGCTCCAGTACTTCGCTGGAGCCGTACGTGTCCTGCACGATCGCCTTCACGGCGCCGTCCCTTCCTCATACCCGTACTGGAATACCTGTTCGAGTGACACTTCGAAGACGCGGGCGATCCTGAACGCCGTCTCCAGCGAGGGCGAGTAGCGGCCCTTCTCGATGGCGATGACGGTCTGCCGGGTGACGCCGATGCGCTCCGCCAGCTCCGCCTGGGTCATCTCCCCGCGCTCGAAGCGCAGGACCCTGATCCGGTTCGTGATGCCGGTCGGCTTCACCACGACTGGAACCCCCAGCGGTAGGCGGCGAGCTTGACGACCGATCCGAGCACCGCCGAGAGCACGAAGCCCAGGTAGAGGGCGTTCGAGATCCAGAAGCGGTCCGCTCCGGCCATTGAGAGGATCAGCGCGGTCACGGCCCCGATGACGAGGAAGGACTGCCCGGCGTGCTCACCGAGGCGGCCGATCTCCTTGTCCCGCTGGTCCTTGACGTCGGCCTCGCCGGGCCTGGCCACCGCCACGGCGATGTTGAGGAGGATCGCGGCGGCGATGGCGCCCCCGACCGTCCAGAGCAGCGGCGTGACGTACGGGACCTCCGTGAGGGGGACGCCGTCGCCGGACGGGCCCGTCCCCCACCGGCCCAGCACGAGGGCCAGGTAGACCGCGTACCCGGCGATCGCGACCACCCCCGTGATCCATGCGCGCTTCTCTTCGAAGGCCACGACCGCACCCGCTCCCGTGTAAAAGAACTTTGACATCACGAAGGTAAAAGGATTCATACCTGATGTCAATGATTTCTTACATGCCCCGCGGGGAGGCGGGGCCCGGACCCCCCGTCACCCGGGCGCGCGGCCCCGCTGGCACCACGGCCGCACCCCGGGCTTGCTGGACGGATGAGACCAGAAGCACCGGGGACGGCCCCGGGTCAGAGCCTGCGCACCCCCCGGGCGGCCGGGCTGGCGGGGATCCTCTTCGCCGCCCTCATGGCGGCGGCGATCGTGCTGGCCCGGATCGCCCTCCCGGAGGGCGGCGGCGCGGCCGAGGTCGAGATCACCTCGGGGCAGCGGGACGCGGTGACCACGGCGCTGGAGCTCGTCCCCTTCGCGGGCATCGCCTTCCTGTGGTTCATGGGTGCGCTGCGGGAGCACTCCGGCGAGGCCGAGGACCGGTTCGTGGCCACCGTCTTCCTGGGCAGCGGGCTGGTCTTCGTCGCCAGCCTCTTCGGCGCCGCCGCGGCCGCCGGGACCGTGCTGGACGTCGGCCAGCCACAGGAGTTCGGGCGTCATTTCGCCTACAACCTCCTGACCACGTACGGGATGCGGATGGCCGCGGTGTTCGTGTTCGCGACCTCCACGATCGGCCGCCGGATCGGCGTCTTCCCGCGCCCGCTGGCCCTGGCCGGGTACCTCGCCGGCCTGGTGCTGCTGGTGGCGGGCTCCTCCTTGCCATGGTCCGAGCTGGTCTTCCCGGCCTGGGCCCTGGTCGTGAGCCTGTACATCCTGCGGTCGGGCCGGGCCCGCTCCCGCCCGGCCCCCTGACGGTCGCCCGGGACCTCACTCCAATGGCCGCCGCGGGCGGGCCCGCCGCCGCCACCGCACGCACGCTGGTCCGGGAAGCCCAGGGGGGCACCGAAAGGACAACACCTTGCTGAGGCTCGTCGTCGATCTCAACCGGTGCCAGGGATACGCACAGTGCGCCTTCCTCGCCCCCGACGTCTTCGCGATGCACGGGGACGAGGGACTGCTCTACGATCCGCAGGCCGAGGAGGCGCAGCGCGAGCGCGTGGCCCAGGCCGCGGCCGCCTGCCCCGTGCAGGCCATCCTCGTGGACGATCTGGACCTGCCCGACGGCGCCGCTCCGCGCACCCCGGCGGGCGCGGCCTCCGGCGCCGGAGGGGCGGCCTCCGATGGCTGACACCGCCCTGGACCAGCTCAAGCGCTCCGGCCGGATCGTGGTCGTCGGAGCCTCGCTGGCCGGCCTGCGCGCCGCCGAGGTCATGCGGGAGAAGGGCTTCGCCGGCTCGCTGACCCTGATAGGCGACGAGCCCCACGAGCCGTACGACCGCCCGCCGCTGTCCAAGCAGGTGCTGCTGGGCAAGGCCGACGCCGAGCACACCCTGCTCCCCCGACGGCTCGACATCGACGCCGAATGGCGCCTCGGCGTCGCGGCCACCGGGCTCGACATGGCGGCCCGTACGGTCAAGCTCGCCGATGGCGAGGAGGTCCCGTACGACCGTCTCCTGATCGCCACCGGCGTCCGGGCCCGGCCCTGGCCGAACGAGGCCGAGGGCGAGCTCGGCGGGGTCTTCACCCTGCGCACCCGCGAGGACGGGGCGGGCCTGGCCCGCGCCCTGGCGGCCGGACCGCGCCGGGTCCTGGTCATCGGCGCCGGGTTCACCGGCTCCGAGATCGCCTCGGCGTGCCGGGAGCGCGGGCTCGACGTGACCGTCGCCGAACGCGGCGACGGCCCCCTGGTCGGCGCCCTGGGCGGGGTGATCGGGGCGGTCGCCGCTGAACTCCACCGGGAGAACGGCGTGGACCTGCGGACCGGGATCATGGTGACCGCCCTGGAGGGCGACTCCACCGGGCGGGTGCGGGCCGCACACCTCTCCGACGGCACCACGCTGGAATGCGACGTGGTGGTCGTCTCGCTCGGCGCCCAGCGCAACACCGAGTGGCTGACCGGCTCCGGGCTCGGCGCGGGTCCGCGCGGCATCGCCTGCGACGCGGGCTGCCGGGCCTTCGACCTCCGCGGGATCGTCACCGACGACATCTACGTGGCGGGCGACGTGGCCCGCTCCCCGCACGCGCTGTTCGGCTACCAGTTCCTCTCCCTGGAGCACTGGGGCAACGCCGTGGCGCAGTCCGAGACCGCCGCCCACAACATGCTGAGCGAGAGCACCGACCGCCGGCCGCACCTGTGGGTGCCGGCGTTCTGGTCCTCGCAGTTCGGGGTGAACATCAAGTCCGTCGGCGTGCCCTCCATGGGCAGCGAGATCATGTTCACCCAGGGCTCGCGGGCCGAGCGCCGGTTCACCGCCGTCTACGGCTACCAGGGCCGGATCATCGGGGCCGTCACCTTCGACAACGGGCGCTGGCTGCAGTTCTACGAGAAGCAGATCGAGGCCTGCACGCCCTTCCCGCCCCCGTTCACCACGGTGGACCGGCGCCCCGACGGGCAGCGGCCGATCCCGGCCGACTTCCCCGACCCCTCCGTGCCCACGCACGGCCCGACCATCACCCTCAGCGGGTACTCGCCGGCCGACCGCCGGATCGCCACCTTCACCCCCGCCGGGCACTGACCCGCACGTTCCCGGAGGACCCCCATGGCCCACGGCATCCTGAGCCAGATCCTGGACTATTCCAGCCGCGCGAACCCGTACCCGCTGTACGAAGAGCTGCGCAAGACCCCCGTCTTCCACGACGGGACCGGACCGTACGTCATCAGCACCTACTACGACATCCAGAGCCTGCTGCACGATCCGCGGCTCAGCTCCGACGCGCGCAACCTGGCCGCCACGGCCGGGGACCCGCTGGCCGAGGGCGGGGAGGCGGAGGAGACCGCGCTGCCGCCGAGCTTCCTGAAACTGGACCCGCCGGAGCACGACCGGCTGCGCCGGATGACGAACCGGCCCTTCGGGCCGCCGCACTCCCCGCACCGCGTCGACGGGATGCGCGGGGGGCTGAAGGACATCGTCACCGGTCTCATCGACAACCTCGGCGACACCGGGAAGATCGACCTGGTCGACCAGTTCGCGTACCCGTTCCCGGTGACGATGATCTGCCAGCTGCTCGGCGTGCCGCGCGAGGACGAGGCCAAGTTCCACGTCTGGGCCGACACCCTCGCCGCCAGCCTGGACCCCGATCCGGACTCCGATCCCGCCGAACGGCAGCGCAGGACCCACGACTCCCGCATGGAGCTGGGCATGTACCTGGCCGGGCTGATCGAGCAGCGGCGCAAGGACCCCGGCGAGGACATGCTCTCCCAACTGGCCGTGGGACACGGGCCGGACGAGTCCATGTCCACGATGGAGCTGCTGAGCACGGCGGCCCTGCTGCTGATCGCGGGCCACGAGACCACGGTCAACCTGATCACCAACGGCATGCTGACCCTGCTGCGCAACCCGGACGTGCTGCGGGAGCTGAAGGAGGAACCCCGGCTGGCCGTGCCGCTGGTGGAGGAGCTGCTGCGGTTCGAGCCGCCGGTGCAACTGCTGCCGCAGCGCACCCCGTTGGTGGACATCGAGGTGGGCGGGGTGACCATCCCCAAGGGATCCTCGATGTGGCTGATCCTGGCCTCCGGCAACCGGGACCCCAACCGCTTCGAGAACCCGGACCGCTTCGACCCGCACCGCAAGGACATCCAGCACCTGGGCCTGGGCAGCGGCATCCACAGCTGCTTCGGCGCCCCGCTGGCACGGATGGAGGCCCAGCTCGCGCTGAGCGAGCTGGCCCGGCGGCTGGAGAACCCGCGGCTGCTGGAGGACCCGCCGCCCTACCGGCAGAACGCGGTGCTGCGCGGGCCCCGGCACCTGCAGATCGCCTGCGACGGGATCCGCGCCTGAGCCGGCACTGAGCCGGTACCGAGCGGGCCCCGATCCGGCATGGATCCGGGGCCCGCTCGCGGCTACCAGCCGAAGCGGCGGTCGACCTCGCGCTCGAACTCCTCGAAGGTCAGTACCTCGTCGCCGTCCGCGTTCGCCCGGTCGAAGAGGGCCGAGGAGGCGTCCACGTCGCCCACGGCCCAGAAGGGCAGGTCCCCCTGGGCGGCGAGGGTGGGGCCCTTGCTGCGCAGGGCCGTGATCACCTCGACCCTGGTCAGGACCCCGTCGCTGTTCAGGTCGAGCGCATCGAACAGCTTGCGGGCCTTCTCACTCATGACGTGGTCCTCTCGATGGGCGGCTCGGTGCGGGAGACCGCTGCGCGGCCCCCGGCCTTCAGCCTATGACCCGCCCCACCGCCACCCGCCTCCGGTGTCCCCCCACGCCTCCGGAGCGGGTGGCGGGGCGCCGGCGCGCCGGCCCGGTCCGCTACCGCACACCGTCCGCCAGGGCCGCGGCCGGTGCCTCGCGCTGGTGCGGGACCGGCGAAGGCTGCGATACCGCCGAGGCCGCCGGTACCGCGGCGAGCGGCACGGAGCGGGGGTCCTCGTGCTGGAGCGCGACCGTCCGCGTGGGGGCGGGGATCGAAATGCCCTCCGCCCGGAACCGGCTGTGCAGCCGCTTGATGAACTCGTGCTTGATCCGGTACTGGTCACTGAACTCGCCCACGCCGAGAATCACCGTGAAGTTGATCCTGGAGTCCGCGAAGGTGTGGAAGCGTACGGCTGCCTCGTGGTCGGGGAGCGCGCCGTTGATGTCCGCCATCACCCCGTCGACCACCTCGAGGGTCACCCGCTCGACGTGCTCCAAGTCGCTCTCGTAGCCCACTCCCACCTGGACCATGATCGACAACTGTTGTTCGGGCTGGGTGAAGTTGGTCATGTTCGTGCGCGCGAGCCGCCCATTGGGGATGATCACCAGGTTGTTCGACAGGTTGCGGACCACGGTGTTGCGCCAGTTGATGTCGACGACGTAGCCCTCCTCCCCGCTCGTCAGGCGGATGTAGTCACCGGGCTGCACGGTCTTCGAGGCGAGGATGTGCACGCCCGCGAAGAGGTTGGCAAGGGTGTCCTGCAGCGCCAGGGCGACCGCCAGACCGCCCACGCCGAGGGCGGTGAGCAAGGGCGCGATGGAGACGCCCACGGATTCGAGGGCGACGAGCAGACCCATCGCGAGCACCAGGACGCGCGTGATGTTGACGAATATGGTGGCCGATCCGGCGACTCCCGTCCGCGCCTGGGCCACCGACTGGACGAGGCCGGCAACGACGCGGGCCACGCCGACCGTGGCCACGAGGATCAGCAGCGCGGTCAGCGAGTGGTTCACCCACCCGGAGACCGTAGTACTGAGGGGCAGCGTCGAGGCGGCCACGGCGGCGCCCGCGATGACGGCCGCCGCCGGTGCGAGGGTGCGCAGCGCGTCGACGATGATGTCGTCGCCGCTCCACCGGGTCCTGAGGGCGTGCTTGGACAGCCATCGCACGAGGGCGCGCAGGAGCAGTCCGGCGAGCCCGCCGGCGGCCAGGGCGATGCCGGCGATGAGCCAGTCGTGCAGGACGAGGTCCCGGCTCACCGGACGCCCTCCGCCCCTCGCCGGAGCGGGGAGACGGGGGCCGGCCCTGCGGGCCGCCGGATGAGGGGTGGTGTGGTCACCTTGTCACCTGTCAGTTCGTCGTGCTGGAGGCCGCGTTCGCGCATGCGTGCGCATCCGGAACGGACTTCCCATCCTGCCCCATGGGCGGCGCGGCGCCGAGGTTGGGCCCGGCTGGTGCACGGCTCGGTCAGGGGCTCGACGCGGACAAGGGCTCGAGGGTGGTCAGGGGCTCGACGCGGTCGGGCGGTCGGGGCCCGGGGGCTCGACGCGGTCAGGCGTCCCCGCCCCGGCCGGGTTCGCCGTCCGGGGCCCCGGGCGGCTCGGCCGCCGCCGGGTCGAGGATCCGGTTGAGGAAGCTCCTGGTCCGCTCCTGCCGGGGATCCCCGACCACTTGGGCCGCCGGCCCTTGCTCGACGACGACTCCGCCGTCCATGAAGACGACGCGGTCCGCGACCTCGCGGGCGAAGCTCATCTCGTGGGTGACGACCATCATCGTCATGCCCTCGCCCGCCAGGACCCGCATCACCGCCAGCACCTCGCCCACGAGTTCGGGGTCCAGCGCCGAGGTCGGCTCGTCGAAGAGCATCACTTCCGGGCCCATCGACAGGGCCCTGGCGATCGCCACCCGCTGCTGCTGGCCGCCGGACAACTGGGCGGGGTACGCCTCGGACTTGTCCAAGAGGCCGACGCGGGCGAGGTTCTTCCGGGCCACGGCATCGGCCTCGGCCTTGCCCCTGCCCAGGACGCGGCGCTGGGGCAGGGTGAGGTTCTCCCGCACGTTCACGTGCGGGAAGAGGTTGAACTGCTGGAAGACCATGCCGATGCGGCGGCGTACGGCGTCGATGTCGACGTCCAGGTCCGTGACCTCGGTGCCGCCGACGAAGACCCGGCCCTCGCTGGGCTCTTCGAGCAGGTTCACACAGCGCAGCAGGGTGGATTTGCCCGAACCGGAGGGCCCGATGACGCACACCACCTCGCCGCGGGCGATGTCGAGGTCGATGCCGCGCAGGACGTGGTTGGCGCCGAAGGACTTGTGCAGTCCCCGGATCTCGATCTCCGGGCCGTCCGTGGCCGTCGTGTCCACCGCTGGGGCCTCCTGTGGCATGTCTTCCTCACACGGCCTTGTCCGCGCGGGCCTCCAGGCGGCGCACCACGAAGCTCAGCGGCACGGTCACCAGGAGGTAGCACAGGCCCGCGACCAGGATCGGGGTGGAGTTGGCGGTCTGGCTGGCGAGGTCCCGGCCGAACTTCGTCAGTTCGCGCTCCGACAGCGTCACGCCGAGGAACAGCACGAGCGAGGAGTCCTTGAACAGCAGGACCAGTTCGTTCGTCAGGGGCGGGATGACGATGCGGAAGGCCTGCGGGATGACGACCGAGACCATGGCGCGGGCGTGCGAGAAGCCCAGCGAGCGGGCGGCTTCCATCTGCCCCTTGGGTACCGCCTGGATGCCGGCCCGAATCGTTTCCGCCATGTAGGCGGCGGCCACCAGTCCCAGGCCGATCGCGACCTTGCCGTACGTGCCGCCCGGGATCTCCGTGCCGGGGAACGCCAGGGGCACCGCCACGCCGACGAAGATGAAGATCAGCAGGGCCGGGAGGCCCCGGAACAGCTCGATGTAGACGCTCGCGACCCACCGGTACGGGGCCACGGAGGACAGGCGCATCATGGCGATGACCAGGCCGAGGACCAGGCCGAGGAGGAACCCGGACGTCGTGTAGATCACCGTGTTGCGCAGGGCCGTGGTGATGATCTCCGGGAAGAGCCGTAGCGCCAGGTCCTTCTGGGCGAACTGGTTCTGCAGCCTGTCCCAGTCCGCGGAGACGCCGATCAGCACCAGCGCCACGACGAAGAGCGCGTACTGCAAGCCCTGCGAGACCCGGCGGCGCTGGCGCCGGGTCAGCCGGGAGGTCACGGGGTGGTCTGGGGCAGCGGGCCGATCCACTGCTCGTAGAGCTTCTTGTAGGTGCCGTCGGCCTTGGCGTCGGTGATCGCCTTGTCGATCGCGGCCACGAGGGCGGTGTTGCCCTTCTTCACCGAGAAGCCGTACTGCTCGCCGGTCTCGATGTTCTGTCCGAGGGTGAACTCGGCGGCGTTCTTGGGGTCCTTGAGCCAGCCCTGGACCACGGGGTAGTCGATGACGACCGCGTCCACCTGGCCGGTGCGCAGTCCGTTGATGACCGCGTCCGAGCTCTCGAAGGCGACGGGGTCGAAGCCCTGGGCCTTGGCGTAGCTCTCGCCCGTGGTCTCGGCCTGCGCGCCCAGCTTCTTCGACTTCGCCTTGAGGTCGGCGAGCGAGGTCACGCCGCTCTTCTTGGTGGCGAGCAGCGCCTGCGTCGCATCGAAGTAGGGGACGGAGAAGTCGACGTTCTTCTTGCGCTCGTCGGTGATGGTCATACCGGCGGCCGCGAGGTCGCACTCGCCGGAGTTGAGGAAGGCGCCGGTCTTGAAGTTCTCGAAGGGGGTGTCGAGGATCTTCTGCTCGACCTTGAGCCTGCTCGCCACCAGGTCGACCAGGGCGACGTCGAAACCGACGACCTTGCCGTCCTTCTCGAACTGGAACGGCGGATAGGGCAGGTGGGTGCAGGTCGTCAGTTTGCCCTT
This sequence comes from Streptomyces sp. AP-93, assembly GCF_022808175.1. Taxonomy (GTDB): domain Bacteria; phylum Actinomycetota; class Actinomycetes; order Streptomycetales; family Streptomycetaceae; genus Streptomyces. The sequence goes on along the minus strand of NZ_JALGBX010000005.1, from coordinate 166,402 downwards.
CTCCACGACGGGGACCCCGCCGGCGGCTTCGCCCGGGCCGTCGCCGCCCGAGGAGCATCCGGCGACGAGGAACGCGCCCGCCGCCGCGGCGCCGACGCGGATGCGCAGGCTGCCGGGGCGCCTGCGGTTTCCTCGCGTGCTGTTTCCTGTGGCCGTCCGGAACACGGTTGACCTCCACGAGTGCGGGTCGAGCGGCGATCACGGGACGGGACCGTCCGCCGAGATCGTAAGCCACGGGCGGCGCCCGTTGAGGGATCTTCCGCGATGCGTTCCGGGGATGCCGGGGCGCACCGCGTGGATCCGGCCATGATCACTCGGCCGCCCGGAGGCGCCGGTCCGCAGGCCCCGTGGTTCCCTCCTCCGGGCCGCAAGGGGGCGGGCTCGCGGGAGCCCGCCCCGGCGTCACTCCCCTGCCGCCGGCGCCGTCCGCGTCGTCGGCGCCCGTCAGGGGGCGAGCTCGCGGCGGCGCCGGCTGATCGAGTCGGGGTCCCAGCCCGGACGGGGTACGGAGGCCAGCAGCAGCCGGGTGTAGGGGTGCTCGGGTGCGGTGAGGAGCTCGGTGACCGGGCGGTGTTCCATCGTGCGGCCGCGGTACATGACGAGCGCCTCGTCGCAGACGTAGCGGACGACGGCCAGGTCGTGGCTGACGAAGACCAGGCCGATCCCGGTGTCGCGCCGGATGTCGGAGAGCAGGTTGAGCACCTGCGCCTGTACGGACACGTCCAGGGCGGACACCGCTTCGTCGAGCACCAGGACGGCGGGTTCGACCGCCAGCGCCCGTGCGATCGCGGCGCGTTGGCGCTGCCCGCCGGAGAGCCGCCGGGGCAGGGCGGCGGCCTCGCGGTCGCCGAGGCCGACCTGCGCCAGCAGTTCCCGTACGCGTGCGGCGCGGGCCGTCCGATCGGACATGCCGTGCAGTCGGAGCACGCCGTCGACGGTCGCGCCGATGCTGATCCGCGCGTCCAGGGAGAGGTAGGGGTCCTGGAAGACGATCTGGACCGCCTTGGCGCGGGCCAGCCGGGCCGGCCTCCCCCGTACGGAGGCCGCCAGCGGCCGGCCCTGGACCAGGATCTCGCCCGCGTCGGGGCGTTCCAGGCCGATCAGCATCCGGGCCGTGGTGGTCTTGCCCGAACCGGATTCCCCCACGATGCCGAGCGCCCCGCCGGCCCGTACGGAGAACGACAGGTCGTCGACGGCGACGACCTCCGTCCCGCCGGTCCGGTAGGTCTTGCGCAGTCCGCTCACCCGGAGGAGTTCCGGAGGAAGTTCCGGGGCGGTGTCCTTGCTCGGACGGTTGCTCAACTGTCCTCCTTCAGGACGATTTCGGCGGCGCGGTGGCAGGCGACCTCGGCCGGGCCGTGCCGCAGGAGCTGCGGCGGGGACTGGTCGCAGCGGCCCGGTTCGGCGAACCGGCAGCGGGCTGCGAAGGCGCAGCCGGGGGCCGACTCCAGCAGCCCCATCGGGGCGCCGGGGATGGGGGTGAGGCGGGCCGGGGGGCCCTCGAGGGGCGGGGAGGAGCCGAGGAGGCCCGCGGTGTAGGGGTGCCGGGGGGAGGCGAAGAGTTCCGCCACGGGAGCCGTTTCGACGATCCGGCCCGCGTACATGACGTAGATCCGGTCGCTGACGGAGGCGGCGAGCTCGATGTCGTGGGTGATGAGCAGGAGCCCGAGGCCGCGTTCGCGCTGGAGCCGGCCCAGGACGGCCAGGATCTCGGCCTGGGTGCTGACGTCGAGGGCGGTGGTCGGCTCGTCGCAGAGCAGGAGCCGGGGTTCGGCGGTGAGGGCCGCGGCGATGACGACGCGCTGGAGCATGCCGCCGGAGAGTTCGTGCGGGAACTGGTTCAGGTGGCGGACGGGGTCGGGCAGGCCGACCGCGTCGAGCAGTTCGGCGGCCCTGACGTTCGCCCGGGCCCTGGACCAGCCGTGGACCAGGCGCAGCGGTTCGGTGAGGAAGTCCCCGACCCGGCGTACCGGGTTGATGGCGGCCCGCGGGTCCTGGTAGATCATCGCCGCCTTGTCGGTGCGGACCTCGCGCAGGCTCGCGGGGTCGGCTCCGACCAGGTCGGTGCCGTCCACGCGGACCCGGCCGCCGGTCTCGGAGCCCTGCGGGAACAGGCCGAGGGCGGCGCGGGCGGTGACGGACTTGCCCGAGCCGGATTCGCCGACCAGGGCGACGACCTCGCCGGCCGCGACGGTGAGGCTGACGCCGTCGAGGAGGGGGCGGGCCATCGCGGGGAGCGTGACGCGCAGGTCTTCGTAGGCGAGCAGTGTCATCGGGAGTCCCTCCCCGCGAGCCGGTCGCCGAGGTCTTCCCCGACGACGTTGAAGGCGACCACGACCAGGACGACCGCCACGGCCGGCGCGATCGCGGAGAGCGGCTGGCCCTGCAGGACGGCCGCCTGCCCCTGGTTGATCATGGCTCCCCAGTCGGGGGTGGGCGGCTGCACGCCGAGTCCGAGGAAGGAGAGGGCGGCGAGGTCGAGCAGGGCGTAGCCGAAGTTCACCGTCGACTGGGCGAGCAGCGTCGGGGCGATGTTGGGGAGCAGCCTGCGGACGGCGACGTACAGGGGCGAGTGGCCCTGCACCTGGTAGGCGGCGATGTAGGGCCGGGACTTCTCCCGGACGGCCAGGCCCCGCACGAGGCGTGCGGTGTACGGCATGTAGGCGATGGCCATGGCGATCACCGGAGCCGTCATCCCCTTGCCGAACAGGGCCACCGCGAGGATCGCGAGGAGCAGCGCGGGGAAGGCGAACAGGACGTCGAGGACGCGCCCGACGGCGGTGTCGATCCAGCCTCCGCGCCAGGCGGTGAACAGGCCGACGGCGACGCCGAGGACCGTGGAGAACAGGACGACCGCGAGCGGGCCGGCCAGGCTGGTCCGGGTGCCGGCGATGAGCGCCGAGAGGGTGTCGTGGCCGCCCTGGTCGGTGCCCAGCCAGTGCTGGGCGCTCGGCCCCAGGAGGGTGTCGCCGAGCTGTCCGAAGGTGGGGTCGTACGGGGCGATCCAGGGGCCCAGGATCGCGACGAGCACGAACAGGACGAGGAGCGCCAGGCAGGTCCGCTGGAGCCGGCTGCCGCCGAGGCGGCGCAGCCGGGCGAGCGGGTCGCGCCGGGTACGGGGGGTACGGGTCGTCGTGACGCCCGTTTCGGGAAGGGTGCTCATCGGGCGCTCCCCGCCGCGGCCGTGCGCGGATCGATCAGTGGGTGGACCAGGTCCACGAGGGCGTTGACGATGACGAAGGCGGCCACCACCAGCAGCACGATGGCCTGGACGACCTGGAAGTCGAGCTGGTCGACGGACTGCACCAGCAGGGAGCCCACGCCGGACATTCCGAAGGCGGTCTCGACGATCGCGGTGCTGACCAGCATGCCGGAGACCAGGAGCGCGGAGACGGTGACGATCGGGCCGAGGGCGTTGCGCAGGACGTGCCGCCGGATGACGGTGCGCCGTGGCGCTCCGCGGCTCAGCGCGACCTCCACGTGGTCGCGGCTCAGCTCGTCGAGCATGGCCGAGCGGGTCACGCGGGTCACCAGGGCGGTGAAGGTGACGGACAGGGCGGCCGCCGGGAGGATCACGTGGTGCAGCCGGTCCATGAGGCCCTCGCCGTTGCCGATGGTGGGGAACCAGCCCAGCTGCACCCCGAACACCGACCTGAGCAGCAGGGCGGCGACGAAGGCGGGTGCGGCCGCGCCCACCGTGACGAGCAGCATCAGGGAGCGGTCGGTGCGCGAACCCCGGCGCAGCGCCCCGATGATGCCGGAGCCGATGCCGAACACGGCGATCATCAGGCCGGATACGGCGATCAGCAGCATGGAGGAGGGCAGCCGCGACCAGATGACCGCGGAGACGTCCTGGTGGAAGAGGTAGGAGCGGCCGAAGTCGCCGTGCAGTACCCCTTCGAGCCAGTTCCAGTACCGGACCAGGAAGGGTTCGTCGAAGCCGTACTGGCTGCGCAGCGCGGCGAGGTCCTCCGGGCTGGGGCTGCGTCCCTTGATCAGGAAGCTCGCCGGGTCCCCGGGCGCCAGGAAGAGGGAGGAGAAGACGAGGAAGGAGGTGACGAGCAGGGTCGCCGCCATGCCGGCCAGGCGGCGCAGCACCCGTACGGCGCGGGTGGTCGCGGCCGTCGCCGCGGCCGTCATCCCTTGGCTCCGATCTCGGCCGCCCACGGGTAGTAGAGGTAGGCGATGGAGGGCTGGACGCCGGTGATCTTCTTGCCCATGAAGACACTGACGGGCAGGGTGTACAGGGGCAGCCAGGGCAGTTCGCGGGAGGCGATCTTCTGCGCCTCGGCGTTGGCGGCCGCGTGCCCGGCGGGGTCGTGGGCCCCGACGGCCTTCTGCACGGCCGCGTCGAAGGCCGGGTCGGACCAGTTGCCGTAGTTGCTGAAGGCTCCGGTCTCCAGCGAGGCGAACATGTCCAGCGGGTCGGTGATGGACGTGTACCAGAAGGTGAGGAAGAGGTCGATGCCCTCGCGGGCCGCGGGGTCGGTGAAGAGGGTCGTGTACTTCTCCGCGGAGAGGGAGTCGATCCGCGGCTTCAGTCCGATGGCGGTGGCGGCCTGGGCGATGGCCTGGGTGATGATGGTGGTCTGCGAGTCCAGCGGGCTGGTCGCGATCACGATCTCCTGGCCGTTCACTCCGGCCTCGGCGGCGAGCGCCTTGGCCTTGGCCGGGTCGTACGGGTACTTCGGCAGGTCCTTCACGAGGGCTTCGCGGGTCGCGGGGGGCGCGTCGGCCCACAGGTTGTCGGTGACGAGCGAGTCGGAGACCTCGCCGACCCCGCCGGCGCCGGCCTTGACGATGCCCTTGCGGTCGGTGGCCATGAGGAGGGCCTGGCGGACCTTGGGGTTGCCGAGGGGGCCCTTGAGGTTGGCGACCACCTCGTCGGCGACGGTGGTGTTGCGGCCGAAGTAGAGCTTTCCGGCTCCGGTGGCGCCCAGTTGGGCGTAGGCGTTCGGCGGGACCATCCAGCCGCCGTCGACCTCGCCGCTCTGGAAGGCGTTGACGCGGGTGGTGGCGTCGGCGAGGAAGACGAACTTCACCTCGCCGGACTTGGCCTTCAGTTCCTGGTTCCAGTACCCGTCGAACCGCTTGAGGGTGAGGGACTGGCCGGAGGTCCAGGAGGCGAAGGAGAAGGGGCCGGTGCAGTTCACGCCGGTCTGCGGATTGCCGTAGTTCTTGCCGGACTTGGCGAGGGTGGCGGCGGACTCCACGGTGCCGGGGCCGGCGGCCAGGTACTTGTTGAAGGTGGAGTCCGGCTTGGTCAGGGTGACGGTGACTTCCATCGGGCCGGTCTTGTCGATGGACTCGACGTTCTTGTACTGGTTCGACCAGACGCTGCCGGTCCCGGGGTCGAGGTTGCGGCTCAGGGAGGCGACGACGTCGTCGGCGGTGAGCACCGTCCCGTCGTGGAAGTGCACGCCGGGGCGGATCTGGTACACCCAGGTGGTGGGCGTGGGGTTGGCGTACGAGGCCGCGAGGCCCGGGGACGTCGTCAGGTCGGGGTTCCAGCGCAGCAGGCTCTCGCAGACGTTGGCGAGGATCTGGTTGGGCGGGAAGTCGAAGGAGTACGCGTAGTCGATGGTGGTCGGCTCCGCGTAGACGGACCAGGTGAAGGAGTCCACGTTTCCGGCGGCGGCGGGCGTCTTGTCCGTGATCTTGTACGCGGCGGCCTGGTCCGCGTCCTTGTCGGGCTGTGCGGTGCCGCTGCAGGCGCCCGTGACGAGCACGGCGGCCGCGGCGAGGGCGGCGGCGGCGCTGGTGCGGAGGCGGCGGCCGCGGCCGCGGTGCAGGGGGGATCCCGATCGGGTTGATGACATCGTCTGACTCCCTGAGGGATGAGCTCGGTGGGGTGGGTGACGCTCGGCCGGTGGCGGCCCGGCCGGTGAAGGTGCGTGCTGCGGTGACCGGTCAGTCGGTCGCGGCGAAGACCAGTTCGCCGTCGATGTACGTGCGCAGCACGCGGGTGTCGGCGATCTCCATCGGGGGGTGCGCGAAGGGGTCCCGGTCGAGGACGACGAGGTCCGCGTACTTGCCCACCTCGACGGTGCCGGTGACCTCGTCGAGGTGGTTCACCCACGCGCTGCCGGCGGTGTAGGCGGTGAGCGCCTGGGAGAGGGTCAGGGCCTGCTCCGGGAAGAAGGGCGGCGCCGGTTCGAAGGTCCCGGCCACGCCCGGGGCCTCGTCGGGTACGGAGCGGTTGACGGCGACGTGGATGCCCCACAGCGGGTTGGGGCTGCTGACCGACCAGTCGCTGCCGGCGACCAGGCGGGCGCCGGCGCGCTGGAGGTCGCCGAACGGGTACTGGAGGCGGGCCCGCTCCGGTCCGAGGAAGGGGATCGTGAGCTCGTCCATCTGCGGTTCGTGCGCGGCCCACAGGGCCTGGATGTTGGCGGCCGCGTCCAGGCTCGCGAAGCGGGCGATGTCCTCGGGGTGGACGAGCTGGAGGTGGGCGAGGTGGTGGCGGTTGTCGTTGGCGCCGTTGGCCTCGCGGGCCCCGGCGAGGGCGTCGAGCACCTCGCGCACGGCCCGGTCGCCCAGGGCGTGGAAGTGGATCTGGAAGCCGGAGCGGTCGAGGCGGGCCACGGCCTGGTTAAGCACCTCGGGTTCGATGAAGCTGAGTCCGGAGTTGCCGGTGGCGCAGCCGCAGCCGTCGAGGTAGGGCTCCAGCATGCCGGCCGTGAAGTTCTCGGCGATGCCGTCCTGCATGATCTTCACACTGGTGGCGTTGAACCGTCCGACCCGTCCCCCGGCCCGGCGCTCCTCCAGTTCGGGTATCTGCTCCAGGCCGCGTTCGCGGTCCCACCACAGGGCGCCGACGACGCGGGCGCGCAGGGAGCCCTCGCGGGCGGCGCGCAGGTAGACGCCGTAGTTGTCGGGGTTGCCGGGGAAGGAGCCGATCATGGCGTCCTGCCAGCTGGTGACGCCGAGGGAGAAGAGGTGCTCCTGTGCGGCGAGCAGGCCCGCGTGCGCCTCCTCGGGCGTCGCGAGGGGCACGTGGTGGGCCACCAGCTCCACCGCGCCCTCCTGGAGGGTGCCGGCCGGGCTTCCGTCCTCCTCCCGCTCGATCCGGCCGTCGGCCGGATCGGGGGTGGTGCGGTCGACGCCGGCGATCTCGAGCGCCCGGGTGTTGACCCAGGCGCCGTGGCCGTCCCGGTTGGTGAGGAGGACGGGCCGGTCCGGGACCACCGCGTCGAGCATGGCGCGGGTCGGCGTGCCTCCGGGGAAGATGTCCATCGACCAGCCGCCGCCGCGGATCCAGGCCGCGTCGGGGTGGGTCCGGGCGAATTCCGCGACCACGGCGAGGTAGCCGTCGATGGTGCGCTCCTCGCTCAGGTCGCAGCCGAGCATCTGGACGCCGGCCACCGCGGGATGCACGTGGGCGTCCTGGAATCCGGGGACGAGCAGTCCTCCCGCGAGGTCGACGACCTCGGTGTCGGCGTCCGCGAGGAGCCGTACGGCGGCCGCGTCGGCGACGGCGATGATCCGGCCGCCTCCGACGGCGACGGCGGCGTCGATCGGGGTCGGGGAGGTCCCGGTGAAGACCCGCCCCCCTACGAAGACGATGTCGGCACGCTGCCTGGTCTTGCCCATCGACGCATCCTTCGGCTCGGCGGGTGAGCCCCGCACGGCTGGTTCGTTGAGGAGGAGTGAACGGGAGCGCAACAGTGTTGTCAACGGTGTTGCGCTCGCTCTGTTCCACATCGTTACACTGGCCCCACCATGCCGAAGTCATCCGACACACCCGCCCGGTCCAAGCGCGCGGGCAGCCAGCTCACACCCGACGCGATCATCGAAGCGAGCCTGCGCATCGCGGCCCGCGGCAGCGAGGACGCCTTCACCGTCCGGCGCCTCGGCGAGGAGCTCGGCGCCGACCCGACCGCGATCTACCGGCACTTCCGCGACAAGGACGACCTGCTGCTGTCCGTCGCCGACCGCACGCTCGGCGAGGTGCTCGACAGCATCCCCGCGGGACTCGACTGGAAGGACCGGCTGCGCGCGCTCGCCGACGGCTCCCTCGAAGTCGCCCTCAGGTACCCGGTGGTCGGATCGACCATGGCCAGCCGGACCACCCGCAGGACCAACGAGTTCCGTGTCGTCGAGCTGATCCTCGGCGCGGTCACGGAGGCCGGGCTCGAGGGGGTCGAGGCGGCCGTCCACTACCGGATGGTCGGCGACTCCCTCCTCGCCTACGTCGGCCAGCGCGCCGCCTACCTGCTCTTCGACCCGGACGTCCGCGCCGCCGACGAGTCCTCGTGGAGCCGCGAGTACCGGCTGGTCGACCCCGCGGGATTCCCCCACATCACCCGGCTGAGCGGCGAACTGGCCGAGGTGACGGACGAGCAGATCTTCCAGGCCCGGGTCGAAGCACTGATCACCGCGATCGAGAACCGGGTGGCGTCCCTCCGAGGGGCCTGACCCGGGTCACGGACCGGCCGGGGGAACGCGGCCGTCGCTTCCGCCGGACGCGGTGGTCCTCCGGCGAACGCGACGCGGCCCGGGATCAGGTTCCGTACCTGATCCCGGGCCGCGTGAAACCATCCCTCCACCGGGCCGGAGCCCCGCACGCTCACCTCGGCGGGGTCAGCCGCTCCCACAGGAAGGTGTGGACCAGCGCCTCGTTGAAGGCGGTCTGTCCGTGGTCGGTGGCGCCCGCGTGGCCGCCGCCGAGGTGCTCGTGGAAGAGGACGGGGTGCCCCGACTCCCGCAGCCGGGCTGCCATCTTGCGGGCGTGCCCGGGGTGGACGCGGTCGTCGCGGGTCGAGGTCAGCAGGAGCAGCGGGGGGTACGGGGGCCCGTCGGTCCGGACCTGGTGGTACGGGGAGATCCGCTCCAGGTGGGGCCGGTCGGCCGGGCTGTCGGGGTCCCCGTACTCGGCGATCCAGCTCGCTCCGGCGAGCAGCTTGTGGAAGCGGAGCATGTCCAGCAGCGGCACGTGGGCGACGACCGCGCCGAACAGTTCGGGGTCGCGGGTGAGCATCGCGCCCATGAGCAGCCCGCCGTTGCTGCCGCCTTCGATGCCGAGCTGGGCGGGGGTGGTGACGTCCCGGGCGATGAGGTCCCGGGCCACGGCGGCGAAGTCCTCGTAGGCCCGGACCCGGTTCGCTCCGAGCGCGGCCTTGTGCCACTGGGGCCCGTACTCGTGCCCGCCCCGGATGCCCGCGACCACGTAGGTGCCGCCGCGTGCGAGCCAGGCGCGGCCGGTGACGGCGCTGTAGCCCGGGACCATGGAGACCTCGAAGCCGCCGTAGCCGTAGAGCAGGGTGGGCCCGGGGCCGGTGCGGTCCTCGGGTCCGACGACGAAGTACGGGACCCTCGTGCCGTCCGCGGAACGCGCGAAGTACTGGCGGACCGCGAGGCCGGCGGTGTCGAAGAGGGCCGGGCCCTGCTTGACGGTCTCCTCGGCGCCGGCCGGGGCCGTGCCCCGGTAGAGGGTGGACGGCTGGAGGTGGCCCGAGACGTTCAGGAAGAACTCGTCGCTCACGTCCGGGTCGGTGCCGACCACGGAAGCCGTGGACAGCGGCGGTACGCCGGAGAGGGGGGTGCGGCTCCACCCGTCGGGGCCCGGCCCGGGGGTCAGGATCTCCAGCCGGGAGGAGACGTCGGCGCTGGTGGTGAGGATCAGGTGGTGGCGGGTCCAGCTCCAGCCCGCGAGGGCGGTGTGCTCGTCCGGGGTGAAGAGCACCGCCGCCTCCCGCTCCCCCGCCCGGAAGGCTTCGAAGTCGAAGGCGAGCAGGCTGCCCGCGACGTGGCCGAGCCACGGCGACTTCGGCGCGACGATCAGCCACTCGCGATGGACGGAGGCGCTGGCGTCGTCCGGGACCTCGACCTTCTCGGGGTCGGCCGGATCCGGGGTTCCGTCCCCGGGGAGGAGGAGCAGTTCCCCGTTCCAGAAGTCGATCTGCCGGTGGACGAAGTCCCGTGCAAAACCGGGCGTGTCATCGTGCCAGGCGGAAGCGGACAGGTCCGTCGGCCGGCCCTCGTAGACCGTCTCCGCCTCCGCGAGGGGGGTACCGCGCCGCCACCGGCGCACCTGGAGGGGGTAGCCGGACGAGGACATCGAGCCGGGGCCGAAGTCCGTGCCGATCCAGACCAGGTCCCGGTCGATCCAGCCGATCCGGGTCTTGGCCTCGGCGACCTCGAAGCCGCCCGCGACGAACTCCCGCTCCACGAGGTCGAACTCGCGCACCACACAGGCGTCCGCCCCGTCCCTGGACAGCATGACCAGGGCGTGGCGGTGATCGGGGGCCAGGACGGCGCTGCCCGCCCAGGCCCATTTCTCCCCTTCGGCCTCGGCGAGCGCGTCCAGGTCCAGGACCGGCTCCCAGTCGGGTCGCTCCTTGCGGTACTCCTCCAGGGTGGTGCGCCGCCACAGACCGCGGACGTGGTCGGCGTCCTGCCGGAAGTTGTAGAGGTGGCGTCCCCGCCGGCGTGTGTACGGGATCCTGCCGTCGTCGTCGAGGACCTCGCGGACCTCCGACTCCAGCACCTTGAACCCGGGGTCCGAGGCCAGCGCGGACACCGTTTCTTCGTTGCGCTCGCGCACCCAGGACAGGGCGGCCTCGCCGGTGACGTCTTCCAGCCAGAGGTAGGGGTCTTCATCGCTCATCCGCCGATTGTGCAGGATCGGACGGCGGCCGCGAATCGCGCGGACCGGCCCCGTCCACGACCGAAAACCAGTTGCCCGGGGACGGGGCGGCGCCGACGATGGCCCTTCGTGAGCAGATCCCGTTTCGCCTCCGTACTGCCCGACCTCAGCCCGCTGCGGTCCAGCCCCGATTTCCGGCTGCTGTTCTACCAGGGCACGGTCACCTACTTCGGCTCGTTCATGGCGATGATCGCGCTGCCGCTCCAGATCAAGCACCTGACGGACTCGCCCCTCGCGGTCGGTGCGATGGGCGCGGTGGAACTGCTCCCGCTGGTGGTCTTCGGTCTGTACGGGGGCGCGCTCGCCGATGCCGTGGACCGGCGGCGGATGATCCTGCTGACCGAGGCCGGGCTCGGGGTGCTCGCCCTGGTCCTCCTGGTGAACGCCGCCCTGCCGAGTCCCCTGCTGTGGCCGCTGTACGTGGTCGCGGCGTGCGTATCGGCACTGACCGGCCTGCAGCGGCCGGCCATGGACTCGCTGATGGCGCGGATCGTGCCGCACGACCAGCTCACCGCCGCCGCCGCGCTGAACGGGCTGCGCTACCAGTTCGGCGCCATCGCGGGTCCCGCGGTGGCCGGTCTGGTCGTCGCGTACGCCGGGTACGTCCCCGCGTACGCGGTCACCGTCGCGGGTTTCTTCGTATCGGTGCTGCTGTGCCTGCGGCTGCGTCCGGCTCCGCCCGCACGCGACGCCGAGCGGCCCTCGCTGCGGGGGATCGCCGAGGGGGCCCGGTACGCGTGGAGCCGGCCCGTGCTGCTCGGCACGTACGCCGTGGACATGGCGGCGATGTTCTTCGCCTTCCCGAACGCCATCTTCCCCTTCCTCGCCGACGAGCTCGACGCCGTATGGGCGCTGGGGCTGATGTACGCGGCGGGCGCGGTGGGCTCGCTGGCGCTGGGGCTGACCAGCGGCTGGGCCTCGCGGGTACGCCGGCACGGGCTGCTGGTGGTGTGCGGGGCGGGGGTGTGGGGACTGGCCGTCGCGGCCGCGGGCTGGTCCGGGAACATCTGGCTCGTGCTGCTGTGCCTCGCGGTGGCCGGCGCGGGCGACATGCTCAGCGGGCTGGGGCGCGCGACCATCTGGAACCAGACGATCCCCGAGGAGCTGCGGGGCCGGCTCGCGGGCATCGAGGTGCTCTCGTACACCGTCGGCCCGCAGCTCGGCCAGGTCCGCGCGGGCACGATGGCCGGCTGGACCGGGACCCGTTCGGCCTTCTGGAGCGGCGGGCTGGCCTGCGTGGCCTCGGTGGCGCTGCTGGCCGCCCTGCTGCCGAAGCTGATCTCCTACGACGCGGACACCGACGAGGACGCCCTGCGGCAGCGGGCCGCGAAGGAGCCGCAGCCGAGCGGAGCACCGGCCTGAGCCGATGCCCTCACCCCTCGGGGGACTCCTCCCCCGGGGCGGGGCCGCGGCCCGCGAAGGCGGACGTAGCCAGGGCAGCCGTGACGGTCAGGGCCAGCAGCAGTCCGCCGGCCGCCGCGGCCAGCGCCGGGCCCGGTCCCCACAGCGTCCAGGCGGCGCCGAAGAGCAGGGAGCCCGCGAACCGCGCCAGGGCCTGCGCCGTCTGGAGCACGGCCAGCCCGGTGGTGCGCAGCCCGGGCGGCAGCAGCGGCCCGGCCGCGGCCATCAGTACGCCGTCGGTGGCCGCGTAGAACAGGCCGAGCAGACCGAGGACCCCGCACACGAGCGCGGGCCCCGGCGGCACCGGGGCCAGGAGCAGGAGGCAGGCGCCGAGCAGCAGCAGGTGGCCGCCGAGGAAGACCCGGTGACGGCCCAGCCGGTCGGCGAGCCGGCCCACGGGCACGGCGGCCAGCAGGAACACGGCCGCGGTGCCGACCGCCAGCAGCGGGAACCAGGCGGCCGGCAGGTCCAGGCGCCGCTGGAGCAGCAGGTAGAGGAAGGCGTCCCCGACGGTGAACAGGCCGAGCGCGGCGGCGGTCAGACAGAGCCGCCGCAGGCCCGGGATCCGCAGGAGGGTGCGGGCCGAAGGCGTCCCGGCCGCCGGTGCGGGCGCGGGACTCTCCCGTACGAACAGGGCCAGCACCAGGACGCCCAGCACCGCGAGGCAGCAGCTCACGGTGAAGACGGCCTCGTACCCGTCCACCGCCACCCACAGCACGCCGAACGCGGCCAGCGGCCCCAGCAGGGCCCCGGCCGTGTCCAGCGCGCGGTGCACGCCGAAGGCGCGGCCCTGCTCCCCCGGCGGGCAGGACAGTGAGATCAGCGCATCGCGCGGGGCGGTGCGCAGCCCCTTGCCGGTCCGGTCGGCTGCGAGCACCGCCGCCACCGACCAGGGGGTGGTGACCGCGAGCAGGGCCGCCTTGCAGGCGGCGGAGATCGCGTAGCCGGTGCCGGCGACGAGCTTGCGGCGCTGCGTGCGGTCCGAGACCCGTCCGCCCACGAGGCGCAGCAGCGCGGTGGCGCCCTGGTTGAGTCCGTCCAGGGCGCCGAAGGCGAGCGGGGACATCCCCAGTCCGGCCACCAGGTACAGCGGCAGGACGGCGGTGACCATCTCGGCTGAGACATCCGTGACCAGGCTGACCATGCCGAGCGCGAGCACCGTGCCGGGGACGGCCCGCAGGGGGCCCTTCGGAGCCGGAGGGTCTGCGGCGATGTCCGCCGCACGGCTGGTCGACAGGTACACGGGTGTCTCCTTTAGAACCAGGTGAGGGTGAGGGGGAAGGTGGTGGTGGAGGTGGCTGGGGTGGTGTCGGTGGCCGTCGCGGTGATCTGGATGGTTCCGGTGGCCCAGGGCTTTCCGGTGATGCGGCCGGTGGCGGCGTCGAGGGTCAGGCCCCAGGGGAGTCCGGTGGCGGTGTAGCGGACGGGGGGCTTTCCGCCCGTGGTGGTGAGTTGGATGGTGCAGTTCTGGTTGAACTTGCAGCTCTGCGGGCCTGGGTTGGCCAGCTTCAGCTCGGCCGAGGTCGGCGTCGGGGTGGGAGTGGGCGTCGGCGTGGGAGTCGGGGTCGGGGTGGACGTGGGGGTGGGGGTCGGGGTCGGGGTGGGGTTCGTGGAGTCGAACACCTCGCTGATCGGCTGGACGTTGGCGGCGTTCCCGGCGTGCGTCGTGCCGAAGAGGTCCTCGAAGGTGCGCAGCAGGTGGTGGTGGTTGAAGGGGGTGGCGTACTTGCCCGTCTTGACGTTCGCCCCGTAGAAGACGGTGGCGATCTGGTTGGAGCCCAGGAAGTTGTCCTCGTCCCAGGTCAGCACCAGCAGGCTGTTGTTGGCCTTCGCCCACTGCGCGTAGGCGTCGATGTTGTTCTTCGTCCACGTGTCGCCCGTGCCGACCGAGCAGGAGTGCATGTCGTTGCACTGGTTGGGGACGATGAACGACAGGTTCGGCAGCGCCGCGAAGTTGTTCTGCGGGAACTGCGCCCAGGTCTTGCCGGTGTTCAGCGGCACGTTCTTGAAGGCGAACCACGGGTTGTGCTTCTGGGCGTACTGGCCGTTGGTGCAGGCCGTGGACCCCTCGCTCGGGAGGTCCTCGTTGTACGTCGCGAAGGTCCTGCCGGCCGCGATCAGCTCCTGGCCGAGGTTGGGCGCGGTCATCGACTGCGGGGTGTAGCAGCCGTCCCCGGTGATGCCCTGGGTGGCGCCGGAGAAGAGATTGAAGTAGTTCGGCTGGCTGGGGTGGGTCAGCGCCTTCATGGCGGTGAGGCTCGCGCCGCCGTTCGCGAGCTGGTTGATGTACGGGGCGTTGGCGCTGCCCATGATCTCGCCGTACTGCTTGTTCTCGTACACGACGACGACCACGTGGTCGTACGCGGGCAGTGCGGCCGCGGCCGAGGGAGCCGCGGAACCGCTTTCGGCTGCCTGGGAGTTGGCGATCGTGAAGGCGCCCAGCAGTCCGAGGGCGCCGATGGCGCCGATCCCGGCGAGCAGGGCGGACCGGTGGACCCGTTGTCTCGCGCGGGCGGGCGCGCTCGCGCTCGGTGTGGTCGGGGGACTCAGTGGCATGGGTGGTTCCTCCTCGTGATGAGTGGTGTGGTGCTCGGGGTGAAGGGCCGGTCTAAGGACCCGGCGCCGGGACCTGGCGCCGGGATCCGGCGTCGGCATCCGGCGTCGGCATCCGGCGTCACGCCTCGCGGCGGGCCGCGCCGGCCACGGTGATGTTCAGGAACCGGGGCACGGGCAGCTCCCGGTCGCGGAAGTCCTCCGCGACCGCCGCCCGCACCGCCGTCAGCCGGGCCTCGGGCAGCAGGACCAGGACGCTCCGCCCCGGCTGCTGCCCGGGCGGCCAGGCGCTCAGGGCCCCGGCCCGGCGGGCGCACCCGACGGCCCGGGTCAGGTCGGCCGTACGGTCCTGCGTGCCGTCGGGGTCCGGCCGCAGGGCCAGCAGCACCAGGCGGGCCCCCGACGCGGCGGGGTCGAAGACCACGTACCGCTGGCGTTGCCGCCGGGGCTCCGGCCGGGCCGGGCCGTGGCCGAGCAGGAGGGCCCTGCCCGGCCGGGCGAAGAGCGCGCCCCGACGCAGGGCGTCGTCGCCGTCCGGCAGCGCCTCCCCCATCAGCCGGGCCAGCCGCACCCGGTCCGGGTCCTCGCCCGCCGCCGTGTGGACGTCGGCCACCGCGAGCGCCACCGCGCAGTCGGCGGCCTCCTCGGTGGCCAGCCCGGCGGCGGCGGTGAGGGAGCCCTGCACGTGCAGGTCGGTCCCGCCCCGGCCGTACCCGGCCCGGGCCAGCGCGCGCAGCAGTGCGTACGGGCGGGCGGCCCACGGCGGGGTGGCGGGCGGCGGCCCGGACAGGGTCAGCGGTATGTCGCAGCCGTCCGCGGGGTGGGCCAGGGAGCTGAGCCGTACGAGGCCGTCGGTGCGCGGGGCCGCTGCGGCCGCCACCGGCCAGCCTGCCGCCGCGACGAGGCCCGGGGAGCCCAGGTGGAAGGTGTACGGGGCGCTCCAGACGGCGGCCGGGGGCCGGCCGTGCGCGGCTTCCAGGGCGTAGGCGACGAGGCGGAAGAGGGGGTCGGCGGTGGCCCGGCGGGCGAGGTCGCCTCCGGTGAGGGCCTCGGGGCCGGTGTCGGCCGGGCTGGTGGCAGCCCCGCCGGGGCCGGTGGCGGCGGTGGCGGTGGCGGTGGCGGTGGCGGTGGCGGTGGCGGTGGCGGTGATCCTGGCCGCGGGGACCGGGCCGGTCGGTGCGCCGCGGCCCGTCACCGCTCGTCCTTGCGGGCCAGCATCCGGTAGGCGTTGCCGCCGTCCGTGCGCCGGGCCGCGGCGGTGCGCAGCCCGTCGAGCACGGCCGCGGCGGCGAAGCAGGGCAGCGAGGCCAGCCGTACGGCTCCGGTGAGGGCGCGTCGGCCGGTGGTGGCCGGGGGCCCCCAGGGTCGGTCCGGGTCGGGGGCCAGCCGGGTCGCGGTCAGGGCCACCGCGCCGAAGAAGTCGTTGCCCTGGTGGGCCGGCCCGTGTTCCTCGGCGAGGACGGTGAAGCCCCGGTCGGCCAGCGCCTCGCGCAGGTTCGAGGAGGGGATCAGGTGCTGGTGCTGCGGCTGGAACCAGGGCAGCCAAGCCGGGCCGAGCAGCCGGGCCATCCGGGACTCGGGGTCGGGGAGTTCGATGGTGAGGTAGCCGCCGGGGGCGAGGACGGCGGCCGCCGCGTCCAGTTCCGTGAGCGGGTCGCGGGTGTGCTCCAGGTAGTGGTACATGCTGACCACCTCGTACTGGCCCGCCAGTTTGACCGCGAACTCCGGGAACTGGCCCTGGTATCCCGTCTCCACCCAGCCGCGCCGCTCGGCCTCGCGGACCCCGTCGCCCATGTCCAGCCCGTCGAAGCGGGTGTCGGGCCAGACGGCGCGGGCCGCGTTGCAGAAGTGGCCGTGCCCGGTTCCGACATCGAGCCAGGACACGGGATCGGTGTGGGGGCGGAGCATCTCGGCCCGGCCCCGGTAGGCGGCGCCGAGCCGCCCGAAGACGGTGGCCGCGCCTTCGCCGCCGCGGCCGTCGTAGAAGTCGCGGTAGTAGAACTCCAGCCCCTCCGGGGAGAGCCGGGGGTTCTGGAAGACGTGCCCGCAGGCTCCGCACTGTTCCAGGGTGAACCGGCCGGGCTTCCCCTGGAGCAGGTCGGGCACCCGGACCCGGACGGACAGCTGCCCGGAGCCGCACCAGGGGCAGTCCGGCCGGCGCGGTTCGAGGAACCGGTCGGTCCCGGCGGCCAGGTCCGCGCGGTACGCCTGGACCGCCCCGGCCCGGACGGCGTCCTGCTCCGCGTCCCGCGCGGCGGCCGGGCCGTGGGCCGTCGCGGCGGCCTCGGACCGGGGCGTACGGGTCGTCGCGGCGGCCGTGCGCAGGGCCGCGCCGAGGGAGCGTACGGGCCGGGCGGCCGTGGCCCGGGCGAGGTCCCCGGGGCGCAGGGGCGCAGCGCGCCGGCCGAGGGCCAGGTAGGGCTGGATCCAGTACAGTCCCGCCGCGGCGGCCCCCCACCGGCCCTGGCGTACGGCGACCCCGGCCAGCAGGGCCAGCCCGGCGAGCTGCGCGGCGGCGAGCGCCCCGGGCGGCAGGCCCTGGGCCCGCAGCTCGGCCGCCCGGGCCGGCCCGCGCGCATCGACGGGTGGTCCGCAGCTCAGGGCGGGTGCGATGGCCAGTCCCGTGGCATCGGCAGCGTATTCCTTCACGCGCCGGGTCACCGCCATGAGTTCCGCCACAGTGGCGTCCGGGCCCGCCGGGTCCACCCCGGCCCGCGCGATCACCTCCTCGGCGACGAGCACGGCGAAGCCGGCCCCGCGGCCCTCGCCGAGCCGGTCCTGCCGGTAGCCGGCCGGGTCCACCAGGCGCAGCAGGCTGAGCACCCGCTCGGCGGGCAGGTCCCCGGGCAGCAGGTCCAGTACCCGCAGCCCCTCCCGTTCGGCGTGCGCGCAGGCGGCGAGGAAGGTGGCGGCATCGGGCTCGACCCCGCCGGCGGTGAGCAGTCGCCACCCGGCGGCGCGCGGTACCCCGGCGTCCGTGGACGCGGCCATGGACAGCACCGGGACGGCCCGCAGCCGGCGGGCCGCGCGTACGGTGCCCGCGCCGAGGGCGGCGAGCAGGAGGGCGGAGGTCCACCGGACGCCGGGCAGCAGGAGGGGCACGGAAAGGGGGATCCGGGCGGGGGAAGGGAGCGGGGAGCGCGTCATACGAGTTCCTCCAACCGGTCGGCCGCGGCGGCGGCCCCGCCGGCCGCGGCGAATGAGGCCTGGATCCGCCGGGCGCCGTGGCGGTGGCCGGGTTCGTCCAGTACGGCCGTCAGCGCGTCGCGCAGTTCCTCGGCCCTGGTCCTGCCGAAGCGGACCCGCACCCCGGCCCCGGCCTCCACGACCTGCCGGGCGACGATCGGCTGGTCGTCGCGGATCGGGGCGACCACCAGCGGCAGCCCGTGCGCGAGGGCCTCGCAGACGGTGTTGTGGCCGCCGTGGCAGACGACCGCGTCCAGGTGGCGGAGCAGCTCCAGCTGCGGGACGCTGTCGCGCAGCAGTACGTTCCCGGGGACCGCTCCGACCAGCGGGGCGGGGGCCGCCAGGATCAACTGGACGTCTTTGTCGAGCCGTTCGGCGGCGCCCAGCACGGCGCCGTAGAAGCGGCCCCCGGCCTCCTGATTGAGGGTTCCCAGGGAGACGAGCACCCTTCGCCGCTCCGGATCCAGTCGCTCCCAGGGGAATCCGGGAACGGACGGCCGGGCCCCGAAGGCCGGACCGACGAAGGCGTAGTGCGGTGGGAACTCCTGCTCCCCTCCCACCAGTTCGCGGCTGGAGAACACCAGGACCAGCCGCTCCGAGAACCGCGGATCCCAGGAGGCTCCGGCCGGCTCGGGACCGGCCCCGCACTCCGTCAGCAGTCCGGCGATCTGCGCGGCCACCCACTCCCCGACCTTCGGGAAGTCCGCGAAGGGGAGGGTGAGTTCGGCAGAAGTGCTCGCGGAGGTCACCCAGGGCACCCCGAGCCGCCGCGCGGCGACCGGGCCGGCCAGGGCCTGCTGATCGGCGACGAGCAGGTCCGGCAGGAAGGCGCCCACCGCCCGGACCACGCCGGGGAGCATCGCCCGGGCCAGGGGTACCAACGCCTCCTCCCAGAGGAACCTCAGCGCCCCGACCCCGCGCAGATCGCGCCAGCGGGCGTGCAGCATCGCGTAGTCGCCGCCCGCCTCCGCGCCGGCGGAGAGGATCCGGGCGTGCTCGGGCAGCAGCCGGGCCAGCGCCCCGGGCGGGCCGGTCCAGGCGACCTCGTGGCCGCGGGCGGCCAGTTCCGCGCCGACCGCCACGGTCGGATTGACGTGGCCCGCGAGCGGCGGCACCGTGAAGAGCACCTTCATCGGACCAGCGCTCCTGCCCGCGGTCGCACCGTCGATGTCGACGGCGATGTCGCTGTCGCTGTCGGTGTCCCTGTCGCTTTCGCCGTCGCTGCGAATGCCCCCGCCGTGGCCGTCGCCGTGGCCGTGGCGTCGAGGTGGGCGAGTACGGCTGCTCGCAGCGCTCCGCTGTTCTCCTTCAGCACGTCGTGCCCGAGGCCCGGCAGGATCTCGACGGCGGCGACGTGCGGAGCGTGACGGGCCAGTTCCAGCGCCCCCGGGACCAGTTCGGAGTGCTCGCCGCAGACGATCAGGACGGGGCAGCGCAGTCCGGCGTAGTCGCCCGGGGTGAAGGTGCGGCTCGCGGCGATGTCGTCGATGAGGGTGGTGCGGTTGAGCAGGTCGTCGGCGATGGCCGTGAGGTTGGCCGCCTTGCGCAGTCGCAGGGTGAGCAGCTCGGCGGGTACCGCGCTGTCCTCCAGGCTGAGGGCGGCTGCCGACAGGGTGTCCACCATGTTGTCCACCCAGGCCCCGCTGAGCGGGGGTTCGAGCAGGGTGAGCCCGGCGACCAGGTCGGGCCGGGCGAGGGCGGCGTGCAGGGCCAGGGTGCCGCCGTAGCTGTTGCCCACGAGGTGCACCGGGCGGTGCCCGAGGCCGAGCGCGCCGAGCAGCGCGAAGAGGTCCCGTACGGCGGTGCGGCTGTCGTAGCCGGTGGCCGGGCGCTCGGTACGGCCGTGGCCGCGCAGATCGTAGAGGACCACCTCGTGCCCGGCCCGGGCCACCGGGACGGCCAGGGGGCAGTAGAAGGAGGAGAGGTTGTCGACGACCAGCCCGTGCAGGAACACCACCACGGGTCGGTCGGCGGCGTCCTGGCCGGCCGCGTGCGCGGTGGCCGGAAGCTGTTGGACGTGGAAGCGGACGGTGCCCGCGGGTACGAAGGCCATGGCTAGATCAGCCGTCCGATCCGGTCGCGGTCGCGGCGGCGCGGACGGTACCCGCCGGGGCGTGGGTGCGGGAGGCGTGCGTGAGGGAGGCGTGGGTGATCCGGCCGATGTGCGTGACGAGTTCGCCCACGGACATGGCGAGGATGCCGTCCATGTCCTTCTCGGACAGGAAGCCCATCAGGTCGACTTCGGCGCCGTAGCGGTGGTGGAGGAGTTCGGCGAGGGCGACGAACTCGATGCTCTCCAGGGCGAGGTCCTCGTTGAACGTCGTCTTCATCGTGACCTCGTCCGCGAGGAGGTGCTCGTCACCGACGATCTCCACGAGCATGCCGGTGATCTCGGCGAGGATGTCAGCTGCCATGACTGGTCTCCGTGAGGTGGAAGGGGACGGGGGACGGAGTCGCGGGACGGTCGGTCCAGGCGACCGCGTGGTCGGGGTGGTCGAGTGGCGCGTCCGCGAGCACGAGCAGGGTGGTGCGGACCGGGTAGGGGTGCCCGTCCGGGGAGAGCACCCGCAGCTCGCCGGAGCCCGGGTCGCCGGTGGTCCGCCAGTCGCGCGGGCGGCCTGCGAGCCCGGTTCCGGCGGCCTTGGCGGCCGCCTCCTTGGCGCACCACAGGGCGGTGAGCGCGGCCGGGAGTCCGGTGCCCTCCTGGGCCGCCAGCCGCTCCGCGAGGGCGAGTTCGCCCGGCGCCAGGGCGATGCGGATGAGCGCGTCCGGGTCGGTGGTCACCTGTTCCACGTCGATGCCGACCGGCCGGCCGGGGTGGGCGAGGGCGACCGCGATCCGGTCCTTGTGGGCGATGGTCAGGCGGACTCCCCCGGCCAGGGCGCCCCCGGCGTAGGGCCGCCCGGCCGGATCGTTGCCGATCGGCACCTCGGCCGGGAAGACCGGCCCGGCTCCGCCGTCCCAGAGCAGATGGCGCAGTGCGTCCTTGGCGGCGATCCGGCCCAGCAGCCAGGGCGCCCGGGCGCGCGGCGCCAGCCGCTCGTAGGCCGCGCGCTCGGCGGCGCCGAGGTAGCGGCGCATGACCAGCTCCTGCGAGGCGGGGTCGGTCCAGCGTCGCCGGGCCAGGCACCAGCCCTCGGGGCGCGGTTCGCCGATGCCGCAGACCTCCGGGGTGAACTTCATCGGCCAGACCCGCTCGTCGGCGCCGAAGCGGCGGTACGTCCAGCCGTCGATCCGGGCCCACACCCGGCCGTCGGCCCGCAGCAGCTCGATGTCGCCGCGCACGGTGACGTCGCGCACCTCGCGGATCCGGGCCGTGGCCCCGACGAGCTCGTGCGGGGCGGGCGGGGGCCCCGAGAAGCGGATGCCGGCCACGGTGGCCGGGAACACCAGCCGGTCCACCGGGAGCCGCAACTGCATCCAGTGCCCGAAGAGCTGCCCGGCGGCGTCGAGCAGCGCCCCCGGGTCGGGCAGCGCCCGCAGCACGCCACGGATGCCGTCCGAGCCGACGGCCCGCACCTCGTGCACCCCGGCGAAGCGGGGGCCGTGGAACATCCACCGGTCGCGGTAGAGGGCCTCGGCGCTGACCGGGGCCGGCTGCGGCTCGCGCAGCGGGGTGGTGTCGGGGCCGGGCAGGGCCTCGTAGCGTTCTCCGAGCAGGACGAACACGTCGGCGTACTCCCCGAGGGTGACGCGCACGCGGCCTGGCCCGGCGGGCCGTACGGTGACCTCCAGGTCGAGGGCCGGCTCCACGGGGAGCCAGCGCAGGGCCCGTACCCGCTCGTATCCGATGACGGTCAGGCCGGGTGGTGCGTCCCGCAGCGCGGCCTCGGCCGCCAGCTCCAGCATCGTCGTCATGGGGACGACGGGGAACCGGTCGGAGTCCTCCGTCCATCCGTCGGGCTGCAGGTAGACGCAGTGGTCCCGTACGTAGGGCAGCGTGGCGAGGGAGAGGCGCAGGGTGTGGTTCCTGGGCGGGGTCCCGCGCTCGATCCCGGGCTCGGTCCCGGGCTGGATCCCGGGTTGGATTCCTGACCGCGTCCCCGGCTGCGGCTCGGTCTCCCCGGCGGCGGGGGCCGCGTCGAGGGCGGAGAGCAGGACCGGCCGGGGTTCCGCGGCCGGCGGGGCCGGCGGGGTGCTCGGGGTGGAGGTGGCCCGGGTGACGGGAGTGGCCGCCACCGCGGTGGTGGCCTGTGGCAGGAGGCCGGTCAGGGTGGCGCGTGCGGCCTCTCCGAGGCGGACCAGCGGCGAGCCGAGGTCCAGGAGCACGCCGCGCCCGGCCGCCGGTGCTGCCGGTACTGCGGGTGCTGCCGGTGCAGCCGGTCCCGCCCATGCCGCCGGTGGTCCGGCAGGTCCGGCGGCGGCCCGGTCCGGGTCTCCCGTTCCGTCGGGGGCCAGGCGGTCCCAGCGCGGGGAGTACCCCTCGGTCCACAGGGCGGCGCAGGTGCGGCGCAGGGCGGCAAGGCCGGTGAGGCGGGGCGAGGAAGCCGCCACCGAGAAGTGGGGCCGGTCGCGCAGGGTGTCCTCGACGAAGCCCGGCAGGCTGCCCGGGCCCAGAGTGACGAAGCCCCGGACGCCCGCGTCCTCGTACAGCCGCGTCGTCAGCTCGCGGAACCGGACCGGCTCCAGCAGGTGGCGGACCACGAGCTCGCGCACCGCCTCGGGCTCCGGCGGGAACGGCGCGCAGGTGGTCGCCGACCAGAGGGGCAAGGTCCCCGGCTGGAGCGGCAGTCGGGCGAAGGCGGCGCGGACCTGGCCGAGGTAGGGCTCCCACATGGGCGTGTGGAAGCCGGAGCGGAAGGGGAGTTCCTGACCGAGGACGCCTTCGGCCTTCAACCGTCCGAGAACGGTGGCCACTTCGGCGGGAGCCCCGCAGACCACCGACTGGTGGGGGCAGTTGTCGTGGCTGACCACCACCCCGTCCAGTCCGTGCAGCGCGGCCTCCGCCCGCCGGGTCCCGCATCCCAGCGCCGCGTAGACCAGGTCCGGCACCTTCACCGAACCGGGCCGCAGCGAGTCCAGGAAGGTGTCGGCCGCGTCCTGCCGGTACATCCCGGCGGCCACCATCGCCGCCCATTCCCCCAGGCTGTGGCCCGCCAGTACATCGGCCTGGATGCCGATCTCGGGCAGCACCCGGGCGAGGAACCGGCCCGTCGCGATGGCGTCGAGCGCCCGCTCCGTCAGTTCCTCCCCCCTGGTCAGCCGGGGCCGCTCCAGCCCGAGCCGGTCCGCCACGTCGTCCAGCGCCGGGGCGAACTCGGGCTCCAGACCCGGGAACAGGAACGCGAGCCGGCCGCCCAGCGGCTCGGGCGTGAACCACACCTCCCCGCGCCCCCGCCAGGCCCGGCCGCGCGCCGCCACCTTCGCGGCCAGCGCGAGCCGTTGGGGCGTGGGACCCACGACGGCGAGCCGGCAGGGCCCGTCGCCGCCGGACACCGGGGAGCCGGACGCCAGCCGGGCCGACAGCTCCGCCGCGTCGGAGGCCGCCAGCAGCAGCACGTCCTCCCGCGCGGGCGCCCCCACCGGTGCGGCCTGGCCGCCCAGGGGCAGGAACCGGCGCACGGGCGCCGCCGGTCGCGCGGGCGCCGTCCGGCCCGGGGGCGCGGCGCGGCGCGCGGCGCCGGGAGCCTCCTCCAGCACGACGTGCGCGTTGATGCCGCCGAAGCCGAAGGCGTTCACCCCGGCCCGGCGCGGCGCCGGCCCGCGTTCCCACGGCCGGGCCGCCGTCACCGGCCGCATCCGGGTCCGGGACAGGCCGGGGTGCGGCTCTTCCAGGTGCAGGGTCGGCGGCAGCACCCCCTCGTGCACCGCGAGTGCGGCCTTGATCAGCCCGGCCATGCCGGAGGCCTGCATGGTGTGGCCGAGCATCGACTTCACCGAGCCGAAGCCGATCGCGTTCCCGATGCCGAAGCCCCCGTCCAGAGCGGCGCCGAGGCCCGTGTCGAGTCCGGTGCCGAGGCCGGCTCCGGCCCCCGCGCCGCCTCCCGCGTACGGACCGAACACCTGGGCCAGCGTGTCCAGTTCGGCTGCGTCCCCCACCGGGGTCCCGGTGCCGTGCGCCTCCAGCAGCCCCAGTGCGCCGGGCGCCCGCGGGTCGAGACCCGCCTCCCGCCAGGCCCGTTCCAGCGCCCTCACCTGACCCGCGACGAGCGGGCTCATCAGGCTCGCCGCCCTGCCGTCCCCGGCCACGCCGGTGCCGCGGATCACCGCGTAGATCCGGTCGCCGTCCCGCTCCGCGTCGGCCAGCCGCTTCAGCAGCACCACCCCGGTGCCCTCGGAGAGGAGGGTTCCGTCGGCGCGCCGGTCGAAGGGCCGGATCCGCTCGCTGGGGCTCAGGGCGCGCAGCTGCGTGAACACGCTCCACAGGGTGGCGATGTGGCAGTGGTGCACGGCTCCGGCGATCACCGCGTCGCAGCGCCCGCCGGCCAGCAGTCCCACCGCCTGGTCCACCGCCAGCAGGGAGGAGGCGCAGGCCGCGTCCAGGGTGTAGGCCGGTCCGTGGAAGTCGAGCCGGTTGGCAGTCCGGGCGGCCGTGAAGCTCGGTACGAGCCCGATCGACGCGTCGGGCCGTTCGGGACCCAGGGCTTCCTGGAAGGCGGAGCGCACCGCGGCGATCCGCCGCTCGCCGAGATCGGGCGCGAGTTCCCGCAGGGTCTGCGCCAACTGGTGTGCGGTACGCACCCGTTGGTCGAGCCGGGCGGTGGCCACGCCCATGAAGCCGCCGCGCCCCAGCACCACCCCGATCCGCGAGCGGTCGGCGGGCAGGCGGCTCTCGCCGCCCGCGTCGGCGATGGCCTCGGCCGTGGCGTGCAGGACCAGCATCTGGTCCGGTTCGGCCCCTTCCACGGTGGCTGGCATGATGCCGAACCGGGTCGGGTCGAAGGCGGCGAGCCCGTCCACGAAGCCTCCGCGCCGGCAGTAGAACCGGTCGCCGGAGACCTGTCCTGTGGCGCCGTCCGGGTCGTAGTAGACCTCCGGGTCCCACCGCCCGGGCGGCACGTCGCCTATGCAGTCCGTGCCGGCCAGGAGGTTGCGGCGGTAGGCGGCGAGGTCCGCGGCGCCCGGGAACACGGCGCCCATCCCGACGATCGCCGCATCGGTGGGCCGCGGGCCGCGGTGATGCCGCCGCTGCCCGTTCCCTTGGCTCTGCCCCTGGCCCTTGCCCTGACCCTGACCATGCCCCTTGCCCTGGCTCTGACCCTGGCCCTGCCGATGGCGGTCAGGCACGCCGCTCACTCCCCTCGTGCCCGTCGGCCGCCATCAGGACCACCTGTACGTCGGTCCCGTGCGCGAGTTCGGCGAGGAACGCGGCGCCGCCCGCCTCCGGGTCGATGAGCGCAATGCCCCGGCGGGTGTACGCGCGCGCCAGTTCGGGGCTGACCATGCCGCCCGCCTCGGCGGCCCAGGGGCCCCAGTCGAGCGACAGCACCCGGCCCGGGAAGTCCTCCGCCCAGATGTGCGCGAGGCCGTCGAGGGCGTCGTTGGCGGCGGCGTAGTCGCTCTGCCCCCGGTTTCCGTAGACGCCCGCCACGCTGCCGAACAGCGCGAGGAAGCGGGGCGCGGGCGCCGCGCCGTGCTCTGCCGCGGCGGCGGCGAGGTGGCGTGCGCCGGTCACCTTCGTGGTGAACACCTCGGCGAAGGCGGCCGGTTGCTTGTCGCGGAGCAGTCCGTCGTTCAGGGTCCCGGCTCCGTGCACGATCCCGTCCAGCCGGCCGTGGCGGGCCCGCACGGCGGCCACGACGCCTCGTACGGCCTGCTCGTCCGTGACGTCCGCGCAGTGGTAGCCGACGGACGCGGCCACGCTCGCGAGGGCCGCCAGGGTGGCCCGCACCTCGCGCTCGGCGAGGATCCGCGAGGCCGCGGCCTCGATCTCCGCGGGGGTGCGCAGTCCGGTGGCGATCAGTGCGGCGCGCAGGGCAACGCGGTCGGTGGCATGCCCGAACTCATCTGCTTCGGAAGCCGGTTGAGGTGTACGTCCCATCAGCTCTACGTGGCATCCGGTGGCCCGGGCCAGTGCCAGGGCGGCCCGAGCGGTGATCCCGCGGGCCCCGCCGGTGAGCAGGACCACCGAGCCGGCGTCGAGGGGCGGCGTCCCGTCGCCGGGGGCGAGCGGTGCCGGGACCGGCCGGGGGGTGACGCGTAGGCCCTCGGCGGTGTAGGCGACGGAGGCGGGGACCTCCGCCGAGGCGGAGGAGGAGGCGGAGGAGGCAGCGGAGGCGGTCGGCCCGGCCGGTTCGCAGCTCAGCTCGGCCAGGAGCTGCGCCGCGATCCGCTCCGGGTCCTCCTTGGAGTGGACCTCCACGGCGCGGATCAGCCTGCCCGGGTATTCGAGGGACGCACTGCGGGCGAAGCCGTGCATTCCCGCTCCGGCGGACTCGCCGCGGACGGTGACCAGCAGGAGCCGGTGCACACCGCCGGTCAGGGCCCGCTGCAGCCCGGGAAAGCTCTCGGGCAGGACGGGCGCCGTTCCCGGCCGCAGGGCGGACAGGTCGAGGACGGCGTCGAACGCGGCGTCGCCTTCGGCCAGTTGCCGGACGTCCGCCCCGTGGGCCCGCAGGGCCCCGGTGACCGCGGGCACGACGCCCTGGCCGTCCCCGGCCTCCCCGACGACCCCGATGCGCAGACCCCGCAGGGCCTCCGGGTCCCCGGGCGCGGGCGGCAGCACGTGCAGTTCCACCCGGAGGCGGCCGAGTGCGGGCGGGCCCGTCACCGCGGCCGCCGCTTCGGCAGCCGGGGGCCCGGGGCGGGCGGTGTGGCCGGAGACCCATTCCACGATGCCGCGCAGGGTCTTGATCCGGGACAGCTCCTCGATCGCGGACTCGGCGGAGCCGCCCGCGTCCTGGGGCAGGCCGATCCGGTCGGCCAGGGCGCCGATGATCTCGACCCGCTTGATGGAGTCGATGGACAGGTCCGCCTCCAGGTCCAGGTCGGGAGCGAGCATGTCCCGCGGGTACCCGGTCCGGGTGTGGACGATCTCCACGATCACGTCCATCACCTCCTCGGCGGACCGCGGCCCCCCACGAGCCGCGCCCCCACTGCCGCCGACGCCCCCACGACCGTCGCCCCCGGGCGGACCGTCCCCCGGGACCACGCCGCCGGGCATCCCCGGCTCCGGGGTCACACCGCCGGGCATCCCGTCGCCCGGGGCCACGCCGCCGGCCGGCCCCGAACCGAAGGCCCCACCACCGGGCATCCCACCCCCGTGGGCCCCACCGCCAACCATCCCGGAGCCCGGAGCCACGCCGCCGGCCAGCCCCGAACCGAAGGCCCCACCACCGGGCATCCCACCCCCGTGGGCCGCACCGCCAACCATCCCGGAGCCCGGGGCCACGCCGTCGAACGCCGACCCACCCGGAGCCGTCGGCCACGGTCCAGTCGCTCCGGGACCCAAGGCCGCGCCCCCGGTCTGGGCGGCGGACCAGGAGGTGTCGGCGCCTCCCATCAGGCCCGCACCGTCAGCCCGGGACTCGGCCCGCGCAGAGGGAGAGGCGGCGTCCCCGAACATCCCCGGGGGCGCCTGGGGACCGCCAGGCAGTCCGGCACCCGGGGCCACGCCGTGCGCCCCGGGCCAGGCGCCTTCGGCACCCCCGGGCACGCTTCGGCCGTCCGGCCAGGGCTCGGACCAGAGGGCAGCCGGAGCCGCGCTCCGGAGCATCCCCGGGACGCCCCCCGCACCCTGCGGGGCCGCGAACCCCTGTCCCGCGTCCCGGCCCTGTGTCGCCCCCATGCCCTGCGGGCCCGCGTGGCCATGGGAGGCACCGGCGGCGGAGGGCGAGATCGCGAGGGCCTGGCCGGTACCGGCGGCGTACCGGGGCAGAGCCGGGTCCGTGCCGCTCCAGAGCGGCGGCGGTGCCACCGTCGAAGCCAGGTAGCCGATCATGACGTCCCGCTGCGCCTGGACCAGTTCGCGCGAACCGCGCAGGTACTCCAGAACCGCCTCCTCACGGCGGTCCGCCGGGGCAGGTGCGGTGTGCTCGGCCACGTGGCCGGCGCGAGCCCCTGCCCAGGCGGTCGGGCCCGCCGGCGGCTCAAGCCCTGCGGCGGGCCCCCCGTTCGCGGCCCAGAGGCGCCGGCCGTCCGTACCCCCCACAACCGGACCGGCCGCCGGCCCACCGCTCCCGGGGAGGAGCGGCGCCCCCTCGGCGGCCGGAATCCCGGCCCGGTCGTCGCGCGCGTCCGCGTAGCCGCCCATCCGGCCTCCCACCGGACCGGAACGTCCACCCGAGCCACCCGCCCCCGGACCCCGGCCCGGCAAGCGGTGCCCGCCCCCGGTAGGACCGCCGCTCCCCGGCTCCGCGAAGCCGCCGCCCGAACCGGTCGTGCCGGAGCCCGCACCCTGCGACCATGGACCGCCCTCGACCGGCCCCCCGCTTCCCGGCCCCGCGAAGGGAGCCTCGACGTGCCCCGTGACAGCCCCGCCCGCAGGGTCGAAGCCCGCATCCGGACCCCCCACACCCGGCCCCCCGCCCGGCAGCCAGGGCCCGCCCCCGCCAGGGGCGGCGCCGTGCCCGTTGCTCGCGAAGCGGCCGTTCCGGCGGCCGTCCGCCATGGCCGCCTCCCGGACGGAGCTCCAGGCCGAACCGGCACCGGCGGGACTGCCGGCAGGCAGCCAGTGCCCGCCCCCGGCAGGGGCCGGCAGGTTCCCGGGGCTGCCGTTCGCGTGGGTCCC
This sequence comes from Streptomyces sp. AP-93, assembly GCF_022808175.1. GTDB lineage: Bacteria > Actinomycetota > Actinomycetes > Streptomycetales > Streptomycetaceae > Streptomyces. The sequence goes on along the minus strand of NZ_JALGBX010000005.1, from coordinate 137,945 downwards.
CAGCCCGGCGGAACTTCCCGCCTGACCGGTGCCGTTCTTCGGCTGCGCCATCTGATGGGCTCCCTTTCCTTCGGATACCGCGACGTGGACCCGGCGGGCCGGGCGGAGGCCGCCGGGGACGGGGTTGCCGTCCCGGGTGCGGACCAGGTGGCCGTCCACCAGCCAGCCCGGGCGGCGTGGAGCGCGCTCGGGGAGCCGGGAGGTGCGGCCGCGGAACAGCGCCTCGGGCGCCACGGGGACGCCCGCCGCGGCCAGTTCCGCCAACGCCGTGACCAGACGGAGCAGCCCGTGCTCGCCGGGCACGTCCAGCGGCACCACCGTGTGGGGCCGGTCGCCCAGGATGCGGCCGACCAGGCCGGACAGGACGCGGCCCGGCCCGGCTTCCACGAAGGTCCGTACTCCGGCCGCGTACATGTGCTCCACCTGCTCCACGAACCGGACCGGCTCGGCGACCTGACGGGCCACCAGGTTCCGTACCGCATCGGCGGCCACCGGGTACGGGCCGGCCGTCGTGTTCGACCAGACGGGGACGGCGGCGTCGGCCAATTCCGTCCCGGCGAGTTCCTCGGCCAGGGCCGTGGCCGCCCCCGCCACGACCTCGCTGTGGAACGCGCAGGCCACGGAGAGCGGGGCCGCCGTCAGACCGGCCTCCCGCAGGGCGGCCACCGCCTCGGCGACGGCGGCGGACGGCCCCGAAATCACGGACTGCCGGGGTGCGTTGTAGTTGGCGATCACGCACCCGGCACGCGCGGCGATCTCCCGCACTTCCTCCGGCGCGGCCGTCACCGCCGCCATCGACCCCGGATCTGTCCCGGCGGCCGCGAGGATGGCCTCGGCCCGGCGCGCACTCAGCCGCAGCAGGCTCTCCTGGTCCCACACCCCCGCCGCCCGCAGTGCGGTGAGCTCGCCGTACGAGTGCCCGGCCACGCAGTCCGGCCGTACGCCCAGCTCCCCCAGCAGCAGGTGCGCCGCCGAGCCCGCCAGCCCTAGGGCCGGCTGCGCCACCCGGGTGTCGGTGACCGCGGCCCGCTGGGCGCTCCGGCCCTGCGCGGTGAAGGCCGCCGGGGGGAACATCGCGGAGACCACCGTGCTCGGCGCCGCGTCCAGGAGCTCCCGGAGCAGCGGGAAGGCGGCGAACAACTCGCCGAGCATGCCGGGGCGTTGGCTGCCCTGGCCGGGGAAGAGGAAGGCCACCTGTCCGGGCTCCGCCGCGTCCTCCCGTAGGTGGACCCCCGCGCCCGGGGTGAAGTCGCGCGCCTTCTCCAGCCGGGCCGCCAGCTCGTCCAGGTCGGCGGCCACGACCGCGACCCGTACCGCACCCGCCCCGGCCGCGGCCTCGGCGGCGAGGTCCCGCAACGCCCACGGGCGCCCGGCCGCGTCGTTCTCCTCCAGCCTGGCCGCCAGCCGGGCCATCGCGCGGCCCGCCGCGCGCCGGTCCTCGCCTCGGAAGCAGAACAGTTCGGCCGGCCATTCCTCCAGCCCGTGCCGGGGCTCCTCGGATCCCGCGTAACCGGTCAGCACGGCGTGGTAGTTGGTGCCGCCGAACCCGAAGGCGCTCACCCCGGCGATCCGCCGCCCGGCGGGCACCGCCCACGGCCGGGCTCCGGTGTCGAAGGAGAACGGGCTGGTCTCCGCGTTCCAGGCGGGGACCGGTGCGTCGAGGTGCAGGGTCGGCGGCCGCACGCCCGAGTGGACCGCCCGGACCGCCTTGATCAGTCCGGCGAGCCCGGCCGCGCACTTGGTGTGCCCGATCTGCGATTTCACCGAACCCAGCGCGCAGGCTCCGGGGGCGGCGCCCGACTCGGTGAACAGGGAGGTCAGCACGGCCAGTTCGGTGGTGTCGCCGACCACGGTGCCGGTGCCGTGCGCCTCGATGAGGCCGACGTCGCCGGGGCTGATCCCGGCCCGTGCGTAGGCCCGGTCCAGGGCCCTGCGCTGTCCCTCCGGCCGGGGCGCGGTCAGGCCGAGGGAGCGTCCGTCGCTGGCGGCTCCGACCGCCTTGATGACGGCGTAGACCCGGTCGCCGTCGCGTTCCGCGTCGGCGAGCCGTTTCAGTACGAGCGCCCCCACCCCCTCCCCGAGGGCGATCCCGTCGGCGGCCGCGTCGAAGGGCCGGCAGCGGCCTCCGGGAGACAGTGCGCGGACGGAGGAGAACAGCAGGTAGTCGTTGATGCCGTTGTGGACGTCGGCGCCTCCGCACAGCACCATGTCGCTGTCCCTGTCGCGCAGTTGGCGGCAGGCGAGGTCGAGTGCGGCCAGCGAGGAGGCGCATGCGGCGTCGACCGTGCAGTTCGCGCCGCCGAGGTCCAGCCGGTTGGCGACCCGGCCCGCGATGACGTTGGCGAGTACGCCGGGGAAGGAGTCCTCGGTGAGCCGCGGGAGTTGTTCGTCCAGCTCGGGTGGGATCTCGCCCAGGTATCCGGGGTACAGGGCGCGCAGCCCGTACGCGCCCGCCAGCTCGGTGCCGGCTTCCGCACCGAACACGACGGAGGTCCGGGAGCGGTCGAACTCCCGGTCCTTGCCGTACCCGGCGTCCTCCAGGGCCCGCGCCGAGATCTCCAGGGCGAGCAGCTGTACCGGTTCGATCCCGGCCAGCGAGGCCGGCGGGATGCCGTGCGCGAGGGCGTCGAAGGGCATCGGGCCGAGGAAGCCGCCCCAGCGGGACGGGGTGCGTTCGCCGGCCCGTGCCGGATCGGGGTCGAAGTGGACGGCCGGGTCCCAGCGTTCGGCCGGGACCTCGGTCACGGCGTCGCTCCCGTTCAGGATCCGGGCCCAGTAGGCGGCCAGGTCCGGTGCGCCGGGGTAGGCGCAGGCCATGCCGACGACGGCGACGTCCAGCGGTTCGGGCCGCGGAGCGCCGGCGGCGGCCATCGCGTCCGACGCATCGCCCTCGGGGTCCGGACCGGCGAGCTCCTCGGCCCGCTGCCGGAGCAACTCGGTCGCTCCCTGCGTGACTTCGGTGTGCAGGGCGGCGATCGTGGTGGTCCCGGAGCGCAGGGTGGCTGCCTGGCCCAGCATGAACAGCCCCTCGGAGTCCTGCTGTTCCTCGCCCACGGGTTCCAGCCCGGATCCGTCGGCCCCGCGTCGCAGGCCCTTGCTGGCGATGCGGAGTCTTCCCAGGTTGAGCCGTTCCAGCTCCTCCCACACCTCGCGCGGCGCTGCTCCGCCTTCCGCGAGCCGCTGCCGGGTGGCCTCGAAGGTGTCCACGTACGGGGTGACCGCGCAGCGGGTGGCGTGTCCGGGCGCGGTGTGCAGCAGTACCGTGTCCGCGCACTCCAGCGCCGCCCGCTGGAAGCGGGGCAGGACCGCGCCCGCCGCCACCGCCTCCTCGGTGAACAGGTAGGCGGTGCCCATGAGCACCCCGATGCGCGCACCCCGTTCGGCCAGCGGCGCCGCCGCGGCCGCGGCCATCGCGGCGGAGCGCGCGTCGTGGATTCCGCCCGCGAACAGCACGTCCAGGGCTGCCGGTTCGGGGCAGGCGAGCAGCAGCTCGATCTGCTCCTCCCACAGCGGGAACGAGGCGCGCGGCCCGACATGGCCCCCGCATTCCAGCCCCTCGAACACGAACCGCCGTGCCCCGTCGGCGAGATAGCGCTCCAGCAGGCCCGGGGAGGGCACGTGCAGATGGGTCCGGGTCCCGGCGGCCTCCAGCGGGGCCGCCTGCCCCGGGGTGCCGCCCGCGATGATCGCGTACGGCGGGCGCACCTCGGCGACGGCCGCGAGCTGCTCGGCCCGCAGCTCGGCCGGGGCGAAGCCGAGCATGCCCACGCCCCAGGGCCGCTCCCCGAGCCGCTCGGCGGTTTCGGTGAGGAGCCGGCGCACCTGCGGGCCCTCCATGACGGCGAGCGCCAGGTAGGGGACCCCGCCCCCGGCGGCCACCGCTTCGGCGAAGGCCGCCTGGTCGCTGACCCGGGTCATCGGCCCCTGCGCCACCGGGAGCGGTCGCCCCGGGCCGTGGCCGCCCCCCAGCGGCCGGGCCAGTACGACGGCCGCCAGATGTCCCGCGACGGCCGACCGGACGGCTTGGAGGATGCCTCCGGTCGTCCGGTGGCGGGCGGCCAGCCGGGCCGCCGAGGCCCCGTCCTGCCCGATCGGGAGCAGCTGTGTCCGCAGGTCCCGGGCGCCCAGCAGGGCGGCGGCCGGCCCCTGCGGCGGGGTCAGGTCGGGACGCGCGTACACCCGGTGGCCCCGCACGATCCTGGTTTCGGAGCCGTCCATGGCCCGTACGGCCGCGGCCACTTCGGAGGGCAGCCCGGCCTCCCCCTCGGGTGTGAGGGCCAGTTGTACGTCGACCAGCACACCGGCGGCTCCGCCCGCGACGGCCGCGGCCGCGGTGTGCGGCCCGATCCCGCCGCAAGCCCGCACGGGCAGCGTCCCGAACCGGGGGCCGGCGAGCAGCTGTTGGAGCAGGACGAAGGTGGTCGTCCCGCCCACCCGGCCGCCCGCCTCGTGCCCCTTGGCCACGAGCGCTTCCGCCCCGGCGGCCACCGCGGCCGCGGCCTGCGCCGGATCGGTGATCTCGGCCCACACCCGGGGCCGCCCGGCGGCGGCCGCCCAGCCGGCCACCCCGCCCGGCGTGTGGCCCGCGGGGTCTGCGAGCAGCACGGTGTCCACCTCGGCCGGCAGTTCCCCGGGCCCGATCGGGCAGCCCGCGGGCACCCGTACCCCGTAGCGGCCGGCTCCGAGGCGGCGGGCGATCTCGGCCATGGCGCGCCGCGCGGACCCGGCGTCCCGCCCGAGGTCGAGCAGGCCCAGGGATCCGGCGCGCTCGGCGGCGGTGACGATCCTCGGGTTGGGCTCCTCGAACGGGCTGACGGCGACGACGAGGTCGCGGTCGGCGGCGCGGAGCCGCCCGGGCCTCCCGGGCCGCCACGCGGAAGCCGACGGCCCGGCCCCCTCGGGAGCCGGAGGCTCGACCCCCTCGGAAGCCGACGGCTCGGGCCGCTCGGGCCGCTCGGGCCGCCCTGGAGCCGGCGGCCCGGTCCGCTCGGTCCGCTCGGAGCCCGACGCCTCGGTCCGCTCCCCCAGCGGCGTCGGCCCACCCCCCGCTCGCCCATCCCCCGCTCGCCCGGTCGTCGCGGATCGTGCGGGCCGTGCGGATCGCGGAGGACGCGGGGTGCGTGAAGGCCGCGCAGGCCGCGCAGGCCGCGTAGCCGACGGGGGCTCCTGGGGCGGAAGGGCACGCGAGGGCTGGGGGGACGGCTCGGGTTGGGGGGACACGGACGCTCCTCTTCCAGTGCGGTGTGACATGGCGCAGTGCGGGACGGAAAACCGGGGAAGGCGTGGGAGAAAGGCGGCGGACGAGACGCCCTCCCGCGGGGGATCCGAGGGGGGCGGCGCGCGAAACGGCCGGGCGATGCGACGGGGACAGGGTTGAGCGGTGGTCAAATTCCCTGTTGCCGCGATGCATCGTGCGGTGGCGGCCCCGCACTGTCAACGGCCATCCGGAGCCGTTCACTTCGCGCCCCGGAGGGAATCCGGCCATCCGAACGGCAGCCCGGCCACGCCGTCGGCGCGCCCCTGTCGGGGCCATGGCCTGCGGCGTTGCGGCGGGACGACCCGCCTCCGGCCCACCAGTCGGCGTCGCTCAGCCGCTCGCGCTCATGCCGCATGGGTATGAGTTGTCACCAGTCCGGCATGAACACCTTTGCGGAGTCTGACGGTTGTTCACCCGACGCGGTCTTACAGGTACACCCTTGCCCGGTTACCTTCCGGTCATGACCCCCACCCTCGCCCAGCTCCGCTACCTCGTCGCCGTCGCCGACTGCCGTTCCATCACCGGCGCGGCGGCCTCCGTATTCGTCGCCCAGTCCGCCCTGTCGCGGGCCGTCCAAGCCATGGAGCGCGACTTGGGCGTCGAACTCCTCGCCCGCCGGGGAAGGGGGGTGGACCTCACACCGGAAGGGGCCCGGGTCGTCCGGCTGGCCCGGACCGTGCTCGACGCGGTGGAGGCGATCGACGACATCGGCACGCCCCACGGACTGGGCGCCAGGGCCGCCCTGTCCGTGGTCACCACCCCCACGCTGGCCCTCGATCTGGCCTCCGAGCTGGTGCATGCCTTCACCGAGCGGCACCCCGGCCTCGACGTCAGACTCCACCAGTACGACAGCCGAGAGGCCGTGGTCCAGGAACTCACCCAGGGCCGGGCCGAGTTGGCACTCGTGGATCTCCCCCTCGACGGAGAACTCTCCACCCATTTCATCCAGGAGCGCGAGGTGGTGCTCATCTCCCCCGTCGGGTCCGCGCTGCCCGACCCGTTACCGTTCCGCGCACTCGACGGGCTGCCGATGGTGCTGCCCACCCCCGGGACGGGCCGGCGCACCGAGATGGAGGCCATGTTCAGCTGCCTGGGCGTGCGCCCGGTGCCCTGCCTGGAGGTGGACGAGCGCCTCGGCTGGGTGACCGGGGTGACCGACGGCCGCGGCTCCCTCATCTGGTACCGCGACGTGGTCGCCAGGGCCTTCGGCAGCAGGGCGGAGATACGTTCCTTCACCCCGCCCCTGCTGCGCCCGGTGGGCATCGCGCACGCCCGCCGGCCGCTGAGCCGGGCCGCCCGCGCCTTCATCGCGCACGCCCGGCACAAGGCACCCGTACGCGAGCCCTCCCGGTGACCGCGCGGGCCGCGCCTCCCGGGGCGGCGGGCCGTGCGTCCCGGCGGGCCGACCGGAGGGCCCCTCCCTGCGGCCGGACATGCCCGCCCGGCATTGAACGATGCTCGAACGGAGGGCGATTGCCCCTGGCGCCGTCACCTGACACCCCCTCACATGGTGGGCATGTCCCGACTACTCCTCACGCCCCCGCGGGTCGCCGCCCTCGCCACCGCGGCCCTCGCCATGGTCCTGCCGGCCGCGGCCTGGCTGACCGGACCCGCCGCCGGGCCGGCCAACGCATCCACCCTCACGCCTGCGTCCGCACCCCTGTCCGCCGTCGCCGGCGCCGCCGGCACCGCCGCCGCCGCTCCCGAGCGCCGGTGCACCCTCCCCGGAGGCATGGCCGAGATCAGCGGTCTCGCCATGAGCCGGAAGCACCCCGGCGTCTTCTACGCCGTCAACGACAGCGGGAACACCAACCAGGTCTTCGCCATCGACTGCAGCGGCGCCACCGGCCTGCTCAAGGCCACGTACACGGTCTCCGGGGTCGGCAACACCGACTGGGAGGGGCTGGCCATCGGCAAGGACTCCTCGGGCCGCCCCGCGATCCTGGTCGGCGACATCGGCGACAACTTCGGCAGCCGCGCCGAGATCACCGTGCACTCCTTCGCCGAGCCGGACCAGCTCGCCAACGCCTCGGTGACGCCCGTGACGTACCGGTTCGCCTACGCCGACGGCAAACACGACGCGGAATCCCTGCTCGCCGATCCCGTCACCGGGCGGATCCACATCGCGAGCAAACTCATCGGAGCGGCAGGCCAGTTGTACCAGGCTCCGCTGCCGCCGGTACCGGGGCAGCTGGGCACCCTGACCGCCGTCCGGCCGGGCCCGGTCTTCGCCACCGACGGCGCGTTCTCCCCCTCGGGAGCCTCCTACACCCTGCGCAGCGGCGGACCGATGGGGGCCAACACCGCCTCGGTGTACGACACCGCGGGCACCAAGCTCGCGGACGTGGCCCTGCCCGCCCAGTCGCAGGGCGAGACGGTGACGTACCTCGACTGCACCAGCCTGCTGGTCGGCTCGGAGAACGACACCCAGATCTGGCGCGTCCCGCTGCCCCCGGAGGCCACCCCGGGCTGCGGCACCACACCGACGCCGACGCCCACCCCGACGCCGACTCCCACCCCGACTCCCACGCCGACGCCCACTCCCACCCCGACGCCGACCTCGGCCGACCTGAAGCTGGCCAACCCCGGCCCGCAGAGCTGCAAGTTCAACCAGAACTGCACCATCCAGCTCACCACCACGGGCGGAAAGCCCCCCGTCCGCTACACCGCCACCGGACTCCCCTGGGGCCTGACCCTCGACGCCGCCACCGGCCGCATCACCGGAAAGCCCTGGGCCACCGGAACCATCCAGATCACCGCCACCGCCACCGACACCACCCCAGCCACCGCCACCACCACCTTCCCCCTCACCCTCACCTGGTTCTAAAGGAGACACCCGGAGGCCGGGGCCTCCAAGGGCGCCATCACGGGGCGGACCCCGGCCTGACCGGGATCCGCCCCTCGCCGTGTCAGCCCAGCACCGCTCCCAGCCCCGCTCCCGACGCCGCCTCCCGGTCGGCGACGACGAGGTCGGGGTGCCCCGGGTTCCCGCGCAGCCTGCGCTCTTCCGCCGTCGGCCCATCCGGGACAGGGGCTGAAAGTCCCTTCCCGCATGACCGTAGGGCCCGATCCGGGCGATGTCGTCACACAGTGAACTCATGTGAGGGAAAGCCCTGTTGAGGAGCGCGGCCGTAAAGGCACAAAGGTCGCTCCATTCGGGACTTTCGGCTTCCTTTGCCTTCCGTTGACCTCGTCAAGACTGGGGGGACCTCGGACCGAAGACGTTCCGGGTTCGGCAACGCGATGCAGGGAGAACTCATCGTGGATTACGGAAAGACGGCGCCGGCCGTACTCGAAGGCGTCGGCGGCGAATCGAACGTGGAGTCCCTGGGGCACTGCGCCACCCGTTTGCGGTTCGTCCTCAAGGACGCGTCGAAGGCCGACAGAGCGGCCGTCGAGGCGGCCCCCGGCGTCATCACGGTCGTCGAGAGCGGCGGCCAGTTCCAGGTGGTCATCGGCAACGACGTGGCCAAGGCCTACGCCGGGATCACCAGGATCTCCGGGCTCGGAGCCGACCGGGCGCCGGCGAAGGGCGGCAAGGCGTCGCGGTCCGGCTCCGCGGGTTCGGTTCCGCGCGGCAATCCGCTGACGCGGCTGGTCGACGTCATCTCCAGCATCTTCACTCCGTTCCTGTGGACGCTGGCCGGTGCGGGCCTGCTCAAGGCGACGATCGTGCTGGTCACCAAGCTCGGTCTGGTCGCCGAGACCTCGCAGGAATTCACCGTCCTGAACGCGGCCGGCGACGGCGTGTTCTTCTTCCTGCCGGTGCTGCTGGCGGTGACTGCGGCGAAGCGCTTCGGGTCCAACCAGTGGACCGCCATGGCCATCGCGGGATCGCTGGTCTACCCCGCGATCGGCGCTCTGAACGAGGCCGGCGACCCGGTCTCCTTCTTCGGCATCCCGATGGTGATGGTCGCCTACGCCTCCTCCGTCATCCCGGTCATCCTCGCCGTGTACGTCCAGAGCTTCGTGGAACGCGGCCTCGACAAGGCGTTGCCGTCCAGCATCCGCAACTTCATCACGCCGATGCTGACGATCGCCGTCATGGTCCCGCTGACCCTGCTCACCATCGGCCCTGCCTCGGACTGGGCCGGCCAGGGAGCCTCCAGCCTGATCGGCTGGCTGTTCGGTCTCAGCCCGGCCGTCGCCGGAGCCGTCCTCGGCGGCACCTGGCAGATCATGGTCGTCTTCGGAATCCACTGGGGCCTCGTCCCGATGATGGCCAACGACCTGGCCGTCCAGGGGCACTCCCTCCTCTACGGCCCGCTGGTCGCCGCTTCCGCCGCGCAGGGCGCAGCCGTCCTGGCGGTCATGCTCCGTACCCGCAGCAAGAGCCTGAAGAAGCTCGCCGGTCCGGCCGCCGTCAGCAGCTTCCTCGCCGGCATCACCGAGCCCGCGGTCTACGGCGTCAACCTGCGTCTGAAGAAGCCCTTCGTCTACGCCTGCATCGCCGGCGCGGTCGGCGGCGGCATCGCCTCGGCGGGCGGCTCGGCCTCGACCGCGTACATCATGCCGGGCCTGCTGTCCCTCTCCGCCTACCTGGAGGTCGGCAGCTTCGCCCTCCAGCTGATCGGTGTCGGCGTCGCCGTCGCCCTGTCCTTCGGCCTCACCATGGCCCTGGGCTTCAAGGACATCCCGGAGGACACTGCCGAAGCCGCCGAAGCCCCCGAAGTCCCCGAAACCGGTGCGGCCGGTGCGGACTCCGCCGACGGCGCCGCCTCGGAACGGCCCGCCGGCGAGGCCTTCGAGGTCGCCACCCCCGTCGAGGGCAGGGTCCTCGCCCTGGCCGACGTACCGGACCCGGTGTTCGCCTCCGGCACCCTCGGTGACGGCGCGGCCGTCGCCCCGACCTCCGGCGAGGTCCACTCCCCCATCGACGGCACGGTCGTCAGCGTCCTGCCGCACGCCTACGGGCTCCGCTCCCCCGAGGGCGTGGAGGTCCTCGTCCACATCGGCATCGACACGGTGCGGCTCGGCGGGGAGCACTTCACCACCGCCGTCCGGCAGGGCGACCACGTCCGGATCGGCGACCCGCTCGGCGAAGTCGACCTGGCCGCCGTCGAAGCGGCCGGCTACGACACCACCACGATGGTGATCATCCTCGATACGGCCGGCACGGGCGTCGTACGGACCACCGGGCACGCCGAAGTCGAGCACAGCACGGTGCTCCTGTCCCTCGGCCCGGAGCGCGAACTCACCCCGGTGGGCTGACGTCCCGCCCGGCGCGCCCCGCCCGCCCCGCGCGCCCCCGCCCCGCGCGCCCCCGCCCGGCGCGCCACCCCGCACACAGCACACAGCACACAGCACACAGCACACCGGCGCCCAGCGCCCCGCGCCCTGATCCACGTACCCCCGAAGGAGATCCGCACATGGACCACAAGACCCCCGCCGCCTTCCGCCCCGACTTCCTGTGGGGCGCCGCGACCTCCGCCTACCAGGTGGAAGGCGCCTGGGACACCGACGGCAAGGGCCCGTCCGTCCAGGACACCCGCGGCTACCCCCAGGGCACCACCGACTTCAAGGTCGCCGCGGACCACTACCACCGCTTCGAGGAGGACGTGAAGCTCTTCTCCGAGCTGGGCCTGGAGGCCTACCGCCTGTCCATCGCCTGGACCCGGATCGTCCCGGACGGCGACGGCGCGGTGAACCCGGACGGCATCGCCTTCTACCACCGCCTCTTCGACGCCCTCCTCGCGCACGGCATCGAACCGGTCGTCACCGTCTACCACTTCGACCTGCCGCAGGCCCTCCAGGGCAAGGGCGGCTGGACCTCCCGCTCGACCATCGACGCCTTCGCCCGCTACTGCGAGGTGCTGTTCGAGGAGTACGGCAGCAAGGTCACGCACTGGCTGACCATCAACGAGCAGAACATGATGATCCTGCACGGCGCCGCCATCGGCACCAGTGCCACCACCTCCGACGACCCGAAGCGCGAGCTCTACCAGCAGAACCACCACATGATGGTGGCCCAGGCCCGCGTGACGAAGATGTGCCACGACATGCTTCCGGCCGCCAAGATCGGCCCGGCGCCGAACATCTCCGTCGTCTACCCGGCCACCAGCAAGCCCGAGGACGTCCTCGCCGCCTCCGACTACAACGCCATCCGCAACTGGCTGTACCTGGACATGGCCGCGTACGGCACCTACAACCCGACCGCCTGGGCCTGGATGACCGAGCGCGGCATCGCCCCCGAGATCGCCGACGGCGACCTGGAGGTCCTGGCGGCCGGGCGCGCCGACTACCTGGCGCTGAACTACTACACGACCGCCACCGTCGCCGCGCCCCTGGACGACGGCGCCGTCACCTACGAGGGCGGCGACCAGCAGCTCGCGGTCGGCGAGAGCGGCGTCTTCCGCGCCGTGAGCAACCCCTACCTGGCCACCACCGAGTTCGGGTGGGAGATCGACCCCGTCGGCTTCCGCACCACCCTGCGCGACGTCTACGACCGCTACCGGCTGCCGGTCATGGTCACCGAGAACGGGCTGGGCGGCTTCGACACCGTCGAGGAGGGCGAGATCCACGACGACTACCGGATCGCCTACCTCTCCGAGCACATCGCCCAGATGCGCCTCGCGGTCGCGGACGGGGTGGACGTCATCGGCTACCACCCCTGGTCGGCCATGGACCTGATCTCCACCCACCAGGGCGTATCGAAGCGTTACGGCTTCATCTACGTCGACCGCGACGAGTTCGACCTCAAGGAGCTCCGCCGCATCCGCAAGGACAGCTTCTTCTGGTACCAGCAGCTGATCAAGGGCAACGGCTCACTCTGATCCCGTGCGCCCCGGGCCGCCGACCGTCCGCCCACCCGGCGGACGCCGGCGGCCCCGCCGCGTTCCACCCGACCCCCACCCCGTACGACCGGTCCCCCCGCAGCCCCACCCCCACCCCTGCCCCCGCCCACGCCCCCACCCCCACACAGGAGACCCGTCCATGACCCGCTTCCCCTACCAGTTGATCGCCACCGACCTCGACGGCACCCTCGTGCGCAGCGACCACACCGTCTCCCCGCGCACGACGGCCGCCCTCGCCGCCGCCGTATCGGCCGGGGCCCGGCACGTGGTGGTGACCGGACGGGTAGCCCAGTGGACCAAGCCCACCCTGGCCGAGATCGGCTACCGGGGCCTCGCCGTCTGCGGTCAGGGCGGCCAGCTCTACGACGCCGGGCGCGACGCCCTCGTCTCGTCGGTCTCCCTCGACCGGGAGCTGGCGGCGCACGTGGTGGCCCGCGTGGAGGCCCGTACCGGTCCGCTGTCGGTGGCGGTGATGCCGGTGGAGCTGGCCGATCCGATCCTCGTGGGCCCCGGGTTCCCGCTCCCGCCGATGGCCTCGACCGGGATCGAGCAGGTCGGTGACACCGCCCGGCTCTGGGACCGGCCGATCGGGAAGGTCCAGATCCAGCACCCCCACCTCACGGACGACGAGCTCACCGAGGCCGCCCGCGAGGCGGTGGGCGATCTCGTCACCGTGGTCATGGCCGGTCCGACCTGCGTCGAGCTGCTCCCCCTCGGCCTGTCGAAGGCGACCGGTCTGGCCCTGGCGGCGGAGGCGCTGGGCACGACGGCGGAAGGCACCATCGCGTTCGGTGACATGCCCAACGACATCCCCATGTTCGCCTGGGCGGGCCATTCGGTCGCCATGGCCAACGCCCACGACAGCCTCAAGGCGGTCGCCGACGAGATCACCGCCGGCAACGACGAGGACGGCGTGGCGGCGGTCCTGGAGCGCCACCTCCTCCCGCTCACCGCACCCCTCGTCCGGCAATAGCCGGACCGTCGGCACCTACCAGGGCTCCAGGGCCCTGCCGCACCAGCGCAGCCGACGGCCGGCGAGCGGCTGTGCGGCTCGCCCGGGTGTTGCGGGCCGAAGCGGGCGCCGCGTACGAGAACATCGCCCTGTGGCACGAACGGCACCTGGCGCACTCCTCGGTGGATCTGTGGACCGGATCGTCCTGGAGGCCTTCCCCGAGCTCGGCAAGGAGCCGCACCAGCATGTGGACGTGTGAACAGGTCATCGGCGGCGCCCTCGACGTGGAGGAGGCGGCCGCCCTGTACCGGGCGTCCACCCTCGCCGAACGCCGCCCCGTGGAGGACAGCGGGCGCTTCACCCGGATGCTCGCCGGTGCCAACCTGGTCATCGTCGCCCGCGACGAGGACGGCCGACTCATCGGGATCTCCCGCTCGATCACCGACGGCGCGTACTCCACGTACCTCAGCGACCTCGCCGTCGACTCCGCCTACCAGGGCAAGGGCGTCGGCAAGGACCTCATCCGTGCCACCCGGGATGCCGCGCCACAGGCCCAGCTGATCTGCTGGCGGCCCCGGCGGCCGTGAACTACTACCCGCACATCGGGTTCACCGCGCACCACTCGGCCTGGACGATGGACGGTCCGGCCAACCGGGCCTGAGCCGGACCGCGCCGGCGCGCCCCGAGGCCCAGGGCCCCGGGGTACGCGGTTTCACCCCGTGTGCGCGGCGGGCAGCGAGGGCGCGGTGGGAGCGGGCGGGGCGAGGACGGAGTCCCAGCGGCGAAGGGCGGAGCGCCGCTGGACCACCGACAGGGCCGCGATCCCCGCACCGAGGGCCAGCCAGCCCACGGGCCCGGCCGTCATCACCACCCCGGTCAGGAGCAGGGGGCCGGCGGACTTCTGGACGGACTGGGCCATGCCCGCCACTCCCAGGTACGGCGCCCGCGCTTCCTCGGGGGCGAGCGAGACCGCCAGCTCCCAGGAACTCACCGACCGCAGCAGTTCCGCCCCGGTGACCAGGACCGACGCGGCGAGGAGTACCACCGTCGCGGCGACGGCCCCGGCGCCGGCGGTGAGGGCCAGGAGGGTGCAGCACGCGAGCATCGTCAGCCCGTACACCGAGACCGCCGCCGCGGCCCGGCGGGGTTCCTCGAACCTGGCCGAGACGCGGAGCTGGAGTACGACCACCAGCACGGTGTTGACGACGAGGAAGGCCGGGACCAGGGCGTGCGGCGCGTCGGTGTGGACCACCAGCCAGAGCGGCAGGCCCACGGCCAGGACCGAGTCGTCGAGGTTCATCGGGATGTCGAGCAGGACGAAGCGCAGGTAGCCGCGGTCCCGCCACGGGCTCGGCGCCCCCGCCCGGCCGGTCGCCGCACCCCCCGTGCCCGCCGCCACGCGCCCCTCGGCTCGCGGTTCCCGGGTCCGCCAGACCAGCGCGGCGGCCGCGAGGAACGACAGCGCGTTGCCCAGGATCAGCGTCTGGTACGCCTCCGGGGCCCCGACCGCGAAACCGGCGGCGGCGATCCCCGCGCCCACCGCGTAACCGGCGTTCGCCGTACTGCGCGACAGTGCCTGATAGGTGCCGCGCCGCTCACCCGCCACCCGCGTGGCGAAGAGCATCTCGAGCGCCTTGGCCGCCCGGTCGCCGAGGCAGGTGACCGCGACCAGGGTCAGCAAGGCGTCGAAGCGGGTGACCACGAGCAGTGCGCCGAGGGTTCCGAGGCGCAGCAGGTGACAGCCGATCAGCAGGGACCGCACCGGGAAGCGGGCCGCCAGGTGCCCCGCCAGGGGCGATCCGGCGATGCCCGCCACGGCCGCGACGCCCAGCAGGAGGCCGATCCGGCCGGCGTCCAGGCCCATGAGGAGGGTGAAGTAGAGGACCGAGGAGGCGGCCCACACGCCCGTGCCGGTGCGGTCGATGAGCTGGGCGAGCAGCATGATCCGGGCGTCCCGGCCTCCGGGCGGCCGCCGCAACTGCGCCACCAGCCCGGGCCGTCGCTCCCTCTCCCGCCCCATACCGCGCCGCCGCATCCCATACCCTCCGGACCTCCGCGAAAGTATCTCGATATCGAGATACCAGCGGAAGCCTGCCGGAGATTAATCTTGACGTCAAGATACTTCCGGGTGCGGGTACGGGTGGTGCGGGTGGTGCGGGTGCGGCCCTGACCACAGGCGGCGCCCGACTTCCTACGGCCTCACGGCGAAGGCCGCGATCAGCAGGGCCGTCCCCACGGCCAGCCAACTGGTGCAGTCGCCCACCCGGCCGGAGTACAGCCTGCGCAGCGGGAGCACCACCGTGCGGGTCACCGCCACCGCGGCCCCGCGCAGGGCGTGCGCGGAGCGGCCCTTCACCGCCGGTCCCCACAGCGCGGCCCCGGCCTGGGCCACCGCCAGGCCGGCCGAGAGGATCCCGGCGGCCAGCAGCACGGAGGTGACGGTCTGTCGCGGGTCCACGTCAGGTCCGCCCGCCGTGGCCCTGCACGTCGCCGTGAGCGCCCTCGTGAATGTCCTCGTGAACGTCCTCGTGGGGGCCGAGGAGGCGGGTGAAGACGAGGATGCCGACCGGGGCGAGCGCGGCGAGGACGAGGACCAGGTCCGCGTAGGAGCTGCGTCCGAACGCGACGGACAGCATCAGCAGCACGGTGACGACGGTGCCCGCCAGGTTGAGGCCCGCCGGCCGCGCGGGTACCGGACCGCGGCACAAGGCCCACACGCAGGGCGGCAGGCCCAGGACCAGCAGCACGGCCGAGGCGGCGGACCAGGCGTTCAACGGCGTTCCCCGCCGGTCAGGACCGCCTCCAGAGCGTGCGTTCACCGGGCAGGACGTGGACCCGTACGGTGCGTCCGCGGCCGGAACCGGTGACGTAGAGGCCGGGTGTGGCGGAGAGCAGACCACAGGCCCAGGCGGGTCCCGTTCCCGGGCGGAACTCGACGGTGTGGAAGCGGCCGCGGACGCGGTGGCCGCGCAGGGTGCGCACCGTGCAGGCGGCGAGCCGGCCAGTGCAGGAGTGCCGCGGCCAGGTGCGCGCCCCGGCCGGTCCGGGCCCCGGAGGCGAGCCGGACGGCGCGGGCGGCGACCGCGGCCACGGCTCCGGTGACGGCGGCCAGAGCGAGTTCGGGCCAGGAGAGGGTGTCGATGAAGACCACCTGGAGCACGACGGCGAGCGCCCCACCACGCTCCGGCCTCGGCGGCGCCGCTCCACGGAAAGCGACGGCCGGTGCGGGGGCTTGCCACGGCGCCGTCCTCCCTCCGTCGGTCCGGTCCTCGTGCCGGTCCGGTCCCTGTGCCGGTCCGGTCCCTCTGTGCGTCCGTCCCGTCCGGCGTCGGACGGACGGTGGTCCGGCGGCCAGGTATGCCCCTTCCCGCATCGCGGAAGGCGGTGCGCGCCGCCCGCCGCGGCGGGCCCGCGCCCTCTTCACCGGACTGGGCTACCTGCCACCGCATTCCGGCACCGGATCGGGGCAGAAGAAGCCTGCGAGATGGGAGAACATCATGATCGCGCTTGGCATCGTCCTGTTGATCGTCGGCTACCTCCTCGGCATTTCGATCCTGTGGACGTTGGGGATCATCCTCGTCGTCATCGGGGTCGTCCTGTGGGTGCTCGGCTCCGTCGGGCACGCTGTCGGAGGGCGGCGGCACTATTGGTAGCGCGGTAGCGCGATAGCGCGGACGCGCACGGACGCTCCCCGGGAGACGGTTCCATGATCCAGATGTCCATACCGCTGATCCCCGCGGATGACGGCGTCCTGCTGATCCCCGCCGATCACGTCACCGGCCTCCTGCGCTGCCTCGCGGCCGACTGGCTGGAATCGGAGCACACCGGAGAGATGCGCGGCGACGAGCAGACGGTCCGCGACCTGGCGGGCGTACTGACCGAACTCGCCGATCAGATCGACGTCGAATGCATCGGGTTCACTTCGGCCGCTCCACGTCCGTAGGACGGCGGCCGTGCAGAAGGCCCGGCAGGAGAGGGGCTTCGCGATGGACGGCCCTGAGCTCTCTCGTCAGGAGCTGATGATCCTCAAGGACATGGAGCAGGACCTGTGTGCCGACCGGCTCCTGGACCGCAGACTTCGTACGCTGCGACGCGGCGTCAGACCCTGGACCTCTCCCGGCAGCTGGAGCCGCCGCCACCGGGCCGGCCTGTACACGGGGGTCCTCGGCGTCGCCTGCGCGATCCTGCTCGTCTACGCCGTCGCCACGTCCTCACCCCCACTGATCTGGGCCTTCGCCGCCGTCTGGGTGTTCACCCTCATCCGGCTCATCCGGCTCGCCATCGGCTGGTGCCGCACGCACGACATCGGCCCGTGACGCCGTTCCCCGCGCAAGGCCCTGCCGCCTCAGCCAACTGGATGCGGGCAATTCGCTACAAATTGCAGGCTGCCATCCCCTGACGCATGGTGGCAGCAGTACCCCCACAGGAAGGAAGAACCAGTCATGGGCAAGGCAAAGGGCAAGGCGAAGCAGGCCAAGGGAAAGCTCAAGGAGAACCTCGGCAGTGCGATGGACGACCAGCGCATGCAGGCGGAGGGAAGCACCGAGCGGATGGCCGGCAAGGCCGAGGAAATGGCCTCTGATGCCGCGGACAAGATGAAGAAGGCCAAGGGACAGCGCTGAGGATGCCGCACGAGCACGGCGCGCACGATCCTGCCGGGCCGCCTCCCCGTGCCACGGAGGCGGCTGTGGTCCGTCTGACGGGTGAGATGGACATCAGCCGGGTCGACGAGGTGCGCGCCCTGCTGCTCGAAGCGGTGACCCGGGTGGGCGGCCCCGCCGACATCGTCGTCGACCTCAGCGGTCTCACCTTCTGCGATTCCGCCGGACTGAACCTGCTGCTCCGGGCCCGCCTGCAGGCCGTGGAGTCCGGCCACAGCTTGCGCCTGGCCGCGCCCAGCGCCCAGATGCTGCGGCTGCTGGAGATCACCGGCTCCCTCCCCCTCTTCCCCATCGACACCGTCCAGCCCGGGTTTGGCGACCCCTGAGGGGGTAGGCGCGAAACGTATCCGGTGTCGAGAGCCGATCCACCGGTGGAAGGGGGTGCGCGATGCCCTCGGCCGACGAAGGCCGCTTCGCGGTCGACGTGCGGCCCCTCGACGGGGCCACCGTTCTGACCTTGGCCGGAGAGCTCGACCACGACACCGCGGAGCCCTTGCGCGCGGCCCTCGAAGCCGCCCGGGCAAGTGGCGGCCGACGCCTGCTGGTGGATGTCAGCGGGCTGGCGTTCTGTGATTCCACGGGACTGAACGTGTTGCTGCGCAACCGGCTCGCGGCCCGGGAAACGGGTGGCAGCCTCGAACTGATCGGCCTGCGCCGGCCGGTCGCACGCATGTTCCACATCACCGGCGCCGACGGGCTCTTCCCGCAGCACCCCGATGTGGAGGCGGCTCTGTCGAGTCACCAGCGCACGTAGCGGAGGAGCACCGATGAGCGAGCGCCGGTCACCGGAGTGGACCCGGCGTCTGCTGTTGCACGGCACCACGGATGTCGTCGGCCGCTGCCGCGATTTCACCCGCCGGGCCCTCACCGAGTGGCAGTGGCTGCCGGAAGCCGGCAACGGCAGCGGCAGCGGCCTCGCGTACGGGAACGGCGGCGGGAACTCCGGCGAGCACGAGACCGCCGAAGCCGCGGACGACGTGCTGCTCCTGGTGTCCGAAGTGGTGGCCAACGCCTGCATGCACGCGGGCGGGCCGAATTCGCTGCTGTTGCGCTACACCGCCGAGCGGCTGCGCATCGAGGTCACGGACCCCAGTCCGGTCGTACCGGTCTACCGGTTCCCGACCGATCCGGCCCGGCCCGGCGGCCACGGGCTCCTCATCGTGAAGCGGCTGGCCCTCGCGTGGGGGGCGGACCGGGTCGACGGCGGGAAGTGCGTCTGGGTGGAGGTCGCCACTCCGCCGGCCCTACGGGAGAACGGGGAGGCGCCCTCCCGGCAGCCCGGCTGGTCTACCCACCCGGCCTGACCGCGTGGCCCGCGCCCTCCGGAGCCGCATGATCCCCGTCCTCGTCCTCGTCCTGCTCGTCCTCCAGCATCCCGGTCCGCAGCCTGGTCATGATGCGGCTCAGCAGTCGTGAGACGTGCATCTGGGAGAGGCCGAGGCGGTCTCCGATCTCGGACTGGTTCAGCTCCTGACCGAAGCGCAGCGAGAGGATGAGCCGATCGCGGTCACTGAGCGTGGCGAGCAGCGGCTTCAGCGTCTCCAGGCACTCGATGCGGTCGTACGCCGCTTCCTCCTCCCCCAGCGGCCACCCCCGGGTGCTGCCGTCCGCCTCGGGTCCCACCGGGGCGTCCAGGGATCCCGCCAGGTAGCCGTTGGCCGCCCGACGGCCTTCGTCCAGCGCCTCCGTGGTGATGCCGAGGTGCTCGGCCAGCTCCAGGTCGGTCGGGTGCCGGCCCAGGCTCTGTTCGAGGGAGTCGTGCGTCTTGGCGATGTCGAGGCGGAGTTCCTGGAGGCGCCGCGGGACCTTCACGGACCAGCTGGTGTCGCGGAAGAACCGCTTCATCTCGCCGGTGATGGTGGGAATGGCGAACGTGGTGAATTCCACCCCCCGCTCGACGTCGTACCGGTTGATGGCCTTGATCAGGCCCACCGTGCCGACCTGGATGATGTCCTCCAGCGGCTCGGAGCGGTTGCGGAACCGGCGCGCCGCGTATTTCACGAGGCTGAGGTTGAGCTCGACGAGCGTGTTGCGCACGTACGAGTATTCCGGCGTCCCTTCGCTCAGCTCCTTCAGCCGCCGGAAGAGAGCGACGGACAGGGTCCGCGCCTCGCCGGTGCTGACCGCGAGCGGATCCTCCGGGACCTCGGGCGTCCCGGTGCGGAGGTCGATGCGGAACGGATCCGTGGTGTCGCTGGAAACGGGTGCCATGAGCTTCCTCCGACGGGTTGGTGGGCACCGGCCGGCCCTGAGCGGGGCGGCGGGAACCGTCGTGGTCTTCCCGAGGAGATATACCCACACGGGGGAAGACTGACCCCCTTTTTTTACGGAACATCCCCGTCCGGTACATCCCCGTCCGGGACGCGGATGTCCGGGACGTGGACGTCCAGGACGCAGATGTCGTCGCGGTGGGCCGTGCACAGCGCGACGAGCGTGCGCGCGAGGGTTTCGCCGTGGCCCTCCCGGAGGAGTCGCACCGCCGTCTCCGCGAGGCGGTCGAGGCCGGTCCCGATGTCCTCACCCGGCTCCTCCACTAGCCCGTCGGTGTAGAAGAGCAGGTGGTCGCCGGGCAGCAGGTTGAGGGCGGCCTGCTCGTAGGAGGCTGCGAAGGTCGCCCCCAGAAGGGTGCCCTGGGGCTGCTCCAGGAACTCCGCCCGGTCGCCGCGGATCAGCAGCGGCGGCAAGTGGCCCGCCCGTACCCAGACCAGCCGCCGGTCCCAGGGCTGGTAGCGGGCCATGACCATGGTGGCGGTGGCACTGCCCGACGGGTCCGAACCGGTGTGCAGCAGCAGGGTGTTGAGCCGGCGCAGGACGTCGGGCAGGGGTGACCCGGTGACCGTCATGCCCTTGGCGGTGAACCGGAGCTGGGCCATGGTGCCGACGGCGGCCAGCCCGTGGCCGGCCACGTCCCCGACGACGAACAGGGCGCTCTCGTCGGGGAGTCCGATGGCGCTGTACCAGTCGCCGCCGACGTTGATCCCGCTGTCCGCGGGGACGTAGGCCACGTCGATGCACAGGCCTGCCAGCTCCAGGGACTGTTGGGGGATGGGCAGCAGGGTGTCCTGGAGGCGTGCGGCGAGCGCCCGTTCGGCCTGGAGCATGCCCCGCTGGAGGAGGACGGCCCGCTCGCTGTCGCGCAAGGCGACTTCGATGTCGTGCTGTGCGGTCACGTCCTGGAAGAAACCGTGCACCTCGACGGGTGTGCCGTCGGCGTCCGTCTGGGCCTCGGCGACGATCCGCAGGTGCCGGACTCCGTGCCCGGTGGTGATCCGGAACGGCTGGTCGACGGCCTCCCCCTCGCTCAGCAGCCGCTCGACGGCGGCACCCAGCTGGTGGAGGTCGTCGGGGACCACGTGGCTCGGCAGTTCCTCCAGGGGCATCGGCCCCCGGCCCGGTTCGCGGTCGAAGATCGCATAGACCTGCTCGGACCAGGTGACGGTGTCGGTGACCAGGTTCCAGCCCGCCCAGCCGAGGTTGCCGAGGCGCTGCATGTCGGCCAGCCGGCGGGTCTCGCGCTGGCTGGTGTCATGGCAGATCCAGGACACGACCAGGTGGTCTCCGAGCCTGGACGCCCGGACCGAGTAGACGGACTGCCGGGGGACACCGGCGGCCACTTCCTCGTAGGTGAAGGGTTCCCCCTCGTACCTGGTGCCGGTGGTGAGCGTCTCGAGGTACCCCTCCCAGAGGGGGGTGCCCGCCACCGTGGGGTACGTCTCCAGGAGCCGGCGGCCCACGAGCTCCTTGCCACGCCGGCCGGCCACGTCCACGGACTCGGGCGCCGCCGCGTCGATGCGGTAGTCCTCCACCTCACCCGACTCCGAGCGCAGGGGGGTGAGCAGGGTCGCGGGTCCGGCCATGGTGTCCAGGATCAGCTGGACGGCCTCCGCGTAGCCGCCGCCGGCCGCTCCCACGGACTCCGCGTCGCGGGCCCGTTCCGGCGCCCCCAGCGGCCCCGCGCACAGGCGGGTGGCCTGGCGCAGCAACGCCCGGGTGCCGGCGGCGAAGGGGCCCGGCCGTGTCCGCAGGAACCCGATGGCCGCCCTCGGCTGCCCGTCGCCGGGCACGGGGACCCAGGCGCGCGCCGGCCACCGCTCCGGCGGGTCCCCGATCAGCAGATAACGCCGGGCGTCCTGTTCGACGTCCTCCAGCCACAGGGCACGGCGGCCGGCGACCGCTTCGAGGGCGGCGACCCCGCTCAGCGGGGGAACGTGGCGCCATTGCTCGGCCAGTGCCTCGTCGATTCCGGCGCTCCCGGTCAGGTCCAGGCTCCCGGCGGCGGCCACCGTGTAGATCATCACCGCGTCGACGTCGGTGGCCGCGCCGAGCACGGTCACCAGCAGCTCGGCGATGTCGTCGCCGCCGTGCGCCGCGGCCAGGCCGTCGGCGACCCGCGCCAGCAGGCCGTTCAGTTCGCCGTCGTCATGGTGACCGGCGAGATAGCGGCGACGGCTGAACGCCGAGGTGCTCGGCTCCTTCCTCGGGCCTGCGGTCGAGGCCGTGGGCAGGGAGATCCGCGCGGTCCCCGCGGTCCTCCGCGACTGGCGCACGCGGACCTGTCCCAGCGTGATCCAGCACTCCTCCAGGACGGTGCGGCCGCGCCGGCCGGCCCGTTCGAGGAGCAACTCGTACGCCGCGTCGGCGGAGACCCCCACCTGGGCCATGAGTACGCCCTTGGCCCGCTCGACCACGGCCGTGGTCGCGGCGACGCCTTCCAGGTCGACGACCTCCGACCGGAGTCTGGCCACGACCCTGGCGAGCGCCACCACCTCGGGTGCGGCGCCCTCACCCGCGGGTGCGGCATCGCCCTTCACTCCTTGAGCATGCCACGCCCGCCCCCCGCCCGCCCAGGTGCCGTCCGGCGTCACTCATCGCGCGGACTCACCCACCGCGTCCCCTTCCGGCCCGGCTTTCCGCCCGGCTCTCCGCCCGGCTCTCCGAGCTGCTGCGGACGGTCCAGGCGGCTGGCCTCGTCCGTGTCGGCCGCGGGCGTGGTCCCGTCGTCGCGGCGGCCGGCGTGCGCCCTGTCGTTGCTGCCGCCGGCGTGCTTCCGCCGGTCGTGCTTCCCCCCGCCCTCCAGCGGCACTCCTCCCGCGCCACCCTGCTCGTCCATGGCCGTCCTCCTCGCTCGAGCTCGACGGGAGCCCGCGGGCCGCGGCAGCCCCGCACGGGCGGCTGCCCCGGTCCGGGCGGCGCAAACGGATGGCACGCGCACGGTCTGCATCGGCCGCGCCCGGCTGGGTAGGCGCCCGGTGCGGGGTGCGGCCTCGGCCTCATGGCTGCGACGGGGGCCGCACTCCGTCGTCCGGGCATGACGCACCGGGAACCGCGGGCCCGCCGGACGAGGCGTACCGGGGTCCGTTCCGGGAAGGCGCGAAGGACAAGCACGCCGGTACGACCGAGACGACCGGTACACACGGAGAGGGCCGGACCATGAGTACCCATGACATGTGGAACTGGGGTTTCGAGGACACCACGGGTTACTTGAAGGGGATCGACCTCATCGGCTACAAGGTCGAGGCCACCGATGGAAGCATCGGCAAGGTCGACAAGCACTCGGAGGAAGTCGGCGCTTCCCTCATCGTCGTGGACACCGGCATGTGGATCTTCGGCAAGCACGTACTGCTTCCGGCCGGCGTCATCACCCGGATCGACACGGACGCACAGATCGTCCACGTCAACCGGAGCAAGGAGCAGATCAAGAACGCGCCGGAATTCGAGGAGTCGAAGTACGACACCGGGCCCAGCTATCTGGAGCAGTTCGCCCGGTACTACAACCAGCCCCACATGTGAGCCCGCCGCGCGCCGCCCGCCTCGCGCCGAGTGCGCTACTTCCCGTCCAAGGCCTCCGCCAGTACGTCCCCGGGGAGGATCTCGCGCCGTACGAGGCGGGCGGCCACGTCGGTGGCCCGTAGCCGGCGCCGTGCGGCGTAGGCCCGCAGGTGCAGTTCCGCCGCGTGGGGCGCGAGGGACGCGGTGGCGGCGAGCATGCCGCAGGCGGTGTCCACGACCGCCTTGGAGGAGAGGGCCGCCTGGGTGCGGGTGACGATGTCGGCGACGCCCAGCGGCTCGCGCACCCAGGTGAGCAGGGCCGAGGTCGCGACGTCGGCCAGCGCCCGCAGCAGCCTGATCTCGTCTGCGGTGAGGGTGGTGGGGACCCGGCAGAGCAGGTTGAGCGCTCCCACCGTGTGCTCCCGGGCCCGCAGCGGCAAGGCGTGGGCGCTCTCGTAGCCGCTGCTCCGGGCCACCCGGAGGAAGGCCGGCCAGCGTTCCTCGTGGTCGCTCAGCCGGTCGGCGTGGACCGGAGCCCCGAAGGTGAAGGCGTCGACGCACGGGCCCTGGCCGGCCTGTGTCTGCATCAGCTCGGTGAGGGCCACGCGGTCATCCGTGGCGGCGGCCGGGCGGAGCTGGTTGCGCGCGTTGGCGAGCATGACACCAGCGGCGTCCACCCGCGTGAGCGCGACGCAGTGGCGGACCAGCCGGTCGAGGAGCGTCAGGGGCTCGACGTCGTCGGCGAGGGTGTCGCTGAGGTCCACGAAGGCCTCTGCCAGCTGCTGATCGCTTGTCATGCCGGTCTCACCGCTTCCGTACTCCGACCCGTCGGTGGGGGCGGACCTAGTCATGGAACCTGAGCCAGGATCCGTCCATGCCGGTCCCGGCGTCCCCCGCCTGGAGGGCGAGCATGGCCGTCGTGATGGCGTCCGCCGCGGCGAAAGCGAACGAGCGGTCCCGCTCGGACAGCGGACCGGCGCGGTCGCGGTAGAGGTCGAGGCTGCCGATCGCGATGGCGCTGCTGCCCAGCGGCAGCGAGAAGACGGCCCGTACGCCGAGTCCGACCGCCTGCTGGGCGAAGACGGGCCAGCGGGCGGCGTCCGCGCCGCTCGTCAGGTCCCCCGCGAGCACCGGGGCGACGAGGGTGACGACCGTCAGGCACGGCCCGTCGCCGAGGGTGTACTGGGCCTCCGCGAGGCGGCCCGCGACGTCATCGCTGGACCACCACAAGGTGCGCGTGTCCACGTCCTCGCCCACCAGTGACACCGAGGCGCCCGTGATGTCCATCAGATCCACACAGGCCCGGCACAGGGCGGCGGGCACGTCGGTGCCCGTGACTCCGTGCACGGCTCCCACGAAGAGTTCCGCGAGCCGCCCGCCGGCCTCCGCGCCGGAGTGGGAACCGTCGCCGGCGGACCGCTGGCCGTCCTCCGGTTGTGCGGGGTCCCCTTCTACGTGGCCAACGAGGGCAAGCTCGTGGCCTTCGTACCGCGCCAGCACGCCGAGGCCGTGCTCGACGCGATGCGGGCGCATCCGCTGGGCCGCGGGGCGACCGTGATCGGCGAGGCCGTGGAGGCCCACCCGGGCATGGTCATGGCCCGCACCCGGCTGGGCGGCACCCGCGTGGTGGACCTGCCGCTCGGGGAACAGCTGCCGCGGATCTGCTGAGTTCCGCTTTCCGACTCCACTCCGGCTCACGCCGACTCAAGCCGGCTCACTCCGGCTCCGTCGCGGCACACCCCACCACGGCGGAGCCCAGGACCGCGGCCGCGTACGGGGTTAGGCTCGGATCAGGCCGCGAAAGGGAGGTCCGCATGTGCCGCTGGCTCGCCTACTCGGGTTCTCCCATCCTGCTCGACGCCGTGCTCTACCGGCCTGAGCACTCGCTGATCAACCAGAGCCTCCATGCGCGGATGGGCGTCGAGACGACGAACGGCGACGGCTTCGGGATCGGCTGGTACAGCGGAAATGGGGACGGCACGCCGGCCGTCTTCCGGGACATCGCACCGGCCTGGAACAACCGCAATCTGCGCGAGCTCGCCGCTCACGTGCGCTCGCCGCTCTTCTTCGCGCACATCCGCGCCTCGACGGGTTCGGCCGTGCAGCAGACCAACTGCCACCCGTTCCGCCACGGCCGGTGGCTGTGGATGCACAACGGGGCCATCGCGGACTTCCACCGGCTGCAGCGCGACCTCTGTCTGGCCGTGGACCCGGCCCTCTTCCCGTCCATCGAGGGGTCCACCGACTCCGAGGTGATGTTCTACCTGGCGGTGACCTTCGGGCTCGACCAGGACGTCCCGGGGGCGGTGGCCAGGATGACCGGGTTCGTGGAGCGGCTCGGCAAGGAGCACGGCGTCGCCGAACCGGTCCAGATGACCCTGGCCATCAGCGACGGAGAGCGGCTCTGGGCGTTCCGGTACTCCAGCCAGGGCGCCTCCCGGTCACTCTTCTACAGCAGCCGCGCGGACACCGTCCGCCACCTCCACCCCGAGGTGGAGTTCCTCCACGAGATCTCCGACGACTCGCGCCTCGTGGTCTCCGAGCCGCTGGGGGACCTGCCCGGCGTGTGGAACGAGCTTCCCGAGGCCAGCTACACGGTGATCCCGTCCGACCCGGACCAGGATTACCTGCCCTTCGTCCCGATGCTCGACTGACGGCCATGCCGAGCCCGTTCTGCGTCCGTCTCCCCCGCGTGGGCGGCGATCCCAGGGGTAGACGCCCTCCATCACCCGGTTCGGATCCACAGAGGGGGTTTCGATGTCACTGACCGTATCCACACCCTCGGCCGGACGGGAGAAAGACGTGGGCGTCCCCGGACGGGTCCCGGTCCTGACGATGGGCGTCGAGGAGGAGTTCCTGCTCGTCGACCGCGGCAGCCGGGCCCCGGTGGGGCGCGGCCCCCGCGTCATAGAAGCCGCGGCGCGCACGCTCGGGCCGCTGGTCCAGCCGGAGTTCTTCACCGCCCAGGTGGAGGTCTGCACCAGCCCCACCACGAAGGCAGCGGCGCTCAGATCGGAGCTGTCCCGGATCCGGGCCGAGGTGATCCGCGCCGCGGCTGCCGAGGAGTGCCTCCTGCTGGCCGCGGGAACCCCCGTCGTACCGCCCGAGCATCCGCTGACGGTCACGCGTGACGAGCGCTACCGCAGGATGGAGTCGCGCTTCGCCTCGGTCCTCGGCGACTACGACCAGGCGGTCTGTGGCTGCCACGTGCACATCGGGGTCGACTGCCGGGCGCAGGCCCTCGACCTCGCCAACCGGATGCGCCCCTGGCTGCCCGTGCTCCAGGCCCTCGCGGCCAACTCCCCCTTCGACCGGGGCAGGGATTCCGGTTACGCCAGCTGGCGAGCCGTGGAGCACGCCCGCTGGCCGACCGTCGGGCCCGCCCCGGTCCTCGACGAAGCCGCGTACGAACACTGCGCCGAGGAGCTCGTGCGCAGCGGCACGGTGCTGGACCGGCGGATGATCTACTGGTACGCCCGCCCGTCCGAGCACGTGCCCACGCTGGAGATCCGCGTGGCCGATGTGAACGCCCGGATCGGCACGGTCGTCCTCCTGGCCGTTCTCGTACGGGCCCTGGCCGCCACCCTGCGCGCGGAGGCGGCCGAGGGAGTGCCGGTCCCCGAGCCGCATTCGGCGCGGCTCCGCGAAGCCCACCTGCTCGCGGCCGCCCACGGCCTGCACGGCGACGGCCTGGACCCGGTCGACGGCGCCGCTCTGCCCGCGTGGACCCTGATCGCGCGGCTACGGGACCGTGCCGCCCCCGGCCTCGCGGCGTCGGGCGACTCGGAGCTCGTCGACGCCCTGCTGGAGGAGGTCTGGGCCGAAGGCACCGGGGCGGCCCGGCAGCGCGCCGCCCACCGGCGTTACGGACGGCTCAGCAGCGTCGTGGACAGCCTCGTCGAGGCCGTGGCCGCGGGCTGAGGCATGCGGCACGAGGCACCAGGGCCGCGTCCGCATCGCTGATTGAGGCGCGCCGTACAGGGCAGGCGCCGGACGTGCACCCGGCCCCGTACGGGGGTCCCGTACGTACGGAGCCCCCGGGGGTGCGGGAAACGACCCGGAGGTGAAGCGCATGGAACGGCGGACCACCGAACCACGCCCCGACGGCCCCGGACCGGCGCCGCAGGACCCCGGACCCACGCCGGAGGGGCCCGGGCCCACGCCGGAGGGGCCCGGGCCCACGCCGGAGGGGCCGGATGCCCTGCCCCGCGATCCGGTGCCCGCGCGTCCCGGCCCCGAGCCCGGCGACCCCGACCCGGCTCCCGGACAGCCCTCGCCCGGCGAACGGCCCGTGGTGCCGGAACCCCCCGACTGAAGGAGGCGACTCCGGTGCGCATCGCCTTTCTGACCGCGCCCGCGGGCGTGGAGGAGATCGAACTCACGGAGCCCTGGAAGGCCGTCGAAAGGGCCGGCTGGAATCCACAGCTGGTGTCGACCGGGCCGGGCCGGGTCCGTGCGTACCACCATCTCGACAAGGCCGGCAGCTTCCCCGTCGACCACATCCTCGCCGGCGACACCTCGGACGCCTTCGACGCCCTCGTGCTGCCCGGCGGGCTCGCCAACCCCGATGCGCTGCGGCTGGACGAGCGGGCCGTCGGGTTCACCCGGAGCTTCTTCGAGACGGGCAAGCCCGTCGCGGCGATCTGCCACGCGCCGTGGCTGCTGGTGGAGGCGGACGTCGTCCGGGGCCGCACGCTGACCTCGTGGCCGAGCCTGGCCACCGACATCCGCAATGCCGGGGGCACGTGGGTGGACGAACCCCTGCGCGTCTGCGAAGCCGCGCCCTCGACACTGGTCACCAGCCGCAAACCGGCCGACCTCGACGCCTTCTGCGCGGCGATCGTCGAGCACTTCGGGGACGTGAACGGGTACGAGCGGACCTGAATCAGGCGGTTCCCCGGCCCACGCCGGGGGGCGGCTCACGGTCCGGGCCCCTCGGCCGCACGGGTCATGGCAGTTGCTGGGCCTGAACCAGCGCGCCGCGCGGCCCGTGCTCAGACGGCGGGCATACCGTCCCTACGCGGACCACCGCACCGCCCCCGCCGCACCGCCCCCACCGACCCGGACCGGAGGAACCCCGTGCCGACACCCGGAGAACCCACTCCACCGACCCGACAGGCCCCCGCCGCCCGGACGCACGGGCACCCGGTGCCGGCGCCGACGGGCAACTGGGCCGTCGGGATGCTCATGGCCACGACCCCCTGCTCCGCCCGCGACGCGCTGCGCATCCTCGCGACGGCGGCCGACCTGGCCGACGTCCCCGTCGAGGACCTGGCGGCCGCGATGACCGCCACCTCGTGCGGCACCGCCCTGCCCGCCCGCCTCGACCGCGCCCTGCGCCGCGCCGTGGAAGCCGCCCGGACCCGCGGAACCGCGCAGGGTCCCCGCGCTGCCGGGCTCGCGCCGAACCCCGCCCGGACCGAGGAGGTGCTGACCCGGCTGCGCGGCTGCCAGGCCCGCCTCGCGGCCACGCCCCAGGACCCCGCTGCCCTGCGGGCCATGGACGACACGGCGTACACCCTGTGCGTGCTGATGGGCAGGCCCACCGCCCTCGAAGCCATCACCGCGGCCGAGGAACAGCTCGCCGCCACGGCTTAGGGGTCCCGGCTCAGGGGTCCCGCTCGGGGTTCTCGGGGGGCCTCAGGCACCCTCAGAGGCTCCTCGGGGTCAGAGCTTCGCGGTGGAGCGGACGCGTGCCCACAGGGGCAGCACGAACCAGCACAGCACGTACCAGGCGAACACCCCGCCGACGAGCCACGTCGCGAGGGCGTTGCCGGTCGCGACCCTGAGGACGAGGAGCAGGGCCGAGGTGCATGTGGCCAGGAGCAGCAGCAGGCCGGTGAAGGTCAGACGCGCGGCCCACGTGACGGCCTCGGGCTTGATCCTGCGACCCGAGACGATGCGGTGGAAGGCCACGGGGCCGATCAGGGCGCCGGTCGACAGGGATCCCAGGACCACCGTGACGACGTAGATCGTCTTCTCGGTCTGCGGGAGCCCCGCGAACACGGGGGCGAAGACCACCGTGAGCAGGAATCCGAACAGGATCTGGACGCCCGTCTGGGCGACCCGGATCTCCTGGACCAGTTCCTGCCACTGCCGGTCCGCGCGTTCCTCGGGGGACTCGTCCCGCCCCTGCTGCTCCGTAGCGTTCGGCATCAGGCGCCTCCTCGAAGGGTCTCGTCGCGGCGTCTACCCCCGGCCCCCCGCATCATGTTTGGCCCGGTCGCCACGGAGCAGGCACCCGGTGGGGCCGATACGGCGGAGGGGCCTACGCATGGCAGCGGCCGGGCAGGACACGGAGACCCGCAGGACGGTCTGGGTGGCCTTGGCCGCCAATCTCGTCATCTGCGTGGCCAAGTCCGTCGGTGGAGTCGTCACGGGCTCGCCTGCGCTGCTGTCGGAGGCCGCGCATTCGATCGCGGACAGCCTGAACGAGGTCTTCCTGCTGACCTCCCTCACGCGCAGCCGGCGCCCCGCGGACGCGCGCCACCCCTTCGGCTACGGCATGGAGCGGTACTTCTGGTCCCTCCTCGCGGCCGTCGGCATCTTCGTGACGGGTGGCTGTTTCTCGGTGTTCCAGGGCGTCGAGGCGTTCCGGTCCGGCGGCTCGGAATCGCACGGCGGCTTCATACTCGGCCTGGCCATTCTCGGGGTCGCCCTCCTCGCCGAGGGGTGCTCCCTCGTCCGGGCCCTGTTCCAGGTGCGCGGGGCCGCCCGGGCCGGAGGCCGGAGCATGGCCGCCACGATCAGGGAGGGCCGCGATCCGGCGCTGCGCACCGTACTGGCGGAGGACAGCACCGCCTGCGTCGGCGTCGGCGTCGCGATCACCGGCATCGCCCTGCACATGGTGACCGGGGAGATCGCCTACGAGGCCTGCGCCTCGCTCCTCATCGGGCTCCTGCTCGTCTACGTCGCCTACACCCTCGGCCGGACGGCCCGCGTCCAGTTGGTCGGCGAGGCCGCCGATCCCGGTCTGCAGCGGGAGGTACGGGAGTTTCCTGGCGTCGCAGCCGGAGATCGACAGCGTCCCCGCGCTGCTGACCATGCGGCTCGGGCCCGACTCGGTGCTGCTGGCCGCACGCATCGACCTGACGCCGGGGTACGACAGCGAGACCGTGGAGGACGCCATGGTCCGGATCGGGCCCGGTGGAAGGATCTGGACCAGGTGTTCCTCGACGTCACCGACGCGGCGGCGGCCGGCCGGACAGCGGCGGCAGCGGCAGCGGACACCGGAGAGGAGCCCGGCCGGCCGGGGACCGCACCGGGGTGGGAACGATTCCCGTGGGATTGATGTCGGTGTGCACGAGGTAGTAGTGCCGCTTCATGTGGTCGAAGTCGACGGTGTCGCCGAAGCCGGGTGTCTGGAAGAGGTCGCGCGCGTAGGCCCAGAGCACCGGCAGTTCGGTCAGCTTGTGCCGGTTGCACTTGAAGTGGCCGTGGTAGACCGCGTCGAACCGGACGAGCGTGGTGAACAGCCGTACGTCCGCTTCGGTGATGGTGTCCCCGACGAGGTAGCGGGAGCGTTCCAGCCGGACGGACAGCCAGTCGAGGCGCTCGAACAGCCGGGCGTACGCCGCGGCGTAGGCCCGCTGGGTCCCGGCGAACCCGGCCTCGTAGACCGCGTTGTTGACGTCCTTGTAGACCACCTCGTTGACGGCGTCGATGTGCGGCCGGAGCTCCGGCGGGTAGAGCACCGGGGCCCCGGGCCGGTGGTACGCCTTCCACTCCACCGCCATGTCGATCGTGATCTGCGCGAAGTCGTTCGTCACCACCTTGCCCGTCGGGACGTCGACGATCGCCGGCACGGTGATGCCCCGGTCGTAGCCGGGGTCGCGCGCGAGGTAGGCCTCCTCCAGCCGCTCGATGCCGAGCACCGGGTCACGCCCGCCGGGATCGAGGTCGAAGGTCCAGCTGTGCTCGTCGTGCACGGGCCCGGCGACAGCCATCGGCAGGGCCCGCTCCAGCCCCAGGAGCCGCCGTACGATCACCGCCCGGCTCGCCCAGGGACAGGCCCGGCTGACCACCAGCCGGTAGCGGCCGGGCTCGACGCGGTGGCCGTCCCGCCCGTCGGCGGTGATCCGCGTGCCGAGGTAGCGGCCGTCGCGGGTGTATTCCTTGCCGGCACTGACGTAGCTCACGCCCGGCGCCCGCCCACGATCGGCCGGATGCCCCGTCCCAGGCGGGTCGGGGGCGCCGGCGGAGGTTCGGGCATCGGTTCCGGTTCCGGGTTCGGGAGGGGCGTCGGGACCGGCCTGGGTGTGTGCTGCGGTGTGGTCGTGTTCTTCATGGTGGCTCCGCCTCGTCTCGGACGGTGTGTTCCTGTGACGTGCGACCGGACGGAGTTCCCTCTCCCGAGCTGGTTCCCACGTCGCTCTCGCCCGGTCGCCGTCATGCCGGGCGTCTTCCCTGGCCGCCCTCCTCCATGCCCGGTCCCGGCCTGTTTCGCGGGCCGGTGCGGCGGCCCCGGTCGAGGAGCGTCCGGCCTGGTCAGGCGGCCCTGCGCGAGCCGCGGCCGGAGGCGCTGCCGGCGTCGCTGCCGGAGGCGGTGAGCGCGTCGCGGAGTTCGTCGCGCGTCATGGCCGAGCGCCCGGGGATCCCCGCCGCCGCGGCCTTCTCGTAGAGCTCCGCCTTGGTCGGGCTCGCCGGATCCTTCTCCGCGCGTTTCGAGGGCTGCTTCCCGTGCTTCCCGTGCTTCGCGCGCTTGCCCGGTTTCCCCTTGGAGCCGCCGGCCCGCTCGACGCTGGCACGCAGCGCCTCCGCGAGGTCGATCACGTTGGTCGACTCGGCCGCGGGCTCCGCCTTCTCCACGCTCTCGCCCGCCCGCTTCGCCTTGATGAGGGCGGCGACCTTCTCCCGGAACGTGTCGTGGAATTCCTCGGGCTTCCACTCCATGCTGAGCGCCTCGACCAGTTGCTCGGCCATGCGCAGTTCCTTCTGCGCGGCCTTGGCCTTGCGCGGCAGGGAGTCGATCTCCTTACGGGGATCGCGGATCTCGTCGGCCCAGTGGAGCGTGTGGCAGGTGAGCAGCCCGTTCTCCGCCTTCACGGCCACGAGGTACTCGTGGCTGCGCATCACGAATCTGGCGATCCCCGCCTTCTCGGCCTTGTCGAGGGCCTGCTCGACGAGGCTGTAGATCTTCCCGTACTCCTTGCCCTTCGGTGCCAGGTAGTACGTGGCGTCGAAGAAGATCGGATCGACTTCGGCCAGATCCACGAACCCCTCGATGTCGAGCGATCTGGACCGGCCCGGCGCGATCTCGTCCAGTTCCTCCGGCTCCACGAGCACGTACGCGTCGCCGTCGTCGAAGCCCTTGACGATCTCCTCGAAGGGCACCTCCTCGCCGGTCCGCTCGTTGACCCGCTTGTTGCGGACCCGGTCCGAGGTGCCGCGCTGCAGCTGATGGAAGTGGATCGTGTGGCTGTCGGTCGCCGTGTACAGACCCACGGGCAGGCTGACCAGGCCGAAGCTCAGCACGCCCGCCCACACCGGTCGCGCCATGACCACCACCGCCGTTCTTCTCGCACGCGCCCGCCGGCCTCAGGCCCAGGCGGCGCGCAGCCGGTCGCGGTTCGCGGCGAGCCAGGTGGCGAAGGACTGGAGTGCGGGGTTCAGCCCGCGGACGGCGTCGAGGTCGCGCGCCGCCGTGAAGCGTTCCTCGCAGTCGGCGTAGTACTGGAACATGTTCCCCGTCTCGTCCGCGCCGGGCATGCCCTGCGCGCGCCAGGCGTCCGGGCTCAGGGGCCGGTACCGTACCGGCTCGCCGAGGGCCTCCTCGATCGCGGCGGCCATGTCGGCGACCTTGAGGTGTTCGCCGGCGATGCTGACCGTGGCGGCGATGAGGTCGGTGCCGCGTCCCAGGACGGCCAGCGCGGTCTTGCCGATGTCGTCCGCAGCGATCCCGGAGAGCTTGCTGTCGCCCATCGGGTACGTCAGCTCGAACGCCCCGTCGTCGCCCCGCTGCGCGGCGAAGGCGCCCAGCAGGTTCTCCCAGTAGAAGGTCGAGCGCAGGAACGTCGTGGGCACGCCCTCTTCGAGGAAGCAGCCGTCCGCTTCCGCCTTGCCGTCGAAGTGGGGCACCTTGTACCGGCCTTGGAGCGTCGGCATCCGGGCGTCGTCGAGGGGGATGCACGTGCGGGTGTCCTCCAGCGTGGACCAGACCGCGTGCTGCACACCCGCGTGCGAGGCCGCCCGGGCCAGTGCACGGGCCTGGGTGTTCTCCCGTTCGGCGGACATGTGCTCCCAGAAGTTCGTGACGAGGAAGGCTCCGTAGGCGTGCTCGAAGGCCGGGGCGAGGCTCTCCTCCTCGTCCATGTCGGCCCGCACGATCTCGGCGCCCAGCCGCTTCAGCTCCGCGGCTTCCGCGGAGTCGGGACGGCGGGTGACGGCACGGACCGCGAACGCGCCGTCCCGGTCCTCCAGGGCCGCTCGCGCGAGGCCGCCACCCTGCGTGCCCGTCGCGCCGAACACGGTGATGATCTTCTTGTCGGTCATCGGTCGCCCGGTCATGTCCGGCTCGATTGTCCGGTCGGTCCGTGGGCCACGTGTCCGCCCAGCGCACCGCTCACCGCGAGGGCTGCCAGACCGGCGAGGGACCAGCCCCGGCCCTTGAGCGTGTGCCCGCGCATCCTCGCCGATAGCGACACCGTGTAGCAGGCGATCACGGCCACGTTCGACACGGCGTGGGCCAGTCCGACCCGGGCCCGCGGCAGCGGCAGCTCCGCCCAGTCCACCCAGCCGGCGACGGCCGACGGCCCTGCCCCCGCCAGGCCGACGGCCGTGAGCATCGTCGCCGCGGGCTGTCCGCCGGGCACCGCGTCCAGCACCCCGGCGGACAGCCAGCAGCCGACCGGGACTTGGACCAGCACGGGATGCAGGGGATGACCGAGCTGCCTGCCGCGCAGGACGTCGCGTACCGCGCCCAGCGGGAGGGTGCGGATCCCCTGCTGGAGCGCACGGACGGCCCGGTCCGCGCCGGAGGCCCGCTCGATGGCGCCGAGGGCCTTCAGCCACCCCTCGGACAGCGGGTCGAGGGCCCGTGCGGGGCCCGGCCTCACGGTGTCGATCGGCGTGTTCATACGAGTCGCCGCCCTCCGTCGTCCTCGCGCGCGGCGCCGGTTCCCTCCGCGTGCGGCGTGCGGCGGGACCGCTGCCGGAGCAAGCGGTCCATCTGGCCGCGCACCGCTTCGAAGTCGTCCCAGCAACTGCGCGTCGCCTCCTGGGAGCGGGCCGTCTGCCTCTGGCCCTGATGCGCCCCCTTCACGGTTCTCTCCCTCGGCCCGGGGTCGTACGTACACCCCCCGCTCACGTCCGGCGCCTACCCGGAGAGGCGGTGCGCACACACGAGCCGACGCGGCGCGGTGGAGGTCATTGCGGCGGGGACAGCCGGACACCGGTGTGGATGGTCTTGCCGCCCGGCCGGTGCCGGATCCGTACGTCGCTGCCGAGCTGATGGACCAGGGCCCAGCCCCATCCACCGCCGCCCTCCAGATCGGGCGCCCTCAGCCGCGGCTCCGCGTGGCTGTGGTCGGAGACGTCGATGGCGATCTCGTCGGGCTCCAGTTCGAGGTCCAGTACGCAGCCGTCCGTCGTGTGCCGGATCGCGTTGGTGACGAGTTCGCTGACGAGCAACAAGGCCGTGTCCCTGGCCTCGGGGGCCACGGAGCGGCCGCCGCGCGAGGCGTCGTCGAAGAAGTGCCGGGTCAGGTCGCGGGCGGTGGCCGCCGCGGCCGTGCCGTCAAGATCGCTGTGCTGCCTCAGATGGAGAGTCATCCCCGCTCCCGCGGCCTCCAGTCTCGTTTCCCCGGGCCCGGCCGACGGAATCATCGGTGACGGCCGCCCGGGAATGGGTGGTGTTCACATCTGTGCGCCTACCCACTCCCCGCGGGTTACCCACATGCGGCGGCCGCGCGACGTCCATGCCGCAGGCACGGCCCTCGGCAGCGGTCGCCTCGACGTCCAGCCGGAGCAGCCCGGCCATCACGTCACGGTCCGCGGTTCCCGCGGTGACGGGCGGCCGGACGCAGTCGATCAGCGCCAGCAGGTCCGTCGGCTGGCGCTGCCACTGCCACGCGTGGACCTGGATGCCCCTCTCGCGCGCCGTACGCACGAAGTCGAGCAGGTGGTGCAGGCCGGCCACGTCCATGAACGGCACTCCGCGCATGTCACAGATGACCACCTCGGTGGCCGCGCCCAGCACGGGGCGCAGGCGGTCGAAGACGGCGCCGGCCTCCGCGTCCAGCTCGCCCCGCGGCATCAGGTGCACGGTCCGGCCGTGGGATGCCGTCGCAATGCGGAAGGCGTTCCCCATGACGCTCACCCCGCTCGCCTCGCCGGGTTCGGTTCCCCCCGGCGATCACGGGGCTCGGGAACGCGATCCGGCCTGAATCGATCCGGCCTGATTCGATGGTCGACCCGCGTACCCGACGAACGCAAGCTTCACCGGCGGGACGCGCCCGGCCCGGTCTCCCCGGCGGCCGCCCGCTCGACGCGCTCCGGGTCGGACGGTGGCGAGCTGGACCCGGTTCCCGTCCGCGACGGAACTCCGGGCGGGCGCCCGTGTTCGTCGACCATGGCGCCCTCGTCGGGCAGCAGCAGCTCGGGCCGCTGGGCGTCCCGGAGCCGGCCGCTGCCCTGGGGGTGGTGCGGACGTACCTGCTCCTCGCGTCCGGTGCCCGGACGCTGGCGCTTGGCGGCGTGCCCACCGGAATCACCGCCTGCGGGGTCACTTCGGCCGGCGTCGATCCCTTCGGACCCTTCGGAGTATTGTCCGTTCTCGCTCATGGCAGCCTCCTCCGTCGTCTCCGCCCCCTTCCCGTTCTGCTCGCGTGTACCCCGCTGGACCGCGACCAGACAGGGCGACGGCGCCCGTACGGCCACGGCCTCCGTCGCCCGTTCACCGGGGAAGGAGGCCGTGGCCGCTCACGTTTCGGCGTGGATGAACTCACCCCGCGGAGCTAGTCCTTGAGCACGTCCTTGACCTTCTCCTTGGCCTGGCGGGCATCACCCTTCATCTGCTCCGCGCGCCCCTCGGCGGTGAGGCTCTCGTTGCCCACGGCGCGGCCCATGGCTTCTTTGGCCTTGCCCTTGGCCTGTTCCTTCTTGGCCTTCATCTTCTGCTCACCCGACACGGCTCTCACTCCGATCGCCGGCGATCATCTGACGTGCCGCGTCTGTCCGCATACCCGTCCGGCAAACCTGCCCGCGCGCCTCCGGGCGGATGGTGCCGGTGGGGTCTCACGCGATCGGGCCCGCTCCGGACGGGTGATACGGGTGCCCGTGCGGCGGGTCGTGAGCCGGACCGGGTGGTGGTCGTCAGGCTGACCCCGGTCGGCGGGCACCGCCCGCCCTACGAAAAGGAGCAGTCCGTGCTGGAGCGCAAGCGCCGCAAGCACACGACCGACGTCACCTTCGTCCTTCCCGGGGACCTCCCGCCCGGGCCGGTGAGCGTCGTCGGCACGTTCAACGACTGGCACCCCGGCGCGCACGTCCTCGAGCCCCGGACCGACGGAATGCGCGCCGTGACCGTGGCCCTCCCCGCCAAGGCGACCCACAGTTTCCGCTACCTCGCGGCCGGCGACTACTGGTTCGACGAGCCGGCCGCCGACGGGCACGAGGAAGGCAACAGCCGCCTGCGCACCTGACCTCGGGGAGGGGATCACCCGCTCCGGGCCGGCATCACCGGTTTCAGCCGGCTGACGGCGATCAGCTGCTCCGCGGCGAGCAGGGCGCCGTGGGCGCTGCGCTGGCCCATCAGGACGCAGAGGGTGTACGCGGCCTCCTCCAGCTCGCTGCGCACGCTCGCGTCACCCGGGGCCGCCAGCGCGCGGCGGCGGGCGGCACGCAGGTGATTCACGTGCCGGCGCAGGAGATCCGGCTCCGGCGGCGACCAGGACCCGGCGGGTGGGTCCGGCAGGGTGCGGGCCTGGGCGAGTACATGACGCAGCACGCTCTCGACGGCGGGCGCGACGGGTTCGCCGGTCCGCACGGCGAGAACGGCTTCGGCGGCCTCCCGCACCTCCGTGCCCGTGACCATCACCACCTCGGCCAGGATCCGGCGGGCCTTGGCCGCGGTGCAGGGGACGAGGGCCATCAGCACCCCCACGGCGCGGGCGGCGGTGGCCCGTACCTCCTGTGGTCGCGGCGGCTCGGCCGGCGCCGCGGGCGTCCTGGGCTGCTGTGCCGGGTGGTCCATCCCGCTCCTCCGCTTCGGTCACCCCTCGTCTGCGGGGTCCTGCTGTGTAGCAGGCGGCAGGCCGCATCGGCTCGCATACACGCGCGCGGCACGGCGACAACCGCCCGATCCGGCCCTGTGGAGCGGCCCCGGTTGACCCCTCGTGTTGCCTCCTGGTCAGCGGCCCGGGCCGTCCTCCGCCCCCGCCTGCCGGTCCTCCGGCGGGACGCCGGACGGGGGCGTCGGGGGCTCCGGGCCCGGGGCGGCGCCGGCGGGGTGGGCGCGGAGGTAGGTGACCACCGTGTTGGCCACGGCGACGAGCGGGACCGCCACGACGGCCCCGCCGATTCCCGCGACGGTGCCACCCGTGGCGACGGCCAGGACGACGGCCAGCGGGTGCACCCGTACGGCCCTGCCCAGGATGAACGGCTGGAGCACGTGTCCTTCGATCTGCTGCACCACGAGGACGACCATCAGCGCCATCAGGGCGGTGAATACCCCTTCGGTGACGAGGGCGACCACGACCGCCAGTGCGCCGGAGACGACGGCGCCCACGAGCGGCACGAAGGAGGACAGGAAGATCACCACGCCGATCGGAACGGCGAGCGGTACGCCGAGGAAGTAGATGCCCACTCCGATGAAGACCGCGTCGATCATCGCGACGATCATGGTGCCGCGGACGTAGGCGGTGAGGGTCCGCCAGGCCCGCGGGCCGGCGCCGGCGACCCCCGGGCGGGCCGCCGCGGGGACGAGCCGGAGGGTCCACTGCCAGATGCGCCTGCCGTCGTACAGCAGGAAGAGGGTGGCGAACATGGCCAGCAGCAGTCCGGTGATCACCTCCAGCAGGACGGTCACGCCCTGCAGGCCGGTGGACGTGATCTCGCTCGTACTGGTGCCGATGGTGTCGCTCAGCCTGTCGGCGATGGCGTTGATCTGTTGTTCCGTGACGTGCAGCGGACTGTCGATCAGCCATTGTTTGAGCTCGCCGATGCCCTCCTGAACCCGGTCCGAGAGGTTGTCGAGGTTGTCGAGCACCTGCCAGACGATGAACCATCCGACCAGTCCGAGCATCACGAATCCGCAGGTCGCGGTCAGGGCCGTCGCCGCGCCCCGGGACAGTCCGCTCCGGTGGAGCCGTGCGACGGTCGGCTGGAGCAGCGCGGTGACCAGGAGCGCGACGACGAAGGCGAGGGCGACCAGCCGCACCGCCCCGATGACCCGCATCAGCACCCAGACGGTGGCGGCGAGCACCAGGAAGCGCCAGCCGGCCTCCGCGGCCACCCGAACCCCCCAGGGCACAGCGGCCACGGGCTCCCGCGTTCCCGTGCCGGGCCGGTGCGGCGGCTCCGGCGCAGCCGCTTCCTCCCACGCTCCGGCGGCTTCCGCTTCGCGTTGGGCACTGAGCCGGGCCCGGCGCTCGCCGAGCCCGACGACGCCCTTCTTCACGCGCCCGAGCCATCCGCGCACTCCGGCCAGAGGTCGGTCCACCGTGGAGTTCCTCCGAGTCGTTGCGTAGGAGACTCCCTCCAGGCTGGACCGTGCGGGGCCCACCGGCACCCCGGGACCGCGGCGAGTGGGGCCGATCCGGCTCCCCGGGTACGGTTCAGGCCGGGTGTCCGGGGTCGATCGCCCTGACGTCGCCGTACCGGAGCAGGGCGGGCGTGTCCGGGAGGCCCGGGGAGACCTCGGTGGGCACCAGCAGGAAGCCCATGTGGTCACCCCCGTCGATCCGTGTCTCGATCCGGCCCACGAACCATGCGGGTGCGCCGGTCAGCAACGGGACGCCGTCCGCGCTGGGCGCCCACTCGACCCGGGCGAACTTGTCCGTCCGGTCGCCCGTCTCACCCCCGAACAATTCCGCCAGCGGGTGCTGGTCGCGGCCGAGCACGTGCACCGCGAGGTGCGAGGCCCTGCACGCGACGCGGAAGGTGTGGTTCACCGTGGACAGCCACACCACGAAGCGCGGTGGCCGGATCGAGCACTGCGAGGCGAAGCCGACGAGACAGCCCGCCCGCTCGCCGGGGGCCCCGGCTCCGCCCCCGGCACCGGCCGTGGCCATGGCCGTGGCGGCCGTGGCCGTGGCAGCCCTGGCCGTGGCGGCCGTGACGACGTACACGGGGCCGTCCAGGACCTCGGCGAACGCGTCCAGT
Source organism: Streptomyces sp. AP-93 (assembly GCF_022808175.1). GTDB lineage: Bacteria > Actinomycetota > Actinomycetes > Streptomycetales > Streptomycetaceae > Streptomyces. The sequence goes on along the minus strand of NZ_JALGBX010000005.1, from coordinate 98,192 downwards.
TCCGTTTCCGTCACGACATCTCCTTCCGGGCGGTGCGGCTCCCCGTCCCGAGTGGAAGGGTGGGAAGCGGGTACCCGTGTGATGGAGGCCCTGCCATGCCCACCTCTGACTGGCTCCTGGCACCTGGAGAACGCGGCAATGCCGCCACCCGGCTGGAGGATCGCCGAGCGGACGGAGCGGCTTGGTCCGAGGGCAACAGGGCCCGGCCGCTCGTCCACGGCGCCGCGTACTTCGCCGAGCTCCTCGAGCGGGTCCGGGCGATGCGCGCCGGCGACCTGCTCCTGTTCACCGACTGGCGCGGCGATCCCGACGAGCGGCTCCGCGGACCCGGTACGGAGATCGCGGCCGTCCTGGGCGCGGCGGCCGAGCGCGGTGTCATCGTCAAGGGCCTGCTGTGGCGCTCCCACCTGGACGGCTTCCGGTTCAGCGAGGAGGAGAACCGTTCCCTCAGCGAGGACGTCGAAGCGGCGGGCGGTGAGTGCCTGCTCGATCTGCGGGTCCGGCCCGGCGGCTCGCACCACCAGAAGATGGTGGTGCTGCGGCACCCCGGCCACCCCGGGCGCGATGTCGCGTACATCGGCGGGATCGACCTCTGCCACAACCGCAACGACGACGCCGATCACCGCGGCGACCGCCAATCGCTGGCCCTGGCGCCCCGGTACGGTCCGCACCCCCCGTGGCACGACGTCCAGCTCGCCCTGAGCGGGCCGGTCGTCGGCGACGTCGAAGCCGTCTTCCGCGAGCGCTGGGAGGATCCCGCGCCGCTCAGCCGCAGTCCGCTGATGCGTCTGCGCGAACGGCTGGACCGGGAGGACACCCGCGCGGACGAACTGCCGCCGCAGGAGCCCGATCCCCCGCCGTGCGGCACGCACGCCGTCCAGGTGCTGCGCACCTATCCGAACCGGCTGCTGCGCGGCTATCCCTTCGCTCCCGACGGCGAGCGCAGCATCGCCCGGGCCTATCTCAAGGCGCTGCGGCGCGCCCGGACACTGATCTACCTGGAGGACCAGTACCTGTGGTCCCCGCGCGTCGTGGACTGCTTCGCCCGCGCCCTGCGCGCGAGTCCGCAGCTGCGGCTGGCCGCCGTCATCCCCTCCGTTCCGGAGCAGGACGGCCCGCTCACCGGGCCCATGAACCTGATCGGACGGATCACCGCCCTGGAGGAGCTGCGCCGCGCCGGAGGAGACCGGGTCGCGGTGTACGGCGTGGAGAACCATGCGGGGACCCCTGTCTACGTGCATGCCAAGGTGTGCGTGATCGACGACGTGTGGGCCTCCGTCGGGTCCGACAACGTCAACCTGCGTTCGTGGACGCACGACTCCGAGCTGAGCTGCGCCGTCCTCGACCGGGCCGCCGATCCGAGGTGGCCGTACGACCCGGGCGGGCTGGGAGACGGGGCCCGCCCGTTCGCGCGGGAGTTGCGCCTGGAGCTGATGCGCGAACACCTCGACGCGGGTGACGGGGACGGGGCGGGGGGCGGGGACGGGGCGGGGGGCGGGCCGCCCGGGGCACAAGCGCTGTCGCAGGAGGCGCTGTGCGATCCGTCGACCGCGTTCGACCGGTTCGGCGAAGCCGCCGCGGCGCTGGACGCCTGGCACGCGGCCGGGCGCCGTGGCCCGCGTCCCGCGGGCCGCTTGCGCCGCTACGTCGCTCCGCGCCTGTCGCCCGTCCGGCGCCTGCTCGCGACCCCGCTGCACCACGCACTGGTCGACCCCGACGGCCGCCCCCTGGGAATGCGGCTCCGCGGCGGATTCTGACTCCGGGTGCCGCCGCGCTCAGGTCTTGAGCAGACGGTTGAAGAAGGAGCGGTAGTGCCGCAGCGCCTGCCGCAGGTCCTCCGTCTCGACTTCCTCGCCCCGGCCCCACTGGGCCTCCAGTTCCTGCTTGTGCGCGGCGAAGCTGCCGGCCAGGGTCTGCATGACTTCGGCCACCAGGGCGTCCGCGGACCTGACCGCGCCCTGGGGATCATCGACGAAGCGGCCTTGGATGTCGGTCCACGACTGACGGAACTCCTCCGTGTCGGAGGTCCCGAGGAGCGGTTCGGAGACACCCTCGGGAGCCTCCTCGGGCGCGTCCGCTCCGGTGGGGGCGACCGTACGGTCCTCCTCCGCGGCCATGTCGTCCTCGTAGCCCTCGCGGTCCTCGCCGGCTACCGGGTCCTCACGGGCCTCGGGGTCCTGGCGGACCTCACGGTCCTGGGTGGCCTCTCCCGGGTACACCGGGGCTGCCTCCTCGTCCCCCGTCCCGGGATGTGCGAGGTCTTCCGTGGTCAGGGCGGCTTCGGTGGGCCCGCCGCCGGTGTCCGAAGGGATCTTCATGTCACCGGTTCCTCTCGTCCGTGAGGAGTTCCGTGAAGAGGGCGCGGTAGTGCACCATCGCTCCCCGGAGTTCCTCGGTGGTCGCCCGCCCGTCGGCGCTTCGTACCTTGACGTCGTGGGCGGAGCGGTAGTGGTCCAGGGTGTCCGCGTGTTCGACGGACAGGTCGCGCAGTTGTCCGCCGAACCCGTCGGTGGGGTAGCCGCGCTCGCTCATCAGGCGGGACACCAACTCGTCCGCCTCGGCGACGGAGCCGTCCGGCCGGTCCACGAAGTGCTCCTGGACGGTGGTCCATTCGTCGGCGTACTGGCGGCGCCGCTCGGCGGGGAGCTCCTTGATCTCCAGCCGGTCGTGCCGCTGCTCGCGGGCGCGCAGTTCGCGCTCCCCGGCCAGCGCGCCGCCCTTCTCCTCGACGGTCCGCTCGTACTCCGGCCCGAAGCGGTCGCGCAGGTGGCGGCGGCGCACCAGCATGGCGAAGGTCAGGGTGAGTGCCACGACCACGACAACGGCCGCAATGATGATCGCTTTGAATGTGTCGGTAGACATGTGCCGCCTCCATCGAGCGGTTCCAACAGGGTCGTCGCCCCCTTCGGCCACCCGCTGGGAGAAGAGGAAACCTCCATCCTTCGCATATGCCATGTGCATCGACCGCGGCAAGCCGCCCGCTCGGCGGTTCGGCGGTTCGGCGGTTCGGCGGTTCGGCGGTTCGGCGGTTCGGACGGCACAGAGCAGTGGAAACCCGGTGAGATCGTCCCGCAGAGCGGCATCTACGCCTGCGACGGCGGCAAGGAACACGTGTGGAGCAAGAGCACCGACGTCCGCGGGCACCGGTTCCCTCCGCTGCCCTACGACTGCTCGGGTCAGTCGTGGACCTTGCGCACGCAAGCCCACCCTGACGGCGGCTGACGGCTGACGCTGCCGTGCGGCTGCGGACCAGCGATCCCCGTGCACCGGGCCGGCGCCGGGTGCGCCACGGCCGCGGCTTCCGCTGCCTCGACGCGGAAGGCGCGCCGCTGTGCGCGGCGGACCGGGAGCGGGTCCGCGCGCTCGTGATACCCCCGGCCTGGCAGGACGTCTGGATCTGCCCCTGTCCCCGCGGCCACCTGCAGGCCGTGGGGACCGATGCCGCCGGGCGGCGCCAGTACCTCTACCACCCGGCGTCCACGGCGCCGTCGAGCACGCCGTTCTGGACCTCCTGCGAGCCCGTCGCGGGTGACCCGTACCGACCATCCGTAGCGCCGCGAGTACCGGGTGGGCGCCAGTACCGCCGCCACACTGATCGCGAACGCGCTCGTACCCGCCCTGCTCGACCGGTACCTGGGGCGCACCGGACTCGGCGCGCCGGCGGCCCGCCTGCGCGGTCACGGATCGGTCGGTGGGGGGCGCAGGGCAGAGGTCCCCCGGTCCCACGCCGCGCGGATGTACCGGCCGAGGCGGTCCTCCAGGAACAGCGTCGCCGCGCAGCCGAAGGCGATGTCGGCCTCCAGTGCGGGTTCCACGGCGAGCAGCCCGCCGATGACCTCGCGGCGCACGACCTGCTCGTGGACGGCGTCCGCCTCCACGTGCTCGGTGTAGAAGTGCTCGGCCGCCGGGCCCGCGCCGCACCGGCGCATCGCGGAGGCGAGACGACGTGATCCGGGGGAAGAGGTGACCTCCAGGCAGGCGAAGTGCCCCACGAGCGCACCGCGTTGCGTCCGGTGCAGACCGAAGAGCGACATCAGGTTGACGGTGGCGAGCAGCGGCGCCGGGGCGCGGTCCAGGTAGGTGCCGTACGTGGGGTCCAGGCCGAGGTCGGTCATGAGATCCGCGAAGAGTGCGGCATGGATGCGGTCGGCGTGACCGGCGCCGAACTCGTCGTACTCGACGGCGACCATGGCCGCCTTGGCGCGGCCTCTCAGTCGCGGAACCACCCAGAGGTGCGGGTCCGCCTCCTTGAGGTGGTAGAGGGATCGCAGGACGGCGTATTCGCGCAACTGCCATATTTCACCGTGCTGTTCGAGGTAGTGACTCACGCTGCCGCTTTCATCGTCCGGCTCGACGAGCAGCGGGGCGAAGGCGGCGTCGACCGTCCGCGGGGCGTCGTGCAGTGCGGCGCGCAGCGCGTCCAGGACGGCGGATTCGAGGTCCTGGCGCAGCCGGAGCAGGTCCGGATCCCACTCCCGCTCGTCGGGGACTCCGGCGAAACCGCGGTAGTGCAGTTCGTACAGCAGGTAGAGGGCGAGTTGGAGGTCTTCGCCCCAGGGGTCGGCGGCGGACGCCGATCCGTTGACGCGGGCGGGCGGCCGGCCGGATCCCAGCGCGTCCACGACGGCCCGGGACAGCTCCCCGCGGGCTCCGACGAGTGCGGGGGCGGGAGCGGGGGCGGGAGCGGGGGCGCCGGCACCACGGATCGGCCCGGGTACGGGTACGGATGTCGTCATGTGCGGCTTCCCTCCTCCGGCGCCAGTGCGCCGCGGCGCCGCCTCCGGTGGCTGGTGTCGCACCAGGGCGGGGTCCGGCTCCGGCGGCAGGTGCACACGGCGACCACGAAGCGGTCGGAGCGGGCGACCGAGCCGTCTTCCATGACGACCTCCACCGGTCCCTCGACCAATACCGGTCCCCGCGCCTCGACGGCCACCCGGCGGGCCGGGCAGGGGGCGGGGGCGGACGAGCGGTCAGGGGCGCTGGGCACGGACGATCACCAGCTCTTCCCATTCGGCGCCCTCGCATGCCAGGCCCTCGCCCTCCAGCCAGGCACGACGGGCGCGCAGTACCGGTCCCCAGGGAACCGAGGCGTGCAGGACGATCCGCGCGGTGAGCCCGGACCGCTCCAGGCGGCGCACGGTGGTCCTCGGCCCGCACATCCCGGAGTGGACCATGAGCAGCACACCGCCGGGACGCAGCAGGGAGGCCGTCGTGGCGCAGATCCTGTCGATGATCAGGCGTCCCGTCGGACCGGCGTCCCAGGCCCGCTCGGCGCCGCGCCGCGGCAGGCGGACGTCCGGGCAGGGGACGTAGGGAGGGTTGGCGAGGACCAGATCGAAGCGCTGGCCCCGGGTGCGCAGGGCGAAGTCCCCGTGGACGACGCGCAGCGACAGCCGGTGCCGCAGAGCGTTCACGTACGTCGTGACGACGGCGGGCCAGGAGATGTCGACCGCGGTGACACGGGCACCCCTGCTCGCGGCGTGAAGGGCCAGGGCACCTGTCCCGGTGCCGATCTCCATCACCGTCGCGGCGGGGCGCAGTTCCTCCCGGGCGAAGGCCTCGTCCAGCAGTCTGGTGTCCGCCTGCGGGCGGTAGACACCGGGCGGCGCGAGCAGCCGGGGCGTCACGGGAGCGTCCTGCGAGCCGCGATCGGAGCGGTCCCGGATACGGCCGCCGATCCGTCCGGGGCGAGGTGGTAGACGGCGAAGGCCCGGTCGATGACGGGCATGGCCACGTTGCGGACCCTGATGCCGCCCGCCGTCATCCCGTGCTCGGTGCCCAGGTGGGCGTGGCCGTGGACGGCCAGGTCGGCGCCCTGCTCGTCCATCGCCTCGGCGAGCAGGTAGCTGCCGAGGAAGGGGTAGATCTCCCGCGGCTCGCCCGCCACGGTGTCGGGTACGGGCGCGAAGTGCGTCAGCGCGATGCGCAGCGCGCAACCCGCTGCGCGGAGCTCGGCCAGTGCCCGTCCGAGGCCCTCGGCGCAGCTGCGGGAGTAGCGGATGAAGGCCTTCATCTCCGGTTCGCCGAAGTCGCTGCCGCTGCGCCCGGCGAAGCCTCCGCAGAAGCCTTTGGTCCCCGCGACGCCCACGGTCGTACCGGCGAGCTGGAGGGCGACCCCGTCGCCCTCCAGGACGTGTACGCCCGCCGCCCTCAGCTCCCGGGTGACAGCCTCCTGCTGGTCACTCTGGTAGTCGTGGTTCCCGAGGACGGCGACGACGGGCACGGGCAGCCCGGCGACCTCGGCGGCCACGACCCGGGCCTCCGGCGCGGTGCCGTGCCGGGTGAGGTCGCCGGCCAGCAGCAGTACGTCCGCGCAGGCGCCGAGGGTGTCGAAGGCGGGCCGCAGCAGCCCGGCGCTGTCCGGGCCGAGGTGGATGTCCCCGACGGCCGCCACGCGGATCACGGCAGGTCCTCGGAGTGGTCGGGCGGCTGGGGATGGCTCACGGTGAGGTCTTCGTACCAGTCGAGACCCGCCAGCTCCTCCTCCGCGAGACGCAGGACGGCCGTCCTGCACTGCTCGTCGGGGACACGGCCCCGGACGACGGCGCGGGAGCCGTGGGTTTCCACGCGTACGCCCAGTTCGGCGGTCTCCTCGTGCGCCAGCCGGTCGCGCAGGTGCTCGATGCGGTACTCGGTGATCCCGGTGTCGGTCACGTCGCTTCCTCGCTCTCATCGGGGCCGGCGGGGCGGCGGTCGATGACCTGGAGCCTCGCGAGCAGGTAGAGGAAGGCGTCCGGGAGCGGGGTGGCGCGGTGGTCGCGGTCCAGCCGGTCCCAGTCGATCTGTTCGCGCAGCATGCGGGCCATGGGCAGCAGGTCGCCGAAATCGCAGTAGTGCTCGCAGAGCGCCACGAGCCGGCTTTCCATGAGGTCGGTGGGCGAGAGGACCGGCATCCACACCGAGTCCACCGCCTTGACGCAGGCCCGCCCGAGCAGCTCCGTACTGACCGGGCGCCTGGCCAGCTCGAAGATGAGGTCGATCTCCTCACCGCCCGATCGGCCCTTGACCAGCCAGTCCTCCGGGGCGCGGCGCACGTCGATGCCGCCGCCCTCCAGGGCCTCGATCGCCGCGTCGGCGTCCTCGGGCCGGACGCAGAAGTCCGTGTCGTGCTGGAACCGGGCCGGCAGACCATGGGCGAAGGCGGCCACGCTGCCCGCGAGGGCGAAGGGCCTTCCCGTCCGTTTGAGCAGCGCCGCCACGTGTTTGGTGGTTTCCAGGATCGCCTGGGTGTGGTCCTCGGGCAGTGGAGCACCGGTCGGAGCCGGGGGGCTCAGCCCTCCCGGAGAGGGGAGGAGACCCGTCAGATTCGCCGGGGTGGTCTTGAGAACCATGGCGCCTCACTCGACCGGGGACGACGCGGCACGCACGCACTCACTCACGCACGCACTGCACCTGGGGCATCTAACCGCCGTAGACCATCGCAAACACTCCCGATGGAGCCCGAAGGGTGCGTGACCGGCCGGCCCCGGCCCGCCCCACCGGCTGCGCCCTCCTCATTCGGCGCGGGTCCGGCGTGGCGGCACGGTCGGTGTGGAACACATTCCGCCGACCCCTTCCTGTCGAGCCGACCCCTTCCCCTTCTCCCCCTTCCCCATTCCTTTCCTCTTCCTCCCGAAAGGCCGCCTCGTGCACTTCACCCTCCGCAAGGACCTCGGACTGCTTTCCCTGCGCCTCGCGGCAGGCGGCGTCCTGATGGCACACGGCACGCAGAAGCTCTTCGGCTGGTTCGGCGGTGGCGGCATCGAGGGAACGGCACGGGCGATGGAGCACATGGGCTTCACTCCGGGCAAGCGGAGCGCCATCGCCGCCGGGCTCGGCGAGGCGGGTGGCGGCGCCCTGCTCGCGCTGGGTCTCGCCACCCCCGCGGCGGGCGCCGCCGCGGCGGGCGCCATGGCAGGGGCTGTCGCGGTCCACGCTCCCGCCGGGTTCTTCGCCCAAGGAGGCGGCTTTGAGTACCCGGCCCTGCTCGGTACCGTCGCCGCCTGCCTCGGCGTCACGGGGCCGGGGCGCATCTCCCTCGACCACGTCAGCCGGCACCGGCTCGACCGTCCCACCGGCATCGTGGTGGCGTTCGCCCTCAGCGCGGTGGCGGCCACCGTCGTCGTCAACCGGCGCGTCGCCGCGATGGAGTCCCCGGCCGGAGCCGACGAGGACTGATCCGGCCCACCCGCGGCGGACGTGGCCGGGGAGCGCACTCCGGGCGGGCCCGTACGACCGCCATCGCCGTCCCGGTGCTGTTGCCACACGGCGGGAACGACGTGCTGAGCAACCTCAACCAGACGCTCGCCCGGGAACTGTGCGACAAGGGCGTGAACATGGAGTTCGCCTACTACCCCGACCAGGGCCACACCATCAGCGACGGCCCGCTGGACGATGCGATCGCCTGGATGGACGCCCGGCGCATCGGCACCCCGGCTGCCACGAGCTGCGTGTTCTGAGGGGCGGCGGCCACGGGCGGCGGCCACGGGCGCCGACCGCACCGCCGGAAGGCCCGGCGCCCTCAGATGTACATGTTCTTCTCCTCGTACGAGGGTCCGTAGTACCGCTCCAGCTCCTCCAGGGACTCGTGCGTACGCTCCAGGCTCTTCGAGATCCTGGCCCTGGACGGGGCCGCCCCGGGGTTCCAGGTCTCCGGCTTCCACAGGGCGGAGCGCACGAAGGCCCGGGAGCAGTGGAAGTAGACCTGTTCGACCTCCACGAGGAGGGCGAGCGTGGGGCGGTGCCCCTTGACGGTCAGGTCGTCGAAGAAGGGCGCCTCGCGGAGCAGCCGGGCCCGGCCGTTGACGCGCAGGGAATCGCCGCGGCCCGGGATCAGGAAGAGCAGACCGACGTGGGGGTTGGTGAGGACGTTGCGGTAGCCGTCCGCACGGCGGTTCCCGGGGCGGTCCGGGATCACGAGGGTGGTGTCGTCGAGGACCTCGGCGAAACCGGGCGGGTCGCCCTTGGGCGAAACGTCGCACGTGCCGTCGGCGGCCGAGGTGGAGATCAGGCAGAGCGGGGACCGGGCGAGCCACTGCTTGTGGTGGTCATGGAGGGTCTGCCGTTCCTTGTCGAGGGCCACGGCGGTCGGTTCGCCGAGCAGCTCGCGCAGCTCCCCCTCGGTGTTGATCTCCTCGTACGCCCCTGTGTCCACTGCCCGCCCCCGTCTTCGCGGGCGGCCGGTGCGCCGCCCTGCCGCGAGCGGCCCGGATGCCCGGTCCGTCCGCCCGGAATCGAATCAAGGAGCGGAAACCCCTGTCTGACTTGGCTTCCGGATGGCAGGCTCTACTCCTCGAAGCGCTGTCCTGGGGGGGATCACACGTCATGGAGCCGGGTACGGGCATGGGCCTGCGCGGCCGGAGCGGCATTCTGTCGCTGGTCGACTCCTGCCTGAAGGAGGACCCGGCTGCCGAGCGGCCGCTGACCATGCTCCTCGGCCCGGCCGGCAGCGGGGCCAGCGAGGCGCACAGCGCGCTCATGGAGCGCTTCGGGCCGGACTACCCCTTCGCCTTCGTCAACTTCGGCGGGGCCCAGTCCCTGCTGCCGCGCTACGCCCTCGGGCTCCTGGCCCGCCAGCTCGAACGCAAACTGCCCCGCTACGGCCGCTCCCACTTCCCGCTGCTCAGCCTCGGCCTGCTCGCCTCCGACCAGGAGCTGCGCATGCGCAACCTCTCGGAGGGGCGGCGCGCGGTGCAGCGCCAGCTGGACCGGTTCCAGGAGGAGAACGAGGCCCGCCACGGCGACTATCTGGCGGCCTTCTTCGAAGTGGGCATGGGCGCTGTCGGCATGCCCGAGGGCGCCTCCAGCGCCGCACTCGCCCTCTTCCAGGACGCCCTGCGGCGCGGCCGCCGCACCGTGCCCGGCCTGCTCGGCGGCCGGCTGGGCAATCGGCTCACGGCCGGGGCCCACTGGTACGGACGCCACCCCATGACCCGCAGCGCGGACCCCATGGAAGCCCTCGTGGAGCTCAACCTGTGGCGCCACGAGGGCGACGAGAACGAGCAGGAGCGCCTCGACCTCGTCCTCTTCTCGGCCTTCCTCGAGGACCTCAGGCGCAACACCGCCCGCAACTTCATGCCCCGTTCCTACCTGCTGCTCCTGGACAACTCCCACACCGAATACGGCCGCCACTTCCTCGACCTGTTACTGCGCTCCCGGCACGACCAGACCGTGGTGGCCGGGCACACCAGCGATCCCCTGACCGTCGTCGCCAGCTCCAACCGCTGGCTGCCCCGCTGGGGTCCGGCGACCGGGGACTCCTGGCCCTGGCAGCTGCGCGGACCCGACCGGGCCTCCCTGGCCGACTGGCACGCCCACCGGCCGCCCCGCGACAGCGAGGACAGCTGGTGGTACCCGCTGCGCCTGCGCGACCTCAACCTGGACGAGGTGCGGATCCGGATAGAGCTCCAGCTCGGCGGGCACAGCGACCTGGCCCCGCTGACCCGCCTCACCCCCTTCGTACACCGGCTCACCGGCGGCCTGCCGCGCGCGGTCCACCAGGTGCTCGACGTACTGCGCCAGGCCGGGTCACTCCCGGACTCCGGCCCCCAGCAGGACCATTGGCTGCGCACCCTGCCCGACCGGCCGCTGCGCACCGGGGAGGACTCCGCCACCCTCGCCGACACCGCCCTCGGCCATCTCCTGCGCGACTTCGACGGGACCCAGCGCGCGGCCCTGGCCGAATGCGCAGCCGCCCGGGACTTCTCCGTGGCCACGCGGCTGCTCAGCCCCGACGACTCCCTGTTCGGCGAGATCCGGGCCCGCTGGCTGCTGACCGGACCCGTCGCCGTGGTACCCGTACTCCACCCGTGGCTGCGCCGGCTGCTCCTGTGGCGGCTGGCCGCGCGGCCCGACGGGTGGGACGCCGTGCACGAACTCCTCGCGGAGTACTACCGCGGCGAGGGCAAGCCGGTGCAGGAGATGTACCACCAGCTCGCCCGCGGGCGGACCGAGGAGGTCACCACCCATCTGACCCGGCGCTTCACCGCCGTACCCGCCGCGCAGTGGATCTCCGAGTTCGACGCGATCACCTCCGCTCCGAACCGGCTCCCCGCCGGCAGCGGGCCGCTGGAGCTCCTCTCCGGGCTCGTCCCGCGCCGGCCCGGGCGGGTGATGGACACCGAGTCCGTGATCCACACCCTGGTGACCACCCGCTGGGTGTGGAGCGATCCGCTGGCCGACCCCGCCATGCGGCTGGGGAACCTGATCGCCGACGGCTACACCCAGCTGTCCCAACTGCGGAGGAACGACATCGTGGCCCTGTTCAACGAGGCCGAGCGGTACCGGCATTGGCGCGATCCCCAGACCGCGGGCTGGGAGGGCTGAGCGCGTGCCCAGACTCGAATGGCCCCTGCACGTCGTACGCCGCGTCGCGCTGGCCACCGCTGCGGTCATCACCCTCGTGGCGGCGCTCTGGCTGGGCGCGGGCTGGCTCCAGGAGCGCCAGGCCAGGTGCGCCGAAGGGGTCGTGGAACGGGGACCGGACGACGAGTGCGTCGGAGTGAGCGACGGCTCCTACGTCTTCGCTCCGCACCTCGACGCCGTCAGCGCGAAGATCGAGGTGGAGAACCGCCGGGTCCTCGCCAACGCGGACAAGGAGCCGTACGTCAGCGTTGCCTACTTCACCTCGTTCACCACCACCGCCGCGGACAGCAACTCGGCGGAGGGCGTCCGGCACGAACTCCAGGGCGCCTACCTGGCCCAGTACCGGCACAACCAGGGCGACTTGGCCGCCACGCCCAGGATCCGGCTGCTGATAGCCAATCCGGGCAGCAAGTCCACGCAGTGGAAGCACACCGTCGACGCGCTGATCGCCCGCAAGGACTCCCCGGACCGGCTCGTCGCGGTGGCCGGTCTCGGACCCAGCACCAACGAGAACCTCGCGGCCATAAAGCGCTTCTCCGAGAACGGGATCGCCATGGTCGGCGCCACCATGACCGCCTCGGACATCAAGGACATCAACGGCTTCGTCCGGATCGCCCCCACCAACGAGGACCAGGCCTACGCGGGCGCCGGCTACCTCAAACGGCGCGGGGTCACCACCGGTGTCGTCGTCCAGGACGTGGCGCAGGGAGACCTCTACGCCTCCACCCTCGGCACGGCCTTCACCAAGGCGTTCCATGACGGCGGCGCGCACAAGCTCGTTGCCGAGCGCATGACGTACGACTCCTCTGTCAGCAGCGCCTGGCAGAACGAACTGCGCTACATGCCCGGCCAGTTGTGCCAGCAGCGCCCGCAGCTCGTCTACTTCGCCGGCCGAGGCCTGCACCTCACCCGCTTCCTCGACGCGCTCGCCAACCGCAGTTGCACCGAGCAGCAGTTCACCGTGTTCACCGGGGACGACACGACCAACCTGAGCCCCGAGCAGCTGGCCCGCGCCGCCGAGACGGGCATCGAGGTGCTCTACACCGGCCTCGCCCACCCCGACATGTACCGCGCGGCCCCGCAGGCGGTGTCCGCACCCTCCGCGAAGAACTTCCAGCCGGGCGGGCTGCTGGACCAGTGGTTCCCGCACGACCCCCGCGAGGACGGCGGGGCCCTGATGGGCCACGACGCGGTACTCGCCTCGGCCCACGGCATCCAGATGGCCGCCCGCTGGCAGGGCCAGGTGGCCGGCGACGCGGTGGCCCGGATGTTCCATCAGATGGACGGCACCCAGCAGGTGGCCGGGGCCGGCGGATTCATCTCCTTCCAGAACAACGGGAACCCGCGCAACAAGGCCGTCCCGATCCTCCGCCTCAACGCCAAGGGCCAGGTGGAGCTCGTCGAAGTCTCCGCGGCGGTGGGTAAACCCCCACAGGGACAATGACGCACCGCGACGGTGGCATCACACTCCAGGTCACCGAAAACATGAGACGGAGCCAAGAAGTTACCTGCTCGTTATAGACTCGAGGATGGGGTGGAGATGTCAGCATATTTCGTGGAAAATCCACCGCATTGCCGGTGCTTTCGCGATCTCGGGAAGGCCTCTCCACCTATCACGAACAGCACCCGCCCCGTAACCCCTCGGGGCCGTGCAATCCGCTCCAACCCTGGGTAGCTTCGGCCCGCATGACCGCTCATGCAGAACTGGCCCATTACCGGAAGACCCTGCCGCCCGCGCCGACCACCTCGACCACGCACATCGACCGCCCCCGCCCCGGTGACGGCCGCCATCTGTGGCGCCTCGCTCGCGATTCCAGGACGCTGGACCTCAACTCGGCCTACAGCTATCTCCTCTGGTGCCGTGACTTCGCCGGCACGTCCGCGGTCGCCCGCGACTCGTCCGGGCGTGCCGTCGGATTCGTCAGCGGATACCTGCGGCCCGACAGCCCCGGAACCCTGCTCGTCTGGCAGATCGCCGTCGACGAATCCGTCCGCGGTCTGGGCATCGCCGGGGCCCTGCTCGACGGCCTCTCCGCCCGCGTGGCGGCGGAACACGGACTGAACTTCCTGGAGACCACCATCTCCCCCGGGAACCTCGCGTCGGAGCGGCTGTTCGCCTCGTACGCCGCACGGCACGGCGCCACGCTCACGCGCGAAGTGCTGTTCACCGCAGAGGAGTTCCCGGACCGCGGGTACGCCCCGGAAGTCCTGCACCGCATCGGGCCGCTCCACTTCTGATCCCGGTCCGCACGCCTCGTACCGCACGCCCCGTACCGCACGCCCCGTACCGCACGCCCCGTACCGCACGCCCCGTACCGCACGCCCCGTACCGCACGCCTCGTACGAACACCCAGTTCCGAACACCACACGCTCACTGGAGAGTTGCCTTGACCATGACCGAGCCGGCCCCGTCCGTCTTCGAGACCCTGGAGTCCGAGGTGCGAAGCTACTGCCGCGCCTGGCCCGTCGTCTTCGAGCGCGCCACGGGAAGCCGGCTGTACGACGAACACGGCTCCGGCTACCTGGACTTCTTCGCGGGCGCCGGTTCTCTGAACTACGGCCACAACCACCCCGCCCTGAAGCGGGCCCTGCTCGACTACCTGGAGCGGGACGGCATCACGCACGGGCTCGACATGTCGACGACCGCCAAGAGGGCCTTCCTCGAGACCTTCCGGTCCCACGTCCTCGAACCCCGCGCACTGAACTACAAAGTGATGTTCCCGGGGCCCACCGGGACCAACGCCGTCGAAGCGGCGCTCAAGCTCGCGCGGAAGGCCAAGGGGCGCGAGTCGGTCGTGTCCTTCACCAACGCCTTCCACGGCATGTCGCTCGGCTCCCTCGCCGTCACGGGCAACGCCTTCAAACGGGCCGGCGCCGGCATCCCCCTGGTCCACGGCACCCCGATGCCCTTCGACAACTACCTCGGAGGCAGGGTCCCCGACTTCCTCTGGTTCGAGCGTCTGCTGGAGGACCAGGGCTCGGGCCTCAACCACCCGGCGGCCGTCATCGTCGAGACGATCCAGGGCGAGGGCGGGATCAACGTGGCGCGCGCCGAATGGCTCCGCGCCCTCGCGGACCTGTGCCGGCGCCGCGACATGCTGCTGATCGTCGACGACATCCAGATGGGCTGCGGCCGGACCGGCGAGTTCTTCTCGTTCGAGGAGGCGGGCATCACGCCCGACATCGTCACGCTGTCGAAGTCCATCAGCGGCTACGGACTCCCCATGTCCCTGTGCCTGTTCAAGCCCGAGCTGGACCTGTGGGAGCCGGGCGAGCACAACGGCACCTTCCGCGGCAACAATCCGGCCTTCGTGACCGCGACGGCTGCCCTGGAGACCTACTGGGGCGACGGCGTCCTGCGCGAGCGGACCCTCGTCCACGGCGGGCACGTCGAGAGCGCGCTGCGCGAGCTCTGCGGCGAACACGCCCGGCTGGGGGCGACGTACCGGGGTCGCGGGCTGGTCTGGGGCGTCGAGTTCGCCCACAAGGAGCGCGCGGCAGCGGTGTGCCGGAGGGCTTTCGAGCACGGGCTCCTTCTCGAGACGTCGGGCCCCGAGGGCGAGGTCGTGAAGCTGCTCCCGCCGCTCACCGTCACCCGCGACGAACTCGACGAGGGCCTCGGCATCCTCGCCCGCTCCGTCCGCGAAACCGCCTGACCGGCACCCCGCCACACACCACGAAGGGCACCACCATGATCGTCCGTTCGTTCCGGGAGATCGAGGGAACCGACCGCCACGTCAGGGCGGCATCCGGCACCTGGGAGAGCAAGCGCATCGTCCTGGCCGGGGAACGCGTCGGCTTCTCCCTGCACGAGACCGTCCTGTACGCCGGCACCGAGACGTCCATGTGGTACGCGAACCACGTGGAGGCCGTGGTCTGCACACAGGGAGAGGCCGAGCTCACCGACGAGGAGACGGGCCTGACGTACACGATCACGCCGGGAACCATGTACCTCCTCGACGGCCACGAGCGGCACACCCTGCGCGTGAAACACGAGTTCCGCTGCCTGTGCGTCTTCAACCCGCCCGTGACCGGCCGGGAGGACCACGACGAGAACGGCGTGTACCCGCTGCTCACCGAACCCGACCACGGCTGACGTACGCACACGCACCCGCACCCGCACCCGCACAGATCAGAAGGGAGAGGCAGGCACCGCCATGACCTCCGCATCCATTCGCACGGTGAACGACCTGTATCCGACCCGGGGCTCCGAGGAGGTGCTCACCGGCCGCGCGGACCCCGTCGTCTGGTCCGAGCCCGGCACGCCGGGCCCGATCTGGGCCCACGAGCTGGAGAGCTACGAGCGCGACGGCTTCCTGTCCGTCGAGGAACTCATCACGCCCGACGAAACGGACGTCTACCGGACCGAGATGGACCGGCTGCTCCGTGACCCCTCGACACTGGCCGACGAGCGGTCCGTCGTGGAGCCGAAGTCCCGGGAAGTGCGCTCCGTCTTCGAAGTCCACCGGATCAGCGAGGTGTTCGCGGCCCTGGCCGCCGATCCGCGCGTCGTGGGGCGCGCGCGGCAGATCCTGGGCTCCGAGGTGTACGTGCACCAGTCCCGCATCAACGTCAAGCCCGGTTTCGGCGCCAGCGGGTTCTACTGGCACTCCGACTTCGAGACCTGGCACGCCGAGGACGGCCTGCCGCACATGCGCACCGTGTCGGTGTCCATCGCCCTGACGCCGAACCACACCACCAACGGCGGCCTGATGATCATGCCCGGCTCCCACCGGAGCTTCCTCGGCTGTGCCGGTGCGACGCCGAAGGACAACTACAAGAAGTCCCTCCAGATGCAGGACGCGGGCACCCCGTCGGACGAGGCACTGACCACGTTCGCCTCGGCCTGCGGCATCAAGCTGTTCACCGGCAAGGCGGGCTCGGCCACCTGGTTCGACTGCAACGCGATGCACGGCTCGGGTGACAACATCACGCCCTACCCGCGCAGCAACGTGTTCCTGGTCTTCAACAGCGTCGAGAACCGCCCGTCGAAGCCCTTCGCCGCCCCGGTGCGCCGGCCCGGATACATCGCCTCGCGGGACTTCACGCCCGTGCGCTGACGCCTCCGGCCGACCCGGCCAGGCCCGGCCGGGCACCTGCCCGGCCGGGCCGGCTACGCAGCGGGGGTGATGGTCAGGTCAGCCGAAGCCCCGCGCTCCGAGCCTCGCGTAGGTGCCGGCCAGGTGGTGGATGTCGCGCTCCGCGCCCTCGTACAACCACTGCCGGTACGTGGCCGCGGCCTGGTGGGGGTTTGCGCCGTCCGCCACGGCCGCCGTGAGGCCGCCCGCCGTCCAGCCGGACAGCAGGGCCCGCAGCACGCCGTGGGAGGAGGACGGGTCCAGCTGCGCGCCCGCGTCGCCGACCACGAACCAGCCCGGCCCCGCGGGGGCCCCGCTCAGCCGCCAGGTCACGTCGGCGGCCCGCGGCGGACCCTCGGGGGTCAGGCCCGCGAACTCCTCGGGCAGCCAGGTGCGCGACCTCTGTTCCGGTACCAGGTCCAGACGCATCCACTGGTACCGGGCGGCCTCCACCCGGGCCGTCCAGGTCCAGCCGGTGTGGTCCGCGACGATCGCGGGCGCCGCGTCACGGGCCGGGCTGGCGCCCAGCGCGTAGCCGTACCGGATCAGCAGGCGCGGCGACCGCGGCCGGCCGGCGGCGGCGGGCCCCAGGGCGCGGCCGGCCCAGCGGGCGCGGCCGGTCGCGTCGATGACGGTCCGCGCGCGGATGGTCGCCGTGCCCGGACCCGGGCCCCGGGTGCGGGCGCCCGTCACGACACCGCCCTCGACCAGGGGTTCCAGCACGCGACAGGACATCCGCACCTCCGCCCCGGCTTGCCGGGCCCGGTCCAGCAAGAGCCCGTCCAGCCGCCGCCGGTCGACCTGGAAGCCGCGCCAGGGCCCGTCCGCGTCACTGCCGAACGGCTCGAAGCGCGGTTCGCCGCCCCAGCCGACGTGGATGCCCTCGTGCCGGGCTCCAACCACCGACGCGAAGCCGTCCGGCAGCAGGCCTGCGAGGACGGACTCGGCGCCCGGGTGCAGCGCCTCTCCCGGCCGGTCCCTCGGGCCGTCCGCGCGTTCGGCCAGTACGGTCCGCAGCCCGCCCGCCGCGCACACGATCGCGGCCGCGCAGCCGGCGGGGCCGCCTCCGGCGACGAGCACGTCCACGACCGTACCGTCTCCGGCCGGGCCGCCCGCCCTCACCTGGTCGGGATCGTGGCGTCGCGCGTCCACGGGCCCCCGCCCCTGCGCAACAGCACGGCCGTGCCGTCCGTGAAGGCCAGCACGTCCTCCTCGATCTCCACCAGGACCTTCTGGATGTCGGAGGGATCGCGCGATTCGGTTCCGGGCCGGTAGACGCGGACCCGGTAGCGGCGGGTCCCCGTGAGGCGGCTGCCGGTGGCCTGCTGGGCCTGCGCCAGTCCGGTGTCATCGGCGTCGACCGTGGTGAAGGACACCACCGCCCACGCCGATTTGGCCTTCAGGATCTCGATGACGGCCCTGGCGCCGAACCGGGTCACGAAGTCGGGGTCGTGGATGCCCAGACTCCAGTACACCGCCGACATGGCGAGGACCCGGGACTTGGTTTCGGCGAGGTCGACGCGGGCGGTGAGGTGGGCGGTGAGCCGGTCCTGCGTGGTGATGTAGTCCGCCCTGTCGATGTCCTGGTAGGCGACCACCTGCCGGCCGTCCACGGTACGGACCTCCGGCCCCCGGATCCCGTCCCAGGGCAGCCGCCCGAGCCCGTCGGTCTCCTCCATGCCGATCTCGGCGTCGGTCAGCGGGACGATCGTCGGCCACGGGTAGGCGAAGCCGGGGGCGTCCTTGAGCGGGGTGAAGGTACGGGTCGCATCGGGTGCCACGGAGGGCCAGTAACTGCCGAGTGCCGCGCAGAGTTTGACGTCCTCGAGGAAGGGGGTGCCGAGGCTGTAGGCCTGCGTGTAGCGCTGGAGCGGCAGTCCGGGCTCGCTGTAGACGAGGCCCTGGCTCACCTCCCATCCCGGGTCCGTCACCCCGGCCGCCGCGTCCGGCAGACCGGTGTACCGGCCGCGTGCGCCGGCGGGCAGCGGGCGGGCGAGGGGTTCCCCGGGCGCCGGATGGCCGAGTACGGCGGTCAGGGTGTCGTCGTAGATGTCGAAGCCCTTGGGAAGGGTGATGTCCCCGGCGAACCGGAACTCCGAGAGCGGGTGCGGCGGTACGGCCCACAGTGCGTCGCGGATCGCCTCCGGGACCTCGGTGCGCCACCACACCGCGAGGTCGTGCTGGTTGACGTGGGGGAAGAAGTCGGGTGGCGCGACGCTGCAGAACGCGGGCTTGAACGTGTCGATCTCGGAGGCGAGCTGCGGGCAGTCGACGGAGACGAAGCCGTCCCCGGCGAAGTCCACCCAGTGCTGGGCCCGGTAGCCGCCCTCCCGGATGATCGTGTCCATGTCCGGGTTGAGGTTGAGGTTCTCCAGCCGTCCGTCGCTGTGCAGGCGGTGGCGGATGTTGACGTACTCGGGGGAGCGCCGGTCGTTGTCGGGGGCGGTCCCTTCCAGGTAGGTCGGTTCGGTCTCCAGGGAGCCGGGGATCAGCTGAACGGAGGAGAAGTAGAGGATTCCCGGATCCTGCACCAGGTCCGCGGACACGTTGAAGCTGAGCCACTCCCCCTCGAAGCGGGCCCGGTCCGCGAACGGCCCGGGACGCGGGGCGAGCACCCCGGAGCCGTGCGCTCCCTTCTGCGGCGGCAGCAGGGCCGCGATCTTCTCGTCCCGGATCGTGAAGGGGAACTTCTCCAGGTCCTTGCCGGTCCACTCGGTCGGGTAGCCCTGCTCCCGGAGGAAGAGGTGCATCCGCTTGAGCTTCTCGTTGACCAAGTGCGAGCCGAGGGTGAGGGAGAGGTCCAGCCCCTCGACGCATTCCCGCCCGGGGAAGAGCTTGTGCACCGGGACCCAGAAGGCGCGCTCGTCGTCGCCGTCGACGATGTCGCGGGGTCCGAAGCTGCGACGGTCGGCCCCGGTGACCTGCATGGCGATGTACGGGGCGAAGCGCTGCGGCACCGTACGGAAGACGAACGGGCTCTTCGGGTCCTGCGGGGCGAACTGGCGGGTCCGGGCGTCGTAGTGCGGGCCGGTGGTGCCCATGCGGGTGATGCCGGTCCGGGAGAAGCAGAGGTCGGCGTGGCGGCCGTGCACCGAGCCGGTGGCGTCACGGTAGTCGAGGGCGAACACCACCACACCGAGCGGGTTCTCCCCGGCGATCTCGCGGAGCCGGGCCAGTGAGGGCGGGCGCACCCCGTAGACGTAGTTCTCGACGGCTTCGATCTCGGCGAGGCCCGGGAACGCGCCGAGGGTCCGGCCCCGGCCGTCCGTGGTCACGTGGGGCGAGGCGAACGCGTGGTAGAGCAGGCTCCGGGCGGGGATCCCCGGCTCGATGCCACGGGCGGGCAGGGCCGGGGAGAAGTCCTCGAAGCCGGGCACCGAGCGGTCCAGGTCGGGGACCGGTTTCGCCAGCTCGGCGGCCAGGTCCGGGGCCCCGATGTCGAGTGCGCCCCGGGTCGCGGTGAGGAGCAGCGTACGCCAGCCGCGGCCGGCGAGCCGGGCGCAGGCGTCGGCGACCGCGTCGGCCAGCGCTCTGGTGGGCGGCGCCGCCACGGCCTCGTACTGGACGGTGAGTCCCGGGAATCCGAGCAGGAGGCCGCCGGCGGCGGCTCCCTTCACAAGACCGCGTCGAGAGAGCACCACGTTCGCCTCCTGGGATGTGTCGGAACCTCTCACCGATCGGTGATTGTGGCGGCTCGGCCGCGGGAGGCCGGAGATCGACGCGGGCTTCCCTCCGAACGGCCCAATGGGTGTTGTTAAAAGCTTGGCGCGCGGCCCCTCACCGGCCACTCCTCCCGGACGGGCCGTTCGCCGGGCGAACAACCAGGCTGTTTTCAGGGTGAGTTCGCGACATCCGCAGGCACATGCCGCGGAGACCCGGATCGGGCGACGGGATCACCGCGCGTGGGGCGAGCCGTGCGACACGCCGATTTCGCCCCGCGGGACTTGAGCCCCTCCCGGCACGCCCGCACATCATGATCAAGTTAGGCCCTTTATCCACCCATGAGGAGTGATTCATCCCATCATGTCCCTTATAGCGTTCACCGAGATACAGCCGGATACGAACTGCCCCTGCCCCGGCTGCCGGACCGAGCGACGATCCGCCGCCGCCCGGCACACCCCGCGCCGACGGGTCCGCGCCATGGCCGTGGCCACGGTCGCCGGAGCCTGCGGCCTGGCCGCGCTCCCCGGGCCCGCCGCCACCGCCCAGGCCGCCGAAACGGGGCGCTCCCCTTTCCCCGACGGCACGGCATCCACTCCGCAGGGGCCGGCCGGTCCGCTCGCGCGGACCCCGGCCAAGCGCCTGGACGCCCCGGAAGCCGCCTCCGTCACCCGGGCCGAGATCATGCGCCGCGCCCAGCAGTGGGTGGACGCGAAGGTCCCGTACAGCATGTCCGCCTACCGGAACGGCTACCGGACGGACTGCTCCGGCTTCGTGTCGATGGCCTGGGGGCTCGGCTCCAACCAGTGGACCGGCAGCCTGGACCAGTTCGCGCAGCGCATCTCCAAGTCCGAGCTGCTACCCGGTGACATGCTGCTGTTCCACAACCCCTCGAATCCCGGCGCGGGCTCCCACGTAGTGCTCTTCGGAGGCTGGACCGACTCGTCCAGGACCCGGTACACCGCCTACGAGCAGACCCGCCCGCACACCCTGAAGCGCAGCACCCCGTACGCGTACTGGAACAACTCCTCGCGCTACGTGGCCTACCGCTACACGGGCCTGCGCGAAGGCGGCGGCGAGGAGACCCCCGGCGCGTTCCCCGGGGCGCGCGCCTTCGGCACCGGGGCGAACAACGCGCACGTCACCCGGCTCGGCGAGATGCTCGTGGCGCGCGGCGCAACGCGTTTCTACACCTCCGGCCCGGGACCCGTGTGGAGTTCGGCGGACCGGGCCGCCACCAAGGCCTTCCAGGAGGCCCAGGGGTGGCGCGGCGCGGAGGCCGACGGCATGCCCGGTCCGGCCACCTGGACCCTGCTCACCAGCGGCACGGGACGCGACATCGCCACCGGGAGCGGCGGGCCGCCGACCGGCTCCGCCTTCCCCGGCCGGCAGCACTTCCGCCCCGGACAGTCCAACGACCACGTGGCCAAGCTGGGCCGCCGGCTCGTGGAGCGCGGCTACGGGCAGCACTACTCCGACGGCCCGGGACCCCGTTGGTCCGAGAGCGACCGGCGCAACGTGGAGGCGTTCCAGCGGGCACAGGGCTGGCGCGGCGCGCAGGCGGACGGCTACCCGGGCCCGGAGACCTGGCGCCGGCTCTTCGCGTAGCACCCGGGGCGCCCTGACGGCACGGGCGGCTCTGGCGGCACGGGCGGTGGCTGCAGCTGGGGCTGTAGCCCCCGTGCGGCCGCCGCCACGGCCCGGGCGACGTCATGGCGCGCACGACACCGACGCCGCCGCGACGGGACCGCTGCGCGCGGGCGTGGCGGCGGACCGGGCCGGGGTCGGTCTGCCCCTGGATGTATGGACCTTGACGAGCCATCAGAGGCGATCATACCCACGGATGTTTGGGTGGACGTCGGTACAACTCGGCGCGGATGGCGGCCGATTCCGGACAATGGACGACCCTTGACGGCACATGGGCGTTGTGCGAATCTCTCGACAGGTCTGGACCAATTGTCTTCCTCGGACGGGGGTCCGAGTTGTCCGGACGCCTCGGGGGATCCTGCGGCGTCCGGCGGTCCTGACCGCTCACGGCCGTCGGCCGGTCCCCGGGGGAGGACCGGACGCGCCACACGGTGATCGACCGATGCATCACCGAACCCGGTTTCCACAGACTGCCGTTGGCGCCTGAGGCCCCGACGTTCGGCAGCCCGTGCCCGTGCCCATGCCGCGTCCGCACGCTCACCCGTGCTGCTCTTCCACCCTGCTCCGACGTCCTAAGTGAGCCGCCGATGCCCGAAACACTCCCCCCGCCCGACCGCACCCCGGCTTCGCCGGCCCAGCAGGGCGTCTGGCTGACCGAACGGCTGGGGCTCGCCCTTGAGGCGTTCCACATGCCGGTGCGGATCTCCTTCGACCGGATCGACGCGGCGGCGCTCGTCCGTGCGGTGGCCGCTGTGACCAGGCGCCATCCGGCCCTCGCCGCCCGGCTGGTGGAGCGTGACGGCCGGGTTTGGCAGGAACCTGCGGCGCAGAGGCCCGAGTTGGTGCAGCTGGAAGCGTCGGCTGACCAGGCCGACCTGGAGAAGCGGCTGGAGGAGGAGGCCGCTCGTCCGTTCGCCCTGGAGACCGGCCCGCTCAGCCGCTTCACCCTGTACCGGCGCGCCGACGGCAGCGCCGAACTGCTGGTCACCGCCCACCACTCGGTCTTCGACGGCAACTCCAAGGACGTCCTGACCCGGGACCTCGCAGCCGCGTACGGCTCGGCGCCCCTGCCCGTGGCCACTGCACGGGCCGCAGGGGCCACAGGGGCCACGGGGGCCGCACCGACCGCACCGACCGCGGATCCGGGCACCGTCCGGAGGGCTGCCGAGTGGTACGGGCCGCGTTGGGCCGCCGCCACCGACCCCGTACTGCCCGGCGTGTCGCGCACCCCGACCGTCGCCGGGGCCGGTGAGGCGGTGGAGTGGCACCTCGGCGTGGCCGAAGCCCACGAGTTGGCCGCCTCCGCCGCCCTCAGCGGTACCACCGTCTTCGAGTTCCTGCTCGCGGCCCTGCACGGGCTCCTGCGCCGATACGGCGGCGAAGCCGTCCCGGTGTCCGTTCCGCTTTCCACCCGGACGCCCGAACTTGCTTCAGAAATCGGCCTGTTCGTCAACGAGCTGCCCGTCCACGCGCCTGCGGCCGATGCGTCACACACCTTCACCGCCTTCGCCGCAGCCGTCCGGACAGAGCTGCGGGCCGGCTACCCGTACCGCAGGGTGCCCTTCGGCACCGCCGTCACCGGACTGGGCCCCCGCGTCGGCCTGACCGCGGTCTCGCTCGGGTACCGCCGGCGCGGCCCGGATCCGGACTTCGCCGACACCGGTGCCCGGATCGCCTGGGCCGTGCACAACCGTACGGCCCGCAACACCCTCCACCTCCACATCGTCGAAGCCCCGGAGACCCGCGGCGCCCTGAGCGGCGGCATCGACTTCAGCCTCCAGTACGACCCGGCCGTGCTCGCACCGGAGGCCGCCCGCCGGATCGCCGGCCACTACAGCACCCTGCTCGCCGGCGCGGTCGCCGCGCCCGGCACCCGGCTGCTGGACCTCCCGCTGCTGGACGCCGCCGAGCTCCGGGCCGTCACCGCCGTGCCGAACGCCACCGGCCGGCCGTATCCGGCCGACCGGACCGTGCTCGACCTGATCCGCGCCCAGGCCGCCGCCACCCCGGAGGCGATCGCGGTCAGCGCTGCCGGCCGCCACCTCGAGTACCGCGAACTTATGGCCCGCGTCCGTCAGTTGGCCTTAGCCCTGCGCGCCGGCGGCGTCAGACCCGGCGACCTGGTCGCCCTCCACCTGGACCGCACCGCCGACCTGCCCGCCGCGCTGCTCGCCGTACTCGCCACCGGCGCGGCGTACCTGCCGCTGGACCCCGGATATCCGGCCGAGCGCCTGGCCCTCGTCCTGCGCGACTCCGGAGCCGTTCTGGTACTCGCCGACCGGGAGCCCTCGCCAGTGGTCTCGGCCGCCGCCCCCGCAGTCCTACGGCTCCCCGCGCCCTCGGCGCAGGACCCGGCCGATGCCGCCCCCGAGGCCGGTCCCGGGATCACCCCCGGCGCCGCCCCCGGTACGACCCCCGGCGCCGCCCCCGGTACGGACGAAGTGGCGTACGTCCTCTACACCTCCGGCTCCACGGGCCGCCCCAAGGGCGTCTGCGTCGGCCACCGGGCCCTGGTCAACCTGCTCACCTCCTTCGCCGACCGGCTCGGCTCCGGCCCTCAGCACGCCTGGCTCGGCCTGACCTCGCTCTCGTTCGACATCTCCGCGCTGGAGCTCTACCTGCCGCTGGTCACCGGCGGCCGCCTGGTCCTGGCCCCGGACGGCCTCGCCGTCGACGGCCCCGGCCTGCTGGCACTGATCGGCGCCGAGGGCGTCACCCACGTACAGGCCACCCCGTCGGGATGGCGGGTGATGCTCACGGCAGGGAGCGGCGCCGACGCGCTGGCCGCGGTCACCGGCCTGGCCGGGGGCGAAGCGCTGCCGCTGCCGCTCGCCCGCGAACTGCGCGCGCGCACCGCCCGGCTGTTCAACGCGTACGGGCCCACCGAGACCACCATCTGGTCCACCTGCGCCGAACTGCCCGCCGAGCCGGAGCACGTCAGCATCGGCCGCCCGATCGCCAACACCCAGGTCTACGTCGTCGACGAGCAGCTGAGCCCCACCCCGCTGGGCATCCCCGGAGAGCTGCTGATCGGCGGGGACGGAGTCGCCCACGGCTACCTCGGCCGACCCGAACTCACCGCCGACCGCTTCGTGCAGAGCCCGTTCGGCCCGCCCGGCGCCCGGCTCTACCGCACCGGGGACCGCGCCGTCTGGACGCCCGACGGCGATCTCGACTTCCTCGGCCGGATCGACGACCAGGTCAAGATCCGCGGCCACCGGATCGAGCTCGGTGAGATCGAGTCCGCCCTGCTGGAGCACCCGGCGCTCGCCCAGGCCGCCGTTGCCGTCCGCACCGAGGAGGACGGCGAGCCCTTCCTGGCCGGGTACCTGGTCCCGAGCGCCGGCGCCCCGTCGCCCGCCCCCGCCGACCTGCGCGACCACCTGCTGCGCACGCTGCCGGCCGCTATGGCGCCGCAGCGCTGGCTCACCATGGAGCGCCTGCCGCTCACCCCGAACGGCAAGCTGGACCGGCGGGCCCTGCCGGTACCGCCGCGCGAGGCTCCGATGCCACGAGCCGCCGCCCCCGACGCCGACGCCGACGCCGACGCCGACGAGGTCACCGGAACGGTCCGGCGGATCTGGGCGGAGGTGCTGAACCTGCCCGATGTCGGCCCCGAGGACGACCTGTTCGACCTCGGCGGGCATTCGCTGACGGTGATCCAGATCGCCGTGCGGATCCGCGACGCGCTCGGCGTGGAACTGGACTTCGACGTCTTCTTCGACGTACCGACCCCGGCCGGCATCGCCGCCGCCGTCCGCGAGCGCCAGTAGGCCCTGCGCGCCGGGCACAGGCCACTCGGCCGTGCCCGGCCCAGCCCTGCCTTGCCCCGCCGCGCCTCGCCTTGCCCCGCCGCGCCTCGCCCGCACCCCACGACTCCCCCGCCGCACGCCTCGAACAGGAAATCGATGACGGATACCCAGGACCTACCCACCGACTGGTCCGCGGCCAAGCGCGCCCTCCTCAGCCAGCGGCTGCGCGGCGCCGCGGTGCCCGCCCGGGTGGTGGACCCCCGACCGGCGGACACCGCACCGCCGCTCTCCAGCGGCCAGGAACGGCTCTGGTTCATGGACCAGTTCGCTCCCGGCTCGACGGCCTACACGCTGGCGCCGGCCCGCCGCCTGCGCGGCCCCTTCGACCGCGCCGCGCTGGACGCCGCACTGACCGATCTGGTGGCCCGGCACGAGAGCCTGCGGATGACCTTCCGCACCACCGAGGCCGGCACCGCCGAGGTCCGGGTCGCCGAGCCCGCGCCGTTCGCGGCCCAGCACGTGGACGCCAGTGCGGACCCGGCCCCGGAGGCGCGCACCGCCGCCGAACTCGGCGCGCTGATCGCCGAACCCTTCGACCTCCAGGCCGGCCCGCTGCTGCGCGCCCTGGTGGTCCGGATCGCCGAGGACGACCACGTCCTGGCCCTGGTGATGCACCACATCATCTGCGACGGCTGGTCGATCGACCTCCTCAACCGCGAGCTCGACCTCCGCTACGCCCACCACGCCCACGGCACCCCGGCTGAACTACCGCCCCTTCCCGTCCAGTTCGGTGATTACGCGGCCTGGCAGCGGGACCGTCTGGACAGCGGACGGCTCGCCGCCTCGCGCGAGCACTGGCGCGCCGAACTCGACGGCGTCCCGGCCCTGGAGCTGCCCTCCGACCGGCCCCGCCCACCGCTGTTCACCTTCGACGGGGCCGCGACCGAGTTCCGCTGGAACCCCGGACTCTCCCGCCAGGTGGGCGAGGTGGCGCGGGCCTACGGCGCCTCCACGTACATGGTGCTGATGGCCGCGTTCCAGGCCCTGCTGGGCCGGCACGCCGGCCAGCGCGACTTCGCCGTCGGCTCGGCCGTCGCCGGCCGTCTCCACCGTGAACTCGAGGGTGTCGTAGGCGTGTTCGTCAACATGCTGCCGATCCGCGCCCGGCTCTGCGCCGGCCTCGACTTCGGCCGGCTCGTCAGCCGGGTCCGCGAGACCACGCTCGACGCGTACGCGCACCAGGAGGTGCCGTTCGAGCAGATGGTGAACGATCTCGCGGTGGAACGCGACGTCGGCCGCGCCGCCGTCTTCCAGACCACCTTCGCCTTCCAGAACTACGGCGACCGCGCCGCCACCCCCACCGCGGGCCTGGACTCCGAGGGCTTCGGCTACGAAGCCACCACCACCCATGCCGACCTCGCCCTCTACATGCGCGAGGAGCCGGACGGCAGCCTCTACGGCCTGCTCACCTACCGCACCGACCTCTTCGACGCCGGCACCGTCGAGCGCCTCGCCGAACGGTTCGAGCTGCTGACCGCGGCCGCCGTCGCCGACCCCACTCTGCCGGTCGACCGGCTCCCGCTGCTCGGCGCGGCCGAGCGGACGGCCGTACTGGAGACCTGGGCCGCCGGTCCCGCGCTGCCGGACGGCGGTCCCGCCACCCTCACCCGGGCGCTGGCCGAGGCGGTGGCCCGGACGCCCGAGGCGCCGGCGCTGGTCTTCGAGGACCGCACGCTGACCTACGGCGACCTCGACCGGCGCGCCAACGCCATGGCCCGGCGGCTACGGGCACTGGGCGTGGGCGCGGACGACCGGGTGGCCGTCTGCCTGGAGCAGTCCCCCGATCTGGCGGTCGCCCTGGTCGCCGTCCTCAAGGCCGGCGGCGGCTACCTGCCGCTCGACCCCGAGCAGCCCCCCGCCCGGCTCGCCCACCTGGTCACCGACGCCGGAGCCAAGGTCCTGATCACCGACACCGCGCTGAGACCGCGGTTCGGCGACCACCCGGCGGCCGACCTGCTGACCGGCGACGGCAGCGGCAGCGGCAGCGGCAGCGGCAGCGGCGACGACGGTGACGGCGGTGACGGCGGTGACGGCAGCCACGGCGACGCGACCGAGACGGACGGGGCGCCGCTGGAGGAGGTCTCCGGCGCCGACCACCTGGCGTACGTGATCTACACCTCGGGCTCCACCGGCACGCCCAAGGGCGTCGCTGTGCAGCATCGCCAGATCCTCAACTACCTGGCCGGCGCACGCGATCGGCTGCGGATCGAGCCCGGGGCCTCCTTCGGGCTGCTGCAGTCGCTCTCCTTCGACTTCAGCATGACCATGCTCTACCTGGCCCTCACCACCGGCGGCCGGGTCCACCTGCTGCCCCGACGGATCGCGGGCGTGGAACTGGCCGCGGAGATCGAGCGGGCCGGCATCGACCACCTGAAGATGACGCCCTCCCACCTGGCCGCGCTGACCGCCGACGCACCGATGGAGCGGCTGCTGCCGCGCCGCACGCTGGTCCTCGGCGGCGAGGCCTGCAGCTGGTCCTGGGCCGCGGGCATCGCCGCACTGGGCCGGTGCGCGGTGTTCAACCACTACGGACCGACCGAGGCGACGGTGGGGATCACCGTCCACGAGGTCACCGCCGACGGGCTGAACGCGCCGGGCAGCACCCCGATCGGCAGCCCGCTGGCCGGCGGGCGCTGCTACGTGCTGGACGAGGCCCGCAATCCCGTTCCGCCGGGCGTCACCGGGGAGTTGTACCTCGGCGGGGACCGGCTGGCCCGGGGCTACCTCGGACGGCCGGACCTGACCGCCGAGCGGTTCCTGCCCGATCCGTACGCCTACCCGTCCGGCACCGGCCGGGGTGTCGCGGGGACCGGCGGCCCGCGGATGTACCGCACCGGCGACCTGGCGCGCTGGCGCACCGACGGAACCCTGGACTACCTCGGCCGCGGCGACGACCAGATCAAGGTCCGCGGCTACCGGGTCGAGCCCGGCGAGATCGAGGCCGCGCTGACCGCCCTGCCCGGCATCACCCAGGCAGTGGTCCTGGCCCGCGGCGAGGGCGTCAAGCAGAACCTCGTCGCCTACCTGGAACGCCCGGCCGGCGGCGAGCCCCCGGCCGCCGCCGAACTGCGCGCCGCCCTGGGCGAGGTCCTGCCGGACTACATGGTCCCGGCCCGCTACGTGGTGCTGGAGCGGCTGCCGCTGCTCGCCCACGGCAAGATCGACCGCAGGGCGCTGCCCGCGCCCGTGGACGGCCCGGCCGCCGGCAGTCACGTAGACCCCGAGGGCGGGACCGAGCAGGTGATCGCCGCCCTGTGGGCGGAGCTGCTGGACCTCCCCCGAGTGGGCGCACTGGACGACTTCTTCGAACTCGGGGGCCACTCCCTGCTCGCCACCCAGGTGGTCGCCCGGATGCGCCGGGCCTTCCCCGGCCTGGCCACCCCGGTCGGCGTGATGGACCTCTTCACGTACCCGACGGTCCGTCGGCTCGCCGGACTGGTGGCCACCCCCGAGGCCGACCGCGGCCCGCGCCGGCTGCTGCACCTGCTCACCCCCGAGCGCCGCAGGACGGCCGCCACCGTGGTGTGCGCCCCCTACGGCGGCGGCAGCGCACTGATCTACAAGCCGCTCGCCGACGCCATGCCGGCGGACTGGGCCCTGCACTCCATCGCCGTCCCCGGCCACGAGCTGGGCGAGGAGGCGATGGACGTGGACGAGGTCGCCCGGCTCTGCGCCGAGGAGATCCTCGCCGACGTCGCCGGACCGCTGGTCCTCTACGGGCACTGCGGGGTCGGCGTCCGGCTGACCGTGGAGATCGCCCGCCGGGTGGAGGCGGCCGGCCGGGAGATCGACGCCGTCCACCTCGGGGGCATCTTCCCGTTCGCCCGCCCGAAGGGGCGCGGCGCCGCCTTGGCCGAGCGCTTCGCCGAGCTGGCCGCCCGCCTGCGCAGCGACCAGGGCATGATCAACGCCTTGGCCGCGGCCGGCCTGGACGTGGACGAGGTCGACGAGGACCAGCTGCGGCTGATCGTGCGCAACCGCCGTGTCGGCACCAAGGGCGCCGAGCGCTACTTCGGCGAGCTGTACGAGAGCGAGGGCGGCACCATCACGGCGCCGGTGATCGCCGTCTGCGGCGACCGCGATCCGGCGACCGAGTTCTACCAGGAGCGGTTCCGCGAGTGGCACCGGATCACCGGGACCGCCGCCGTGGTGGTCCTGGACGAGGCCGGGCACTTCTACCTCAAGTACCGCGCCGGGGAGTTGGCGGGAATCCTGACCGGGGTGCACCGGTCGATCGCCGCCGGTGAGGAAGCACGCCACGAACGCACCGCCGACGCGACCTGGTGGCTGGCCGGCCTGTCCCGCGACTCCGCCGGGACGGAGCCGGAGCGCGGGCCGGACCCCTTGCAGACGGAGGAGCCGGAGGAGCCGGAGGAGCCGGAGGAGTCGGAGGAGCCGGAGGAGCGGTCCGGGACGCCGGGGAAGGCCCGCAAGGCCCGCCGGCGCAGCAGCCCCGTCCGCCCGAGCATGGGCCGCTTCCTGGCGATCGCCACCGGCCAGCAGCTCTCGATGATCGGCTCGGCCCTCACCGAGTTCGCCCTGCCGATCTGGATCTACCTGCAGACCGGCTCGCTGCTGCAGCTCGGCCTGCTCGCCGCCTTCGGCCTGGTGCCCGGCATCGTGGTCGCCCCGCTGGCCGGCGCCATCGTCGACCGCGGCGACCGCCGCCGGGTGATGCTCGGCGGCGACATCGCGGCCGGCCTGACGCAGGCGGCTCTGCTGGTGCTCTACCTCAGCGACTCGCTCGAGATCTGGCACTGCTACGTGATGATCTCCCTGCTCTCCGCCGCGCTCGCCTTCCAGCGCGTCGCCTGGGGCTCGGCGGTGCCGCAGCTGGTGCCCAAGCGCTTCCTCGGCCGCGCCAACGGTGTGGTCCAGATGGCCCTCGGCCTCGCCCAGTTCCTCGTACCGCTCATCGCGGTGGGCATCCTGCACGTGATCGGCCTCGGCGGCATCCTGGTCTTCGACGTCGTCAGCTACCTGATCGCCACCGGCGTCACCCTGGCGGTGCGCTTCCCCGACGTGATGGCCGCCACCCGCCGCGAGAGCGTCGGCGCCGAGATCCGCGCCGGGTTCCAACGAGCCCTGGGAAGCCGGCACTTCAGGGCGATGCTGTTCTGGTTCGCGGTGCTGAACATCTTCCTCTCCCCGCTCTTCCTGCTCATCACCCCCCTGGTGCTCTCCTTCTCCTCCACCGCCTCGGCCGGCTGGGTCTCCACCGCGGCCGGCCTGGGCGCCGTCCTCGGCGGCCTCACCCTGCTGGTCTGGGGAGGCCCGCGCCGGATGCGCCTGCGCGGTGTCCTGTTCGCCACCCTCGGCCTCGCCGCCGCCTGCGTCGTCACCGGCCTGCGGCCCTCGGTGACCGTGGTCGCCGTCGGCGCGTTCGGCATGACCTACGGGCTGGCGCTGCTCAACGGCATCTACGCGACGGTCATCCAGACCAAGGTGCCGATGCGTTTCCACGGCCGGGTGATCGCGGTGAACACCCTGGTCGCCTGGTCCACCCTGCCGATCGGCTTCGCCCTGGTCGCCCCGGCCGGCCCCGGGCTGCTCCAGCCCCTGATGGACGAGGGCGGCGCGCTGGCCTCCAGCGTCGGCGCGCTGATCGGCACCGGCGACGGGCGTGGCATCGGCCTGCTCTACCTGGTGTTCGGCGCCGCCATGGCCGTACTGGTCCTGATCAGCCTCTGCATTCCCGTCCTGGCCCGCTTCGACCGGGAAGTCCCGGACGCCGAGTCCGACGACCTGATCGGCCTGGAGACCCTGCGGGCCCGCGCGAAAGGCGAGACGAACAGATGACCTCCCCGACCCCGATCGCCCGCCATCCGCTGACCGACGAGCAGCGCCGCCTCTGGTTCCTCCAGCAACTGGGGCCCCAGGACGCCGGGTTCAACATGTACCTCAACCGGCGCTGGAGCGGGCCGATCGATGCGCAGGCGCTGAGCGCGGCGCTCACCCGGCT
Source organism: Streptomyces sp. AP-93 (assembly GCF_022808175.1). Lineage (GTDB taxonomy): Bacteria > Actinomycetota > Actinomycetes > Streptomycetales > Streptomycetaceae > Streptomyces. The sequence continues at coordinate 66,690 of NZ_JALGBX010000005.1, read as the reverse complement.
CACCGCGCGACACCAGGTGCTGCGCACCCGGTTCGCCCTGGACGGTGAGCAGCCCGTCCAGCTCGTGGAGCCCGTACGGGACGTCGAGCTCGCCCTGGTGCCGATACCGGACGCCTCGGAGGAGTCCTTCACCGCGGCCTGCGCCCCCTTCGTCAACGCCCCCTTCGACCTGGGCGAGCGCCCGCCGCTGCGGGCCGTCCTGGTCAGCGCCGGCGAACACGAGCACGCGCTGAGCGTGGTGGTCCACCACATCGTCTCCGACGGCTGGTCGTTCACCGTGCTGTGGCGCGAACTGCTCGCGCTGTACCGCGAGGAAATAGGCGAGGCCTCAGCGGAACTGCCTGACCTGGGGCTCCAGTTCGGCGACTTCGCGCTCGCCGAGCGGACCAGGCTGGACGGCGGCGCGGCCGAGGAGGCGGTCCGGCACTGGAGCGGACGACTGGCCGGCGTCGGCGCCCTGCGGATGCCGCTGGACCACCCCCGGCCCGCCGAGCCCGCCCACCCGGCCGGCTTCGCCGACCTCGCCCTCGGCCCCGACCTCGTCGCCGGAGTCGACGCCCTGGCCCGCGAGCAGCGCTGCACCCCGTTCATGGTGCTGCTCGCCGCCTACCAGATGGTGCTGGCCCGCTGGAGCGGCAGCTACGACTTCGCCGTCGGCACCCCGCTGGCCGGCCGCAACGAAACCGCCCACGAGGCCCTGCTCGGCTACTTCTCCCGCACCGGGGTGATCCGCGCGGACCTCACCGGTGAGCCCGGTTTCCGCACCGTGCTGCGCCGGGTGCGCTCCGCGACGATGGCCGCGCTGAGCCATCAGGACATCCCGGTCGAGCGGGTGGCCGCCGAACTGGGGCTGCCGGTCCTGCCCGGCGTCGGCCCGCTCTACCAGGCGGTGTTCGTCCACCAGAGCCAGTACGAGACGGCCGGCGCCGACGAGCGGACCTCGCTGCCCGCGGGCGTCCGGACGGCGAGCATGGACTCCGGTTTCGACCGCGCCAAGACCGATCTGCTGCTGGACAGCTGGCGGACCCCGGACGGCGGGATGACGCTGTCGTTCTGCTTCGACCGGGAGCTCTTCGAACGCACCACGGTCGAGGCCCTGGCGCGCCGGGTCCGCGACCTGCTCGCCCGGGCCGTCGTGGACGTGGAGGTCCCGCTGCACGGCGACTGGCTCCTGACCGGCGAGGAGCGCGCGGCGCTGCTCACCCTCGGGGCCGAACCCGCCGGACCCGCCGTCGCTGAGGACGACGCCCGCCTGATCCTGCGCGGCTTCGCCGACCAGGTCGCCGCCCGCCCCGACGCACCCGCTCTCCAGTGTGCGGGCCGCATCCGCACCTACGCCGAACTCGACTGCTGGTCCGATGAGTTGGCCTCCCGGCTGGGCCCGGTGGCGGGCCGTGCGGTGGGTGTCCGGATCGAGCCGTCCTTCGAACTGGTCACCGCTCTGCTGGCGATCTGGAAGGCCGGCGCCGGCTACCTGCCGCTCGACCCCGCGCACCCGGCCGAGCGCCAGCGGCTGATGCTCGGCGAAGCGGACGCCGCCCTCCTGCTCACCGGGGGCGAGCGCCCGGACCTCGGGGTCCCGGTGCTGGCCGTCGGCGACCCGGACACCGGGGCCGGGAAGGCCTGGGCTGCGGGCACCGGGGCTGCGGGCACCGCGTCCGGGAGCACCGCGTCCGGGAGCACGGCGTCCGGAAGCACCACGTCCCGCGCCACGGGGCCTGCGGGGGCCCTCCTGCCCGGGACCGCTCCGGGCGGCCTGGCGTACGTCCTCTACACCTCCGGCTCCACCGGCGTCCCCAAGGGCGTCGCCGTCGAGCACTCCGCTCTGGCCGAGCGCGTCGGGTGGATGGCCGGGCCGCAGGGCTACCGGCTCCGGCCGGGCGACCGGATCGTCCAGTTCGCCTCCATCGGCTTCGACACCCACGCCGAGGAGATCTGGCCCGCCCTCACCGCGGGCGCCTGTGTCGTCCTGCTGCCCGGCGGCGGCCGGATGCTGCCCGACCTGCTGCGCAGCGAGACCGGGCGGTCCGTCACCGTACTCGACCTGCCCACCGCGTACTGGGAGGAACTGGTTTCGCTCGGGGACCAGACCCCGTGGCCGCCGGCGCTGCGGCTGGTCGTCCTCGGCGGGTCCGAGGCACGGGCCGCCACCCTCGCCCAGTGGCGGGAGCGGCACGGCGACACCGTCCGGCTCGTCAACACCTACGGTCCGACCGAGGCCACCATCATCGTCACCGCGGGCGAGCTCGGCGGCAGCCCCGGCAGCGGGCCCGGCGCCGGGCAGCGGCCGCCGCTCGGCCGTCCACTGCCGGGAGTGCGGCTCTACGTCCTGGACGAGCGCGGCACCCTGCTGCCCGCCGGCTCCGAGGGCGAGCTGTACATCGGCGGCGCCGGACTCGCGCGCGGCTACCTGGCCCGGCCCGGCCTGACCGCGGAGGCCTTCCTCCCGGATCCGTTCACCGACGCCCCGGACGGCCGGATGTACCGCACCGGCGACCGCGCCCGGTGGCGCACCGACGGGCAGCTGGAGTTCCTCGGCCGCGCCGACGGCCAGGTGAAGATCCGCGGATACCGGATCGAGCCCGCCGAGATCGAGGCCGCCCTCACCGCCCACCCGGCCGTCGGCCGGGCGGCCGTGCTGGTCCAGGGCGGCCGCCGGCTGATCGCCTACGCCGTCCTGCGGCCGCCGGCCGCCGGGCAGCGGTCCGCAGCAGCCGCGCCGCGGCCGGGAGAGCTGCGCGAGCACCTGGCCCTGCGGCTGCCGGCCTTCATGGTGCCGGACGTCGTGGTGCCGCTCGACACCCTCCCGCTCACCGCCAACGGCAAGCTCGACACCGCTGCCCTGCCCGACCCGGACCCAGCGGGCGCGGCCGCCGGATACCTGGCACCCCGCACCGATGCGGAGGCCCTGGTGGTCGACCTCTGGCAGGCGGTGCTCGACGTACCGAAGGTCGGCGTACTGGACGACTTCCTCGCCCTCGGCGGGGACTCGCTCCTGGTCACCAGGGTCGCCGCCCGGATCCGGGCCGGCGTCGGCCTCGACGTGTCGATCCGCGACGTCTTCGAAAACCCCACCCCGGCAGCCCTGGCGGCCCGGATCGAGGCACTGCTGATCGCGGAGATCGACGCCCTCAGCGAGGAGGAGGCAGCCGCCGGGCTGGACTGACTCCGCCCGCCCGCCCGACCACCTCCCCCTCCTCCCCTCCCCGAATCACACCGGAGCCCGCCATCGCCACCACCGTGCCACCCGCCGCGACGACCGTCCCCGAGCTCCTCGACGCCCGGGCCGCCGAACACCCGGACCACGTGGCCCTCCAGGTCGTCGGCGGCGGGGAACTCAGCTACCGCCGTTGGCGCGAGGAGGCGCTGCGCGCTGCCGCCGGGCTGGCCGCCGCCGGAGTCGGACACCGCGACCGGGTGGTGCTGCGGTTCTCCAACGCGCGCTGGGAGCGGTACGCCGTCGGCTTCCTCGCCGTCCAGTACGCGGGCGGGGTGCCCGTCCCGGTCCGCGAGGACCTCTCCGAGACCGATGCCGCCGCCCTGGCCGCGCTGGCCGGAGCGGGCACGGTCCTGCGGGACGCTGAACTGCCCACCGTCCCGGGGCTGGTGGAGCTGCGTCTGGACGCCCTGCTGGCGGCGCATCCCGAGCCGCCGGCCGGCCCGCCGCACCGGGTCGGCCCGGCAGACCCGGCCCAGGTGATCGGTACCTCCGGCACCACCGGCGCGCCCAAGGGCGTGCTCGCCGCACACGGAAGCCTGACCGCCGGCCTGGCCACCCGTCCCCGCCGCCGGGCCTACGCGCACTCGCGGTACGCCCTGCACGCCTTCCCGATCGGGACCAACGCGGGCCAGGTGATGCTGCTGGGCGCACTGACCGCCGCGCCCACCACGCTCAGCCTGCCGCGCTTCGACGCGGACCGATTCGGCATCGCGGTCGAGAAGTTCGGGGTCGGCACCGCCTTCCTGGTGCCCTCGATGGCGATCGAACTGGTCAACGCGGGCACCGCCGGCCGGTACGACCTGGGCAGCCTGCGCCTGGTCAACTCCTCCGCCGCCGCCCTGCCCGTGCCGGTGGCGGCCGCGCTGGCCGCGGCGCTGCCGGGCGCGACGCTGGTCAACACCTACACCTCCGCCGAGGCTTCGCCCGCGCAGATCTCCACCGTGGTCGACCCCCGCCGCCCCGGCTCGCTGGGCCGCCCGGCGGACCCCGGTGACGTCCGGATCCTCGACGCGGACGGGCTGCCGCTGCCCGCCGGTCAGGTCGGCGAGGTCTGGCTGCGCCAGCCCGGGCCGCCGCGCGGCTACCTGGGCGCCGCCGGGGAGAGCGCGCGGGTGTTCCGGGACGGCTGGGTGCGGATGGGCGACGTCGGACGCCTCGATCCGGACGGCTACCTGTACGTGGTCGACCGGGAGAGCGACGTCATCAAGAGCGGCGCGCTGAAGGTCTCCACGCTGCGGATCGAGGAGGCGCTGCACGAGCACCCCGCGGTGGCCGACGCCGCCGCGCTCGGCCTGCCGCACCCCGTCATGGGCGCCGTCCCGGTGGCGGTCGTGGTGGCCGGGCCCGGCGGTCTGGACCTGGACGAGCTCCGGGTGTTCCTGAGCGCCCGGCTCAGCCGGCCGGAACTGCCGGTCCGGATCCTGTTCGCAGGCGACCTGCCCAGGAACCCGAGCGGCAAGGTGGTCAAGCACCGGCTCCGCCCCCTGTTCGACGCGCCCGCGGAGTCCACAGGTCCTGCGGTCGCGCCGGCCACCCCGACGGAACTGCGGCTGGCCGGGCTCTGGCGGCGTCTGCTCGGCCGGACGGTCACCGATGTGGCCGCCGAGTTCTTCGCGCTCGGCGGCGACTCGTTCCGGGCGGTCCAGCTCGCCACCGGCATCAGCGGCGAGTTCGGGGTCCGGGCGGGGACCGCCTTGGTCTTCGAGCGGCCCTCGCTGCGATCCCAGGCCGCCTGGGTGGACCACCCCGACCGGCGGCAGGCCGCCACTGAGGGGGCGCCTGCCGCGCCGGAGACGGTGACGCTGCCCTACCTGTCCGCGCTCCGTGCGCAACCGCACGCCGTCCCACTCACCTCGCAGCAGGAGAACTTCTTCCGCTGGATGGCCGGGGCTCCCGGGCGGGACGCCGGCGCGGTGACGGCGCTGTTCCGGGTGACCGACCGGCTGGAGCCGCTGACCCTGGGCCGGGCACTCACGGAAGCGGTCCGGCGCCATCCGGCGCTGCGGACCCGGTTCGAGGCGGCGGGCGAGGGGGTCGTGCGGGCGGTGCTGGACGGGGAGCCCAGGGTGCGGATCACGCTGACCCGGGCCCCGGGGGCCACGGACGCGGAGGTGGACGCCCTGCTGCTGGCCGAACGCGACCGTCTCACCGACCTGGCCGTCGACCCGATGGCGCGCCTGCTGGTGGTGAGCCGTTCGGAGACCGACCACGTGGTGCTGGTCGCGGTGCACCACATGGTCTGCGACGGCTGGTCGGTCGGTGTACTGCTGGCCGACCTCGGGGTGTTCTACTCCGCGCTGCGGCGGGGCCGGCCGGCCCCGCCGGCCCGTTCGGGCCCCGGCTACCAGGAGTTGGTGGACTGGGCGAACGCGCACTGGCCGGCCTCCCGGGCTCACTTCGCGAAGGCGCTGGCCGGGGCGCCGGAGGCCGTAGAGGAGTTCGCCGGCCGCCGGGCGGTGGACGAAGTCCTCACCCAGGCCCACGAGTTCGAGGTGCCGGCGACACTGGCCGAAGCCCTGCGGGCCCGGGCGGCCGAGCTGGGCGCCACCCCCTTCCTGGCGGTCACGGCGGCCTGGACCGGACTGCTGGCGCGCCGCAGCGGCCGCCCCGACCTGGTGGTGATGACCCCGGTGCCGGGCCGCCCGCGCCCGGACGCGGAACGGACGGTGGGCTGCTTCGTCCAGTCGCTGCTGCTGCGGGTGGACGCGAGCGGGGGGCCCGGCTTCGCCGAGCTGGTGGACCGGCTGCGGACGGTCTACAGCGAGGCACTGGACCACCAGCTCTACCCGTTCGCCGAGTTCAGTCCGTCCGTACCGTTCGCGGCCTGGCTCCGCTACGAGGCGTGGGCCGCGCCCGCGCAGCTGCCCGGCCTGGCCTGCGGGCCCTGGGAGCTGCCGCGCGGGAGCACCGTGCCGTGGCCGCTGCCGGGCGGCGACCGGGGCGTGCCCGAACTGACCGTGGTAGAGCAGCCGGACGGCGGTCTGCGGTGCTGGCTGCAGTACAACGCGCTGGCCTTCGACCTCCCCGTCATCACCGAACTGGCCGCGGAGTTCACCACGGCGCTGAGCGCCGCCTGTCGGTGACCCACGGTCGGCTCCGGTCACGGGCAGGTTCCCCCTGGGGTGGAGGGGGTAGGGACACGGTGGTCCCGCCGGGTGGGGTGGGCGGCCGGAGGTGCGGCCGAGGCGTACGAAGGTCGCGCCGGAAGAGGTGGCTGCCTTCGAAGAAGGCATATCCGGGTACGTCGAGGAGGCCCGCGAACACCTTGGAGGACGCAGGCGCCGACGGCGTACGACACCGGGCGAGATCGGTGCCGCCGAAGTCTGGGGGGTGGTGGGGCCCGCGGTCATCTACGTGGTCGTCGCCCTGTGCGATGGCGTACTGGACGGCGTCAAACAGCAGCTGAGCGACTCGACGGAGCGTCGTACGGCCGGCGCGGCCAAGGGAGTGCGCCGTCTTTTCGGCCGCAAGGAGCAGGAAGAGCCCCCCGCCCTGCAGGAGATCCCGGAGTCCGGGACGGTCGAGCCGGGCCCCACACGTCGTGCGGGCATCCTCCGGCTCAGCCGCGAAGCGGGGCTGAACGAGGAACGGGCCGCCGGGCTCGCCGATGCCCTCGAGGAGTTGCTCGACGGCCAGGGCGAATCCGGGTGACCCCCGGCAGGGCCCCGGAAAGCACTCCGAGGCCCGCCCTGACGGAGAGAGCGCGGCGCCGTGCGACGTTCGACCTGTTCGCCTTCCCGCTCAACACACGGCTCCTGCTGCTGCTGATGGCAGCCACCGTGTATGCGGGAAACTTCTTCGTATCGGCGCTGGGCTCCTACCCTCACACCGGTGGCCGGGGCCTCGCCCATCCCCTCCTGACCGCGCAGTGGGTCACCTACCTTTCCGTCGGCACCTTCGCCTTCCGCGACCGCCTGCGCCGCCGCACGTGCACGCCGCTCGACCCGGTCACGTTCCCCGCTGTCGTCAGGCGCGTCAACGCCCTGTCGAAGGAGATGTGCGTACGGAACGCTCCGACGCTCCTCAAGGAGAACCGCAGGGACAAGAACCGCGGTACGGGTCCCGGGTCGAACCGTTTCGGCATGCGGCCCTACGCGATGGCATCGGGGACGGACCTTCTCGGCCTGCGCCCCTATCTCGCCCTGGGACCGGTGATGCTTGCCCTGGGAAGCAAGGACGAGGAAGAGGAACAGGAGCTCGCCAACAGCTTCGACGCGATCGTCCGCCACGAACTGGCCCATCTGCGGAACCGGGACATCCCCCTGCACAACCTGGCCACCGGTGTCCGGTGGGCCAACGGCGCGCAGGTGCTGGCCGTGGTGCCCGTCAGCCTCGTCTTCGGGATCCTCGACGGACGCTGGGAACTGATCGGCTCCGCCGGCGGCGCACTGCTCTTCGCGCTGGCGGTCGAGTTGATGGTGCTGGAGTTCTACCGAGCCCGGGAGGACTACGCCGACCAGCGCGCCGCGCAGTACGGGGAGAACGGTGCGGAAGACCTCGCCTGGGCCCTGTACGACGACCGGACCGGCCCGCGCCACAAGCGGCCCGTCAACCGTCCGTTCGAGCACCCGCCCCACCTCTTCTCGCCCCACCGCCCGTCCAGGCAGCGTGCGTCCCTGATCCGCGACCCGGCTCCGCTGCTGAGGTTCAGCCCCGGGTACGCCCTCCTCGCCGGTTTCCTCGTAGGAGCGCTGCTGGCCACCGTGCCCCACGCCCTGTCGGTCTGGTACGACTACGGGCCGGCCAAGGACGGGATCGTCATCGCGACGGCCGCACTCGCCGGGGCACCCTTGGGCGTCTTCGCCGCGCTCGGCATGTGGAGGCACACCCGCAACAGCGAGGCGGCCGGACGACCGCCGCAGCCGCTGCGCCAAGCGGGGCTCCTCGCCCTGGGAGTGCTGGTGGGCACTGCGCTCACCCCCTACGGGTCGGATTCCGCGGGCATCCCCCTCGCCCCCCTGCCCCTGATCTCCCTGTTCGCGTGCTGTACGTTGCTGACCTGCTGGCCGTGGGCCGTGGCCCGTGCGGTGTCCGCGCCTTCCCGGACGCCACGTGCCTCCCATGCCGGGTACCTGCTCCTGCTGACGGTGGGGGCGGCCCTCGTGGGCACCGGCGCCTTCGCCCTGCTGTTGCTGGGCGGCTTCGAAGTCCTGGCGTTCTGCGCGCTCGTGACCGCGGCTCCGCTGCTCGCCTTGCGGGTCGTGTTCTTTGCCGCCCCGGCGCAACTCACGGACCGGATCCGGCGCGTCGTGCGGACCGGTGGTACGACCGTGCTCGCTGCATGGACCCTTGTCCTGCTGGTGACCAGCACGGCCGCCGCGAAGGAGTCCGTCCGCATGATCGAGGAGGGCAATGAGCGCGTGCGGCTCATGCTTGCCGCCCTCGGAGACCGCCAGGCATGGATCCTCGCCTTCTCGCTCGCCGCGTTCATCGTGGCGGCGTTGGGGCCACGGGGAACCGGCGGACCGGGGCGGCTGCGCAGGACGGTCCTGGTGATGGGTCTGGTGCTCGCGACGGTGACCACGGCGGGGGCCTGGCGCAGCCCTGATCCGGAGAGGCCCCTCTACTGCTCTCCGTATTCCCCCTGGGACGGATGGGTGATCGTGGACCTGGGCAGCGACGAGGAGGGCATGACCTCGTCCGACAGGCTCCGTACCGTCGAGACGGACCTGCAGGCCGTCCAAGACGCAGTGGGACGTCATGCCGTCAACGGCACACCGCAGTACGAGAACTGGGAGCAGACCTTCCGGAGGGCCCTGCGCATGCAACTGCCCGCTGCCACTGCGGCCACCGCCGAGACCATGCACGCAGCGACGTACCGCTTCGAGCTCCGCGACCCCGCCACGTTCCCCGAGCTCAGGACCGCACTGCTCGGGCTCGCCCCCGAAGGCCGACTGGAGCCGCGCCACGTCCACCCCTGCCATCCCCATCAGTGAACCTCTGTCCTCGCGTCCTCCCGCGCCCACCGGCACCGCGTTCCGGGCCGGCCGTCAGCCGTGCGGAGCCCAGAAGGCCTTCGGCCGGCCCGCTCCGGGCGCGAGCTCCTGCCAGCCGTCCGGCAGGGCCACGACGACGACGGCCGCGGTGGGGAATCCCTCGTGGATGCGGTGCAGAAGGCCCTCCTCGTTCCTCCCGCCGTTCCCGCACAGGGTGACCGCCAGCTCGTGGATGCCGGGGTTGTGGCCCACCACCAGCAGGCCGGTGACGGACTCGTCCGTCTCGCGCAGTACGGCCATCAGGGAGTCCGTGGAGGCGTTGTACAGGCGGTCCTCGTAGACGACAGGGGGCGGTTCGCTCAGCCCGGGCACCATCAGCTGCCATGTCTGACGGGTCCTGCGCGCCGACGAGCACAGCGCGAAGTCGACCCGGTATCCGGACTCGGCGAGCCACTCCCCGGCCTTCGGGGCCTCGCGCCGACCGCGGTCGGCCAGCGGGCGGTCGAAGTCGGGAGCCGCGTCCTTGGGGACGGACTTGGCGTGCCGCACGAGCACGAGCAGGCGGTCACCGTTGATCGCGGTCATGATCCACTCCTCCCCACGGTTCGAACGGCCGGGTTCACTCGGATGCCACCGCGGAGAACGGGCTGTCGGCCAGGTCGGCCAGCAGGTCGGCCGGGTCCCGGTAGGCGGCGGCCGCTCCCGCTTCCTCCAGGTCACCGCGCGGGATGCCGCCGCAGAGCAGCCCGATCCCGGTCACCCCGGCGCGTACCGCGGCCTTCATGTCCCACACGGTGTCGCCGACGAACACCGCGCGCTCCGGCGTCGCCCCCGCCAGTTCGAGGGCGTGGTGGAGGGGATCCGGGGCGGGCTTGCCCTGCTCGACGTCGTCGGAGGTCGCGGTGTCGGTGACGGCGTCGTCGGCGCCGATGGCCCGGCGCAGGGCGTCCAGTTCCCGGTCCTTCGCGGAGGTGACCAGCACGACCTTCCAGCCCGCCGCCGACAGGGTCCGCAGGAGGTCGGCCGCCGAGTCCAGGGCGGGGAGCCTGTCGAAGTACGTGGCGTACAGGGTGTCGTGGGCGGCGCTCAGCAGTTCGTCGCCGCCCCGGTCGCGATCGTCCTCCAGGAGGTGGTCGAGGAGGTCTTCGCCCGGCAGGCCGACGGCCCGGTGGATGTCGTGCATCGGTACGTGGTGGCCGTGCTGGCGCAGCGCTTCCCACCAGGAGACGACGTGGAGGTGGTTGGTGTCCGCGAGGGTGCCGTCGACGTCGAACAGGGCGGCGCGGTTGCGGGTCATGGCGGCGGTCTCCTCACAGCTCGCGGAGGGCGGGCAGCAGGGTGGCCCGCGCCCACTCCGGGAACGGATCCTGCCGGCTACGCCGCGCCTGCCCGGTTCGCCTCGCTTCATTCCGGCGGCGGGGACAGGCCGCCCGGGGCGACGTCCTGGAAGGCATCGGCCGCGAGGACGACCCGGGCGGACATGTTCGTCTCCATCATGCGCAGGGCCGCGTCGGCCAGGTCCCGGTGGATGTGCGCGACGGCGTCCCGGGCGACCGTGACCGGGAGGTGGCGGATGTGTGCGTCGAGGGCGGAGTAGAGCACGCACTGCTCCGTGACCTGACCGCACAGGATGAGGTGGTGCACACCGAGCGAGCCCAGCAGGTACGCGAGCGGCGTCTCGTAGAAGACGGAATGGCGCGCCTTGACGACGAAGTACGCGGATTCGTCGGGGCGCACCGGCTCGACGAGGTCGGCGTGCGGGCCGGTGAGGGCGACGTCCAGGATCTCGCCGTGGTGGGAGCGCCACTTCCCGAAGTTGTCGTTGGCGTAGATCACCGGAAGGCCGCGGTTGCGGGCCTCTGCGAGAAGGTCCACCACAGCGGGCAGGGCGCGCGCGACGCTCGGCACGAGGGCATCGGCGTCCTCGTGGTCGTACGTGTTCAGCATGTCGATGACGACAAGCGCGCTCGTCGCCATGATGATCACCTCGCAGACGGCCTCGCGGCCGACGGCGCTGCGCCTCGCTGTCCGGCGTCAGCGCATCGCCGGCCTCGTCTTCCGTCGCGTTGTGCGCCGCCCGCAGTGCGGCTCCCGGCCGACCGCGGAGCCGGGTCGGCGGCGGGCTTTCGCCTGCTCAGTGGCCGAGGGCTCGCTTGAGCTCGGCCTTGTCCATCTTGGAACGGCCCTCGATGTTCCGTTGCTTCGCCTCGTTGTACAGCTGCTCCTTCGTGGGACCCTGCGCGCCGCTGTGGGAGCGCTGCCCACCGCGCTTCGATGAGGACATGTCCTGTATCGAGGACCGGCTCGCGGTCTTCGACTCGCCGGAACGCGCGCGTTCCTTGTTGACCGTGCGGGCTGCGATCTCCTTGGCCCGCTTGGTGCTCTCGCCGCGCTGCTCGGCGCTCTCCTTGATGTGCTCGTACTGGCGTTCACGCTTGGGACTTGAACCGCGGGGCATGGCCGCTCCTCGTTTCGTGGCGGTCCCGTGGCGGATCCACCGGACCCGCACGGCGCCTGCCCACACGCGTGCGACGCACACCCTGAACGCCGCGGAAAGACGGCACGGGGGTCGTCGAAGCGGGCTCACGGGTCCACGGCTTCCCCGGCTGCATCGTGTGCCGGGCTCCTGAACGGGAAGACGCGGGATGTGCTGCCGACGGACCGGCCCGAGAAGGAGCGGGGCCATGGAACACACCACCGATCGGAGACCTCCCATGAAACGCACCGCCCAGGACCCCCGCCACCTGCTGGGCGTCTACCTCAATGACCACCTCGCCGGAGCGGGGGCGGGCATCGCCCTCGTCAAGCGGACGGCACGCGCCCACCGCGGCACCGATGCCGGGCCGCGTCTGGCCGCCCTCGCCGGGGAAATCAGCGAGGACCGCGACAGCCTGCGCGAGGTCATGATGGCTCTCGACGTCCCCGCGAACGACCTCCGCATGCTCCTGGGCATGGCCGTGGCGCAGGCGGGGCGGCTGAAGCCCAACGGCAGGCTCCTCTCGCGCTCGCCCCTGAGCGACGTGCTCGAACTGGAGGCGATCAGGCTCGGTGTGGAAGGCAACAAGGAACTCTGGCGGACCCTGCACACACTGGCCCGCTCGGACCCCTTGCTCGACGCGGAGGCCATGGGCCGGCTCCTGGCACGTGCCGAACGCCAGGCCGACACCCTGGAGGCGCTGCGGCTGGCAGCCGTGGGCCGTGCCCTGCGCAGCGCACCCGGGGCGGCGCCGGCCGCCCCGCGCCACGGCGCCGGGCGGGCGCCGAAGGCGGGGTGGGCGTCATGAGGGTCGTGGTGACAGGAGCGACCGGCAACGCGGGCACCAGCGTGATCCACGCACTGGCCGGCGATCCGAACGTGTCCGAGGTGACCGGTGTGGCCCGCCGACGGCCCGCCCACCGGGTGGACGGGGTGCGCTGGGAGGCGGCGGACGTCGCTCCCGGCGGCAGCGACCTGGACCGGCTCTTCCGCGGCGCCGACGCCGTGGTGCACCTGGCGTGGAGGTTCCAGCCCACCCACGATCCACTGGAGACCTGGCAGACGAACGTCCTCGGCTCGGTGCGCGTCTTCGAGGCCTGCGCACGGAGCGGGGTAGGCGCGCTGGTGCACGCCTCATCGGTCGGTGCCTACTCCCCCGGGCCCGACGACGGCCGGCCGGTGGACGAGTCCTGGCCCACGCACGGCTGGCCCGCCGCCGCGTACACCCGGGAGAAGGCGTACCTGGAGCGGTACCTGGACGGCTTCCAGCAGGCGAACCCGCAGATGCGGGTGGTGCGGATGCGGCCGTGCTTCCTGTTCAAGCGGGCGTCCGCCTCCGAGCAGCGCCGGATCTTCGCCGGCCCCCTGCTGCCGTGGCGGCTGGTACGGCCCGGGCTGGTGCCCGCCGTGCCCGCGATCCGCGGGCTGCGCTTCCAGGCACTGCACACCGATGATGCCGCCGAGGCGTACCGGGCCGCTGTCGTGCGACCGGTACGCGGGCCGTTCAACCTGGTCGCCGACCCGGTCCTCGACAGCGAATCCATCGCCCGCATGCTGCACGCCCGGACGATCCGGCTGCCGGCCGGAACGGCCCGCGCCGGGCTCGCCGCCGCCTGGCACCTCCACCTCGTTCCTGCCGCGCCGGGGCTCCTGGACGCGGTGCTGCGACTGCCGCTGCTCGACGCCGGCCGGGCGCGCGAGGAACTGGGCTGGGCCCCTGCCCACACCTCCACCGAGGCGTTCTCGGAGTTCCTGGCGGGACTCCGCCACGGCGCTGGGCTCGACACCCCACCCCTGGCCGGCGCCGCCCGGCACTGAACAGGACCGCACCCGCACCAGCCAGGAATTCAGGGGCCGGCGAACACTCTCCGTAGCAGGGCAGGCGGAACCTGCTTCCCTGGGGGAGCCGGTCCGGCCTGCCCACGGTGGCGGGTCCGGCCTGCTCCTGCTTGGCTGGAAGGACACACCCCCGACCCGATCGAAGGACCGGTCATGAGCACCGAAAGCCAGCCGAGCGAACGGGCCCGGCAGATGCGCGACAAGGCGCAGGAGCTGGAGCAGGCGGCGCAGCGGGCAACCGATCCCGCGGAGCGTCAGCGGCTGACCGCCAAGGCCCTGCACATCAGGGAGAAGAGCGAGCGGGAGAACGGCAGGGGCAGCGGGACCATGGACCCCATGTAAACCCGCTGGACCTGCTCGACCCGCTCGACTCCCTCCATTTCCTCGACGCACTCGACGCAATCGCCCCGCTCGACCCGCTCGTGTACGGCCGTGCAGCAGGCGGATCAGCGGGTGGCGCCGAAGTCCTGCGTCCAGTACTGGCCGGGCTGCGCGAGGCCGATGCCGATCTCCTTGACGTTGCAGTCGAGGATGTTCCGCTTGTGCCCCGGGCTGTTCATCCAGCCGTCCATGACCCGGGCGGCGGTGTCGTAGCCGTACGCGACGTTCTCGGCGTACGTACGCCACTCGTACCCGGCGCGGGTGATCCGCTGACCGGGGTCGGATCCGTCGGAGCCGGTGTGGGACATGTTGGAGTGGGCGGCCATGTCCTCACTGTGGTCCTGCGCGGCCTTCGTGAGCTTCGCGTTGACGGTCAGCACGGGGCACCCGACCGCGGCGCGCTCCTTGTTGACGAGCGCGAGGACCTCGGCCGCTGCACCGGAGGGTGCCGCGGAGTCCGAGGGCGCGGGGGGCGCGGTCTCGGCGATCGGCTCGGCGGGCGGCTCGGCGGGCGGCTGGACGACCGGCTGCTCGACGATCTCGGCGGGGCCGCCGCCGACCTGAACCGGGACCTCCGCGGGCTGCTGCGCGCCGGGATCGCCGTAGGGGTCGCCGTAGAGGTCCCCGTGGGAGTCGGCGTACCAGGGACGGCTCTCCTGCCCGGCTGCGATGGACCGCACCGGGCCGGTCCCCTGCGGGTCGAGGCAGGCCATGGCCGTGGTGGGTACGGCCACGAGGGCCAGTGCTCCGACGGCGACGGCTATTTTCCTGTGGTGCGTCTTCTTACGGTGCTTCTTCATGCGGGACCTCACTCGGTGATCGCGAAGCTCCCGGCGCCGGACCGCGAAGGCGCCGGAGGAATCGCCATTCTTAGAAGCCCGCCGACGGCCTGGCAAGCCGCCGCCGCTCAGCCGCGCGGGACGTCCGGGACGCGGCTTGAAACGGCCGGAAGATCGTGCATTCCCCCGTCGCGGCCCGTCCGGCACCCACCTGGCCCGCCGACAGAACCCACCCCCGCCAGCCCTGTTGAAGACGAGGAAACAGGAGCGTCGACTTCCGTTTCCGGCGGAGTGCGGCATGTCAACGCCAAACAGGTACATACGACGACATGTCCAGAGGCGGACGATCATCACGGAAGGCGCCACGACGACATGCGGGCCGTGATGCATGTCACGACCCGGAGGGGGAACCGGACGGCGTTCCCGTCAGTGCGCCGCGCTCGTCGAGCGGGTGGCTGCCGCTTTACGGGGTGGTGAGCTTCGGAAAGGTGAAGGCGTAGCCCCGCGCCGTGAGCCACGGCAGGTATTCCTTGAGCGCTGCGACCGTCTCGCTGCGGTCGCCGCCCCCGTCGTGGAAGAGGACCGTCGGCTGCGCGGGCAGGTTTCCCTCCACGGTGGCGACGATCGACGCCAGGCCCGGCCTGCTCCAGTCCTTGGGGTCCACGCTCCAGCCCAGCGGCCGCATCCCGCTCGCGGCTGCTATCGCACGGCTGTCGGGGGTGAAGGCGCCACCCGGAGCGCGGTAGTAGCTGACGGCGACCCCCGGCGCGGCCTGCTCGATCATGGACTTGCCGTCGAGGATCTGCTGCCGCTGGTACGCGACGGGCTTGTGGTCCATGGTCACGTCGTGGTCCACCGAGTGGTCACAGAGACGGTGCCCCTCGGCGGCGACCGAGCGCACCAGGGCCGGGTACTGCTGCGCGCGGGTTCCGATCATGCAGAACGTGGCCTTGACGTGGTTCTCCCGCAGCACCTCGAGGACCTGGGGCGTCCAGCGCGGGTCCGGACCGTCGTCGATGGTGATGGCGATGTCGTGACCCGGGCCCTGCGCCAGCCGGGAGATCCCCAGCGGCACCCGAGCCGGTCCGTAGGCGCTCGCGGCGGACGACCGGCCCGCCGCCGGCCCCTCGGCCGGCCCGTCGGCCGGGGCGGCCGGGGCGGCCGGGCCGCTCGGGCCGCTCGGGGCGGCGAAGGCTGATGCGCCGGCGGCCGCCGTCAGGACGAGGACGGCAGCGGCCGCCACGGCGGATCCCGCGCGAAGACGGCTTACGGAACTGCGAGTGATGCCCATGGAGGCGCTCTTCCTTCGGACTCGGCCCCCCGGTCTCCCACTCCTGCCGGTCCAGGCTAGGCCGTCCGCCCCGGCGCCGTCCTCCCCCGATCGGCCCATCCGCAGGCCCGGGGCACGACGGGACGTCCGACCCCGCTCCCGCGCCGGCCCGCCGCCGGGGTCCCCCGTCCCGTCCTTGGCACCCCACCCCCAGCCGTTGCCCCCGGATCCCACCGGTCGGTCGAGCCGGTCGTTCAAGCCGGCCGATCAGGCGGACCACTGCACATGCACAGAGTGGGCGGGCGTGGTGGGATCGGCCGGGTGAAGGATCCCTTTGGTTGTGACGAGCCGGCATTCCTGGCATGTTCCGGGACCACGGACCGTGCGGCAGCCCGCCGCTTTGTCGCCTCACGGGCCGCCGACGCGAGCGAACTGGCACTGCTGCTGGACATGCTCGGGCTACTGCCCGAGACCGACCCGCGTCCTGCGCCGCGCGGCCCGAGGCTCAGTCCACCCTGAGGCGGGACGCAGTCGTGCTGCCGCGATCATCCCGGGTTCTGGGGTTCTTCCTCGTCGGGATCCGGGATGACGTGCATGGCGGCTTCCTCGGCCGTGGCCGCCCCGCCATCGACGCCCGCGTCGTGCGCGAGGACGCTGTTCCCGTGCGGGAAGGCGGTGGCCGGGGCCAGCCGCCCCGCCCGGACGCCACCCGCTTGCGGATCGACGGGTTCGCCGTCACCGTCCACCAGATCCCCGATTCCGTCCCCGGGCAGGGACTCCAGGTCCTCGGGCAGCTCCCGGGCGAGGCGGTCGTCGAGGCTCTCGCCCCTGCTCTGCCCCTCGCCGGTGGTGTCGTTCCGCTCGCTCGCGTAGGGCCGCTCCGGCGGTGAGTACCCCTGATCCAGCTGGGCGTCCGTGTTCGGCTCGCCGAGACTCTGGTCCATGTCAGGCTGCCGTTCGGACGGTTCGTCCTCCGGCTGGGGCTGATACACCTCGTCGCCGCGCGCACCGGTCTCGCTCATGGTTCCCCCTTCCGTAGTCGCCGGCATCGGTACGTGAGGAGTTGCCCTCCCGACTGCGCTCTGGGTGCGAGCTGAGCGCATCCGGCTCCCGTTCGGCTCCTACCCGTCACCCACCGCCGCACTCGCCCATGCCAGAGCGGGGCGCCCGTACCGCGCCCCGCCCCGGGTGCGTCCAGGTCAGCTGCACTGCAGGCCGGTCTGGGCGCTCGCGACGGCCGTGTCGAGCTTCTGCAGGTCCGGGGTGAGCTTGGTGAGGGCCTCGGCGCCGGTGGTGTCGCCGGGCAGGTCCTCGTACGTCTTCTTCACGTCGTTGGCGGCAGACTTGACCGCGTCCTTCTGGGCGGCGTTGAACTGCGCGGTGGACTCGGCGACGGTCTTCCAGTCGTCCTGGACGGCGTTGTGCGCGTCCTTGATCTGGTCCTTGGTGGCTGTCGCCGGGTCGAGCGTGCGCAACTTCGCGTTGTCGGCCTTGAGTTCGGTCAGACTGCTACACAGCTGCGTGGTCGCGTCGTCGGTGGGCCCTGCGGCGAAGGCCGAGGTTGCCCCGCCGGCCACGAGAAGCGCTGCGGCGGCCGTGCTCACGGCCGTGGCGAGAAGTCGATTCATCTGTGATGCACCCCTTCGGGGAAGACGCCCCCCCGGTCCGACCCCCACTCGTACCAAGCTGACACAGGGCCCCCAGGCCCGCATCCGCACACCACACCCCCACCCGATGAAACCGCAGGTCATCCAGGGTGCGCAGCTCGACAGAAGGCGTCGATGCCGCAGAATTCGCGCGGCGGACGACTCTGGGGCCGGCGGGCGCCTGCGAGCCCGGTACCGGCGCGCGGGCATGGTACTCCCATCGGGTCGCGCCGTCGCGCCGGCCGGCTGTTCACGGAACTCCCGGCCAGGCGGCGCCGGCGACCACGACATCCGATGCATTCCCGTACTCGATCGGCCAGTTCACGACGGCGCAGCCGCGAGCGAGACAACAACCGCAGGCCTACGGGACATCCGGTCGGCATCGCTCCAACAGAGCGACTGAGCCGCCCTGTTGGAGCGCATCCGTCAGCGGCGTCGTGCGCAGGTCCAGGCCCCCATCCCCTGGATCCTGGCGAGCCTCCTCGCCGTGGCGATCTGCTCCGCCTTCGTGGCGAGGTCGGCGCGTGGTGCGTACTTGCGGCCTCCTGCCGCCTTCCAGCTCGACTGGGTGAACTGCAATCCGCCGTAATGGCCGTTGCCGGTGTTCGCCCGCCAGTTCCCGCCGGATTCACACCGGGCGATGGCATCCCAGTCGGGGCCCTGTTTGGAGTGGACCGCGGCGGCATGAGCCCCGGAGACGTCCAAGAGCGGGACTGCCAACAGCATGACCAAGACGAGCAGTTGACCGATCCTGCCCTGCCTTAGCCGGTCCTTCCGGTAGCACGACATCAGTCCTCCTTCGCTGTTGTGGCCGGACCTGCCGCGAACAGCGGGCGGGCCCGCGTACGACCGTCTTCCGGTCGTGGCCACAGCACAGCACGGACCGGTGTACTTCCAGGCGCACTTACCACCTGCGAAGGGGCAACGCCACCCGAACGGACGCTCTACGCCCCTCACGCAGCCGCAACGCGCAGAGTGAGCCGCCCCTCTACCCGCCCCGCCCGGCCCCGCCCGGTGCTTCGTTCCCCGGCGTCAGAAATTCGCGCGCGTGGGGGATTGGGCCACCCGTACCGCGAAGTTCGTCGCGTCCTCCACGAGCGTTGCCGCCGAGCGGTCATCGCCGGTCAGCGTCCAGCCGCACAGGGCAGCCCGGGCCAGCGCGGCCGAGGCCGCCTTGGCGCGCCCGGTCCGGTGGGGCAGAAGGGTGCCGAAGAGCAGTGCGTCGCCCGTGTCGAGCGCAACCCGGCACATGACGGCCGTACGCAGCCCGCTGCCCTCGTCGGGGACCGCGACCACGGCCGCGCCGATGACGGCGTCCCGGACGCCCAGGGCGCGGATCAGCAGTGAGGAGGAACCCTGTTCGGCCAGGCCGCACGGGCGGGCCAGCACCTCGGGTCGGCAGGCGACGGCCAGGCCGTATCCGAGGGTGGCCGCACCCATCACCCGTGCCGCTGTGGTGCGCATGCGCGATCACTCCGTCTCGTTGTCACCGCCGCCCCGGCGACCACCCCGTTCTGCCGGTGTCGCCACAGCTGCGGGGGCCGGCGGCGCACGGTCCGCGCCCCTGGCAGGTGTGATGACACCGGCCTCGATCCGCCGTCAGCCCGCGTCGTCCTGATCGCGGGTCTTCCTCCGCTCCTGCGCCCTTCGCAGTTCGTCGGGGGTCTTGCCTGCGACCGGCTTGCTGGCCTCGGGATGTACCGGGTCCGGACCCGGGTGCTCTGGCACCTGCTCCTTGCGGGCCCTTCGCGGCTCCTGGTGCCTGCTCTCCTTGCCCTGCACGGCTTCTCCTCTCCATCGGGCCCCGCCGGGGCCGCCGTCCCCTGCCACGCGCTTACCCGTACGGCGGCGCCGTAGACGGGTAGGGCGGAGTCGGTCCCGGCGGCGTGAGATCCGGTCGCCCGCCGATCACGCCGAACGCCGCCTCGGTCACGGCCGGTGACGGGTCGGCGTGCCGCGGGTAGGGCGACGGACCCGTACCGGCAACCGCTCTGGCCGGTCCTGTTGGCCCGTGGGAGCCTGGAAGGGAAACGGGTCGCGGCACCCGGCGCGACCCCGGTCGAACCGCATGGACTCCGCCATGACCCAGCACCCGTTCCGTGTCTCCCGCACCGTGCCGAAAGCGCTGGTGTGCGCCACGCTCACCCTCCTGCTCGCCGCACCGGCGGTGGCCGCTCCGGCCGATCGGGAGCAGGTCCCCCGTCAGGCGGTCGCCCGTGTCCAGGAGGCCGTCCTGTCGATACCCGCCATCGGGGTGTCCGGCCTGGCCGTGATCCCCTACGAGGGCAGTCCTGATGACGCTCCGGGCACGCTGATCCAAGATCGCGGCGTGGCATCGAGCCCTTACGGGCCCCGCGGCGGGGTCGGACCCGGAGACGTGGGGAACTACATCGTGAACGCCCACCGCATCTCGGCGGGAGGACCGCTCTGGGCGCTGCCTTCGCTGAAGACGGGTGCGTCCGTGTACGTGACCGCCGACGGAGTGCGGTACGAGTACGTCATCACCACGACGCGGACGACGTCCTTCCGGTCGCAGGCCTCCATGGACGCACAGCGGGCCGCGGTCCCCGGATCTCCGGGCACGGCCCCCACGCGGGCCATGATCACCGTGAGCACGTGCCTGACGCCGGAGGACAACGCGGCGGGCAACTTCTGGCGTGACGCGCAGAACAACCCGGAACACCGCCTCGACAAGATCGGTGTCCTCACCGCGACCGAGCCCGAACCGGAGCCCGGGGGGCAGTGAGTGGACGGGGCGGGCCCTGGATGTGTGTCCGTCCGATCACGGGAAGTACGAATCGAGCGTGCCGCGACGCCGGGTGTCGAGCGTCGCGCAGTGGAACGAGCCGCCGAACGGTGCGTAGTGCATGAAGGAGCACGGGACCGGCTCGAACCCCCATCGTTCGAGCGCCCGCAGCATGCCGGTGTGGTGCCGCTCGACGATCACCCGTTCCTCGTCGATCACGAGAACGTTCATGCTGAGCCACTTGCCGCACATCGACGTGACCTTCAGCAGGCGTTCGTCGATGGGGTCGGGATCGGGTGCGATCAGCACGTCCCACGAACTCAGGACGTCGGGCAGCCGGTCGACATCGATGTACTCGGGGTTGACCAGCGCCTTGCCGGGCGCGAGCAGGACGAAGGTCGTGTCGATGTGCATCGGCGTGCGGCAGCGGCTCTCGATCTCGTGGATGCGGTAGCCGGGGCCGAGATGGCGGCGCAGCCATTCGATCCCCATGCGGTTGGTGACGTTGCTCCGCGTCGCGAACAGGTCGCGTCCCGCCCGCATGAAATCCGCCGCATCGAAGACCGGCTCGAACTCGGTGAGGATGTGACGGATGGGCTCGCCGGCCTCGGGGACCCGGAAACCGGGCTCGAACAGATCGTCCGTGAGCTGTGGTTTCGGTGCCGCCGTCCAGCGCGCGCCGCGCCGGAAGTAGTCCTTGAGGATCGAACGGTACGCGGCGGTCTCGAAGTACCGGCACGGCCAGGCCATCGGGGTTTCGATGATCTCGTCACCGATCACGAGCATGCTGTCACGCGGATTGGCGTTGCAGAAGCCGCGCGACGACCAGTCGGGGGTGCCGAAGCGCTGCCTGTGGTCGACCGGGTCCGGCCGTCTGACCGTGACGCCGAGCGACTGGAGGAGAGCGACGAACTCGTCGAGCTCGTGCCGGGCCGGCTCGACCATCCTGCGCGGGTACTCGAAACCGGCTGCGACGCCCTGGAGCCGCGCGGCCCACGGGGGGATGTTGCAGGCCACGACGGGATGGCGGGAGGGGATCGTGGCACCGCCGACACACCCGACGATGACCTCCTCCAGCGGGTCCCACTCGTTGTGTGAATTGACCGGCGATACGACAGGGCCCGCGACCCTTCCGGGTACTCCATGGTCCGGGTACGGGGCTTCGGCGCCCAGGTGCGGGGCCTCGCCCAGGTGTGGGGCTGCGGCGCCCAGGTGCGGGTGGTCGACCTGGACTGCGGTGGCGGGGGCCGTGGGGGGCTGGTGGGAGCCCCGGCCCGAAGTCTCTGCCATGGAAGGCGCCTGCCCCCGCCTCGTTTCGTCATGCCTGTGCCGGGGGATCTTCCTGACGATGACATCGACTGCCGCGTACTGGGATCCCCTCTGGACCCAGGGCCGCCGGTACCGGCGGCTCGACGCCGTCGAGACACGGCTGCTGGACGAGCACCTCGGACCCGGCCGGGGAAGGCCCGCCCTCGACATCGGCTGTGGCGACGGCGCCTTGACCCGTCACCTCCACCATCAGCTGGGATACCGCACCACCGGGATCGACTGCTCCCCCAGCGCCCTCGCGCTCGCCGCCGCCCGGGACTGCGCGGACAGGCCCGGACCGCTGTGGAGGTGCGCCGACATCGGGGCCGACGACCTGACCGCCCTGCCGGAACGCGCCTACGCGGTCATCACCTGCCGGCTGGTCTACCGGTGGCTCGACGCCAAGGGGGCGTTCGTCAACCGCGTCCGTCGCCTCCTGGTACCCGGCGGGGTCTTCTGGGTGGTCACCGAGATCACCGGCCGCCGGAAGGACACCGACCCGCTCCAAGGCCTCGGGATCAGCCCCGCCGAGGCCGAGATCCTCACCGCGGGCTGGTCCGTCGTCCGGACCCATGACCTTGACGTGCTCCGCTGCTACGCCCTGCGCCCCTGACCGACCCGCGCTGTTGGAGGACATGCTTGCGGACGCCGGGAAGCAGACCGCCGGAACGCCGTCTCCTGCCGGTTGTACGACGTCCGGCGTCCGTCGAGGAGTATCACCGGTGTCCGGCAGGCCCGGCGTCTACGCTGGTGAGCTGCGCGAAGCGGCGCAGCTCCGGCCGTCTGCACCATCGTAGGGAGAGTTGCCATGGCGTCTGTTGGCTTCACCGAGCGGTTGCGCGCGCTGCTGTCCACTGCCGACGCGGCGGCTGACCTGCGACGGTACTTCGACGACGGGCTCGAGGGTGGTACGCCCGCCTTCACAGGCTCCCGTTTCGAGCACCTGGACGGTGGGGGCGACCGGGCGGACATCGCCGACATCGTCACTGCGGCAGACCTGATGGCCGTTCAGATGCTGTCCGTTCAGGTGCCGCCCCGGGCCGCACTCGCCTTGTTGGAGGGCCCCCTCGCCGGGGAGCTTTCCGTCCTCCTCGGCCAGATACCTGCCGATGTCGACATGGGACACGCAGAACCTGCCCTGCTGGGGCCCGGCTCTCCCGCCGACCGGGCCTGGCATCTCCTCACGGGGCAGAGGGGTTTGGGCTGGGTGACGGCCAACAAGCTTCTGGCCCGCAAGCGTCCACGCCTTCTGCCGGTCTATGACCAGGTCGTGCGCTGTGCGGTCGCAGAACCCGCGTCGTTCTGGTTGTCGCTGCGCGACGCGCTGGCTGCCGATGGCAAGGCTCTGCACGAGCAGTTGCTCTCGCTGCGGGACGATGCCGAGGTGCCGGAAACGGTTTCGGCCCTGCGGATCTGTGACGTAGTGCTCTGGATGAGCCACGTAACAGACCACAAGGAGAAGGGCTGTTCGGGCAAACCAGCCTGATTCGTCGTCACCGCACCGCCAACGGCCACCGACGAGCGTGATGATCATCACCCCATTGCTGCATACGGGTTACGGGTGATCTTCCTCTGGATCTTCCGTGCATATGATTCCCGCGCTATGACAGAAAGTCAGAATCTTCGAGGATCAAGCGCCTCGGCCGATGTGGTCGTGCTCGGCGCCGGCCCCGCCGGCCTGGTGCTCGCCAACCTCCTGCTCGCCGCCGGGATCGACTGCGTCGTGCTCGAACGCGCCGACCGCGCACACGTCCAGACCCGGGCCCGGGCCGGCTTCCTCGCGCCGAACACCGTACGGATCCTGGACCGCCACGGCCTCGCCGACGGCCTGCACCGGCACGGGCGCACCCACGGTACGTGCGAGTTCCGTACCGGGGACGGACGCTTCCGCCTCGACTACGGCTCCCTGGGCCGGGGCGAACAGCACACCGTCTACCCGCAGCAGAACCTGGTGACGGACCTCCTGACGCACTACCTCGACGGCGGTGGCAGGATCCACTTCGGAACCGAGGCGCTGGCGGTCCACGACGCCGACGGCGACCGGCCGTACGTCACCACCCGGGAGCCGGACAGCCGCCCGACCCGATGGGACGCCCGCTACGTCGCCGGCTGCGACGGCCGCCACGGAGCGTCCCGCCGCTCGCTGCCGCCCGACGCGGTCCGCCACCACCACGACCACGGTGTGAGCTGGCTCGGCCTGCTCGCCGAGGCTCCGCCCAGCTTCGACGCCGTCGGCTACGCCGTCCACGACCGCGGCTTCGCCGGCCACATGGCCCGCAGCCCACAGGTCACGCGGTACTACCTCCAGTGCCAGCGCGGCGCCCCCGCCGACGCCTGGTCCGAGGAGCGGATCTGGGACGAACTCGACCTGCGGATGCGCGCTGCGGAGCACGGCCCGCTGCGCAGGGGGCCGATCATCGAGCGCGGAGTCGTCGACCTCGCGTGCGACGTGGTCGAACCGCTGCGCCACGGCTCGCTCCTGCTCGCCGGCGACGCCGCGAGCCTGACCGCGCCGGCCGCCGCGAAGGGCGCGAACCTCGCCGTGCTGGAGGCGGAGATCTTGGCCGGAGCCCTCGCCGAGACCCTCGCCGGAGGGGACGGCTCAGCCCTCGACCGCTACTCCGCGCAGTGCCTGGCGCACATCTGGCGCGCGCAGGAGTTCACCCAGTGGATGACCGGACTGCTGCACGCGATCCCGGGCCGGGACCAGTCAGGCGGATCGTTTTTCCAGGCTTCCCTGCGGCGCGCCCGCCTCGACTCCTTGCGTACCTCCCGCGCCCACCAGGACTGGTTCGCCGAGAACTACGTCGGCATGTGACCACCGGCCTTCCCCGCCCGCACCGCCCCCCTCGCTCGACCACCGCACAGCCGGTCAACTGCACAGCCGGTCCACCATGCTCCGCGCCGCCGGAGCACCCGCCCCAGCACCGCCCGAGGAACCTCCACGATGACGACGACCCTTCCCGGCCAAGCGACGCGCCCCGCCAGACCGCCGCTTCAAGGCGAAACGATGCTTCCCGACGACACGGCCCGCCTGCGCGCGGCCGTAGCCTTCGTGCGGGAACACGACACCGCCACCCTGTTACCGCTCCTGCTGCCCGGGCTGCGCGGCCCGGAACTGGAGTCCCTGGCCCCGCACTGCCGCTTCGCCCACGCCGGCCTGCTGCTCTTCCCCACCGACCCGCAGGACCTGCGCCGCCAACTCGGCGACTGCGGGCTCTCCGTCGACACCCCGTCCCAGCCCAGCGTCGTCGTACGGGAGCGACTCGCCCGGCGCCACCGCCGTGACCTGGCAGAGCTCGACGTCCGGATCCTGCGCCCCCGCGTCCAGGGCCCGGCCGGTGAGCGCCGTGCGGTGGAGGTGTTCGCCCTCATGGTGCCCGCGCACTCGGACCTGGAGGGGATAGCCGCGTACGAACGCGCCCGGGACCACGAGGCCCACCTGGCCCTCGAGCTGGAGCACCCGGACCCACTGGTGCTGCGCGGCCTGTGCGCGGTGCTGGCCCGACACGGAGCCCGCCCCGACGGCGGCGGGTACAACCCGCACGAGGACGGCACCGTCCTCTACTTCACCACCCCCGCGGCCGGGGCGAGCGGCTACCGCCGCCTGGAGCTCTACACGCCCGGCGAACACCGGGACGCCCTCGACGACCACCTCCGCGACCATCTCCGCGCGGACCCGATGGAGCGCCCGGACGCGGACCGGCCCGCCGAGACGCTCCTGCGCCTCCTCACCGGAGCATGGACGACACAGGCACTCGCCTCGTTCGCCCGCCTGGGCCTGCCCGACGCCATGGACCCGCACGCGGCCATCAGCACCCGGGAACTCGCCCGACGCACCGCCACCCGCCCCGAGAACCTCGCCACCCTGCTCCGCTATCTCACGATGCTGGGCGTCGTGGCCGAGCAGACCGCGGGCTCCGAGCAGACCGCGGGCTCCGAGGCCTCCGCGGCCTCCAAAGATGAGGAAACCTTCCGCCTCACCCAGCTCGGAGCCCTGCTCCGCGCGGACTCCCCCGACACGATGCGCCCGCTGGCCCTGATGTACGGGGGCCCCTTCTACCAGTCCTTCGCCGCCCTCGACCACACCGTACGGACCGGACAGCCGGCCTTCGACCACCTCTTCGGCGACAACCACTTCGACCACTTCGCACGCGACCCCGAACTGGCCGACCTCTTCGACCGTTCCATGGCCGCCAGTTCGCGCATGTTCCAGCCGCTCCCCGCCCACCCAGTGATCACCGCGGCGGCCCAGGCATCCACCCCGCGGACCGTCGTCGACGTCGCCGGTGGCAACGGCGAACTCCTCGGGCGCATCCTGACCGCACACCCGGGTCTGCGGGGCACGCTCCTGGAGCGCCCGCACGCCATCGAGGCGGCCCGCCGCTCGCTCGACGCAGCGGGCTGCGGCGCCCGCTGTGACTACAGCAGCGGCGACTTCGCCGACGTACCGCACGGGGGCGACGTGTACGTCCTCTCCCGCATCCTGCACGACTGGGACGACGACCGGTGCCGGGAGATCCTGCGCCACTGCGCCCGCGCGATGCCCGCCGACGCAGACCTTCTGGTCATCGAACGGCTGCTGCCCGCCGACGGTTCCCCCTCACTGGCCACGGCCTGGGACCTCCACATGATGTGCAACGTCGGCGGTCGCGAACGCCGCGCCGAGCACTACGCCCGACTGCTCGCCGACGCCGGACTGGAGCTGATCGACCACAGCCCCCTCCCCCTGGAGGCGTACGTCCTGCACGCCCGCAAGGCCAGGTAGGCCCGACACCACCGGCACGATCCACGGGCAGCCGGCCGGTACGGCGGTGGTCTGGGTGTTCCGCCGTCAGGTACCGGTTCTGCCGTCCGGACCGGACGGCAGAACAGCGTTCAGCCTGCGTCGCAGGTGTGCGCGTTCGGGTTCGGTGCCGGCCAGGTCGAGCGCTTCCCGGTAGGCCGCCGCGGCCTCGGGCAGCCGGCCGAGCCGGTGCAGCAGGTCCCCTCGGGCGGCCGGATAGGGGTGGTGGCCGCGCAGCTGCTGCTCGCCGGCAAGGTCGTCGAGCAGGGTCAGGCCGGCCTGCGGCCCGTCGCGCATGGCCACCGCCACCGCCCGGTTCAGCGCGACGACGGGGGACGGAGCGAGCGCGAGCAGTACGTCGTAGAGCGCGACGACCTGCGGCCAGTCGGTGGTCGCGAGGTCCGCGGCCTCGTCGTGAAGGGCGGCGATGGCGGCCTGCACCCCGTACGGGCCGGGTGGCCCGCCCGTCAGCGCGGAGACGACCAGGCCGCGGCCCTCCTCGATCATCGACCGGTCCCAGCGGCCGCGGTCCTGGTCGTCGAGCAGCACGAGCTCGCCGTCCGGGCCGGTACGGGCCTCGCGCCTGGCGTGGATCAGGAGCATCAGCGCGAGCAGGCCGCCGGCCTCCCGCTCGGCGGGCAGCAGGCAGCGTAGGATCCGCGCCAGCCGGATGGCCTCCTCGGCGAGGTCGAGCCGTTGCAGCTCCGGGCCCGAGCTGGCCGCGTACCCCTCGGTGAAGACCGAGTAGACGACCTGGAGCACCCCGGGCAGGCGCTCGGGCAGCTCGTCGGCGCCGGGTACCCGGAAGGGGATGCGCGCCTCGCGGATCTTCCTCTTCGCCCGTACGATCCGCTGCGCCATCGTCGCGGGCGGCACCAGGAAGGCACGCGCCACCTCGGGCGTCGTCAGACCGGCCAGG
The DNA here is from genome assembly GCF_022808175.1 of Streptomyces sp. AP-93. Taxonomy (GTDB): domain Bacteria; phylum Actinomycetota; class Actinomycetes; order Streptomycetales; family Streptomycetaceae; genus Streptomyces. Next base: position 39,384 of record NZ_JALGBX010000005.1, on the reverse strand, counting down.
CAGCGCAGGGTCAGCGCCGTGCGGTCCTCGGCCGCGAGAGCGGGGTGGGCGCACGTGAAGAACATCTGCAACCGCTCATCGGGCAGCTCGCCGTCGGCATCCGCGGGCGGGGCCGGGTCGGCCCGTTCCGCCTCCACCTGGAGGATGGCGAGCCGGGCGGCGTACGCCTGGTCCCGCCGCAGGCGGTCGACGGCCTTGCGCCGGGCCGTGGTGAGCAGCCAGGCCCCGGGCCTGGCCGGAACGCCCTCGACGGGCCAGTGCACCAGGGCCGCCTCGACGGCCTCCGAGGTGACCTCTTCGGCCAGGTCGAGATCGCCGAACCGGCGGACGAGGGAGGCGAGCAGGCGGCCGCGCTCCTCCCGGAACACCGCCTCCACGGACGACCTGGCGGAAGTCCGGTGGAAGGATCCGGTGGACGGGCCGCGCCCGGCGGTTCCCTCGTCCCCCACCGTCAGACCCCGAACTCGGCGATCGGGCGGACCACGACCGACCCGCTGCCGCGCGCGCCGGGACAGCGGGCGGCCCAGTCGAGCGCGACGTCCAGGTCCGGTACGTCGATGACGTAGAAGCCGCCGAGGACCTCGCGGCTCTCCGCGAAGGGCCCGTCGGTGACGGCCCGCCTGCCGTCCTGGCCGACCCGTACCGTCGTGGCGGTGACCAGGTCCGCGAGCGACTCTCCGGACACCCAGATTCCGGCCTCCCTGACCTCCTTGTCGTAGACCATCCAGTCCTCGACCGTGCACTCGGCGGCCCCGCCGTCCTCACCGATCGCACCAGCGTTGATCAGCAGCATGTACTTCATGGTCCGGCTCCTCTCAGGTCCTGTCGGGCCTCTCGGTCCCTGTCAGGTCCTGTCGTTTCCTGTCGTTCTCCGTGCGGCGAATCGCCGTACGACATGACGACGAACGGGGCGCGGTCGGATCGACACCGCTCCGAGGATTTTCTCCGAGACGCACTCAGCGGCCGTGCCGCCGCTCGGCAGTCGCCTTGCACTTTGTTCAAGAAAAGTCGGACGGACGGACGGACGTCAGCGGGATGGGCCACGATTCAGCTCGCCGTCCTGTGCGGGGTGCAGGGTCGCCTCCCCCGTCACCTCGATGCCCGTGCGCTCCCCGGGCCGGGCCGCGGTCGGGCTGGGGACCCGGACGTCGACCGGCTCGTCGATGCCGTCGACGGCGACGGTGACCATGGCGTCGTGGCCGTAGAAGCGGACGTCGGTCACCGTACCGCCGGCCCGGGCCGCATCCGGGTCGGTCAGCCGGAGCTGCTCCGGGCGCAGCAGCACGACGCCCTCGCGGAGCCGGCCGGGCGGGTCCGTCAGGGGGATACGGCCGAGCGCGGTGGCCGCGGCGTCCCGGTCCGCGGTGGCGGAGACGAGCACCGCGTCACCGACGAAGGCGGCGACCCAGGGGTCGGCAGGACGGCTGTACACCTCGTGCGGAGTGGCGCACTGGGCGACGCGGCCGTCCCGGACGACGGCGACGAGGTCGGCCGTGGAGAGGGCTTCCTGCTGGTCGTGGGTGACCAGCAGCGCGGTGGCGCCGGTGGCGTGAAGCGCTGCGCGCACGTCGGCCCGTACGCCGGTGCGCAGCGCGGCGTCGAGGGCGTTGAACGGCTCGTCCAGGAGGACCAGGGCGGGCTGCGGTGCCAGGGCCCGGGCCAGCGCGATGCGCTGCTGCTGGCCGCCGGACAGCTCGTGCGGCATGCGCTCGCCGTAGCCGGCCAGACCGACGAGTTCGAGCATCTCCTGCGTACGCCGCATCCGGGCGGCCCGGTCGAGGCCGGTCAGGCCGAAGGCGACATTGCGGGCCACGCTCAAGTGCGGGAAGAGCGCGCCCTCTTGGGGCACGATGCCGATGCGGCGGCGTTCGGGCGGAAGGTGGACTCCGGGGCCGGTCAGGGTACGTCCGTCGAGGGTGACGGTGCCCGCGTCGGCGCGCAGGAAGCCCGCGATGATGCGCAGCAGCGTGGTCTTGCCGCAGCCGGAGGGGCCGAGGACGGCGGTCAGCGCGCCTCCGGGGACGGCGAGGTCGAGGCCGTCGAGGACCGGCGCCGCACCGGGGCCGTACGCCTTGGCCAGTCCGGCGATCTGCAGGTCGGTCATGTGCGGTGCCTTCCGAGGAGGTAGGACGGGATGGCGGCCAGCAGGATCAGCGCCGCGGCGTAGGGCGCGGCGGCGGCGAAGGATCCGGTGCCGGTTTCCGTCCACAGGCGGGTGGCCAGGGTGTCCATTCCCGTGGGGCGCAGCAGGAGGGTGGCGGGGAGTTCCTTCATGCACACGACGAAGGTGAGCGCGGCTCCGGCGGCGACGCCGGGTGCGGCCAGCGGCACGGTCACCTCGCGCAGCACGCGCAGCGGGGAGCGGCCGAGGGACCGTGCGACGTCCTCCAGGACGGGCGGGGACTGGAGCACGGCGGCGCGGGTCCCGGCGACGGCGACGGGCAGGAAGAGCACGGCGTACGCGCAGACCAGCAGCGGGAGTTCCTGGTAGATCGGCTCGGCGTAGCGGACCGCGAAGAAGACCAGGGACAGCGCGACGGTGATGCCGGGGAGCGCGTGTCCGGCGTACGCCGACTGCTCCAGCAGCCGGGCCGTCCGGCCGCGGTGGCGGGCCGCGATGACGCCGACCGGCAGGGCGAGCAGGGTGGTGAGGGCGGCTCCCGCGGCGGCGACCCCGAGGGTGGTGGCGGCCGTGTCGAAGAGGGTTGCCGGGTCCCAGGTCGCGGAATTCCCGACGGCCAGCCAGTAGCCGAGGGTGGCCAGCGGGGTGAGGACGGCGACGCCGGTGACCGCCGAGCACCAGGCCAGCGCGGGCAGCCGCCAGCGGCCCAGCACCGCGGGAACGGCGGGGCGCGCGGTTCCGCCGCCCGTTCGGGCGTGGCCGGCCCGGCCGCGGGTCCGTGCTTCGGCGGCGACCAGGGCGATCGTCATCACCACGAGGACGATGCTGAGGGCGGCGGCCGGGGTGCGGTCGAAGCTGGCCCGGTAGGAGGTGTAGATGCCGCGGGTGAAGGTGTCGTACCGCATCAGCGATACGGCGCCGAAGTCGGAGAAGACGTACAGCGCGACGAGTACCGCCCCGCCGGCGGCCGCGGGCCGCAGCTGCGGCAGGGTCACCCGCAGGAAGGTCTTCAGCGGTCCGTGGCCCAGGGAGCGGGCGACCTCCTCCTGCGCCGGGTCGGTGCCGCGCAGTGCGGCGGTGACGGGCAGGTAGACGTACGGGAAGCTCACCAGGGTCAGGGCGAGGGCCGACCCGGTGAAGCCGGCCAGGCCCGGGAAGGCGGACAGCCAGGCGAAGGCGGCGACGTAGCTCGGTACGGCCAGCGGCAGGGTCACCAGCACCGACCAGGCACGGGCTCCGGGCAGGTCGGTCCGTACGGTCAGCCACGCCAGGGAGACGCCCAGGACGAGGCAGGCCGAGACGACCACGGCGGCCAGTCCGAGGCTGCGGCCGAGGAGGTGGGCGGTGCGCTCGTCGGCGATGACGTCCCAGGCGAAGGCCGGGCCGCGCTCCAGGGAGCGGACCGCTAGGTAGCCGAGCGGCAGCAGGGCGAACACCGCGGCGACGGCCGCGGGGACGAGCAGGACGGCGGGTGGCCGGTGTCCGGCACGCCACCGCCCGGTCGGCGCGGTGGCGCCGTCCGGGCGGTGGGCAGTGACGGGATCCGTCGGCGTGACGGGATCCGTGGAGTGCATGAGGGGTCAGACCATCCCGGCTTCCTGGAGCATCTTCAGGGTCTCCTGAAGCGATTCCAGCTTCCCGAGGTCGATCTTCGGGGCGTCCAGGGAGGCCAGCGGCGGAAGGCCCTTGACCGTGCTGGTCACGCCGGAGGCGAGCGGGTACTCCTTGGTGTCCTCGGCGAAGTACTTCTGCGCCTTCTCCGAGAGCAGGAAGTCGACGGCCTTCTGGGCGACCGGAGCCTGGTCGGTTCCCTTGACGATGCCGACGCCGGCGGTGTTGACGAGGCCGCCCGGGTCACCGGCGGGAAGGAAGTGGATCTTCGCCTTGACCTTGCTCTCGCCCTTCTCGGCGACCTGCTCGTACCAGTAGTAGTGGTTGACCAGTCCGAGCGAGACCTCGCCCTTGCCGACCGCCTCCAGCACCTTGAGGTTGTTGTCGTACACCTTCGGCTCGTTGGCCTTCAGGCCCTTCAGCCAGGTGCGGGTGGCGTCGTCGCCCTCCAGGACGCGCATGCCGGTGACGAACGCCTGGAAGGAGGCGTTGGTCGGAACGTAGCCGACCTTCCCCTTCCACTCCGGCTTGACGAGATCGTGGACGGTGTCGGGGACCTTGGACACCTGTCCGGGGTTGTAGGCGAGGACGCGGACCCGGCCGGACGTGCCCACCCAGTCGCCGGAACCGCCGCGGAAGCCGGGGTCCACCTTGTCGAGGGAGGTCTGCGGAAGCTTCTCCAGCAGGCCCTTGGTGGACAGGGCCCCGAGGGCGCCCGCATCCTGGGAGAAGAACAGCCCGGCCTTGGTCTTGCCGCCCTCTTCCTCTTCCTGGATCTGCGCGGCGAGTTCGGCGCTCTCGCCGTAGCGGACGGCGACCGTGGTTCCGACGGCCTTCTCCAGCTCGTCGAGGAGCGGCTTGACCAGCTTCTCGTTGCGGCCCGAGTAGATCACGAGCCCCGCGTCGTCCTCGTCTACGCCGCAGGCCGCGACGGCGGGGAGGAGAAGTGCCGCCGCGAAGAGCGCGGTCAAGCGTCGGACCAAGGGGCGTCGCATGGAAAGCCTTCCTACAAGGGCAGGGGAAACCGGTAGCACCCCATAAGTAAGGTAAAGCTAACCTAAAGGTCAAGAGTGACGCACACAACAATTCGACCGTGACCACTCATCGGCGGAGCCGACCCTACCGTTTATTTTCCTATGGATCTTCCATGAATCATCTGTGACTTTCCTGTGACTATCGGGCGAGGTAAGGCTTTCCTAAGATGCGCCCGTGACAGTCCTTTCCGACCTACTCCCAGGCACCGCGTCGGTCCCGTTCGCCCTCGGCCTCGCCGCGCACGGCGACCGGACCGCCGTCATCACGGCCGACGGCCCGGTCAGCTATGCCGAGTTGGCCGCGCGCGTGGACAGGGCGGCCCACCGCCTCGGCGGGGAACGGCGTCTGATCCTGCTGGTCGGTTCCAACACCGTCGATGCCCTCGTCGTCCACCTCGCCGCCCTCGCGGCCGGGCACCCCGTCCTCCTGGTGCCGGGCGACCACCCCGAAGCCGTCCAGTCCCTGATCGACGCGTACGACCCGGACGTCGTGGCCCGCCCCGCGGGCGGGGACATGCTGCTCGACGAGCGGCGCGAGGTCTCGGCGCACGAGCTGCACCCCGACCTCGCCCTGCTGCTCAGCACCTCGGGCTCGACCGGATCGCCGAAGCTCGTCCGGCTGTCGCACGCGAACCTCCAGACCAACGCGGAGTCCATCGCGCAGTACCTGGACATCCGGGACACCGACCGCGCCGCGACCACCCTGCCCCTGCACTACTGCTACGGCCTGTCCGTCGTGCACAGCCACCTCCTGCGCGGCGCCGGACTGATCCTGACCGACCTGTCGGTCGCCGACACCTGCTTCTGGGAGCTGTTCAAGGCCGCCCGGGGGACGTCCCTCGCCGGGGTTCCGTACACCTTCGACCTGCTCGACCGGGTCGGCTTCGCCTCCATGGAACTGCCCCACCTGCGCTACGTCACCCAGGCCGGCGGCCGCCTGGCACCCGACCGGGTCCGGCGGTACGCCGCACTCGGCCGCGCCGCCGGCTGGCAGCTCTTCGTGATGTACGGCCAGACCGAGGCCACGGCCCGCATGGCCTACTTGCCGCCGCACCTCGCGGAAACCCACCCCGAGGCGGCGGGAATCCCGATCCCCGGCGGCTCCTTCCGCCTTCAGCCGCTGCCCGACGGCGCCGACAACCCGGACGGCCCTGACTGCTCCGACTGCTCGGACTGCTCCGGCCGCTCCGGCTGCTCCGACGGCGCCGACGGCTCCGACGGCGCCGACGGCTCCGACGAGAACACCGGCGAACTGGTCTACTCGGGCCCCAACGTCATGCTCGGCTACGCCGTTTCCCCCGACGACCTCGCGCTGGGCCGTACCGTGCACGAGCTCCGCACCGGCGACATCGCGCGCCGCTCGCCCGACGGGCTCTACGAGATCGTCGGCCGGAGCAGCCGGTTCGTGAAGATCCTCGGCCTGCGCATCGACCCCACGCAGGTGGAGGCGATGCTCGCCCGGCACGGCGTCACCGCCCTGTGCACCGGCGACGACGAGGCACTGCGCATCGCGGCCGTCGGCGGCCACGACCGGGATGCCCGCCGGATCGCCAGGCGCGTGGCCGACGACTGCGGCCTGCCGGCCCGCGCCGTCCACGTCCGGATCCTGACCGACCTCCCCCGCCTCGCCACGGGCAAGCCCGACTACCAGGCGGTGCGCGAACTGACCCGTCAGGCGCCCGGCACAGGCACTGGCCCCGGCACCGGCACCGGCCTCACGGCCACACCGGACGGAGCCCCCGAAAGCCTCTGCCTGCTCTACGCGCGGGTCCTCGACCGCTCGGACGTGACCGACGACTGCTCCTTCGTCAGCCTGGGCGGCGACTCGCTCTCGTACGTGGAGATGTCGATCCAGCTCGAAGAGCGGCTCGGTCACCTGCCGGCCGGCTGGCACACGACACCGATCCGGGACCTCAGGCCGCCCGCGCGCACGGAAACCTCCCGCAGGCGCACCCTGGAGACGAGCGTCGCGCTCCGCGCCCTGGCGATCTTCTGCATCGTCGGCTCGCACATCCAGGTGTTCGGCATCAAGGGCGGAGCGCACATCCTCCTCGCGGTCGCCGGATACAACTTCGCCCGCTTCCACCTCACCACGGCCGAACGGCGCGTACGCATACGCCGGGGCTGGACCAGCCTCGCCCGCGTCGCGCTGCCGAGCATGGCCTGGATCGGCGTGATCCTGCTCCTCAACGACGACTACACGCTGGCCAATCTCTTCCTGCTCGACAGCGTCATGGGCCCCGACGGCCTCAAGACCGGCATGCACTTCTGGTTCATCGAGGCCCTCGTCTACATCCTGATCGCCGCCGTCGGCCTCCTGGGCCTGCCCGTGGTGGACCGGGCGGAGCGCCGGTTCCCGTACGCCCTGCCCCTGGCACTCGCCGGTCTGGGACTGCTGACCCGCTACGACCTCGTCGGCCTGCCGGACCGCGAGCAGATCCCCGACGCCATCACGGTCTTCTGGCTGTTCACGCTCGGCTGGGCGGCGGCGAAGGCCACCACCGTGCGGCAGCGCCTGCTGGTCACCGCCGCCGCCCTGGCCACCGTGCCGGGCTTCTTCCCCGGCGACCCGGGACGCGAGGCGATCATCCTCGCCGGATTCGCGCTGCTGGTCTGGGTGCCCAGCCTGCCCAGCCGCGAACGCCTCAACCAACTCGCCGGCCTCCTCGCGACCAGCTCCCTGTACATCTACCTGACCCACTGGCAGATCTTCCCGCTCATCGACGGGGTCTCCCGGCACTTGGCCTTCCTCGCCTCGCTCCTCTTCGGCATCGTCTACGCGGCCGGCGCCGCCCGCCTCATGAGAGGACTGCCGGCACGCAGGAAGGCAACCTGAGTCGCCTGGAAGCGCCGCCACGGCCCGGGCTTGCCCGTCCCGCAGGTTCGACCATCTGCCGCGGGATGTCCTACCCGGGGTGGCCACCGGAAAGGAAGTCCCGGAACACCCGCGAGGAGCGCGGATTCTGCCCGCACTGCCACACTCCGTGCGGGCAGAAGTCCGTGATGCTGTGGTAGAGCGGCCTGTGTTCCTCGATCCATTCCAACATGCGCCGCACGTACTCGGGGTTGTCTCCGTGCCGGAACAGCCCCCACTCGGGGTACGAGGTGGCCTTGCCGTGGGCCCTGGCGAAATCGACCTGCTGCTGCAGTCCATAGGGCTGGGCGACCTGCTCGTCGAAGGTCCGGCCGGGTTCCTGGTCGTACGAGTCCATCCCGACGACATCGACCACGTCATCACCCGGGTAGCACCGGGTCCACGCGATCGCGTCACCGCCGCGGTTGGGGGCGAAGTCGAAACGGAAATCCTGCCCCTTCACGGAGCGCATGGCGGTCACGATGCGCCGCCAGTACGTCTTCCAGTTCTCGGGGTCGGGCCGGCACCGGTGGGTGTAGTCGAAGCCGTTCATCTCCCAGCCGAGCACGATCACCGTGTCCGGCACGTCGAGGTCGACCAGGCGCTCGGCCAGCCGCCGGAAGTGGTGGTCGTGAGTGCCCCGCGCACCGGTGCGGATCAGCTCGGCGACCCGGGCGTCGGGGAAGCCGGCCTCGTTGCGCTCCTGCATGGGCACGTTCAGGACGAACAGCCGGTCGGCTCTCGCGTTGCGCCACCGCGCCCAAGTGCGCAGGGAATCGGGTGCCCCCTCGATGTTCGCCCAGGTGTCGCCCGGCAGATAGGTGTGCCCGGCGCGCAGCTCGGTACCCCCGAGCCAGCGCGAGAGTTCCTGCATCCGCTCGACGCCGGGCGATCCGTAGTGCAGGTAGGCCCCCACCGCGACCTCGCTCCCGGCGTTCGTGCCGGAGTCCTGCCGCGGCGGCGTCAGGGCGCCCGGGGCGCCCCCGGTCAGGAGCAGGCCGACGGCGACCGTAGTCGCGCACACACCCGCCAGCAAGCTGCCTCGACGGGACATGACACCTCCACAAGCTGCGCGCACCGATGTGTCTGGAAGCGACGTTAGGCATCTCATCCGATGCGCGGCCTGTCCGGTGTCCCGATGCTGGGCCATTCGCGGCACCCACCCGCCCCCGCTAGACCCGACCAGGTGAACCTCACCTACGCACCGGGACCCGGCCCGGTCCGGTCCGGCTGACTGTCCGTCCCACTCGCGGAGCAGGGGGCGCCTCGGTGCAGTTTGCTCCGGTCTGTATCCAGGCCCAGCCGTAGGAGCGCGGGCCCTTCGCTCCGGCGCCGGTGCTCTGCCGCTGCCAGGCGTCCGTGGGCTCCGCCCGTGGGCCGACGAGGGACGCATCGCGGCCGTCGGCGGTGGCATGGCGTACGCCACGATGCGCACGGGGGCGGGTGAGCTCGTCCGGGCGCTGCGCGCCATCGGCCTAGACGCCGGCGCCACCGCCTGGACCCTTCCGCTGCCGTACAAGTCCACGGTCGGGATGGCAGTGGCGGGCATGCTCGACGGCCAGGTGTACGTCACCGGGTCGGCGGCGTCGCCCTCCCCCGACCGAAGCAGGGCTGGGTGAGCGCCGCCGTCCCTTCGTGTGGGCCGTGGACCCGGCCGAGCAGAAGGGGTGGCAGGAGCAATCCTCACGGACCCCGAGACCCGCTACCTTCAGGGCGACCTGTTCGTGCCGTCCTCCGGCACCCGCCTGTTCTGGTCGAGCAAGAACACCGACGGCAGCGCGCAGAAGATCGCAGCCCTGGACGTCAGCACCCGGAAGTTCACCTGGGAACAGCCCTCCCCGGCGCCGCGACCAGCATCACGGAGATGCTGCGGCGAGTTCTTCGAGTACACCGACGAGCTGGTGGATCACATGGCGGCGTTGCGAGACCAGTACCCGAACTACCGGGACTTGGCAGAGGTGGGCTACGACTACGGATGAGCTGAGGGAGTCCCCAGTCGGAGCTACTGGGGTTAACAGGTCTGACCGGGTGTCTACGACCTTGGGACTGGTAGGCCCGCATGTTGAGGCGGTGTCGCGTATCCGCGGCTGAGGCCTACGGACCACGACGCTGGGTGAGAAGTCGGGCCGGTTGATTGGGGTCTGGCATGATCGCGCGGTGAGTGATGCGAGGCTGCTGGCCGTGGAGGCCGTTGAGTCACATGTCCGTGCTTTCTTCGAGGGGCATTCCGTTGAGGTCGTTGTCTGCGACCTGGGGCCGGAACGGCGCGAGGTCCTGCCCGACCTGCGGGTTCTCGTTGTCGGCCCCGGTCCGCGCAGCGATAGCTGGGCCTATGTGACCGCCGGGTGCTGGGCCGCGATGGAGAAGGACGGTCATGCGCTTGAGTTCGTCATGACCGCCCACGTCCGCGACCAGCAGTTCATCGACCTCATGGCCATGATCACGTACTACCACTGCGGTGGGCATCAGCTCGACCTGGAGCACAGCATGCCGATCGGCGAACCATGGGTGCCGGGCTCGAAGTGCGACCACCTGCTGATCAGCCTGCCGTATCTCCACGGACCTGACCTTGAAAACTGCCCGCTGCCCGGGGGGCACGCCCGCATCCTGTGGACCTTGCCCGTGACGGCTGCCGAAATCGAGTTCCGCAGGCATCAGGGTCATGAGGCGTTGGAGCAGCTCTTCGACGAGGCGGAGATCATTCCCACTGATCCTTTCCGGGCATCGGTCGTGTGAGGCGTTGGCCGAACCATTCGCGGACGGCCCGCTCCCGGCACGCCTCCGTCCGCTCCCTGGAGCGGTACGCCCGTCCCGGCGTCGACGCGGTCGCCCGGCACGTCGCGCAGCGCGACCCCTCCGCCCGTCGCCGGGCTGACGGGGCTCTCAGGGGTTCAAGATCATCCCATGGCCCCTTTTGGGGCTCCCCTCGGCGATGCCCCCTCCCCCCTCTGGGGGGGGGTCACCGCGCGAAGCACCGTACGCAAAAGCCCCCGGGCCGGCCGTGTGGCCGCCACGGGGGCTGTCGCGTCGAGCGGGCGGGTCAGCCGGCGACCGGCCCCCTCGCACCGCTCGTCGCGGTGCCGGACAGGTGACCGGTCCGGTAGGCCGTCACCTTCACGGTGATGCGCTTCCCGCGCTGGGCACTGGTCAGGGTGAAGGTGGTCCGGGTCGCACCGGTGATCAGCTTGCCGTCCGCGTACCACTTGTAGGTGTACGAGGTCGGTGTGGGAGTCCACGTCCCGCGGTTCGCGGTCAGCACGCTCCCGACCTTGGCCGTTCCCGTGATGGATGGGGCTTTCGTCGCCTTGGGTGCGGCTCCCTTGACGAGCACGGCGGCGCTGGTGGCCTTCACCGCCGGGTGCCCGGCCTTGCGGGCGGTGACGACCACGGTGAGCTGCTTGCCCTGGAGCGCGGAGGGCAGGGTGTACGACGAGGCCGTGGCGCCCGAGATCGACTTGCCGTCGGCGTACCACCTGTAGGTGTGGGCGTCGGCGACCGGCAACCAGGAGCCGATCGTCGCCTTGACCGTGCCACCGACGACCGCGGTGCCGGTGACGGTGGGCGCGGCAGTGGAACGGATCGGAGCGACAACGGTGACCGATGCCATGCCGTACGCCACGCCGTGCGCGAACACGTTCACGGACAGCGGGCCGAGCGGGGCGTTCGTGAGGTCCAGGGCGACCGTCATGCGACGCCGGTCGGGAGCGACGGAGGGGCTCGTCGAGCGGACCCCGAAGCTGCCGTTGTGCACCTCGACCACGGTGTCCTCGCGCAGTGCGCTGCCCGTGACGGTCATGGTGACCTTGCCCCGGCCGACCGTGGACGGACCCACCGTAGCGACGGTCCGCTCGTCGGGACCGCAGAGGAATGCGGCGCACGTCGCGTAGACACGTACCGCGGTGGAGGCCTGTGCGGGCTTCTCCGGCAGGCCGATCACGAGTGTGCTCGGCCGGGAGCCCTTCGGGGAGCCGTTCGGGAGAGAACAGGCGTGAGCCCAGCAGCCGTTCTTCAGATCTGACCGGTCGTACATCCAAGGTGTCGGCGACTGCTCGAAGGTTCCGGCGGGCGTGAACTTCAGGTCGAACCTGTCGCTCGTCGCCGTCGGGAGCACGGCGCAGATCGCCGTCTTCTTTTCGCTCAGGGTGGCGGTCAGCGGCCCGAACCCGTAGCTGACGTTCGGGATCTCGACGCATTCGGGTGCGGGCCCGGCCGCCGTGCCGATGCGCAGTGCGTCCAGCCGGTAGGCGGGTGCGGCGGTCTTGCCCTCCGGGACCTGGACGAGGACCTGGTAGCGGGTGGAGCCGGTGACGGCGCAGCCCGCGGCGTAGTAGTCGCAGACGACTTCGCCGTTCGCCTCGTACGCCAGGAGCCGGGCGGTGCCCTGCGCGTCACGGGCGTTCAGGTGCAGGGTGTCCGCAGCGTCGGCCGTGGTCACCTGGTGGCACAGGAACGTGCCGGGTGTGGCCGGTACGCCTCCGGTGGACGGGCCGCCCACCGCTGCGGCCGCGGTCGGGACGCAGCCGCGCGCGGTGGCGGTGACGTCGAGGCGGGTCAGGGCGAACTCGGCCGGCAGGTTCCGGCTCCGGACGAGGACGGTGTGCGCTGCCTTGGCCGTCAGGGCGCACGAGGAGAAGGAGCCGTAGACCACGCTGATGGTGCAGACGGGCTTGCCCTTCTCGTCGAGGACGCTGACCAAGGCGTTCGAGTCGCCCGAGACCCGCTGGATCTGGAAGAGTTCGCGGGCGGAGTGGTTGCCGGCCGCAATGGACAGGCAGTCGGCGAAGACCTCCGTGCTGGTCTTCACGCTCATCCGGACCGGCTTCCCCGTGAAGTCGCCGGGCAGGAAGGTGCGGCAGGCACTCGGCGCGTCCGTGCGGTGCACGACGAGACGGTAGGCGTCATCCTCGTCGGACGGGTCGATCTTAGAGACGAGGGCGCGGTACGGAGCGGTGCCGCCCAGGACGCAGGTGCCGTCCGTCAGCTTGTCCTCACAGAAGGCGTCCCCCTTGGCGTCGACGACGGTGATGGACGCGGCACCGTCGGACAGGACGGCGACGTGGGCGCCTTGGGGTACCGGCAGGTTCAGGCAGTCGACCTCACCGGGGACGGCGGACGTGCCCTTGTGGTCGCGCGCGAGCGCGACCCCGTTCTCACAGCCCGCCGTGGCGGTGCGGGACAGGATCCGCACGGCGACGTCCGTGAGCAGCGTGTACGGGACGCCGGCGGCGAGCGAGCAGTCCCGCCCGTCCGCGCAGACGGTGGAGCCGTCCGCCGCGTACACCGCGATGCCGGAGACCCCGCCCTGCGCGTCGATGCCGTGGGCGTTGTAGCGGCCGGTCACGGCCGGGGTGAACGTCCTGCACCCGGTCTGCGGGGCGGCCTGCGCCGGCGCGGAGCCGTACGCGGTCATGGCGACGGGAGCACAGCCCGCCGGGTTCGACAGACGCCGGACTTTCAGGGTGTACGCGGCGGGGAAGCCTGCGCTGGGGCGCTGGACCTCGGCGAGGACGCGGTAGCCTCCCACCCCTGCGGGCAGGACGCAGTCGGCGCTGTCGCAGATGCGCTTGCCGGTGTCGTCGGTGATCCAGTGCCCGAAGTCTCCGTACTCGGCAAGCTGGAAGCCGGCGGTGATCCGCTCGCCGGGAGCGGCGGTGAACGCGTGGCAGACAATGCCCAGGCGGTCCGCGGCGATCCCCGTGGCCGGGGCGGAGTCGTAGCTGGTGCCGACCACGGCCGGGCATCCGGGGGCTGCCATCAGCGGGACGAGGGAGACCCGGTTCGTGATGGGCTCCCAGTGGCTGTTGTAGACCGAGAGCGTGTACGTCCCGGCCGCGAGCTCGCACCACGAGCCGTCCCACGGGTCCCCGCAAACGACATTGCTCCCACCGGAACTCAGCGAAGCGGAGGCGTACTGATCGGAGACGAGGAGCCGGTGCATGCCCGGCTTCGTCACGACGACCTCGAAGCAGCCCGTGCCCTGGGGCGCGATCGTGGCACTGCCGACCGCGCCGCCCGGATCGCCGAGCGGCGCGAGCGCGAGCGGCGCACAGGGTTCGGCGGCCGAACCTGCCGGTACCGGCGCCTGCTCTGCGGCCTTGCCCGCGCGGACCGGGCTCGCCGGGCGCTGCACCGGTTCAGCCTGCGCCGCGGGCGCGTGTGCGGGTGCCGCGCTCGTGGGCGCGGCGCTCGTGGGCGCGGTGGCCGACGGCGTCGCGGCGAACGCGTTCCCGGCCGGGATGGCGGGCACCAACAGCGCCGCCAGCAGAGCGGGTACCAGCAGCCGTCTCGCGGATCTGGACCCTGCGCGCGAACGCGCGGAATTGAGCATTTCGTTCCCCCCGAAGCGATTTCCCCGATGTGGACGTCCACATGGGCGTCAAACTGTACGGTCAGCCTCGGACAGGCCTGTCACGGCCGACCCCTGTTGACCAGGCGGAACACCGAAGGCCGACCGGGCCGCGGCCGGGTACAGGAGAACCGAGGATCCCCGGACTTCGACGCGAGGAGATCACTCGGGAGCCTGGGACATCGGCCCTTTCGACAACGCAATTGCTGCGGACCTCGCATACACCCTGGACGAGCGTCGGCGCCGCATCCCACACCGCATGGGCGTGCTCACGGCGACGTTCGGCTCGGGCGGTCATGTGTATCTGGGCTGGACCCTGCGCTCCGGCTTCTTCCCCGGCGACTGGAACTGCACCGTGACGACCGTGATCGAGGCCGGTGAGGGGATGACGGCCGTAGCCGCTGACCTGCGGGAATTCCTGCGCGAAGAGTAGGTTGTCGGCAGTCGGCCCGTCCTGAGGAGTTCCTTAGCTGTTCGGCGCGGGCGCGGGTGGTCGCGAGGCGGTAGGAGTCGGTTCCGGAGGCGGCTCGCCGTCGCGGGCATCCCCACTCTTCACGGCCGGATCGCGACCCTGCAACAGCTCGTCCTTCAGGCCCCGCCCTCGGTTGTCGCCGGGATGCTCGGCTACCACGCCGTCCGCACCGAGGCAGTCGCCGCTCAAGCGGGAGAACCTGGAAGAAGTACGCCCCCGGAGACCACGTTCGGTGACCTACCGGTCGTCAGGTCCAGGGATCAGGTCACCCGATCACAGACTCGTACCAGTGCCGCCCCGCGGATGCGGCGTGGGCTCGGCGGCTGGAGATCCGGGATCCAGGGCAGCATCCGCTGCACTCGCAGCGGGCTCAGGAAGCGGTGGTCCACTCAGGATGATGGCTGAGTCGCGTCGCTGGTGAGGGCATAGGTTGCTGTGACCTCTGGCGAATCGACCGTGCCGTGGAATGCAAGGCGTCGGGTGGGACCACTCTTCAAGCACGTCGAGATGCCATCCTCGCTCCCCCGGGTCGGATGTGCCGCAGAGGCACACGCCATTTGGGAGGGCGAGGATGGCGTCACGAGCGAACTGGGAGATCCCTCTGCCGTAGTGCGTGGGGCGCAGGCCGCGTGAGTGGGGAGGTTCCTGGCAGTCCCGGTAACGGCAGATCCGGCCCCACTCCGCCTGTGGCTTCCATCCGCGTATCGGCTTGAGCGCGCTGTCGTCCTTTCCGCTGTCGCTCCACTGCTGGTTGTGGGTGGCGCAGTAACGCACGCCCCTTCCCTCGCCGGCATACCACCGTGTCCTGCCGCGGCCGCCGCGAGAGGGAAACGGCGTCCGGACGAGCCGGGACGCACGGGTCCGCCGGTGGCGTCGCGGCATCGGCACTGCGCCAACCCGGCAACGTGTCGCGGCCGCATAGCGACGGACACCACCTGGCGGGCGAGTCCGGCATACGGTCGAGTGACGGCCGACCCGTGCCACCAGCACCGGAACAGGAGCAGGAGCAGCCCATGCGTCTCTACGCCCAGACCCCGGCACGGCGGAACCGGCAGATCCTTGCGGACCTGATCGCCGTACTGCTGATCGCCGCCACGGTGAAGTTCGCCCTGACCGTCCACGGCGCGATCATGCAGCTGGCCGAACCCGGACGTAAGGTCGAGAGCTCCGGCGAAAGCCTCGCCAGCGCCCTCACCGAAGCCGGCGACACTGCCTCCGGCGTGCCACTCGTCGGCGACCTCCTGAGGAAACCGTTCCGGTCCGCGGCCGACGCCGGCATCGGACTCGCCGACGCGGGGCAGTCACTGCAGGACGTCGTCAGCCAGGTGGCCACCCTGGCCGCGCTCGCGCTGATCATCCTTCCCGTGGCCTTCATCCTGCTGCTGTGGCTTCCCCTGCGCGTGCGCTGGATCCGTCGCAGCGCCACCATCCGGGACCTCCTCGACGCACCCGGAGGCGCCGACCTGCTCGCCCTGCGCGCCCTCACCGAACCGCCGCGCGCCCTCTCCACGATCCCCACCCCCGCAGGCGGCCTCGCCGACGCCTGGCGCCGCGGCGACCGGCAAGTCATCGC
Organism: Streptomyces sp. AP-93; assembly: GCF_022808175.1. GTDB lineage: Bacteria > Actinomycetota > Actinomycetes > Streptomycetales > Streptomycetaceae > Streptomyces. The sequence goes on along the minus strand of NZ_JALGBX010000005.1, from coordinate 23,372 downwards.
CGACCTGTCCGAGATCGCCCTCAAGCGGGCGGGCCTGAAGCCCTGACGGGCGCGGCAAGGAAGAAGACCGAGCCAGGAGGAGCGGAGCGGTGCGGACTCGTCGGAAAATGCCTCGACACGTGACACCGCCCACGCCAAGTGCGCGCCCCTGGACCGAGGAAGACCCCGACCGCGAGATGCGCATCGCCGTCGACTTCCCGCTCGCGCAGCTCCTCGACGAGTACGCCGAACAAAGCGCCCGCTACCGCGAGCTGGTCGCCGCGGCAGCCCTGGACCAGCGGGCGGAACGAGCCGTCCGGGGCGGCCTCCACGTCGACCTGCGCTGGATCCTCCTCCACCTCACCGAGGAGACGGCCCGCCACAACGGCCACCTGGACATCCTGCGGGAGCTGCTCGACGGCACGACCGGCGCCTAGGTTCGAATCGATGCCGACCATGCCGGCAATCCGACCGTCGCATGATCTGCCGGGCAGCGCCTAGCCCGGGACACCACCGCGGCTCGACCGCCGACGGTGACACTTCGACATGCCCCCTTGCTCCCGGCCGCGTTCCGCCGAAGAGTCGTTTCCGTAGCTGCCTGTCCCAGCGTCTGGCAGGGCCTCCGTGACCGCCCGTCACCACCCTGCGAGGAGATTCCGTGCTCGAAGGCTTAGGCGAAGCGCTCGCGGACCGGGAGTATTACCTGCCGCTGCCCAGCGTGGCCGACCCCGGACCGCGCTTCGCTCCCAGCGAGGTGCCGCCGGGACGGTGCGGCACGGCCCAAGGCATCTGGACGGCCTGGGGCAGTGCGCGGACCGGGCTCGCCGAACAGGGCTGGAAGATCCACGTGTCGGCGCGGCTGGACCGGGCGCAGCACGTGCTCGACACGGTCGCCGGGATCTGCTTCTCCGAAGGCGTGCCGTTCAAGCACCTGAGCGCCCGGCTCTTCTTCCTGTTCCTCCATCACAAGCACGCCGGGCGGGCCCAGGCGGGCAAGTTCTGCGCCGTGTACCCGCCGGACACGGCGACCGCCCGCCGGCTGCTGGACCGCCTGCGCGACGCGCTCGACGGGGAGGTGGGGCCGTACGTCCTCACCGACCGCCGCTTTCGCGACTCGCAGACGGTCCACTACCGCTACGGCTCCTTCGGTGCGACCCGTAGCCGGCTGCGGGCCGACGGCACCCGGGAGGGGCTGGTCCTGGACGGCTCCGGCCGCGAGGTCGTGGACCTGCGGCTGCCCGCCTTCCACCTGCCCGCAGGGATCGCGGACCCCTTCGTCGAGCAGGAGGAACAGCCGCACACGGGCCCGATCCTGATCCGCGACTACGAGGTGACCCGCGCGGTGCGCCTGAGCAACGCCGGCGGCACTTACCAGGCCCGGGACCGGCGGACCGGCCGCACCGTCTTCGTCAAGGAGGCCCGCGCCCACAACGGCCTGGTCTTCGACGGGACCGACGCGCAGCAGCGGCTGGGGCACGAGCACCGCGTGCTCCGCGAGCTGCACGCGGCCGCCCCCGGGGTGGGCCCGGAGCCGCTGGAGCACTTCACGGAGTGGGAGCACGACTTCCTCGTCACCGAGTACGTCGCCGGGCAGTCGCTGGTGGGCTGGCTGAGCCGGTCCTCGCCGCTGGCCCGCGCCGACCGCACGACCGAGTCCGTCGCCGCGTACTACGAGGCGTGCCGGCGCCTGCTGGCCGCGCTGGACGCCTCGCTCGAGCGGCTGCACGCCGCCGGCTACCGGTTCGGTGACCTCAGCCTGGGCAATGTCATGGTCACGCCTTCGGGCGGGGTTCGGCTGGTGGACTTCGAGGCGGCCTCGGCGCTGTCCGCGGCGCCCTCCGGGATGGGCACCCCGGGATTCACGCCGCCGCCCGGCGTGCTGCGGGCCGACACCGATCCGCTGTTACAGGACCGGTACGGCATGGCCGCAGTGGCGTTCGCCTTCCTGGCGCCCTTCAACGAGATCGCCGAACACGCACCCGCCAACCTCGCACTGCTGCGCCATGACCTGGCGGACGCGGCTCCGCCGCAGGACCTGTGGCAGCGGGCCATCGCCTTCCACGTCACGGAGGGCCAGGCCGATCCCGACCGCCTGCCCTCGCCCGCCGAGTTGGACGCCGACCCGCGCGGCTGCCTCACCCGGCTGGCCGGGGAGGTGGCCGCTGGGCTGCTGGAGATGGCTGACGCCGACCGTCCGGAGTGGGTCTTCCCGCCTTCGCCCGAGGCGTTCCGTACCAACAACGTGTGCCTGGCCTACGGCACGGCCGGGGTGGTGCACGCCCTGCACCGCGCCGGGGCGGCGGTGCCGGAGGAGATCCGCGAACGGCTGCGCCGCGAGACGCTGGCGCAGCGCGACGCGCTGCCCCCCGGCCTGCTCGTCGGCTCGGCCGGCATCGCCCGGGTACTGGCCGGCCTCGGCCTGCAGGACGAGGCCGTCGACCTGCTCCGGGACGCCGACGACCACCCGCTCACCGCTTCCTGCGGCACGCTGGCCGGCGGGCGGGCCGGGGTCGGCCTGGGCTGGCTGGCCCTGCACCGGCTGACCGGGGAGAGCAGTCACCTGGAGCGGGCCGCCGCGGCAGGGGAGGGTCTGCTGCGCACCCCCGACCTGCCGGCCACCCTCGGCGAGCACGACGCCCGCGGCCTGCTGCACGGCCGCTCGGGGGTCGCCCTCTTCCTCCACCGCCTGGCCCGCGCCACCGACGAGGCCCGCTACCTGGAGGCGGGCCGCCTGCTGCTCCACCAGGAGCTGGACCGGACCTTTCCGCTGGACGACGGGGCCTTGTCCGTCTCCGACACCGCGCGGCTCACCCGTGCCATGCCGTACCTGGCCACGGGCGCGGCCGGTGTCGCGGCAGCACTCACCCGCTACGTGGCCACCGTTCCGGACGAACGCTGCGCCGCTGCGCTGCCGAGGCTGGTCGCCGGCATCCGGGTCTCCTGCGCCACGAAGGAGGCGGGCCTGTACCGGGGGCTGGCCGGACTGACCTGGTTCCTGACCGAGCACGCCGAGCTCACCGGCACGGACGCCGCCCGCAGGGACGCGGTGCGCGCCGCAACCGGCTTGCTGAAGTACGCCGTCCCGTACCGGCGCGGTGTCCGTTTCCTCGGAGCGGGTTCGCAGCGGTTCACCGCCGACCTGTCCAGTGGCGGGGCCGGTGTCCTGCTGGTCCTCCAGCGCCTGCTGGCCGGGCCGCTCCTGACGGAGCCCCACCACGCGCGTCCCCTGATCCCGGCGTCCGACGGACGGCGCCGGGCGGGCGTCCCATGACCGCCTGGGCACGGCGGCCAGCAACTCCGTGCCGAGGTATGCAGTGACCAACCCACACGACCCCGACAAGAAAGTGGAGAGCATCCATGAGCCAGATCCTCGCGCTCCAGGCACTGGACACCGAGCCGGAGGCCGAATACTTCCCCTGCTTCAGCGTCGCCTGGAGCATTAGCGACATCTTCCCCGACCCGATGTAACCAGCCGGCACCCGGAAAGGTCCGGGACCGGTGGTTTTGCCACCGGTCCCGGCCTGGCGCGTTCCCCTGCCCGCCGATCAGGCCCGACGAAGTGCGGTGCGCCCCGCGTACCGGGCCGAGGCGCCCAGCTCCTCTTCGATCCGGATCAGCTGGTTGTACTTGGCCGTGCGGTCGGAGCGGGAGAGTGAGCCGGTCTTGATCTGGCCGCAGCCGGTCGCCACCGCCAGGTCCGCGATGGTGGTGTCCTCCGTCTCGCCCGAGCGGTGCGACATGACTGCCGTCCAGCCCGCCTGGTGGGCCATGGCCACGGCGGCCAGTGCCTCGGTCAGGGTGCCGATCTGGTTGACCTTGATCAGGATCGAGTTGCCGGCGCCTGTACGGATGCCCTCGCGCAGCAGCGTCTCGCTGGTGCAGAACAGGTCGTCGCCGGTGAGCTGGCAGCGGTCGCCGACGCGGGCGGTCAGCTCGCGCCAGCCGTCCCAGTCGTTCTCCGCCATCGGGTCCTCGATGGAGAGGATCGGGTAGGAGTCGATGAGCTTGACCAGGTAGTCGACGTTCTCCGAGGGGGTGCGGCGCACGCCCTCCCCCGCGTAGTCGTAGACCCCGTCGCGGAAGAACTCGGAGGACGCCGGGTCCATGATCAGGCCGATGTCGGTGCCGGGGCGGTATCCCGTGCGCTCGATGGCGGCCATCACGAAGTCGAGCGCCTCCTCGGCGGTACGCAGCGCTGGCGCGAAGCCGCCCTCGTCACCGACGCCGGTGGAGTGGCCGGCGGCCAGGAGGTCGCGGCGCAGGGTGTGGAAGACCTCGCTGCCCATCCGGACGGCCTCGGCGAAGGTGTCCGCGCCCACGGGCGCGATCATGAACTCCTGGAAGTCCAGCGGGTTGTCGGCGTGGGCTCCGCCGTTGACGATGTTCATCATCGGCAGCGGCAGGAGGTGTGCGTCGGCGCCGCCGAGGTAGCGGTACAAGGGCTGGCGGTGGGCCGCCGCGGCGGCCTTGGCGGCGGCGAGGGAGACGCCGAGGATCGCGTTGGCGCCGAGCCGCGACTTCGTGGCGGTTCCGTCGAGGGCGACCAGGGCGGCGTCGAGGCCGGCCTGGTCCGCCGCCGCGTCCCGGCCGCGCACGGACACCGCGATCTCCCCGTTGACGTGGGCCACCGCTTGGTCAACGCCCTTGCCGTGCCAGCGCGCCGAGTCCCCGTCGCGCAGCTCCACGGCCTCCCGGGCACCGGTGGAGGCACCCGAGGGGACGGCCGCGCGACCCAGGGACCCGTCCGCGAGGACGACGTCGACCTCGACCGTGGGGTTGCCCCGACTGTCGATGATCCGGCGGGCGGTGACGGTCTCGATGGTGGCGTCGACGTTTCCGGCTGTCTGTGTGGGCATGAGCGGTTCCTCCCCGTTTTCGCGTGTCGTGGCCCCGGCTGCGACAGCGCTGGCGCTGAGCCCGACAAGACCAAACCCTACAGCAATGCTGTTCAGTTTGGCTGAACAGCATTGCTGCGCTGGTCAGCTGCACAAGAGCGCTGACCTGCGCGGTAAGGTGCCTTATGCCGACTTCGGAAGCCGCCGCCATCGCCGCTGAACTGCGCACCGCGATGGGCAAACTCACCCGGCGCGTGAAGCACGAGGACCGTATCCCGCTGGGCCAGGTCGCCGTGCTCGGCGCGCTCGACCGCGACGGCGCCATGACCACCAGCGACCTCGCGGCCGACCAGCGCGTACGCCCCCAGTCGATGGCCCGGGCGGTGGGGCTCCTCATGGAGCAGCACCTGATCACCCGCCGCGCGCACCCCACGGACGGCCGCAAGTCGCTGGTCGAACTGTCGGACGCGGGCCGGGCGGCACTCGAAGCGGAGCGCGGCCGCAGGGCCGGCTGGCTGGCGCAGGCCATCGAAGCCGAACTCACGGATGAGGAGCGGGCGGTACTGGCACGCAGCGCCACCCTGCTGGAACGCCTCGCCACCCGATAGTGCGGCGCCCGCCAAGACCCAGACCGCCACGACGCCCGAGCGCACCCCGAGCCCCGGCTTGGACGCTGGACCGCAGGCCGCGCCGTGCCCGCACTTCACCGCATGACACTCCCGAGTCAGCACCATCCCCATCTCCAGGATCGGCACCTACCAAGGTTTCTTGGCTACCCAGCTTGCACATGCTGCTACTTATGACACATTCACCTCTTGGATGATTTACTGCATCCACACCGGCCAGGATGGCCGGCTTCCGTATCCAGGACCAGTCGCCCTGCCCGGTCGACAGTTGATTCACTGGCTGCGGACACCCGCCCCTTGGCCGCCTGCGGCTCTCGCTGCCACAGCGGGCGTGGTGAAGGAAGCCCCTGCTTGCCGATCGCGGTGTTCGGTGAGCAGGGGCTCCGTCATGCCGTGAGACCGAGGGCATTGCCGGCCAACCTCGCACCCGCGAGGCAGTCGCCCAGGCGCCGGAAGGGACACGCCCATGCCTCACCACATCAGCCTCCGCACCCGGGTCTGGGGAGCCTCGCTCGCCGTCGGGGGGGCTTCTCCTGACCGGCTGCGCAGAGTCCGCCGGCACCAAGGCCGCATCGTCCGCGACGACTTCCGCTTCCCCGTCCGCTTCCGCGCCGCCCTCCGCCGCGAGCTCCCTGCCTCCGCTGAAGCCGGGCGAGGTCCGTGTGGCCGGGCAGATCGACAAGCCGTACACGGTCACCCTGACCGAACTCCGCGCCCTGCCGCAGACCTCGGTGTCGGTCGAGTTCACCAGCGCCAAGGGCCCGCAGAAGCACACCTACCAGGGCGTCCTGAGTCCCAGGTCCTGCTGGCCGTTTCCGAGGACGGAACCCCCTTCGAGGGCGCCTCCGGACCGCGCCTGGTCGTCCCCCAGGACACCAAGGGCGGACGCTACGTCTCCGAGCTGAACCAGCTGTGGGTCGGTGTCGTCGATCCGGTGGTCGACGGTGGAAACACTGACGCGGGTACGGGAAGCCGCCGGCCGCTGCGCCGGCGGGTCCTGCTCAGCGCGGGCGGACTCGGCGTCCTCGGCGCCGGGACGGCGGCCCTCTCCTCCCTCCGCGGGGACGAAGCCCCGACCACCCCCGCGCACACCATCCCGTTCCACGGCCGGCACCAGGCGGGAATCCTCCACCCCCGCCAGGCCCATGTCCGCCTGGCCGCCTTCGACTTCGGTACGCGCACCGACCGCGGCCGGGCCGCCGCCCTGCTGCTGCGGTGGAGCACCGCCGCCGAACGGCTCACCCGCGGCGAGCCCGTCGGGGAGGAACTCTCTCCACCCGGCTCCCGCGCCGTCGACACCCGGGGCGGCCCAAGGTGTCGGCCCCGCAGCGCTCACCTTCACCTTCGGGCTCGGCTCAGCCTTCTTCGACCGCATGGGCATGGCCTCCGCGCGCCCCGAGGCCCTCGCTCCCCTGCCGGCCTTCCCGGACGACCAGCTCGACCCCGCCCGCAGCGGCGGAGACCTGTTCGTACAGATCGGCGCCGACGACCCGCTCGTCACCGTCCACGCCCTGCGCACACTCCAGCGCCTGGCCCAGGGGGAAGCGAAGATCCGGTGGACCATGTCCGGCTTCACCAGCGCACCCGAGGGCGCCTCGCCCGGCGGAGCACACCGCAACCTCATGGGCCACCTCGACGGAACCGCCTCGCCGCACCCGCCACCACCAGCGGCTCGACCATGCTCCGCCGCGGCTGGTCCTACCACGACGGCCTCCGCCCCGACGGAACCCCCGACGCCGGAATGCTCTTCCTCGCCTGGCAGGCCGACCCCCGCACCGGCCGGCGCCACCCCTGGCACGTACATCGGCCAGGCCCTGTTCGAGAGCTGACATACGGCCAGCTGCTGGTGACGGTACCGGCCGGGGGCGTCAGCGCCCGGTCGCGGGGTGCGGGCACCCCTCCAGCGCTGGGCGGTCCTTCGTGCGGACGGCGGGGAGCCACGCTGCGCGGGGTGTGGAGCCGGGCGGGAGGCGGACGTGGAACCAGCGGGTGGACTGCAGGTCCGCCTCGTCGATGACGGCCCGGCCGTCGGGCAACTGGCAGTCGACGGCGAGGATGTCGCCGTGCCACACCCGGGACGGTACGACGTTGTCCGCGGTGTACTGGAGCATCGGGTCGATCGCCAGGCCCAGACTGCACTGCGGGTCCCGGTCCGCCCGCTCCTGGCAGCCCTTCTCCGCATTGAACACCCGGATCGTGGCGGCCGCCGCGCCCTCCGGGCCGTCCAGTGCGGAGGAGCTCGCCCGTGCCGCGTCCGACCACAGGGTCGTACCGGCGATCCCGCAGAGCGCGGTGGTGAGGATCGCGGCGCGGGCCCGGCCCCACCGCCGTCCCGTGCCCCGCCCGAGCGCCTCCTGTTCGGCGGCGATGCGGGCGAGCAGGCTCTCCGCGGTGTGCTGGACACGTGCCGCGTGGGTCGGGGCGAGGCAGTCGGCGGCCAGTGCCCGCCAGAACGGCGGCACGGCCTGGTCCATGCGCAGCGGCGCGCGCCCTTCTCCGTACTCCTGGACGGCGGCGCCCCGTGCCATGGGGGTGGCGCCGGAGAACGGGGAGGCGCCGGAGCCGAAGACCTCGTGGATGATGATGCCCAGGGCCCAGATGTCGGCACTCGGCCGGACCTTCACGCCCAGCTCGCCGAGGGGTGCCCGCCAGCGCTCGGGCGGAAGGTAGTCCAAGGTGCCCATCGGGGGCGCGTACCCGTACGTTCCCGTCATCTGGGTGGCGAGCCCGAAGTCCGAGAGCTTCACGGAACGGTCGCCGTCCAGCAGGACGTTCTCCGGCTTGAGGTCGGCGTGGACCCAACCCGACCGGTGGAGGTGGGCGAGTCCCTCGCAGATCCCCGCGATCAGCCGGGCGCGGTCGGCCTCGGCCACCCCGGCGTCGAGGAGTTCCCGCAGGCTGCCCGCGGCCCGCTCCATGACCAGCACGATCGCGCCGTCCAGAGCGGGGCGGTCCGGTGCCTCGAGGACGAAGGAGTCCAGGAGGCGGATCAGCCGTGCGTGCCCGGCCCTGCGTCCCAGTTCGACCTCCCGGCGGGCGGATTCCACGATCCTGCGCGTCTGGCGCGGAGCGTACCCGGCGGTCGGCATGATCTTGAGCGCGATGTCTGCCGGTGCCGCGGACGGGTGCGCGGATGCCCGGCCGGTCCGGTCCGGGTACCTGTCGGCGGGCCGTGCGGCGTAGACGGTGGACCAGCCTCCGGCCCCGATCAGGCTGGTGATCGTCCAGCCCTGCACCCGGTGGCCGGGCAGGAGCAGGTCCGTGCCGTCGCATTCCGTGATGCCGCGCACGGCGTGGGGCGTCGTCATCGCGCGGTCTGCCGCTCCCGTCCGCCGGCCCCCGTCAGGGGTGGCAGCAGCGTCAGGTGCTCCTCGCGCACGAGCCCGAACCGCAGCGCCAGCCCGACGATCTCCTCGCGCTTGCCGTTGCGGCGGTCGCCCTTGCCGGGTTCGCGCGGGTCCGAGGCGCCGATGCGCAGCTTCTCCTCGGCGAGGTAGTCGATGTGCGAGCTGACCGCGCGCGCGGTCAGGGTGGCGCAGGCGGCGTGGCCCTTGAGCCGTTCGACGATCTGGGGGGTCGTGGGGACCGCGACGCGGGACTGGTCGCGCAGGCGCGGTTCGCAGAGGGCGACGAGGACGAGGAAGTACGTGGCCGTTTCGTCCAGGGAGTACGCGGTGACCGTGAGGCGGCCCCAGGGGGCGCCCATGGCTTCCGGATCCAGGTAGATGTGGTCGGGTGCGAACACCTGGAAGGAGACGGGGACATCGCTGCGGGTGGGCAGCACGACGCGTGAGAACTCGAACGGGACGGGCGCCCCTACCCGGCGGGGCGGAACCCTCAAGTACTCGCCGGCGCCCTCCGGGTTCTCCACGAGGTAGCTGTGGGTGGTGCTGTGGTTCGTCAACTGCCAGTGATCATCGGCCACGCGGATCTCTCCGGCGAGCCGGGAGATCGCCACGTCAGCGAGACGGAGCTCTACGGGGATCGTCGCGGAGCCGCGTCCGAAGCGGGCGACTTCGCCCGGTCCGAGGCGTAACGTCACGGCGTCGCCGTTCGGTTCGCCGCCGTCGGCGCCACTACACCCCTGCGGCAGATGGACGACCACACCGCTCACCGCTCCCCCCGTTCCACACGTCGTACCTGACCGTGAGTGGAACAATACTCATCTCTCAAGGGAGTTCATCGGCGCACTTCAGCCACTTCGGACGGGGCGGTCCGTCGGGTCGGTCCGGCGGGTCGGACTGCCCGCGCCGGCTTCCCCGGGAAGCTCCCGAGGGCCCTGTCCGGAAGGCTCGCCGGCCCCCTCCGCGCGGTCGGCGCCGCTGTGTCCCGGGTCACCCCGACTCCGTGTCGGCGGTGGCGGTTTGGGGTTGTTTTCGACTCTCTGCCGAGCGGATCGGTGGAAGTTGTCGTGCCGCCGCGGGCGAGGACGGCGTACCGTCGCCGTCCACGCCCGCGCGGGATCCGCCCTCCCGCCCCGGTCGCGGACGTCCCGTCCGGGACCTGCCGGGGTGGGGAAGGTCACCGTGGTCCGCGGGGTAGCGGCGCCACGGAACCGACCTTTCGCCTCTTTCACTTGGCGCGATCCGCACTCCTGGCTCAGAGTGCGGGACTGCCCGATACGACGGGTGCGACCGTCCGGTCGCCGAAGGCCGTCCACGGCCGCCAGCCGCCGCTCGGCCGGGCCTGGACGCGGGTGCGCATCCGGCCTTCGGTGGTGACGGCGAAGACGTGCGTGCGTCCGGTGGGGTCGAGCGCGGCCGCGGGCGGGGCGGCGAGCCTGATGCCGGGCTCACCGAACTCCCTGCCGGAATCCCAGCTTCCGCCGGGGGTGGTCTGCCAGCGGTGATCGAGCCGGGCGCCACCGGGCGTCAGCGAGAACGCCTCGAGGCGGCCGTCGGTGTTGGCGGCGAACGCCGGGGCGGCGGCGCTCCAGCCGAACATCGGCAGCCATTCGTCCCAGCCTCCGTTCGGCACGGACTGCCGCCGGCTGAAGGTTCCCATCCCCGACGGTCCGATCGCGGCGACGGTGAGCCGGCCGCTGCCGTCCCTGGCCACCCGCGGCGCGGCGCCGGACGCGGTACCGAAGCGCTGCCACGCGGCGGTCCAGGCGCCGCCCGGCGTCTCCTGCCACCGGTGGAAGATCCCGGCGCCGCCGGGCGAGAGGGCGAACACCTCCAGCCGGCCGTCGGCGTTCGCCGCGACCACCGGCGGCGCGCCCGCGGCCCCGCCGAAGCCCGTCTCCCACGGGTCCCAGGCCGGGGATCCCGGTGCCCCCTGCCGTCGCCGGGCGACGGAGGCACCGCCGGGGCTCAGGGCGAACACCTCCAGCCGGCCGTCGGCGCCGCGGGCCACGGCCGGGGCCGCGCCGGCCGGGCCGCCGAACTCCTCCCAGTCGTACCAGCCGCCGTCCGGACGCTGGGCCCGGTGGTGCAGGTTGGCGCCCTCCGGGGCGAGCGAGAACACCTCGAGCGCGCCGTCGGCGTTGCGGCCGAGTGTGGGGACCGCACCGGCCGGCCCGCCGAACTCCTCCCACTGCGACCAGGTGTCGGTGTCCGGGTCGAGCTGGACGCGCCGGAGCATCGAACGGTCGGAGGCGTCGAGCGCGAACACCGTGAGGCGGCCGGCGGCGTCGAGGCCGGCCACGGGGTTGTCGGTGCTCTGCCACGGCGGTGGCGTGTCCCGCCACTCGAGGGGCGCCACGTGCAGCCCGCCCCGGAACCAGCCCGCGGCGCTCGCGTACCAGGTGCCCCCGTCGGCGACCACTTCCACGGCGTGACCGGGTACGTGGCCCGCGTAGCCGGCGAGGTCGAAGTGGAAGGGGTCCCGGGACGCCAGCACGTCCGTGCCCTCGTAGCCGCCCCGCGGCCCGATGAACAGGTAGTACCAGCCGTCCCGTTCCACGACGTACGGAGACTCGGTGACCGAGACGGTCGTGTCCGTGGTCGCGTCGGTGAACACGGTGCCCGGTTCGCTCCAGTGCACCAGATCCGCGGACCGCCGGCAGGCCACCACATGGTGGCCGCCCGGGCCCGAGAGTTCCGTGTAGTACATGACCCACTCGCCGCCGACCCGCAGGACCATCGGGTCACGCGCCGCGAGCCCGCGGAACAGCGGGCCGGAGGGCTCGCGCGTCCAGGTGAACAGGTCGGACGAGGTGGCGAGGCTGATCGCGGCGCCGCTCGCGCCGCCGGCCGCGTAGAACATCCAGAACCTGCCGCCCGCCTCCACGACGTGGGGCGCCCACAGGTGCTCCTCGCCGAAGTGGGACGGGGCGACGGTGAGTGCGTCGGCGTGGGTGATCCACGGCCCGTTCGGGCTCGGCGCGGAGGCATGGGCGAAGGAGGTCTCCCTCGTACTGTCGGGGGATTCACCGCGCGGGGCGCTGCGTCCGACGATGCTGAACAGGTGCCAGCGGCCCAGCGCCTTGATCAGCGTGTGGTCGTTCAGATAGCGCGGGCCATCGGCGGTGGAGGGGTCGTAGACGTACCTGAAGGGTCCCGCGCCGACCCAGCGAGGGGGCGGTGCGGCGTCGGCGGCCCGGGCCGCGGACGGTGCGGCGTCGGCGGCCCGGGCCGCGGCCCGGCCGTTGCCCGGGAACGGGAGCGCGCCCGCCCCTGCGGCGCCCAGCAACAGGTTCCGTCTGCTGATCGGAAGCATGAGTCTCTCCAGGGAGACCGCCTGGTCGGCCGGGCCCCTGCGGGCACGGCCGACCACGGGTCGGGTGGGGGCGGTCGGAGGGCGTCAGTCGAGGGCGGGGCCGGCGGTGTTGTTGAGCCACATCCAGTCGGACCAGCGGGAGAAGCCGGTCTGCCATCTGTGGTAGGTGCCGGCGTGGCTGCTCCCGAAGACCTCGATCCGCCCGTCGGCGTTGGCGACCGCCGTGACTTCGGTGCCGCCGCCGCCGAAGACGGACCAGTCTCCGTAAGATGCGTTGACGGCTGTCTGCCAGGCGTGCATGGCCGTACTGCCGTTCATCGCGAAGACCTCGACCCGTCCGTCCGCTGTGCGCGCACTGGTGAGTTGCGCGTCGGCGGGACCGCCGGTGGGCTCCCAGTTCGACCAACTGGTCAGGGTCGTCTGGTACTTGTGGAACACACCCTCCGGGCCGGAGGCGAAGACCTCCAGGCGGCCGTCGGCGTTGTGATCGACGGTGAGGTCGTGGCCGCCACCTCCGAAGGCGTCCCAGTTCGACCACCCGCCGTTGGGGGCCGTCTGGTACTTGTGCTGGAAGGTGCCGCTACCCAGGGCGAACACCTCGAGCCGGCCGTCGGGCGACTTCTCCATCTCCACGCGGCCGTTGGCGGGCCCTCCGCCGGTGGGCTCCCAGTCCGACCAGCCGCCGTTGGGGGCGACCTGGTACCTGTGGAAGATGCCGGACGGGTTGGAGGCGTAGACCTCGATCCGGCCGTCGGCGTTCACGCCGGCCGCCGTGTCGCGCCCGCCGCCGCCGAAGGTCTCCCAGTTCGACCAGCCGCCGGAGGGAGAGAGCTGCCAGCGGTGCTGGAAGGTATTGCCGGCGAGGGCGAACATCTCCAGGCGGCCGTCGGCATTGGATGCGATCGCCAGTTCGGCGTTGCCCGGCCCGCCGAGCGTTTCCCAGGCCGACCAGTTGCCGTTCACTTCCTGCTGCCAGGCATGCTGCACGCCATCGGCGCCGGCTGCGAACACCTCGAGGCGTCCGTCCGCCGACCGCGCCGACACCACCCGGCCCGACTCCGCCGGATATACCAAGGGCTTGGGCCGCGGACCACTGCCCGGGGTGCACGGCAGCACGACGCCGCGCTCCGCGAGGTAGGCCTCGGGGTCGATGCCGTAGGAGGTGGACCGGTCCCCCCAGATCCGCAGGTGGAGGTGGGGGCCGTCGACGTTGGTGCCCTCCGCGCCCACCAGGGCGATCTGCTGGCCCGCCACGACGCGGTCGCCCTCGAAGACGTCCCGCCTGGACATGTGCCCGTACTCGGAGATCCTCCCGTCGGGGTGCAGGATGCGGATCCACTGGCCGTAGTCGCCGGTGTATCCGGAGATGGTCACCTCGCCGTCGCCCACCGCGTAGATCGGTGTCCCGACGTCGGCCGCGATGTCGACGCCGTTGTGGCCGCTGTGGAAGTGCTGGGACACGGGTCCGGTGGTAGGACAGGCCGCGGTGAGATCGGCGGTCCGGGCCGCGGCCGGACCCGTGGCGGCCAGCGCCGACAGTGCCGAAAGGAGGACGGCAGTCGCCGCGAGAACGCGGCTCAGCCGGCCGTTCACGCCTTGCGCAGGCGGTGGATGACGCCATTGATGTCGTCCTGCAGCAGATTCCGGCGGACCCAGTGGCCGCCGTCCACCTCATGTTGCTCGTAGGGGATGCCCGCGCGGTCGAGGTGCCACTTGAACTCCCGCTGGGTGGCGAGCACCACGGTCTCGTTGGCGTAACCCTGGATGTCCTGGGGGCTGGTGCCGGCGACCAGGAAGACCCGCTTGTGCCGGTAGCTCTCGACGCGCTCGCACGGGTTGTCCGCGCTGACCCGGGCCTGGTCCCAGAAGGGCACGCCATAGATGCTGCCGCCGCTCAGTTCCACCGCGGCGGAGGAGGCGTTGGCCCAGTGGGTCACCACGTCACCATTGCCCCCGCGCAGGTTGGCCGGGCCGGAGTGGGCGCTGACCGAGGCGAAATGGCCGTAGTACTTGGCCGCGTACTTCAGGGCGCCGAAGCCGCCCATGGAGAACCCGGAGACGGCGCGGCCGTCGTACTCGGCGTAGGTGCGGAAGTTCGCGTCGATCCACGGGATCAGCTGCCCGATGTGGAAGTGCTCCCAGTTCCGGGCGCCGACATTGGAGCTCAACGCGTTGGAGTACCAGCCGGCGCGCCCGCCGTCGGGCATCACGACGATGAGGTCCTTCCAGGCCGTCAGACCCCGGATGTCGTGGTGCGCGTCGAAGGTGATGAAGTCCTCCAGGCCACCGTGGAGCAGGTAGAGAACGGGGTACCGGCGCCCGCTGGTGTGGTAGCCGTCGGGCAGCAGCACGTTGACGGCCGGGGTCCAGCCGCCGATGGCGGAGGTCTGGAACCGGTAGTACCACATCCGGTGGTCCTGCTCGCCGCGTGCCGTGATGCGCAGGCCGAAGCCGTCACCGACGGCGGAAGCGGTTGACGCGGCGGCGAGGACTCCCGCGCCGCCCATGGCCAGCGCGGCCGAGAGGCCGCCGGCGGTCTTCAGGATGCTCCTGCGGCTGGGGTGCTGCGCGCTCACTGTGTCCTCCTGGTCGGGAGCCTGACGATGCGTCTGGAAGGTAGCAACGGTGCGCGGGCCGGGAGACCCCGGAGGATTCCGGACTGACAGGCGTGGGCGCGTCGGCTAAGGGCGGTAGTGGGAGCTGCCGGAACCGCCGCCGGCGCCATCGGGATTTCATCGCTCCTCCCTGGCGCGGCCGCGTTCAGAGGAAGGCCAGGACCACGTGGGAAGGGCGGTCCCGATGACGCGGAGGAGAATCAGGGCGAGGCTGCCGGTGGTGGCCATGGCCGCGGCGTACCCGTAGCCGAGGGCAACATCTGCACGCCGGCCGACACCTGTCTGATGGTCAACGCCCAGCGGTCCCGCCATCTGGGGCCCGATGGCAAGGCGGGTCCCGGCGGGCGCCAGAACACCACCACCCATCTCATCGGCGGCATCTGCTTCCAACGGATGAACGACAACCGGGTGGTGGAGTGGTTGATCGGCCTACCCCGCCCAACGGGCCGGAGCGGGAGCCTCGGCCGCCGCCGCTTCGCCGGGGGAGCCCCTGCGCGCTCGCACGCCCTGCGCTCGCCGTCGAGGGTGGAGACCACTGGACCCGCATGAGCAGCCGCGGCTGATCCGCAAGGACTTCGGGTGGGCAACACCGACTACGGCGCCGTTCCGGGCGGGGGACCCTGCGCAACAGCGGCCATAACGACGGCTGCTGGGAGGACGACCTCCGGGCCTGACCCCCAGGCTGTACGGTCCTTCGTCTCCTGGCCGGCGTACGGCTGGGCCGTCCCCATCGCGCGGCGGCTCGGTCAGTGCGGCGCGGCGAGGGGGGCCGGGCGGGCCGGCCAGGGGCTCCCCGCGGAACAGGTCCAGCGCCTGGGCGCACAGGCGGACCAACTCGTCCGGATGCGGTCGATTCGGCCGATCCGGTCCACAACGTAGTGGTGGGGGCGCCGTGGGAAGCATCCGGAACGATCCGGAGTGACACGGGCGATGGTGCCCGGTGAACTCTGTGTGCCCGGACTCCCCCGGCCGGTGCCCGATGCGCGTCGACAGGCCGGCCGCCGCGGTCGGCAGCCGAAGGCCGAGCGGATACCGCGCACTTCACTTCACGACAGAAGGGAACACCATGGCGATATCCGGCTTGTGCCGCATGTTCACCAGACTGGCCTTCGTGGCCGGCATATGGGCGCTGGTCATCGGTATGACGGCCTCGGTCGCCTCCGCCGCGCACGCGCCCGCTCCGGGCCCGGGCGGTGACCGCTCCGGCGTCTCACGCTACTTCAGCGGCCCGCAGGGCTTCGCCATTCCGACCGTGCCGTGCGATCCTGCCGGCCCGTCGGCCACCGACGGCATCATGGCCGACCAGCTCAACCCCCAGTTGCAGGCGAAGATGGCCGGCTACATGAACGCGTACAAGGTGTCCTGCGCGCGGATGGTGACGCAGGCGGTGAAAGACCGGGGCCTGAACCAGAGGGCCGCGGCCATCGCCATCGCCACGGTCATCGTGGAGTCCAGCCTCAACAACTACGCCCAGGCCGTCGACTACACCAGCCTCGGGCTGTTCCAGCAGCAGGACTGGTGGGGCACCCGGGAGGAGCGTCTGAACCCGGCCTACGCCACCAACGCCTTCTTCGACGAGGTGGAACGGATGTATCCGGGCGGCTCGTGGAACAACGAGGCGATCGGAGAGGTGTGCTGGAACGTTCAGCGGCCGAGGGAGGACCTGCGCGGCCTGTACGCCATCGAGGCGGGGGACGCGGCACTCATCGCCAACGCCCTGTGGTCCGGTACGAGCGCAGGCGGACCCAAGCACCCGTACGCGTCGGGCCGGGTGACCACCGGGCGGTCCGCGGACGGGCGGCTCGAGGCCTTCGCCGCCGGCGCGGACGGCGTGTACCACTCGTGGCAGACCGCGGTGAACGGCGGCTGGTCGCAGTGGCGCTTCGAAGGGGGGCCGCGCAACGCGCAGTTGGCCGTGGCGTCCAACGCGGACGGCCGGCTGGAGGTATTCGCGCTGTCGGACAGCACTTTCGACCACATGTGGCAGACCGCGCCCGGCGGGAGTTGGTCGGCTTGGGCGAACTTCGGCGGAGGAGGATACCGACTGGCCGCGGGCAACAACGCCGACGGCCGCATCGAGGTGTTCGCCTCCAACGCGACGGGCGTGTTCCACCGCTGGCAGACCGCGCCCAGCGGCGGTTGGGCCGGCTGGGAGGGCACCGCCGGCGGCCCGGCGAACTCCCGGCTCGCCATCGAGACCGCGGCCGACGGGCGCCTCGAGGTCTTCGCGCTCTCCGACTCGACCTTCGAGCACCTCTACCAGACCGGAGTCAACGGCGGCTGGTCCGCCTGGGAGAACTTCGGCGGCGGCGGTCACGACCTGTCCGCCGGCTACAACCAGGACGGCAGGCTCGAGGTGTTCGCCTCCAATGCCAACGGCGTGTTCCACCGCTGGCAGACCGGCCCGACCTCGTGGTCGGAGTGGGCGGGCATGGGCGGCATCACCAACGCCGAGCTGACCGTCGCGCGGTCGGCCGACGGCCGGGTCGAGGTGTACGCGATCAACGCCAACGCCGCGAGCCACGCCTGGCAGACCCGCCCGAACGCCCCGTTCTCGGAGTGGGCGACCTTCGGTGGCGGCGGCACCGAGATCGCCGCGGGCAACAACGCCGACGGCCGCATCGAGGTGTTCGCCACCAGTCACGCCGGCGTCTTCCACAAGTGGCAGACCGGCTTCGCCACGTGGTCGGAGTGGGCCTGGCTGAACAATGCCGGACCGGCGATGACCTAGCACTCCAGAAGGAACTTGGTGTCTGACCTGCGGGTTTGGTTGGGCGGCTGGATGGTGGCGGGGTGTGGAGTGGTCAGGGGCGGTCTTCGGTGGGCCCTCCTCGATCGGCGCTTTCGCCATGTCCGCAGCCGGGCCCGGCAAGCACCAAGCGTCGCGAACGCCGCTGTCACTCCGGATGGTTCCGGGTGCCCTGCCCCCTCCCCCGGCTCCTAGTTTGTGGCCCAGCCAGTCCCAAGGACACGAAGGAGATGACGGATCACATGCGCGTCACGAGAACGCTTCTGCTCGGCGGGGCCCTTGCCCTCGCCTCCCTCACTCCGGCGACCGGCGCCCTGGCCGCCACCTCCGGCCCTGCCGCCACCTCCGGCCCTGCCGGCACTGCCGGCCAGGCGAGGACGTTCGACGCCGTCCAGTCGTTCCAGAACCAGGCCACGGGTCGGTGCATGGACGACACGAGCAACGGCTTCCGCACCTGGAGCTGCAACGGCTCGAATCCGCAGCAGTGGACCGTGCACGTCTGGGGTGACCAGACGCGTCAGCTGATGAACAACAACACCGGCCGCTGCATCGAGGACACCAACAGCGGCTTCCGCACCGCGGTCTGCAACTCCAGCCCGGAGCAGAGCTGGTGGATCAAGGCCTGGGACGACGGCACCGTCCGCTTCCAGAACCAGCACACCTCGCGGTGCATCGACGACAGCTCCCAGGGCTTCCGTACCTGGGCGTGCAACAACCTCCGGTACCAGAGCTGGTCCTGAGCCCGATGGCGACGCACGGCGAAGCCGCTCCCCCTCCGGCCATTCCGGCAGACGTTTCCCTCCACGAGGAGCACGTTCGATGAAGTTGAAGCTGACCGCGTTACGGTTCTCGCTCGTCCTCGGTGTGGCCGGTGCGCTCCTCGCGCTGCCCACGGCCGCACAGGCGCAGGCCCAGGCCCAGACCCAGACCCCGGCCCGGGCGCAGACCCCGGCCCGGGCGACCGCGGCCGGCGTCGCCGACGCCCCCACGATCCCGGCCTTCACCGACGGGCAGGGTCTGACCCAGGTCGCCGGAGCCACCGAGGTGCGCTCCGAAACCGACTTCACCCTCACCGTCACCACGCCGCAGCTCTCCGGCCGGCACAAGGTACGCGTCTTCCTGCCGAGCGGCTACTACGCCGAGCCGGGCAAGCGCTGGCCGGTGACGTACTTCTTGCACGGCGGTGGCGGCAACGTGAACGACGCTGCCGCGGCCCCGGCCCTGCGGGACGACCGGATGATCACCGTCGTACCGGACGGCGGCCTGAAGGGCTGGTACGCGAACTGGCACATGCAGAACACCGTCGAGGGCGCCGCCAACTGGGAGACCTTCCACCTCCTGCAGGTGGTCCCCTTCATCGACGCCAACCTGCGGACCCTGCCCGACCGCGGCCACCGCGCGGTCGTCGGCCTGTCCATGGGCGGATTCGGGGCCCTGCACTACGCCCAGGCCCGCCCCGACCTGTTCGGGCGCGCCGCCTCCCTGTCCGGTGGCATCGACTTCGGCCTGTGGGAGGTCCGTGCCGCGGTGCTGGCCACGGAGCTCAACCTGACCGGCGCCTGGTGCGCCTCCACCACCTCGGGTACCGGCAACTGCACCGGCCACGGGCCGGTGGTGGACAGCGACGCGATCTTCGGCTCGCCGTACGCCATCTTCAACGACCGGATCTGGAACGAGGTCAACCCCGCCTCCCTCACCAACCTGGCCAAGCTCGCCAACACCGGGGTCACCCTCTACACCGGCAACCAGGGTCTGATCGACGGCAAGACGGCGGTCGCCTCCACCAACGTCGCGAACCGCCTGACCCAACTGGGCATCCCGAACCGCTTCGTCAACTACGGCAACGGCTCCGCCCTCTCTCCCACCTGCAAGGGCGACCACACCTACGACTGCTGGGCCCCGGCCCTCGCCGACTACATCCCCCGCCTCGCGAACGAGTTCGCCCAGGCCGGCTGAAGCACCCCGCTCAGCCGATGCCTCAGGGATCTCGCGGCCGGCGTTCCTCCACACCCGGCCGCGGTGACAGCGTCGAAAGCGACAGCCATGTCCGCCGCCCCCGCGGCGTTCGCGTGACGCCCCCCGGCCCGTCTGAGGCCCGCCTCCGCAGCCTGGCTAGGGTGGCGCCATGGATCTCCGGGCCGAGCTGATGAACCACCCGTACGACGCGTACCAGCACCTCCGTGACAACGCGCCGGTGCAGCGGGTACCTGGGCCCGGCGGCGAGCCGGCGTGGCTCGTCACGCGGTACGAGGACGTACGCGCGGCCCTCACGGATCCCCGGCTCTCCCTGGACAAGGCCAAGGCCGCGGAGGGCAGTTACCGAGGTCTTTCCCTGCCGCCGGTCCTCGACGCCAATCTCCTGAACATGGATCCCCCCGACCACACCCGCATCCGCAAGCTCGTGAGCGGCGCCTTCACCTCACGGCGCATGGTGGGACTTCGGGATCCCATCCGCCGCACGGCGGACCAACTCCTCGACCGTCTCGGCCCGCACGGCCGCGCCGACCTGATCGCCGCGTACGCCGCTCCGCTGCCGATCGCCGTCATCTGCGACCTGCTGGGCGTTCCCGAGGACCGGCGCACGGACTTCCGCTCCTGGACCAACGCGCTCGTCGCCCCGGATCCCACCCGGCCGGCCGCTGCCAAAGAAGCGGTGGGGGCGATGGTCGCCTTCTTCGTCCAGCTCATCGCGCACAAGCGCCGCCACCCCGCCGACGACCTGCTCTGCGACCTGATCTCCGTACGCGACACCGACGGGGACCGCCTGAGCGAAGACGAGCTGACGTCCCTGGCGTTCCTCATCCTGGTCGCGGGCTACGAGAACACCGTGCAGCTCATCGGCAACGCGATCCACGCCCTGCTGCGGCATCCGGCCCAACTGGCGCGGCTGCGCCAGGATCCGTCGCGCATCCCCGCCGCGGTCGAGGAGCTCTCACGCTACGAGGGACCGGCACTTCTCGCCATCCGCCGCTTCCCGACCGAGGACGTGACGATCGGGGGCATCACGGTTCCCGCGGGCGAGACGCTCCTGCTTTCCCTGGCGTCCGCCAACCGCGACCCCGCCCGCTTCGGCGAGCCCGACCGTCTCGACCTCGACCGTGACACCTCCGGCCACCTGGCTCTCGGCCACGGCATCCACTACTGCGTGGGCGCGCCCTTGGCGCGGATCGAGACCGAGATCGCGCTGGCGGCGCTCCTCGAACGGTTCGCCGACCTGGACCTGGACCCGACAGAAGCAGAAGCAGGAGCAGGAGCAGGAGCCCGCTGGCGGCCGTCCCTGCGCGCCCGCGGCCTCATCGAGCTGCCCGTGGTGTACGGGACGGCACGGACGGCCGGCTGACGAGGCCGAGGCATCGCGCGAGCCGGCCCTCCGGCGGGTGGCCGGAACTCGCCCGAGGCGGGTGAACAGAGGGCTACGCACTGGTAACTTGCCCGAGTTGATCAAGGTCGGAGCCACCCCCTCAGTCAAGGAACCACATTGGCACGCACCGTCCGTACGGCCGCGCTCGTCTCCACAACGGCGTTCGCACTCGGCTTCTCCCTCCTCGGCGCCATCGGCCCCGCCTCAGCCTCGGAGGCGCCGACACCCACCCCGCACCTGGACGCGGTCGAGCAGACCCTTCGTCAGGTGTCGCCGGGACTGGAGGGCTCGATCTGGGAGCGCACCTCCGGCAACCGGCTCGGCTCGTCCGAGCCCGGGGGCGCCGACTGGCTGCTCCAGACCCCCGGATGCTGGGGCGACGCCGTGTGCGCCGACCGGCCCGGATCGCGCCGCCTCCTGGACAAGATGCGGAGCGACATCGCCGACGCCCGGCAGACGGTCGACATATCGACGCTCGCACCCTTCCCCAACGGCGGTTACCAGGAGGCGATCGTCGCGGGCCTGCGGGAATCCGTAGAGAAGGGCAACCGGCTGAAGGTGCGCGTCATGGTCGGCGCCGCGCCCCTCTACCACTCCACGGTGATCCCGTCGTCCTACCGGGACGAACTGCTCACGAAGTTGGGCCCGGCCGCCGCGGGCAACATCACCTTGAACGTGGCCTCGATGACCACCTCGAAGACCGCCTTCTCCTGGAACCACTCCAAGCTGGTCGTGGTGGACGGCAGTTCGGTGATCACCGGCGGCATCAACAGCTGGAAGGACGACTACCTCGACACCTCCCACCCGGTGAGCGACGTCGACCTCGCCCTGTCCGGACCGGCGGCCGGCTCCGCGGGCCGCTACCTCGACTCCCTGTGGGACTGGACCTGTCGCAACAAGAACAACTGGAGCTCGGTCTGGTTCGCCGCCTCGCCCGGCGCGGACTGCATGCCCGCCCTGCCCCGGCCCGCCTCCCCGCAAGGTGAGGGGAACGTGCCCGCACTGGCCGTCGGCGGGCTCGGCGTCGGCATCCGGCAGAACGACCCCACCTCCGTCTTCCGCCCCGTCCTGCCCACGGCCGGCGACACCAAGTGCGGGATCGGGATCCACGACAGGACCAACGCCGACCGGGACTACGACACCGTCAACCCGGAGGAGAGCGCCCTGCGCGCCCTGGTCTCCAGCGCGACCTCTCACATCGAGATCTCCCAGCAGGACGTGCACGCCACCTGCCCGCCGCTGCCCCGCTACGACATCCGCCTCTACGACGCCCTCGCCGCGAAGCTCGTCTCCGGCGTGAAGGTACGCATCGTCGTCAGCGACCCGGCGAACCGCGGCACGATCGGCAGCGGCGGCTACTCGCAGATCAAGTCGCTCTCCGAGGTGAGCGACGCCCTGCGCGGCCGGGTGACGGCCCTGACCGGCGACGGCGCCCGCGCCCGGACGGCTCTGTGCGAGAACCTCCAGCTGGCCACGTTCCGCGCCTCCGACCAGCCGACCTGGGCGGACGGCAAGCCGTACGCCCAGCACCACAAGCTGGTGGCGGTCGACGGATCCGCCTTCTACATCGGCTCGAAGAACCTGTATCCGTCCTGGCTGCAGGACTTCGGGTACATCGTCGAGAGCCCGGCCGCCGCCGGACAGCTGAAGAGCGACCTGCTGGACCCGCAGTGGCGCTACTCCCAGGTCACCGCGACGTACGACTACGCCCGCGGCGTCTGCCAGGGCTGATTCCCCGGGGACGGGGATTCAGTCGAAGCAGGCCCGGGTGCGGCGCCGGGTACGCGTCATGGCGGAGCCTTCCGGCGGAGGGGGCGGGACCGGAGCGGCCCGGACCCGCCCCATCATGGGGAACGGGGGTCCCGGTCCTGAGCGCCGCCGGGCCAGGCTGCGTAGCCTGGTTCACAGGAAGAGCGAAAGGAGTTCCGCATGACTCCGAAGCAGCCCAAGACCGAGCTCGACGCCCGCTACAGCTCCGCGCTCAACCCGCGCCCGGGCGCGGAGAACGTCACCGCCACCGACTGGGCCGAGGCCGAGCGGCAGCTCCGGGCGGCCGAGGTCTTCTGGATCACCACGGTCCGGCCGGACGGCAGGCTGCACGTCACGCCGCTGATCGCCGCCTGGCACGACGGGGCGCTGCACTTCAGCACCGGGTCGGGCGAGCAGAAGGCGAAGAACCTGGCCGGCAATGCCCACTGCGCACTGACCACGGGGCGCAACTCACTCTCCGAAGGCCTCGACATCGTGATCGAGGGCACGGCGGAGCGCGTGACGGATCCGGCGCGGCAGGACGAGGTCATCGCCGCGTTCGAGGAGCAGTACGGGGACCACATCAGCTCGCCGGAGGGGACCTTCCACGGCTTCGGCGACAGCATCCGGGAGGGCGCCGACCTGCTGTTCTCGGTGGCACCCGGCACGGCGTACGGGTTCGGGCACGACGGCCAGGTGTTCAGCCACACCCGCTACACCTTCTAGATGATTGATTCCGTGGTCAGTGGTCGTAGGCGGTCAGTGATCGGATGACGGGTCCGCCGGTCTTGTGGTTGT
>NZ_JALGBX010000059.1 GCF_022808175.1 Streptomyces sp. AP-93 | reverse complement strand
ACAGATGCCGCGCGTCCCCCACCAGATCGCTCACACACCACCAACGACCCAGAACCCAAACCGTTTCGGATCAATATCTGCCGAAGGACGAGGTCGGCAACGAGGAGGTCGCGGCGCGCGTCGGTGTCACGGCCGAGTGGATCGAGCGCAAGACGCAGATCGTGTCGCGGCGTTACGCGGCGCCGGACGAGGCGACGTCCGATCTGGCGGTGCGGGCCGCCGAACGGGCTCTGGAGCAGGCGGGGCTTGCGGCGGACCGGATCGACTACCTGATCGTGTCCACGTCGACGGGTGACTTTCCGCAGCCGCCGACGTCCTATCTGGTCCAGGACGCCCTCGGCGCGTACGGGGCGGCGTGCTTCGACGTCAATGTGGTGTGCAGCGGCTTCGTGTACGCGCTTGAACTGGCACGTGCGCTCGCCGAGCGCCGGCCGGGCTCCCACGTCCTGGTGATCGGTGCGGATCTGTACTCGCGGATCCTCGATTTCGGCGACCGGCGGACGGCCGTGCTGTTCGCCGACGGTGCGGGAGCGGCCGTCGTCGGTCCTGTGGCCGCGCCGTACGGGATCATCGGCATCGATCTGGCCAGCCGCGGAGACGCGCACGATCTGATCCGGGTCGAGGCGGGCGGCAGCCGCAATCCCGCGTCGGCGGCCACGGTCGCCGAGGGCGGGCACTTCTTCAAGATGAACGGGCGCGGAGTAAGGGACTTCGTCACCGAGCATGTGCCGCCGGCGCTGACCGCGCTGGCGGAGCGGGTGGGCATCGGACTGGATCAGGTGGATCACTTCGTGCCGCATCAGGCCAACGGCGTGATGCTCGGCGAGGTCGTCGAACTGGCCGGGCTGACAACGGCCACGACCCATCGCACGCTGCAGAAGTACGGCAACGTGGGGAGCGCGTCCGTGCCGGTCGCACTGGACGAGGCGAACCGCTCGGGTGCCCTCGCTCCTGGTGATCTGGTGCTGCTGGCCGGCTTCGGCGGCGGTATGTCGATCGGCGCGTCGCTGCTGCGCTGGGGGGTGTCCGCATGAAGGCCGGGGAGATCTTGCGGGTCGGTGTCATCGGCAGCGGCATCATGGGCGCCGGGATCGCGGAGCTGTGTGCGAAGGCGGGCCGCGATGTGACGGTCTCCGTATCGTCGGACCGTTCCCTGGAGGCCGGGCCGGAGCGGGTTGCCCGCTCCCTCGACCGGGCCGTGAGCAGGGGCAAGCTCACCGCGGTTCAGCGTGACGAGGCAATGGGTCGGATCGTCTTCACCCGTGACATGGGTGAACTGCACGACCGGCAGCTGGTGATCGAGGCCGTGAAGGAGGACGAGGACGTCAAGTTGCACGTCTTCGCCTCCCTCGACAAGATCGTCGAGACACCGGACGCGATTCTCGCGTCCAACACGTCGTCGCTCTCGATCGCGCGCCTCGCCCGGGCCACCAGCCGGCCGGAGCGGGTGGTGGGGATTCACTTCTTCAACCCGGTGCCGGTGCTGCCGCTGGTCGAGGTGGTCGATTCAGTTCTGACGAGTCCTCAGGTGAGCACTCTTGCTGAGGCGTTCGTGGCCGGGGCGCTCGGCAAGACGGTCATCAAGTCGCCTGACCGCGCCGGCTTCGTCGTGAACGCCCTCCTGTTCCCGTACTTGTTGTCCGCGATCCGCATGGTCGACTCCGGTCATGCGACTGCGGAGGTCATCGACCGGGGCATGACACAGGGTTGTTCCCATCCGCTCGGGCCGCTGGCACTTGCCGACATGATCGGCCTCGACACGACTCTCTCGATCGCCGAGGCGATGTACGAGGAGTTCAGGGAGCCGCTCCATGCGCCGCCCGCGCTGCTGCGGCGCATGGTCGAGAGCGGTCTGCTGGGTAAGAAGTCCGGCCGCGGTTTCCACACGTACGCGAAGTAGGCGTACGCGAAGCAGGCGTCGGCGCCGCCACTCGCGCGCGCCCGCATTTCAGCACGTAGATCCCCGCGAGGGAGCGCCCCGAGGCGCTCCCTCGCGTTCCGAGCAAGAGCTGTCAGAACATTCAGCACTTTCCCCGCGTGAGGGCGTCCTTCCGCGCGGGGTGTCGTCGATAGGGAGCGAAGAACATGGCCATCCGTCCCGGGTCCCCCGTGCCGGACGATTCCATTGCCGTCGTCGGTCTTTCCTGCCGCTTCCCCGGCACAGCCGACCCCGAAGCCTTCTGGCGGCTGCTGTCGGACGGCGAAACCGCTGTCGGACCGGTTCCCGAGGGGCGGCCGGGTCTGCCGGCCATCGCCGCCGCCAAGCCGGCGGGCTACCTCGACCGTGTCGACACGTTTGACCCGGAGTTCTTCGGCATCTCGCCCCGCGAGGCGGCGGCCATCGACCCGCAGCAGCGGTTGGCTCTCGAACTCGCCTGGGAGTCATTGGAGAACGCCGGGATGCTGCCCGGGGATCTGCGGGACAGTTCGGTGGGCGTGTTCATCGGCGCGATCTGGGACGACTACGCCAAGCTCGCACACGGCCACGGCTCCGAGGGCGTGACCCACCATTCGATCACCGGCACCAGCCGCAGCATCATCGCGAACCGCGTCTCGTACGCACTCGGGCTACAGGGCCCGAGCCTGGTGGTCGACACCGGGCAGTCGTCCTCGCTGGTCGCCGTCCAGCTGGCCTGCGAGAGCCTCCGCTCCGGAGAGAGCTCCGTGGCGCTGGCCGGCGGTGTCAGCCTGAATCTGGTACCTGAGGGCTTCGCGGTCGCGGATCGGTTCGGTGCGCTGTCCCCCGAGGGGACGACATACACCTTCGACGACCGCGCCAACGGCTACGTTCGCGGCGAGGGCGGCGGGGTCGTCGTCCTCAAGACGCTGCGCCACGCCATCGCCGATGGCGACACGGTGTACGCCGTCATCCGCGGCGGTGCCGTGAACAACGACGGCGGCGGAGCCGCCCTGACGACGCCGCGCGGCTCCGCGCAGCAGGATGTCCTGCGGAGTGCCTACGCGAAGGCGGATGTCTCGCCTGCTGATGTGCGGTTCGTGGAGCTGCATGGCACCGGGACACCGGTCGGCGACCCGATCGAGGCGGCCGCGCTCGGCGCCGTGCTCGGGGTGGACCGCTCTGGGGACGCTCCGCTGCTGGTCGGCTCGGTGAAGACCAACATCGGCCATCTGGAGGGTGCCGCGGGCATCGCCGGACTGATCAAGACGGTGCTGTGCCTGCACAAGGGGACGCTCGCGCCGAGCCTGAACTTCAGTCGGCCGAACCCCGCGATCCCTCTGGATGACCTGCGGATCGAGGTGAACACGGAGGCGCGGCCGCTGAGTGGCGAGGGGGGCGATCCGGTGATCGCGGGGGTCAGCTCGTTCGGCATGGGAGGCACCAACTGTCATCTCGTGCTGTCCGACTGGCATCCGGTCGCGTCCGAGCAGGCCCCGGAAGCCACTGCGGAGGATGGCGCGGTGCCAGCCCCGGCACTGCTGTCAGGACGGACCGAGGAGGCGCTGCGCGACCAGGCCGCCCGCCTGCTGGAGCACATTGCCGACCGTCCCGAGGCGCAACTCGGCGACATCGTGCACTCGCTGGCGACGACGCGCACCCACTTCGCGCACCGCACAGCCGTCCTCGCCGAGGACCGTGACACCCTGCTCGCCTCTCTCGCGGACCTTTCGCAGGGATCCAACGTCCATCACGGGAAGGCCCGTTCGGGCGAAACCGCCTTCCTGTTCACGGGCCAGGGCAGCCAGCGCCCGGGCATGGGACGCGAGCTGTATGCCGCGTACCCGGTCTTCGCCCGCGCCCTGGACGAGGTGTGCGCGCACGTCGACGGCGTGCTCGACCGGCCGTTGCGCGAGGTCATGTTCGCCGAGGAGGGGACCGTCGACGCCGATCTGCTCCATCTGACCGGCTACACCCAGGTCGCCCTGTTCGCGTTCGAAGTCGCCGTCTACCGGCTCCTGGAGCACTGGGGTGTCACCCCGGCCCTGATCCTCGGCCACTCCGTCGGCGAGCTCTCCGCCGCCCATGTCGCGGGCGTGCTGTCCCTGGCCGACGCCTGCGCCCTGGTCGCGGCGCGCGGACGGCTGATGCAGCGGCTGCCCGAGGGCGGCGCGATGGTCGCCGTTCAGGCCTCCGAGGCGGAGCTGCTGCCGACTCTGACGGGACGGGAGTCCGAGGCGGCCGTGGCCGCCGTCAACGGCCCCTTGTCGACGGTGATCGCGGGTGACGAGGAAGCGGTCCTGGAGGTCGCCCGGCAGTGGCAGGAGCGGGGCCGAAAGGTCAAGCGGTTGCGCGTCAGCCATGCCTTCCACTCCCCCCGCATGGACGACATGCTGGACGACTTCCGCACAGTCGCCTCAGGCCTCACCTATCACGCCCCACACATCACGGTCGTCTCCAACCTGACGGGCCGCGCTGTGAGCGCCGAGGAGATCTGCACCCCCGAGCACTGGGTCCGGCACGCCCGCGAGGGCGTCCGCTTCCACGACGGAATGCGCGCCCTGGAGGAGCTGGGCGCGCGGACGTTCCTCGAGGTCGGGCCGGATGCCGTACTCACCGCGATGGGCCGTGACTGCGTCACCCAGGAGGCCCCTCTGTTCGTTCCCACGGCGCGCGCCTCGCGCGCCGAAGTCTCCACTCTCCTCTCGGCGCTGGCCCGATTGCACGTGAACGGAACACCGGTCGACTGGAGGCGCGTGGTCGAGGCGGCCGGCGGACGCCGGATCGCTCTGCCCACGTACGCCTTCCAGCGCGAGCGGCATTGGCTGCAGGCCCCGCCTCGCACCGGGGACTTGGGCTCGGCTGGTCTGGCCGCCTCGCGGCATCCGCTGCTAGGGGCGGTGGTCCGGCGAGCGGACTCGGGCGAGGTCATCCTCACCGGGCGGCTGGCTGCGCGGGACCACCTGTGGTGGCTTGTGGCCACTGAGCCGGCGGCCGGGCTGGTGCTGCCTGCGTCCGCGTACCTCGAACTGGCGCTGCAGGCAGGCGCCGAGACGGGCGCGGACCGCGTCGAGCGGCTGACACCGCTCGCCCCGCTGGTACTCGCAGCCGAGGACTCGGTACACCTGCAGGTCGTGGTGGGAACGGCCGACGAGGCGGGGCGGCGCACACTGGCCCTGCACTCACGGCCGGAGAGCGCAGGCTCCGAACGGCCGTGGACCCGCCATGCCGAAGGTGTGCTCGTCCCTGCGCCGCCGGGCGATGACGCCGTTCTCGGGGATGCCTCCGTGTGGCCGCCCGTCGGCGCAAGCGCGGTTCCCGTCGACGAGCACGCTGCCGACCTGGGGCTGACCGCGCTCTGGCGGCGCGGCGACGAGTCCTTCGCCGAGGCTGAACTCGCCGAGGAGGACGGTACGGCGGCCGACGGCCACCGGCTGCACCCGGCACTGCTGACGCCCGCGCTGCTGGATGCCGTACTCGGTACCGAGCAGGGGCCGGGCGGACGGACGGCAGAGTGGGAGGACGTACGCCTGCACGCGGTCGGCGCGACGCGGCTCCGGCTCGGGATCCGGATGACGACCGGTGCCGTCGGCACGCACAGTCTGCGTGGCGACGACGCGACGGGACTGCCCGTGGTCACCGTCGGGGCCCTGCGGCTGCGTGACGTGCCCGTCGAGGAACTTCGTGCGGCCACGGTGAGTACCCCGCACCACGACGCGCTGTTCCGTATGCGATGGCAGGAGTCGGCGACGCCGGACGGCAGGCCCTTCGACGGATCCTGGGCAGTGCTCGGCACGGACGGGCTCGGTGTGAGCGCCGCGCTGGGCGCCGACATCGAGGATGCCCGGGTGTACTCGGATCTCGACGCTCTGGCCGACGGGGCCGCAGTGCCGGAGGTGGTCCTCGTACCGCTTGCCGGGGAAGAGATGGACCTCCAGGAGCTGTTGCTGTCCTGGGCCGAGGACGCTCGGTTTGCCGGGTCCCGATTGGTCGTGGTCACCGGCGGCGCGGTTGCCGCCCGTCCCGATGACACGGTGCCGGACCTCGTTCACGCTGCGGTGAGTGGCCTCGTACGGTCCGCCCAAGCCGCGCACCCCGGCCGGTTCGGCCTGGTGGACCTCGACGGCCAGCCGAAGTCGGCGGCCTCGCTTCCCGCCGCCCTCGCGGCGGGTGAGTCCGAGGTGGCCCTGCGTGGTGGGGTGCTGTTCGTGCCCCGGCTGGAGAAGGCGGCGCCCGCAGTGGACCGCACTCCGGTTTGGGAGTCGGACGGAACGGTTCTGATCACCGGTGGCACGGGAGTGGCCGTCGGCCTGCTGGCCCGGCACCTCGCCGGTGAACGGGGCGTCCGCCATCTGCTGCTGGCCGGCCCGGAGGGCGCGGCCGCCCCCGGCGCGGCCGAACTCGTCGCGGAGCTGCGTGAGACCGGCGTCGAGGTCACCCTCGCCGCTTGCGACACCGGTGACCGTGGCGCGCTGGCCGCGCTGCTGGCCGAGGTGCCTGCCGCGCGCCCGCTGACGGCTGTGGTGCATGCGGCGGGCACAGCCGACGGGGCCGACGCGGCGCTGCATCTGCATGAGCTCACCCGGCACCTGAAGCTGTCGGAGTTCCTGCTCTTCTCCTCCGTCGTGGGAACGGTCGGCGGCGCCGACTGGTCCGCTGCCGGTACGGCTTCCCTCCTGGACGCGCTGGCGCACCACCGCCGCGCCCTGGGCCTGCCGGCAGTGTCCCTCGCCTGGGGGCGCTGGGCGTCGAACGCCGCGTCCGAGGGTGGGCTGCCGCTGCCCGACGGTGATGTCACCGCGCTGCTCGGCACAGCCCGGGCCATGGACGAGGCCGTGCTGATACCCGCTTTGTTCGACACCGGCACACGGGTCGAACCAGTGCCCCCGATTCTGTCCGGGGTGGTACGGGGGGCCCGCAGTCCCCGCCGGGCGGTAGCAGCCTCCGCGGTACGACGGCGGGCCATAGCCGCGGAGGGCGTGTCCGGGTTCGCCCGTCGCCTCGCTGACCTCCCCGAGTCCCAGCTCGAGCGCGCCCTCACCGACCTCGTACGCGACCAGATCGCGGCGGTCCTCGAACACGCGTCGGGCGCCGCCGTCGACACCGCGCGGACCTTCAAGGAGCTGGGCTTCGACTCCCTCACCTCGGTCGAGTTCCGCAACCGGCTGGGCGCGACCGCGGGTGTACGACTGCCCGCAACTCTTGTCTTCGACCACCCGACCGGCGACGCGGTTGTCCGTCATCTGCGATCCGAGCTGCTGGGCGCGCCGGAGAGGGCGGAGCGGGCGGCCACCACGGGCACTTCGAGCGCCGACGACCCAGTGGTGATCGTCGGGATGAGCAACCGTCTGCCTGGCGGTGTCGAGTCACCCGAGGCGTTGTGGGATCTCGTCGCGTCCGGTGGTGACGCCATCTCCGAGTTCCCCGGGAACCGCGGCTGGAACCTGGAGACGCTGTACAACGCCGACGTGGAGGCGGCGGGCACCTCGTACACACGCCATGGCGGGTTCCTCGGCTCCGCGGCCGATTTCGATGCCGAGTTCTTCGGGATCTCGCCGCGCGAGGCACTGGCCATGGATCCCCAGCAGCGGCTGCTGCTGGAGGCCTCCTGGGAGGCCTTCGAACGGGCCGGCATCGACCCCACCACCCTGCACGGGTCCGACACCGGCGTGTACGCGGGCACGTTCTCGTTCCGCGACAACGACGGCGGCGGGCTCGCGGGTGCCGAGGGCCAGCGGATGACGGGATCGGCCGCGAGCGTACTGTCGGGCCGTATCTCTTATACGTTCGGGCTTGAGGGCCCGGCCGTGACGGTCGACACCGCCTGCTCCTCCTCCCTGGTCGCCCTCCACATGGCAGTGCAGGCCCTGCACCAGGGCGAGGTCTCCCTCGCCCTCGCAGGCGGCGTCACCGTCATGTCCTCACCCGGCACCTTCATCGAATTCAGCCGCCAACGCGGCCTCGCACCCGACGGCCGCTGCAAACCCTTCTCAGCCAACGCCGACGGCACCGGCTGGTCCGAAGGAGTCGGCGTGCTCGTACTCGAACGCCTCTCCGACGCCCAACGCAACGGCCACCACATCCTCGCCGTCATCCGCGGCAGCGC
>NZ_JALGBX010000058.1 GCF_022808175.1 Streptomyces sp. AP-93 | reverse complement strand
ACCTGGACGTCACACGCGGCCGCTGGTACCTGACCGCCTCCTGGCAACGCCCCACAGTTCAGACGGTCCCACTCGCCACCGCACGCGCGAACGGCATGGTCGGCGTCGATACAAACGCCGACCACTTCGCCGCCTACCGGCTCGACCCGCACGGCAACCCGATCGGCGACCCACACTGCTTCCCCTACGACCTGTCCGGATCGGCGGATCACCGCGACGCGCAAATCCGCCACGCCCTCACCCAGGTACTGCACTGGGCGAAGAACACCGGCGTCAACGCCATCGCGATCGAAGACCTCGACTTCACCGCGGAGAAGACACGGGAGAAGCACGGCCGCAGGAAACGGTTCCGGCAGCTGATCTCCGGCATCCCGACCGGCAAGCTCAAAGCCCGGCTCGTATCGATGGCCGCCGAACACGGCCTCGCCGTCGTCGCGGTCGATCCCGCCTACACCTCCCAGTGGGGAGGCCGGCACTGGCAGAAACCGCTGGCCACCCCGCGCCGAAAGATGTCCCGTCACGATGCCGCCGGCATCGCGATCGGGCGACGCGCCCTCGGACACCCGATCCGGCGACGGACGGCACCGCCCCCACACGACCAGAGCGATCGTGTGGGGCATCGGACCGCCCAGGCCGCACCAGGCACCCGCAGGTGTGACGGAAACCGCCCACCCACCACGGACCGGCTTCACGGAGAGCCGACGCCGAGCGGGACGAGAAAGCGGGGACCCAGTGCATCCAAAACCGTTCGGGATGCGCCCAGTAAGCGTGAGTGGGTCCAGGACTCACTCCTGCACACTGGCTAGGAACGGTACGAGAGCATCCGGCTCTACGCAGAAGAGGCCCTGATCGGTAACACCCACTGGACGTTCTGGTGGGACTGATCTCCCCGAGGTCGTGGCCGCGCTGCTGCGCGGGTTGGCGACACCGCCCCGGTGCGCGCCGCATCTGCGACTCTTACACGACGTGGCGGCGTACGAACTCACCGACTGCGTCGCCGAGTTCTGCCCGGCGCTGACATTCGACCATGAGCCGTGCTTCCGGCGCGGCCACGCACGGCATCGGCAAGGTGGCGCCCACCATCTACCTTGCCGGTCCCGGCTGAGTGAACGAATTGGCCGGGCGTGAGTTGCTCCTCGCGCACGGCTCGCCCCGGAACGGGCCCGCTTCGCCGTCACCCACGGCCACGGTCCTGGGCGGAGACCCGAGTACGTGTGGAGGAGTTGCTCGTCAGCACTGCGGAGAAGGTGTGGACGGGCAAGCGGGGGTCGCCGGCCCGGAAGACCTGCTGATCGGCCACATGGCACGGGTGTCAGAGCCCGGCATCGAGCGCTGGGAGGTCTGCCTCGCACTCGACTCACTGCTCGCCCGCCCCCCCGAAGGAGCGGACAGCCGCCTGGCCTTCCAGGCCGCGTACCCGGTCCGTGCCCACCCCGCACGCAATCCCCGCGGCGCCGGGTCGGGCACGGGCCTCCCACCACGGGGGCGCCGCCGGAGGTCGGTCCGGGTGGGGCGGAGCCCCGGGCGAGTCCGGCCTGTGATCGCCGAATGGCGGATCATGTCGGTGACGGGCGCCGACAGTGCCGGTTACCAGCCGCCCTTGACGGTGCACCCTGGGGTCGGAGGGCTCGTTCAGCGGGAGGACCCCCGAGACGGTCCAGCTCGACGAGGAAGGCTTGCCGCAGGCACGCACGCACGCACGCCTGCTTGCTCGCGGCGGCTCGCGGCCAGGGCCTTGAAACCCTGCCTGCGGCATGACTGCCGACGCGTTCGGGCCCCCGTGCTTTCGCCGGCCGGATCCACGAACACGCCGGGTCCGACGTGGTGGCCTCGGAGGCCTGACGCACTTGCCCGGGCCCTTTCAGGAGCCCGCACGTGCGCTTCGACTGCCCTGGCCGGGCGCGAACGTCCACTCCGCTGACGTGGGTCGGCAGGTGGTTGGTGCGGCTCCCGGTGTTCGCTTCGGCCTGACGCCGCAACGGCGCGGAACGGACCCCGGAGAACCGCCGAGTCGGGGTCCAGCTCGCAGCCGGGAGATGAGTCCACGCCGCCCCGCCGCGACCGCGCACGCGCGGGCGGCGCTTCCACGCCCGACGACGGCGCCCAACCACCGAGCCCGACGACGGCAAGGGCTACGGCCCCGGCCGCGCCCGGCCGTTGACAGTTGATCCCGTGCGCCGGGATCATGCGGGAGAGCGCTCTCCCAGCGTTCGGGCGGTTGGTGTGTGAGGGGTGGACATGCGCGACGGTGACGTGGAACTACTGCTGGACAAGCTGGATCCCGAGCAGCGGGTGCGGCTGTTGACCGGGTCCGATACCTGGCGGACCCGGCCCGAACCGGACGTGGGGCTGCGGGAGATCGTCTTCTCGGACGGTCCGGCCGGGGTGCGCGGGCCCGGCTGGGACGAGCGGTTCACCTCGGCCCTGCTGCCCTCACCCACCGCCCTCGGAGCGCTGTGGGACGAGGACCGGGTGCGCCGGCTCGGAGAACTGCTCGGCGACGAGGCCCGGCGCAAGGGCGTTCACGTCGTTCTCGCCCCCACCCTCAACCTGCACCGCAGCCCGCTCGCCGGGCGCCACTTCGAGTGCTTCGCCGAGGACCCGTTGCTCGCGGGCCGTTCGGGGGCGGCCCTCATCCGTGGCGTCCAGTCGCGGGGGGTGGCCGCGACGGCGAAGCACTACGTGGCCAACGACTCCGAGACGGAGCGGCTGACCGTTGACGTACAGCTCGACGAGCGCGTGCTGCGCGAGCTCTACCTCGCACCCTTCGAGGCCGCAGTCCAGGCGGGGGTATGGCTCGTGATGTCGGCGTACAACAAGGTCAACGGCGTGACGATGAGTGAGAGTTCCCTCCTCGCCGAACCCTTGAAGGGGGAGTGGGGCTTCGACGGGGTGGTCGTCTCCGACTGGGGTGGTGTCCGCTCGACGGTGGCTTCGGCCGTCGCCGCGCAGGATCTGGCGATGCCGGGCCCCCGCGGTCCGTGGGGTGCGGAGCTGCGGGAGGCCCTGGCGAGCGGTCGGGTCCCGGCGGAAGCGGTCGAGGACAAGGCCCGCCGACTCCTGCGCTTGGCGTCCCGCGTGGGGACCCTCATCCCAGGAGGCACACCTCCGAATCCGGAGCTGGATCCGGGGTCGGGGCCCGGGCTGGGGCTGGGGTCGGCTCTGAACCCCACCCTGGGCGAAGCCTCCTCCCGGGCCTTGGCTGTGGGCCCGTCTCAGACACCTTCGGCCCCGGCCCCGGCCCAGGAATCAGCCCCGGCTCCGGCCCAGGTTCCGACCGAGGCTTCGGCCCCGACCCTGGCTTCGGCCCAGGTTCCGGCCGAGGTTCCGACCGCGGCTTCGGCTCCGGCCCCAGCCCCAGCTTCGGCCCCGGCCCCGGTCGGGGGGGCCGTCCTCCGGGCTGTCCGGCGCCTCGGTGTCGGTGCCGGCCGTGGCCTTCGCCCCCGGCCAGGCCTACCCCCCGGCGCCTTGCGTCAGGAGCTGCGGGGCGCGGCTGCTGCGAGCTTCGTGTTGTTGAAGAACCGGGGGGTGTTGCCCCTGGACGAGGGGGCGTTGGGGCGGGGGGTCGCCGTCATCGGGGTGCATGCCGATGAGCCCCGGGTCCAGGGCGGCGGGAGTTCCGAGGTGTTCCCGCAGCGTGTGGTCAGTCCGCTCGAGGGGCTGCGGAGCGCGCTGGGTCCGGACGTCCGGGTCTCCTACGAAGCGGGCCCCGCGCCCGAGGGCGGCGGCGGGCAGGCTCCGCTGGGCGCGCGGTACGGCCGTGACCCGGAAGGCGGCGCCCCGGGCGTGCGGTTGCGCGTGCTCGACGCGGACGGGGCGGTGCTGTGCTCCGCCCACCAGCCCTCCGGCCGGGTACTGGAACCGGAACTGCCGCCCGGCGCCCACACCGTCGAGCTCGCCGCCGTCCTCCACCCGGACACGAGCGGGACCTGGACCCTCGGACTCGGCGGCTTCGGCGCACTCCGCCTCTCCGTAGAGGGAACGGTCGTGCTCGACGGCGAGTTCCCGCCCGAGACCGCCGATCCGGCCGTCATCCACGTCCGTCCGCCCCAGCACACCGCCCGGATCCCGCTCACCGCCGGCAACCCGGTGCACGTCGTGGCCCGGCGGGAGCTCGCCCCCGGCACGGGGCGGGCGACCGTCCTCACCGCCGCCCCGCCCCTTCCCGGCCCCGCCGAGGCGCTCGCCGCCGCCGTGGCCGCCGCCCGGGCGGCCGCCGTGGCCGTCGTGGTCGTCGGCACCACCGAAGGCGGCGAGTCCGAGGGCTTCGACCGCACCTCGCTCCGACTCCCCGTGCCGCAGGACGAGTTGGTCGCTGAGATCGTCCGCGCGAATCCCCGTACCGTCGTCGTCGTCAACTCCGGCGGCCCCGTCGAACTGCCCTGGCGCGAAGCCGCCGGAGCCATCCTCCTCACCTGGTTCCCCGGCCAGGAGGGCGGGCACGCACTCGCCGACGTCCTCCTCGGCCGCGCCGAGCCGGGCGGCCGGCTCCCCACCACCTGGCCGGCCGCCCTCGCCGACGCCCCGGTCCGCACCACACGGCCCCTCGAAGGTCAACTCCCCTACGAGGAGGGCCTGCACATCGGTCACCGCGGCTGGCTGCGAAGGGGACCCGCCGGCCCGGCTCCCGCGTACTGGTTCGGGCACGGACTCGGCTACACCACCTGGGAGTTCGAGCGCCTCGGCACCCCGGAGCCGACCCCGGGCGGGGGCTACGAGGTCCCTGTGCTCCTCCACAACACCGGCACCCGGCGCGGTCGTGAGGTCGTCCAAATCCACCTGTCGCGACCGGACTCGGCGATCGAGCGCCCGGTGCGCTGGCTCGCGGGCTGGGTGGCGGCGGAGGCGGAGCCGGGGGAGCGGGTGACGGCGTACGTACGGATCCCCGCGCGAGCCCTGCAGCACTGGTCCCCGCAGGCCGGGGGCTGGACAGCGGAGCCGGGGTGGTTCGCCGTCCTGGCCGGTCGCAGCGCGGGTGATCTCCCGCTCAGGGGGGCGATCGAGGTCTGAGAGGAGTCTGGGCGGGGTCGGATCCAGGTCCGAGGGGGGTGTGAGCCCGGGCGGCTACAGTGCCGCCATGGACGCAGCGAGCACAGCCACCGGCACCGGCACCGGTACGGCCACCGGCACCGGCACTGGCACGGCCCCGACCCTGGAGGACGTGGCCCGCGCCGCCGGGGTGTCCCGGGCCACGGTGTCCCGCGTGGTGAACGGGGTCCGCAATGTGGACCCCGCCATCCAGCAGGCGGTCCAGCGGGCCGTCGCCACGACCGGATACGTGCCGAACCGTGCGGCCCGCTCCCTCGTGACCCGGCGCTCCGGTGCGGTGGCGCTGGTGGTCTCGGGCGCGGGAGCGGACACCGGCCGGGTGTTCCAGGACCCCTTCTTCGGGCGGGTGGTGAGCGGGGTCGTACGGGCCCTGCGCCCGCGCGGTGTGCATCCGGTGCTGCTGTTCGCCGACGGGGAGGCGGACCGCGCGCAGGTGATCGCGTACCTCACGCAGGGCGGTGGCGACGGGGCCCTGCTCGTCACCACCGACGGCCGCGACCCGCTGCCCGGCCTGCTCGCGCGGGCCGGACTGCCCGCGGTGCTCTTCGCCCGGCCGGCGCCCGGGGTCCCGCTGGACTGGGTCGATCTGCGCCACCGCGACGGCGGTGCGCTGGCCGCGCGGCATCTCCTCGCCCGGGGCTGCCGGCGGCTCGTCGCCATCGGCGGCCCGGAGGACGTGGCGGCGAGCCGGGAGCGGGTGGCGGGCTTCCGGGAGGCGCTGGCCGGAACGGCGGTACGGGTGGCCGAGGCGGACTTCACGCTGGACGGCGGCGAGCAGGCGATGCGCGCGCTCCTGGCCGAACGCCCGGACCTGGACGGGGTGTTCGCGGCGAACGACCTGATGGCCCAGGGGGCCTGCCTGGTGCTGCGCGAACACGGCCGCCGGATCCCTGAGGACGTGGCGGTGGTCGGCTTCGACGACTCCGGTGCGGCGGTGGCGTCCAGGCCCCGCCTGACGACGGTCCGCCAGCCGGTGGAGGAAATGGCGGCGGAGATGGTCCGCCTCCTCCTCGACCGGGTGTCCGGCGCGGCGGCGCCCGACCCGGTGGAGGTGCTCTTCGACCCGGAGCTGGTGGTCCGCGACTCGGCGTGAACGCTGGCCGCTGTCCGCGGCCGCTGACCGAGTCGAGGAGCCGGGGGCACCGGAATGCGGCGCGGTGCGAGTCGTGGCCCCCGCGCGACGGGCCGCGGGCCCGGATGAGCCGGTCGCGCCCGACTGGGGCCGTCACACGCAGGCCTCGCCACACAACCACCCGCTCCCAGGCTTCGAGCCCGGACGGATCCGGCATGCGGCTGCGGCCATTCGGCCATGCGGCCGTGGCTGCCGCGACCGCCCCCCTCAGCCATGCCCGGCCGTGCCGGCCCCGGCCGGTCCTGGCCGAGGTCAACCGTCCCCACGCTGGCCATGCACGGCGTGTCCGCCCTGGTCGGGGTCGACCGTGGACGCCTCGGCCGGTCCCGGGCCGTGCCCGCCCCCCGGCCATGCCCCCCGGCCGTGCCCGGCCGTGCCGGCCCTGGCCGGTCCTGGCCGCGGTCAACCGTCCCCACGCTGGCCATGCACGGCGTGTCCGCCCTGGTCGGGGTCGACCGTGGACGCCCCGGCAGGTCCCGGGCCGTGCCCGCCCCCCGGGCCGTGCCCGCCCCCCGGGCCGTGCCCGCCCCCCTGGCCGTGCCCGCCCCCCTGGCCGTGCCCGCCCCCCTGGCCGTGCCCGCCCCCCTGGCCGTGCCCGGCCGGGTCCTGGCCGCGGTCAACCGTGCCCACCCTGGCCATGCACGGCGTGTCCGCCCTGGTCGGGGTCGACCGTGGACGCCTCGGCCGGTCCCGGGCCGTGCCCGCCCCCCGGCCATGCCCCCCCGGCCGTGCCCGGCCGTGCCGGCCCCGGCCGGTCCTGGCCGCGGTCAACCGTCCCCACGCTGGCCATGCACGGCGTGTCCGCCCTGGTCGGGGTCGACCATGCACGCCCCGGCCGGTCCCGGGCCGTGCCGGTCCTGGCCGTGCCCGCCCCCCTGGCCGTGCCCGTCGGCCATGCCCGCCCCCCGGCCATGCCCCGCCGTGCCGGCCCCGGCCGGGTCCTGGCCGCGGTCAACCGTGCCCACACTGGCCATGGACGGCGTGTCCGCCCTGGTCGGGGTCGACCGTGCACGCCCCGGCCGGTCCCGGCCCGTGCCGGTCCTGGCCGTGCCCGCCCCCGGCCATGGCTGGGCATGCCCGGCCGTGCCGGCCCCGGCCGAGGTCAACCATGCCCGCCCGGGCCATGCCGTGCCCGCCAGTGCCCGCCCCGGCCCGTGCCGGTCGTGACCGTGCCGTGCCCGCCCCGGCCCGTGCCGGTCCTGACCGTGGTCAACCGCGCCTGCCCGGCCGGTCCCGGCCGTGCCGGCCCCGGCCGTGCCGGTCCCCGCCCCGCCCGGCGTGCCCGCCCCGCCCCTGCCCCGTCCCGGCTCAGCAGTCGAAGGCCGACCAGCAGATGGCGTTGCGCAACCGCTGGTCGTCGAGCACGAGTTCACGGATCGGCTCAGGGAGCTGGTCGCGCTGCCATCGGCACTCCTGTCGGGCCGCCGCCTCGCCCTCGCCTTCCGGCGCGGCGGCGCGTGCGGCCTTGATCGCGTAGGCGGCCGCGCCGAGCTCGTGCGCGGCGACGTGGGCGACGGCCCCGGCCTGGCCCGCGGCGTACGCGGCATGACGGGCCGCCCCGCGCAGATCCCGGGCCGCGCCCATCGCGTGGCCGCCCGCTGCGCGTGCCTGGGTCATCGTGACCTCGCCGTGCACCCACGCGCGGGCATGCTCGATCGCCTGACGCGGCCGCGGGTCCTCGGGCCGGGCAGCCTCGAACAGGCCGAGGACGTGCTCCGCGCAGGACGCCGCCCACAGGGCGAGGAGGTGGTGATCCGGATCGGTGAGGGTCCCGCCCCGGCGGATCGTCACAAAGCGAGGGTCCCGGATCTTGGGGAGGATCATGGTCGGTACTCCTTCGGTGGCACCTGCCCCGGCACCCTACCCGCGCCTCGCGGCCGAGCCCAGTGAGCGGGTCCCGTAGACGCGCCTCGCGGCCGAGCCCAGTGAACGAGCCCCGCAGACGCGCCTCGTGAACGAGTCCCACGGACGCGCCCCGCAGACGCGGACGAGCCCCCCCACGCAGCTACCCCCGACCCGTCGCCGCCGCCGAGCCCCCGCGCGTCTGGAGGGACGTCTGCCAGCCCGGGGCTTCCGCCGCGGGCTCCGGCGGGGTGCGCCGGCCGCCCGTGGCGAAGAAGGCCGCCAGGGGGAGGGTGGCCGCGCCCACCGTGACCGCGTCCGGGCCCAGTGAGCCCATGTCGATGGTGACCCGGGCCGCCGGGTGGCGCAGCGAGTAGCGCGTCGCGTGTTCCCGTACCGCCGGGAGGATGTGCGGGCCCAGCATCAGGCCGGCCCAGCCGCCGATCAGGATCCGCTCCGGCTGGAAGAGGTTGATGAGGTCCGACAGGCCCGCGCCCAGGTACTCCGCGGTCTCGTCGAGCACGTCGAGTGCGATCGCGTCCCCGCCGCCGGCTGCCGCCAGCAGCGCGGCAAGGGCGTCCTCCTCGTCTCCGGCGACCGCCTCCCCGCCGCCGCCCCGCTCCGCCCACCGGGCCAGGAGCGACTCCGCTCCCGTGTAGGCCTCCAGGCAGCCCAGCGCCCCGCAGCGGCAGCGCCGCCCGCGGACCTGCACCGTCAGGTGGCCCCACTCCAGGGGTGCGCCCCCGGTGGTGGCGCCGTCCGGGGAACCGTCGGTGATCAGGCTCGCCCCGACGCCGGAGCCGAAGAGCACGACCACCGCGTCCCGGGCCCCGCGCCCCGCGCCGAACCACATCTCCGCCTGCCCGAGCGTGCGCGCCCCGTTGTCGATGATGTACGGGACCTCGGGCGGCACGGCTCCCGTGGCGCGCAGCAGCGCCTCCAGCGGGACCGCGTCCCAGCCGATGGTCTGCCCGTGGACCACGGTTCCGCCCGCCGCGTCGCGGTCGACGATGCCGGGTACGCCGATGCCGACCCCCAGGAGCCGGTCCGTCCCGACCCCGGCCCGCTCCAGGACGGTGGCGATCCCGGTCCGTACGTGGTCGACGATCGGGCCGACGTCGTAGCAGCCGCGCGGCTGCAACGGGAGCTCGGTACGCGCCAGTTCGGTGAGGGTGAGGTCGAACAGCTCGACCCTGACCCGGGTTTCGCCCACGTCGATGCCGATCATGTGCGCGCTGCCGGGCGCGACGCGCAGCAGCGTACGCGGGCGGCCGCCGTCGGAGTCGACGATGCCGGCCTCCTCCAGCAGTCCGTCCGCGACGAGTTCACCGACCACGTTGCTGACGGATCCCGAGCTCAGCCCGGTCGCGGGGCCCAGTTCCTGCCGGCTCATGGGCCCGCCGAAGTACAACTGCTGCAGCACGGCGCTGCGGTTGCCCCTTCGCAGGTCCCGCACCGTACGTCCACTGCGCCCCGTCGTCATATGGCTCCGTAAGTTGTTGGGTGGCCCGGGAGGGCCGGATGTGGCTTATGGGTCCTTGCCTTCAGTGGCTTCCCTGGAGTG
>NZ_JALGBX010000057.1 GCF_022808175.1 Streptomyces sp. AP-93 | reverse complement strand
CGGCAACCTGCCCGCTACACTCCCACCGCTCGACGTTTCCCCAGGTCAAGCCACAAAGTACTGCTGGAGTACTAGGGTGGCCAATGTTATGGCCCAGGGAGGGGAAAAATGAGCAGTAATCGTGTGCCCATAACGGCTTCGCCGCTCACAAGTGACTGGAACACGGTTCGATACTCGGATAGAGGATGGCCTCAGTTTCTCGACTCTATCACCATTAGTGGATTGCGTGGCTGGAGGGGGGAGACGGTTGAATTCCGGTTCCCTGTTACCGCGATCGCTGGAGAAAATGGAGCAGGGAAGAGTACCGTACTGAAAGCCGCTGCAGCCGCTTACGGGGCCTCGGGCGTCACTGATAAAATGCGAGTATTTTACCCCGACGACTTTTTTCCCAACACGCCTTGGGAGCAGGTGGAAAAGGTGAATCTCGTCTACCAGTTCCACCAAGGTGTCTCTAGTTATACCCTTAGTTTGCGTAAGCCGAGCAAGCGATGGCGGGGGATGCCTGAGCGAGCTGGGCGGTCGGTCTTCTTTCTCGACATTAGTCGAACCCAGCCGATCGACACGCTTATTGGCTATGGGAAGATCGCCAAGCAGTCCACGTTCCGAGGTGATGAGACGGAGTTTCCGGACGCCGACAGGAACATGCTCGCACGGATCATGAATAAATCCTACGTCGCCGGCAGGATGGCCAAGTACGAGCAGAAGCAGATCGGCATCCTGTCGACTCCTGAAGGTGAGTATTCTAATTTTCACCAGGGTGCTGGCGAGGATACGACGACCGACCTCGTCACGTTGCTGCGGGCAGCTCCACGCAACTCGCTCGTCGTCATTGATGAAATCGAGTCGTCGCTCCACCCGCGCGCTCAGCGTCGACTCATGGCAGAGTTGTTCTCTATAGCGCATAGCCAGAGAATTCAATTCATCCTGTCGACGCATTCGCCTTACATTCTGGAGCAATTGCCCACCGAGGCGAGAATCTATATTCAGCTTGAGCGTGGCGGGATGAGGGATGTGATCTATGGTGTCACCCCAGAATTTGCCATGTCCCTCATGGATGATGTGGATCACACAGAGTTGACGCTCTACTGTGAGGACAAAGAGGCTGCGGTCATGGTGGAGGCCTTGATCTCGTATGAGCGTC
Organism: Streptomyces sp. AP-93; assembly: GCF_022808175.1. Classification (GTDB taxonomy): domain Bacteria; phylum Actinomycetota; class Actinomycetes; order Streptomycetales; family Streptomycetaceae; genus Streptomyces. Next base: position 14,709 of record NZ_JALGBX010000057.1, on the reverse strand, counting down.
CGGACTTGAGGCGGAGGATAACGATAACTCCTGTCGGTCCCGCTTCAACGGTGAAGACTCTCGGACGTCTTGCTCAAGATAATAAACTTCCTGGCAGATCTGTTGCTGTGCTCGACGCGGATCAAGGAGAGGCGGTCGGCTGTATCAGGCTCCCTGGGACCATTGCGCCGGAGCGGGAAGTGTTTCAGAACCCTGACGAAGATTACTGGGACGCTGTTGCTCAGAGGCTTGGGGTACGTGCTGGTGATCTCCTGGATGCCGTGGAGGATGCTAAGCACCTCGAAAATCATCACGCCTGGTCTCGGCGAGTCGCCGAGAATCTTGGGCCTCGTGTCCGGACGGACCGGGTATGGGAAGATGCCGTATCTGTGTGGGCTCAATCTGTAGTCGGGGAGTCTGAGCGAGCTGAATTCGCTGAGAAGATATCTGACCTCCTTTCATGATAGGCCGTCTGCTGTGAGGCGGCGCTTGGGTGTCTCCCATCGGGGAATTTTTTAGCGAACGGTTCACGGAGGCTCCCGTGAACCGTTCGCTTTGTGTGGGTCGCTCTTGGCGGGCATGCTCCCGTAGACCTTGGTGGCGAGGAGCTCCTTTCTCGCAGTCGTCGCCCTGGTCGAAGCCGGTACGAGTGATCTCCTCGATGTTGCCCCTTGATCTCTCCACCCGTACGTATTTGCGATATCAAAGGGACAATTTTGACGCCATCCCGGTTGGGCCCCTAGCGTCTATCCCCAAGCACCACAGGGATGGGGGGAACATTGTGGCAAGGGTCCTGGGTGTGGTCCGTCTTTCGAAGATTTCGGACGAGACCACATCGCCGGAGCGCCAGCGCCGATCGATTCAACGATGGGCGGACCAGGAGGGGCATGTCGTTGTCGGGTGGGTCGAGGACATCGATGTTTCCGGCGGCATCGAGCCGTGGAAGCGCCCTGACTTCAGTAAGTGGCTGCCGTCCACCATCGGTAAAGAGGTCAGCTCGATCGAGCACCGGATTGGACTGGAGGAGTCACGGGCCGACGAGTTCGACATCATCTGTGCGCTGAAGCTCGACCGCCTCTCGCGGCGTGTCCTTCACGTCCACACGCTCGTGGAGTGGTGCGAGAAGCACGGCAAGGAGGTGGCTACCGTCGAAGACGGGATCAACCTGAACACGCCGATGGGCAAATTGTTGTTCAGCTTGATCGCATCCTTCGCTGAAGGGGAGCTGGAAGCTATCAAGGCCCGGGCGAAGTCCTCGTACAACCATCTGGTGAAGGAGGGGCGTTGGCGCGGTGGCCGGATTCCGTACGGCTATCGGGCGGAGAAGCAAGGAACCGGTGACGGCTGGGGGTTGGTCCCGGACGACTACGGAACGGACACGGCAGGGACGCTGCGTGAGATTGTCCGCCGACTCATCGACGGGGAGTCGGCCAACAGCATCGCGCAGTGGCTCAACGAGGATCCGGCCAAGACTCCGGCATCGCTCGATGCCCAGATGATCAGGAACGGGAAGCCGCCGAAAGGCAGCCGATGGACCGCCGCGAACACGGCGAAAGTGGTGCGCTCTCGGAATGTTCTCGGCCAGATGGAGGTGACGGAGGAAGCCGTCATCGATGGCCAGCAGACGAAGCGAACCTGCGTCGTCCGGGACACGGAAGGCCGTCCGCTCCAGCGTGCGGACCCACTGATCACTCAGGAAGAGTGGGAGCTGGCCAACCAGAAGCTGGACGGGAACACCAGTAAGCGCAACGGCAACCGCAAGGGCGGGTCCCCGATGCTGAGGGTCGCCTTCTGCACCTGCGGAGAACCGGCCTACCTCGCCCCGGGGCGGAGCTGGCCGTACTACCGGTGTGCGTCCCGGACCACGCACAAGCCGTGCCCCACGGGGAGCAAGGGCATTGCGGCCCATGTCCTGGAAGGAGTGGTGGAGGAGGTCTTCCTGTGTGTGGCTGGCGACGTCGAGATCGTACGGAAGGTCTTCCGCCCTGGTGTCGACTTCGCGCGGGACATCGAAGACGTCAACCGCGTTTTGGCCGAAGCCCGAGAGGACCGCGAAGCCGGTCTCTACTCCAGCGAGCTCGGCAAGCAGGAGTACCGGGAGACGTACAAGAGGCTGGACGCACGGCGGGAGCAGCTCCTGGCTCAGCCCACCCGCTTGGATACGTGGGAAGAGATCCCGACGGGCGAGACCTATCGGGAACGTTGGTCGAGGCTGACGACCCCACACGAGAAGGGCAAGGAACTCAGAGCGGCTGGAATCAAGGCGGTCATCCACGCTGAGCAGCTGCCTCCTGCGACCGCTGCGCAAGCCAGGACACAGGTGGGGCATGACGGGATGTGGGAGGAGGCACGGGGTCGCGTGCAGGTGCTGGTCCCCATGGACTTCAGGCGCCGCGTCCGCGACTTGTCAGCGGTGCACAGTGAGAACTGACCGAGCACGCTTGACGCACAAGAACGGGCAGCTAGCCGGGTAGCCCTTGCATGGAGTGGACTCGAAGTAGTTGGCTTGCACCCCATGAAGTACACACAGCTCGGACGCACCGGACTCAAGGTCAGCCGACTCGTACTCGGCACGATGAACTTCGGCCCGCAGACGGACGAACCCACCAGCCACGGAATCCTGGATACCGCCCTGGATGCGGGTATGAACCTCGTAGACACGGCCAACGTGTACGGATGGGGCGAGAACAAGGGCCGTACCGAGGAGATCATCGGTACCTGGTTCGGCCAGGGCGGCGGCCGTCGCGAGAAGACGGTCCTCGCCACCAAGGTTTACGGGAGCATGGCCGCCGAGGGCGACCCGTGGCCCAACTACGACCGTCTGTCGGCGCTGAACATCCGGCGGGCCGTCGACGCCAGCCTCAAGCGCCTGAACACCGACTACATCGACATCTACCAGTTCCACCACGTGGACCGGCTGACGCCCTTCGAGGAGATCTGGCAGGCCGTCGAGGTCCTGATCCAGCAGGGCAAGGTGCTGTACGCCGGCTCCTCGAACTTCCCCGGCTGGAAGATCGCCCAGGCCAACGAGGCCGCGGCGCGCTCGGGGCGGCTCGGCCTGGTGAGCGAGCAGTGCCTCTACAACCTCGCCGAGCGGCGGGCCGAGCTGGAGATCATCCCGGCGGCCGAGGCGTACGGGCTCGGCGTCATCCCGTGGTCCCCGCTGCACGGCGGTCTGCTGGGCGGGGCCATCCGCAAGGCGTCGGAGTCCGGGCGGACGGCGAGTGGCCGCTCGGCGGACGCGCTCGCGAACAGTTCCGTACGGGCGCAGGTGCAGGCGTACGAGGACCTGCTGGACAAGCACGGACTGGAGCCCGGCGAGGTCGCCCTGGCCTGGCTGCTGACGCGTCCCGGGGTCACGGGCCCGATCGTCGGGCCGCGTACGCCGGAGCAGCTCGCGTCCGCGCTGCGGGCGGTGGAGCTGGAGCTGTCGCCGGAGGTGCTGGCCGGGCTGGACGAGGTGTTCCCGGGGCCGGGGCCGGCTCCGGAGGCGTTCGCCTGGTAGGCGCCGCGCTACGGGGCCAGGGGGCTACTGGCCCACCGCGGCGGCCACGGCCACCACGAGGAACATCAGTACGAGCACACCGGCCATGACGCGGTTTCTGGTCTTGGGATCCACCCGTCGAGCCTAACGCGACCGGGCCCGCCCTTCGTACGGAGGGGCGGGCTCTCCCAGTTCCCAGGAGCCGACGACCTCGTAGCGGGGCTGCTCGCCGGGGACGCCGGAGTCGGGCAGGTTGCTGCGGACCAGGCTGAGCTCGCCGACCTGCCAGGCGGTGCCCTCGAAGGAGGCCAGGGCCGTGCAGTAGGGGCGGACGTCGTCCCGCTCGTCGCGGAGCCGGCCGAGGGTGAGGTGGGGGGTGTAGCGGTGGTGCTGGTCCATCGGCACCCCGGAGCGCCGTGCGGCGGCGTCGGCGCGCTCGGCGAGCATGCGCAGGGCGTCGAGGTCCCCGGCGGCGCCGGCCCACAGGGAGCGGTGGCCGAACTGGCCGGAGCCGTGGATCCGGAGCCGGAAGGGTGCGCTCCGGGCCGCGGCGCGGGCGAGGCGTGTGTGGAGCTCGGGGAGCAGCTCCTCCCGCACTTCGCCCATGAAGGCGAGCGTGAAGTGCCAACCCGCTTCCGCGGTCCAGCGGAGCCGGTCGTCCTTGAGGCCGCGCACGGCCCCGGCCAGTTCTGCGACCGCCGTCGCGGGCGGAATGACGGCTGCGAACAGTCTCATGGCCCGAGCCTAGCGGGGGAGCCCGGTGCGGCGCCGTTGCCGGGGGCCTGCCCCCGGACCCCCGCTCCTCAAACGCCGGAGGGGCTGAAAGATCGCCTCAAACGCCGGCGGAGCTGGATTTGGCCGGCAATTTCAGCCCCGCCGGCGTTTGAGGCGCGGGGTCCGGGGCGGAGCCCCGGGAAGCCGGGCCGCACGGTCCCTGGGGCCCCGGCCCCGCGAGGCACTACGCCGCCGTGACCAGCTGGCGGCGGTCCGACGGGACGAACGTCACGCCGTGGCGGCTCACGCTGAGGCGGAGGTTGCCGATGCGGGACAGGATCAGGCCGATCGTGACGGCGGCGGCCAGGGAGACCACTCCGCCCGCGGCCATGCCGATCCGCGCGCCGTACGTGTCCGTGACCCATCCGACCAGCGGAGCCCCGATCGGGGTGCCGCCGGTGAAGACCATCATGAACAGGGCCATCACCCGGCCCCGCATCTCGGGGTCGGTGGCCATCTGGACGCTGGAGTTGGCGGTGACGTTGACCGTCAGCCCGAAGACCCCGATCGGCACCAGCAGTGCCGCGAACAGCCAGAAGCTCGGCGCGAACGCCGTCACCAGCAGGAGGACGGAGAAGAGCACCGCCGCCGCGACCAGCAGCCGCAGGCGCGAGAGGCCGCGCCGGGCCGCCAGCAGCGCGCCCGCCAGGGAGCCCGCCGCGATCAGGGTGTTGAAGAGCCCGTACGTGCCCGCGTCACCGTGGAAGACCTTGCTGACGAAGGCGGACAGCCAGATCGGGAAGTTGAAGCCGAACGTGCCGATGAAGCCGACGAGCACGATCGGCCAGATCAGCTCGGGGCGTCCGGCGACGTACCGCAGGCCTTCGCGGAGCTGGCCCTTCGCGCGCGGCTGGACCTCGACCTGGTGCAGTTCGCGCGTGCGCATCAGCATCAGGGCCGCGATCGGCGCAGCGAAGGACAGGCCGTTGAGCAGGAAGGCCCAGCCGGAGCCGACGGCGGTGATGAGGACACCGGCGATGGCGGGGCCGACCAGTCGCGCGGACTGGAAGTTCGCCGAGTTCAGGCTGACCGCGTTGGCCACCTGGTCCTTGCCGACCATCTCGGAGACGAAGGTCTGGCGGGCCGGGTTGTCCACGACGGTGACCAGGCCGAGGAGGAAGGCGGCGAGGTAGACGTGCCAGACGTTGACGTGCCCGGCGAGGGTGAGGACACCGAGTGCGAGGCCGGTGAGGCCCATGGCCGCCTGGGTGCAGAGCAGCAGCGGCCGCTTGGGGAGCCGGTCGGCGAGTACGCCGCCGTAGAGCCCGAACAGCATCATCGGCAGGAACTGCAGCGCGATGGTGATGCCGACCGCGGAGGCGGATCCGGTCAGCGACAGGACCAGCCAGTCCTGGGCGATGCGCTGCATCCAGGTGCCGGTGTTCGAGACGGCCTGGCCCGTGGCGAAGAGCCGGTAGTTCCGGATCTTCAGCGAGCTGAACATCGAGTTCTTGGTCTTCGGGGGGCCCGAAGCGTGCGTAGTGGTGGGTGTGTGGCCGGGGGCGGAGTCTGCTCCGGGTCCCGTACTCAAAAAGGTTCGCCTCCTGGCGTCGTTCCTATAGGTGCGCGAGCTTGTCCAGGACGGGCGCGGCTTCGCGCAGCTTCGCCCATTCGTCCTCGGTCAGCCCGTCCGCGAGCCCGGCGAGGAAGGCGTTGCGCTTGCGACGGCTCTCTTCGAGCATCGCTTCGGCCTCCTCCGTCTGGCGGACCACCTTCTGGCGGCGGTCGTCGGGGTGCGGTTCCAGCGTGACCAGTCCCTTGGCTTCCAGCAACGCGACGATGCGCGTCATGGACGGCGGCTGCACGTGCTCGCGCCGGGCCAGCTCACCGGGGGTGGCCTGGCCGCAGCGGGCGAGGGTGCCGAGGACCGACATCTCGGTCGGGCTCAGCGATTCGTCGACGCGCTGGTGCTTGAGGCGCCGGCCCAGCCGCATGACGGCGGAGCGGAGGTCGTTGACGGCGGCTGCGTCCTCGCCATGGGAAAGGTCATGCATGTTCTTTAGAGTAACTCATTACTCTACCTAAGGAACACCACTGATCCGGTGTCACTCGTACGGGTGAGTCGGCTCCGGAAAGTGACACGCGTCCATGCCCTGTGCCCCGACTCTTTCGGCATGGGGACACATGTGCTGAGCATGCGCATAGACGGGGAGCTCCTCGACAGGCTCCGGACTCATGCCGCCAAACGCGGAATGAGCGTCCAGGACTATGTGGTCCGGACGCTCATTCGCGACGATTTCGACGAACGCTTCAAGGCGGCCGTCGACGAGACGGAGAAGTTCTACGGGCTTACGTGAGGCCCAGCGCCGGCATGGCGTAGTAGAAGACGAAGACCGCCGACACGACGTACATGGCCACCGGGACCTCGCGGCCCCGGCCGGCCGCCAGTCGCAGTACGGAGAAGGCCACGAAGCCGATGCCGATGCCGTTGGTGATCGAGTACGTGAACGGCATCATCACCATGGCCAGGAAGGCCGGGACGGCGATCGTGAAGTCGTTCCAGTCGATGTCCCTGACCGAACCGGCCATGATCAGGAAGCCGACCGCGACGAGAGCGGGCGTGGCCGCCTGCGAGGGGACCATCGTGGCGAGCGGCGTGAGGAACAGCGACACGGTGAAGAGGCCGCCCGTCACGATGTTCGCCAGGCCCGTCCTGGCCCCCTCGCCGACGCCCGCCGTGGACTCCACGAAGCAGGTGGTGGCCGAGGAGGAGGTCGCGCCGCCCGCGGCGACGGCGATGCCGTCCACGAACAGCACCCGGTTGATGCCGGGGAAGGTGCCGTCCGGCTTCGTCAGCTTCGCCTCGTCGCCGATGCCGAGGATGGTGCCCATCGCGTCGAAGAAGGTGGACAGCAGCACGGTGAAGACGAACAGGATGCCCGTCAGCATGCCGACCTTGCCGAAGCCGCCGAACAGGCTGACCTGGCCGACGAGGCCGAAGTCGGGCGCGGCCACCGGGTTGCCCGGCCACTCCGGGACCGTCAGGCCCCAGGCGGTGTCCGGGAGCTTGGTGATCAGCTGGATCACCAGGGCGGCGACGGTCATGGCCACGATGGAGATCAGGATCGCGCCGGGGGTCTTGCGGATGATCAGGGTGAGCGTCAGCAGGACGCCGACCACGAAGATCAGGACGGGCCAGCCGTGCAGGTGGCCGTTGCCGCCGAGCTGGATCGGGACCGTGGTGTGCGCGAGGTCCGGGATGCGGGAGATGAAGCCCGAGTCGACCAGGCCGATCAGCAGGATGAACAGGCCGATGCCGATCGCGATGCCCTTGCGCAGGCCGAGCGGGACGGCGTTCATGACCCGCTCGCGCAGGCCCGTGGCGACCAGCAGCATCACCACGAAGCCCGCCAGGACCACCATGCCCATGGCGTCGGGCCAGCTCATGCGCGGGGCGAGCTGGAGGGCGACGACGGTGTTGACGCCGAGTCCGGCCGCGAGCGCGATCGGGACGTTGCCGATCACACCCATCAGGAGGGTGGTGAAGGCGGCCGTCAGCACGGTGGCGGTGACCAGCTGGCCGCCGTCGAGCTGGTTCCCGTACACGTCCTTCGCGCTGCCGAGGATGATCGGGTTCAGCACGATGATGTAGGCCATCGCGAAGAAGGTGGCGAAACCGCCGCGGACCTCGCGGCCGATGGTCGAGCCGCGCTCGGAGATCTTGAAATAGCGGTCCACAGGGGCCGTCGTGCTCATGGGGGTCCTGGTCCTCAGTGGTGGTTTCATACGACGAAAACGGGCCAAGCCCAAACCGTTTCAGTATGAACACATGAACGAAGGGGCGTCTATCTCCGCGCGTAGACCCTCCGCCGACCGGCCTAGACTTGGCCCCATGGCGAAATGGACTGCGCAGCACGAGGCCCCCGAGCCCCTCGAGGGTCCGATCGTCGGCACCGTCGCAGGCGGCACGATCATCTGGTTCGCCCTTTTTCTCTTTCAGCTCCCCTTCTACGGGTGGTTCGCGGACCGGGGCATGCTGTGGTGGGTCTGGACCTGCGCGGTCGGCGGGGTCCTCGGCCTGATCGGCCTCTGGTACGTCCGCGGCCGCGATGCCGCTCTGAAGCGGCATGCGGCTGAGCAGGCCGCTCGGGACGAAGCCGGCCAGGCGGGCCCGGCTCCCCAGGCGGGCTAGCCCGCCGCCCCGGGGGTGGGCCCGCTCCCCGGGGGGTACGTGCGGCGCCGTTGCCGGGGGCTCCGCCCCCGGACCCCCGCGCCTCAAACGCCGGCGAGGCTGAATGTGCCCTACCAGGGGAGGATTCGGCTCATCCCGAAGTCGGATCTTCCGACTTTTCGGCGGGTGAACCGTTGGATCCCCCTTTACCGTCGAAACCATGACGGAGCGGGCGCAGATCGAATCAGAGGGACCGGAGCACGGCGGCAGCGCCGGCACGGCACCCGCCGGGACCGCCATCGACGCGGGGGCCGAGCTCGATCCCGTACACCCGGTCCCGCCACCCGCACCCCGGTTCAAGCCGGGCGGGCTGACCACCGCGGAAGTCGCCGAGCGCGTCGCCCGCGGAGCCGTCAACGACGTCCCCGTCCGCAGCAGCCGCTCCACGGCCGACATCGTCCGCGCCAACGTCTTCACCCGCTTCAACGCCATCATCGGCGTCCTGTGGGTGGTCATGTTCTTCGTCGCGCCGATCCAGGACAGCCTCTTCGGCTTCGTGATCATCGCGAACACCGGCATCGGCATCATCCAGGAAATGCGCGCCAAGAAGACCCTGGACAGCCTCGCCGTCATCGGCGAGGCCAAACCCAGCGTCCGCCGCGACGGGCGCACCGCCGAGATCTCCACCTCCGAGATCGTCCTCGGCGACGTCATCGAGCTCGGCCCCGGCGACAAGGTCGTCGTCGACGGGCTCGTCGGCGAGGCCGACGGCCTGGAGATCGACGAATCCCTCCTCACCGGCGAAGCCGACCCCGTCCTGAAGAAGCCCGGCGACCCCGTCATGTCCGGCTCGTTCGTCGTCGCCGGCGGCGGCGCCTTCACCGCCACCAAGGTCGGCCGCGAGGCCTACGCCGCCCAGCTCGCCGAAGAGGCCTCCCGGTTCACGCTCGTCCACTCCGAGCTGCGCTCCGGCATCTCCACCATCCTCAAGTACGTCACCTGGATGATGATCCCGACCTCCATCGGCCTGATCATCAGCCAGCTGATCGTCAAGGACAACAACCTCAAGGACGCCATCGCCCGCACCGTCGGCGGCATCGTCCCGATGATCCCCGAAGGCCTCGTCCTCCTCACCTCCGTCGCCTTCGCCATCGGCGTCATCCGGCTCGGCCGCAAGCAGTGCCTGGTGCAGGAGCTGCCCGCCATCGAGGGGCTCGCCCGCGTGGACGTGGTCTGCCTCGACAAGACCGGCACCCTCACCGAGGGCGGCATGGACGTCACCGAGTGCCGCCCGCTCGGCGGCGCGGACGCCGCGTACGTCAAGAAGGTGCTCGGCGCGCTCGGCGAGAGCGACCCCCGCCCCAACGCCAGCCTCCAGGCGATCATCGACGCCTACCCCGACAGCGCCGAGTGGCGCTGCACGGAATCGCTGCCCTTCTCCTCGGCCCGCAAGTACAGCGGCGCCAGCTTCAGCGAGGGCGACGGCGAGAACAACACCTGGCTGCTCGGCGCCCCCGACGTGCTGCTCCCGGCCGGCGACCCGGCCCTGGAGGAGATCAACGAGCTCAACGAACAGGGCCTGCGGGTCCTCCTGCTGGGACGGGCCGCCCTCGAACTCGACGACGCGGCCGTGGCCACGGGGGTCAAGCCGACCGCCCTCGTCGTCCTGGAGCAGCGGCTGCGCCCGGACGCCGCCGACACCCTGCGCTACTTCGAGGACCAGGACGTCAAGGCCAAGGTCATCTCCGGGGACAACGCGGTCTCGGTCGGTGCGGTCGCCGGGAAGCTGGGCCTGCCCGGCGCCGAGAACACCATCGACGCACGGGGGCTCCCCGCCGACCGGGGCGCCATGGCCGAGGTGCTCGACCAGAACGCCGTCTTCGGGCGGGTCACCCCGCAGCAGAAGCGCGACATGGTCGCCGCCCTCCAGTCCCGGGGCCACACCGTCGCGATGACCGGCGACGGGGTCAACGACGTGCTCGCGCTCAAGGACGCCGACATCGGCGTCTCGATGGGCTCCGGCTCGGAGGCGACCCGGGCCGTCGCGCAGATCGTCCTTCTCAACAACAGTTTCTCCACCCTGCCCTCGGTGGTGGCCGAGGGCCGCCGGGTCATCGGCAACATCACCCGCGTCGCCACCCTCTTCCTCACGAAGACGGTCTACTCGGTGCTGCTGGCCGTCCTGGTGGTCTGCTCCCAGGTCGAGTACCCGTTCCTGCCGCGCCACCTGACGCTGCTGTCGACGCTGACCATCGGCATCCCGGCCTTCTTCCTGGCGCTGGCGCCCAACAAGGAGCGGGCCAAGCCGCACTTCGTGAAACGCGTGATGCGGTACGCGATCCCGGGCGGGGTCATCGCCGCCGTCGCCTGCTTCGTGACGTACGTGATCGCCCGCCACCACTACACCGGCCCCGACGCCCTCAAGGCCGAGACCAGCGCCGCGACGCTCGCGCTGTTCCTGACCTCGATGTGGGTCCTGGTGATCATCGCCCGCCCCTACACCTGGTGGCGGGTCGGCCTGGTCGGCGCGATGGGCGGGGCGTTCCTGATCGTGCTCGTCGTGCCCTGGCTGCAGGACTTCTTCCAGCTCAAGCTGGAGGGCGCCGTGATGCCGTGGGCCGCCGTGGGCATCGCCGCCGTCGCGGCCACCCTCATCGAGTTCACCTTCCGGTGGGTGGACCGCAAGTTCCCGGCTTAGCAGTTTGACCCTTGTGGGTGATGACAGCGCCTGCGAGCAGTACCCATACTCGGCTTATGGCAACTAAGAAGGTCACCATCACCTTGCCTGACGAGGTGCTGGAATACATCAAGGCATCGGTGGACGAGCGCGGCGTTTCCGCGTACGTGACCGCCGCTGTGGAGCACAAGGTGGCCATGGACAAGCTGCGCGGGCTGTCGGACCTTTTGGACGAGGAGTACGGGCCGCTCACCGATGAGGAGCTCCGCGCCGCGGACGCCCGTCTGGATGCCATGGACGCCTGGCACGCAGGCAGAGACGAAGGTGGACGCGAGGGCGAGGTGGACCCGCTCGAGGGGAAGGCGGCCGCATGACGCCGCGCACCGCACCGGGCCCGATTTCGCAGCCACGGATCCTCGTACTCGACTCCGAAGCGCTGTCCAAGGCCGCCCGAGGTGATCGCGAGGTACGGGGCATGATCAGGCGAGCGCCCAACCGCGAGATGCGCGTGGTCACCTCGTCGCTCACGCCGCTGGAGGCGTGGGACCCCCGGGCCGGTGTCCGGCAGCAGGCGTGGGACTGGTTCCTGTCGAGCGTCGACATCGTGCATACCGATGACGAGATCATTGCGACGGCCCGCTCCCTCCTGAGGGAAGCGGGCCTGCACGGTCACAAGTACGCGATTGACGCGGTGCTGGCGTCGATCGCCGTCATCGCATCACGGCGGGGCGACATGGTCAATGTCCTCACCTCCGATCTGGACGACATGAAGCGCCTGCTCGGCGCCCACCGCATCCGGATCGAATCCGTCTAGCCGGTGCCGTGCCGGGCGTCGCGACCTGGTGGACCTGGGACCGTCAGGCCGCCAGCGCATGCTCCGTCCGGACCATGATGCGGGTGCGCAGGGTCAGGGTGGCGGCCGCCGCGAGCAGTCCGGCGACGAGGGCCCCCCACCACAGGACGCCCGGCCCGACCCCGGTGTAGACGGCGACGCCCAGGGTGAGGGCGGAGAAGCGGGCCAGGCCCCAGGTCCAGCTGAAGGCGCCCTGGTAGCGGCCACGGGCGTCGGCCGGGGCGAGATCGGCCACCAGCGAGGCCGCGATGCCGGCCACGGCCAGCTCGCCGAGCGACCAGACGACCACCGAGACCACGTACCCGGTGACGGAATCCGCGAGCCCGGTCAGCGCCACCCCGCCGGCGATCAGCGCACTGCCCGCCGCCTGCACCGGCAGCTGCGGCAGACCCGACAGCCTGGCCGTCACGAACGGCTGGAGGGCCACCACCAGGACGGCGTTGACCGCGGCCAGGGCCCCGTACACGGCCGGCGAGAGCCCGCTGTCGCGGACGGCCAGCGGCAGCGCCACCTCGGTCAGCGAGTACACGAACAGCTGGATCCCGAGCAGCGGGAGCAGCAGGAGCAGCAGCCGGTCGCGCAGGACGACCCCGTAGCCCAGGCCCGCGGTCTTGGCCGGAGCGGTGCGGGCCGGTTCGCGCAGCCGGGTCGCGACCACGGCGGCGTAGACGAGCGCCGAACCGGCGTCGACGGCGAAGAGCAGCCAGTACCCGTGCGCGGCGAGGAAGCCGCCGAGGACGCCGGCGACGGCCGTGCCGATGTTGACGCCCCAGTTGAACAGGGCGTAGGCCTTCTGCCGCCAGCCGGTGTCCACCGCGTCGGCCAGCATGGCGAACGCGGCGGGCGGGACGGTGGCTCCGGCGGTGCTGAGCAGCAGCGCGGAGGCGGCCATCGTCCAGACCCCCGGGGCCAGGAACAGCGCGCCCTGGGCGACGGCGGAGCCGATGAGCCCGATCAGCATGGTCGGACGGCGGCCGATCCGGTCGGCGAGCAGCCCGCCGACGGCCGGGCCGAGCAGGTGGCCGGCGCCGAGCGCGCCGAGCACGAAGGAGATGTCGGATCCGGTGATGCCCCGGTCGGCGAGGAGGAAGACCAGGAAGGGGGTGACGAGGTAGCCGAGCCGGTTGATGATCGAACCGGCGAACAGGTTCCAGACGAGGGGCGGGAGACCGCGGAAGGAGGAGGGCATGACAGGAGCCTGCGCCCGGACGGCCGCGGGTCCCATTGATTAAGGTGGGGCCGAATCCAACGGGCGGCGACGGGGGCACGCAGGGCCATGGAATACGCACTGAGCTTCTCCGCGGCCGACCTGGCGCAGACCCGCTTCGCGGTGTCTCCGATGTGGGAGGTCGTCACCAGCTTCCGGCTGCTGAACACCGAGACCGATCCGCCGCTGCACCGCCGCTGGGCCGCGCAGGTGCGGCCCCGGCTGCGGAGCGCGGGCCTGGACCGGGGCTGGCTCGCCGCGCTGATCCCGGGCGCCGGCTACCTCGCGGACTTCCTCAACCCGACCCCGGCCGGCCCCTTTCCGGAACTGGCCGCCGAGCTGGCGGCCATCCGCGCCGGCAGCCCGGAGAACGTGCGCTTCGACCTGGACACGATCGCGGGCAAGTCCCGAGGTGGAAGTGCCCGGCCGGTGGCGCGCCTGAGGCTGCTCCACGAGGACCCCGAAGCCGTACTGGAGAAGGTCACCGACGAGATCCAGGCGTACTGGGAACTCGCGCTCGCGCCCTACTGGCCCCGGATCCGCCAGCTCCTCGAAGCCGACGTGTTCCACCGGGCCCGGCAGGTCGCCGAGCACGGCTCCGCCCATGTCCTCAACGAGCTCCACGACACCGTCAGTTGGGACGACGGAACCCTGCGCATGGTCCGCCGGGCCTGCGCGCTGACCCGCGACCAGACCGGCGCCGGACTGCTGCTGGTGCCCTCGGCCTTCGCCTGGCCCCGGATCCTGACCCGCTCGGTGGCCCCCGACCCGCTCCAGCTGGCCTACCCGGCCCGGGGGATCGGCACCCTCTGGGAGCCCCGCGCGACCAAGGCCACCGACGCGGTGGCCGCCGTACTGGGCCGCTCGCGCACCCTGCTGCTCTCCGAACTGGACACCCCGGCCTCCACCACCCAACTGGCCCGGCACAGCGGCCTGTCCGCCGCCGCGGTCTCCCAGCACCTCACGGCCCTGCGCGACGCGGGCCTGGTCACCGGCCACCGCGCCGGCCGTTCGGTCCTGTACGCCCGGACGGCCATCGCGGACGCCCTGCTCACGCCGGTGGGGTGACGGGCGGGCCGCCCGGCGGGCTGACCGTCACCGGCGGAAGGCCTCGTAGGTCATGAATGCGGCGAGGGCCAGCATCGCGAACGCGCAGAGGTAGGCGGCGGTGTATCTCAGCACCACCGGGAGGAACGAGCCCGGGACTTTGGTGCGGTAGGGGCGCAGGGGGTCGTAGACGACGTGGAGGGTCGGCGTCTTGTGCTTGCGGGTGTAGTGCGTGTACGGGACGCCGTCCGTGGCGGTGAACTCGTACCAGGGGTACGGGATTCCCTGTGGGTCGACGGCGCGGACGGCCTCGACCGTGATGCCGCGCCGGGCCAGGCCCACCCGCACGGACACGGCGAGGACGCCGGCGGCGATGGCGCCCAGGCCGAGGAACACCGGTATTCCGGTGAGGGCCAAGGTGACCGCGGCGAACGCTCCGCGGGTGACGCCGGCCCAGATCGTGTAGCCGAGGTAGGCGAGCACGATTGCGGCGGCCCGGCCATGGGCTCTCCGTAAGTTGTTGGGTGGCCCGGGAGGGCCGGATGTGGCTTATGGGTCCTTGCCTTCAGTGGCTTCC
>NZ_JALGBX010000056.1 GCF_022808175.1 Streptomyces sp. AP-93 | reverse complement strand
GCCGCTACAGCATGGACGCCAACACCCCTTGCGTGACCTGCGAAAACGCTAACTACCCGGCCTTGGGTCAAGGCCCGCGTCGCCGTCCCCCTCGGCATCGGAGGACAGGCCGGCTGTGTAGCCCTGTCCCTGCCCGTCAGCCAACGCCACCGGCTCCTGGAGATCGTAAAGATCCTCAGCGACCAGGCCACCGGCCTGCTGCTCTCCCTGCTCCTCGCCTCCGCACCTCCACTCGTCGAACCCGGACGCCAGGACCACACCACCCGACGACGCCCACACCCTGCCCACGGTCGGCAACTCGGGTCCGCTCTGAGTCCCCCGCCACGGCCCAGCTCGCAACCGAAGCCAGCTCCGAGAAGGACGAACCGCACACCGACGACCAGGACCACGGCCAGAACCCCGACTACGGCTACGACCACAGAGGTGAACCCATCCACTTCGGACGTCACGGAAGGCTGACCGCCCGCTTGAGCGAGCTCTCGGCACTGCGTACTCGCCATCTCAGCGATAGCAGCGCCTGACACCTCGCCCCGGCCTGCCCCTAGGCACTGTCCGGCGGATCATGTGACTGTCGGGTTGTTGACTCGTTGTTCTCGGCATGGGGCGGGGTGATCTGACGAATGCCGAGTGGGTCCGGTTGGAGCCGCACTTGCCGGCGTTGGGACGGCGTGGCGGCCGGTGGAGCGATCACCGTAGGGTGATCAACGGGATCTTGTTCCGAGTCCGAACGGGCATACCCTGGCGGGATCTTCCCGAGCGTTTCGGCAGCTGGAAGACCGTTTATGAACGGCACCGGCGCTGGTCGGCGGACGGCACGTGGGACCGGATCCTGCGTGCCGTCCAGGCCGACGCCGACTTCGCGGGCCGGATCGACTGGAGCATGGTCAGCGTCGACTCGACGTCCTGCCGGGCCCATCAGCACGCGGCCGGGGCCCGGAAGAAGAAGCCACGCGTCCCGAAAAAAGGACCACGCCCCGGCACCACCGCCCCGATGAAGGGCTCGGACGGTCCCGGGGCGGCCTGACCTGCAAGATTCATTGGTGAAGGTGGATGCCGACCGATGGCGTTCCTGGTCACGCCCGGCCAGTGGGGCGACGCACCACAGATGATCGAGGTCCTCGAACGCATCCGCGTTCCCCGCCCGCAGGGCGGACGACCACGCACCCGGCCGGACCACCTCGGTGGCGACAAGGCATACAGCTCACGCCGCAACCGCCGCTACCTGCGAAGACGCCAGATCAAGCACACCATCCCCGAACCGAAGGACCAACGGGGCAACCGCAAACGCCGTGGCAGCAAGGGCGGCCGGCCCGCTGGTTTCGACGGCGAGGTCTACAAACGCCGAAACGAGGTCGAGCGCACGATCAACCGGCTCAAGAACTCCCGGGCCGTTGCCACCCGCTATGACAAGAGGGCCTACGTCTTCCACGGCACCGTCACCGCCGCGGCGATCCGCTTATGGATCCGGCCGTGATCCGCCGGCATCCTTCAGACGCCTGAGGGATCGGCGTGGTCCGGGCTTCGACGGAGCGGCAGCATCTGGCTGAGGGTAATGAGGAGGAGCCCAGCAAACAGGAAGGCGTTTCCTCCGAAGAAGCGGACCTCCCACGAAACACTCGGCAAGATTCGAAAGTAGAAGAGACTCTGCAGAAGGGCGGACGCGCCCGTGAGCAGGGCGCCGAGGCCGTGGAGCTGGGGCCTGGTGACGTGGCGGCGCGCCGTGGGCAGGATCCACCCTGTCCGGAGCGTCACGATTCCCAATGCGATCGCCAGCAGCCCCAACAACGCGCCCGTTCCTACTACCCATGCCATGGTGCCGCTCCGACCGGTAAGAGGCCAGGAACGCGAGTTGCGCCCGGGCCGAAGATGCCCACATTGTCGCTGGACCAGGTGGTACCTGACCACGCCGGTGCCAGGCATTCTCCGTGCTTCTCCACTGCCGTCCGTGCACTAGCTGATCAAGATCCGCCGGACAGTGCCTAGCGCGCTCTCGAGCGGGGGCAGGCCGCCTCACCAGCACCTCAACCAGCGCGCAGGACGCGGTCTTCCGCCCCCGCCTACACATCGCCGGACGTGACACTCGCGCCATCACCGACCAGATCCGCACCATCGACGCCAAATACGTCAGCGGCGAACCGGTCGACCATCTCACCGCGACCGACCTCGCACAGGTCTAATTCGCACTCGGTCGTCTGCCCAACTCCGCATTGACCCCAACTGGTTTAGATAAAAGAACGGGCGCCCCACACCGTTACGGGTGCGGGGCGCCTTCGCCGGTGCGTTATACGGTCTGTTCCAACAGAATCCAGGACACGGACTCCGGCCTATCTCCTGTGCGAGTTCGACAGAACTCTTCGAGGGCCTGACGAACCCACTCCAAGGGAATAGCGGCTTCCGGTGGATAATAGCTTGGAGTTCCCGAATCCGAGATCAGATGCGGATCGAACGACGGGGGGTTCGGATTACCGGACGTCCAAATGAACTGCGATACGTGATTTTCATCCGAACCTTCAGGACTGTCCGGAGTCCACCACTTCAACGCCCCATACCCATTCTGGGTATTCACCGTAACATAAAGGTAATTCCTAGGCCACCTTACGCTGGTCTCCTCAGGATACTCGCCCTCCACAATACTGACTACCGCCTTTTCAGGCATGATGGCGAATCCGTCAGGAGTCGTAGATCCTTGCGGCAGGTCGTTCATGATGTGCTCGATGAGGGCACCGACCTCATCGTCAGTCCTGGCATAGAAAGAACCTTTGTGTGTGGCTCCCAGAACGATCATACCGAGCCTTCCAATCTACAGCTTCTACTACCTGACGACTGTACCGCGAAGCCTGATGGGATCCTTCATGCCAGGGTAATGCACCACCAGAGTCTGATCGGAATAAAGCATCGCAGGAACCGCCTGCTGACATCCGGCCGCGATCCCTGCTCCTGGCTTCGGGCATACATAGTTCTTATTGATCACGATATGCATTTCTCCGGGACCACCCTTGGTTCGCATTTCCCAGGCGAGCTTCGCCTCGGCATGATGCGAGACGTTCGCATAGCCTCGAAAATCCGGGAAGTCTTTCGATCCCTGCAGGAACTTGTTGTTCTTCCGAGTTCAGACCCTTTCCACTTTGAATGGTCGTATTCCATAGAGGCTTACCATCGGGGTAGAAGGCGAAACCCTCAGTCGGGGAGCCTTCCGGCGAAGCGGGAAGTCTGTCGAATGCCTGCTTGACCCAAACGGGGCAGGTCTCATCGGTATTGTGGACAAGGACCGAAGTTGTGCCGGCGGAAACGTAGTAGGTATGAAGGTCGTCGACAGTGAGGTCGTAGGCGGACTGAAGGCCCTTCCACTGCTCGGTCTCACCGACCAGAACCGCTGTGCCGACTGGTGTGCGCAGGGCGTCGCCAGCCTGGAGGTCGACAGCGTCGATCCACCGCTTGCGATTTTCGACCCAGTACGGGTGGTGGTCGGTCGAGACCAGACCAGACTTGTCCGTCAGCGTGACGCTCGTGAAGTCACGGTCGCCTGGTGTGAGGATCGTGCGGGTGACGGCACGAGGGCCAGTCTCGCCACTTGTCGGGTCGGTGGCCGTGACCAGGTCCCCTACCGCGATCTGCTCGATAGGACGTTGCGAGCCGTCAGCCATTAGGACGTTGGTGCCGGCGGGGAAGCTATGAGGAGCTTCAGAGAGGCAGGCCAGTGAGCGGCGGACCGCGCGAAGGGACCGGACGCCTTCGATGCCGTCGTCGATTTTGGTCAGGAGTTTAAGCCGGCCCCACGGCAGTACGCCGGCTGCTGCCATGACGCAGTTCAGGCCGGTGGGGTTCTCGATGCATTCCTTGATGCCGTTGACCCCGGCGAACTCCCACACGATCGCGCGCATTGTGGGGTCGATGTCGGGCATTTGGATCATGGAGTTGCCCGGGTCCTGGGCACACGCCATGATCGGCGCCATCGTCTCGCGGGTCGGGTGAGGGACGCAGATTCGCTTGGGCTTGGCCTGCTGCTGTCGCTTGCGTTCTTCCTCGGCCTGGCGTCGGGCTTCGGCTTCTTCCTTCTCCCGCAGAACCAGGACGGCCTTCCAGGCTGTCTTGGCCTCGCCCTCCGCGGCTTCCTTACTCTTGCCGGCTGCGAGGGCCGAGTCACGCGCGGCGTTGGCGGAGGTGGTGGCGTCGCTTGCGGACTGACGGGCGTAGGAGGCTGAGAAGGCTGCGTCTGCGGCGGATTGCTCGGCTGCGGCGGCGTCTTGTTCGGCACGGTTGGCTGCGTTGCGTGCGGTGGTGGCGGACTTCGCCGCGTTCGCCGCGGAAACGCTGGCGGCGTCGGCGGCCGTCTTCGCGTCCCTCGCGTACTTGTCGGCGTCGGCTGCGGAGTCCTTGGCGTCCTGTGCGTACTTGTCGGCGTCAGCCGAGGCCTGCTGTGCCCTGGCGGCTGCTTCGGCGGCACGCCACCTGTTCTCCATGGCCTTGGCCGCGATCTGCTGGCCCTCGGCAAGAAGTTGTTCGATGAGGTTGATGTGGTTGGTGGCGAGGTCGTCCTGGCGCTGGGCCATGTACTGGCCGGTGGTGACGAACTCGTGGAGCAGATCTGCGGATCCAGCGAGGGCGATCTTGGCGGCGGCGTTGACTTCGGGGCCGCCGGTGTTGGTCAGGGTGGCGGCGATGACTTTTTCGTCGGTGAGGCGTTCGCCGTACTGGGTGACGTTCAGGAAGGTGGCCAGGGCCTTGGGAGTGCCGTCGGCCAGGGCCTTCTTCGCGGCTTCCCTGACGCTGGGGCCGCCGGTGCTGGTGAAACGGGCGACGTCGACCTTCATGTCGTCCAGGCCGGCCGTGTACTGGCCGGTGGTGTAGAAGGTCTCGATCTGCGTGGGGGTGCCCTTAAGGGCCGCGATCGCCGCAGTACGGACTGCCTCGTAGGGGCTCTGGGTGCTCAGCTGAACGACACGCTCACGTATGTCGTTGTGGACAGCTTCCTTCCAGCGGGTCCGCAGGTAGTCCAGGACGTCCTGGTCGGTGCCGGCCAGGGCGCGGGCGGCGGCCTCCTTGTGCCAGGGGCCCAGGAGTTTCATCGCCTGCATGGCGAGCTGGCGGCCCTTGACGGCAGTCGCCTTCACGTCCACGTCCGGCCGCGCGGCTTCCTGCGCCAGCGTGGTTGCGGTGGTGTTGAGGGCGAGAGCGTCGGCCTGGGTGGAAGCCGAGGCGGAGATGTGCCCGTTGGTCGCGTCCTTGATGGAACGTGCGCGTTCGATGGCTGCGTCGGTGCGGGTCTTCAGGTCCTCGGCTTCGCCTTCGCGGGCGATGGCGAAGGTTTCCTTCGCCTTCGCCACCGCCGCTGCGGCTGTTTCGGCGGCTAGCTTCGCGGCGTCGGCGTTCTTCTTGGCCTGCGCCGCGTAGGTGGCTGCGTTTCCTGCCTGTGTGGCGGCTTCCTCCGCGTAGCCGGCTGCCTTGATGGCGTGCTCGGCAGCCTTGTTCGCCGCATCCCTCGCCCCGTAGGCGGCGGTCGCGGCGCGCTGCGCGAGCGCGGCGGAGCGGTCGGCGGCGGCGTCCGCGGCGTTGGCGTGGCGCCGGGCCTCTGCTGCTGCCTGGCGTGCCTCGGCCGAGTGGCCGCCGGCCGCGTCCGCGTAACCATTCGCCTCGTCCGCCGCGTCGGCGGCGGCCCGAGCGTTGGTCGCGGCGCCCTTCGCCGCGGTGGAGGCCAGACCGGCGGCAGCCGAGGCCTTGCCCGCCTCATTGGCGGCCTTCGCCGACTCCGTGGCCGCCTGTGCTGCGGCGCGGGCTTCGGCGGCCAACTGACGTGCCTTGTCCGCGTCAGCCGCATTGCCTGCAGCTGCGATCGCCGCGGTGTAGGCGTTGTTCGCCGACCGCGCGGCGGCAGCAGCGGCAGATGCGGTCTGCGTCGCGGCCAGGGCGGCACGACGCGCTGCTCGGTTGGCCGCATTGGCCGAGCCGATTGCTTCCTGCGCAGCCGAGGCCGCCGCGCGCGCGGCATCCGCCGCCTGCTTCGCCTTCACCGCCGCCAGCTGCGAATCACTCTGCGCGGCCTTGGTCTCCAGTGCCGCCTTCTGCGCGAGCTCCTTGGCCTTCGCCGACGCCTCAACGGCCTTCTTCGAGGACTCCTCGGCAGCCTTGGTGGCGTCCTGGGCCTGCTTGCCAGCCTCCCTGGCCTGCTCTGTCAGCTCCGAGATCGTCGCGTACTCCTGGTCCCGGTTCCGGGCGACGAACTGCCCGATCTCCAGGAACTCGACGATGTCGTCGGGGGTGCCCTTCAGCGCGACCTTGGCGGCCGCCTTCACGTTCGGGCCACCCGTGCTCGTCAACCGAGCGACGTCTACCCGGTTGTCGTCCTTGCGGGCCACGTACTGGCCCACCGCGAGGAACTGCTCGCGGTCGTAAAAGGTGCCCAACAGGGCTGCCTTGCCCTCATCGCGAACCCCGGGCCCGCCCATGCCGACCATCCGTGCGATGTCGACCTTGCGGTCCTCGTCAAGCGGATCCTCGTAGCCAGTCAGGAGGAACTGTTCCAGGTCGGCGGGGGACTTCAGCCAGGCGGCCTTCGTGGCCCCTCGGACTCCGGGGCCGCTGGTCGACATCAGCCGGGCGGCATCGACCCGGTTGTCGTCGTGCGCGATGCCCGGTGCCTCGTCCAGGAACTTGCGGATCGCGTCATCGCCACCCAGCAGCGCCTGCTCCGCAGCCTCCTTGATACCCGCCCCACCGGTCTCCCAGTAGCCGACGATCTGGCGGCGCAGGTTCGCCGGATCCGGCTGGGTCTCGGCCGCCAGCGCTGTGGGCGCGCCCAACAGTCCCGACAGCAGACCGGTGGCCAGCAATGCGTGCAGTGTGCGTCGTCTACGCACTCCCGAACCGAATGGCCAGGAGGATATATGCCGTTTCACGGCAACCCCTCAAGAATAGAAAAAGTTGAGCCCCTGGTAAGAATTCGGCCAGGAGCCAGGAACGCCCGATCGGCTGCTCCGCTGCGGATGACCGGTCGAGCGTGATCACCCTGGAGCCGCATGATCGTACAACCACTCAACCGAAGCCCTTCAGCAGGGCCTTGCCTACGTTCACTGACGCACGCTGATGCTTCATCAACCAGCCGATAAAACCCTTTTGCGGCACTATCTCAGGTCGATATTCCATGTTTGATCCATAGATGTACTGAGTCATGGAAAATTAACAGGTGAGATGTTGATCACGATCCACCGCTTGAAGTGAAAGATCGTCGGTGTGATTAGATTTGCTGGATTCTGACGTGATCCTTATGTCTCGTCCCCTGCTTTATTGAGAGGGCCATAATGGCTATATCCCGTGCGCGCAAGGCCCTGTTCGTGGGTCTCGCTTCGGTACTCACGGCATCCACCGCGGCCATCGGCGTGGCCTACGCCGTGCCCGGAACCGTCACCACTGCCGCAGCCGCAGTCGCAGCCGATGAAATGCCGTATGCCATCGAGGACTTCGGCTATCCGAATGCCGCGACGATCGAGGCAGAGCGGGGCATCGTCCTCACGCGCGGTGACGGCAACATCGTCCTCGTCGCCTGTGGCGGCACCGTCGACATCACCGTCAACACCCGCTCCGGGGAGAAGGACTACTGCTTCGACGTCAAGGCGAAGCCCGGTTACCTCACCCTGTCGGTCCCGAAGGCCTTCGGCATCTGGACCGGCGACGCCCCGGTGAAGAGCACCATCGAGGCAGACGGGGTCAAGACCGTCATCAACGCCCCCGCCAACGACTTCACCAGCTTCGGCGAAGCCACCGCCGAAAGCACGCCTTCCGCTCTCATCGAGCTCCGCGTCGCCGGCTGAGCCCGGTAATCAGGCCACCTGCGGCGTGACAGCCACAGGGCCTGCCGCCTCCACCCTCTCGAAGTAGAGCCTTAGGAAAACCATGTCCCACATGTCTCATACCCGGTCACGTCCGATGCGGCTGGCCACTCTGGCCACTGCCGGCGTCACCGCCTCCCTGCTCCTGGCCGGAACCGCCACCGCGATCGTCGGGGCGTCCTCAGCCGCTGGAGAGCACGCCTACATAGCCCGGGTCATCATCGGCCCCGAGGCCACCGCGAAGGCCTGCACAGCCACGCTGGTCGACCAGAACTGGGTCCTGACCGCGGCCAGCTGCTTCGCCGACACTCCCGGCGCCGCCCTCACGGACGGCAAGCCGAAGCGGACCTCCACCGTCACCTTCGGCAACGGCCAGACCGCGACGATCACCGATCTGAAGGCCCGCTCGACCCGCGACCTGGTCATGGCCCGACTGGACAAGCCCGTCACGACCATCACCCCGGCCGATGTCTCAGCCACCGCCCCCGCCGTGGGCAGCGAACTGGTCGCCGCCGGGCTGGGACGGAGCAAGACCCTGTGGGGACTGGCGCCCACCAAGCCCAGGAAGGCCACGTTCAAGGTGAACTCGGTGGCCTACCCCAACATCGAAGTCGTCGGCAAGAGCGCAAGCGACAACATCTGCAAGGGCGACACCGGAGCACCCCTCCTCAACTCCGCCGGTGATGTCGTCGGTGTGGCCAGCCGGTCCTGGCAGGGTGGCTGCGGCGGTGAGACGGAAACCCGCACCGACGCGATCGCCGCCCGCGCCTACGACGTCGCCAGCTGGGTCCAGCAGGTCCGTCTGGCCACCATCCTTCCCGATGCCACCCAGGTCATGACGACCGCCGACTTCAACAAGGACGGCCGCTCGGACATCGCGGTGGTCACCAAGGACGGCAACCTCCACGCCGCCTACGGCCGCACCGACGGCACCTTCCAGTACGGCCGGCCCCTGTGGGGGCTCGACGGCAGCTGGAAGGCGATCGCCGAGATCATCGGTGGCGACTTCAACGGCGACGGCAACATGGACATCGCCGCCGTCTTCGGCACCGGCAGCCTCAACCTGTACGCGGGCAAGGCCGACGGCACCCTGGCCTCCGGCCAGAAGATGTGGCCCGACAACACCAACTGGGCCGGCATGCTCCACCTGGCCCGCTTCAAGGCCGACAGCTCCGGCCGCGACGGACTCCTCGCCCTGTGGAACACCGGCGCCCTGTACGTCTACAACACCGGTACCAACGGCCTGCTGGACGGCGAGAAGCGCCAGCTGTGGCCCGACAACTCGTGGAAGACCATGAGGCTCGTGGCCACCGGCGACGCCAATGGCGACACCCGCGATGACATCGTCGCCGTCACCCCCGGCGGCTCCCTCATGCGCTTCGACGGCAACGCCCAGGGCGGCCTCAACGGCGGCGTCAACATCTGGCCCGACAACAGCTGGGCCGTCGACGGCGCCAAGATCTACGCCGGCGACGTCGACGGAGACAAGAAGCTCGACCTCCTCAGCAACTGGACCACCGAGCTCCGCTTCTACAAGGGCGACGGCAAGGGCGTCTTCGCCGCAGGCGACAAGATCTGGCCCATGACCCTGCCCGTGAACCCCTGATCAACCCGCCACACAGCGGTTCCGGGCAGCCACCCGCTGCCCGGAACCGCCCCCACGGCTGGATTCCGCGCACCCAGGATTCCCCGAACCAGCCACACTCCCCCACGCACAGCCATCTGGGTCACGTACACCGCGGCCCTGTAGGGCCGGTGGCGCCGTAGCGGTAACCAAGATCAACAGCCGCTGACCGAGGTTGCGGGCACCGAGGCGTGGTGCGTGTGAGGGCGCCCCGCCACCGTGGGCTCGCCGCCGGCCCGCTTGTTTCCCGCCGAGGTGCACCCAGCAGTGCGGGCAATCTAGCGGCCGACGATCACGTCCTCGCCGGCATGGCCAACCGCGACGGGAGATGGCAGACAGGCCGGCTGGCTGGCTGGCTGGCTGGCTGGCTGGCTGGCTCACAATCTGAGGAATCTACGACTCGGGACAAAGCCCCTGCCGCGCCCTGCGAGGGTTCAAACAGCGAGACCCGGGCTCCCGGACAGAGGCGCGTATAATCGCCAAAACCGCTTCCCGGACTATCCCGGCTGCGCACAACCAGCGCACCTCGGCCATGGCATCACCGGGCCTCCACAAGCGGGTCGACAAGAAACACCACACAGAAGATGGCTGGGGTCACGTGAAGAACCAGCAGCGTGTCCTCCTGCGCGGGGCATCACTCAAGCGACTGGCGGAGCTACGCGCGATCACCGCCTGGCAGGCTGCGAGGCACCACATCCGCGGCTGCTCCGACGCAGACTGCCTCCCTGAGCACAACGAGCGATCTGCCCTGTGGTGGTATCGACACCTTCACTTCGACACGCGGCCGTCGCCTCCGACCCGGCGGGACCGTCGCCGAGCAGTGATGGCGCTCGCGCAGGCTGCTGCCCGACGCCACCGGGATTCCTGCCAGGCAAGCGACTGCAGTCTGCACCACTGTGAATCCGAGACGATGTGGTGGTACCGCCAGCTCATCAACTCGAAGACGCAGGATTCCGGGGATAGCGGCGCATCTTGAGCCGTACCGCGTCTCGCCCTTGATCCTTCGCCTCACATGCCCGTGCATGGTTGGCCGTGCAATCAAGACGTGATGTGCCGTCGAGGCCCCCGTAGCGGTCGGGTCTCTGCCGTAGTGATTGTGGGGCCATCACTACGGCATCCGTCAGGGACATCCACACCTTCAGCCTCACTCAACAGCCTTTGGGGAAGCCGGCGGGGCAGGCCGGACACCCCCTTGCCGTTTCGCCCCCGGAGTGTCCCCGGGAAGGATCGGGAACGGCAGGGGCGCATCCAGGGAATCCCAGGGAACGGTGGGCGGGATGCTCCATGCGGGTTCCGCCGAGAGGTAGGTCTCCAGGACGACCGGACGCTCCCCTTCCGGGCCGCCGCGCGCGTAGACGCCGAACTCCAGCAGCGTGCCGGTCTCCGGGTCGAGGACCATCCTCACGCGTCGTTCGTCGCTCCGCTCTTCGACGGCCGTTCCTGTGCGGCCGGCGGCGTCCTTGACCTGGCCCACGAGCACCAGGCCCGGGGAGTCGGCCAGTACCTCGAACAGCGCGCTGCGCACGGCTGTTTCGAGCGGGGCGCGGGACAGGAGCTGCGCGGCACCGCCGAAGAACCCGGGCAGCGTGGTGGCGGCGCCGCCCGTCAGGCGGGTCCGGAGCTCCTGCGCGTCCGTCGGGAGGGAGGGGAGGTCGTCCCAGGTGACGTCCTTCCCGCCGACGAGCCACGAGTGGATCTCCGGAGGGGGGAATTCCAGCACTGGGTCGCCCTCGCTCTCCTGGATGACGTTGCGGTTGCGCCCGGACCAGGAGGTTTTGATCCGGGGGGAGGATCCGGTCCGGCAGCGCACCTTCCAGTAGGGCGCGTGCGCCACCGGGCGGCGCTCACCTGCGGTCGCCGCGACCTCCCGGAGGAACCCGGCAGCCGTGGCGGTCGCGGCGGGACCGTCCCCACCGCCGACCACCGGGTAGACAGCGACGCCGGCGGCGAGCACCGCGACGGCGGCAGCCGACACCAGCAGGCGGGGCAGGCGACGGCGCCGCGCGGCGATCCGGAGCGGGACGACATCCTCCGTCGCGCTCCCCGCTTCCGCGGCGATGGCCGTGCGTACCGCTGTCAGTGCGGCCTCCACAGCCTGCGCGCTCGGCGAAGCTACGCCGCCCGCGGCCCGCAATTCGTCGGCACCGGGGAAGTCGAGGATGTCGTGCTCGGTCATACCGGTTCTCCTGCCAGGCGAGGGCGACGGGGGTGCGGAACGTTCATGACGGCCTGCAGCCGGGACCGGGCCCGGTGCAGCCGGGATCGGGCAGTGCCCGGCGGTATGCCGACCACGGCAGCGGCCTCGGTGGGGCTGAGCTGTTCCCAGGCGACGAGCAGCAGCAGTTCCCGCTCCACGTGCGGGAGGTCGGCCATCGTCTGCCGCAGCAGCGGTCCGACGGCGGCGGCGTCGAGGCGCTGGTCGACTGCGTGCCAGGGGTCGCTGCTCCGCTCTTCCACGGAGGGCAGCCGCTGCTCCCGGTCGACCCGGCGCCAGTGCGCGGCGAGGATGTTCCGGGCCACGCCGAACAGCCAGGTCCGGGCCGTGCCCAGGTCCGGGTCGAACGACTTGCGGCTGCTGAACGCCTGCAGCCAGACGTCCGCGAGCAGATCGTCGGCCACGGCCGGCGCACGGCGTGCCAGGTAGGCGTGCAGGGCGCCCGACATCCTGCCCGCCAGCATTTCGAACGCCTCGGGGTCCCGGGCCGAGCGGGCCATCAGCCCGTCGTCCGTATCCCTGTCCGTGTCCACCAAGCCACCTCTCTTCGGCCGCGCACGTCACGGCCTCATCTCTTACTTGTCGCGGGAGGCGAAAGCGTTCGCGCAGCCGTCAGCGCCCGGGAGACGGGCAGGGACAGGACGCGTCCAGAACGCGCCTGCAACGTGGGTGCTGGGAGACGCTATGAGGTTGATCCCCGGGGAGTGGGCTCCGGGTTTCATGCGACGAGCGTCCGCACCCCGTACATCCCGCAGGAACGCTGGATCTCGTGCAGGCACGGACCGCCACCACAGCATCGGAGACCTCGACTGAGATCACCAGCACATCAGACAACTGCGGTAACAGACTGACCAGTTCAACAGAGCACGGTCAGAGGCTGCCCATGCTGCGGGTCGGCCGACCGTGCGACCGAGATGATCTCCGCCTACGAAAATCTTGCCAGAGCCACGTTCACTTGTACGCCGACACCGCCTCGCACAGCAATGCGCAACAGCACCTCGTCCCGGAGGTCCATGGTCATCTTCGATCGGACCGGGACCTCGGAGTTCGAGGGGGTGAGCCACTTCGCCCACGGCTAGAACCCGCGGCCGTCATAGCCGGGCGGGGCGGACCTCTCCACCGCCGACTCCTCCCAGGAATGCCCGACACCCCTTGACACCGACCCGTCAAAAGACCCTCGATCGGGACGGATCAGCCGATGCGCTGGCCGTGCTCGACCTGGGCGACGACGTTCCACGCTTCGAGGCGGTAGCGATGGGCTGAGCGCCTCCGCTCACGCGGCCCGGCTGATCTGTCAGCCGCTCAGACGACACCCGACGACTCGAACCCACTAGTCCGACTCGTCCGACGTTGCCATTCACGCCTCTTTTGACATCGATTCGAATAGCCTATCTAAGATAGGATGTCATCCGCACGCCTCACACACGAAGGCTTTTCGACAGGTTAAGCAATGGCCATTGCGCCCACAGGGGGAGATGAGAGATTCATGGCGAAACTGTCCTATAAGGTGCCGAGTTCGCTGAACAGGAGCTTCCTCGACCACGAGATCACGCTGGCCAAGGGAGGTTGGGCGGCGAAGCCCTCCCCGATCAAGCAGCTGCTCTTCTTCGGCGGCGGCATCCTCGCCCTGCTGTGGTTCAGCACGTCGACGTTCGTCGCGAGCTCGGGCCCAGTCGCCATCACGTTCTTCGTCCTCTGGGGACTGGCTGCGATCGCCTATTTCGGCGGGCTGATGAAGACGAAGGAGCTGCGCATCATGCGGGTGCCGGCCTTCCTGGCGTATCTGCCCAGCAAGGCCCGCCACGTCTTCACCCGTCGTACCTCGAACCCCACGGATTTCTACTCGATCCTCGGCATCGACGGGATCGACGAGGACGGGCTGATCCACTTCTCCGACGGCGGCGAAGGTCGGGTCTACCTGGTCGTCGGCTCAGCGAGCTATCTGCTCTTCAACGAGGACCGGATCGGGATCCTCGACCGGGTCGACTCCTTCTGGCGCAAGGTCGAGACGACCTGCGAGCAGACCTTCATCACGACGAAGGAGCCGCAGCGGATCTACCACCAGGTAGCAAATCTGGAGCAGCGCAACCAGGCTCTGCAGGTCCGTGACCCCGATCTGATCGAGCTGCAGAACGAGCAGTACGACATCCTCACGCAGCACGTGGGCGGGAAGTTCCCGTCGATTCACCAGTACCTGCTGCTCAAGGGCAAGAACGCCGACGCGCTGCGCAAGGGGCACCAGGTCCTCCAGGCCGAGGTCGGCGGCTCCACTCTCATGATCAAGGAAGCCGCGATGCTCGACCGCGAGGAGGCCGAGCCGATGCTGCGGGTCTTCTACCAGGGCATCGACGACGAACGGCTCAATCTCAAGGCGTCGCTGAACTGATCAGCGCCAGGCCGACCCAAATGACGAGGAACAAACGAAGGACACCATGGTGCTGATGGCGAAAGTCCGGGCACAGCTCGGCATCCCGGGGAAGAAACCTGACGAGACGAATGAGACCGCGGAGCTTGTGGTTGATGATCCGCACGCGGACGGCGCTGCTCAGGCTGAGGGCGTGCAGGACACTGCGGCGGCTGACGGCGTGGCCGATGAGGCCGCCGAGCCGAAGAGGAACTGGTGGCAGCGCCGCCAGGAGGTGAAGCACCTACAGGGCACGTTCGACGCCTATCCGCATCTGCTCGCGCTGAAGCCGAGGGAGAGGTACCTCTTCCGCTCGGACTACTTCCAGGTCGACGGCTCTGTCGCCTGCATCATGGCGTACTTCCACGACGACGCCGCGCACGACAACCTCGCCGCCTTCTGGGGCATCGATCGGATCCCGGACGGTCTGGACGAGCGGGTCACCGCGATCGTGCTTGAGCAGGTCAAGCGGATGGACGACAAGTGGATCGATTCATATACGAAGCAGTCGGAGAAGCTGGAGCGGCTCGATGCCAACGAGCAGGAGGAGACGGGCACGACTTCCTCCAAGCGCAAGGCCGCGAAGATCTCCGGTGACCTCGGGGTCACGATCGGGGAGCTCCAGGACGGCGCGAGCTACCTCTCCGTGCACAACCGGCTCTTTCTCAAAGCCCCCGACCTGGCGACCCTGGACGACACGATCGACCGGGTCACGCGCCTGTACATCGACCGCTTCGGCACGCTGAAGGCTGCGCCCTATGCTGGCGAGCAGCGCCAGGAACTCTCGGGCCTGTGGAAGAACAACGAGAAGAAGAAGGGCAAGGGCTTCCACTTCACCTCGACCGAGCTGGCCGGCTCGTACTCGCTGGTGACCAACGGCCTCAACGACAAGGGCGGCGAGTACGTCGGCTACATGGTCGGCGACGTCAACAACAGCGCCGTGCTCATGGACGTCAACGCCTACGACCATCACGTGATCGTCGCCGACGCCACGCTCAGCGAGTACCTCGACCGCCAGCGGGTGGCCAACATGTGGTGCTCGAAGATCTCGCAGGCAACGCTGCTGAACAACGGCCAGGTCGTCCACCTCGTCCTTGACGGAGCGAACCTCGACAAGCTCGGCCCGAAGTTCGAACGGCTCACCTCGCGCGTGGACCTGAACCAGGGCGACGTGAACATGTTCGAGATGTTCGGCGAGGAGGAGGACGAACTGACGGTCTTCTCCGCCCAGATGGAGAAGCTCAAGCTGATGTTCGAGCAGCTCTACGAGACCACCGATGGTGCCGTCGGCTCGATCATCCGCAGTGCCCTCGAAGACACCGCCACGGACTTCTATATCGAGCAGGGTATGTGGCGGCACAACGCCAAGGAGCAGCGGCACCGCCTGCGTGTGGTGAACATCCCGCACACCCAGGTGCCGCGCCTGCAGATGTTCGTCTCCTACCTGGCAACCGCTCACAAGGCGCTGCTGAACTCCAGCAAGACCGACGCGGACCAGCTGCGGGCGTACAACGTGCTCAAGGGCATCGCCAACGCGATGCTGAGCACGAACGGCGACCTCTTCAACAACCAAACGGCCTCGGCTGTGGACGGGGTTCGGGACTCCCGGCGAGTGGTCTACGACTTCTCACGGCTCATGCGCCGCGGCAAGGGCGTGGCGATGGCGCAGCTGGTGAACATCGTCGGCTTCGCTGTCGGCAACCTGGGGCTCGGCGACACGGTGATCATCCACGGTGCCGAGCACATCGACGACCGGGTGAAGAAGTACGTCCAGGACCAGTTCGACCACATGCACGAGCGTGGCGGCCGAGTGGTCTACAGCTACAACGACGTCGACAAGATGCTGGCCGACAGCGACTTCAACAAGTTCGACGCTGCGGACTACACCCTCTTCGGCCCGATGCGCGACGGAACGGTGGCGGCGTACCAGAAGCAGCTGCATCAGCGGATTCCGCCGGATCTCGCCCAGCTCATCACGACCAAGGGCGAGAACCTGACGTACTTGCGCCGGGGCGTCTCCAACGTGGTGTTCCACCTGGATTTGGCACTGGGGATCAACCCCTACCGCGAGGCCCAGCGCAGGCAGGTCCGTCTGGAGGCGGCCAGGGCCGAAGAGGCGACGCGGATGGACGCGATCATGCACGACAAGCCAGCACCGGGTGCGAACCTCACCAGCATCCGGAAGCACAGCGAGGGCGGCGACGGTGAGGCTGACGCGGGCCTGAGCGACGCGAGCAAACGCAACGACGGCAAGAGCCTGCCGCAGCCCGAGAACGGCGCGAGGCGACCGGCAGAGAGGCCCCGGCCGAAGAAGCTGGTCAAGGCATGAGCGGGGTCAGCACTGATACGAGGGCGAGGAGTAGAGGAGAGACCATGAACGGGACGATCACGGCGGTGGCGAGGCTGCGTGCCTGGGCCGGCCACGGCGGTGGTGTAGCCCGCCCGGGCAGGCTCGCGCGCGGGCTCGCCCTCGTGCTCCTGGCGGCGCTGCTCGTGCCGGTCTTCTTGATGGCGACCTCTTCGCCGGCGTCCGCGGATGACAAGAAGGAGCGCGACAACTACAGCCTCTACCAGCTGGCCTCGAACGCGAGCTCGTACTTCAGCGAGAAGAACTCGCCGCAGAACGTGTTGCCTACAGAGTTGTTCAACAAGGGCATGCACCAGAACTGGAAGCCGGTCACGTCCAGCCCGGCCTCGGGCGGTTCCATGCTCGGCTACGCCGACCCGGAGTTCAGCCTGGGAAGCATCGTGGGCTGGTTCTTCGCCGAGGTGTCAGGGTCTTCGCAGACCGTTACCTACGAGACCCTGGCCGCGAAGGATGACAAGGGCAACGCGAAGTACTCGGGCATGCTCGACTACGCGCACTTCGGGGCGGCCAACCACGACCTTGGCCTGGACACGATGTCCTCGGGCATCGGTGGCCAGATCGTGAGCGTGATCGGAGGGTCGATCATCTGGGTCCTCTACGCCCTGGCGCTGGCGGTCGGCACGCTGTTCTACGTCATCATCCAGTTCCTGAAGCTCATCAACCCCTTCACGTGGTTCTACAGCGCGGTCGCGGCAGTCAATCCGACTCTTGCCGAGGGTATGACCGGAGGTGATGCCGGAGGCGGCGCGCTCTCGGGTCTGCAGCACTGGATCAGCGGCTGGTACGGCCTGCTCGTCGATATCTCGTGGCAGGCGCTCGTGCCGATCTTCATCGGCGTCCTACTCATCGGCCTGGTCCTGTTCAAGAAGATGGACCGGGGCTCGGCGATCAAGAAGCTCATCGTGCGCGTCGTCTTCATAGGCGTCGGCCTCCCGCTCGTCGGGTCGATGTACTCCAGCGTGCTCGGAAAGTTCGACGACTCCGTTCTTGGTCAGCACGCCGGCCCGACGCGCGTCGTGCTGAGCACCTACGTCGACTTCGAGGCGTGGATGATGAACGACCGTCTGGGGATCCCGGACCAGGCCACTGTTTCCTGGAACGGCGACCAGGCAAGCCCGGACGCGATGATGTCGGTGCGCACGAGTGCGCTGGCGATCAACAAGCAGTCCCACGGGGCGACGTTCAACGGCATCAACATCGGAACGAAGGCCAAGGACGCCGAGTCGGCGTGGAAGGACGGCACCGTCTCCGTCACCGGCGGCAGTGCCTCGGACGACTTCAAGGCGGTGTTCTCGACCTTTGGGATCATCGGCAAGTACATCTCCAGCAGCGAGGTAGCGGCCTCCGACTTCGAGTCGGGGATCAAGAGCTCGATCACGCAGCTGGACGAGAGCTCGGATGTCAAGAAGAGGTGGTTCGTCGACAAGAGCAGTTACGGCGATGTTAAGGAGTTCGGTGAGGAGAAGGGGCCGAAGCCGGTCGATCACCCAGTGATTTCGACCGACGGCACGGGCCTGACCTCCTCGCGTCTAGGTACGGACTCGACGGTCTTTACGACGACGGGGACGAAGGCCGGCTGTGGCTTTACGGTGGTCAAGACGCCCTCCTCGTGCAATCTGTCCCCGCTGACGACGTACAACTACCTCAACACCGGGTTCAGCCCCAGTTCGCTGACCATGTACTCGTCGAACAACGCGACCAGCGGGTTCACCCGCGAGAACCACATGGCCGTCAGCCAGGTGGGTACGGGGCCGGCGAAGTTCATGTACTGGAGCAACGCGGCCACGGTCCTGGGCTCCATCGTCCTGCTCGGCTTCTGGTACGCCATCGGCATGCTGGCTGGCTCGGTTAAGCGGATTTTCGGCTTGGTGGCCGCCGTGCCGTTCGCAACGCTGGGCGCTATGCAGGCGATCGCCAAAGTGATCGTCTACTCCATGGCGCTGATCCTGGAGGTCCTCCTCACGCTATTCATCTACCAGTTCGTCTCGGAGTTCCTGATCTCGGTCCCGGACATCATGGCTGGACCCGTGTCGAGCTTCATGAGCCCGGGCGGCTTGTGGGGCAGCGCTGCGCTCGGCGGAATCATCGTGGTGATCCTGACCCTGATCTCCTCGCTGGTGATCACGGGCATCACCTTCGCCCTGCTACGAGTGCGCAAGACTGTGCTGCAGGCGATGGACGAGGTGGTCACAAAGCTCGTGGACAAGTTCCTCGAGACGAACACCGTGCCGAAGCCGGACAAGGGCGGGCTGATGCCTGCTCTGGCCGCGGGTGCCGGGTCTGGGGCGGGTATGGCCATGGGCAACAAGCTCGCCAACGGGTTCAACAGCAAGACCAGCGGTCCGCCGCCCCCGAGCACGGGCAAGCCCGCGGGCAAGACGGCGTCGACGAACGCCGGCGGCACGAACGGTGATGCCATGGCACTGACCACTGGTCAGCAGCCGCTGGCCCTCGGGGATGACGGCCAGGATGGCCCGGACAGCCCGGCGCTGGATGGTGGCCCTGGTGGCGGCTCCGGCGGCGGCAGTGACGGCGTCAAGGCTCTGCCGGGCGGCAGTGGTCCTGCGGGCGCTCAGAGCGATGGACACTACGACAAGGGTAGTCCGCTGCAGCTGACGAGTGGTGGAGCGGGCAGCTCGCGCTCGGACAAGCAGACTGCGCAGGGTCTGAGCAACCAGGGCGGCCTGTCGATCCTCGGGTACACCTCAGCCGGCAACAAGGTCATCGCCGGTGAGGTTCTGGCCTCGTCCACGGATCCGTCAAGCTCTCGCCGTGGGGCTCAGGGCCAGAGCAGTGTGGGTAGCACCGACTCTGTGGCCACCGGCGGAGATCATAAGGCTGTCGCCGGTCAGACGGGACCGACGCAGTTCGGCACGGGTTCCCAGCGTGCGCAGAGCCAACAGGGCAGCAACCAGCAGGCTGCGCCGCAGCGCTTCAGCGGCGACGCTGTGCCTGCCCCGGCTCCTGCTCCTGCTCCTGCTCCTGCTCCGACGCAGTCGGGTGCGCCGAGCACGCGTTCGACGCGCTCCGCTCAGGGCACCCCTGCCCTGCGGCAGCTGGGAGTTGGCACGTCGGACCATCGGCCCGTGCTCACTTCGGCATCGGGTCAGACTCCGGCTGCCCCTAGTGCACGAACTCCATCGAAGACGCAGGCAGCGCATCAGCCGGCTTCGATCCAGGCGCCGACGCAGACGCGCCAGACGCCTACCTCGCAGGCCCCGACCCCGACCCCGGCTCCGGCTCCGGCTACGGCTACGGCTCCGGCTACGGCTCCGGCTACGGCTCCGGCTCCGGCTCCGGCTCCGGCTACGCGGCAGACTCCGGCCCCCTATACCTCGACCCGACAGACTCCGGCTCCATACCCCTCGACCCGGCAGGCCTCGACCCCGACCCCGGCGACGCAGCAGACCCCGACCCCCTATACCTCGACCCGACAGACTCCGGCTCCATACCCCTCGACCCGGCAGGCCTCGACCCCGCGTCCTCATCCACGCCGGGTTGCCGATCCGGCCCCTCAGAGCGTGGAGACCCCGGAGCCGCAGCAGCGGCCGACCGGAGGCCTCCGTCGAGGCAGGCGCGAGGAGGACTGAGCGTCCCATCGAGGGCGAGCGTGGAGGCCTGACGCACCCGGTGAGAACGATCATCCTCACCGGGTGCGTCGTCCTTTGAGGAGCGCGAGGAGTCGGGGAGCATGAGGCTCAACTCAAGGCCTCGCGGCGAGTTCCCACGTGCCTGGTAGAGCTCGGCGCGATGGTGAAAGGCCGTGGGTTCGAGTTTTCCGAAGGGGATTAAAGGTCGAACCGACGGGTGGCACGGCCGTAACCGCGCCTGGGCAGACCTGGGTTCCCCGGGCGTGCCGAACCGGGAGGTGTCAGGGGCGATGGGAGGGCCTAGGTTCTGTTTCTTGGATCTCCTGACGTGATCATGTGGTCGGGTTCAAGCTGGTCGGCATGGTGGGGCGGGGGG
>NZ_JALGBX010000055.1 GCF_022808175.1 Streptomyces sp. AP-93 | reverse complement strand
CAGGGGGTTCGGGCGCAGCCCGGTACCCCCTTCCAGCCCGTCCGGCGTTTGAGGACCGGGGTCCGGGCAGAGCCCGGCGAACGGTGGAAGGGTGGGTCGGGGACTCAGCCCCGCAGGGCACCCGCACCCGCACGCGCCCAGCGGGCTGCGCACGAGCCGCCGGTGGCGGCGCCCCCGCCCGGCCACCGCCGGAAGGCGTCCCGCGCCGTCACGAAGGTGCGGGTGGGGACCACGGGGATGTGGGGACGATCAGGGGGGAGCCCGTCACCGGGTCGGGGATGACGATCGAGGCGAGGCCGAAGACCTCGTGGACCAGGCCGGCCGTGACGACCTCCGCCGGCGGCCCCTCCGCCACCACGCGGCCCGATTTCATGGCCACCAGGTGGTCCGCGTAGCGCGCCGCCTGGTTGAGGTCGTGGAGGACGGCGACCACCGTCCGGCCGCGCTCGTGGTTGAGGCGCCGGACCAGGTCCAGGACCTCCACCTGGTGGGCGATGTCCAGGAAGGTCGTCGGTTCGTCCAGGAGCAGGATGTCCGTGTCCTGGGCGAGGGCCATCGCGATCCAGACCCGCTGCCGCTGCCCGCCCGACAGCGCGTCGACCGGCCGGTCCGCCAGGTCCGCGACCGAGGTCCGGGCCATCGCGTCGACGACCGCCCGCTCGTCCGCCTCGGACCACTGCTGCCACCAGTGCTGGTGCGGCTGCCGCCCCCGTGCCACCAGGTCCGCGACCGTGATCGCCTCCGGCGCCGAGGGGGACTGGGGGAGCAGTCCGACGGCCTGCGCGATGCGTCGGGTGGGGAGG
Organism: Streptomyces sp. AP-93; assembly: GCF_022808175.1. Classification (GTDB taxonomy): domain Bacteria; phylum Actinomycetota; class Actinomycetes; order Streptomycetales; family Streptomycetaceae; genus Streptomyces. The sequence continues at coordinate 20,550 of NZ_JALGBX010000055.1, read as the reverse complement.
GAGGAGAGGGCTTCGCCGTCCAGGACCACCGAGCCGGAGCGGGGGCGGAGCAGCCGTCCCAGTGCCCGTAGCGTCGTCGACTTGCCGCACGCGTTCGGGCCGACGATCACCGTCACCTTGCCGTCCGGGACGGACAGGTCCAGGTCTTCGACGACCACCCGGTCCTCGTACGCGAGGGTCAGTTCCCGCGCGGACAGACGGCTCACGACTTGCCTCCACTACGGCTGCGCATGATCAGCCAGATCAGGTACGGGGCTCCGACGGCGGCCGTCAGCACGCCCACGGGGAGTTCGGTCGGGGAGAGGAGTCTGCGGGCGAGCAGGTCGCCCAGGACGACGATCACCGCACCCGTCAGGGCGGAGCAGAGGAGGGGGATCTGGGCGGTGCGCGTCATCCGGCGGGCGATCTGCGGGGCGAGCAGGGCGACGAAGTCCACCGGGCCGGCCGCGCCCGTGGCCACGGAGGCGAGGATCACGCCGAGGGCGACGAGGCCGAGGCGGACCCGGCCCAGCCGGACGCCCAGGGCCGTGGCCGTGTCGTCGTCGAGGGAGACCGTGCGCTGCGCGCGGGCCGCCCACAGGATGCCGGGGAGGAGGGCGAGCAGGACCCATGCCAGGGGCGTTGCGACGTCCCAGCCGCGGCCGTTGAGGGAGCCCGTCATCCAGATCTGGGCTTGCTGCGCGACCAGGTAGTCGCCCTTGGTCATCAGGAGGGTGGTCACCGAGCGGAGGGCGATGGCGAAGCCGATGCCGATGAGGACGAAGCGGGTGGCGTGCAGGCCGCCCCGCCAGGCGAAGACGTACACGAGCGCGGCCGCGGCCATCCCGCCGAGGACCGAGAGGTACGGGAGGACCGTGTACGAGGTGACGCCGAAGGTCAGCGCCGCCACGGTGACGGCGCTCGCGCCCTGGCTGATGCCGATGATGTCGGGGGAGGCGAGCGGGTTGCGGGCGACGGTCTGGATGAGGGCGCCCGCCACTCCGAAGGCCAGGCCGACCAGCAGGCCCACCGTCATCCGGGGCAGTCGCAGGGTGCCGACGACCAGGTCGTCGGGGGAGGGCTGTCCGAGGAGGACCTTCACCACCTCGCCGGGGGCGACGAAGGATTCGCCGAGGGAGAGGTATGCGACGCACACCGCTGTCAGGAGGAGGGCCAGGCCGAGTGCCACGGCCGTCGCCCGGCGGTGCAGGAGGAAGGAGCCGCGGCCCGAGCGGGGGCGGACCAGCCCGTAGCCGGCCGGGAGGACCCGTGCACGATCCAAGCCGGCCCGGGTGTCCCGGGTATCGACGCTCATGCCGCCACCGCCGTCTTCCGGCGGACCAGCGTGACCAGGAACGGCACGCCGATCAGCGCGGTCATCACCCCGGCCGGGACCTCGCCGGGCGGTACCACGATCCGCCCGAGGACGTCCGCGAGGAGCAGCATCACCGGGCCGATGAGGGCCGCCATCGGCAGCACCCAGCGGTGGTCGCTGCCGACGAGGGCCCGTGCGAGGTGCGGTACGGCCAGCCCGATGAAGGCGATCGGGCCTGCCGCCGCGACTCCGGCGCCGGTGAGGATCGTGGCGCCGAGGCCGGCGACGATCCGTACGGCCGCGATGTTCTGCCCGAGCCCCTTCGCCAGGTCCTCGCCCAGCGCGAGCGCGTCCAGACCGCGCGCCACCGACACCACCAGCACCGCTCCGATCAGGAGGAACGGCCAGATCTGGTGGACGACCGAGGCGTCGCGCCCGGCGATCGAGCCGACCTGCCAGAAGCGGAACTCGTCCAGCGCCGAGGCCTTCGTCGTGAGGACGCCCATGGTGACCGACACCAGCAGGGCGTTGATCGCGGCCCCGGCCAGCGCCAGCTTGACGGGGGTCGCCCCGCCGCGCCCGCCGGAGGCGACGGCGTACACGGCGACCGAGGCGACGGCGGCGCCGCCGAAGGCGAACCACACGTAGCCGCTCAGGGTGTGCACCCCCGCGAAGGCGATGGCGCAGACGACCGCGACCCCGGCTCCCTGGCTGATGCCGAGGATGCCGGGGTCGGCGATCGGGTTGCGGGTGATGCCCTGGAGCGCGGTCCCGGCGAGGGCGAGGCCCGCGCCGACCATCAGGGCTATGAGGGTGCGCGGTACGCGCAGCGTGCGGACGACCTCGGCGTCCGGCCCGGTCGCACCGCGGAAGAGCGCGTCGAAGACCTCGCCCGGCGCGATGGCGCGGGCGCCTACGGCGAGACTGAGGAGCACTGCGCACAGGAGTGCGGCGAGGCCGGCCGCCGTCCACGCGATGCGACGGGCCGTCAGGGCGCGTCGGGCCGCGGCGGGGGCCGCGGGGACGGGAGCCGGGGGAGCCGCGGGAGCCGGGGGAGCCGCGGGAGCGGGGGCTGACATGTCACCAAATTTCACTGTCTCGTAAGGCGGGGCACAGTCTACGTTCCCGCCGGTGGAGACCCTCTCGGCACAATGGGGGCATGAGCTCAGAAACGCAGCTGACCGTCGGATTCGACCTCGACATGACCCTCATCGACTCCCGGCCGGGCATCAAGGCCGCCTTCCAGGCGCTCTCGGCCGAGACGGGCACGTTCATCGACGCCGACCAGGTCGTCTCGCGCCTCGGTCCGCCGCTGGAACAGGAGCTCGCGTACTGGTTCCCGGAGGCGGAGATCCCCGCCATGGCCGATCGCTTCCGGGAGATCTATCCCACACACGCCATCGAGCCGACCCCGGCGATGCCCGGAGCCCGCGAGGCGATCGAGGCGGTCCGTGCCCTCGGTGGCCGCGCGATCGTCGTCACCGCCAAGTACGAGCCCAACGCCCGCCTGCACCTGGACCACCTCGGCATCAAGCCCGACGCGGTCATCGGCTGGCTGTGGGCGGAGGCCAAGGCGGGCGCCCTGCGCGAGTACAACGCCCAGGTCTACGTCGGCGACCACGTCGGCGACGTCCGGGGCGCCCGCACGGCCGGCGCGCTGTCGGTGACGGTCCCGACCGGCCCGTGCCCGGAGGCGGAGCTGCGGGAGGCGGGCGCGGACGTGGTGCTGACGGACCTCACGGAGCTGCCGGCCTGGCTCGCGGAGTACGAGCGGACCCGCACCGCGTAACCCCGGGCCCCTGCCGTACCGGCCCTACGCCTGCGAGGCGCGGGCCGCCGTGCGCTGCGCGGCGGCCGAGCGCAGTACGCCCGCCGCGGAGATCGCGAAGCCGACGCCCATGAGCATGCACACGGCCCACGCGTACGACGGGAAGGGGTCCATGTCGAGGAAGAGCGGGGCCATCGTGGCGAGCGTGGCCACGGCGCCGACGATGAAGACGATGCCGCCGGCCTTGACGAGCGCGTCGCCGGGGCGGGCGGTGTCGTCGGCGCCCTGCTCGGGCTGAGGGGTCTCGGGCTGAGGAGTAACAGTCACTCGACCAGGGTAGTTCCCTGGCCGGAGCGGTCACCCGCGAAGGACCGGCGAACGTCTTGTCACCTGGAGAGGGGCAACTAGCCTGAGAGGTGCGGGTCTGCGGCCCGCTTCCCACCCGACGAACGCAAGGACAGAGGACGGACGTGCCTACCGGCAAGGTCAAATGGTTCAACAGTGAGAAGGGCTTCGGCTTCCTCTCCCGTGACGACGGCGGCGACGTCTTCGTCCACTCGTCGGTGCTCCCCGACGGGCTGGACGCGCTCAAGCCCGGCCAGCGCGTCGAGTTCGGTGTTGTCGCGGGGCAGCGCGGTGACCAGGCGCTTTCGGTGATCGTCCTGGATCCGGCACCCTCCGTCGCGGCCGCGCAGCGGCGCAAGCCGGACGAGCTCGCCTCCATCGTGCAGGACCTCACGACCCTGCTGGAGAACGTCACGCAGCAACTGGAGCGGGGCCGCTACCCCGACAAGGCGCACGGCGGGACGATCGCCGGCATGCTGCGCGCGGTGGCCGACCAGCTGGACGTCTGAGCCGTACGCACGACCGTGCCCCGCCGCCCACGAGGGCCGCGGGGCACGCTGCTGTCCTACGAGAAGGTCAGCGCGTCGGCTGCGATGGCCGGAACCAGCCCCTCCGCGGCCGCCCGGGTCAGCAGCCCGCGCACGGCCGCGTAGCCGGCTTCGCCGAGGTCGGCGGTGAACTCGTTGACGTACAGCCCGATGTGCTGGTCGGCGACGGCCGGATCCAGCTCCTGCGCGTGTGCCCGTACGTAGGGCCGGGACGCCTCGGGGTCGGCCCAGGCCATCCGGACCGACGTCCGGGCCGACTCGGCGAGTGCGCGCAGCGTGTCCGTGCCCAGGGAGCGCTTGGCGATGATGGCGCCGAGCGGGATCGGCAGGCCGGTCGTGGACTCCCAGTGCTCGCCCATGTCGGCCAGGCAGTGCAGTCCGTAGTCCCGGTAGGTGAACCGGGCCTCGTGGATGACCAGTCCGGCGTCCACGCGGCCGTCGCGCACGGCGGGCATGATCTCGTGGAAGGGGAGGACGACCACCTTGCCGACGCCCGCGGGCAGTACGTCGGCGGCCCACAGCCGGAACAGCAGGTAGGCGGTGGAGCGTTCGCTCGGGACCGCGACCGTCTTGCCGGCCAGGTCCACGCCCGGCTCCCGGGTCAGACCGCGGTCTTTTACCAGCACGAGCGGTCCGCAACCACGGCCCAGTGCGCCGCCGCAGGGCAGCAGCGCGTACTCCTCCAGGACCCACGGCAGGACGGCGTAGGACACCTTCAGCACGTCGAACTCACAGTCCTCGCCGCGCTCGGCCAGGCCGTTGGTGATGTCGATGTCGGCGAAGGTGACGTCGAGGGCGGGCGCGCCGGGGACCCGGCCGTGGGCCCAGGCGTCGAAGACGAAGGTGTCGTTCGGGCAGGGCGAGTACGCGATCCGCACGGGCGGTACGGGCGGTACGGGGGCTGCGTCGTTCATCAGGGTCCTCCCCAGGAAGCGAGTACGGGTCCCAGGGCCCGGAAGCCGTCGGCCAGCGCGGCCAGCGCCTCGCCGATCCGCCAGGCGTCGCGGTCCCGGGGGCCCACGGCGTTGGAGACGGCACGGACCTCCAGGACGGGCAGCCCGTGGGCGGCGGCGGCCTCGGCGACCCCGAAGCCCTCCATGGCCTCGGCCCCGGCGAGCGGGTGCCGGGCGGCGAGGGTGGTCGTACGGGCTGCGGTGCCGGTGACGGTGGAGACGGTCAGGACGGGCGCGAGCAGCGCCCCGGTCGCCTCGGCGGCGCGCGCGGCGAGCTCTGCGGGAGGCAGGTGCACGCTGTGGCCGAAGCCGAGTTCGACGACGGTGAGGAACCCCTGCGGGGTCTCGGCGCCCAGGTCGGCGGCGACGATCGCGTCGGCGACGACGAGGGAGCCGATCGGGGCGGCGGGCGCGAACCCGCCGCCGATGCCGGCGCTGACGACGAGGCCGTAGCCGTCGGGGAGGGGCGCGAGCGCCAGGGCGGTCGCGGTACCGGCGGCCGCGGCGGCCGGTCCGACCCCGGCGACCAGCACGTCGAAGGCTCCCCGGCGGTGGATGAGGTAACCGCCGGGGAGGGTGCGCGGCCCGGGGCCGTGGTCGTGGGCGGGGACGTGGTCCGGGCCGGTGGTGTGGTCCGGATGAGGGACCGGACCGGACAGGCCTCGGACGACGGAGTCGGCCTCCGCCGTCACCGCGGTCACGATGAGCGCGCGCATGGTGGGGACGTGACTACTTGAGCTTGACGTTGAAGGCCCAGACGGCGAGGGGCTTGCCGTCCTCGGAGACCTGGACGATGTTCAGCTTCTTGGAGGCCGGTGCCTCGCCCTGGCCGCCGGTGGCGAACAGGTCGGCGCCGGGGAAGCTGCGGTAGGTGTTGGAGGAGGGCTCGGTGATCGGCTGCCCGTCGAGGACCGCCTGCCACTTCTTGCCGTCCTCGACGACGTCCGGCTCGACACCCAGGCGCAGCGTGTCGCCGCGGCCGTAGTCGATGTTCTTGGCGTGCTTCAGGTCGGTGAAGCACTCCTGGACCTTCTCGGCCGTGAGTTCCTTGCCGTCGCTGCAGGCGGCTTCGGTGGACACCGACGAGGTGCCGACCGTCACGGTCGCCAGCGGCGTCGGCTTGTCACAGGCGGAGAGGAGGAGGAGGCCGGCGGAAACGGCTCCGAGGGCCGCGACGCTGCGGCGGGCCCTACCCGAGAAAAGCGGTGCGGTCATGAGCCGAAGGCTATCGGGCGGGTGGCGTGCCTTGCTGCACGGGGTGGGGTGGTGCGGCGCCGTGGCGCAAGCGCCCCCGGCTGCGCCGGGCTTCCCGGGGCTCCGCCCCGGACCCCGCGCCTCAAACGCCGGCGGGGCTGGATTTGGCTGACGCCGGACCCGCGCCTCAAACGCTGGCGGCGCTGGATTGCCGGCGTCGGCCTCGCGGGCGCGCAGCGCCCCTAGGGGTCCGGGGCGTAGCCCCGGTTTCGGGAAGGGGCGGGGTGGGGGAAGCCCCGCGCAGCCGCCCCGGCCCCGCGCCCCGGCCCCGGCGGACCTACGCCACCCGCGGTCGCGGGGACGTCGGGTGCTGGTGCCGTGGGGAGGTGAGGAAGCCGCGTAGGGCCATCGTCGTGCCCAGGGCGACCACCGTCGCGGCGACGGACATGCCGAGGGCCCCGTTCAGGGGGAGGGCGATGCCGATCGCGCCGCCCAGGACCCAGGCCACCTGGAGCAGGGTCTCCGAGCGGGCGAAGGCCGACGTACGGACGGCCTCGGGCACGTCGCGCTGGATCATCGCGTCCAGGGAGAGCTTCGCGAGGGCCTGGCAGAAGCCGGCCGTCGCGCCCAGGACGGCCATGAACACCCCGCTGAAGAAGACCGCCGCGAGGACGGCCACCGCGAGGGTCAGGGACAGGACGGCGGCGATGATCGCCTCGGGCGCGCGGGCCCGGAGCCAGGCCCCGACGGCGGTCCCGCAGGCGTTGCCCACGCCCGCCGAGACGCCGACCATGACCAGCGACACCGCCGCGCTCTGCCCGGCGAGCGGGTGCTCGCGCAGCAGGAACGCCAGGAAGAAGATCAGGAACCCGGACAGCCCGCGCATCGACGCGTTCGCCAGCAGCCCGCACAGCACCGGGCGGCTGACCGTCCGCAGTCCCGGCCGCTTCGAGTGCGCCTCGTGGGTGGAGAGCCGGGCCCGGCGCTCCCCCTTCGCCTCGTCGACCTTGTGCGGCAGCGTGAACGCCGCGAAGGTGCCCCAGATGAAGATCGCGCACGCCCCGTAGAGCGGCCAGGGCGGGCCGATCGTGTGCAGGGCGGCGCCCACGGGCGCGGCGGCGCCGGTGGCCAGCAGGCCGGCCAGGGTCACCCGGGAGTTCGCCTTGACCAGGGAGAACCCCGGTGGGAGGAGTCGGGGGACGACCGCGCTGCGCACCACCCCGTAGGCCTTGGAGGCGACGAGGACCCCGAGGGCGGCCGGGTACAGCTCCAGGCCCCCGGTGGCCACCGCGCCCGACATCATCACGGCGAGCAGGGCCCGGGTGAGCATCGCGCCGGCCATCGCGGCCCGCCGCCCGTGCGGCAGCCGGTCCAGCAGGGGGCCGATCACCGGGGCCAGCAGGGTGAAGGGGGCCATCGTGATGGCGAGGTACAGGGCCACTCGGCCGCGTGCCTCGTCCGTGGGGACGGAGAAGAAGACGGTGGAGGCGAGCGCGACTGTGATCATCACATCGCCGGCGCCGTTGATCGCGTGCAGCTCGATCAGTTTGCCGAGGCCCGATTCGCCCGCCCCGTGCGCGTGCGTGGCCCGCCGGATCCCGCGCGCCGTACCGGTGAACGGCAGGTGCAGGGCACGCCCGATGGCCCGGCCGGCCCGCCTGGCCGGTCCCGAGCCGTCATCGGACGACCGTACGGGTGCCACGTGGCCATAGTGCCCCACTCGGCCCCCCGCGACCCTTCCCGGCGCGTCGCGGGGCCCCGGCCGCGCCCCGGGCCGGCCGTGGGTGTCCGCGAATCGGACCTTGCATGTGGGCCGAAGGCGCCGGAGGAGGTAGCGTGCGTAGCGCGCCACCGGCGGTTGCTCCTGGCCGCGCGCCTCTTCGCGATCCCGCAGAATGGATCGTAGGAAGGTGCGCCCTGGAACCCGATCGGGCGCGGACGTCGACGCGGCCCCCTGGTCCGCTCCGCCCGCGCTACGTAGGGACAGCCGACGGGTCGTTGTGGACGACAAGTACGGACGGCGCACTCGTGAGACGGCGTAGGAGAGAACGAGACCTGTGAGTGCTGCGACGACGCGAAGCCGTACCCCCGACCGCCTGTGCGTCGAGGCGGTAGCCCTCGCCCGAGCGGCGGCCGAAGAGGCCGCCTACCCCGGAGTGGTGGGCGAGCACACCGCCGCCGTCGCGGAGGGCGACCGGGTCGTCACGCACTTCTTCGAGTGCAAGGACTCCGGCTACCGCGGCTGGCGCTGGGCCGTGACGGTGACGCGTGCGTCCCGCGCGAAGAACGTCACCCTCGACGAAACGGTGCTGCTGCCGGGCGACGACGCCCTGCTGGCCCCCGAGTGGGTGCCGTGGAGCGAGCGGCTGCGGCCGGGCGACATGGGTCCGGGCGACCTGCTGCCCACGGACGCCGAGGACCTGCGGCTGGAGGCCGGCTGGTCGGGCGAGGACGCCCCGCCGCCGAACTCGGTGGTGTCCACCGAGATGGCCGAGCTGGTCGAGGCGGAGGACGCCGACGTCACCGACCGCGCGGTGGTGCCCGTACGCGGCTCCATCACCTCGGTGGCGGAAGAACTGGGCATGCGCAGGGCGCGCGTGCTCTCCCGCTACGGGCTGCACAGTGCGGCCGACCGCTGGGACGAATCCTTCGGCGCGAAGACCCCGATGGCGCAGGCGGCCCCGGCCTCGTGCGTCTCCTGTGGCTTCCTCGTCGCCATCGGCGGCTCGCTGGGCCAGGCCTTCGGCATCTGCGCGAACGAGTTCAGCCCGGCGGACGGCCGGCTGGTCTCCCTGTCCTACGGCTGCGGCGGCCACTCGGAGGCCGCGGTCATGCCGAAGCCGCTGCGACCGGCGCCGCCCGTCCTGGACTCGATGGCCTCGGACGAGTTCCACCTCCGCCCGTACCCCGACTCCGGCTCGGTCCCCACCACGGACCCCCTGGCCCCGGACCTCGGCCACTCCTGACCACGAACGGCGGCGGCCGGGCCCGGCCGCCGCCGTTCGTGGTTCTCCCGCCGCGTCAGCCGGTGGTGGTGGCCGCCGGTGCCGGCTCCGGTTCGCCGACGGCCGGCGGAGCGGGCTGCGGCTGCGGCTGCGCCGTGGCATGTCCGCGCTGCCGGATCCGGCGGACGAACCACGGCGTCCAGTTCTTCAGCTTCATGGCCGGCGCCTCGATCAGGTGCCAGGACAGCGCCGCCAGCAGCACCGTGCCGGCCATGGCCAGCAGCAGGAAGACCGGCTTGCCGTACGCGGCGTAGCCCAGCAGGGCGAGCGCCTGCTCCACCGTGAAGCCGTAGATGTAGATCCCGTACGAGTAGTCCCGCTTGCGCCCGATCGTCTGGAACGGCCTCGGCAGCCGGATCGCGAGCCACAGCAGCAGGTACGCGAACGCGGGGTAGCCGAAGACGAAGACCCCGCCGTAGACCAGCGTGCCGAGAAGCACCGCGGCGCAGACCAGCGCCAGGCCGTCGTGGACCGGCACCCGGTCGCGGTACAGCTGGAACGTGGCGCCGATCAGGAACACGAAGCACAGGTGGATCAGGAAGTGCACCGACATGGAGCCCAGGAGCGGCACCTCCACCGCGGCCTTCATGTCACCGGGGATGCCGCGCGGCGAGGGAGCGGCGATCCAGTCCCGCAGGATCAGGAGGCCGAGCACGGCCGCCGACAGCGGGACGAGCCTGCGGGCCCGCCTGAGCGCACCGGAGGCGGCCAGCACGCCGACCATCAGGTAGCAGAAGATCTCGTACTTGAGCGACCACAGGGCGCCGTTGACGCCGGGGTCGAAGTTGGTTCCGCGGGCCTTTCCCTCGCTCAGCACACCGGAGATGTCCCAGTGGGTGCTGACCGAGGTGTTCCACATGCCCTGGAGGTAACTGACCGGGCCCTGGGGGTGGTTCCAGTACCCGTCCAGTGAGCCGTGGAGGTGGGAGTACAGCAGGGGGAGGACGACCAGCGCGGAGACGAGCAGCGAGCCCCACAGTCCGGGCAGGATGCGCAGGGCGCGGTGCCAGGCGTAGCGGCCGGAGGTGCTGCGGGCGCCACTGCCCGTGATCATGAACCCCGACAGGACGAAGAAGCCGATGACGGCCATCTTGCCGACGTCGGTCTGCGCCCCGCTGTACGTCCACATCGGGTCGAGGGGGCCCCACCCGATCGGCCACACGTGGGAGAGCACCACGGACGAGGCGAGGACCAGGCGCAGTACGCCGAAGCTGTTGGCCCGCGGCGAGTACAGCTCACCGAGGGTTCCGCGCCGGCCGGGCAGGCCGGGTGCGCTGCGCACCATGCTCAGACACCGACCGGGCAGACGGCGGCCCACAGCTCGGCGACGGCGCCCTGCAGGCTCCGGGTCGGCTTCCAGTCCAGCGCCCGCTCGGTGGCGGACATGTCGAGCTGGTGCCACTCGGTCTCCGGGCCGCTTCCGGCCGGGGCGGGCACCTCCACGATCCGCGTCGGTACGCGGCTCTCCTCGATCAGGAGCTCGACCACCTCGCGGGCGGACGTCGCCCGGCCGAGCCCGAGGTTGAGGACCGGCGGGCAGCCGCGTGCCGGGACGAGGGCGGCGGCGATGGCCTCCACCGCGTCCCCGAGGTGGAGGAACTCGCGCTGAGCGGTGAGGGGCATCAGCGACAGCTCGGCGCCGCCGCCGGCGGCCCGGCCCTCGGCCAGCTTGCCCGCCATGACGCCGAGGAGGCTGTGTACGGGCTGGCCCGCTCCGACGACGTTGCCCAGGCGCAGCACGAGGGCGTCCAGGCCCTGGTCGCGCACGGCCTCGGTGATCAGTTCGGTGGCACGGAGCTTGACCCGGCCGTAGACGGTCGAGGGGCGTGCGGGGGAGTCCTCGGTGTAGGTCGTCCCGACCGGGAAGAGGCCGTACTCGTGCACGGATCCGATGTGCACCAGCCGCGGCGGCTTCGCCATGCCCCCCAGGGTCTCCAGCAGGCGTTCGACCATGCCGAGGTTGGCCGGGACCATCTGTTCGTCGGTCAGGCCCCAGTCGCCGCCGGCCGCGTTGACGACGACGTCGATCCGGTGGGCCGTGAGGATCTCCGCCAGCGCGGCCGGCGGGTCGAGGGTGAGGTCGAAGGCGACGAACTCGCCCGGCAGCGTGACGGTCGGCTCCTTGCGGGCGACGGCGAGCAGGCCGTGGCCGCGCTCGTCGAGCGTGGCGCACAGGGCCCGGCCGATGAAGCCGGTGGCTCCGAGGACGGCCACACGGGGCAGGGGCTGGCTGGTGAGCGGCATGGGCGTGGGCTCCGGACGGGTCGGGAGGGAGAGTGGTGACTGGCGGGGCTGGCAGGGCTGGCGGGACTGTCGGGGCTGCCGGGCTGCCGGGCTGTCGGGGCTGCCGGGTGTGTGCCGTCAGCGGTGATCGGCGCCGGCGACGTGCCGCAGCAGGGTGCGGGCGCCCTCGCTCTGCTTGTTCTTCAGCGCGCCGGGGACCATCGTCAGCGCGTGGATCCGGGAGGACAGGTGAAGCCGGGAGGCCTTGGCGGCCTTCGTCCAGCCCGTGCCGTCCAGGCGGTCGGCGACGTCCATGAAGAAGCGGTTCGCCTCTTGGAAACGGACGCCGGTGAAGGCCTGCCGGGAGGAGATGCTGACGGCGTGCCGGCGGTATTGGAAGCACAGGGTGTCCGACAGGAGCATCTGCTCGCCCGCCTGGAGCACGTCGATGACCAGGGCGAGGTCCTGCGTGACCTCCAGGTCGTCCCGGAAACCGGCCTTGCGGACGGCCTCGGTGCGCCAGCAGATGGACGGGAAGAACAGCCAGTTCCCGCGCAGCACGCTCGTGGCGAGCGCCTCGCCGCCCATCAGCACCTCACCCTTGAACCCGGGCTTGTACAGGCGGCGCTTGGACTGGTCGACGAGGCCCTCGGTGGGCTTGCCCGCGCCGTCGATGACCTCGACGCCCGGCTGGATCATGCCGATGCCGGGGTGCTTCGCGAGCGCGGCCCGGATGGTGGCCACGTACGCGGGCAGCATGATGTCGTCGGTGCCCATCAGCACGAAGTGCTCTTCGCGGACCAGCCCCAGGCACGTGCGGTAGTTGCCGGTGACGCCGAGGTTCCGCTCGTTGCGCCGGTAGGAGACGCGCGGGTCGTCGAGCTCCGCGAACCAGCCGGGAACGGACGGCTCCGTGCCGTCGTCCACCACCGTGAGACGCCAGTCGGGGTCGGTCTGCGCCAGCACGCTCCGCACCGCGGCCTGCATCAGGGCCACATCGCCGTAGTAGGGCAGCATGATGTCGAGAGTGGTCATCGGGGGTGCACCGGGTCCTTCGCAGGGGACGGGACGGGAGGTGTCCGGTGGCCGGTCGCTCAGTGACGGACGGGGGCCGGGGATTCCTCGTAATCGGGCAGGATGCCCGACCCACGCCTCGTCCAGAGGGCCGTAGCGGGACGGCTCAATGAACAGTCCGTGCCGTGCCGGAGCGGCGTCCAACCCCCGTCAACTCGGGGGATCACCGCCCCCGGACGGCCCAGTACAGTGACCGCACTATGCGCATTCTCGTGACCGGTGGCGCCGGTTTCATAGGCTCGCAGTTCGTACGCTCCCTCCTCTCGGCAGACCCTGCCGCCACGATCACGGTCTTCGACAAGCTGACCTACTCGGGCGTCGAGGAGAACCTCGCGCCCGTGGCGGGCCACCCCGGTTACGCCTTCGTCCGCGGTGACATCTGCGACGTCGACGCCGTCGACCAGGTCATGGCCGGTCACGACGCGGTGGTGCACTTCGCCGCGGAGTCCCACGTGGACCGTTCCATCGCCGGCGCGGGCCCCTTCGTTATGACCAACGTCGTGGGCACGCAGGTGCTGCTGGACGCCGCCCGCAAGCACGGCGTCGGCCGCTTCGTCCACGTCTCCACCGACGAGGTGTACGGCTCGATCAGCGAGGGCTCCTGGACCGAGGAGTGGCCGCTCGCGCCGAACTCCCCGTACTCCTCGTCCAAGGCGGGCTCCGACCTGCTGGCGCTGGCCTACCACCGGACCCACGGCATGGACGTCGTGGTGACGCGCTGCTCCAACAACTACGGGCCGTACCAGTTCCCCGAGAAGGTCATCCCGCTCTTCACCACCAACCTGATCGACGGCAGGAAGGTCCCGCTCTACGGCACGGGCGGCAACATCCGTGACTGGCTGCACGTCGCGGACCACTGCCGCGGCATCGAGCTGGCCCTGCACAAGGGCCGCGCCGGCCACGTCTACAACATCGGCGGCGGCGTCGAGCTCACCAACAGGGAGCTCACCGGCCTGCTGCTGGACGCCGCCGGCGCCGACTGGGACATGGTCGAGCCGGTGGAGGACCGCAAGGGCCACGACCTGCGCTACTCCCTCGACATCACCAAGATCAGCGAGGAGCTCGGCTACGCGCCGCAGGTCGGCTTCGAAGAGGGCCTGGCCTCGACGATCGACTGGTACCGCGAGAACCGCGCCTGGTGGGAGCCGCTCAAGGTGAAGGCCGCCCGGCAGCTGTGAGCGCTCCGGACGCAGCGGTGAGCGCTCCGGACGCAGTGGGCAGTGCATCGGATGCGGTCGTGAGCGCTCCGGACGCAGCGGGCAGCGCGCCGGACGCAGTCGTGAGCGCTCCGGACGCTCCGGCGGGCGGGAAGCGGTGGTCGCCGCTGACGAGGATCGCGAGCACCCTGCCACCCGGCACCCTGCTGGTGATCAGCGGCACGGTCGTCCTGGGCGCGGCCTCGTACATCCACCTGATGGCGGCCGGCCACAGCCTCGACACCGACGCCATGGCCGCCCTCTCGGTGCTCTGGACGATCCTCATGTCGGTGGGCATCGGCCTCTTCTTCCCCGTGGAGCAGGAGCTCACCCGGATCGTCGCCGCGCACCGCGTCGCCGGCACGGGCGTCCGGGGCGTCCTGTGCCAGATCGCCGGGCTCACCCTCGGCATGCTCGTCCTGCTGGCGGCCGCTCTGGCCTGGACGGCCCCGCTCCTCGCCGACACGTTCTTCTACGGGCACACCGAGATGGTCGGCGCGCTCGGCCTGGCCTTCGCCGCGATGGGCATCGGCAACGTCTGCCGCGGGGTGCTGGCCGGCCTCGGCCGGTTCGCCCCGTTCGGCCGGCAGCTGGGCATCGACGGCGTCCTGCGCATCGGCCTCGCCGTGGGCTTCGCCCTCGCCGGGGTCCGCTCCCCGCTGGCCTTCGCCCTGATCCTCACGGCCGCCCCGCTCGTCGCCGCCCTCGCCACCTCGGTACCCGTCTTCCGGGGGCTCGGCCGGGGGCCGTCCGAGCGGTGGCCGGGGCTGCTCGGCGGCCTCGGCCCGCTCGTCGTCTCCACCCTGCTGTCCCAGGTCGTCGTCAACGCCGCCGTGGTCAGCACCAAGCTCCTCGCATCCGAGGACGGCGCGCTCGTCGCGGGTCTGCTGAACGCGATCGTGCTGGCCCGGGTACCGCTCTTCGTCTTCGGCTCGCTCCAGGCCTCGCTGCTCTCCGGGCTGGCCACCGCGGCGGCCGCCGGCGACCGCGCCGGCTTCTCCCGGCTGCTCGGGCGCACCTCCCTGGTCGTCGCCGCGCTCGGCCTGGCCGGGGGCGTCCCGGCCACCCTGCTCGGCCCGTGGCTCATCGAGGTGCTCTTCAAGGCCGAGGCGGGACTCGGCCACGCCGTGTTCTTCTGGATCTCCACCGGCACGCTGTTCTACATGCTGGCCATGGTGCTGGGCCAGGCCCTCCTGGTCCTGCACCGGCACCGCCTGCAACTGCTCGGCTGGGCCGTGGCCACCCTGGTCCTGGCCGGCGCGACGCTGCTCCCCGGCGAGGTCTCCACCCGCGTGTGCCTCGCCTACACCCTGGCCTCGCTCACCGCGGTCATCGGCATGGCCGCGGCCCTGTGGCTGACCTTCCCGCGCCGGCCCCCGGCCGCCCCGCGAGCTGCCCCGGGAGCCGCACCAGGAGCCGCCCCGGGAGGGCCTCGCCCGGTTGGGTGACCTGGGGTGTGGGCGCCCGCCCGGCGTGTTCCGCTGGGCGGGATGAAGACCTCCGCGCGCCCCGAGACCCACACCGGCCAGGCGGCGCCCACGCGCACCCGCCTGTCCTGGGTGGACTTCGCCGTGGCCGCCGCCTTCCTGGTGCTCGGGTACGCGATCCTCCAGGTCGGCAAGGGCACCACCGTCAACTTCGACCCCGCCGACGTCCCCGACGTGGACACTGACCCGGCGAAGCTCCCGTACTACGCCGCCCGCAGCGTCCTGCGGATGTTCATCGCGCTGATCGCCTCCGTGGTCTTCACCTTCGGCTACGCCTACGCCGCCGCGCGCAGCCGCCGCCTGGAACGGGTGCTGATCCCGGCCCTGGACATCCTCCAGTCCGTCCCCGTCCTCGGCTTCCTCTCCGTCCTCGTCACCTTCTTCGTCGCGCTCTTCCCCGGCTCGCTCCTCGGCCTCGAGTGCGCCGTCGTCTTCGCCATCTTCACCTCGCAGGCCTGGAACATGACCTTCGGGTTCTACGCCACCCTGACCTCCCTCCCGCGCGAACTCGACGAGGTCTCCCGCTCGTTCGGCTTCACCCGCTGGATGCGCTTCTGGCGCGTGGAGGTCCCCGCCGGGGTCATCGACCTGGTGTGGAACGGCATGATGAGCTTCGCCGGCGGCTGGTTCATGCTCGTCGCCTCCGAGGCCGTCTCCGTCTCCGGGCAGGAGTACGCCGTCCCCGGCCTCGGCTCGTACGCGGGCACCGCGATCGGCGAGGGGGACCTCGGGAAGGTCGGCTGGGTCATCCTCGCGATGACCGTCACCATCGTCACCGTCAACTTCTTCTTCTGGCGGCCCCTCACGGCCTGGGCGGAGAAGTACAAGAACGAGCAGTCGGAGTCCACCGACGTCCAGCGCAGCTGGGTACTGGACTTCCTGCGCCGCTCCCACTGGCCCCGCCTGCTCGGCCGCGCCACCGCCCCCGCCCGCGACGCCACCGGCCGGGCCGCCCGCGTACTGGGCCGCGACGACATGGCGCTGTCCGTGGACCCGGCCCGCCGCCGGACCGGTGACGTGGTCTTCGCCGTCGTCGCCGGAGCCGTCATCCTGTGGGGCCTGTACGACCTGGTGCGCTACCTCCAGCGCGAGACCGGCCTCGGAGTCTTCGGGGAGCCGCTGCTGCTCGGGCTGATCACCTTCGTCCGGGTGATCGTGCTCGTCGCCGCCGCCACCGTCGTGTGGGTGCCCGTGGGCGTGTGGATCGGCTCCTCGCCCCGGCTCACGAAGACCGCCCAGCCCGTGGTGCAGGTCCTGGCGAGCTTCCCCGCGAACCTGCTCTTCCCGGTGGCCGTCTGGTTCTTCCTGGAGACCGGGCTGAACATCAACATCGGCTGCATCCTGCTGATGGCCCTCGGCGCGCAGTGGTACATCCTCTTCAACGCCATCGCCGGAGCCATGGCCATCCCCTCCGACCTCAAGGAGGCCATGGACGACCTCGGCGTCCGCGGGATCCAGCGCTGGAAGCGCCTGATCATCCCGGCCGTGTTCCCCTCGTACGTCACCGGAGGCATCACCGCCTCGGGCGGCGCCTGGAACGCCTCCATCGTCGGCGAGGTCGTCACCTTCGCCGGTACGACCCTGTCCGCGACCGGCCTGGGCGCGTACATCTTCCACGCCACCGAGGCCGGGGACTTCCCCCAGCTGATCGCCGGGATCGCCGTCATGAGCCTGTACGTCGTCGGGCTCAACCGGCTGTTCTGGCGGCCCCTGTACCGGCTCGCGGAGCGCCGCTACTCCATCTGAACCGCCCGACCGAGGAGCCCGCCCCGCATGACCGCGACCCCGACCGCGACCCCGACCACGACCCCGACCACGATCCTCCAGGCCGCCGCCCTCACCAAGTCCTACGCCGGCGCCGACGGGGAGCTGCCCGTGCTCGGCGGCATCGACCTGGAGATCCGCGAGGGCGAGATCGTCGCCCTCCTGGGGAAGTCCGGCAGCGGCAAGTCCACCCTGCTGCGCTGCCTCGCCGGGCTGATCCCCGCCAGCTCCGGTTCGGTCACCTACCGGGGCGAGGAGCTGCGCGGGGCGAACCCGGGCACGGCGATGGTGTTCCAGACCTTCGCGCTGCTGCCCTGGCTGACGGTGCAGCAGAACGTGGAACTGGGCCTGGAAGCCAAGGGCATGGACCGCGAGGCGCGGGCCCGGCAGGCGGTGGAGGCGATCGACCTGATCGGCCTCGACGGCTTCGAGTCGGCTTACCCGAAGGAGCTCAGCGGCGGGATGCGCCAGCGCGTCGGCTTCGCCCGGGCGCTGGTGGTGGAGCCGGACGTACTGATGATGGACGAGCCCTTCTCCGCGCTGGACGTGCTCACCGCCGAGAACCTGCGCGGCGAGCTGATGGAGCTGTGGGCCTCCGACCGCTTCCCCGCCAAGGCGGTGGTGCTGGTCACGCACAACATCGAGGAGGCGGTGCTGATGGCCGACCGGGTGGTCGTGCTGGGCTCGCGGCCCTACGGCACCATCAAGGAGACCTTCGCGGTGGACCTGGCCCGCCCCCGGGACCGGAGCGGCGCCGAGTTCGAGCGGATCGTGGACGCCGTGTACGCGGTGATGACCGGCCGCACCGCCAAGTCCCCGGCCGTCGCCCCGCCCGCCAAGCGCACCCCGGCCAACACCCCGCTCCCGGCGGCCAGCGTCGACGGCATGGCGGGCCTCGCCGAGATCGTGCTCCAGCGGGGCACCGGCGACGGCAGCGAGGACCTCGCCGACCTCGCCGACGAACTGGGCCTGGAGGTGGACGACGTACTGCCCCTGGTGGACGGGCTGGAACTGCTGGGCCTCGCCGAGGTACGGGACCTGCACCTGGTGTTGACCCCCCGCGGCACCGCCTTCGCGGGGGCCGACGTACAGGAGTCGAAGGAGCTGTTCGCGGAGGGGGCCATGGAGGTCCCGCTGGTCCACCTGATCCACACCACCCTGAAGCGCTCGCGGGGCGGTACCCAGCGGGCCGGCTTCTTCCGCGACCTCCTCTCGCACCACTACACGAGCGAACAACTGGAACGCCAACTGGAAACGGCGACGGACTGGGGCCGCTACGGCGAGCTGTACGGCTACCACGCGGACGCCGAGGAATACCGCCTCGACGAGGACCCGACGACCTAGCCTCGCCGGCGTTTGAGGCGCGGGGTCTGGGGCGGAGCCCCAGGGGGGTCCGGGCAGCGCCCGGGGAACGGTGGAAGGGCGGGTAGGGGACTTCGCCCCGCAGGGCGCTCAGGCCTTGGGGCGCCGCCGCAGGAGCCGCTTCGCGGCCAGGGTGACGCCCAGGGCCACCACCAGAACGAGCGCACCCTTCGTGAAGCTCCCGCCCTCGCGCTCCCCGGGCGCACCCGGTGAGGGAGCGGGAGCACCGGGGGCAGACGAGGCCGAGGACGGAGACGGCTCAACGCCGGAGGCGACCGGCACGGCGACGACCCGACTCTTCGCCCCCTCCGCCCCGAACATCAGCGTCGCCCCGTCCGCCGTGTACGTCACGGACTCCGCCTGCCCCTGCCACGGCGCGGCCACCGTCTCCCCGTCCCCGGCCGGCCGCCCGTCCTTCCACGGGTACGTCTTCGCCCACAAGTACCCCCGCAGCGCGAGCCGCCCCCCGTCCGGGGAGAACGCCCCGTCCGTGACCCACGGGACGTCCCCGATCCGCCGGAAGGTGTTCGTACCGGAGGCGGACAGCGCCGGCGGTCCCTCGTACAGCCCGCCGGCCCGTTCGTCCTTGCTCGCGATGTACACCCGCCCCGTCACCGGGTGCACCATCAGCGCCTCCGCGTTCCGCGGCCCGTCGGCGTACTTCACCGTGAACTGCTCGGCCTTGAGCGTGGCGTCCCGGAGCGTCTTCGGCTCGGCGAACCGGTAGATCCACACGTGGTTCCAGGAGCCGCCCAGGTTGTCCCCGATGTCGCCGACGTACAGCCGCCCGTCCGGGCCCAGCGAGATCCCCTCGATGTCCCGCGGCGTGCCGATGCCGGTCAGGGTGATCCGCGCGACCGTCTTCCCGGTCGCGGAGTCCACGGCGTACACGTACGGGCCGTCGTCGCTGTCGTTGTGCGTCCAGTAGACGCCGGGGTGGATCCGGCTGGCCGCGAGCCCGCTCGATTCCTTGATCCGAGGGTCGGTGATCGTGAACCCGGACGCGGCCGGCCCGGCGGCGGAGGCGGAGGCGGCGGCGGCCGCCGGCAGCAGGGCGAGGGCAACAGCAGCAGCGGCGGTCAGGGGCAGCAGGTGCGGGCGCATCCCCCTACCCTGCCAGCCCGCCCCGCGTGTCCGGCATCACAGGGGCCGCGGCCCGGTGATCCGCGAAGATGTCCGGATGCGTTTCATGTTTGTCGGCGATTCCATGACCGTCGGACGCGCCGGCGACTACACCTGGCGCTACCGGATGTGGCAGCACCTCGAGACCACCTTCGGCGGCCCGTACGAGATCGTCGGCCCCCGCAGCGGGCTCTACGACGCCCTCGCGGACGCGCCGGCCAGCGACGCCTACGCCGACCCCGGCTTCCCCGCCGAAGCCCGCCGCCACCTCGCCGGCTGGGGCGAGGGCTGGCAGCACATGGCCCCGCTCATCGGGCCCGCCGTCCGCTCCTCGGGGCCCGACGTGCTGCTGGTCTCCCTCGGGCTGATCGACCTGGGCTTCTACACCGCCGCCGAGGGCACCGCCGAAAACGCCCGCCGGTTCATCGCGGAGGCCCGCGCCGCCCGCCCCGGGATACGGATGGTCCTGCTGCCCGTCATACCCAACGTCCGGGCCCGGGACGACGCGCCCTTCGCGCAGCAGGTCGAGATGTTCAACGAGCTCCTCGCCAAGGCCGTCGCCGACCTGTCGACCCCCGCCTCGCCGATCCTGCTGGCCGCGCGCCCGGAGGCGTACGCGATCGACAGCGACACCTACGACGGCACGCACCCCAACGCCTCCGGCGAGCACCGCCTGGCCGGGGAGTTCGCGGCGGTCCTCCACCAGGCCTGGGCCCTGGGCGGCCCGTACCGGCCCCGGCAGGACACGTAGCGAGAGCCGGTTCGGGGAGCCAGTTCAGGAACGTTGATTTCATCCAGTGGTTCAGCGCATCGGTGGCTGTCGGCGTTTCGCGCTATCCCGCGCTGCGCAAGCCACGGGCTGCCTTGTACGTACGTAGACGTGGAAGCGGTCACCGTATGCGAGCAGCCAAGTCCAATGGATCAGGCCGTACTTCCGTTTCGTCGTGACTGCTTGCCCAGGGGCCTTCCGGCTCGCCGTCTTGAGTAATCGGCGACCCGGCGCCCTCGTCCGGCCGGGCGGGGAGGTCAACATGAGGCGAAACCCTGTACTCCATGACTCTGGGGCGCCTAGTACTCCAGCAGTACTTTGTGGCTTGACCTGGGGAAACGTCGAGCGGTGGGAGTGTAGCGGGCAGGCTGCCGTCACGGACGGCTTCTGCCCGCCTGCCCCTCGAAGGAGTGCCCACGACGGCGGTAGTGGCAGCGGCGGGCCAC
>NZ_JALGBX010000054.1 GCF_022808175.1 Streptomyces sp. AP-93 | reverse complement strand
CACTCCCTGCGAGCCACGACTGGCAAGCCGTCATTAGCCACATCCGGCCCTCCCGGGCCGCCTAACAACTTACGGAGCCCGTCATGACGTCCACGACCATCACCGACTCCCTGGGCCGCGGCGGCCGGGTGCGCCCGTTGGCGTCCGTGCGGCAGACCGCCACGATGGCGTGGCGCAGCCTGGTCTCCGTCAAGCACAACCCTCTGGAACTCGTCGACTACAGCATCACGCCGATCATGTTCGTATTCCTGTTCACATACGTCTTCGGCGGGCAGATGTCCGGTACTCCCCGCGACTACCTCCAGTACGCGCTCGCGGGGATCATCGTCCAGAACACCCTCTTCATGAGCATGTACACAGCCATGTCGTTGAACTCCGACCTCACGAAGGGGGTCTTCGACCGGCTGCGGAGCTTGCCCATCGCCCGCTCCGCGCCGCTCTTCGGACGCATCACCGCCGACCTGGCGAAGCAGCTCTGGGCGATCGTCCTGATGGTCGCGCTGGGCATGCTGCTGGGCTTCGAGGTCACCGGGGGCATCGGCGGCTTCCTCGGCGGCACCGCGCTGGTACTGATCTTCGCCGCCGCCGTCTCCTGGACGGCGGTGCTCATCGGGATGGTGGCCGGGGACGCCGAGAAGGTACAGGTCTATGCCTTTACCTTCATCTTCCCGATCACTTTCACCAGCAGCGCGTTCGCCCAAGTCGACACGATGCCGGGCTGGCTCCAGGCATGGGTCGAGGTCAACCCCGTCACCCACCTCTCGGACGCCTTCCGCGGGCTCCTGCTCGGCACCCCCGCAGGCCGGCCGATCCTGTGGTCCCTGGTCTGGGCGGCGGGCATCGCCGCCGTGTTCATGCCGCTCGCGATGCGCGCGTACCGCTCTCAGGACCGCTGAACGGGAACGGGAGCGGGGGTCTGCCTCCGCAGGAGGAGGAACATCGGCTTGATCATGCCCGGCACGGCCGTGTCCAGACGGCCGTAGGCCTCCTCAACGTGGGTGAAGGAGAAGTCGTGCCTGGTCATCACCGTCGGCTCACCAGCCCGTCGCCCATCAGGCGCAGCATCAGGGCCGGCCGCCGTCCCCGTGCCGGTCCCGGCCGCCCGTCGCGGAACGGCGGAGGGCTGGCAGGTCACTAGGCGCGCTGCCGTCCGGCGCCCGCGCTACGGCCAGCGGCACCCGGTCCGCCGGACATTCCCGCGTGCGCACCCCTGTGGCCGCCGGCTCCGGTGCTCACACCTGCGGCTCTACGACGCCGCCCAGGCCACCGCCTACCTCGCATAGCTCCCCGGCGGTACCGAGCGGAACGAACCTCCTTCGCCGGCCACCGGAGGTTAAACGGCAAGCTCAACGCAGACCGAAGTCTGTTCCCCGCGCCTCGGGGGAAAAAAGAGAGAGGACGAAGCGGTCGGCGAGGTCCCTTGCGGTCCCTGCGGCACTGGACGAGGCCCTCGGTCGTGCCGAGGGGCAGGCCGGCGGCCGGGGGACGCCCGGCGGGGAGGTCGGGCGGGCGGAACCGGTCATTCAGAGGCCAGTTCACGACAACCGTGCCGCCGGGGACGCACTACCCGTGACGGAAATCGTCCGGGCCGGGCCAGGATGCTCCCACATCAGACGGGAGGCCGAATGAGCGACACCGTGACCGACACCGAGTCAGGGCCGGTACGGCGGGTCCGCGCCCGGAACAAGGCATCGGGCCGGGAGCACGCGAGGGCGGGTGGCGTGTCCGCCACCCGGCGAGCCTGACGTGAGCGAGCCCGACATGAGTCGGAGCACGGACGTGGGTGGGGCATTAGAGGGCGGGGCGTTCGCGAACGTCGGCGGTGGAGTCGGCGAAGCCGACGGCGACACGAGCGTGGCGGCGGGCGACGGTGGCCGGGCAGTGGTCTCCCCGGCCTCCCCGGTCGCCGCGCTGGCCGGCTACCGCTTCCACCGGCTGCTCACCATTCCCCGCCGCCCCGAGGACCCGCAGGCGCCGGACCGTACGCCCGCCCAGCTCACCGCGGCGCTGACGGCGGCCCACGCGGTGCTCTCCCATCGGAGCGGACCCGACGGCGCGAACCGGGTCGGCCTCGCCGTGGCCTGGATCCGTCCCGATCGGCACGCGCCGCTGCATTTCCTGGCCGGTGGCCTGCCCTTCTTCCCACCCGCCGGCGAGGAGTCGGAAGGGGGCCGGGAACACCCGCTGCGCTATCCGCCCGGAGCCACGGCCCGCGAGACACCGCCGGACCACGTCGCCCGGCTCCTGGGCCGCATGCCGTACTGGGTGCCGTGCGGCGGGATGCACGAACCACTGCGCCTGGGTGAGGACGGCCGGTCCCTGCCTACCGAGCGCCGTGGTTCCTTCGACGACGCGGCCGCCCATCTGCCCGACCCCTTCGCCTGGCTGGTCCTGGCCGAGCCGGTCCCGTACGAGCGGCTCGAACGCGAACGTGCGGCGCTCGGAGTCTCCCTGCCCCGGCTGCGGCAGCGCGAGAACTCCGAGGCCGACCGGATAGCTGCCGAACGGGCCGAGGCACGCTACCGGGAACTGACGCTGGCGCTGGCCACCGGGCTCTGGAAGGTACGTGTGCTCGTCGGCGCCGACTGCCCCGAGAGCGCTCTGGCCTCGGCGGCGCTGCTGTGCGGCTCGGGTGAACTCGATGACCTGCCCTACGTGTTGCTCCCCGCCCGGCAACCCGTAACGCTCGCCGCCGCAGTGTCGGCGGAGGGCGGTACGGAGGGTGGCGCCGCGGGCGGTACGGCGGGCGGTTCTGCGGGGACGCCCGGTGGAGGGGGCCCGTTCACGGCCCCGGCCGAGCTCGTGGCGGCGCTCGCCCGGCCACCCGCCCGCGAACTGCCGGGCATCCAGACCGTGACGGCGAACCGGTTCGACGTCAGCTCCGACGGCAGCTCCGATGCCGGCCCGGACGCCCTGGAGGCGGCCGGCGACGGGTTCCTGCTCGGCGACGTCCTGGACGAGTCCCTGACGGGCTCCGGGCCGTTGTACGTCTCCCGCGCCACGCTCAACCGGCACACGTTCGTCTGCGGCGCCACCGGCTCGGGCAAGTCCCAGACAGTGCGCAGCCTGCTCACGGAACTCTCCACCCACCGACGGCCCATTCCCTGGCTCGCGGTCGAACCCGCCAAGGCCGAGTACGCGAGGATGGCGGGCCGTCTCGCGCCGCACCGGGCGGCCGGAGCCGAGCCGGCCACGGGGGAAGGGGACCCGGGGGCCACCGGGCCGTCCCCGTTCTCCCGGGTCACCGTGATCCGGCCGGGTGACGTGGACGTCGCCCCGGCCTCCCTGAACCCCCTGGAGCCGGAGCCGGGGTTCGCACTCCAGAGCCACGTGGACCTCGTACGGGCCCTGTTCCTCGCGGCCTTCGAGGGCCACGAACCCTTCCCGCAGGTGCTCGCACGGGCCCTGACCCAGTGCTACACGGCTGCCGGTTGGGACCTCGTCACGGGGGAGCCGCGCCCGGCCAACAAGCCCAAGTTCCTCCTGGACGAACCGGACGTCCCGCGCGCCGCGCAGTATCCGACCCTGGCGGACCTGCAGAGCACCGCCCAGCGGGTGGTCGAGACGATCGGATACGGGCGGGAGGTCACGGCGGACGTCCGCGGTTTCGTGGACGTCCGCATCGGATCCCTGAGGGAAGGCACTCCCGGAAGGTTCTTCCAGGGCGGTCACCCGCTTGACGTCGCCGAACTCCTGGCCGGAAACGTCGTCCTGGAGCTGGAGACCATCACCAACGACCAGGACAAGGCGTTCCTTATCGGCGCCGTCCTGATCCGCATCGTGGAGCACCTGCGCGTGCACCACAGCGGGGGCGGGGTACCGCTGCGCCACGTCCTGGTGGTCGAGGAGGCCCACCGGTTGCTGAAGAACGTCGAGTCGGGTCCGGCGGCCGCCGCCGTCGAACTGTTCGCTTCGCTGTTGGCCGAGATCCGAGCCTACGGGGAGGGCGTGGTCATCGTCGAGCAGATCCCGAGCAAGATCCTTCCCGACGTGATCAAGAACAGTGCGCTGAAGGTCATGCACCGGCTGCCCGCGGAGGACGACCGCCGGTCCGTGGGCGCGACCATGAACCTCCAGCCCGAGCAGAGCGAGAGCGTGGTCGCGCTCCGCCCCGGGCGCGCGGCCGTGGCCGCCGACGGCATGGACCGGCCGGTGCTGACCGCCGTCCCGCACGGCGAAGGGGACGAGGGCACCGACGGGGTCTGTACCGAACCACCCCTTCTGGGCAGCCGCAGCCCGCTCTGCGGCGCCTCGTGCCTCAGCAGTCCCTGCACCCTGCGCACGATGAACGACGCCCACCACCGCTCCCTCGCACCGCTGCACCTGCTCTGGGTCGAGGCTGCCGCAACGGCGCAGGCCATGGGAATGCCCCCGCCCGGTCCCTCGCCCACCGTACGGGGCACCCTGACGGCCCTGGCCGAACGCGACCTGGAGTGTGCCCTCGTCTACGCGGTGGAGCGGGCGGTCGCGGCCCGCGAGCCCCTGATGCGCGGGGAGGTCGACCCGGCGGACTTCGGCGCGCGTCTGCACGCCGTACTGACGGCCCGTCTGTTCGACACGCAGCCGCCGGCAGAGGACCGCCGACGTTTCACGTACGCCAACTACCGCTTCCGGGACGTCCTCGAAGTCATCCACCTGGCTCGTGAGGAACGGCCCGACGGACCGCACGGCTACCCGCGCCATGCGGCGGAGTGGGAGGCCCGCGGGATCGTCCTGACCGGGACCTCGGGAGCCGACCACCGTCTACAGGTCCGCGCCCTGGCCTGCTACGGGCCCGACCGCGCCCATGGCCGGGTCGGCGATGTCGTGCGCAGCGGCCTCTGCGAAGCGGTGACCGCGGTGACGGGGGGCACCACCCAGGAACACGTCGAGCGTGCCTTTCGACTGGCCTGCGCCCCAGGGCAACTGGTGGACGCGCTGGTGGAGGAGGCCGCGGAACGCGTCGCCATCGAATGCGCCCGCGGAAAGGAGCCACGCTCATGACAGGTGCCTCGGACCAGGCCGCCATCCCGCCCGAACCGGGTACCCCACCACCCGCGCCGCAGCTGCCCGACGAGGGCGATGTATCCACCGCACGGGATGTCGGCCGCAGCACCGGAGCGTCCACGGAGACGGCACGGGCCGAGGGCAAGGGTGTTCCGCAGGGTGCGCCGGAGGACCGCGATTCCGACGCCATCGAGGGGACCGGCACATCCGACTCCGGGCGGGATGCCGGCGATGGGCGGGACGTCACCGACGGCCGGGACCACAGCGACGGCCGGGACGACAGTGCCTCGCCGGGTGTCGTCGTAGATCGGGACGACACCACCGAGACGCACGATGGATCCCCTCAGGACAGCACCGGGTTACGAGTTCCCGGCGACACGGCGGAGCCGCAGGAGTCCGAGGAGGCGGACACCCGGGTCCTGATTTCCGCGATGCCCTTCGACGTGGACGATCGGGATCCGGTACCGCCCGTGGCGGGCGACCCCGAACGGGACGACGGCGCCGACTCGACCGACGCCACAGAAGAAGACGCCGAAGCCACCGACGCCACAGAAGAAGCCACCGACACCACCGAAGAAGACGCCGACGAACCCGACACCCTCGCCCCCCTCACTGCCGACACGCAGGCGCCCACCCCGGACTTGCCCCCCCGGGTCACCGCCGACACGAACGTCGCAGCCGTGGGGGAGGTCCAACCCGCGGAGCAGGCGCCGGACGGGGTGGAGGAGCCCACTCCGGCCGAAGGCACCACGGAGGTCCAGGCCGAGCGGGAGCGGACGGACAGCACCGATCACCACCTGCCGCCCCCTCCCCCCGGATCGCCGGCGCGGGTGGAATTCCAGCGCGTGGGCGAGGCGCTCCTGACGGACGACGGCCGGATCACGGACACCCCGGAGGCCAAGACCATCGCGATCCAGGCCCTTGCCGACCGCATGACGTCCACCACGCCCGAACTCGTCCTTGCCGCCATGGGCCTGCACATCGGCAACGACATGGCGCACCGTCTGGGCGACAGCCGCTACGTACTCGTACCGCACAACGAGCAGTACCCGTCCATGGGCGCCGAAGTCCTGCACGTCGACGAACTCGTCGAAGCGAACCCGGACCACGCCGACGACCGTGTGGTGCGCCTCGACACCCCGCAGGGCAACCGCCTGGTCCGCATGATCGCCGTCAGCGAGCTGATGGGCTCATGGTCGTACGGGTCCAACAACAACGTGAGGGTGCTGGCGCTACAGGAGGCCACCCGCGAGGAGTTCGGTCTGACCGAGGTCCTGGAATGGAAGCTGGACGCGAAAATAGGGTCCGCCGTCGGCCTCGAACTGCTCTACAACAAGGACGCGCTGCACGACTTCCTGCGCAGCCAGTACGACCTTACCCAGGAGACCCTCGCCGAGCGGGGTGTCACCGAGGTGCTCTCCTACCGGGCACTGACCTGGGCGGAGGGAGCGCCGACGCCGGACTGGGCAGGGCAGGAGGTCGGCGAGGCCGTGGAGGCCGGTCAGCGGCCGCTGGCGAGCTGGTCTGCCGATCGCTCGATCGTGGCCGAATGGATGGATCAGCGCGGCGGGAGCGGCGTCGTCCTGGTGGACCGTACGCCCGCGCGCGACATCCTCGCCCTCCCCCTGACGGGCATCGGCTACCTGGGGCAGAAGGAGTGGGTGCTGCTGCCCGGCGGCAGGCCCGTCACCTTGGACGGTGTCGCACGGGGTGAACCTCCGGCGCCCGCGGCGCAGCAGACGGCCGCGAGCAGCATCGCTCTCGGAGCACCCGTCCTCGCCACAGGCGCCAACGACCGTGCGACGGAGGACCCCACGGCCCGGGCGGAAGCCGTCGACGCACGTCAGTGGCAACCCCTGCGAATCCCGCACCAGCTCGACCGCAACGTCCCGCTCGACGACCTGATCCTGCGGGTCCTCGACGGTACGGAGCCGGCCCCCGACTGGTGGCCGAAGGACGAATCCGGCTATGCCATCACCCAGCGCGACCTCGACTTCCTCCGCATCAACCCCGTTCAGATCAAGTGGCTGGTCACCGGGGAGGCGCCCATGGGCATGACCCCCGAGCTCTATCGAGACTTTCGCACGGAGATGCTGGCGGCCCTGGACAGCGACGGGATCGGCCCCTCGGCCGTCGACATCAGGATCAAGGGGAGCGGGGCCGACTTCTACTCCGGCATCCACAAGACGGTCCCTCAGCCGCAGGACCTCGTCGCCGGCTCCGAGACGTCGGAGCGTTTCCAGGAGTGGGTCGGCGACAGAGAGGGCCCGTCGACACGCCGCCCCTTCGACCTGATGTGGCGACTGGGCATCGACCCGAAGCCCAGCGACATCGACTTGGACATCAACAGCACCGCCATGGTCAGAGCGGCCCGAGAACACTGGAAGGAACGACACACCGAGCGCTACGGGGGCGGCTTCATGGACGGCCACGGCTACGTTGACGACGCAACGGTCCGCGGCGCCGGTCCGGCCTTGGACGCCTGGTCCGTCCGTTGGGAGGAGGAACTGGGCCGACCCATATCACTGGGCGTCTTCGAATCCAGCGGCCCCTTCGACGCGACACGGCTCGGCCGACCCCTCTCCTCCCACTTCCGCGCCACGGACTGGGTCATCCACCGGCCCGAAGAGCAGCCTTACGGTCCCGGAGGCGACGAGGCACAGACGGTGCACGAGCTGGAGCAGGGGGCGCGCGGAGTGCGGGACCGGGGTCGGGAGTGGGTCGCCACCTACATGGGGTCGGAGCTTTCCTCGTCGTCCTTGCACCCCGCGGTCGCGGCGCTCCGCGACGCCTGGAATGAGCTGCCCTTTCCGGCCGATCCCGAGGACGCCTCCCAGAGCGATCCCGAGGGCACCCCCCAGGCCGATCCCCGGGACGGCATCGCCCAGTTCGCGGTCGCGGCCGAGCGGGCCAAAGCGGTCGCCACCGCCGTCGTCGGATCCGTTCGCTTCACTCAGTCCCACGTCCAGGCGTTACGCACGATGGCCGAAGCGGCCGACCATCACTCCGCTCGCCTCTCGGCGACCTTCCCGCCCGACGGACACCGCATCCGACGGCCGCTCTCGCGGGCATCAGCCGAGACCACAGGACAAGAAGAAGCGTGAGCCGGACGCGCCGTACGCTCACCCAGTCCGCACACATCCTCCGTAGATGGGAACAACCACCATGCTTTGGCCCGCGCTCCGTGCGCTATCTCGGGGAGAGTTGACGCCCGACCGGTTGCGGTGGCTCCTGCAGAACTTCCAACTGGAGGAGACGCCCCGAACGGAGGGGCCCGGATCGGCGGCGAGCATCGCGCACCGCTCCTTCACAGACCCGGAGAGCGGCACGCGCCTCGTCCTCGACCTCTCCCGCATCAACGAGGCGGGATGGGTGTTCGCCCTGTTCCACGACGGGGAGCGTCCCTCGGACGCCGCCGTCGCCCAGTACCGCACGCTCTTTCGTGATGCCATCGCCCGGCTGGAACTCGACCTCGTCGAGATCACTCCGGCGGTCACGGCCGACGAAGTGTTCGTCCCGGCCCCGTCCGGCACCACCGAGGTCGCCTCCGGCGCCCACTGGCCCCTGCCGTACGAGGACCTCGAGCGGGTCTGGTCCCACCTGGGTCTGCGCGCGAATGCGCCCCGGGAGGTGAAGGAAGTGAGGCTGCGCGAGTTGATGGCCACTCCCGCCTGGTCCGACGCACCCGAGGCCTTGCGCCACCAGGCAACCGAGTTCCTCCGCGGCAGCTGAGCCGGAGGGGCGCCGACTCCGGTCGGTGAACGGTGATTTCGCGTCAAGCCGCCGTCTTGCGGTGCACGGGGGCTGACAGGGCCCCGATGGCGGGCGACCATGCTGCAAACATCGAACGGGGGCGTGATGGGGGATGTGAGGTCGGGTGCCGTGGCCGTGGCCGTGGCCGTGGTCGGGACCAGGACCGGGACCGCGGCAGACGCGGTTGCCGTCGCGCCCCTCGCCTTCGCGCGGGGGGAGGGCCGGTGGCGCTAGAGAGCGGTCGGGGCCCGGAATCCCCCCCACCGCCTCCGCCCGCCGAGACCACCGGCGGTCCCGGTCCCGACAAGGGGGCGGACCCGGGGAGCCGCGCGGAGGCTGCGGGCGACAGCGGCGGCGACAGCGAGAGCGGCGGCGACGGTCGGCGGGAAGGCACGGACCGGGAGGCCGACGACGCCGACCGCAGCCAAGAGGGCGGCGCCGGAAAACGGGAAGAGGCGGACGGCACGGCGACCCAGCTGTCGGCCCTGTCGTGGGACACGGACAAGCCGAGCGCGAGCGCCGACGCAGACGGGCCACGGCAGCCGGAGACCAGGCCCGACCGGGCGGATCACGGGCCCGGCGCGCAGCGCGACGCGGACTCCGGGCCCGCCCCGGAACAAACGGCGCAGCCCACCCCGGAACCCGGCCGGCCGACGGGCGAGACGCCTGATGGACCCGATCAGGGCGAGCCACCGACGGCCGACACCCCTGCGGCGGGTCCGGAGACGCCACAGGAGGGCAAGGACGGCCAACCGCCGTCGGAGCCGCCCGCCGACGAGGATCTGATAATCGACCCCCCTCCGGAAGATCGCCAAGCAGGCAAGGGCCCGGACACCCCCGATGCGGAACGCCCGCAGAAGCCCGAGGCCACGACACCCCCGAAAGAGCCGGTTGAGGCCCGTCCGCAGGATCCCAAGGCAGGAGACCGGCCGTCCGACCCCCCGGGGGCGCAGCCCGCTTCTGCAGAGCGGGATCCGCAGTCCCAGTCCGGGCAGGCCGCGGATTCCACCCGGCCGCCCGGCGACGGAGCCCCGGCGGAGACCGGAGGGCAGCCGGTACGGGACGGAGGTACGCGGAGCGCGCAGGACGGCGTACCCGCGGATGACCACCCGTCCTCGACGCGCGCATCGGACCCACCGCAAGAGCCGTCGGCCGCGCGGCCGGAACCGGCGCAAGCCCAGACGGAGCGCGGCGAGTCCTCTCCGTCCTCCTCCCCCTCCCGTTCCGATGGTGCTCCGGCCCCCAACACCACCGACGCCACCGGACAGCGGCCGAATACGGCCGACGGAACAGCGCCGGCAGGATCCTCGGAGGGGGCCGACGCCTCGCGGAGCCGCCCGCCCGAACAGGCCGACCAGCGGGACACGGCAGCCCAGGAGGGTCCGCCGGGACGACCCGAATCCGCCTCGCGCGAAGGCAGCGCCGCCGATGCCTCCGGTGCCGCCAGCGCGGGCGGCGCGGGCGGCGACAGTCCGATGGACGAGTTCGGCCAGGCGATGGGGTCCTTGGCGGAGACCGCCGGGAAGGTGGCGGAAACCGTGATCGACGTGACCGTCGAGGTCGCCAGCGGGGTGATGTCGGGCATCGCCGCAGGGCTCGCGAGCGCGGAGTTCGAGGCCGGCGCGGCCTCCGCCCGCTCCAACTTCTCCGCAGGCGGCAGCCGGGACACGGGGCGGGACACCGGAGGTGACACCGGTCGACGCACGAGCGAGGCGCCCGCCGGGCACGACGTATGGGAGGAAGGCGACCCGCCGCCCGCCGAACGGCCACGTTCCGACGGTCCCGACGCTGAGGGGGAGGAGCGGACGCGGAGGGGGCCGGGATAGGCCCTGTCCGCGTATAGCCACGACCAAAGGACCTCTAGCGTCTGACGATCCGGTCGAGGGCGGCGGCGATACTGGACTTGACCGCGTCGCGGTGGTGCAGCGGTTGGGCGGGCAGTTCGCTGGCGGGCCGCACGCCCCGGTCGGCGAGGACGTAGAGCAGGCGCAGGGTACGCAGGCAGTTGCTGAGGTGAGCGGGTACCGGGGCGCTGATCCGGTCGGCCCCGAAACGGTCGGCGACTGGATCCAGCCACCGGACGGCCTCACGTTCGCTCAGGTCGGTGCGGGTGAGGACTCGGGCGATCGCCCGGGCAAGGCGGTCGTCCTCCATCTGGTCGTAGACGTGGTCGGTGGGCGCCGTCAGCCGCGCGGCGGCAAGGTCCAGCATCCGCACCGGTGCCACCTCGCGGTGCAGGCCGAAGCCGGCAAGCAGGTCCGCGCCGTGCGCCACCGCGTGAAGCCAGCCGAGAGTCTCGTCGTGGCCGCGCAGATCCGCCTCCGCCGGGTACCAGTCCTCGAACGCCTCCACCCAGCCGGATTTGAAGTCCCCCGCCGCCACCAGCATCTCGAGTACGAGGGGAGCGAAGGTACGGGCCTGGATGCTCGGGTCGGTGAACCGGGCGGCCATCTCGTCCCCCAACTCCAGCCGCTGGGGCCTCCCGATCACCCCGTGGGCGATCCAGGTCTCCAGGACGGTGTAGGGCGCGCCGTCCCGGACCAGCGGATCGGGATCTGCCAGGGCACGGGACAGCTCGCGCACGAGGTCGTCCATGGGCCGGCCAGCAGGCACGGCGCAATCGGCGGCCTCGACGCTCTTCCAGTCGATCATGACGGGCACAATAGGTCCTTCCCTTGCTCCACGCCTGCGAATTACGCCCAGGTATCCACCTCGCCTCATCAACTACCCGATCAAACCCAGTAGTTCTTAAAGGACCTGCCCGCCTACACCCCGCACCTGAAGGGCACGGTGGAGGGCTTGAATCGGGCGGTGGAGTCGATGTTCCTGGCGGCACTGCCGGGGTGCGTGCGTCAGCCGCGCCCGGGCCGGCGCCGGGCGCGGCCCGAGGACGAGGTGCTGCTCGACTTCGAGGACTTCACCTCGCGCCTGTTGGACTGGGTGGAGTGGTGGAACACCTCCCACCACCCGAAGCCGCTGGGCGGGCGGTCTCCGCTCGAGGTGTGGCAGGCCGATCCGACTCCGGTCCGGGAGGTCAACCCGGAGGAGTTGTGGACGTCAAAGAGACGCCCAGGACCCGCCTACGGCCAGGTGACAGGGCAGACTCCTCGCGGGGAACAAGTGCCAGCCCCAGTTGGGTGGACCAAGACGTTCACCGCCCCCCGCCTCTGCGCGGCCATCGTCGACCGCCTCACCTTCAACGGAACCATCATCGGGACCGGAACCGACTCCTACCGACTCGCCAGCACCCGAGCCCGCGCCGAGCACGCTAACGCCAGCTGACTGGCCCCACGCTGGTCCACTGCCCGAGGGCAGCGGGCCAGCCAAGCCTCATGACCTGCGTCATTCTCCGAGTGCGAACGACGCCCGTTCCTGCCACTTCACGCCGTCGTGCACCATGAGTTCAACCGACGAGACGTGAGACGTGAACGGGAGCCTGCCGACGAGGTCGGCCTCGATCTCCTCCAGGACGGCATCTTCCTGCCCTTGAGCGATGGTCAGGTGCGGCACGATCTCGGCAAACCGGCCACCATACGGCGGAGCCTCAGGCCAACGATCAGCGATCGCGTCCGTGAGCTGCCGCAACTGCGTGTCAGGCTCGGGAACGAGATACAGCACTTCCGGGAGCCGTCCATATCTCTCAAACCGCAGGTCAAAGGCCTGGCGGCTGCCCAACACCTCCGCGAGAGCGGAGTAGACGAGCGCATCTATTCGGCTCTCGTCTAGGAACGGGAAGAGCACGGTGATGTGGGCTGGAACCCCGGCCTGGGCTGAGGGGTCGAGCCGTTCACGCCACCCGCGGACGGCCGGCTCTGCCTCCGAGATCCGGACGATGAGCCCCGTCTGGCCCGCCTGAAACGTACTGGTGCTGTCATCTGCCATGACACCGCATGGTGTCACCTCTGCCGCAGAACAGCACGGCTCCTTTCCCGTGGAACGATCACGACGATCTGCGAAGCAGGTCTACGAGCGGGACGCCCACGACGCTGCCGCTATTTCCCGTGAACATCCAGAGTGCCGATGATCACTGAACGCCGCCGGAACCCACGAACAAGCGCTGTCGGTTGAAGGGTTCTGGCTCACCTTCTGGATGCTGTTGGTGATCTTCGCTCGGTGGGGTGAAAGCACTCCGACATGCTGTTCGTGCTGACGGTCGGTGTGCTGCTGTTGTCGAGCGGGGTGGTTCTGCCGGTCGGAGGGGGCCGGGATGGCAATGGGGTGTGGTTCGGGTCGAGTGGTTCCGCCACTAACCGTGAGGATGGCCCGGGCGAGCAACCCGCGGGGCACCACGGCGATCTACTTCAACAAGCGGGAGACCCTGCGGATGAAGTCGGCGTCCGAGATGCCGGCAACCGTCGCCGGCGCCCTGGCCCTCTTCTCCAACGCTCATCCTGCTGAAGTGGATCTGGCTCAACGCCGCAGTCATCGCCTGGCACGCCAAGCAGGCGGTCGACTACCGTCGTTGCATCAAGCTCAAGTGGCCCATCGGGTATCCCGGTCTGATCCCCGGGCAATACTCGAGCTACAACGACGGATGCAGGTGACACATGCGTGAACGTGAGATCGCCGGAGCGGTGCTGCTCCTGATCACCGCGGGAGTGCTGGCGGCATCCCTGCCGTACACCCACGAGACGTCGGCCCTCGCACTGACCGTGGGCGGCATCAGCCTCACCCTCGTGGGCGCCGTGATGGCGTTCCTCCGAGCACGCGAGCGGTAACAACCCAAGGAGCGATTGAATCGGCGCGTGTCGCCCGGGCGGTTCGCCTGCTGGTTGATCAGCAGGCGGTCTGCCGGACGAGTACCAGTTCGGTGCTGGTCTTACGGCGACTGCCCGCCGGACGGAGCGGTCGCAGACCAGCCCCGATGATCGCGAGATGGGTTTCGGCATAAGTGTCACGGGCGCCCGCTGAACCGCTGCAGTGGCCGCAGGCTTGTACTCGCCGCCGCCAGTCCTCGACACGGATCCACGTCGAGGACTGGCGGCGGCGCTGTTTTGCGCCAGGCATGGTGATCCACCAGCGGGGCATCGTCCTTCGGCTTGTTCGGCGGGTGATGCGCGTCGTGTGATGTGCACTGGGTGTGCGTCATGGGTTTTCACTGGTGGTGGGTGTGGCGGGGTTGGCTACCGCGTTGCTGGGGTGTCGTTCGGTTGGTGAAGGTCGCTGTCGTTTTCCGGTGAAGGTCCGTTGTCGTGCGTGTAGGGCGTGGGGGTCCTGTTGCGGCGGGGATGATCAGTCCCACCAGAAGTCCCAGTTGTGTGCGCCGGTGAGTCGTTCGGCGTACGCGGCCAGTGTGTGAGGGCGGCTGCTTTGCCAGATGTTGTCCGGGCAGAAGGCGAAGTGCTCAGCGGCGACGAGGAGAGCGTCTTCCTGGTTCATCGGTGGAGCGGCGACGCTGATGTGCAGGGTGGAGAATCCGACCGCGACGACGCGAGTACCGAAGCGGTGCTCCCAATCCGCGATGACCGCGGAGAACTTTGCAGTGTCGTCGTCGTAGTTGCAGGGCCCGGCCCAGCCTGCGGCTGTGAGGGCCTGGGCGCCGGACGCGGCGATGACCAGCCCCAGTCGGGATTGTGGTCGGTCGGTGAGGAAGGCCTGCGCGTACTCGCCGGCCAGTTGGTCGGCGTTCGTCGCTGTTTCTCGGCTGGGCGCGAGGCCGGGCCAGCTCTGGCCGAAGGGGGCTGTGACGGCGAGGCGTTCTGGGGCGGGGAGCACGTCGTCTTCATCGATGGCGGTGTGGGCCGCCCACCACTGCGCGAGCAGGCCGGCCGGGTCATGGCTCGCCGGGGATGACATCTGCTCGGGGAAGATCTCGCCTGATCCCCATGGGCGGAAGTCGCCGCCGTCTGAATCCAGGGAGTCGAGGAGTAGTGGCCAGAGACCGGAGGTTGTGTGCTCGGCCTGGATCTGTGCCCACAGGTCGACCGGGGCGGGCCGATCGCTGAGCCAAAGGGGCTGCACATCTCCGTCGCCCTCGTCGGATGTGATCATCCGGCCGGGCGGGAGCGGGGTCCTAAGGGTCGATCGAGGCTCGGGGTGCACGTGTGGATGCTAGCTGTGCAGGATTTCCGGCTTCCTGGTGAGGGCGGATGGCAATCCGTATCCCGTCGCTTCCCTCGTTCGTGTTGGTCTGGTCGGCGTGTCGGGATGGACGGTCCCGGGTGTGGACAGTCGGATGGTGCGGGGTTCCGGCTGGGGGTGAGGGGTGTCCGATCAGGTTCCTGCCAGCGAGGACCTGCCGCGGTGGCGGCCGGGTGTGGGGCGTGAGGGCGCGGTGGCACGCCTGGTGGCGCTGGATTCCCGGGGCGAGTTGACCACCGACCATGCGCGTCTGGTCGCTGAGGCTCTGGGAGTGTCGCTTCGGACGGTGTGGAACTGGGTGTCGGTGGCCCGGCGTGAGGGGCGTCTGTCGGCCCGGACGCCGGCGCGGACTGGTGTGAGCGCGGATGTCCGTGCGCGTCTGGCGGTGTGGGGTGGGAATGTTGCCGCGGTCCACCGTGAGCTGGTCGCCGAGGCGGTGAAGGCTGGTGTTGCGGACTCGGTGCCTTCTCTTCGTGCTCTGCAGCGCGCTGTACGGCAGGACTTGTCGGCGGGGGAGCGGGCGGGCCTGAAGGGTGGTGAGGCTGCCCGGCGCCGGTTTGACGTGTACGGCAAGCGCCCGCGGACGCACAGGAATGCCTGCTGGGAGGGTGATCACAAGCGGATCCCGGTACGCGTGGACCTTGAAGGCTCTGCGGTGTGTCCGTGGGTGACGTGGTTCATTGATGTGGCGACGAAGGCGATCGTGGGTGTGGCGGTTACTCCGCATGAGCCGGCCCGGGACGCGGTGCTGGCCGCGTTGCGTATGGGGATAAGCCGGACCGAGCCGTACGGGCCGTTCGGTGGTCTGCCGGGGCGGGTGCGGGTGGACCGGGGTAAGGACTTTCTATCGAAGGCGGTCTCCCGGGCTTTGGGCGCTTTCGCGGTTCCGGTGGATGATCTGCCGGCGTACAAGCCGTACCGGAAGGGCACCGTCGAGGCCCTGAACGGTGCGGTGGAGGAGATGCTGCTGGTCTCGCTGCCGGGCTATACGCATCGTGCCCGGGCCGCGGAGGCGTACCACCCGGATCCAGTGGAGGACCTCCTCTCGTACCCGGACTTCGTGAAGATCCTGTTGGACTGGGTGGCGTGGTGGAACACCGAGCACCACCCTGCCGGTCTGGACGCGAGCCTGACGCCGTTGGCGGCGTGGGAGGCGGATGGGGCGCCGGTCGAGGACGTCGCGGAGGAGCGGCTCGCGTTTTTCGCGATGGAGGATGACGGCAGGGTTCGGAAGATCACCACGAACGGGATCGCGTGGCGGCGTCGTGCCTATATCGCGCCGTGGATGGCGGGGAACGTGGGCATGCGGGTGCGGTTGCGGTATCTGCCGCACTACGACGGGCAGATCGAGGTGTTCTCTACCGAGGAGTGGGGCCGGCACCTGGGGACCGCCTATCTGGCCCAGGCGGCGACGGTGGAGCAGCGCCGTGCGCTGAGTTCGGTCAGGGAGAAGAAGGCCCGCGCGCTGAAGGCGGATCTGAAGGCGGCGGAGAAGCTGCGCAAGACCCGCTACACGGCCACGACCACGGCTGCTGCGCCCCGTCCGCGGCGCACGGTCACTTCTTCGCAGGCGGAGGCAGAGATCGCCAGGTCAAGGGGCGTGGATTTGGCGGCCCGCGCACTGCCGGACTTGATTCCGCCTCGTGAGCCCCCGGCCTCCTGGGCTCGCCCGGTTGTCCGACCTCGCCGGGCGGCCGGCCCGCAGGCGGATGCGGGGCAGGCAGCTGATGGCGGGCCGCCGGGAGCGGCTGGTGTACGTGACGACAGCGGGGAGCGTTGAGCGATGGTGACTGCTGAGCGACAGGGTCGGCTGCCCCGGGAGCGGGAGGACCACTTCATGCGCCTGCCGGGCGCCCAGGTGGTCTCCACGCGTGCTCTGCTCATGGTGCGGGAGAACATCCGCGTCGCGATCGAGGCCCGGGCCATGATCTGTATCTATGGGCAGGCGGGCCGGGGCAAGTCGTTGGCGGTGAATACCTCGCTGCGTGAGCTCGCGCCGAGGCTGACGCGCCGGATCCAGTTCCGTTCCCGCCCCTCGACTCGAGACCTGCGCCATGAGCTGTTCCACGCGCTGGGTCTGCAGGGGCGTCCGCCGGGGCAGCCGATCGAGTTCGACCGGATGCTGCGCGGAGCTCTGGAGGAGACGCATGTCCTGGTCTGTGACGAGGCGCAGTGGCTGTCGAAGATGTGGTGTGGATGAGCCGGTTGTTTCGCTGTTGGGGGTTGCTGTCCGGCTGGTTGGTCGTTGAGTTCGTTGGTGGCATGTCGGTCGTTCAGGTGCTGCCTTAACCAACGGCTGGGCGGGTGTTGTGGTGGGTGTGGGGGAGCGGGGCGGTCTGCAGCTGGTCGAGGGCGGGCTGGCTAACCCTGATGGTGGGGTGGATCCGTGGGTGTTTCAGGCTGGGTGTGCGGAGGCGTTCGCGCGGACGTGGGTGGTGCGGGGGTTTTCGCCGACGACTGTCCGCGGGTACACCTCGCTCCTGGCGCGCGTCCTGGGGCGTTTCGACTGTCCGGTGTGGGAGGTGGTCGCGGAGGACGTGGACGAGATGCTTCACGCCCTTGCCGCGGTGGGTCTGGCACCGGGCACGCGCCGCCAGTACCTGCAGATGCTCCGTGCCTTTCACGGCTTTGTCGCCGCGCGGTACGGGGCCCAGGTCCGTGCGGTGTTCGGGGTGCCGGTCGGTGACGGCGGGCTCGACCGGTTCAACCACGTGCGGCATGCCGGTGACGACGCCGCGGTGGGGCCGCCTCCCGGCCGTGAGAGGTTGCAGGCGTTCTTCTCTTTCGTCCGTTCCCAGGTGGCGGTCGCGTCGGACTACCGGGTCATGGCGCGGGATTACGCGTTGCTGCGTACGCCGTATCACTCGGCGGTCCGGGTGAGTGAACTGGTACGTCTGGACCAGGCCGATGTTCATCCGCACCTGGGGCCGTCGGGGAAGTTGCATGTGCGGTTCGGGAAGGCGGCGAACACCTCGGGGCCGCGGCCGCGGTGGGCGCCGATGCTGGAGGGCGTGGACCGGATCCTGGCACTGGTACCTGGCCGACGTCCGACCGCTATTCCCTGCCACCGCGCCGCTGTTCTGCGACGATGACGGCCAGGCCCTGAAGGCGGGGACGGTCCGGGACCGTCTGGCCCGCCTTCTCGATCTTGAGGGCGTGGGCTGGGACGAGCGGTTCACTCCGCACGCGCTGCGCCGGGCGTGCGCGACGCACCAGTACGAGCGGGGCATGGACCTGATCGCGGTCCAGCAGCTCCTCGGGCACCGCCACATCGCCTCGACCATGGCGTACGTGAAGCCGTCGCAGAAGTTCGTCGAGGACGCCTGGCGGCGCGCTACCGACTCTGCTGTCCGGGTGCTGGCCGGCTGAGGAAGGCGAGTCCAATGAACCGATCGGGATCACCGGTATCGGAAGTGGTTGTCCCCGGAGTGGAGTGGCGGCTGCGGATGACCGCGGCGGAGCGCGGCGTGTGGACGGGGACCCAGCTGCGCCGACTGCTCGCCGAGAAGGCGGGTCTCGGCCTGTCCCCGGCCTCGGTGTCCGCCCTGTTCACGAAACAGCCGTCGCAGGTGAAGCTGTCCACCCTGGCTGCCCTGTGTGCGGCTCTCGACTGTGCTCCTGGAGATCTCCTCGTGTTGACTCCTGCACCATCCGGCCCGGTGCCAGCGCTGGAGGTGACAGGCGGACGGCCGTCGCGTGCCCCACTGCGGGCCGTCGAGACGCGGTCACTGCCTCCCTTGTGACGTGCGGGATCGTCCTTCGTTCCCCCTTCTCCTACCTGGCGGATGTGAGATCGCATGGCAGCGTCCGTTCCCGACGCCGTCCAGGGCCGTTGCCCGGGCTGCACGAAGCTGCGCTGGCTGCGCCCCGGCACTGGCCTGTGCGCATGGTGCGTGCGTACGTGTCCGGGCTGTGGTGGCGGCAGGCGCTCGGCGGATCCCATGTGCGCGGCCTGTCGTCGTCGTACGGTGGGCCGGCCAGCCCTCGGCCCGTGTCAGCGTTGCGGGCGCCGGCGGACCCTCAATGCCGCCACCCAGCGATGCCGTCCGTGCTCCGATCCGGCGAGGGCCGAGCCGCTCGCGGCCTGTTCGGGGTACGGTGTCCTGGCGCAGTGGGCGCGGGGCATGTGCAAGAGCTGTTACGAGCACTCGCCTCACACGGTGGAGACCCGCGCCGCCAGCTGGGCCGACCGGATGCCTGACCCGCCCTCTTGGTGGGGTTCCTTCACCGCGCATCTGACGACGCACCGCCACACCTTCTACGCTGCTGACGTCCTCACTCATACGGCTCGACTGGTCATCGACGCCGGTTCCACCGACCCGGACACGCTGCTCACTCACGCGCGCAGCACCGTTGCCTGGCTCTCACGGCCGCTCGCCGACTTCTTCCACGCCGACCAGCTCCGCGGACCACCCTGCGACACCGAGGACACGCAAGCCGCCGCCCGCCGGGAGCGCCGGATCCAGGCCGTCCCGGCCCCGCTGCGCCCCGCCGTCCGCGCCTTCGGCGATGTGCTGGTGGCCCAGCGTCAGAATGCCGAGCGCCTTGGGCTGCGACCGAACCAGCTCAAGACCATCGAGATCCGCCTCGACACCGTCCGGGACCTGGCGCTCTACGTCCACGCCCTTGGGCACGCCACGTGGGCGGGCGTGAGCCTCACGGACCTGGAGGCGTTCCTGGCCCGCAACCCGGCCCGCAGAGCTTCCTGGCTCGCGGGGCTGCGGCAGTTCTTCTCCCACGCGCACCGAACCGGGCTGGTACTCCACAATCCCGCCGCTGCCCTGGAAGCCCGGCAGCAGCGGGGCTTCCAGGGCGCCACGCTCACCCTCGATGAGCAGCGCGCCCTTTACCGGCGCTGGAGTACCAACGCGCATGTCCTCCCGCATGAGGCGTTCATCGGTCTGGCCGCGCTCCTCCACGCCGCGACCACCACCGAACTCCGCCACCTCACCCTTGACCAGATCAGCCTCGGCTCCCGGACAGTTCGCTTCCCAGGGCGTACCGTCGACATCGCCCTCGACAGCGCCACATGGGGAGCCCTGGAACGATGCCTTGCCCACCGCGGCGCCTTGCACACGGCCAACCCGCATGTTCTGGTGACCCGCCTCACGAGAACGACCACCTGCCCGGCCGGCGCCGCGCACATCCGCGACAGCATCGCCGCGGTGGGCCTCCTCCCGCGCATCCTGCGCTCCACCCGGCTGCTCACTCTCGCTGACGAACTCGACGTCAAGCAGCTCACCGTGGCCCTGGGCATGTCCTACGCTGGAACTGCCCACTACCGGTAGCTACCTGAGCAGCTCTCATACCTGGCCTGGGTCTTCCTCGGTGGCTCGGCAGCCTGTGCAGATTGGTTGGGCACTGCGCAGTTTCACCGGTCGGCGACAAGAACTGTAGGTGGCGACCAGGCCCCGGCGTGGGATACCCCCTAGCCCAATCTCAATCCGGATAGAGGAATGAAGCACTAGGCCATCTCCTTCGGATCTTGTCTGGCCCACGCCGCCCGGCCGTCGGCCGCCCTGGGAGGTTCTCAGGGCGCCGGTGTCCCGCCGGCCGGGGCCGGGCCCACCGCGGACCACCAGGCGATCAGCCGGTCGGCCACCGCATCGGTCCCGTGGTCGACGGGGTCCAGCCCGAAGTGGTCCTCCAGCTCGTACCAGAGGAACTCGCCGATCTCCCCCGCGTGGTGCCACGGTGGAGGAGCTGGAACAAAGGGGGCGAGCATGCAGTCGTACTCGTCCTGAGAGAGGTCGGCGACGCCGATCGGATCCCATTCGTTGAGCAGATACCGCAGGTTGTCGAACAGTACAGCTGATGGTGTCCAGGTAGGCATCGGCCCAGACTGCCACCCGGGGATGACTGCCGCCGCCGAATATCGGCGCCCCTTCTCGTGAGCGCGGCAGCCGGCAGCGCAGCGGTCTGGGCGCCGGGGGCGTTGGCAGCTCCAATGCAGCCGCAGGCAGACTAGCCCCCCGCCACCCTCAGAAGCTCCGCAGGCCAGGAGCCGACCAAAAACCACCCCCCACCCCTCGCTGGCAGCTGCCCGCGTAGCGGGCTGGTCCTGGAGGCAGAGCCGGAAGGGCCGGGGTGGGGGAGCGGAGCGGACCCGCCCAACGGGCCGTAGACCCAGACCCCGTGAAACGGGGTCACCCAGCCTGCGGAGCAGGCTGTTCGGGGTGGAGCGCAGCGGAACCCCGAACCGTCCGGAGCGCAGCGCAGGACACCGGCCCGAAGGGCCGGCCCCTGAGGGCGCGAAACGCCCTCCCGCTGTGCCAGCGAAGCGGTTCGCTGGCACAGCGCGCAGCGCTGTGGGACCCGCTCCGATACACCTCGCTTCCTCTCTGGCTTCTGGCCCCCGGGCTGGAAGGGGTCGGCAATCAGGCTGGCAGCCGGTCGCCTTCCGGCATCAGGGCGAACCCCTCCCGATCGCTGGCCGCCCGCGGGGCGGGTCACAGCGGCCTGGGCCCGGAGGCGTATATGGAAGCCGGAAGGGGGTTGGGGCATAGGAGCGGACGCGCTTTCCCAACCAACCCCGGATTCTCGGCTGGTGAAATGGTGTTATTAGGGTGCAAGCGTTGTCTAGGGGGCAGTGGTCTTTCTGTCGGTGGGTTGTGTGAAACTTTTGACCGAATGTAGATGAGCCGTTGTGGCTATGAGGGGGAATTGTGCGGCTTCGGTCAGTAGCGACGTTTTTTGTGATTGCAGCCTTCGTGACTGGTTGTGCTGGTAAGTCTGATAAGCCGGAGTCTGGTTCTGGCCGGGGCGAAGAAGTTAAGGGTTCACATTCCGCGCAGGTTTCAGGTTGGTCTTCTGCGCAGGAGGCGGCCGACGAGGTGAAGAAGGTGATGTTGGGGGCCGGAATCAAGCTGGCTCAGCCGAAGCCGAAGAGAGAGGGAGAAACGGTAATCACTCTGTTTGAGCCGCATGACAAGAAGACGTCTTTGGATGCGTTGAAGAGGGGCTTTGATGAGCTGTCAGCTGAGAAGTGGAAGCCTTCAGCGCAAAACAAGGAAGGCTTTCTACACTCGGAGAAGAGTGGGTGCGCAGCGATGAGCCCCACTACCTTCGAGATTAGGCATCCGGATCTTCAGCTCACCCAGGACCTCATCTCGGTGACTGTGGTCTGCACCAAGGGTTAGCCGCGGCTGTGCCTGCGTGGGGCACGACAATCTCCAGAGGGCAGGCCGGGTAGGGGAGGAGGGCGGCTCGCCACGAGGCTGAGCAGCATCGGTGCAGCCACGAGCGGAGTTCGAACCCCTCTGACCGCCCCAGGGAGCCCCGCAGACCAGGAGCCCGCTCTGCGGCGTAGCCGGAAGGGCCTCAGGGTGGGGGAGCGAAGCGGACCCGCCCAACGGGCCGCAGGCCCGAACCCCGTGAAACGGGGTCACCTCCCGTGCGCAGCACGGGAGTCCCTGGCTCGCGCAGCGAGCCGCTCGGGGGGAGCGAAGCGGAGCCCGAGCCGTCCGCAGCGAAGCGGAGGACTCCGGGCCCAGAGGGCCGGCCCTGGCTTGGCGAAGCCAAGCCCCGCCGAGCGCA
>NZ_JALGBX010000053.1:11438-23917 GCF_022808175.1 Streptomyces sp. AP-93 | reverse complement strand
CTCCGTTGCACTGCGTCAGAAATCCTTCAACAGGCTTGCGTGACCTGCGAAAACGCTAACTACCCGGCCTTGGGTCATGGCCCCGTAGCCGGAGGCCGACAGCAGCGCCCAGCCGACGCCGAGCGGCCGCACCTCGCCGCCGCCGCTGCCGAGGACGAGTACGGCCAGCCCGGCCAGCGCCCCGCCGACCGCGAGGATCCCGCCCCGCCCGAGCCGCTCCCCCATCCAGTACCGGGCCCCGAGCGCGATGAGCACGGGCCCGGAGCCGAGGGTGACGACGGTGGCGACGGCGAGGCCGGTCTCGCGCACGGCGGCGAAGTACGCGGACTGGAAGAGGGTGAACAGCAGCCCGGTCCCGATCAGCGACCCCACCGAGGCCCACGCCCGGACGGCGCCCACACGGACGGCGCCCGCACGGACAGCAGCCGCCCCGACGGCTCCGCCCCGCGGGCGACGACGTACGGCGAGTACCGCGAGCAGCACCGCCAGCCCGCCCGCGCACCGCCAGAACGACAGGGCGAGCGGGCCGAGGTCACTGGCGAGGTAGAGCAGCGAGGCCGCCGCCCCCGCCGTACCCCAGGCGGTTCCGGCGATGACGAGGAAGAGCAGGCTGCGCCCGGTGGCGGGCGTTTGGTCCGACTGGATCGACACGAGAGGTCTCCGCGCGTGCGTGAAGGATGAAAGAAGCAGGTCATCGCTTCGCGGGCAGCGCGAATCCGCCCGGGTCACGGCCCGGGCCGGGTTCTCCTACGTGGTGGCAGCCGCCCGCGCTAGGCGGCGGGAGGCGGAAGCACGGTCGTCGGCATGATCGAGAGCCTAGACCTTGCTCGGATCGCGGTCCAGGGCCGCCACCGGCTCCGCGACCCCGGGCGCGGCCTGCCCCCGGGAGGTCTGCGCGATGAAGGCCCCGCCCAGCACCAGCGCGCCGCCGATGATCTGCCAGGTCGAGAGGTGCTCGCCGAGGAGCACCCAGGCCAGTACGGTCGCCACGACCGCCTCCAGACAGGCCACCACGCCCGCGACCTGCGGCGACAGCTTGCGCACGGAGACCACACCGGTCAGGTACGCGAAGACGGTCGCGATCAGCACCACCCAGCCGAGCAGCACCGGCGCGGGCACCATCAGGTCCCCGAGCGCCGCGTCGCCGCCCAGTACCTGCCAGTCCATCTGCCAGGGCCGGGCGATCACGGTCATCACGAGGGTGCCGACGATCATGCCGTACGCGATCATGCCCATCGGGTCGGGAACGTCGTCCCCGTCACTGCCCTGGTCGGCGAAGACGAAGTAGAAGGCCTGACAGCAGGCGGCCGCGAGGCCGAGCAGCACGCCGAACAGGTCGAGGCTGAGCCCGGCCCAGATCTGCACCACACAGGCGAGACCCACGACGGCCACGGCGGCGCCGGCCGCGGCGGCCCGGGTCACGGGCCTGCGCTGCACGAAGCGGATCCAGCCGAGCAGCAGCGCCGGGCCGAGGTACTCCAGCAGCAGGGCCACGCCGACCGGGATCCGGGACAGCGAGGCGAAGTAGAAGGCCTGGACGCCGGCCACGGCGATGAGCCCGAAGCCCGCGAGCAGCAGGGGCTTGCGGCGTACGAGATCGCGATGGCGCCAGGCGAGCGGGGACAGCACGAGCGCCGCCCCGGCCACCCTGAGCCAGACCATGTGGAGCGGATCCAGACCCGCTT
Organism: Streptomyces sp. AP-93; assembly: GCF_022808175.1. Classification (GTDB taxonomy): domain Bacteria; phylum Actinomycetota; class Actinomycetes; order Streptomycetales; family Streptomycetaceae; genus Streptomyces. The sequence goes on along the minus strand of NZ_JALGBX010000053.1, from coordinate 22,232 downwards.
CGATCAGCGGCTTCGCCGCCACACCCGAACCACCGAACGCGATCGCCGAAACGAGGGCGAGGCCCAGTCCGGCATGTCTCCCTGACGCTTGCATCCGGACATCATGACAGGACCGGTCAGGAGCGACAGGACCGAGACACCTGTTGAGACGCTCCCGAGACCTGCCCGACACCGACCGGGTCCACGCCTGCCCCACTCCCCGATATCTGACAGGTCGTCAGTCTTGAATGTTGCGTCCGCCGGGACTACCTTCCGCCGCACGTACCTGACGAGAAGGGGTGGTCGCATGGCTGAAGTCACCGCGGAATCACGCATCGAGGCGTCCGCCGCGAAGCTCTGGTCCCAGCTGACCGACTGGGACGCCTACGGCCAGTGGAGCATGACCCACACCAACTTCCCGAAGGGCGGTCCCGAGACCCTCGCGGTGGGCTCCACCTTCGCCGAGAACATGAAGATGATGGGCTTCCCCGCCGAGGTCCTCTGGACGGTCTCAGAGCTGGAGGACGAGCGCGTCTTCGCGATCACGGGCAAGGGCCCGATGGGTGTGGCCGTCCTGACCCGCTACACCCTGGTCCCGGACGGCGGCGCCACCACGGTCCGCATCGACGGCGAGTTCACCGGCGCCGCGGTCTCCCTGATGGCGGGCAAGCTCAAGGACTCGGCCACCGCCGCGCTGAACGAGTCGCTCCGCAAGCTCTCCGGCCTGGTCGCCTGAGCACCACTCCCGGTCGAGCAGGTCCGTACGCACCCACACGCACACCCATGCACACAGGCACACGCGACGGCGCGCCCCGCGAGAGGTCTCGCGGGGCGCGCCGTCGCGTGCGGGAGGTCCCGCCGACCGGGACTCAGTGCTCGTCGGCCAGGATCAGGTAGAGCTTCTTGCGGGCGTCGTTGATGACGACGAGAGCCTTCTCCCGCTGCGCGGGAGTGCCGGTCTTGAAGACCTGCCCGAAGGCCTCCATCAGACCGAAACCGGCCGTCCGGACCTCGTTCATCGCTTCGAAGTCGAACCCTCGCCCGGCTTCCGCCCACGGAGCGTCCGGGCCGGACTCGGCCTCGGTGCGGCCGGCGTCGGTGAGCGTGAACAGCTTCTTGCCGCCCTCGCTCTCACTGGTGATCAGGCCCTCGTCCTCCAGGAGCTGCAGGGTCGGGTAGACCGACCCCGGGCTGGGCTTCCACGCCCCGCCGCTGCGCTCGCCGATCTCCTGGATCATCTCGTAGCCGTGCATGGGCCGGTCGGTGAGCAGCGCCAGGATGGAGGCGCGCACATCACCCCGCCGGGCCCGGCCACGCGGTCCGCCGCGCCCGCCGCGGCCCCCGAAGGGCCCGCCGCCGAAGGGCGGCCCGAACGGCCCGAAGGCGGCGCGGCGCCCCTGGAACTCCTCCCGACGGTCCGGCCCGCAGTGCCCGTGACCCCGTCCGTGCTCATGCCCGTGACCGTGTCCGTGCTGTCCGTGCTGTCCGTGCGAACGCATGACTGCGCTCCTTTCCTCATTCGGCATCCCGATGTCGCTGTTGCGATGTCTCCACTATCACTGACCCATCGCGATGCGTCAACGATATATCGGAAACTCCCTCAACGAACACCTCGGATCCCCTCCTGACCTCCGATACCTCCCCGGCCGGCCCCGACCAGTCCAGTCATCCCGGATTGGCCTTTGCGGGCGGCTCCGCCGCGTCCCTACGGTCGAGGACATGCGCATCCGAATCGTCGACGCCTTCACCGACCGCCCCTTCGGCGGCAACCCCGCCGGGGTCCTGCTCCTCGAAGGCGGGTTCCCCCCGGACGCCTGGCTCCAGCAGGTCGCCGCCGAGGTCAACCTCTCCGAGACCGCCTTCGCCCATCCGCTCCCGCCCGGCGGCGAGGCGGACTGGGCGCTGCGCTGGTTCACCCCGGCCGCCGAGGTCGACATGTGCGGCCACGCGACCCTGGCCACCGCCCACGTCCTGGCCACCAGCGGCCTCGCGACGGGGACGGTCCGCTTCTCTGCACGCTGCGGAATCCTGAAGGTCACGGCCGCCGAGGACGGGACCCTGGTCATGGACTTCCCGACCTCCTCCCTGACCGAGGTCAAGCCGGACGCCGCCGTGGAACGCGCGCTGGGCGCCACGGCCAAGTCGGTCCACGACACCTCCGAGCACATCGGGGACCTCGTGGTGGAGCTGGCCGAAGAGCGGACCGTACGGGAGCTCACGCCGGACCATGCCGCCCTGCGCGGCTACGCCCGGCGCGGGATCATCGTGACCGCGGCGGCCGAGGACCCCTCCCGCGGCTACGACTTCGTCTCGCGCGGCTTCTTCCCCGCCGTGGGCATCGACGAGGACCCGGTCACCGGCAGCGCCCACACCGCGCTGGCCCCCTTCTGGGCGCGGCGGCTGGGCCGCACGGAGCTGGTCGGCCTCCAGGGCGGAGCCCGTACCGGCCTGGTCCGAGTCCGGCTGCTGGGCGACCGTACGCTGCTGATCGGGCGCGCGGTCACGGTCGTCAACGGCGAGCTGCTCAGCGCACCGTGAGCGGCCGGGCGGTGCGCCTACGGGGTGGGCAGCCAGCCCACCTTGCCCGCCAGCAGGGCGTACCCGCCGAAGGCCACGATGTCGAGCAGTGCGTGCGCGACGACCAGCGGCCCCACCCGGCCCCAGCGCCGGTAGGCGAGGACGAAGACCACGCCCATCACCACGTTGCCGATGAACCCGCCGATGCCCTGGTAGAGGTGGTACGAGCCGCGCAGCACGGAGCTGGCGAGCAGCGCGGCCATCGGCGACCAGCCCAGCTGGTCGAGCCGGCGCAGCAGGTAGGCCAGCACGATGACCTCCTCCACCACGGAGTTCTGCACCGCCGAGAGGATCAGCACGGGGAACTTCCACCACACGTCGGGCAGCGCCTCCGGCACCACCGTGAGGTTGAAGCCGGTCGCCCGAGCCCCCAGGTAGAAGGCCAGCCCCGCGCTGCCGATGCCGGCGGCGACGAGCGCGCCCCGGCCCAGGTCCCACGAGGGCCGGCTGCGGTCGAAGCCCAGCACCTTCAGCCCGGGCGCGCCCTCACGGGTCAGCAGGTGCGCGACGAGCAGCACGGGGACGAGGGCGCTCGCGATGCCGAACAGCTGCCAGGCCAGGTCCAGCCAGGGCCGCCCGGGGGCGTACGAGCCGTTGAGCGTGGCGGCCTGGTCCTTGAGCCCGCCCGGCTTGGTCAGCGAGCCGATGAAGCTGATCAGCGCCGAGACGCCGCTCGCGCCCAGGGACAGCGCGAGCACGAGCAGCGTCTCGGAGCGCAGCATCCTGCGCCCGCCCGGGCCCTCGCCGAGTTCGAGCTCCCCGACCACCGGTTCCGGCTCCGTCCGCACGCCCCGCTCCCGTCCCGCCACCGCTGCGACATCTCGGCTGCGACATCTCGCGGGGCGACCCACCCCGATCACCCCATACTGCCTCCTCCACGGGGCAAGGGGATCACCGGGCGGGACCGGGCGGGCCCCGGAATCAGTCCGCGGCCGCCGGTCCGGCCGCCGCCGCGCCACCCCCCAGACCCACCGGCCAGGTGTGCACGGGATCTCCCCGGTGACTCAGCTCGCTGTAGCGGCGCGTGGTCGCGGCCAGCGCCGCGTCCCGCTCCAGCCCGCCCGCGACCGCCCGGTGGTAGGTGTCCACCTGCCAGGTGGCTCCGTTCACCCGGCGCCGGCACCGCTCCTCGATGACGCCGAGGTAGTGGTCCCGGTCGGCTGGCTCGATGCCCCACGCGTCCAGTCCGGCGGCCGCCATCGGCAGCAGTTCCTCCAGCACCAGCCGCACCGCGGGCACGCTCGCCAGTCCACCGCCCCGGCCCCGGCGCGGCCAGCGCAGCCGGGCGTCGATGCCGTAACGGCAGGCCGCGTCGAAGTTGGCCTCCGCCTCCGCGAAGGGCAGCCGGCTCCACACCGGGCGCTGCTCGTCCGCCAGCGTCCGTACCAGCCCGTAGTAGAAGGCCGCGTTGGCGACGACGTCGGCCACCGTCGGGCCGGCGGGCAGGACCCTGTTCTCCACGCGCAGGTGCGGCACCCCGTCGGCGACCCCGTAGACGGGGCGGTTCCAGCGGTACACGGTGCCGTTGTGCAGCACCAGCTCCTGCAGGCTCGGCACCCCGCCCTCGGCGAGCACCCGCAGCGGCTCCTCCTCGTCACAGATCGGCAGCAGGGCCGGGAAGTAGCGGACGTTCTCGGCGAAGAGCTCGTACGCCGAGTCCACCCACCGCTCGCCGAACCAGGTGCGCGGACGCACCCCCTGCGCCTGGAGCTCGGGCGGCCGGGTGTCGGTGGCCTGCTGGAAGAGCGGCGGCCGCGACTCCCGCCACAGCTCCCGCCCGAACAGGAAGGGCGAGTTGGCGCCGACGGCTATCTGTACGGCCGCCACCGCCTGGGCCGCGTTCCACACGTCCGCGAACCGGGCCGGGGTCACCTGCAGGTGCAGTTGTACGGAGGTACAGGCGGCCTCCGGCACGATCGACCCGGAGGTCCAGGTCAGCCGCTCGACCCCGTCGATGTCGAGCGTGAAGTCCTCGCCCCGCATCATCAGGATCTGCTCGTTGAGCAGGGAGTAGCGGTCCACCGCCGAGAGGTTGGCGGTGACCAGGTCGGTGCGGGAGATCGTCGGCAGAATCCCGATCATGACCACCCCGGCGTCGACCTCCTGAGCCTGCCGGTGGGCATAGCCGAGACCCGCGCTCAGTTCTTCGGCGAGCCGGTCGAATACCCGGCCGCCGAGCCGGTGCGGGAGGACGTTCACCTCCAGGTTGAACATTCCCAGTTCGGTCTGGAAATCATTGCTGGCAATACGCTCGAGGACCTGCGCATTCACCATTCTCGGCAACCCGTCGGCACCCGCGAGATTCAGCTCGATCTCCAGCCCCATCATGTTCTTGGGGCGATCGAACCTCTTCTCCTCCAGAAGTCGCTCCAGTACCTCCAGGCACTCGTGAAGCTTCCTCCGGTACCGTTGCCGATCGGACAGGTCGAATCCGCCCGCCACGACCTTCTCCCCCATCGAAGCGTCCCTCCTCGACTGGGCCTGGCCGGTGTGGAATGGATCCACCACCCAGGCGCGCGTTACGGTCGATGATGCCCCGGCGGCGTGATCGATAACGCGGAAGGGGCGTGACTGGCGGGGAGCGCGCGCCGGTTTGGCCGACGGGCGCTTTGGCACATTCACCTGGCAAACGCCTCTGCGCAAATACAGCGTAGACCTTGCCGGTTACCGATAACCGACGCTTTTCAGCCGAGCCCACATCCGGTAACCTCCGAGGTCAGCGCGGAACTTTTGCGCGCACCCGGCACGAATGCCACGTCAGCGGGACCGGTAAGCGCCTTGTCGGCAATAGGCGGGACAGCTAGCCGAAACACTGCGTGAACACATGTCGGATAAACTCCGCATGCGAGGCAGAGAGTTGGCGCGCGGCCATTGCCCCTCAGCCCCCCTCTGACCCCAGAATGCGACAGCGCCGTCCGCACCCCGTACCCGCCCCGTTCCACAGGTCTCCCAAGTGAGAGGCGACCCATCATGCCGCTGCACGTCCCTCCGGCTCCCGCGCCCGCCCTGCGCAGCGTCCTCGCGGCTCTCGGCTCCCCCACCGCCGTCCATGAGGCGCACACCCCGGCCCTGCGCGCCCTCCAGGGGCCGCTGACCGCCGAACTGCCGCTGCCCGTCCACGTACTGGACCGGCTGCACGTCTCCGGCCTGACCGCCGGCGGCAGGCCGCCGCGTACCCGCCTGACCGGCTGGCGGTTCCTGATCCGCAGCGGGGACCGCTACGTCGCGGCGGCCGACACCCGGCTGACCCCGGACGGGTGGGCCTTCTCCCACTTCTTCGAGGGCCCCTACGTCTCCGCCACCGAACGCGCGCTGCGCCAGGCCGAATCGCTCGGCAAGAACTACCAGCCGCGGCTGCTGTCCGTACCGGAGCTGTACATGCTGACCTTGTGGCTGCACGGATCGGTGGGCGCCGACGCCTCCGCCGGACTGCCGGCCGCCGCCGACCTCCTGGTCCCGCTGGCGCCCGCCCCGCCCGGCATCGCCGCGTACCGGCCGCACCCCGTGTCCGAACTGCTGCCCGTACTGACCCATCGGCTCACGCCGACGGCTCCCCCGGCACCGCCCTCCATGGCCGCGCCGGCCGCCTGATCCGGCCCCTGGCCGGATCTGCCCATTCGGCCTAGCCCACTCGGGCCCCCAGCGAACCATCCCAAATGACAGGGGAGTTGACCTGAACCGCCCGCACGGGTGATGCGTCATCAATCTATGAGGACAGCTGCCGGGAAATCCCTCCGGACACTAGGTCGTGGGGGAACACTGGGGACTCTGACCGAGCCAAGTCGTTGATACGGGGGGCGGCCATGACCAACGCATCGAGCCGCAGCACACAGACCACACCGCAGCGAAAGAACGCATCCATGTGCCAGCACAAGCCAGCATGCCCGTCCGCCGACTCCGCCGACCGGGAGGCCGCGCACCCCGTGGCCGTTCACCCGGAACAGGGCTGGAGCCTGCTGTGCAACGGCGTCCTGCTCTTCGAGGACACCGGTGAGCTGCTGCCGGACGGCCAGATCATCGCCCCGCACCGCGCGCTCGCGGCGGCACAGGTGATGAAGGCGGCCTAGCCGACGAAGCAAGCGAAAGGGGCCGGTCCAGGAGAGAACTCCCGGACCGGCCCCTTCGCCACGCCACTCGATCAGTTGTCGATCAGGTGCCGGTGTCAATCAGGTGACGGTGACGATCAGTTGTCGTACTCGTCCAGCGGCGGGCAGGAGCACACCAGGTTCCGGTCGCCGAAGGCACCGTCGATGCGGCGCACCGGCGGCCAGTACTTCTCCGCGGCCGATACCCCGCCCGGGAAGACGGCCTCGTCGCGGGTGTACGGGTGGTTCCACTCGCCGCCCAGCGCCGCCGCCGTGTGCGGGGAGTTGGCCAGCGGGTTGTCGTCCACCGGCCACTCGCCGCCCGCGACCCGCTCGATCTCGGCGCGGATGGCGATCATCGCGTCGCAGAAGCGGTCGATCTCGGCGAGGTCCTCGGACTCCGTCGGCTCGATCATGAGCGTGCCGGCGACCGGGAAGGACATGGTCGGCGCGTGGAACCCGTAGTCGATCAGGCGCTTGGCGATGTCGTCGATGCTCACGCCGGTCGCCTTCGACAGGGGGCGCATGTCGATGATGCACTCGTGCGCGACCAGGTTGCCCGGGCCGGTGTAGAGCACCGGGTAGTGCGGCTCGAGGCGCTTGGCGATGTAGTTGGCGCCGAGCACCGCCACCTGGGTGGCGCGCTTGAGACCCTCGCCGCCCATCAGGCGCACGTACGACCAGGAGATCGGCAGGATGCCGGCCGAGCCCCACGGAGCGGCCGAGATCGGACCGACGCCCGTCTCCGGACCGGCGGTCGGCTGGAGCGGGTGGTTGGGCAGGTACGGGGCCAGGTGCGCCCGGACACCGACCGGGCCGACGCCCGGGCCGCCACCGCCGTGCGGGATGCAGAAGGTCTTGTGCAGGTTCAGGTGCGAGACGTCGCCGCCGAAGTGACCCGGCTTGGCCAGGCCCACCAGGGCGTTGAGGTTGGCGCCGTCCACGTAGACCTGGCCGCCGGCGTCGTGCACCTGGGCGCAGATGTCGGCGACGTGCTCCTCGAACACACCGTGCGTGGAGGGGTACGTGATCATCAGCACGGCGAGCTCGTCGCGGTACTGCTCGATCTTTGCGCGCAGGTCGTCCGCGTCCACCTCGCCGTCGTCGGCGGTCTTGACCACGACCACCTTCATGCCGGCCATCACGGCGCTCGCGGCGTTGGTGCCGTGCGCGGAGGACGGGATGAGGCAGACGGTGCGCTGCTCGTTGCCGTTCGCCCGGTGGTAGGCGCGGACGGCCAGCAGGCCGGCGAGCTCACCCTGGGAGCCGGCGTTCGGCTGAATGGAGACCTTGTCGTAGCCGGTGACCTCGCAGAGACGTTCCTCCAGCTCGGTGATGAGCGTGAGGTACCCCTCGGCCTGCTCGACCGGGGCGAAGGGGTGCAACTGGCCGAATTCCGGCCAGGTGACCGACTCCATCTCGGTGGTCGCGTTGAGCTTCATGGTGCAGGAGCCCAGCGGGATCATGCCGCGGTCCAGCGCGTAGTCCTTGTCCGAGAGCTTGCGCAGGTAGCGCAGCATCGCGGTCTCGGAGCGGTGCTGGTGGAAAACCGGGTGGGTCAGGTACGCGTCCTGGCGCAGCAGCCCCTCGGGAAGCGCGTCGGCCGTGGTGGCGTCGAGCGCCTCCAGATCGGCGGTGACTCCGAAGGCCGCCCACACCGCGGCGACGTCGGCGCGCAGGGTGGTCTCGTCACAGGCGGCGGAGACCAGGTCGGCGTCGACCTGGTGCAGGTTGACCCCGCCCTCGCGCGCCGCGGCCACGACCTCGGCGGCCCGGCCCGGGACCCGCGCCGTGATGGTGTCGAAGTAGGCGCCGTGCACGACCTCGACCCCGCCGGCCGTCAGACCGGCGGCGAGCAGGGCGGCGTAGCGGTGGGTGCGGCGGGCGATCGTCCGCAGCCCGTCCGGGCCGTGGTAGACGGCGTACATGCCGGCCATGACGGCGAGGAGCACCTGCGCGGTGCAGATGTTGCTGGTGGCCTTCTCGCGGCGGATGTGCTGCTCACGGGTCTGCAGCGCCAGGCGGTAGGCCTTGTTGCCGTCCGCGTCCACGGAGACGCCGACGAGGCGGCCGGGCAGCGAGCGGGCGTGCTTGGACTGGACGGCCATGTAGCCGGCATGCGGTCCGCCGAAGCCCATCGGGACGCCGAAGCGCTGGGTGGTGCCGACCGCGATGTCCGCGCCCAGCTCACCCGGCGAGGTCAGCAGGGTCAGGGCGAGCAGGTCGGCGGAGACGGCGACGATGGCGCCGAGCCCGTGCGCCTGCTCGATGACCGGCTTGATCTCCCGCACGGCGCCGGAGGCACCCGGGTACTGCAGGAGCACACCGTAGACGCCGCGCTCGGCGATCTCGGCCGGAATCCCGTCCGACAGGTCCGCGACGACGACCTCGATGCCGATCGGCTCGGCGCGGGTCTCGATCACCGCGATGGTCTGCGGCAGCGCGTCGGCGTCGATGAGGAAGACGTTGCCCTTGGCCTTGCCCACGCGGCGGGCCAGGGTCATGGCCTCGGCGGCCGCCGTGCCCTCGTCGAGCAGGGAGGCGCCGGAGGTCGGCAGGCCGGTCAGCTCGGCGACGACGGTCTGGAAGTTCAGCAGTGCCTCGAGGCGGCCCTGGGAGATCTCCGGCTGGTACGGCGTGTACGCCGTGTACCAGGCCGGGTTCTCCATGACGTTGCGCAGGATCACCGGCGGCGTGAAGGTGCCGTAGTAACCCAGGCCGATCATCGACGACAGGACCTGGTTGCGGTCGGCGAGCTGACGCAGCTCGGCGAGCACCTCGGCCTCGGTCCGCGCCTCGGGCAGGTTCAGCGCGGCGGTGGTCTTGATCACATCCGGCACCGCGGCGGCGGTGAGCTCGTCGAGGGAGCCGTAGCCCACCTGAGCGAGCATCTTCGCCTGCGCCTCGGCATCCGGGCCGATGTGGCGCTGCTCGAAGGGGATGCCTCGCTCCAGCTGGGAGAGCGAAATGCGGTTGGCGGTCATGTACGGAGGCCTCCTGGTCGTACGACCTGCGAGGGGCACCACGGCGCGGGCACCCGGACGGCCTCCCCCTCTGTCATCACAACCTGAGAGCTTCACCGGGCCGCGTGGGGATCGCCCACGAGATCCGGCTTTCACCGTCGGTGAGGAGAGGTACCGGCACTGCGCGCCCGGTACCCGCACCTGCTTTCCAGAGTGGCCTCACCACGTGCGGTACGTATGCCTGAGAGATTCCGGGGAGGATTTGCTCCTTCGGCGCCTCCGTCTCACTCACTCGGAGGACTCTCCCGCACAGGGTCAACAGCCGTCACCCAGCCTACCAGCGAGGATCTGCGGACCTCCCTCGAGTGGCCCCCTCTCCAGAAATGCACTTTTGTAGTGCTTACGGAGGATTTGCGCCCAGATGGAGGGACCGGACCGTGCAGACCGACATCGATCCCCGCAGCCTGATCGGCCGCAAGGCGTTCGACCGCAATGGCACCAAGATCGGCACCGTCGACGAGGTCTACCTCGACGACGCCACGGGCGTCCCGGAATGGGCCGCCGTACGCACCGGACTCTTCAGCCGGGACGCCTTCGTCCCGCTGGAGCCCAGCGAGATGGTGGGCGACACCCTGCGCGTGCCCTTCGAGCGCTCCCTCATCAAGGACGCCCCCGACTTCGGCGTCGGCCGCCACCTCTCCCCCGAACAGGAGCTGCAGCTCTACCACCACTACGGCCTGGACCTGACCCTCCCGTCCGACTTCCAGCACGACCTCGGCCACAAGACCCCCGACACCCCCTAACCCCGCCCGCTGCCCACCAACCAACCGGGGCAGCGGGCCACACCACCCACACCCGCCCACGGCAAGGCACACCAGACGCCGTACCTAGGGGGCAGGCAGCGCGCCCCCAGTGACAGCGACGGCCGACACCCGCCGGCGGCAGCGAACAGCGAGGGCAGACACCTGCCGACAGCGACAGCCAGCGCCAAGCCCCGACAGCGACAGCGACAGCGGGCGGCAGCAAAAGCGGCAGCGGGCGGCGGCAGCGGGCGGCGGCAGCGGCAGCGGGCAGGCGGCAGCGGGCGGCGGCAGCGGCAGCGGGCGGGCGGCAGCAGCGGCAGCGGCAGCGGCAGCGGCAGCGGCAGCGGCAGCGGCAGCGGCAGCGGCAGCGGCAGCGGCAGCGGCAGC
>NZ_JALGBX010000053.1:0-11338 GCF_022808175.1 Streptomyces sp. AP-93 | reverse complement strand
GCAGCGGCAGCGGCAGCGGCAGCGGCAGCGGCAGCGGCAGCGGCAGCGGCAGCGGCAGCGGCAGCGGCAGCGGCAGCGGCAGCAAACACCTCCGAGCGGCTGGCGGGTACTCAGCGCCTCACACTGCGCAGTCGGCATCCAGCAGCGTGCATGCGGCCCCCGAGCGCACCCGGCGTACCGCTGACAGGCAAGTGCGCGCCAGGCCCCCCTGGACCCCGGCAGCAAGCTCTTCCCCGGGCGCACTCAGGAATCCAGGCACCCCGGCGCGGCGAAACAGCGTGACCTCGCAGGCTCACGTCGTCGAAGCCGTCGAGCCCCCGACCCCCACGGCCCGTTCCCCGACCAGCGGCAGCGGATCGGACGGCTCCAGCTCGGGGTCGTCCACCAGGAACGTCCGCACCCGGCCAGGCTTGGATCCGGGCTGCTCGAACCGTACGGTCACCCGCCCGACCCCGCTGCCCTGAACCCACCCGGGCCCGTACACCGCATGCCACACATCACTCCCGGCCGGCCACCGCCGCCCGACCACGCCTCCCACACCCCCGAGCCCCTGCCCAGCCCCCTGCCCCTGCTGGTCGCCCTGGCCCTCTCCGGCCCTGTCCCCTTGCCCGGACCCGTTGTCCCGCCCCGCCCCAGCGCTCTCAAGCTGCCCTCGCCCAGCCTCCTGGACCTGCTGATCACCCTGACCCGGCCCAGCGCTCACACGCTGCCCTCGCTCAGCCCCGTGCTCGGCGGCCTGCTCCTGCGGAGCTGCCTGCCCCGGCCCCACGCTCTCCGCCCGCCTCGACCCAGCGCCCTGCCCCGTCCCGGCGCTCACACGCTGCCCTGGCCCAGCCCCCTGGCCCGGGCCCTGCGGAGCGCCCGGGCCCTCCCGGAAACGCTCCCCCTGCCCTACGGCCTCGGCCTGCTCATGGCCCTGCCCGGCAAGCGCGCCCGGCCCCACCCCGGCGGTGGAGTCCCGCTCCTGGCCCTGCCCCGCACCCTCGCCCGGCCCAGGCCCCGCACTCAAGGCCGGACCCTGGGCCTCCCACCCCCCGTCAGCGCCGGCCGCAGGCCGCCCCGTACCCCCGCCGGACGGCGAAGCCCCCTCGGCGAGATCCGCACCCGGACCCGCACCCGCGGCAACAGCACCCTCCCCGTCCCCGGCGGCGCCCCCGCCCGCCATCGCATCGGCGAAGGCGAACAGGTCCTCCTGCGTGTAGTCCGCCAGCCCCGTCACGCCCACCCCCAGCAGCCGCACCCCGCCCGTGGTGTCCACGGCCTCCAGCAGCCGCGCCGCCGCCTCCCGCACCACCGAGGCGTCGTCCGTGGGCCCCCGCAGGGTCTCCGAGCGGGTCAGCGTGGAAAAGTCGTACCGCCGAACCTTGAGCACGATGGTCCGCCCCGAGTGCCCCGAGCCGCGCAGCCGCTCCACGCAGCGGTCCGCGAGCCGCTGCACCTCGTTGCGGATCCGTACCCGGTCGTGCAGGTCCACGTCGAAGGTGTCCTCCACCGACACCGACTTCGCATCGCGCTCGGCGACCACCGGCCGCTCGTCCACACCCAACGCCATCCGGTACAGCCCGACCCCGTGCGAGCGCCCCACCATCCGGACCAGTTCGTCCTCGCCTGCCGCCGCCAGCTCCCCCACCGTGGTGATCCCGGCCCGCCGCAAGTGCTCCCCGGTGGCCGGCCCCACCCCGGGCAGGGTCCGTACCGACATGGGTGCGAGGTGCGCCCGCTCCGTGCCGACCTCGATCAGCAGCAGCCCGGCCGGCTTGGCCTCCTCGGAGGCGACCTTGGCCAGCATCTTGGACCCCGCGAGCCCCACCGACCCGCTCAGCCCGGTCACGGCGGCGATGTCGACCCTCAGCCGGTCACCAACGGCCCGCGCGGCCTCCGCGTCGAAGGCGACGCCTCCCGCCTCGAGGTCCACGAAGGCCTCGTCCAGGCTCAGCGGCTCCACAAGGGGAGACAGCTCCCGGAGCATCCCCATGACCGTGTCGCTGACCTCGCGGTACAGGCTGAAGCGCGGAATGAGGCACGCGCCGTTCGGGCAGAGCCGCCGCGCCTGGGCCATCGGCATGGCCGAATGCACGCCGAACCGCCTGGCCTCGTAGGAGGCGGTGGCGACGACCCCGCGCGGCCCGAGCCCGCCGACGATGACGGCCTTGCCGCGCAGGCTCGGCTTCGACGCCTGCTCCACGGAGGCGTAGAAGGCGTCCATGTCCAGGTGCAGGATGGTCGGCGCGGCTCTCACAGCTCCGATGCTGCCCTACGCCACTGACAATCGGCCCGAACCCGGGGCAGGCGAGCCGGACGGCCCGCAAGGACCGCGCGCGGCCAAAGGCGACCCGGCCGGGACCGACCGGACGGACCACCGGCCCGTCCAGCCCCATACCCCCGGGCCTCAGACGGCCCGGTTCCTCCGGGCTGCCAGCTCATCGGCCGGGTTGTGCCCGACCACCGTCTCGCCGGTGTCCACGCGCTCCCCGTGCAGCTGCGACAGCGCGTTCTCGACATCTCGCCAGACCACGCCCACGGCGATGCCGAAGACTCCCTGGCCGCCCTGGAGCAGGCTGACGACCTGATCGGGCGAGGTGCACTCGTAGACGGTGGCGCCGTCGCTCATCAGCGTCATCCGCTCCAGGTCCGAGAAACCCCGGTCGCGCAGGTGCTGCACGGCGGTGCGGATGTTCTGCAGCGCCACCCCGGTGTCCAGGAAGCGCTTCACGATCTTGAGGACGACCACGTCCCGGAAGCTGTAGAGGCGCTGGGTCCCCGACCCGTAAGCCGGACGCACCGTGGGCTCCACCAGCCCGGTCCGCGCCCAGTAGTCGAGCTGCCGGTACGTGATGCCGGCCGCGGCACACGCCGTCGGCCCCCGGTATCCGACCTGCTCGGGTGCGGACTCGCCGCCCTGGGGCCCCACCGGCCCCACCGAACCGACCGGCGCGGGCTCCGGCTGACGGCGCGCGGAGTTCACCGCACCACCGTGCAGCGGGTACGGCCCACCGTCACTCCGTGCGGGGATGCCCCCGGTCATACCGTCGCCCGTGACTCTCACGCCGACCCTCCGTCCTTGACCTGCCATCTCGAAGGTAGGCAGTCACCAGGGGTGCGTCAACGATCGCCACACTCGGCACGCCGAGTGATAATCACCCTGAGAGTGGTTTCCCGTACCCCATTGCGGGGAAAGGCTACTCGAATGGGCTGAAATATCCGGGAGGACGGCGCGACCCGCGCCTCACTGCGGGCCGGTACCGAAGTCCTCTGGCGAGATCTGGTCGAGGAACTCGCGGAACTTCTCCACCTCGTCCTCCTGCTCGTCCGGGATCGCGATTCCGGCGTCGTCGAGCACGCCGTCGCTGCCGTAGATCGGCGTCCCGGTCCGCAGGGCGAGCGCTATGGCGTCGGACGGCCTCGCGCTCACCTCGACTCCGCTGGCGAAGACCAGCTCCGCATAGAAAACGCCCTCCCGCAGATCCGTGATCCGGACTTCGGTGAGCTCCTCGCCGATCGCTTCCAGCACGTCCTTGAAAAGGTCGTGTGTCAGCGGCCGGGCAGGGGCCATGCCCTGCTGCGCGAAGGCAATGGCGGTCGCCTCCCCTGGTCCGATCCAGATGGGGAGGTACCGGTCGCCTCCCACTTCACGCAGGAGCACGATCGGTTGGTTCGAGGGCATTTCCACCCGGACACCCACAACGTCGAGCTCGTTCACACAGCAACCCTAGGACCTGCCCGGCAGGTTTGGGTAGTCGGGCTCCCCCAAGCCTGCCCCGAAGCCCCTGCGAAGTCACCCGAAGTCGGCCCGAAAACCCCTCCGGATCAGTGCAGCCGCACCCCGAGAGCAGTCTGTACGAGGGCCTCGTGCAGCCGTACGGAGAGCCCCGCGAGCTCCTTCATGGTGGCCTCGGCATGGGCCCTGGTCTGCGGATTGCGGTGCCGGCGCAGCGGCGAGACGACCTGCTCGACCAGCCCGGCCTCCCGGTCTGCGGCGGCCTTCATCGCCCGCAGGTGACGCGGCTCCAGACCGAATCGGCCGAGATCGGCCACCAGACGGGCCACGGTGACGGCCTCGGCGTCGAAACCGCCGCCGGGCGCCTCAGCGATGAGCCCGTAGGACTCCCACTCCACGAGCTGGACCTCGTCCACCTCCGCGGCGGCGATCAGCTCGGCCCGGCCCACCCGGGCCACGGTCGGCCGCTCCCGGCCCACCTCGCCATAGAGGGCGACGGGGCTCGTGGGGTCGACGGACTCCCCGTTCGCCGTGGGCGCCGGGATACGGATCTGCTCACCCCGCGCGAGCGCGTCGAGCTGCTCGCGGATGACCTTCAACGGAAGGTAGTGGTCACGCTGGAGCCGCAGGACGTGGGCGAGGCGCTCCACGTCGTCGGTGCTGAACTTGCGATATCCGGAAGGTGTGCGCCGGGGCTCGACGAGCCCCTCCGCCTCCAGGAAACGGATCTTCGAGATCGTGACTTCGGGGAACTCGTCACGCAGCATCGTGAGCACCGTTCCGATGCTCACCAGCCGCACGCCCGAGGAGGCGGCGGTGGCGGTGCCGCTCTTGGCGGCACCGCCTGCCGGGATACGCAGCATGGGACCTTCCCTTGAAGGGTCAGTGCCCCCGCAGGCTCGCGTAGAAGACCAGCCGGTACTTGCCGATCTGCACCTCGTCGCCGTTGTGCAGGGCGACGGAGTCGATCGGCTCACGGTTCACGTACGTGCCGTTGAGGCTGCCGACGTCGGAGACGGTGAAACCGTCGTGGCTCCTGCGGAACTCGACATGGCGCCGGGAGACGGTGACGTCGTCCAGGAAGATGTCGCTCTGCGGGTGCCGGCCGGCCGTCGTCAGCTCACCGTCCAAGAGGAACCGGCTGCCGGAGTTCGGACCGCGCCGCACGATCAGCAGAGCGGAACCAGGCGGCAGCGCTTCCACCGCGGCCTGGGCCTCGGGGGACAGCGAGGACGACACGTGCGTCTGTCCCGACACCTCGGCCTCGTAGGCCTCGAGGCCCGAGATCGAGATGGTGGACGTGGTCTCCGAGGCACGCTCCGGCGTCAGACCCGCCCGCAGCGGCGCCCCGCAGTTGGAGCAGAACCGGCTCGCCGCATCGCTGCGGTGTCCGCACCTGCTGCAAATCTGCTCGGCCGACATGGACGGCTCCTCGCGCCGCGGCTGCCCCGCGGAGGCATTGGTGGCATACGGGTCGGGGGCAAACCCTCCACCCGTACTTGAGGTTGATGGTTCACCGAAACCTATGCGTCCGGTACCGGCAGGGTCAACAGCCGACGCGCCGTGCGCGCCCGAAATGTCACCCGCCCCGGCGACCTCGTCGCGGAAGAGCGGCCGGTCGCCCTGCCCTTCCACGTCTCCATGCCCCGCGCGGTGCCTGGCCGCACCGCTTTCCTCGCGGTTCTTCTTGCCGAACAACTTCTCAAACAACTTCACGGGCGATTCCCCTTGACCGAAACAGACCCGCCCGTGGGGCAGGACGAACTCCGAATGCAACACCTGCCGACCCGGACATACTTACAACGTCCGTAACCATCAGACAGTTTCCACCACGCACCGCGACTTCAGCGCGTCGACCCCCCGCAGGCATTCGCCCGCGTGAGCCCGTCTCCCGCACCTCCCGCATCACGACGATGACGACCGAGCGTAGTCAGGCTGCTTCGCAGCCCGCAAGGCATCCACAACGATCTTCGCCGGACGTGTGACGCTGACGACCGCCTGCTCCTTCTCCAGCGACTGGACGACGCCACCGGGAATGTTGAGCGCCGGCTCCAGATCCTGCGGCTTGCCGATCACCTTGAACTCGTAGGGCTGTGTGATCTTCTTACCGTCGATCGCGACCCCATCCTCCTCGTCCGAGAAGTACGAGTCCGCCACGATCCGCACCCCGTTGATCTGGATGGCCTCGGCCCCGGCGGCCCGCAGCTCCTGGAGGGTGTCCAGCAGCTTGTCCGACAGCACCTGACCCTTGGGGTCCGTGATCTTCAACACGATGCCCGGCCCCTGCGCGGCCACCGTACCGGCCAGGATCCCGAGTTGGCGTTCCTTCTCCACGGTCTGCTTCCGGGCCTCCTCGGCCTGGTTGGAGCTGCTCTCCAGCTCCCGGCGCTGGTCATCCAGCGTCTGCTTCTCGTCCTCGAGCCGCTTGGTCCGCCCGTCCAGCTCGTCGAGGATCCGTACGAGGTCCTCCTGACGGGCGCCGCGCAGCGCGCTGGAATCGCTGTTCGACCGTACCTGGATGGCCAGGCCGAGCCCCAGGACGAACAGCAGCACCGCGACGATCAGTTGGGCTCGGCTCACCCGCGGCGGCCACAGCCCGGCCGCCAGCCGCTGCCGACCCGTCTGCTCGGGCACCGTCTCCTCGGGCCCGGTCGGCGCGTACCCGGTCGGCGCGTGCGCCCTCGGCGCGTCTCCGGCCTCCTCCCGGCCCCGCTCCTCCGCCCCGGACTCGGGCGCGCGACCCCCGGACTCCGGGGTGCGGCCCACGGGCCCTGCCGACGGCTCCAGCGGAGGCTGCGCCTTCGGCCGCTGTGCCGCGGCCCCGGGCTCCTCGGGCGGGGTGTCGTTCGTGCTCATCGGCCTCACGCCCGGAAAACGTGCCGGCGGATGGCCGCGGCGTTGGAGAAGATGCGGATGCCGAGGACGACGACCACACCCGTGGACAGCTGAGAGCCGACCCCCAGCTTGTCGCCGAGGAAGACGATCAGCGCCGCCACGACCACGTTCGACAGGAACGACACCACGAAGACCTTGTCCACGAAGATGCCGTCCAGCATCGCGCGCAAGCCTCCGAACACCGCGTCCAGCGCCGCGACCACGGCGATCGGCAGATAAGGCTCCATCACGGCCGGCACTTCGGGCCGGACGAGAAGTCCGACCACCACTCCGACCACGAGGCCCAGTACCGCGATCACGATGCACCCTTCTGCTGCTCTGCTGCTGTAGCCGTACGTACGGTCAGGCTCGACGCGGCCGGAAGGCGCATCTCGGCCTCGGACGACAAGGAGTAGCGGATGCCGTAGTTCTCCTGCAGCACGTGCAGGTACTGGCCGTCCGCGGAGTCCTGGAACGCGGTCCCGAGGCGCTTCTTGTCGCCGATCGCCAGCACTTCGTACGGCGGCACCAGCGGCCTGTTGTCGACCAGTATCGCGTCACCCGCGGCCCGGATCGCCGAGAGGGACGTCAGCCGCTGCCCGTTGATCGAGATCGCTTCCGCCCCGGACTGCCACAGCCCGTTGACGATCTTCTGCATGTCGCGGTCGCGGAGCCGCCCGGTGTCCGAGAATCCGGCGCTCTCGCGCGGATTGGAGCCGTTTCCGGTCGTCGAGCCCTTCGCGTCGTCCACGGTCAGCTTGATCCCGGGCCCGTGCACCTCGGTGGCCCCGGACAGCAGCGCCACGAGCTGGCCCTGTTCGCCGCCGTGCTGCTTGAGCGCCTCGCGCTGCCGGTCGGCGACGGTGTCCCGCAGCCGCTCGATGTCCCGCTCCAGACCGTCCGCGTGCGCGTCGGCCCGCTCGACCCGGTCGATGAGTTCCTGACGCTCCTTGGCCAGCACCGGCGCGGTCGCCCGCGCCTGCGCGGCGCCCAGGGTGACGACCATGGCGGCGAGCACGAGCCCGGCGGCGAGACCCAGTTTCGCCTTGAGGGTCCGCGGCAGGCCGGACGTGCCCTCGGCCTCGCGCCGGGCCGAAGCCTCCGCGTAGCCCTCGTCGAGGGTGTGGTCCATCACGTGCGTCAGCAGCGACATGGAAGCGTCCGGCCGCGCCGGAGGTGCCGAACTGCGGTTGTGGGGCGGCTGCGACATGCCGCACATCGTCGCATGTCGGCGCCGCTCCCACCGAATGCGGACGTCCGGTGGACCGGACGGGACCTTCACCCCGCCCGCTCCACCGGACTTCCGGCCCTACGCCGCTGCGTTGCGGCCTACGCCGCCTCGCGCGAGGCGCTCAGTGCCCGGCGCCGTCCACCACCGCTGCCCAGCCGTCCAGCAGCGCCTGCGCGGACGCGTCGTCGGGTCCCTCGGCCCACAAGTGGGTGACCGCCTCCGCCGGGTCCGGCAGCACCAGGGCCCACCGCCCGTCGGCCTCCACGACCCGCACCCCGTCGGTGGTGTCCACCTGCCGGTCCCCGGCCGCCTCCACGACCCGCCGCATGACGAGTCCCTTCACCGCCCACGGCGTCGGCACGTCCCGCTTGAGCACGTGCGCCCTCGGGATCCGGGCGTCGATCTGGCTCAGCGTGAGCTGCGTCCGCGCCACCAGCCCGATCAACTGCACGAAGGCGGCCGACCCGTCGAAGACGCTGCTGAACTCGGGAACGATGAATCCGCCCCGCCCGTCACCACCGAAGATGGTGTTCTCCGCCCGGCCCACCCGCGTCAGATCGTCGGGCGAGGTCGTCGTCCACTCCACCTGGGTCCCGTGGTACGCCGCCACTTGCTCGGCGATCCGCGTCGTGGTCACCGGCAGCGCCACCTTGCCGCTGCGCTTCTCGGCGGCCACCAGGTCGAGCAGCACCAGCAGCGCCCGGTCGTCCTCGATGATCCGGCCGCGCTCGTCCACCAGGGAGATCCGCTCGCCCACCGGGTCGAACCGCACTCCGAAGGCGGCCCGCGAGGACGCCACGATCTCCCCGAGCCGCACCAGTCCCGCCCGGCGGGATTCGGCCGTCTCCGTGGGCCGGGACTCGTCGAGCCCCGGATTGACGGTGAGGGCGTCCACGCCGAGCCGGCCCAGCAGGCTGGGCAGCACCAGGCCGGCGCTGCCGTTGGAGGCGTCCACGACCACCTTGAGCCCGGAGTCCGCGATCCCCGTGGTGTCCACGCGCCTCAGCAGCGAACCGGTGTAGGCGTCGAAGACGCTTCCCGGGAACTGCAGGTCGCCGATCTCCCCGGGGAACGCCCGCCGGTACTCCTGGCGCGCGTAGACCCGGTCGAGCTTGCGCTGCTGCTGGAGGGAGAGGTCCGCCCCCCGCTCGTCGAGGAACATGATGTCCACCGAGTCGGGCACTCCCGGCGAGGTCCGCAGCACGATCCCGCCGGCGCTGCCGCGCGCGGTCTGCTGCCGCGCCACGGGCAGCGGTACGTTCTCCAGGTCCCGGACATTGATGGCGCTGGCCTGGAGCGCCGAGATCACGGCCCGCTTGAGCGCTCTCGCGCCGCGGGAGTGGTCGCGGGCCGTGGTGACCGTCGCCCCCTTCTTCAGGGTCGTCGCATAGGCACCGGCCAGCCGGACCACCAGCTCCGGGGTGATCTCCACGTTCAGGATCCCGGTGACCCCGCGCGCGCCGAACAGATGTGCCTGCCCCCGGGACTCCCAGATGACCGAGGTGTTGACGAAGGCGCCCGCCTCGATCGTCTTGAAGGGGTAGACCCGGACGTTCCCCTGGATGATCGATTCCTCGCCGACGAGGCACTCGTCGCCGATGACGGCCCCGTCCTCGATCCGGGCGGCCCGCATGATGTCGGTGTTCTTGCCGATGACGCAGCCGCGGAGGTTGCTGTGCGGCCCGATGTACACGTTGTCGTGCACGACGGCCTTGTGCAGGAACGCACCGCTCTTCACGACGACGTTGGATCCGACGACGGTGTGCTCGCGGATCTCCACTCCGGCCTCGACCTTGGCGTAGTCCCCGATGTACAGCGGCCCGCGCAGCACCGCGTCCGGGCTCACCTCGGCCCCTTCGGCGATCCACACGCCGGGGGAGATCTCGAAGCCGTCCATGTCGACCTGGACCTTGCCCTCGAGTACGTCGGCCTGGGCCTTGACGTAGCTCTCGTGGGTGCCGACGTCCTCCCAGTAGCCCTCGGCGACGTAGCCGTAGATGGGCCGGCCTTCCTTCATCAGCTGCGGGAAGACGTCACCGGACCAGTCCACCGAGACGTCCGCGTCCACGTAGTCGAAGATCTCCGGCTCCATGACGTAGATGCCGGTGTTGATGGTGTCCGAGAACACCTGGCCCCAGGTCGGCTTCTCCAGGAAGCGCTCGACCTTGCCTTCCTCGTCCACGATGGTGATGCCGAATTCCAGCGGGTTCGGCACCCGGGTCAGGCACACCGTGACGAGCCCGCCCTTCTCCTTGTGGAAACGGATCAGGTCGGTCAGGTCGAAGTCGGTGAGCGCGTCACCGGAAATGACGAGGAAGGTGTCGTCCTTCAGAGCCTCCTCGGCGTTCTTCACGCTGCCGGCGGTACCGAGTGGCTTCTCTTCGTTGGCATAGGTGAGCTCCATACCGAGGTCCTCGCCGTCACCGAAATAGTTCCTGACGAGTGACGCCAGGAACTGCACGGTGACCACGGTCTCGCTGAGCCCATGCCGCTTGAGCAGCCTGAGCACATGCTCCATGATCGGCCGGTTCGCCACCGGCAGGAGCGGCTTGGGCATGCTTGAGGTCATGGGACGAAGCCGAGTGCCTTCGCCACCGGCCATCACGACGGCCTTCATGTCGGAAGAGTCCTCCTTGAGAGACGGCGTCATCGCCGATCTCACCCGTCCCGGACGGTGACTGGACCCTTCTCCGCGTCAGTCAGGCGCCGAGCGAGCTCAATCGGCCGTGGCGTCCGCCTTCACGAGCCGGCGGACTTGCACCACGTAAAGGACTCCTGCCCACCAATAGAGCGTTGTACCCCATCCGGCGAACGCCCATCCGAAAACTGACCCCGTCCAGGCCAACCAGCCCGACCAAGTGCTCACCAGGAGGAAGGGGAACGCGTACATCAGGTTGAAGGTCGCGGCCTTGCCGAGGAAGTTGACCTGAGGCGGCGGATAGCCGTGCCGGCGCAGGATCCAGACCATGACCAGCAGCATCAGCTCACGCGCGAGCAGCGCCCCCGTGAGCCAGAGCGGCAGAATCTCGCGGTACGTGAGACCGAACAGGGTGGACAGGATGTACAGCCGGTCCGCGGCCGGATCCAGCAGCCGGCCGAGGCTGCTGATCTGATTCCAGCGCCGGGCCAGCTTCCCGTCGAGGTAGTCGCTGATCCCGCTGAGCATGAGGACGGCAAGAGCCCAGCCGTCGTGTTCGGCCAGGATCAGCCACAGGAACAGGGGCACGCCTGCGAGGCGCGCCATGCTCAGGATGTTCGGAATGGTGAAAATTCGGTCAGTCTGAACCCGAGTCTCCTGGACCTCCACCCGGGGGCCTCCACTGTGACTGTAGAAAAGTTGAACGATGCCCCCTGACCCTACAGGAGCCCGTGCACCGGTCCGTAAACGCAGAAAAGCCCCGCACCGAACCCTATAAGGGTTGGTGCGGGGCTTTCCCACAATGATTGTTCGGCGGCGTCCTACTCTCCCACAGGGTCCCCCCTGCAGTACCATCGGCGCTGAAAGGCTTAGCTTC
>NZ_JALGBX010000052.1 GCF_022808175.1 Streptomyces sp. AP-93 | reverse complement strand
GCACGCTGTTGAGTTCTCAAGGAACGGACGCTTCCTTTGTACTCACCCTCTCGGGCTTTCCTCCGGGCTTTCGTTCTATTCTGTTCTTGCGTTTCAGACTCTATCAGAGTCTGTCTCGCTTGTTTTCCGCCTTCCAGGTCATCCGCTTTCGCGTTTCCCTTTCCGGCGAGTCCGACTCTATCAGAAGATTTCCACCGGATTTCCCGGCTTCAGTTTGCTGAATGAAGAGTCGGTTGTGCCCGCTTGGAATTGAATTCCTGGGGCGAGATAGAGTTTAAACCATCGCTGCCGAACTTGTCCAGTTCGAGGCAACCGTTCGAATCTACCTCCCCGCAGCCGCCGTGTCAACGGTGTTTGCGGGACGACGAGGAGACTAGCAGCTCAGCACGGTCGTACGCACATCAGGCCGCGGTAGGGAGCGTCGCCGTCCGGTCGGCCTGCTCCACGTCGCCCACGTCGCCGGCTCGGGCCGCGCGGCCGCCCAGGACGCAGACGTAGAGCAGGAAGGCCGCCTCGGCGGCCACGCCGATGCTGATGCGGGCCCATGTGGGCAGGCCGGAGGGGGTGACGAAGCCTTCGATCAGGCCGGAGAGGAAGAGGACCGCCGCCAGGCCGATGGCCATGCCGAGGGCGGCGCGGCCCTGTTCGGCCAGGGCCACGCGGCGGGTGCGGTGGCCGGGGTCGATGACCGTCCAGCCCAGGCGCAGGCCCGTACCGGCGGCCACGAAGACGGCGGTCAGTTCGAGCAGGCCGTGCGGGAGGATCAGGCCGAGGAAGACGTCGAGGCGGTCGGCCGAGGACATCAGGCCGATGCCGACACCCAGGTTCAGCATGTTCTGCCACAGGATGTACAGGACCGGCAGGCCCAGGAAGCCGCCCAGGACCAGGCAGATCGCGGCCGCCTGGGCGTTGTTCGTCCAGACCTGGGCCGCGAAGGAGGCCGCGGGGTGGCTGGAGTAGTACGTCTCGTACCCGCCGCCCGGCTTCGTCATCGCCTTCAGGTCCTCCGGGGCCCCGATGGCGTTCTGGATCTCCGGGTGGGTGGCTATCCACCAGCCGACGAGCACGGCGACGGCGGTGGAGATCAGTGCCGTGGGTATCCACCAGCGGCGGCTGAGGTAGACGGCGGCCGGGAAGCCCGACGTGAAGAAGCGGGCGGCGTCGCGCCAGCCGGACCGGCGGGTGCCCGTCACCGTGGCGCGGGCGCGGGCGACGAGCTGGGTCAGGCGGCCGGTGAGCATCGGGTCGGGGGTGCTGGACTGGACGAGGGAGAGGTGCGTGGCCGTGCGCTGGTAGAGCGCGACGAGCTCGTCGGCCTCGGCCCCCGTGAGGCGCCGGCCCCGGCCCAGCAGCTGTTCCAGGCGGGCCCACTCGGCCTGGTGGGCCGCAACGAAGACGTCGAGATCCATGCGGTTGGCGCTCCCCTGCCCCTGGTCCCTACCGGTTTCTCCTACTGCTTGCTTCGTCAGCTTGGCAGACTGGAGGCCGATGGGGCGGGGCAGGTCGGGTGAAGGGTGTGCATCGGTGAGCGATCTGGTGACGGGCGACGCGGTCGTCCTGGGGCTTCGGCCGGCGAGACTGCCGAGCCGGGCGCTGGCGATCCTGCTCGACCTGGTCGTCTACGTCGCCGGGTACTTGCTGATTTCCGTCGGGCTGGTCCTGGCCACCGCTTCGATGGACGGGGCGGCCCGGGCCGCCGTGTCGGTGGCCTCCTTCGTCCTCGTCCTGGTGGGCGTACCGATCGCGGTGGAGACGATGAGCCACGGGCGTTCGCTGGGCAAGCTCGCGTGCGGGCTGCGCGTGGTGCGCGACGACGGCGGGCCGATCCGCTTCCGGCACGCGATGGTGCGCGGGGCCTTCGGGGTCTTCGAACTGCTGATGACCTTCGGGTCCGTGGCCTGCATCGCGTCGCTGTTCTCCGAGCGGGGGCGGCGGCTCGGGGACGTGTTCGCGGGGACGCTGGTCATCCGGGAGCGGGTGCCGGGGGCTCGGGTGATGCCGGTGCCGCCGCCGCCTCCGTGGCTGGCCGGGCGGTTCGGCGGGCTGGACCTGTCCGCGGTGCCGGACGGGCTGTGGCTGGCGATCCGGCAGTACCTGACGCGCATGGACCAGCTCGATCCGCAGGTGGGCGCGTCGATGGCGGCCCGGCTCGCGGACGATCTGGTGGCGCGTACGGGGGCCCCGCCACCCGTCGGGGTGCCCGCCGCCGCGTTCCTGATGGCCGTGGTGCACGAGCGGCAGTCGCGGGACGCCGCGCGGGCCTTCCGGCAGCGGCCCGCTCCCGGGGCGGCTCCGGTTGCGTACGGGCAGCAGCCCGCGCCCGTGGTGATGCCGGCCGTGGCGGCGCCGGCGGTGGGGCCCGTCGCGGCTCCCGTGGCTCCGGTGGCGCCCGTACCCGTAACCCTGCCCGTCGAGCCGCCGAAGGCGACCGGGTTCGCGCCGCCCGCCTAGCTAGTCGGTGAAGGCGGAGGGCGGGGTTTCCAGGTGTTCGAGTTCGATGCCGGGGGCCGAGAGGACCACGTCCCCCGCGATGTGGACCGTGTGGACCTCGCCGGTGTCCAGGGCGGTGACCCGGTATTCGTCGACCAGGAGCGGGCCGCTGTCCGTGGGGTGCTCCGCGCGGTGCAGCAGGGCCCAGGCCTGGTCGGTCGTACGGGCCGCCAGGACGGGGTCGGTCAGGGCGACCAGGCGGACGCGGGTGGCGGGAGCGCCGGGGGCCAGGCGCAGCAGGCGTGCCGTGGCGACGAGGAAGGCCGGGGAGGTGCCGGTGAAGCCGGCGGCCCCGGGGACGTTGCCCTCGGTGGCTTCGGCTCCGGCGGGGTCGGTGCGGACCCAGGTGATCCCGTCGATGGCGGCGCCGCGGACCTGCCAGCTGGAGGCGTTGACCTCGAGGCGGATGGGGCGGCCCAGCTCGTCGACGGCCAGGTCGACGGAGCCGCGGTGCGCACCGTCGGGTGCGGTCAGCTGGGAGACGTAGCGCCAGCCCGAGGGGCCCGGGGCGCAGTGGAAGTGCTCCTCGCCGAGGGGGGTGTGGTCGTGCGGGTCGTGGAGCGCGTAGCGGCCTCGGGGCATGGGGCGTCTTCCTGGGTTTCGGACGGGTACGGGGCAGGCCCCCGGCACGGATGCCGGGGGCCTGACCTGACGCGTGGGTGCCGCTGATCCGTGGGGATCAGTAGCGGTAGTGGTCCGGCTTGTACGGGCCCGCGACGTCCACGCCGATGTAGGCGGCCTGCTCCGGGCGCAGGGTGGTCAGGCGGACGCCGAGGGCGTCGAGGTGCAGGCGGGCCACCTTCTCGTCGAGGTGCTTGGGGAGCACGTAGACGTCGGTGGGGTACTCGGCCGGCTTGGTGAAGAGCTCGATCTGGGCCAGGGTCTGGTCCGCGAAGGAGTTCGACATCACGAAGGACGGGTGGCCGGTGGCGTTGCCCAGGTTCAGGAGGCGGCCTTCGGACAGGACGATGAGGACCTTGCCGTCGGGGAACTTCCAGGTGTGGACCTGGGGCTTGACCTCGTCCTTGACGATGCCCTCGATCTTCGCGAGGCCGGCCATGTCGATCTCGTTGTCGAAGTGGCCGATGTTGCCCACGATGGCCTGGTGCTTCATCTTGGCCATGTCGGCGGCCATGATGATGTCCTTGTTGCCGGTGGTCGTGATGAAGATGTCGGCCGTCGCGACGACGTCGTCCAGGGTCGCGACCTGGTAGCCGTCCATCGCCGCTTGCAGGGCGCAGATCGGGTCGATCTCGGTGACGATGACGCGTGCGCCCTGGCCGCGCAGCGACTCGGCGCAGCCCTTGCCGACGTCGCCGTAGCCGAAGACCACGGCGGTCTTGCCGCCGATGAGGACGTCGGTGGCGCGGTTGATGCCGTCGATGAGGGAGTGGCGGCAGCCGTACTTGTTGTCGAACTTCGACTTGGTGACGGCGTCGTTCACGTTGATCGCCGGGAAGAGCAGGGTGCCCTCGGCCATCATCTCGTAGAGGCGGTGGACGCCGGTGGTGGTCTCCTCGGTGACGCCGCGGATCTCGGACGCGAGCTGCGTCCACTTCTGCGGGGCCTCGCCCAGGGTGCGGCCCAGGAGGGTGAGGATGTGTGCGTACTCCTCGGAGTCCGCCGTCGACGGGTCCGGAGCGGCGCCGGCCTTCTCGAACTCGACGCCCTTGTGGACGAGGAGGGTGGCGTCGCCACCGTCGTCGAGGATCATGTTCGGGCCGCCGGTGGGGGTGTTCGGCCAGGTCAGCGCCTGCTCCGTGCACCACCAGTACTCTTCCAGCGTCTCGCCCTTCCAGGCGAAGACGGGGACGCCCTGCGGGTTCTCCGCGGTGCCGTTCGGGCCCACCGCGATGGCGGCGGCCGCGTGGTCCTGGGTGGAGAAGATGTTGCAGGAGGCCCAGCGGACGTCGGCGCCGAGGGCGACGAGGGTCTCGATGAGGACGGCGGTCTGCACGGTCATGTGCAGGGAGCCGGTGACGCGGGCGTCGGCGAGCGGCTGGGTGGCCTCGTACTCCCGGCGGATCGACATCAGGCCCGGCATCTCGTGCTCGGCGAGGGTGATCTCCTTGCGTCCGAAGACGGCGAGGGAGAGGTCCGCGACCTTGAAGTCGGTGAAAGCGGCAGTCATGTGGGTGCTGCTCCTCGTGATGGGGAGAGGTGGGTACGGCTGAGCCGCGCACCGTCGTCAAGACGGCGCACATGGCGCTCAGTCCGTCGGGGGTCCTCTCTCCCCTCGGCCGGTCTCGAAGACCGCCCGACCGCCATCAGCAGCGACGCCTGACACTGATGACGAATCTACACCGATCGGCGCAGCGCGGTTCAGGTGACTGGGAGGTAAGTCGCGGCTGGGGTTCGGGGCCTACGGCGGAGAATTCAGGGCCTTTCGGACTTTTGATCCACCCCTTACATGCAGGAGGATGCCGTTGGGTCGGGTTGTACGCGCGATCCCGCAAGGCAACGCATGTGTCGTGAGGAGATTCCAGTGACCAGTCCGGCAGGCCCTCCCGAAGGCGGGGACGTGAGCGGGCAGCAGCCCTTGAAGATCGTCGCCGTTACCGCGTGCCCCACCGGTATCGCGCACACGTACATGGCCGCGGAGAAGCTGCAGCAGGCCGCCGACCGCCTCGGCGTCACGATCAAGGTGGAGACCCAAGGTTCCATCGGGGCCGAGAACGTGCTCTCTGACAACGATGTCAGGCAGGCGGACGCCGTCATCATCGCCGCCGACAAGGAGGTCGACCTCGACCGGTTCGCCGGCAAGCGGGTGCTGTCCACCGGTGTCGCGGACGGCATCCACAAGCCGGAGGAGCTGATCCGGCGCGCGCAGAGCGCGCCGGTGCAGGCCGGGACCGCGGCCGCCGCGGGCAGCGGCGCCGCCGGGGGCGGCAGGCAGCGCAGTCAGGCGTACAAGGCGCTGATGAACGGCGTCTCCCACATGATCCCGTTCGTGGTCGTGGGCGGTCTGCTGCTGGCCGTCTCCCTGTCCCTCGGCGGGCACGCGGACGCCCAGGGCGGGCTGGTCATTCCCGACGGGACCTTCTGGTTCTACGTCAACAAGCTCGGCGTGACCGGCTTCTCGCTGATGCTGCCGATCTTCTCCGGTTACATCGCCTACGCGCTGGGCGACCGGCCGGCCCTCGTACCCGGCATGATCGGCGGCTTCCTCGCCGCGGACGCCGTGAAGATCTACGGGGCCGACGCGAACGCCGGCTTCCTGGGTGCCATCGCGACGGGCTTCCTCGCGGGCTATCTGGTCATGTGGATCAAGAAGGTCAAGGTCCCCAAGGTCATCCAGCCGATCATGCCGATCATCGTGATCCCGATCGTGTCGACCGTGGCCCTGGGCCTGTTCTACATCTACGTGATCGGCAAGCCGATCTCCTGGGTCTTCACCAACCTGACCAACTGGCTGAACGGGATGACCGGCTCCAGTGCGATCGTGCTGGGCGCCCTGATCGGCCTGATGATCGCCTTCGACATGGGCGGCCCGGTCAACAAGACCGCCTTCCTCGTCGCGGTCGGCCTCATCGGCACCAACAACCACGTCATGGGCATGGCCGCCGCGGCCATCCCCGTCATGCCGCTCGGCCAGGGTCTGGCCACGCTGCTGCGCCGCAAGCTCTACAGCGACGAGGAGAAGGAGACCGGCCTCGCCGCCCTGTTCATGGGCTTCTTCGGGATCTCCGAAGGAGCGATCCCCTTCGCCGCGGCCCGGCCCGCCCAGGTCATCCCCGCGAACATGCTCGGTGGCGCGGTGGCCGGTGCGATCGCCGGTGTGGCCGGGGTCCAGGACTCGGTGCCGCACGGCGGTCCGATCGTCTCGCTGTTCGGTGCGATCGACGGTGTCGCGATGTTCTTCGTGGCCATCGCCGCCGGTGCGGTCGTGACCGCGTTGACGACCAACGCGCTGATCGAGTTCAAGCTGCGCCGGGAGGGCGCGGCGGGCCGCGGTTCCGCGGTCCTCTCGCCGGAGCCGGCCCTGGTCGGCGCGGGCGCCCCCGTGGGCGCCGGTGGTGGCGCCGCCGCGGCCGCCGCGGGTGCGGGAGCGGCCGGGACGGCCGTACGGGCACAGCAGCCCGCGGCCGCGGCTCCGGTGGCCGCGGGCGGGCCGCCCGAGGTGCTGTCCGGGTACCTCACCGAGCAGACCGTGAAGACGGAGCTGGCCTCGGACTCCAAGGAGGCGGCGATCCGCGAGATGGCGGAGATGCTGGCCACGACGGGCAACGTCACCGACGTGGACGAGCTCGTACGGGTCGCCCTGGCCCGGGAGGCGCAGGGCACGACGGGTCTCGGCGAGTCCATCGCCATCCCGCACGCCAAGACGGACGCGGTGACCCGCCCGACGGTGGGCTTCGCCCGGTCCGACGAGGGCATCGAGTGGGGCGCGCTGGACGGGACGAAGGCCCGGCTGGTCTTCATGATCTCCGTGCCGGAGGCCGCCGCCGGGGACGAGCACCTGCGGATCTTGGCCCTGCTGTCGCGCAAGCTGATGGACACCGGCTTCCGGGAGCGGCTGCAGGCCGCGCCCGGCAAGGCGGCGATCCTGGACGTGCTGCGCGAGATCCAGTAGCCGCGCGGGGCCCCCTCGCGCACGCCTCGGGCCCCGTACCCCACCTCGGTGGTACGGGGCCCCAGGGCGCTGCGCACGCTTCGCCACGAGGAGGCCCCCCTGCGCTCGCAGGGGGCCTCGTCACGTCACGCGCGGGGTCAGTGGCCCGGGTTGGTGCCCTTCGCCGCGGCGTCGGCGTTGTAGATGTCGGGTTCCAGGTAGATCACCCGGGCGATCGGGACCGCCTCGCGGATGCGGGCCTCGGCGGCGTTGATGGCGTGGGCCACCTCGGTGGCCGTGCCGTCGCTCTGGACGGCGATCTTCGCGGCGACCAGGAGCTCCTCGGGGCCGAGGTGCAGGGTGCGCATGTGGATGACGGCGGTCACGACCTCACCGTCGACGACGGCGGCCTGGATCTTCTCCACGTCCTCGGTGCCGGCGGCCTCGCCGAGCAGCAGGGACTTGGTCTCGGCCGCGAGCACGATGGCGATGATGATCAGCAGGATGCCGATGCACAGGGTGCCGATGCCGTCCCAGACGCCGTTGCCCGTCACCAGGGCGATGCTGACGCCGGCGAGGGCGAGGACGAGGCCGACGAGGGCGCCGAGGTCCTCCAGGAGGACCACGGGGAGCTCGGGGGCCTTGGCGCGCTTGATGAACTGGCCCCAGGTGAGGCTGCCGCGGATCGCGTTCGACTCCTTGATCGCGGTGCGGAAGGAGAAGGTCTCCGCGATGATCGCGAAGATGAGGACGCCGACCGGCCAGTACCAGTGCGTGATCTCGTGCGGGTCGTGGATCTTCTCGTAGCCCTCGTAGATGGCGAACATGCCACCGACGGTGAACAGCACGATGGAGACGAGGAAGGCGTAGATGTAGCGCTCGCGCCCGTACCCGAAGGGGTGCTGCGGAGTCGCCTCGCGCTGGGCCTTCTTGCCGCCCAGGAGGAGCAGGCCCTGGTTGCCGGAGTCCGCCAGCGAGTGGACGCTCTCCGCGAGCATCGACGACGAGCCGCTGAAGACGAAGGCCACGAACTTGGCTACCGCGATGGCCAGATTGGCGGCAAGTGCCGCCACGATCGCCTTGGTACCGCCCGACGCACTCATGGTTGCGATGTGTCCCTTCCCTCGGTGCGGCGTCCCGGGCCGGGACGCCGCGCTACGGCCGCAGATTCTCACAGCCAACGAGAGGGACGGTACGTCAGACCACCACAGTGGCACGGAAGACGGTGCCGGTTCCGGACAGTTCGACCTTTTCGCCCGCCGGTACGAAGACCGATTCGCCGGGTGCCAGCGTCAGTTCGCCGGACCTCGTGGAGTGCGCCTTCGGGGCGCCCGCCGTGCACAGCAGGATCTGTGCGGTGGTGTCGGGGAGCACCCGGGGGGCGCCGCCGGGTGCCAGGACGAAGCGGGAGAGCCGGAATTCGTCGATGGGGGTCTCGTAGACCTCCTCGCCGTTGCCCTCCGGGCGCAGGATGCCGGGGTCGCCGGGCTCGAAGACGACGACCTTCAGCAGCTCCGGCACGTCGACGTGCTTGGGGGTGAGCCCGCAGCGCAGGACGTTGTCGGAGTTGGCCATGAGCTCGACCCCGAGGCCGTCGAGGTAGGCGTGCGGAATGCCGGCGCCGAGGAACATGGCTTCGCCGGGCTGGAGTTGCACGTGATTGAGGAGCATCGCGGCGATGACGCCGGGGTCGCCCGGGTAGTGGTGGACGAGCCCGGCGTACGGGGCGTACGGGCCCCCGAGCCGCTCGGCGGCCGCCGCGGCCTCGGCGACCGTACGGGCCATCTCGGCGCGGTCGGCGGTCAGGACGGCGGTGAGCACCTCGCGCAGGGCCGCCTCCTCGGGGTGTGCCCGCAGGAGGTCGGCGTAGGGCTTCAGGGAGTTGACGCCGAGGCCCTCCAGCAGGGCGGCCGCCTCCAGCGGCGGGCGGAACCCGGACAGTCCCTCGAAGGGGGTGAGGGCGCAGACCAGCTCGGGCTTGTGGTTGGCGTCCTTGTAGTTGCGGTGCGGTGCGTCGATCGGGACGCCGCGGCGCTCCTCGTCCTCGAACCCGGCCTTCGCCTGGGCGAGGTCGGGGTGGACCTGGAGGGAGAGCGGGGCGCCGGCGGCGAGCAGCTTGAAGAGGAAGGGGAGCCCGGGGCCGAACTTGCGGACGGAGGCGACTCCCAGTTCGCCTTCGGGGTCGGCGGCGATGACGTCCGAGAGGGCGCTCTCGCCTGCACCGCGGTCGAGGCGGGAGGGGGCGCCGGGGTGGGCGCCCATCCACAGCTCGGCCTGGGGTTCGCCGGTGGGCGGCACTCCGATGAGTTCGGGGATCGCGGTGGTCGATCCCCAGGCGTAGGGGCGGATCGTGTTCGTGAGGCGGTCCATCGGTCGTCTTCCTGGGTGAGAGGGGCGCGTTCGAGCGCCTCAGCTGTGTCCCCCGGAGGCCAACGCCAGGTAGGCGGTGGCGAAATCCGTGACGGCGAGGAGTTCGGCGAGCTGTTCCAGCTCTGTGCCCTCCTCCGGTTCGAGCTCGCTGATGGCCGTGTCGTGGCTGAGGGCGAGCTCGCGTGCGGCAGGGGCGGCTGTCAGTCCGCCTGCGGGCCTGTCGCGCAACAGGACGATGCGTGCGCGAAGGGCCTGCGGTTCTTCCACTCGGTCGCGGAAGAAGTCGTCGGGGTCGGCGCCGGCGGCGAAATCGCCGGCGAGCAGGACCCCGTGGGCCGGGAGGGCCTCGGGAAGGTCGGCGGCGAGTGCGGGCCGGCCGGCGAGTTCGGCGAGGGTGGCGGCGAAGCGGCGCCCGGCGGGTCCCGCGGCGGCGCCCTCGCTCCAGATGAGCGGGAGGGAGTCGGCGAGCTCGGAGGCGAGGGTCTTGGCCGGGTTGGAGTAGGTGACGATGGCGGGGCCGCAGCGTTCGGCCGTACGGTCCAGCCGGTCGGCGACGAGCTGCAGGGTGTGCGGGGCGGCGGTGATCAGGCCGACCCGGTCGAGGAGCACCAGCAGCGGGGTCAGCAGGGCCCAGAGGGCGCCGGGGCCGGCCGCGGCCGACTCGTCGTACTCCTGGTACGGGGCCTTGGCCATCGGTACGAGGAGCCCGTGCGCGCCGTCCACCGCTTCGCTCAGCGGCGAGCGCTCGGGGGCGACGGCGACGACGGTGGAGCCGCGCCGGTAGGCCTGCTCGGCGAGGACGGCGAGGCCGGGCTCGGTTCCGTCGGTGGTGGCGATGAGCAGCAGGTCGACGGGGCCGGCCCAGCCGGGCAGGGTCCAGCGCAGGGCCCCGGCGGCGTGCGCCACGCCGGTCGGGTGCAGCCGGATGACGGGCGCTGATGCGCCCGCGAGCGCGCCCAGCAGGTCGGCCACCCCGGTGGCGGCGGTGCCGGGCCCGGCGATGAGGACCGCGCGGGGGCGGCCGTCGGGGCGCAGGTCGGCGAGACCGGCCTCGGCGGCGTGCCGGGCCGCGGTGCGTACCCGTGCGCCGGCATCGGCGGCGCCGCGGAGCAGGCCGCGGCGGTCGGCGCGGGCGAGATCGTCAGGTGCGTCGAGGAGTGACTCGTCGAGCATGGCGGCCTCCGGCTAGGTCTGTGACGTGTCCAGCGGTGACGGAACCTGTGTGTGACGGAACCAGTCTCAGCGTTTGCGCGGGGTGGCGGTAGGAGGCTCAGGCGGGGCGGCGTGCCTCGTCGACGAGGAGGACCGGGATGCCGTCGCGGACCGGGTAGGCGAGACCGCAGTCCTGGCCCGTGCAGATCAGCTCGGGGGTGGTCTCGTCCGCCGACTTGTCCTCCAGGGGAGAGTGGCAGGCGGGGCAGGCGAGGATCTCGAGCAGGCCGGCTTCGAGCGGCATGGGGCGGTTCCCTTCGGGGATGTGGATCGGGCCAGGTCAGCCTACCGCCGAGTCACCTCCCATGCGGGGTGGAGCTGGTGCTCCACTGGGACGGGGAGGGGGCTCGGCGGTGCGGCTGGGGATCGGTGCGGGTCCGCTGCCGGGGCTCCGCCCCGGGCCCCGCGCCTCAAACGCCGGCGGGGCTGGATTTTGCCCTGGGCCGCTGGATTTGGCCGGCCGGGGGTGCTGGGTTTTGGGGTTCAGCTGCGGATGAGGGTCAGGACCTCGTCGCGGATTTTGGTGAGGGTGGCCTCGTCGCGGGCTTCCACGTTCAGGCGCAGGAGGGGCTCGGTGTTGGAGGCGCGGACGTTGAACCACCAGTCGGCGGTGGTCGCGGTGAGGCCGTCCAGTTCGTCGAGGGTGACGCCCTCCGCGGAGCCGTAGGCGGCCTTGACGGCGGCGAGGCGGGCCGTCTGGTCGGCGACGGTCGAGTTGATCTCGCCGGAGCCCGCGTAGCGGTCGTAGGAGGAGACCAGGGCCGAGAGGGGGCCGTCCTGGCCGCCGAGGGCCGCCAGGACGTGGAGCGCGGCGAGCATGCCGGTGTCCGCGTTCCAGAAGTCCTTGAAGTAGTAGTGCGCCGAGTGCTCGCCGCCGAAGATGGCGCCGGACTTGGCCATCTCCTCCTTGATGAAGGAGTGGCCGACGCGCGTGCGGACGGGGGTGCCGCCGTTCTCGCGGACGACCTCGGGCACCGACCAGGAAGTGATCAGGTTGTGGATCACGGTGCCGGTGCCACCGTTGCGTGCCAGTTCGCGGGCGGCGACCAGCGCGGTGATGGCGGACGGGGAGACGCCCTCGCCGCGCTCGTCGACGATGAAGCAGCGGTCGGCGTCGCCGTCGAAGGCGATGCCGAGGTCGGCGCCCTCGGCCAGTACGCGGGCCTGGAGGTCGACGATGTTCTTCGGGTCGAGGGGGTTGGCCTCGTGGTTCGGGAAGGTCCCGTCCAGTTCGAAGTACATGGGGACCACGTCCAGCGGGAGGCCCGTGAAGACGGTGGGGACGGTGTGCCCGCCCATGCCGTTGCCCGCGTCGACGACGACCTTGAGCGGGCGGACGGCGGTGAGGTCGACCAGGCCCTTCAGGTGGTCGGCGTAACCGGTGAGGGTGTCCTGCTCTGTGACGGTGCCCGGGACGGTGCCGGCGGGGATCGCCGGGGCGCCCTCGTCGCTCCACTTCTCGGCGAGCTCGCGGATGGTGGAGAGGCCGGTGTCCTGGCCGACCGGGGCGGCGCCGGCCCGGCAGAGCTTGATGCCGTTGTACTGCGCCGGGTTGTGCGAGGCCGTGAACATCGCGCCGGGCAGGTTCAGCTTGCCGGAGGCGTAGTACAGCTGGTCGGTGGAGCAGAGCCCGATGAGGGTGACGTCGACGCCGCGGGCGGCCGCGCCGCGGGCGAAGGCGCCCGACAGGGCCGGGGAGGAGGGTCGCATGTCGTGGCCGATGACGATGGCCGAGGCACCGGTCACCTCGACGAAGGCGGCACCGAACAGTTCGGCCAGGTGTTCGTCCCACTCGTCCGGCACGACGCCCCGTACGTCGTACGCCTTGACGATGTTCGAAAGATCGGTGGCCACTGCCTGCCCCCCTGAAGGTGATGTGCGGTGAAGCAAACCTACCGTGGACACAGCGTGGCTTTTCAGATCAACCGAATGTCAGGAATCCGGCGAACGCAGGACGCGCAGGTGTCCACGACGGGTCTCCCCGGTGGTGGGACCGCCCTGACCGCCGCGGCCTGCCCCGGCCGCGCGCTCCGGCGGACGGGCCGCCTCGCGAACGGCGTTGGCGAGGGCTTCGAGGTCGTCACCCGTGGGACGCGAGGGCGCCGACCCATCGGTGAGGCGTACGACGTCCCAGCCGCGCGGGGCGGTCAGGCGCTCCGAGTGCTCGGCGCAGAGGTCGTAGCAGTGGGGTTCGGCGTAGGTGGCGAGCGGGCCGAGAACTGCGGTCGAATCGGCGTAGACGTACGTCAGAGTCGCGACGGCAGGGCGGCCGCACGCGGTGCGCGAACAGCGACGTACAAGGCTCACGACGTTGGACGGTACCGCACTCTTGACCGGGCCGCGACGACTCTCCCCCGGCCGTCCCCCCGTGTCGTCCGATCTCCCCCGCCCCGGTGCGGATGTGCGGGCTACCCTGCGGGGGTGACGGACAGCACTCTGCCTCCCCCTTCCCCTCCCGTGCCCCCTGCCGCCTCCCTGCCCGGCGGGTCCCCCGCCGGTGAGCCGCGGGTGCGGCGGCGCGACCGGCACGGGCGCGGGATGCGCGGGCCGGTGGCCCCTCCGCAGGTACCGCTGTCGGCGAGCCGGGGGGAGCTCTTCGGGGACCTCGTACGGGACTCCGTGGAGCGGCTGGAACGGCGCTGGCCGCAGCTGGCCGAGGTGGAGTTCATGATCGGCGACGTGCCGGGTCCGCCGGGGGGTGCGGAGGCCGGCTGGAACGACGAGGCGGTGCCGCTGGGTGCGCTGGCGGAGGCCGGTGGCGGGCGGCCGGCGCGGATCGTGGTGTTCCGGCGGCCGGTGGAGATCCGGGCGAAGTCGCGGGACGAGCGGGCGATGCTGGTGCACGAGATCGTGGTGGAGCAGGTCGCGGAGTTGTTGGGGCTGTCGCCCGAGACGGTGGATCCGCGGTACGGGTCGGACTAGGGGCTCGGCCCTCTGTGGCCCGCCTGCCCTGCGTCGTCCCGTGCCGGGGGTGCGGGGGGGCGGCCCTGCGGGGCTGTCCCCTACCCGCCCTTCCACCGTTCCCAGGGCTCCGCCCTGACCCGGTCCTCAAACGCCGGACGGGCTGAAGGGGTCCCGGGCTGCGCCCGGACCCCTCTGGGGCTCCGCCCCGGACCCCGCGCCTCAAACGCCGGCGGGGCTGGAACGGGGGTTACTGGGTCAGGACGCCGAGGTCCTGGGTTGCCTTGGGGACCGAGACCGTGGAGCGGTCGTCCGCGAGGGTCTGGGTCGTGAACATCGGGATGCCGTCGCGCGGGATCGTCAGGGTGCGGGACGCGTGGACGGGGCCGCCGGAGACGGTTTCCACCGTGAGGGCGTAGGCGCCCTTGCCGCCTGCCGGGGCGAGGGTCAGGGTCTGCGTGGTGCCCCCCTTGACCGTGACGTCCTGGGAGGCGGGTTCGCCGCCGTCGGTGCCCGCGGAGGCCGTCACCTTGACCGTCGCGTCGGCTCCGGGCGGGGCCGTCAGCGACAGCAGGGTGGCGTTCGCCTCGGGGCGGTTGTCGGCGACGGTCGCCCGCGCGCCGACGGGGGCGGAGGCCTGGATGAAGCCGGTCTCCTGTTTGGCGCCGCTGCCGCGGACCACCCGTAGGGCGGCGACCACCGGGACGACGGGCTTCTTGGCGTCGGCCGGGGACAGGACGAGGGAGCCCGGCTCGCCGCGGGTGACGTCCTTGAGGTCGAGGCTCGCGGTCATGCCCGCCTTGACGTGGAGCTGCTCGCTGCCCGCGGGGCTGATCGAGCCGGTCGGCCCGGCCAGCTTCACCTGGAGGTCCGCGTCCTCGTCGCCGGGAGCGAAGGCGACCAGCCGTACGGAGGTGGCGTCGGCCGGGATGCCGGGCAGGACCAGGGTCCCCGCCGGGTCCACGGAGGCGGGCAGCCAGTCGGCG
Source organism: Streptomyces sp. AP-93 (assembly GCF_022808175.1). Classification (GTDB taxonomy): domain Bacteria; phylum Actinomycetota; class Actinomycetes; order Streptomycetales; family Streptomycetaceae; genus Streptomyces. The sequence continues at coordinate 10,786 of NZ_JALGBX010000052.1, read as the reverse complement.
CCGACGCCTTCCTCGCCCGCCTGGGCAGTGGCCCCGACCCGGCCGGCGCGGGTGGTCACGTGGGCGGTGACGTCCGCGAGCTGTGCGCCGGGGGCGAGGGAGGCCAGGGAGATGGCCTTGCTGGACTTCGGGTCGATGCGGATGTTCTCGCTGGTGCCCGCTTCGGCCTTGACCGTGCCGTCCGGGCCGAACAGCTTGATGTCCACCACGGCCGCGGTGTCGTCGGGGTTGGTGACGTGGACGTAGTCCTCGCGGCCCTTGGCGGTGCTCACGCCGGGAAACCAGAAGTCGGTGCCGGGCGCGGTGCAGCCGACGCCGAGCAGGCCGCGCGTACGGCCGACCGAGACGACGGTGGTCTGCTGTGCGCTCCAGCCGGGGGCGAGGAACCCGTCGGCCACGCCGCTGAGCGCGGGGGCCTCGGCGCCGGAGGCCTTGGCGCCCACGGGCTTGCCGGGCTCCTTGAGTTCCAGGACGGGCTTGGCTTCCTTGGTCGCGCCCAGCAGCCGGGCCGTGCCCTTGCCTCCCGCGGCGGGGGAGCCCGGGGTGATCGCCGTGTACAGGGTCTCGGCGATGTCGGAGGTGCTGGGCGCGGGGCACACCAGCAGGGACCTCTCGACCGGCATCCGGGCCGCCGGCTTGCCCGCCGCGGCCTTGGAGGCCCCGTCGGCGGCCGGTGCGGTGAGGGTGGCGAGGCCGGTGACGGCGGCCAGGGCGGCCGTGACCGCGGCGAGCGTGAGGGGTACGCGCTGCTTCACTGCTGGGGGCTCCCGTCCGGACGCGGGGCGTGCTGCCCGCCCTGCTGTCCGTCGTGCTGGCCGTAGGTGTCGTAGCTGTTGTGGGGGTCGGGCTGCTGCTCGTAGGACGGGTACGGCTGCTCGTACGGCTGATGGGGCGGGTACGGCTGCTCGTACTGCGTGCCCGGGTGGTGGCCGGTGTACTGCTGCTGCGGCGGCTGCTGCTCGTACGGGTACTGGTCGTACTGCTGCGGCTGCTGCGGCTGCTCCTGGCCGCCGTAGGCGTAGCCGCCCTGGTCTCCGTACGCCGGCTGCTGGTAGGCGTACGCGTCCTCCCCGTAGGCCTGCTGCGCGGGGATCTGCGCGTACGGGTCGGCCGCGACCGCCGCCTCGGCGGCGGCGGAGTCGGTCCGGGCCTCCGGCTCGGACTGCTCGCGCAGGCGGCGGGCCCGGCGGCCTTCGCCGGGCTCCTCGGCGGCGGGGGCCTCCTCCTCGGGCAGGTCGTCGTCGAGGCGGGCGCGGCGGCCCGGCAGGGCCATCACCAGGAGCACCAGGGCGAGCAGGCCCTGGGCCCAGTGCCAGGCGGTCCGGGTGAGGGCGTCTTCGTGGACGAGGTCGAGCTCGCCGGCGGCGGCGGGGAGTTCGAAGCCCTGCGCCCAGCCGTCGAGCGTCTTGGCCTTGAGCGGCTTGCCGTCGAGGGTGGCCCGCCAGCCGGGGTCGGCCCGGTCGGCGATGCGCAGGACGCGTCCGGCCTCGCCCGCCGGGATCTTGGTGCGGGCCTCGACGGGGCCGGAGGCGACGGGGATGGGTGCCTCGCCGGGCTTGCCGGAGACGATGACGGTACGGGCGACCTGCCGGTCGACGCGCCACAGGGCGCTGCCTTCGAGCTTGCTGAGGCGGCTGAGGCCGGGGGTGGCGTCGAGGACGCGGCCGATCTCCTGCGGGGCGCCGTCGCGGACCAGGACGTAGCGGATGGCGAAGCCGCCGAGCTGGTCGGTCTGGTCGGCGCCGGAGCCGGCGACGAGGCTGGAGACGACCTTGTCGAGGCGGGTGTCGCTGCCGGCCCGGTCGGCGAGTTCGGCGTCGCCGAGGCGGCCGCCGGAGCCGCGGACCAGGCTGTACGAGAGGGCGGCCGGGGTGTCGGCGCCGATGACGAGGGTCCGGGCCTGGTCGCGGGTACCGCTCTCTTCGGCGACGAAGGCGGGGACCTGGACGGGGTCGCGGCGCTCCAGCGGTCCGGCGGCGCCGCTGAGCGCCCAGCCGGCCGCGCCGACGAGGGGGCCGACGGCGGCTGCGAGCGCGATCAGGGCGGCGAGCGGCTGGCGCCAGCCGAAGCTGCGGGCGGCGACGCGCTCCTTGGCCCCGTCGGCGCCGATGACGGCGGCGGCCAGCAGGGCGAGTCCGTAGACGAGGGTGGCGGGGCCGGCCCAGGTGGTGCGGTTGACGAGGACGGCAAGGACGAGCGCGGCGAGCGCGGTGGCCCAGGCGGCCCGTACGGCGAACTGCCGGTCGGCGCGCAGCAGGGCGGCCAGGGCGGCGAGGACGACGCCGAGGAGGATCAGGCCGCCGGCGGTGCGGGGGCCGCCGGGGCTGACGCCGAGCAGGTCCAGGGCGGTGGCCGAGCCGGCTCCGTAGGGCAGTCCGGCCTCGCGCAGGAAGCTCGCCGGGTGGGTGAGCAGGCTCAGCGACCAGGGGGCGAGGACGAGGAGGGGGACGCCGAGCGTCGCGAGGAGGCGCGGTGCGTACGTCTTCCACTGCGCGCGGCGCAGGACCAGCGCGGTGACTCCGAGGACGGCGGCGAGCGGCCAGACGACGGGGGTGAAGGCGGTGGCCAGGGTCAGCAGGAGGGTGTGGGTCCAGGCGGAGCGCCGGCTGCCCTCGCCCTCGCCGAAGCCGAAGGCGGCGACGGCGGAGCGGGCGATGAGCGGGAGCAGGATCGCGAGGACGGCGGTGCCGAGGCGGCCGCCGGCGAGGGCTCCGGTGATCGCGGGCAGGAAGGCGTAGGCGATGGCGGCCCAGGCGCGCAGCAGCCGGGATTCCACCAGCGGCCGGGAGGCGAAGTAGGCGGTGAGGCCGGCGAGCGGGACCGAGCAGACGAGCAGCAGGGTCAGGGCGGCGTCGGTGGAGCCGAGGAGCAGGGTGGAGAGGGCGCCGAGGACGGCGAGGTAGGGCGGTGCGCCGGCGGTGGTGCCGGTGCCGACGGGCTGCCAGTCGTCGGCGTAGACGCGCCAGAGGTCGAGTCCGCCGTCGGGGGCGGGGAGCAGGGCTCCGCCCATGAGGGAGCCGCCGCCGAGGAGGGAGCGGCAGGCGATGACGGAGACGAGCAGGAGGAGGGCGAAGAGGACGGGCGCGGGCTTGCGGGCGATCCGCTTGAGGCGCGCGAACTGTTCGATCTCCAGGTAGTCGGCGTCGTCTCCGCCCGGTCCCGATTCGACGGCTCCGCCGTGCCGGCCGGCGGTGTTGGTCTCGGTGTCGCCGTCCGCGCCGAAGTAGCCGGCGAGGGTTTCGGCGTTGGCGCGCAGGCTGGCGCCGGGCGGCGGGAAGAGGGGGCGCAGTTCCTTGGCGGTGACGGCGGCGCGGCCTCTGCGGCGGCGGGCTCCGAGGATCCGGCCGGGGCGCAACAGGGTGGCGAGGAGGCCGGTGATCTCGTCGACGGCCTGTCCGGGGGCCTTGCCGACGAGGTAGGCGAGGGTGCGCAGGACGGTGCCGAAGAGGATGCGCAGCAGGGCGTACGGGAGGGCGCGGCCGGGGCTGTTGGCCAGCATCGTGTAGACGGCGCCGGCCTTGTCGACGCGGTGCGGGCTGGCGGCGGAGCGGCCGACGCAGTCGACGGTGCGGCGTTCGCGGGCGGAGGCCTCGGCGTGCCGCAGGACGGCGTCGGGGGCGACGAGGACGGTGTGCCCGGCGCTCTGGACGCGCCAGCACAGGTCGACGTCGTCGCGCATGAGGGGCAGGCGGCGGTCGAAGCCGCCGAGGGCGTCGTACACGTCGCGGCGGATCAGCATGCCGGCGCTGGACACGGAGAGGACGGGCTGGACCTGGTCGTGCTGGCCCTGGTCCTGTTCGCGCCGGTCGAGGCCGGTCCAGCGGCGGCCGCTGCGGGCGATGGTGACGCCGACTTCGAGGAGCTGCTTCTTGTCGTACCAGCCGCGCAGTTTGGGGCCGATGACGGCGGCTTCGGGGTTCTCGTCGGCGACGCGCAGCAGTTCGGCGAGGGCGTCGGGCTCGGGTGCGCAGTCGTCGTGGAGCAGCCAGAGCCACTGGACGGGTTCGCCGTGGGGCAGGTCGGGGAGGTCGTACGTGTCGTCGCGCCAGGTGCGGCTGACGGGATCCCAGCCGGAGGGGCGCTTGAGGTACGGGAGTTCCTCGGGGCTCAGGGTGCCGGCGGTGCGGGCGGCTTCCTCGACGGCGGCGCCGAAGCCGGTGCGGCGGGCCAGGTGCAGGACGCGGTCCTCGCCGAGGGCCTCGCCGAGCAGGCGCGCGGAGTCGTCGGCGCTGCCGGTGTCGGCGGCGATGTGGCTCTGGGCGGGGCGTTCCTGGCCGAGGAGACCGGCGAGGGTCCGGGGCAGCCAGCGGGAGCCGTCGTGGGCGACGAGGACCGCGGTGACGACGTGCCGGGGGAACTCTGGTGCGGCGGCAGCCTGGTAGGAGGCGCTCGACTGGCTGTGCAGGGACATCGCGGTACGGGCCCTCCGGCCGGGGGTCCGGGGGTGGTGTGCCCTCGGAGGCTGCTGGACAGCGCCCCACCCTAACGGCTGGGAACACAGCGGTCCGCCTCCTGCGGGGAAGGTGCGGGAGGCGGACCGTTTGCTCTGCTCGGTGCCGTGCTGTTCGTGCCGTTCGCTGTACTGCGTTTTGTACCGATGCGTGCACTACGGCCACTGCCGTGCGTGAGGCCGGGTGCACAGGCGGCTATGCCTTCGGGTGGGCCGCCGGATATGTCGTGGGCCGTACCGCGGGCCCTGCCGCGGGCCGTACCGCGGGCCCTGCCGTGGGCCCTGCCGTGGGCGCCGTTCGGTGCGCGCCGAGGGCGCTTCAGACGGCGGCCTTCTTCAGGCGTCGTCGCTCGCGCTCGGACAGGCCGCCCCAGATGCCGAATCGCTCGTCGTTGGCGAGGGCGTACTCGAGGCATTCGGAGCGGACCTCGCAGGCGAGGCAGACCTTCTTGGCCTCGCGGGTCGAGCCGCCCTTCTCGGGAAAGAAGGACTCGGGGTCGGTCTGGGCGCAGAGAGCTCGCTCCTGCCATCCGAGCTCTTCGTCCGCCTCCTCGACCAGCAGTTCCTGAACCAGCTCGGTCATGTGCGCCCCTCGCTCTGTCTGTGCGTCCCCGTGGTCATGCCGTCACTCATCGCTACGTAACGACACGAGTGAAATTACAAGTGTGGGGCTCCAGCGCAGTCAAGCCGAGATCTGCTATTGGGCCCCTTATTCACTCTGCGGAACCAAGCCTATGCAGAAAGTGTTCATATCGCCAAAAATCGTGACACATGCCACACGTGTCACGTGTGGGACCCCCTCCCCCGTAGTCGACGCGTCACTCTGTGGTGGGGTTCCGATCCAGCCGAAGAAGCGGCGCAGATCACATTTCAGCCACAGTGGGACATCGCACGGCTATGCGGGTTTGAGAGCCGCCACAGCGGTCTGCAGCGCGACTCGAAGCGCCACATCCCCTGGTGCCAACTGCACAAACCTTTCTCCGGGCACGTTAACCGGATGAGGTGAAACTTTTCTATCAAATCGGACATTGGGTTGACAGTCCGGCCCCCCACCCGGTCTTCTTGTAGCCATGTCAGCGCCCTCAGCAGCCACCCGGACCCCCATTCGTGGGTTCCTGTGCGCTGCCCAGGTTCGCTGTTGCTGTTGCAGCTGTTGATGCATCTCGGGAGCTCCGCCTCCCCTGAGTTCCAGCTCGCCCCCCACAGCAACCGCCGCACGACTGACATCCGTCGAGGAACCCCCCGATGAACAGCATCAGCTCCAGCACCCTGAACGCCACCCCCGCCACCGCCGCAGCCATCGCGCCGGCCATCACCCCGGCTGCGAGTGTCGAGAGCGACCTCCAGATCGCCGGCGACATCCTCTCCGTCCAGCACCTCCTGCAGCCCGCCCGCGAGCACCCGGCCACCGTCGCCGAGTTCGTGGGCCTCGCGCGTTCCATCGCCGCCGACCGCTCCGAGTGGGAGCACCTGGTCCGGTACGACGCCACGACCCGCTGGTACCACCGGCTGCGCACCGGCCCCGGCTACGAGGTCTGGCTGCTCAGCTGGGTCCCCGGCCAGGGCAGCGGCCTGCACGACCACGGCGCCTCCTCCGGCGTGCTGACCGTCCTGGACGGCGAGCTGACCGAGCACACCGCCCGCGGCCCGCTCGCCCTCGGCGCCGGCTCCCAGCGCGTCTTCGCCCCCGGCTACGCCCACGAGGTGCAGAACGACAGCCTCGACGGGGCCGTCAGCCTGCACGTGTACTTCCCCGGCCTGACCGAGATGCCGATGCACAGCTGCTCTCCGGCCCGGCCCGAGGCCCTCTCCGTCTGACCCGGGCCGCCGCCTGAGAGACTGCGCGGTATGCGCATTGTTGTTCTGGCCGGCGGCATCGGCGGCGCCCGTTTCCTCCGCGGTCTCCAGGCCGCGGTTCCCGACGCGGAGATCACGGTCATCGGCAACACCGGTGACGACATTCACCTGTTCGGGCTCAAGGTCTGCCCCGACCTGGACACCGTGATGTACACCCTCGGCGGTGGCATCAACGAGGACCAGGGCTGGGGCCGCACCGACGAGTCCTTCACCGTCAAGGAGGAACTCGCCGCGTACGGGGTCGGACCCACCTGGTTCGGCCTCGGTGACCGCGACTTCGCCACCCACATCGTCCGTACGCAGATGCTCGGTGCGGGTTACCCGCTCAGCGCCGTCACCGAGGCCCTCTGCGACCGCTGGCAGCCCGGGGTCCGGCTGCTCCCCATGTCCGACGACCGGGTCGAGACCCACGTCGCGATCACCGACTCCCAGAGCGGCGAGCGCCGGGTCATCCACTTCCAGGAGTACTGGGTGCGGATGCGTGCCGCGGTGGACGCCGAGGCCGTCGTCCCCGTGGGCGCCGAGCAGGCCAAGCCCGCGCCCGGCGTGCTGGAGGCCATCGAGGCCGCCGACGTGATCCTCTTCCCGCCGTCGAACCCCGTGGTGTCGGTGGGGACCATCCTCGCCGTACCCGGCATCCGCGAGGCCGTGGCCGCCGCCGCGGCCCCCGTGGTGGGCCTCTCCCCCATCGTCGGGGGCGCGCCCGTGCGCGGGATGGCCGACAAGGTGCTGGCCGCCGTCGGCGTCGAGTCGACCGCCGCGGCCGTCGCCCTGCACTACGGCACCGAACTGCTCGACGGCTGGCTCGTCGACACCGCCGACGCGGACGCCGTCGCCGAGGTGGAGGCCGCCGGCATCACCTGCCGCGCGGTACCGCTGATGATGACCGACCTGGCCGCCACGGCCGCGATGGCGCGGGCCGCGCTGGAACTGGCGGAGGCCTCCCGGTGATCCCCGAGAACCCGCTGCACCAGTACCTGGTGCAGGCCGTCCGCGGGATCCCCGAGGTACGGCCCGGCGACGACCTGGCGGCGCTGATCGCCACCGCGACGGACGTCCCCGCCGGATCCGGCACCTCCTCGCGGCTGCGGGACGGCGACATCCTGCTCGTCACCTCGAAGATCGTTTCCAAGGCGGAGGGCCGGATCGTCCGCGCCGATTCCCGCGAGGAGGCGATCGACGCCGAGACCGTACGCGTCGTCGCGCGCCGGGGGACGCTGCGGATCGTGGAGAACCGGCAGGGGCTGGTCATGGCGGCCGCCGGGGTCGATGCCTCCAACACCGAGGCCGGCACCGTCCTGCTGCTGCCCGAGGACCCCGACGCCTCGGCCGCCGCCATCCGGGCCCGGCTTCGGGAGCTGCGCTCCGTGGACGTGGGCGTGATCGTGACGGACACCTTCGGGCGGCCGTGGCGCACCGGGCTCACGGACGTGGCGATCGGCTCGGCCGGCGTACGGGTCCTGGACGACCTGCGCGGAGGCACCGACGCCCACGGGAACCCTCTGAGCGCGACGGTCGTCGCGACCGCCGACGAGCTGGCCGCCGCCGGCGACCTGGTCAAGGGCAAGGCCCTGGGCCTGCCGGTGGCGATCGTGCGCGGGCTGCACCACGTACTGGGCGAGGGGTCCTCGGCGGCCGACCTGGTCCGCTCGCCGGCCGACGACATGTTCCGGCTGGGCACCTCGGAGGCGGTACGGGAAGCCGTGACGCAGCGGCGTACCGTACGGGCCTTCACGTCCGAGCCGGTGGACCCGGGCGCGGTGCGGCGCGCGGTGGCGGCGGCCGTGACGGCCCCGGCCCCGCACCACACGACGCCGTGGCGGTTCGTCCTGCTGGAGTCGGCGGGCGCGCGGCTGGAGCTGCTCGACGCGATGCGGGACGCCTGGATCGAGGACCTGCGGCGGGACGGGAAGTCCGAGGAGTCCATCGCGAAGCGGGTCCGGCGGGGCGACGTCCTGCGGGCCGCGCCCTATCTGGTGGTGCCCTGCCTGGTGACGGACGGCGCGCACGACTACGGGCACGCGCGGCGGGACGCGGCGGAGCGGGAGATGTTCGTCGTCGCGATGGGCGCGGGCGTGCAGAACTTCCTGGTCGCGCTGGCCGGGGAACGGCTGGGCTCCGCGTGGGTGTCCTCGACGATGTTCTGCCGGGACGTGGTCCGCAAGGTGCTCGGGCTTCCGGAGGACTGGGACCCGATGGGGGCGGTGGCCGTGGGGCACGCCGCGGTCGCTCCGGCGGAGCGGGCGGGGCGGGCGGCGGAGGCGTTCATCGAGGTGCGGTGACCCTTCGGGGTGACCCTGTGGGGGTGGCCCTGTGCGGTGACCCTGTGCGGTGACCCGCTCTAGAGCTTGCCGATGTCGCCCCGGGGCATCCGGGGGGCTCGGCGGGGCGGGGCGGCGCCGGCCAGGAGGATGAGCCGGGCCGCGCGGTGGCGCTGGCCGGCGTAGGGGGCGAGGAGCTCCAGCATGGCGGCGTCGTCGGCGTCCCGGTCTCCGGCCAGGGCGTAGCCGATGATGCCGGGCAGGTGGAGGTCGCCGGTGGTGACGGCGTCCGCGGCGCCGTTGCTGCGCTGGAGGGTTTCGGCGGAGGTCCACGGGCCGATGCCGGGGACCGCCTCCAGGCGGGCGGTGGCCGCCGGCAGGTCCATCGCTGCGGCCTCTTCGAGGCGGGCCGCGAGGCGGGCCGCGCGGACGATGGTGGCGGAGCGCTTGGAGTCGACCCCGGCCTTGTGCCAGTCCCAGGACGGGATGAGGGTCCAGGTGCGGGGGTCGGGCATGACGTAGAGGCCGCTGCCTCTCCCGCTGCCGGTGCCGCTGCCGGTGCCGCTGCCGGTGCCGTCCGGGGTCGGGCCCGGGGCCGGCTCGCCGTACTGGCGTACGAGGCGGCGCCAGGCGCGGTACGCCTCGTCGGCGGTGACCTTCTGTTCCAGGACCGTGGGGATCAGGGACTCCATGACCAGGCCCGTGCGGGTCAGGCGCAGGCCGGGGCGGCGGCGGTGGCTGGCGTGCAGGAGCCTGTGGCGGGGGACGAAGGCCGCCGGGTCGTCGGCGGAGCCGAGCAGTTCCGGCAGGCCGTCGAGGATCCAGTCTGCGCCCGGGCCCCAAGCGGTGGCGGTCACCCCGGACCCGTCCCGCGTGACGCGGAGCGTGGCCGGACCGGCGGGGGTCCGGGTCGCTCGCCAGACCGCTCCCGCGGTGGCGCGGAAGGTGGGGTCGGCGGGGCCGCGTCTGAGGGGGCCGAGGGTGAGGCCCAGGTCCACCGTGCCGGTGGGTGGCGTCCAGGAGCGGGTTCGGGGCGTGCCGGTGCCCTTGCTGGGGGCTGGGCCGACGCCCGTACGGGAGCCCGGGCCGCCGCCTGAGGCTGGGGCCGGGCGGGTGCCGGTGTCGGAGTCCTGGCCGACGCCCGAGCCGGGGGCAGGGCCGTAAGCAGGGCCGCCGCCCGGGCCGGAGTCCGAGGCGGGGGCCGCGCCGATACCAGTGTCGGAGTCCTGGCCGACGCCCGAGCCGGGGGCAGGGCCGGAAGCAGGGCCGCTGCCCGGGCCGGAGTCCGAGGCGGGGGCCGCGCCGGTGCCAGTGTCGGAGTCCTGGCCGACGCCCGAGGCGGGGGCAGGGCCGGAAGCAGGGCCGCTGCCCGGGCCGGAGTCCGAGGCGGGGGCCGCGCCGGTGCCAGTGTCGGAGTCCTGGCCGACGCCCGAGCCGGGGGCAGGGCCGGAAGCAGGGCCGCCGCCCGGGCCGGAGTCTGGGCCGACGCCCGGAGCGGGGACCGGATAGGAAGCGGGGCCGACGCTCGGGCCGGTGTCTGGACCCGTGTGCGTGTCGGAGCCCTGGCCGGTGGGTTCGGGCACGGTGGTGCGGCCGCCGCGGATCGCGGTGCGGGTGAGGGGGTCGTGGCGGCCGGGCATGCCTTGAGCGTAGCCCTGCGGGGCTGTCCCCTACCCGCCCTTCCACCGTTCCCCGGGCGCTGCCCGGACCCCGGTCCTCAAGCGCCGGACGGGCTGGAGGGGTACCGGGCTGCGCCCAGACCCCCTGGGGCTCCGCCCCGGACCCCCGGTCCTCAAACGCCGGACGGGCTGAAAGCGGGGTACCGGGCTGCGCCCGGACCCCCCTGGGGCTCCGCCCCAGACCCCGGTCCTCAAACGCCGGACGGCTGAAAAGCCCCAGACCCCGCGCCGTCAACGCCGACGAGGCTTGATTTGGGCAGCGTCAGCCAGCGCGCGAAGGCCCCCAGGCTGGGCTGGCGCAGCGTCAGCCAGCGCGTGAAGGCCCCCAGGCTGGGCTGGCGCAGCGTCAGCCAGCACGCGAATGCCCCCGGGCTGGGTTGGCGCGGCGTCAGGCTGCACGTGGGCGCCTGCGGGCTGGGTTGGTGCGGAGGGCCACTCCAGCCTTGCCGGCGTTTGAGGCGCGGGGGGGTGTCTCTATGTCCTTCGTCAAGGACGTGGTGCCGGGTATCGGGCTGTTTTGGGTGGTCATGCGGCGAGGG
>NZ_JALGBX010000051.1 GCF_022808175.1 Streptomyces sp. AP-93 | reverse complement strand
ACCCGGAAGCTAAGCCTTTCAGCGCCGATGGTACTGCAGGGGGGACCCTGTGGGAGAGTAGGACGCCGCCGAACAATTTTTCAAAGGACCCCTGGTCCAGCGTTCAACGCTGGACCAGGGGTCTTTTTTGTTTTCCAGATCTTTACGCCGAAGCGCGGCCATGGGTTGGTTGCGCGAGAATGACTAGCGGTACCCCGAAGACAGGAGTCACACCCATGTCCAACTCTCCCGACGATCGTCCGGAGCGCGAGCCTCGGCGCAACGACGGCGGTGACAGGGGCGGCTACCGCGGGGGCCGTGACGACCGTGGCGGCGACCGTCCGCCGTTCCGTCGCGATGACCGTGGTGGCGACCGTCCCTCCGGCGGTGGCTTCCGCCGTGACGACCGTGGCGGCCGTCCGGCCGGCGGCGGCGACCGTCCGTCGTACCCGCGTCGCGATGACCGTGGTGGGGACCGTCCCTCCGGTGGCGGTTTCCGTGGCAACGACCGGGGTGACCGTCCCTCCGGTGGTGGCTTCCGCCGTGACGACCGTCCCTCCGGTGGCGACCGTCAGTCCTACCCGCGTCGCGATGACGACCGCGGTGGCTTCCGCGGCGGTCGTGACGACCGTGGCGGCGACCGTCCCTCCTTCCCGCGTCGCGATGACCGGGGTGGCGACCGTCCCTCCGGCGGCGGCTTCCGTGGAAACGACCGGGGTGACCGTCCCTCCGGTGGTGGCTTCCGCGGTAACGACCGCGGCGACCGTCCGTCGTACCCGCGTCGGGACGACCGTCCCTCCGGTGGCGACCGTCCGTCGTACCCCCGCCGTGATGACGACCGTGGTGGCTTCCGCGGCGGTCGCGATGACCGTGGCGGCGACCGTCCCTCCTTCCCGCGTCGCGATGACCGGGGTGGCGACCGTCCGTCGTACCCCCGTCGCGACGACCGCCCCTCCGGTGGCGACCGTCCGTCGTACCCCCGCCGTGACGACCGTCCCTCCGGTGGCGGTTTCCGCGGCAACGACCGCGGCGACCGTCCGTCGTACCCGCGTCGGGACGACCGTCCCTCCGGTGGCGACCGTCCGTCGTACCCGCGTCGGGACGACGACCGTGGTGGCTTCCGCGGCGGTCGTGACGACCGTGGCGGCGACCGTCCCTCCTTCCCGCGTCGCGATGACCGTGGTGGCGACCGTCCCTCCGGCGGTGGCTTCCGCGGCAACGACCGCGGCGACCGTCCGTCGTACCCGCGTCGCGATGACCGCCCCTCCGGTGGCGACCGTCCCTCGTACCCGCGTCGCGACGACGACCGTGGTGGCTTCCGCGGTAACGACCGCGGTGACCGTCCGTCGTACCCGCGTCGGGACGACCGTCCCTCCGGTGGCGACCGTCCGTCCTACCCGCGTCGTGATGACGACCGTGGTGGCTTCCGCGGCGGTCGCGATGACCGTGGTGGCGACCGTCCCTCGTACCCGCGTCGTGACGACCGTCCCTCCGGTGGCGACCGTCCGTCCTACCCGCGTCGGGACGATGACCGTGGTGGCTTCCGCGGCGGTCGTGACGACCGTGGTGGCGACCGTCCCTCGTACCCGCGTCGCGATGACCGGGGTGGCGACCGGGGTGGGTTCCGCGGGCGTGACGACCGGGGTGGCGACCGTGACTTCCGTGCGGACCGGGACCCGGTCAAGCGGCTTCCGATCGACGACGACGTCACCGGTTTCGAGATCGACTCCGACGTTCGCCAGGAGCTGCTGAGCCTGCCCAAGGGGCTGGCCGAGGAAGTCTCCAAGAACCTGGTCATGGTGGCCCGGCTGATCGACGAGGACCCCGAGCAGGCGTACGCGTACTCGCGCATCGCCCTGCGTCTGGCCTCCCGTGTCGCCGCCGTGCGCGAGGCCGCCGGCTTCGCCGCGTACGCCAACCAGAAGTACGCCGAGGCGATCGCGGAGTTCCGCGCCGCCAAGCGGATGACCGGTTCGGTCGAACTGTGGCCCGTCATCGCCGACTGCGAGCGCGGCCTCGGCCGTCCGGAGCGGGCGCTGGCCATGGCCGGCGAGCCCGAGGTGCAGAAGCTGGACAAGGCCGGACAGGTGGAGATGCGCCTGGTCGCGGCCGGTGCCCGCCGGGACATGGACCAGCTCGACGCCGCCATCGTGACCCTGCAGAGCCCGGAGCTGGCCTCCAGCTCCGTGCAGCCGTGGACCGCGCGCCTGCGGTACGCCTACGCCGACGCCCTGCTGGCGGCCGGCCGTGAGGACGAGGCGCGCGAGTGGTTCGCCAAGACCCTTGAGGCCGACAAGGACGGGGCCACGGACGCCTCCGACCGTCTCGCCGAGCTGGACGGTGTCGAGTTCGTCGACGCCTCCGCCGACGACTCGGACGACTCGGACGATGCGGATGTCGAGGTCGAGGACGAGTTCGACGACGAGGACGAGGACGACGACGACCCGGAGGTCGCGGCGGCCGAGCGTGCCTCCGACCAGGCCGAGTACTACGACGAGGACGACGACGAGTACGAAGGCGACGCCGACGTCGACGCCGATGGTGACGTCGATGTCACCGACGAGATCGTCGTTCTCGACGAGGACGAGGACGAGGACGACGACCGTCGTGACGGCGGAGTCCGCGACGAGGGCTGAGTGAGCTGAGAAAGGGCGGTACCCCCGATGGGGGTACCGCCCTTTTTTTGTTGGTCCGGGTCCGTCAGTCCACGCTGCGCAGGACCAGGCCGGTGGCCGGTTTCGGGCCGAAGGAGGTGGACTTGCGGGGCATCGTCACGCCCTGGCGGGCCAGGTCCCGTACGACCGACTCGCGTACGGGGTGCAGCAGGACGGCCGTGCCGCCGAGGCGCTCCGCCATCTCGACGGTGGCCTCGGTGTCGTGGATGTACGAGATCTCGTCGGGGGCGTCGGGAACGGCCCAGAGGGTGTCCAGCAGGGTCGCGTGCAGGACCGTGGCGTCCAGTCGGCGCCAGGCCTCGGGGCGGTCGCCGCGGACCGTGCGCTCGATCAGGGCCGGCTCGGGGTCGGTGACCAGGTGGAAGGTGCCGTCGCCGGTGAGCAGGAAGGCGTTGCCGAGCTCCGCGGCCTCGGCCAGGGCCGCCATGGCTGCCGGCAGCGGGCCGTCGACGGTGCGGACCCGGAAGCGGCCGTCGAGGGCGGCCAGGGCGTCGGCGGGGGACAGGCGCCGGAGCAGCCGGTGGATCGCGCGGACCTGGAGCGGGTAGCGGGCGGTGTCGACGAGGAGGACCAGGCCGAAGTCCCAGGGGGTGGGGGAGCCGTGCTCCTCCTGGAGGCGCAAGTACGTCGCCCAGCGGTGGTGGCCGTCGGCGATGAGGGCCTGGCGGTCGCCCAGGTCGGCGGTGATCGCCGCCAGGTCGGCGGGGTTCGTGACGGCCCACAGCCGGTGCTGGAAGCCGTCCTCCGTGGTGGTGGAGAAGAGGGGGGTGGAGTGGGCGGTGCGTTCGACGACCGCTGCCGCACCGTCCGCCGGATCCTCGCCGAGGTAGGTGAGGAGGAGCGGTTCGAGGTTGGCCGAAGTGGCGCGCATCAGGCCGGCGCGGTCGGTGACCACGTGGGGCATGACGTCCTCGTGGGGGAGGACGATCCCCTCGTCGGCCGTGGAGAGGGCCAGGGCTCCGATGACCCCGCGCTGGAGCAGCTCGCCCCGGCGCTGCTCGTAGACGTAGAGCGCGGGCACCGGGTCGGCGCTGAGGATGCCCTCCGCCAGCCAGGCGCGCAGCGTGCGCGCGGCCTGCTGGTTGCGGGCGGCGGGGGTGTCGGCCTGCGGGAGGATCAGGCGGACGATGTTGTGGGGGTCGGCGGACTCGAGGTGGTTGAGTCCGTCGGGGCGCACGACCACGTCGTACGGCGGCGAGGTCACGGCGGCCAGACTGCCGACGCGCTCGGGGACGTAGCGCAGGCCGTGGAACGGGATCAGGCGCAGTCCGTGGTCCGCGGTGCCAGATGTGGTCATTGGTGAATCGTAAGACCCGTCTCGGCATGCGGGATGATCGGGGGGAGTACGGAAACCGGACAAGATCGATCTCCCCCCAGCCACCGCTGTGAGGGGCCCCAGGAGGAGCAGACACCATGACCCGGCAGAGCAGGACCCTTCCCGCGGGCAGTGAGCGGAGTCTGCACCAGGCGTACGACACGGCTCTGCTGGACCTCGACGGGGTGGTGTACGCGGGCGGGGAGGCCATCGCGCACGCCGTGGACTCGCTCGCCGCGGCGCGGGCCGACGGGATGCACCTGGCGTACGTGACGAACAACGCGCTGCGCACCCCGGACGCGGTCGCCGGGCACCTGAGCGAGCTGGGCATCCCGACGGAGGCCGGCGAGGTGATCACCTCCGCGCAGGCGGTGGCCCGTCTCATCGCCGAGCAGGTGGCGCCCGGCTCGAAGGTGCTGGTGATCGGCGGCGAGGGGCTGCGGGTCGCGCTGCGCGAACGCGGGCTGGTGCCGGTGGACTCCGCCGAGGAGGAGGGGCTCGCCGCCGTGGTCCAGGGGTACGGGGGACCCGATCTGCCGTGGGGGCGGTTCGCGGAGGCCTCGTACGCGATCAACCGCGGGGTGCCGTGGTACGCCTCGAACACCGACCTGACGATTCCGGGGGCGCGCGGGATCGCGCCGGGCAACGGGTCCGCCGTGGAGGTCGTACGGATCGCCACGGGCGCCGAACCCCAGGTGGCGGGCAAGCCGCTGCCCCCGATGCACCGCGAGACCGTGCTGCGGACCGGGGCGAAGCGGCCGCTGGTGGTCGGGGACCGGCTGGACACCGACATCGAGGGCGCCTTCAACGGGGACGTGGACTCGCTGCTCGTGCTGACCGGGGTGACGGACGGGGCGCAGCTGCTGCGGGCCGAGCCGAAGTACCGGCCGACGTACGTGGACCGGGACCTGCGCGGGCTGCTGACCGGGCAGCCGGAGGTGGTGGCGGCCGACGGGGGCGGGTTCCGCTGCGGGAGCTGGACGGCGGTGGCGGTGGACGGCGTACTGGAGCTGCGCGGTGAGGACGGCGGACCGGTCGGCGCCGACGGTGCGAGCGGTGCGAGTGGTGCGAGTGGTGCGAGTGGTGACATCGACGGGCTGCGGGCGCTGTGCGCGGCGGCCTGGACCGAGGCGGGCGACGGCTCGTGCGGGCTGGACGCGGGCAAGGCACTGGCCAGGCTGGGGCTGTAAGGGCTGTAAGGGCTGTAAAGGCTGTAAGGGGCTGTGATCTCTACCGGCCGCACGCGCCGGCGGAGCCGGGCCGCCGATGGGTGTGTCGCCGGGTCCTGGCAGGTCAGGGCCGGTGGGGGCCGGGTCCGAGGACCCGGCGGGAGGGCCGTTCGGGGGAGCCGGGCAGGGCGGAAGGTAGGTTAGCCTAACTTTCGTGTTGGTCGAGAGTCCCCCCGAACCGAGCGCGGCTCCGGCCGCCGCCGCCACCCGCCCGCGCCACGGCGCGCGAGCCGCCGGTCTGCTCGCCGCCTTCGGCGTGCTCGCGCTGATCGTGGTGGCGAGCATCGCCGTCGGCGCCAAGCAGATGCCCCTCCACGAGGTCTGGCACGGCCTGTTCCACTACTCGGGGACGGCCTCCGACGTCGTCGTGCGGGACCTGCGGGTCCCGCGCACCCTCCTCGGCGTGCTCGTCGGCCTCGGCCTCGGACTCTCCGGCGCCGTGATGCAGGCCCTGACCCGCAACCCGCTGGCCGAGCCGGGCATCCTCGGTGTCAACGCGGGGGCCGCGGCCGCCGTCGTCACGGCCATCAGCTTCTTCGGGGCGTCCTCGCTGCGCGAGTTCGTGTGGTGGGCCTTCCTCGGCGCCGCCGTCGTCTCCGTGGTCGTGTACGTGCTCGGCGGCAGCCGCAGCGCCACGCCCGTGCGTCTGGCCCTCGCCGGTACGGCGGCCACCGCGGCCCTCGTCGGGTACATCAACGCCGTGCAGCTGATGGACAGCAAGGCGCTGGACAAGCTCCGCTTCTGGACCGTGGGCTCGCTGGCCTCCGCGAACATGGAGACCGTCCGGCAAGTGGCGCCCTTCCTGCTGGTCGGCGCCGTCCTCGCGCTCAGCCTGGGCCGGCCGCTCAACGCCATGGCCATGGGCGACGACACCGCGCGGGCGCTCGGCGCACACCTGACGCGGACCCGGATCGGCGCGATGATCGCCATCACCCTGCTGTGCGGGGCCGCGACCGCCGCCTGCGGACCGATCGTCTTCGTCGGCCTGATGATCCCGCACCTCGTACGGTTCTTCACCGGCCCGGACATGCGCTGGGTGCTCGCATACTCGGCGGTGCTCTCACCCGTCCTGCTGCTCGGCGCCGACGTCATCGGCCGGGTCGTCACCCGGCCCGCCGAACTCCAGGTCGGCATCGTCACCGCTCTCATCGGCGGACCCGTCTTCATCTACCTCGTCCGGCGCAAGAGGATGGCCCAGCTGTGACAGTGACCGACGCACCCGTCAAGGCGCGCGGGGGCCGGACCGGGCCCCGGCCGGTGCACCTGCCCGGCGGGATATCGCTGCGGGTGGAGCGGCGCGCGCTGGGCGTGGGGGTGCTGCTCCTGGTGCTCACGCTGGCGGTGGCCGTCCTGCTCATCGGCACCGGCGACTTCGACATCGCCCCCTGGGACGTCGTACAGACCCTGCTGGGCAACGGCACGCCCGCGCACGAGTTCATCGTCAACGACCTGCGGCTGCCGCGGGTCCTGGTCGGTGTCCTGGTGGGCGCCGCCCTCGGGATGGCCGGAGCCGTCTTCCAGTCCGTCTCGCGCAACCCGCTCGGCTCGCCGGACGTGCTCGGCTTCGGCTACGGATCGGCCGTCGGCGCGCTGCTGGTCATCGTGCTGTTCCACGGCGGCGCCGGCGAGGTGGCCGTCGGGGCCCTCGTGGGCGGGCTGGTGGCGGGAATCGCCGTGTACCTGCTCGCGTACAAGCAGGGCGTCCACGGCTACCGGCTGGTCCTCGTCGGCATCGGCGCCTCCGCGATGCTGGTCGCCGTCATCCAGTACCTGCTGACGAAGGCACAGCTCGTCGAGGCCACCCGCGCGATGGTCTGGCTGACCGGCTCGCTGGCCGGCCGGGACTGGGCGCAGGTATGGCCGCTGCTCGCGACCTGCGCGGTGCTGTTCCCGCTGGTTCTCGGCCAGAGCCGGGCCCTGCGGATGATCGAGATGGGCGACGACGCGGCGTACGCCGTCGGGGTGCGGGTGGAGCGGAGCCGGCTGCTGCTGATGGTGGCGGCCATCCTGCTCACCACCGCGGCCAGCGCCGCGGCCGGGCCGATCAGCTTCGTCGCGCTGGCCGCGCCGCAGCTCGCGCGCCGGCTGACCCGCTCGCCCGGGGCATGCCTGCTGACCGGCGCGCTGATGGGCGCCCTCCTGCTGCTGGTGTCCGACTGGGCCTCGCAGCGGGCCTTCGGCGCCGACCAGTTGCCGGTGGGGGTGGTCACCGGCCTGGTCGGCGGCTGCTACCTGCTCTGGCTGCTCGTCACCGAGCGCAAGGCGGGCCGCATATGAGGAACAAGCAGGGCCAGAGGGGCATGAGCAACCAGAGGAGCAGGCAAGTGCAGCGGCTGACCGCGGAGAACGTGACCCTCGGCTACGACCAGCGGGTCATCGCCGAGAACCTGTCGGTGGAGATCCCCGACCACTCCTTCACCGTGATCGTCGGCCCCAACGCCTGCGGCAAGTCCACCCTGCTGCGCGCCCTGTCGCGGATGCTGAAGCCGACGGTGGGGCGGGTGCTGCTGGACGGTCAGGCGATCGGGTCGATGCCGGCGAAGAAGGTGGCCAAGACGCTCGGGCTGCTGCCGCAGTCCTCGATCGCCCCGGACGGGATCACGGTGTCGGACCTGGTCTCCCGGGGCCGCTATCCGCACCAGGGGCTGCTGCGGCAGTGGTCGGGCGAGGACGAGCGGATCGTGGAGGAGTCGATGGCCTCCACCGGGGTCGCCGAGCTCGCGGACCGGGCG
This sequence comes from Streptomyces sp. AP-93, assembly GCF_022808175.1. Taxonomy (GTDB): domain Bacteria; phylum Actinomycetota; class Actinomycetes; order Streptomycetales; family Streptomycetaceae; genus Streptomyces. The sequence goes on along the minus strand of NZ_JALGBX010000051.1, from coordinate 18,095 downwards.
GTGGACGAGCTCTCGGGCGGGCAGCGCCAGCGGGTGTGGATCGCGATGGCGCTGGCGCAGCAGACGCCGCTGCTGCTGCTGGACGAGCCGACGACCTACCTGGACATCCAGCACCAGATCGAGGTGCTGAACCTCTGCGCGGAGCTCCACGAGGAGCAGGGGCGGACGCTGGTCGCGGTGCTGCACGATCTGAACCACGCGGCGCGCTACGCCACCCACCTGATCGCGATGCGGGAAGGCAAGGTCGTGGCGGAGGGGCCGCCGGCCGAGGTGGTCACGGCGGAGCTGGTGGAGCGGGTGTTCGGGCTGCGGTGTCAAGTCATTTCCGACCCGGAGACGGGGACGCCGCTGGTGATTCCAGCGGCGCGAGTGGTTGCTCGCGCGGGGTAGGGCGAGTGCGGCGCCGCTTCCCGGGGCTCAGGCGCCGGCCGTGCTGGATTCAGCTGAGAGGTGTTCCGCAATTCCGGTACGATGGCCAAGTCCCGTATGGGATAGGGCGAGAAGACGCCCTGTGGGAGTCAACCGCATCGTGTCCGTCGCTGGCTTGCCGGTACGGATCACGCGGCAGTACAGCGTCTCTGAGCTGTGCCTCTGCTCCCCGAATGCCGGACCAGCGCCCTGAGCGACCCCGGATGAGCCGCCCCCGGGCGACCACGCCGGACAGCCCAGGAACCGCCCCGGCTGCAATCCGTCATCCCCAGAGGAATAACGGATCAAGTCTTAGAGCAGGCTCTTGAGGCGGAGGAGGTCGCGGAAGCCTGCTTCCAGGCGGATGCGGCCCGAGGCCCAGGCCTTGGGGAACTTCAGGTCGCCCGCGACCAGGGCGAGCAGATCGTCGCCGGCCATCGCGAGCCGGATCTCGGCCTTGGCGGACGGCGGGCCGGGGGCCACCGCGTCCACGCGGATCCGGCCTTCGTCGAGGCGGCCCGTGAAGGTCCGGTCCAGGTCGGTGATGTGGCAGCTCAGCGAGCGGTCGAGCGCGGTCGCACCGCGCACGTCGCCTTCGGCCCGCGCCAGGTTGTCGGAGAGTTGGTCGAGTGCCGCACGGCACTCCTCGGTCGTAGCCATCGTGGTCCCGACCGTACCGCAGAGCCGTGCGCGGTCGCGGGCGGCCTACGCGGTAGCGTCGGGGGCATGAGCGAAGAAGTGCCCGCCGCGGCCCAGGAACCGGACGAAGCCCCGGCCGCGCCCGCCGGGCCGGCCGCGCTGGGCGTCGTACGCACCCCCACCGGGCACGCCGGAGCGGACGCCGCGCTGGAGCGGCTGGCGGACGTGGACCACCTCCCGGCGGACGGACACGTCGAGGTGTACGAGGATGTGCACAGGGGGCTGCGCTCCGCGCTGACCGCGCTGGACGCGACCGAAGGCCCCCGTCCGCACGAAAACAGGAGCTGAACCGATCGTGGCAGGAGTGGCACGCCGCCGCCTGGACGCCGAACTGGTACGCCGCAGCATGGCCCGCTCGCGCGAGCACGCCGCGCAGCTGATCGCCGCCGGCCGGGTGACCGTGGGCGGCAACACGGCGACGAAGCCGGCCACCCAGGTCGAGACCAGCGCGGCCCTCGTCGTCCTCAAGGACGACAGCGACCCCGACTACGTCTCCCGGGGCGGACACAAGCTGGCGGGGGCGCTCGCGGCCTTCCAGCCCCAGGGGCTGCGCGTCGAGGGCCGCCGGGCGCTGGACGCGGGCGCCTCGACCGGTGGGTTCACCGACGTGCTGCTGCGCGCCGGGGTGGACCACGTGATGGCCGTCGACGTCGGCTACGGGCAGCTCGCCTGGTCCCTGCAGAGCGACGACCGGGTCACCGTGAAGGACCGCACCAACGTGCGCGAGCTGACGGTGGAGCTGATCGACGGGGTGCCCGTGGACCTGGTCGTCGGTGATCTGTCCTTCATCTCCATCGGGCTGGTGCTGCCCGCGCTCGTACGCTGCTGCGCGCCCGACGCGGATCTGGTGCTGATGGTGAAGCCGCAGTTCGAGGTCGGCAAGGACCGGCTCGGCAGCGGTGGCGTGGTGCGCAGTACGGAGCTGCGCGCCGAGGCCGTGCGGGACGTCGCGGCGCAGGCGTGGAAGCTGGGCCTGGGCGTGCTCGGGGTGACCGCGAGCCCACTTCCGGGCCCCTCGGGCAACGTCGAGTACTTTCTGTGGCTGAGGGCGGGGGCACCGGCACTCGACCCGGCGGATGTTGACCGTGCAGTGGCGGAGGGGCCGCAGTGAGTGATCTTTCGGGGGACCCGGCACAGCCGGGGAAGTCAGGGAAGTCAAGGAAGCCGGGGGAGCGGACGGTCTTCCTGCTCGCGCACACCGGGCGGCCGGCGGCCATCCGCAGCGCCGAGCTGGTGGTGCAGGGTCTGCTGCGCAGCGGGCTGGGCGTACGGGTGCTGCGGCACGAGGCGGTGGACCTGCCGCTGCCTCCCGAGGTGGAGCTGGTGGCCGAGTCCGAGTGCACCCCGGAGGTGCTCGACGGGTGCGAGCTGCTGATCGTGCTGGGCGGCGACGGGACGCTGCTGCGCGGCGCGGAGTTCGCGCGCGGCTCGGGGGTGCCGATGCTCGGCGTCAACCTGGGCCGGGTCGGCTTCCTCGCGGAGGCGGAGCGGGACGACCTGGACAAGGTCGTGGACCGGGTCGTGACGCGGGACTACGAGGTCGAGGAGCGGATGACCCTCGACGTGATCGTGCGGACCAACGGGGACGTGGTGCACCGGGACTGGGCGCTGAACGAGGCGGCCGTCCAGAAGGTGTCCCCGGAGCGGATGCTGGAGGTGGTCCTGGAGATCGACGGACGCCCGGTGTCCGGCTTCGGCTGCGACGGGATCGTCTGCGCGACGCCGACGGGCTCGACGGCGTACGCCTTCTCGGCCGGCGGGCCGGTGGTCTGGCCGGAGGTGGAGGCGCTGCTGATGGTGCCGATCAGCGCGCACGCGCTGTTCGCGAAGCCGCTGGTGACCTCGCCGGACTCGGTGCTGGCCGTGGAGGTGCAGACGGGGACCCCGCACGGGGTGCTGTGGTGCGACGGGCGGCGGACGGTGGAGCTGCCGTCCGGGGCCCGCGTGGAGGTCCGGCGGGGGACGGTGCCGGTGCGGCTCGCCCGTCTGCACCACGCGTCGTTCACGGACCGGCTCGTCGCGAAGTTCGCGCTGCCGGTGTCGGGATGGCGCGGAGCCCCGCACTAGACCCGTGGGGCGGCGGGTGTGGGTGCTGGAGCGGCGCCGGACGGGCTCCTGTGCACCGTGCGTACGTAAATAGCATGATTGTTCGAGCCGGTTCGGGCGGGTGACGTCACATGGCACCCATGAAACCTCGGTATCGTCGTCCCGTGCTTGAGGAGATGCGGATACGGTCGCTCGGGGTCATCGACGACGCTGTGGTCGAGCTGTCACCCGGTTTCACCGCGGTGACCGGCGAGACCGGCGCGGGCAAGACCATGGTCGTCACCAGCCTCGGGCTGTTGCTCGGCGGGCGCGCCGACCCTGCCCTGGTGCGGATCGGGGCCAAGGCGGCGGTCGTCGAAGGGCGCATCGTCATGCGCCCCGACGCCCCCGCGGCGCTGCGCGCCGAGGAGGCCGGCGCCGAGCTCGACGACGGCGCGCTGCTGATCAGCCGGACCGTTTCCGCCGAGGGCCGCTCGCGCGCCCACGTCGGCGGCCGCTCCGTGCCCGTCGGACTGCTCGCCGAACTCGCCGACGACCTCGTCGCCGTCCACGGCCAGACCGACCAGCAGGGACTGCTCCGGCCCGCCCGGCAGCGCCAGGCCCTCGACCGGTACGCGGGCGACGCCGTCGCCGTCCCGCTGGAGAAGTACGCCGCCGCCCACCGCAGGCTGCGCGCCGTCGCCGGAGAGCTGGAGGAGATCACCACCCGGGCCCGGGAACGCGCCCAGGAGGCCGATCTGCTGCGCTTCGGGCTCGACGAGATCGCCGCCGTGGAACCGCTCTCGGGCGAGGACACCGAGCTGGCGGCGGAGGCGGAGCGCCTCGGGCACGCCGAATCCCTGTCCTCGGCCGCCCAGGTCGCGCACGCGGCCCTCGCCGGCAACGTCGAGGACCCGGAGGGCGTCGACGCGGGCGCGCTCGTCGCCGGGGCGCACCGCGCACTGGAATCCGTACGCTCCCACGACCCGGCGCTCGCCGCGCTCGCCGAGCGGATCGGGGAACTGGGCATCCTGCTCGGGGACGTGGCCGGGGAACTCGCCGGGTACGCGGACGACTTGGACGCCGATCCGCTGCGGCTGGCGGCCGTGGAGGAGCGGCGGGCGGCGCTGACCCAGCTGGTCCGGAAGTACGGATCCAGCGAGAACGGCGTGGACTCCGTCCTGGAGTGGGCCGAACGGGGTTCCGTACGGCTGCTGGAGCTGGACGGCGACGACGAGCGGATCGACGACCTGACCGCCGAGCGTGACGGGCTGCGGCTGGAACTCTCCGCACTGGCCCAGGCGTTGACCGACGCACGGAACGAGGCGGCGACCCGCTTCGCGTCCGCGGTCACCGAGGAGCTGGCTTCCCTGGCGATGCCGCACGCGCGGGTCACCATCGACGTCCGGCAGACCGAGGACCCCGAGGGGGTCGAGGTCGGCGGCCGGCTCGTCGCGTACGGACCTTCGGGCGTCGACGAGGTCGAACTGCTGCTGGCCCCGCACCCCGGCGCCCAGCCGCGGCCGATCGCCAAGGGTGCCTCGGGCGGCGAGCTGTCCCGGGTGATGCTCGCCGTCGAGGTCGTCTTCGCGGGCTCCGACCCCGTGCCCACGTACCTCTTCGACGAGGTCGACGCGGGCGTCGGCGGCAAGGCGGCCGTGGAGGTCGGGCGGCGGCTCGCGAAGCTGGCCAAGTCGGCACAAGTGGTGGTCGTCACGCACCTGCCGCAGGTGGCGGCCTTCGCGGACCGGCAGCTGCTGGTCGAGAAGACCAGCGACGGGTCCGTGACCCGCAGCGGCGTCACCGTCCTGGAGGGCGAGGCCCGGATCCGCGAGCTGTCGCGGATGCTGGCCGGCCACGAGGACTCGGCGTCGGCGCGGGCGCACGCGGAGGAGCTGCTCGAGGCGGCCCGGAGCCCGGAGTAGGGCTGCTTCTCGCCGCCATCAGGGTCATCCGGGTCATCAGGCTGACGCCCGGCTAGCCCGTGTGGGTGAGGATCGGGGGGTCCGGGCGGTAACTCACACGGGATCCGCACCCGTATGGTCCCGGAACGCGCGTGCGGACTGGCATTCTGGGCGACGTCCCTGCCTTCCTCCCTCCCTCACCCAGGAGCTTCGGCCCGTGAGCAGCTCCCCGGTCCAGGTCCCCGTCCTTCGCACCGTCCAAGTCCTCGGCGGCGCCGGCGGTGGTGCGCACGTGCGGTCGCTGGCCACCGGGCTCGCCGCGCGCGGCGTACGGGTCACCGTGTGCGCGCCCGTCGAGGCGGAGGGGGAGTTCGACTTCACCGGCGCCGGCGCGCGGTTCACCCCGGACGCGGTGAGCGCGCTGCGGGCCGCCTGCGTCGAGGCCGACGTGGTGCACGCGCACGGCGTACGGGCCGGCATGCGCGCGGCGCTGGCCCTGCGCGGGCGGCGGGTCCCGCTGGTCGTGAGCTGGCACGGCGGCGGCCCCGGCAGCGGCCGCCTTAGCCTGCTGCTGGAGCGGCACGTTGCGCGGGCCGCGGCGGTCGTCCTCGGCGCCTCCTCGGCGCAGGTGGACCTGGCCCGGCTGCGGGGGGCGCGGGACGCGCGGCTGGCGGCGGTGGCGGTGCCTTCGGGGACCTCCGGTGCTCCGGATGCTCCGGACCCGGGGAAGGTGCGGGCGGAACTCGGCGCGGTCGAGCGGCCGTTGCTGATCGCGGTCGGGAGTCTGGTGCCGCGGCGCGGGTACTCCGTACTGCTGGACGCGGCGCGGGAGTGGCGGACGCTGGACCCGGTGCCGCTGCTGGTGATCGCGGGCGAGGGCCCGATGCGGGGTGAGCTCGCGCGGCGCATCCAGGCGGAGCGGCTGCCGGTACGGCTGCTCGGGCGACGGCGGGATGCCGCGCGGCTGCTGGCGGCGGCCGATGTCGCGGTGCTGCCGAGCCGGTGGGAGGCGCGGTCGCCGCTCGCGCAGGAGGCTCTGCGGATGGGCGTGCCGTTGGTGGCGACGGCGGTGGGCGGGGTGCCGGAGCTGGTGGGGTCGGCGGGCGTGCTGGTGCCCTACGGGGAGGCGGGGGCGCTGGCCGGTGCCGTGGCCGGGCTGCTGGCCGATCCCGCGCGGCGGGGGGCGCTGGCGGTGGCCGGGCGGGCCCAGGCCTCGACGTGGCCGTCGGAGGACGACACGGTGGCGCAGGTCCTGTCGGTGTACGACGAACTGACCTCGCGCCGACGGTAGCCCTGGCGGGTCCGGTGGGTGGTCCGTCGTGCGGCGCCGTTGCCGGGGACCGGTCCCCGGGCCCCTGCGCCTCAAACGCCGGCGGGGCTGGGTTGTGGCCGGCGTGGCCGTGGCTGCGGTGGGGCCGGTGCCGGGGTCGGGGTGGGGTGTCGGCCTGGACTGCATGATTTAGGCGCCCTCTGTTCTACTCCGACAGGGTGTGGGGTGTGCTTGCGCCACAAATCACGCTTTACGTCCAGTCCGACACCCCACCCCGCCCCCGTCCCCGGCCTGGCGCAGCCACTTCAGCCGTCCGGCGTTTGAGGACCGGGGTCTGGGGCGGAGCCCCAGGGGGTCCGGGCGCAGCCCGCTACCCCTTCCCAGCCCGTCCGGCGTTTGAGGACCGGGTCCGGGCAGCGCCCGGGGAACGGTGGAAGGGCGGGTAGGGGACTTCGCCCCGCAGGGCCGGACCAGCCGCACCCGCCCACCGGGCCCCGCGCCGGCACGGCGGTGGCGGGCACGCCGACCGGCCACCGCCGGACGGAGTCCGGCGCAGCGCGGCGAAGCCGGGGAGGCCCGCAAGGGCCGAGCCGTGCGAGCGGCGCGTTAAGAAGGTGTGGGAATGGTATGGCGGCGGGCGCGGAGGGCCAGGCTCAGGGAGAGGACTGTTTCCGGGTCGTCCAGGTCCGCGCCCAGGAGCTCCGAGATGCGGGCCAGGCGGTTGTACAGGGTCTGGCGGTTCAGGTGGAGCTCGCGCGCGGTCTCCGCCTTGCGGCCCGCGTGGGCCAGGTACGTCTCCAGGGTGGGCAGGAGCGGCGGGCGGGACTGGGTGTCGTGGACGCGCAGGGCGCCGATCGCGCGGTCCACGAAGGCCGCCAGGTCGGGGTGTTCGCGAAGGCGCCACAGGAGCAGGTCGATGTCGAGGCGCCGGGCGTCGTACCAGGGCCGGGACGGCAGCCCGGCCGCGGCGGTGGCCGTCTCGGCCGCGTGGCGCAGGCCCGCCGAGGCCGCCGCCCAGCTTCCGCAGACGCCGACGACCACCGCGGGCGCGGCCCCCGCACGGTCCAGGCCGGCCCGCTCCACACCGGCGCGCAGCGCCGCCGCGACCCGGTCCGCCACCGTCGTGCGCTCGGCGTCGGAGCGGAGGGAGACCAGGAGGGGGACGCGGCCCTCGACCGGGCGGACGCCGAGGAGGACCGGGACGCCGACCGAGGCGAGTTCCTCCAGGACGGCCCGGGCCAGGACCGCCCAGTTCCCGGACGGGGCCAGGTCCGAGGACAGCCGCATGACGATGGGCAGGAGCGGCCCGGGGCCCGGTTTGAAGCCCAGGACGCGGGCCTGGGCGGGGGCGTCCTCCGCCGAGATCCGCCCCTCCGCCAGGTCGGTGAGGAAATCGCCGCGGCCGCGCGCCGCCAGCTCGTCCTCCTGCCGGGCCTGCATCAGCACGACGGCCAGTACGCCGGCCGTCCGTTCCGCCGCCATCCGGTGCACGGGCAGCAGAGGGGCGGACACCCCCAGCAGGACCAGCCGGGCCCGCACCGAGCCCGTGCCGCGGCCGCCGCCCGGGACGTCGACCACCACGGCGTTGCCGGAGGGCTCCGCCGCACGCTGGCCCCGTAGGCCTTCCCAGACCTGGAGCGGGTCCGCCGCGGCCTCCCCGGCGACCGGGCCCGCCGCGTACAGCAACTGCCCGTCGGGGGTTTCCAGGAAGACCGGGTTCGCCGTGAAGTCCGCCAGGATGTGGAGGACTTGGGGGATCCCGCCGCCGTCGAGCAGGGCTTCCGTGCAGCGCCGGTGGACTTCCTCGGCCCGCTGGAGCAGGGCGTAGTGCCCGTTGACGATCTCGGTGTGGACCTCCTCCGTGACGGTCACGAAGGGGACCTCCCGGTGCAGCTGGACCAGGGGGAGGCCGACCGCCCGCGCCGTATCCACCAGGGTCGCCGGGAGCCGGGTGAAGCGGGGCCCCAGTTCGACGACCAGGGCGGCGATGCCGCGGTCCGCGAGGCGGCGGACGAAGGCGCGCTGCTCGGCCGGGCGGGTGCCGAGGCCGAGGCCGGTGGTCAGCAGCAGTTCGCCGCCCTTGAGCAGGGAGGCGATGTTGGGGACCTCGCCGGCGTGCACCCAGCGCACGGTCCGGCCGAGCCGGTCGGCGCAGGCCACCACCTCCGGGAGCCCGCCGCGCAGCCCCGGCAGCTCCAGTGCCCGCTGAACCGTGATCCCGCCCTGATTGTCCATATGGCGGACGCTACCGGGGCTCTTGTTCCGTGCACATCACCGAGCGGTTACGGGGGCCCATGTACCCCCGTCCGGCCCGACAACTCGTCGCCCCGGTAAGGAGATTATCGGACTGACTGCCGATTGTGGCGTACGTCACGCAAGGAGAGAGTGAGCGCCCTCACGACAGGAACGAGGAGCCATGAGCACGGATAGCAGCACCGGCGGCGGCGCACCCCAGGTCCAGCGGCTGAAAGCCAATTCGGTGGGCCTGGTCGGAGTCGTCTTCATGGCCGTCGCCACCGCCGCTCCCATCACCGCGATGACCGGCAACCTGCCCATCGCCGTCGGCTTCGGAAACGGCATCGGCGCCCCCGCCGGATACCTCTTCGCGACCGCCGTCCTGACCGTCTTCGCCGTCGGCTACGTCGCCATGGCCAAGCGGATCACCGCCGCCGGCGCCTTCTACGGGTACATCTCGCACGGCCTCGGCCGGATCGCCGGCATGGCCTCCGGCATGCTCGCGGTCCTCGCCTACATCGTCTTCGAGGCCTCGATCGTCGGCGTCTTCTCCTACTTCACCAAGACCACCGTCCACGACCAGCTCGGCATCGACCTGCCCTGGATCGTCTACGCGGTCGCCATGCTCGCGATCACCGCAGCCCTCGCGCACTTCGACATCAACCTCACGGCCAAGGCCCTGGGCGTGATGCTCATCGCCGAGATCGCAGTGCTCTTCGCGGTCGCCACCGCCGTACTGATCGCGGGCGGCGGCCCCGACGGCATCCCGGTCGAACCCCTCAACCCCAAGAACGCCTTCACCGGCGCCTCCGCCGGACTCGGCCTCTTCTTCGCCTTCTGGTCCTGGGTCGGCTTCGAGTCCACCGCCATGTACGGGGAGGAGTCCAAGAACCCGAAGAAGGTCATCCCCAAGGCCACCCTGATCTCCGTCGTCGGCGTCGGCCTCTTCTACATCTACGTCTCCTGGATGACCATCGCGGGCAACGGGCTCACCAAGTCCGTGGAACTCTCCGCCTCCGCGAGCCCGCTCGACCTGTTCTTCGCCCCCACCCAGACCTTCATCGGCGCCTGGGCCGTCGACGCCTTCCAGTGGCTGCTGCTCACCGGCTCCTTCGCCTGCGGCATGGCCTTCCACCAGTGCGCCGCCCGCTACCTCTACGCCATCGGCCGCGAGGGCTTCCTGCACCCGGGCCTGGGCCGTACGCACGCCAAGCACGGCTCCCCGTACATCTCCTCCATGGTGCAGACGGCCATCGCCACCGGCCTGGTCGCGCTGTTCTGGCTGACCGGGCAGGACCCGTACATCCACCTGTACACGCTGCTCGCGATCCTCGGCACCATGGCGATCCTCATCGTCCAGACCCTGTGCTCCTTCGCGGTGATCGGCTACTTCCGCAAGAACCACCCCGAGGACCGGCACTGGTTCCGCACCTTCACGGCCCCGCTGATCGGCGGCATCGCCATGGCCGCCGTGGTCGTCCTGCTGCTGGTCAACATGAAGACGGCGGCCGGTCTGGCCGCCGACTCGTTCTTCTTCACCCTGATCCCGTGGATCGTCGGGGCCGTCTTCTTCGGCGGGCTGGGACTCGGCCTGTGGCTCAAGTTCAAGGCCCCCGAGCGCTACGAGATCATCGGCCGCGTCGTCCTGGAGGACGCCGCCGAGCGCACCGACGAGTCCACCGACGAGTCCACGGATGAGTCCACCCCTTCCGCCGCGAACGTCTGAGAAGGAGCCACCGCCATGGCCCGTACGCCACTGATGCACGCGCTCCGTCAGCTCGCCGAGGAACACGCCGCCGCCCGCCGGCTCGGCCTGCCCGTCGCCGAGGTCCGCGGCTCCTCCCGCCGCCAGCTCCTGGCCCGCGCCGCCGCGCTCGGGCTCGGCGCCGCCGTCGCCTCGGCCGCCGCCCCGGCGCTCGCCCACGCCGTGGAGGCCACCCCGGACAAGAAGCCCGTGGCCCCCGCCCGCGTCGCCATCGTCGGCGCCGGCATCTCGGGGCTGACCGCCGCCCTCACCCTCAAGGACGCGGGCGTCCCCTTCACGCTCTACGAGGCCCACCCGAGCCGCGTCGGCGGCCGGATGTGGACCCAGCGCTCCCTGTGGGCCTACGGGCAGACCTCCGAGATCGGCGGCGAGCTGATCGACACCAGCCACAAGAAGATCCTGGAGCTCTGCCGCCGCTTCGGCCTCCCCACCGAGGACTTCCTCGGCGGCGGCCCCAACGGGGCGGAGGAAATCCTCTGGTTCAACGGGACGTACTACCCGCGCGAGCACGCCGACGAGGACTTCAACGCCGTCTACCAGGCCCTGCGCCGCGACCTCCAGGAGGCCGGCGAGGTCTCTTGGAACTCCTCGACACCGGCCGGGACCGCCCTCGACAACATGACCGTCCACCAGTGGATCGAGACCCGGATCCCCGGCGGCCACGGCTCGCAGCTCGGCCGCTTCATCGACGTGGCGTACAACGTCGAGTACGGGGCCGACACCGACCAGCAGTCCGCCCTCGCACTGGTCCTGCTGATGGGCTACCAGCCCAACCCGGGCAACTTCAACGTCTGGGGCCTGTCCAACGAGCGCTACCACATCACCGGCGGCAACGACCGGCTGCCGACCGCCATCGCCCAGGCCCTGCCCGCCGGTTCGATGGTCATGGGCCGCGAGCTGGTGGCCGTACGCGTCTCCGCCGACGGCACCCAGACGCTGACCTTCAACGACGCGGGCTCCACCCGGACGGTCGTGGCCGACCACACCATCCTGTGCCTGCCGCTGCCGGTCCTCCAGCGGATCGACATCACCGGCGCCGGCTTCGACCCGCTGATGAAGAACCTCCTGCGCGACGCCCGCATGGGCTACTGCACCAAGCTCAACATGCAGTTCACCAGCCGCCCCTGGCGCGGCACCGGCCCCTGGCCGGGGGTCTCCGCCGGGGACTGCTTCACCGACAGCGAGGTCCAGCAGACCTGGGACACCACCAAGGTCCAGCCGGGCAACGGCGGCATCCTGCTCCAGTACGGCGGCGGCACCCTGGCCGGCGCCCTCACCCCGGCGACCCCCTTCGCCACCGACTCCGACCCCTACGTACGCGCCCTCGCGGGCCGGATGCTCACCGGGATCGACGCCTTCTTCCCCGGCACCAAGGCGGCCTGGAACGGCAAGGCGCAACTGTCGGCCTGGCACCGCAATCCGTACGCGCTCGGCGCGTACTCGTACTGGCCGACCGGCTACCTGCACAAGTACGCCAAGTACGAGGGCACCGCGCAGGGCCGGATCCACATCGGCGGAGAGCACTGCAGCTACGACTTCCAGGGCTTCATGGAAGGCGGGGCGACCGAGGGGGAGCGGGCGGCGAAGGAGGTGATCACCGCCCTGACGTAAGCATCAGGCGGGCGTGATGTTGTGGTTGAAGCGGAAGACGTTGTCCGGGTCGTACTCCCGCTTCAGCCGGCCCAGCCGCCGCATGTTCTCGGGGCCGAGACCGGCCACCACCCGGTCTCCACCCTCGTCCCCGGTGAAGTTGAGGTAGACCGCGCCCGTGCTCCACGGCTGGACGTCGGCGCGGACGTCCTTGACCCACTGGCGGCAGCGGTCGTCGTCGGCCGGGTCCTCCCAGGCGCCGAACGGGTGTACCGCCCAGGGCGCGTCGCGGAAGGACACCGGGTAGTCGGCCGGGCCCTCGGCGATCGCGCCGCCCTGGGGCCACACCACGTGCTGGGTGCCGCTCGGCACCGGCATGGAGTCCGCGCGGGCGCAGAACACGTCCACGAACTCGTCGGGCACCCCGGTCAGGTACTCCGCCGACCAGTAGTTCCGCATGCCCGGCGGATCGTCGAGCATGCACTGGAGGTCCGGGTAGGGGATGGCGGTCACCATCTCCGCCTCGTGCGGGATCACCAGCAGTGGCGCCACGAGTCCCCGCAGCGCCTCCTCGGGGCCCGCATAGGTGACCAGTGCGCCCGCCAGCAGCGCGCCCACCAGGTGCGGCGGGACGAACTCCTCGGGCGGGCCGGTCAGGTAGATGGCGGCGCCGCCGGCCTCGCGCGGCCCGTCCTCCATGATGTCCCGGTACGTACGGACCATCTCGGGCCCGTGCTCCGGCAGGTACAGCAGGAACGCGACGGACATGACCGGCAGGTCGTGCAGCCGCAGGGTCAGCGAGGTCGCGATGCCGAAGTTCCCGCCGCCGCCGTGCAGCCCCCAGAACAGCTCGGGGTGGTCCTCCGCGGTCGCCGTCACCATCTCCCCGTCGGCCGTCACCAGGTCCACGGCGAGCAGGTTGTCCACCGCCAGGCCGAACTTGCGGTCCAGCCACCCGCTGCCGCCGCCCAGCACGAAGCCGCCCACCCCGGTGGTGGAGACGCGGCCGCCGGTGGTCGCCAGCCCGTACCGCTCACACGCCCGGTCCAGATGGCTCATCGTGGCGCCGCCCTCGACGCGGACGGACGAGGCCCCGGGATGGACCGTCACCTCCTGCATCCGGCGCAGGTCCACGACCACGCCGCCGTCGTTGAGGGACATCCCGGCCACGCTGTGGCCGCCGCCGCGCACCGCTACCGGCAGGTCGAGCCGCCGTGCGAACCGCACGGCGGTCACCACGTCCACCGGACTCTCGCACTGCGCGATGACGGCCGGCCTGCGGTCGATCATCCCGTTGTAGAGGATGCGGGCCTCGTCGTACCCCGGATCCTCCGGGACCAGGACGGCGCCGGACAGGTCCTCGCGGAGCTCGGCAAGTGCCGTGCCCGCCTTCGAGAGGGGAGCCATGGCTACCCCCTTCCGGGAGAGGCGGAAGGTGCGGAAGGGCAAACGACCCCTCCAGGTTAGTCAGCCTCCGTACGCCCCGCTCGCCGTCAGCCGCAGGGCCGTGTCGATCAGGGGGACGTGACTGAAGGCCTGGGGGAAGTTCCCGACCTGGCGCTGGAGCCTCGGATCCCATTCCTCCGCCAGCAGACCCAGGTCGTTTCGGAGCGCGAGCAGCTTCTCGAAGAGGCGGCGGGCCTCGTCGACCCGGCCGATCATCGCCAGGTCGTCCGCCATCCAGAACGAGCACGCCAGGAAGGCCCCCTCGTCGCCCTCCAGACCGTCCACGCCCGCCTCCTCACCCGACGTCGGGTAGCGCAGGATGAAGCCGTCCGGGGTCGACAGCTCGCGCTGGATCGCCTCGATCGTGCCGATCACCCGCTTGTCGTCCGGCGGCAGGAAGCCCATCTGCGGGATCAGCAGGAGGGACGCGTCCAGCTCCTTGGACCCGTAGGACTGCGTGAAGGTGTTGCGTTCCTTGTCGTAGCCCTTCTCGCAGACGTCCTGGTGGATCTCGTCGCGCAGCTCCCGCCACCGCTCCAGCGGCCCGTCCGCGTCCCCGCTCTCGATCAGCTTGATCGTGCGGTCCACGGCCACCCACGCCATCACCTTCGAGTGCACGAAGTGCCGGCGCGGGCCGCGCACCTCCCAGATGCCCTCGTCGGGCTGGTCCCAGTGGGTCTCCAGGTAGCGGATCAGCTTGAGCTGGAGCAGCGAGGCGTAGTCGTTGCGCGCCAGGCCGGTCATGTGGCCCAGGTGCAGGGCCTCGGTGACCTCCCCGTACACGTCGAGCTGGAGCTGGCCCGCGGCGCCGTTGCCGACCCGGACCGGCCGGGAGTTCTCGTACCCGGGCAGCCAGTCGAGCTCGGTCTCGCCGAGCTCCCGCTCGCCCGCGATCCCGTACATGATCTGCAGGTTCTCCGGGTCGCCGGCCACCGCCCGCAGCAGCCAGTCCCGCCAGGCGGAGGCCTCGTCGCGGTAACCGGTGCGCAGCAGTGAGGAGAGGGTGATGGCGGCGTCGCGCAGCCAGGTGTAGCGGTAGTCCCAGTTGCGGACCCCGCCGATCTCCTCCGGGAGGGAGGTGGTGGGCGCGGCGACGATCCCGCCCGTGGGGGCGTAGGTGAGCGCCTTGAGGGTGATCAGGGAGCGGATCACCGCCTCCCGGTAGGGGCCGTGGTACGTGCACTGCTCGACCCAGTTGCGCCAGAACTCGGTGGTGGCATCCAGGGCCTCCTCGGCCTCGGGCGGCTGCGGCGGCTCCTTGTGCGAGGGCTGCCAGCTGATGCAGAAGGCCATCCGGTCGCCCGGCCCGACGGTGAAGTCGGAGTACGTGGTCAGGTCCTTGCCGTACGTCTGCGCCTTGGTGTCCAGCCAGACCGAGTCGGGGCCCGCGACGGCCACGGTCCGGTCGTCGACCCGGTGCACCCAGGGCACCACCCGGCCGTAGCTGAAGCGCATGCGCAGCGCGGAGCGCATCGGGACGCGCCCGGTGAGACCCTCCACGATGCGGATGATCTGCGGTGCGTGGTCCTCGCGGGGCGGCATGAAGTCGATCACGCGGACCTTGCCGCGCGGGGTGTCCCACTCGGACTCCAGGACCAGCGAATCACCGCGGTAGCGGCGCCGGGTGGCACGCGGGGCCTCGGCGCCGGCCGGGAACGCCGGGCCGATCCGCCAGAACCCGTGTTCCTCGGTGCCGAGAATGCTCGCGAAGACGGCATGGGAATCGAAGCGTGGCAGGCACAGCCAGTCCACCGCCCCGTCCCGGCAGACCAATGCCGCGGTCTGCATGTCGCCGATCAGTGCGTAATCCTCGATGCGCCCGGACACGTTGCATCTCCAGTCGAACAGCCACGTCCGCCCCGAAGGGCGCTTGCATTGCGCGATGCCGCGGATTCTCCGGTGATGTGGATCGCCGCGTCCAGCCCATGATTCCGGAACCGGACGGGTTACGCCGTTCGCGGGGCCGCTCGGCAGGGGTGTGATCGAGATCCGAGCAGGACAAGACGGCACCCTAGTGATCCCCGTCAGCCTGAGGACAATGAGGTTCGGCCGAACGGGTGAGCGGCAGGGATATCGTCGTCACGGGCCCCGCGGACACCCGGCGGACGGCCCGGCGGACGCCCCCGCCGCGTGGCCGGAGGCGGACCGGCTCGGGCGCTGATAGGCTGGTATCCCGTGGACCGGTGGTCTGCCTGTGCGAATCAGGAGCCCCGAAACCGCAGCTTCGGCGCCCCCTGAGACCTTCCGGTTCGACGGTGGCCGGCGCCGGACGCACCTCACCTCGCGACCACGGGAGCCCCCTCTTGGCGATGCCGCCCAAATCCATGACGACCAAGCACATCTTCGTCACCGGGGGTGTCGCTTCCTCCCTCGGCAAGGGCCTGACGGCCTCCAGCCTGGGTGCGCTGCTGAAGGCGCGTGGTCTTCGGGTCACGATGCAGAAGCTCGACCCGTACCTGAACGTCGACCCCGGCACGATGAACCCGTTCCAGCACGGTGAGGTGTTCGTCACCAACGACGGCGCCGAGACCGACCTGGACATCGGTCACTACGAGCGCTTCCTCGACGTCGACCTCGACGGCTCGGCCAACGTCACCACCGGCCAGGTCTACTCGCAGGTCATCGCCAAGGAGCGGCGCGGCGAGTACCTCGGTGACACCGTGCAGGTCATCCCGCACATCACCAACGAGATCAAGCACCGCATCCGCCGCATGGCGACCGACGACGTCGACGTCGTCATCACCGAGGTCGGCGGCACCGTCGGCGACATCGAGTCGCTTCCGTTCCTGGAGACCGTCCGCCAGGTCCGCCACGAGGTCGGCCGCGACAACGTCTTCGTCGTGCACATCTCGCTGCTGCCCTACATCGGGCCCTCCGGCGAGCTGAAGACCAAGCCGACCCAGCACTCGGTGGCGGCGCTGCGCAACATCGGCATCCAGCCCGACGCGATCGTGCTGCGCGCCGACCGCGAGGTCCCGACCTCCATCAAGCGCAAGATCTCGCTGATGTGCGACGTCGACGAGGAGGCCGTGGTCGCCGCGATCGACGCCAAGTCGATCTACGACATCCCCAAGGTGCTGCACACCGAGGGCCTGGACGCGTACGTCGTGCGCAAGCTCGACCTGCCCTTCCGCGACGTCAACTGGACCGTCTGGGAGGACCTCCTGGACCGGGTCCACAACCCCGACCACGAGGTCAAGGTCGCGCTCGTCGGCAAGTACATCGACCTGCCGGACGCCTACCTGTCGGTGACCGAGGCGCTGCGCGCCGGCGGTTTCGCCAACAAGGCCCGCGTCCAGATCAAGTGGGTCACCTCCGACGACTGCAAGACCCCGGCGGGTGCCGCCTCGGTGCTCGGCGACGTGGACGCGATCTGCGTGCCCGGCGGCTTCGGCGACCGTGGTGTCAACGGCAAGGTCGGCGCGATCACCTACGCCCGCGAGAACAAGATCCCGCTGCTCGGCCTGTGCCTGGGCCTGCAGTGCGTGGTCATCGAGGCCGCGCGCAACCTGGCGGGCATCGAGGACGCGAACTCCACCGAGTTCGACGCCTCCACCCCGAACCCGGTGATCTCCACGATGGAGGAGCAGCTCGCCTTCGTCGAGGGCGCGGGCGACCTGGGCGGCACCATGCGCCTGGGCATGTACCCGGCGAAGCTCGCCGAGGGCTCCATCGTGCGCGAGGTCTACGGCGACCAGGCGTACGTGGACGAGCGCCACCGCCACCGCTACGAGGTCAACAACGCCTACCGCGGCGAGCTGGAGAAGAAGGCCGGTCTGGTCTTCTCGGGCACCTCCCCGGACAACAAGCTCGTCGAGTACGTCGAGTACCCGCGCGAGGTCCACCCCTACCTGGTGGCCACCCAGGCCCACCCGGAGCTGCGCTCGCGCCCCACGCGCCCGCACCCGCTCTTCGCCGGCCTGATCAAGGCGGCCGTGGAGCGGCAGCAGGCCGCGAAGTAGCCGCACGACCGCATAACGTTGGCAGCCGGGGTACGGAGATCCGTACCCCGGCTGTCGCGCGTTGTGGAGGGCTTCGGGGCATGGAGATCAAGGACACGGCGGAATCCTGGGAGACGGTGTCGGCACAGCGGCCGTTCCAGGGCGCGAAGACGGCGGTGGCCTCCGACGAGGTGCGGATGCCGGACGGGACCGTGGCCCGCCGCGACTACCAGGTGCACCCCGGGTCGGTGTGCGTGCTCGCCCTGGACGACGAAGGACGGGTGCTGGTGCTGAGCCAGTACCGCCACCCGGTGCGGCGGCGGCTGTGGGAGCTTCCGGCGGGCCTGCTGGACGTCGTGGGGGAGAACCCGCTGCACGGTGCGCAGCGGGAGCTGCAGGAGGAGGCGCACGTCAAGGCCGAGGACTGGCGGGTGCTGGCCGACTTCTACGCGTCCCCCGGCGGCTCCGACGAGGCGATCCGGATCTTCCTCGCGCGGGGGGTCGGCGTCGCGGACGGCGAACGCTACGCGGAGTCCGGCTCGGAGGAGGCGGACATGGAGCTGGCCTGGGTGCCGCTGGTCGAGCTGGTACGGGGCGTCCTGGCGGGCGAGCTGGGCAATCCCGGGCTCGTGACGGGGGCCCTGGCCCTCTCGGCGGCCCTGGCTGCCGACCCGTCCCTGTCCTCGCTCCGCCCGGCGGACGCCCCTTGGCCGGCCCGGCCGTTCGAGGCGTAGCCGTGCGGCGCCGTTGCCGGGGACCAGTCCCCGGGCCCCTGCGCCTCAAACGCCGGCGGGGCTGGGGTGTGGTCGGTG
>NZ_JALGBX010000050.1 GCF_022808175.1 Streptomyces sp. AP-93 | reverse complement strand
CCCGATGCCCGGCCTTCACCGCCCACGCCGACAACCTGGCAGTCTGACGCTCCAGATCCGGCTTCTGATCGTGAGAGGAGACCCGGGCATACAGCCCGACACCACCGACCCTTTCCGGCACGGTATTGGCCTCCACGTTCACCAGGATTGTGCGTGGCCCCACACGCTCGGCCGGAACCGGCAAACTGCCCTCACGGAACCAGCGATACGCGGTCTGCGGATGCACACCCTGCGCCTTCGCCCACTCCTTGAGGTTCATGCACCCGACCGTAACGACACTCACCCAAATGCACTATCACTCACAAGAATGAACATAAGAACCAGCAGTGCCCGACCCCTGCCAGATGTTGTCGGGACAGAACGCGAAGTGCTCCGCGGCGACCGCGAGAGCTTCATGCAGTGTCTGCGGCGGGGCTGCTACGGACAGGTCCAGCCGCGCAGACGACAGAGCAACCACCCGGACTCCGAAGCGGTCCTCCCAGGAACGGAAAACGGCACACAGCCGGGCCACATCGTTTTCCTGGTTGACCGGCCCTGCCCAGCCGATCGCTGCGGGGAGGTCCGCAGCCCGGCCCACTGGAACCAACGCCAGCCGAGGGCCCTTGAGCCGGCCTCCGACCAGATCTCTGGCCAGATCTCTGGCCAGGTCCCCGGCCACGTCCGCAGCAGTCGTCGCCGGATCCGCCGCGGTCCTCCCTGGCGACGCCAGCCCAGGCCAGCTACCGGCGAACGGAGCCATGGTCTCGCCCGCGTCCTCTTCATCTTCGTCTTCGTCTTCGTTGTCCTCGGTTTCCGATGCCGCGGACTCCCAAAAGTCTTTGAGGACCTCCTCGGCACGATGGTCGCCGGGGTCCGACGTCCTGCCGGGATCCAACGTGCCGTCCCACACTCCTCCGTACCGGCTTCGTCCTGGAGGAGTACGGGCTGCAGTCCCGCTTCCCGAACCGGCAGGTACTCGGCCCACGTACCGGGTGCTGCGACCCCGTCGGCCCCCCAGAGCAGCGGCTCAGGCCAAGGGCCGTCGATGGTTTCGGTCACCAGTGATCCCGGCGGCAGGCCGAGACCCAGACTTCCGCCCGTGGGGTCGGTCAACAGCACGGTCAGCGGATTGGAATGTGACGTCATGCCGGCGAAGCTGACGGCCCCACTGACAGACGACGCCGATCACACGGACCGCTATCGGAAGGCGACCGAGCAGACTCGACCCGGCCGGGGTTCGGCGGGGGTTCAGGAACCTGCCCGCGAGCGTGGGCACGTCGGCCCGGGTTCCAAAACCCGGTTGCCCCGCCCCCGGGGGACGGTCCGCCGGATATCGCGGTGTTAGCCTGCGGCGATCCCAGGTGTGGGCACGACACGGGGTAATGCGTCACACAGGAGGCTCATATGTCACGTCGTCCGGTCACCATCGTCACCGGAGGCAGTCGCGGTATCGGTGCCGCCACGTGCGTCCGGCTCGCCGCCGACGGGCACGATGTCGTCCTCGGGTACCTCCGTGACGACGCGGCCGCCAAGGCCACCGCCGAGCGGGTGCGGGAGGCCGGAGGCCGGTGTGTGACCGTGCGCGGTGACACGTCCGAGGAGTGCGGCGTGGAGCGGCTCTTCGACATCGCCGGAGCCGAGCTCGGTGCGGTGACCGGGCTGGTCAACAACGCCGGAGTGACGGGTACCCCGGGCCGGCTCGCCGACATCCGAACCGAGGACCTGCGCCGCGTGCTCGACGTGAACCTCCTCGGGTACCTGCTCTGTTGCCGCCGGGCCGCCCGGGACATGGCCGCGTCGGGCGGCGGGGCGATCGTCAACGTCTCCTCCGCGGCCGCCACCCTCGGCAGTCCCGGCCGCTACGTCCACTACGCCGCGACGAAGGCCGCCACCGACACCCTGACCCTGGGCCTCGCCAAGGAGCTGGGCCCGGACGGGATCCGGGTCAACGCCGTGGCCCCCGGCATCATCGACACCGACATGCACGCCGCCATGGGTGACCCCGACCGCCCGGCGCTCGCGGCCGCCGAGATCCCGCTCGGCCGGGCCGGGCAGCCTGCGGAGGTGGCCGTGGCCATCGCCTGGCTGCTGTCCGCGGACGCCGCGTACACGACCGGTACGGTCCTGCGCGTCGCCGGCGGGCGCTGAACGGCCGCCACCCCTCGGGGACGCTAACCGGACGTGCTGGGCAGCCAGTCGGTGGCGCCCAGCACCTCGCGCGCTAGGTCGACCACGGAACGTCCGTCGGTCGCCACTCTCACCGCGTCGAGGGGCGCCTGCTCCTCCAGGATCCGCGCTCTACGGGCGCTGCTCTCCAGCTCGGACTGCAGCTCCGAGCCCCGTTCCCGACCGGTCAGCCGCTCGCGGCGAGCAGCACCTCCGCTTGATCCATGAGGTGTCAGTCCTCGCTCGCGAAGGCCGCGCGGGTGGCGGGCCCGTAGACGCCCGGCGGGTCGCCCTTGATGCTCCTGTTCTGCTGGAGCTGGAGGACACCGCGCCGGGTCTGCTCGTCGTACACCCCGGTGAGGTTGACGTACGTGAACCCCTGCGCGTGGAGCCGTTCCTGCAGGGCGCGCACCTCGGCCCCGCGGTCCCCCGGGCTCAGGGTCCCGCCCTCACCCGGCGCCGGGCGGGTGCCGGTCGGGCCGGCCCGGCCCGGCGGCTCCGGGTCCCGGGTCGTGCCGGCCGACGGGCCGGCAGGGGTCTGACCGGCGCCGGTCGGAGCCGTCGCGGACGGTGTTCCGGGCGCGGGCGGGCGTACGGACTCCGCGGCCGGGGTCGGCTCCTCGCCCGCCCCCGGGCTGCGCGCGGGGAGGACCGGTACGGACAGGTCCGGCGGGGCCACGGCGCGCCGCGGCTCCGGGTCGGGGCCGCGCAGGAGGAAGGCGAGGGCCCCCGCCGCCCCGAGTGCGAGCAGGGCGAGTCCGAGGAACGGGAGGCGGCTGCCCCGCCGGTCGCCGGGAGGGGCCGCCGGCGGCGCGGCCTGCTGCGCGGGACCGGGTTCCCACACGGGTACCCGCGGAGGCCCGGGCACCTCGGCGGGCGGTCCGAAGCGCGTCGGTACGGTGATCCGCCCCGAGTCCTCGGGCCAGGCGGGCGCGGAGGAGCCGGGCAGCGGACCCGAGGGGGCTACGTAGGGGCGTACGAGCAAGCGATCGTCGTCGGGCACGAGCCCTCTCTCATCGGGTCAGGGGACACGGTTGTCTTCCGGCGGGTACGGGGGCCGGCGCGGCGGTGCGGTGTCGGCCCCCGTACCCGACCGGTCAGGTCCTGCGCCGCCGGGCGACCAGGACCATCCCGGCGGGAGGTGCGGCTCGTGCGGTGGGGCTGCACGTCCGGATGTCCGGACGTCTTGATCGTCCGGACATCGCGGGCAGGGTCGGTCCGGATGATGGTGTCCGACCGGCGCACTCTTTCCCCAGGAGATGCCCCAGGTCAAGCCGGATGTCCGATCCACCCCATCCGCCCGGTCTGGGCACGGGCTGTCCATCGGAACCGGCCCGTCGGGAGCGGTTCCCCTGCCGGGCCGCATGGTGGACCGTCCGGATTGCGGACGGTCAACTCCTGCCCCAGGGCCCACCTCTGATCTGCCGCTGATCTGCCGCTGATCTGCCGCTGCTCTACCGCTGGTCTGCCGTTGCTCTACCGCTGGTCGGCCGGTGAAGCGTCGCGGGTGCTGACGGCCGCCGGTGCGCCCGCGCCCGTGACGGCACCCGCGCCCGTGACTGCGCGCGTGGCCGTGCGGGACGTCGAGGTGACCCGGACGGTGACGGCGGCCAAGGCCATCAGGGCGGCTCCGGCCAGCGGAGCCGCGGGCACCGAGATACCGTCGACCGCGAGACCACCGGACAACGCACCCGCGGCGATCGCCAGGTTGAACATCGCCACCATCAGCGAGGAGGCGGCCTCCGCGTCGTCGGGTGCGGCCTTGATCATCCAGCTCTGGAGGCTGACCGAGACCCCGCCGTACACGAGCCCCCAGGCCAGTAGCAGCACCGTCCCGGCGACCGCTCCCGGCACCAGGGCGATCGACGCCAGGATCACGGTGAGGGCGGCACCGACGGTGAACAGCGTGCGGTACGGGTCGCGTGCTCCCGCCAGGAAGTTGCCCGCCACGCCCGCGACTCCGTACCCGAGGAGGAGGGTGCTCACGTAGGCGGCGTTCACCCCGGACACGTCCTGCAGGATCGGCCGGACGAACGTGTACGCCGCGAACTGCCCCGTCACCACCAGGAAGGTGACGGCCACCCCGGCCCGGACCGCGCGGTTGCGCCGCAGCAGGGCGGGGAGTTGGGCGAAGGTGATGGTCCGGGTCGGCGGGAGCGGCGGGAGCAGCAGGAGCAGTGCGGCCAGGGTGAGGACTCCGAGCCCGCCCACGGCGGCGAAGGCGAAGCGCCAGCCGCCGAGTTCGCCGAGCAGGGTTCCGGCAGGGACGCCGAGTACCGAGGCGGTGGGGACTCCGCCGAAGACGAGCGCGGTGGCCCGGCCGACGTGGTGCGCGGGGACGAGGCGGACGGCGAGGCCGCCGGCTATCGCCCAGAAGCCGCCGACGCTGACCCCTACGAGCACCCGGGCGGCCAGCAGCACCCCGAAGCCCTGCGCCACGGCGGCGACGAGGTTGGCGACCGCCATCAGGGCGATCAGCACCACCAGCACCCACCGCCGGTCGAGCCGGCCGGCGCCGACGGTGACGAGGGGCGCGCAGAATCCCGCGACCAGCCCCGGCACGGTGACCATGAGCCCGGCGGTGCCGTCGGACACCCCGAGATCGGCGCCCACGGGGGTGAGCAGACCTACGGGCAGCAACTCGGAGGTGATGAGACAGAAGATCCCGAGCGCCACCGCCCCCACGGCCCCCCATCCCCGCCACCCGGCGACGGCGGCCGTGTCCGGCGCGACCGCCTCTCCCGTCGCGGGGGCGGGCCCGGCGGACGGTCCGGGGGCGGAGTCGGGGCCGGAGCCTGAAAGGGGGGCGGGGCTCGGCGGGAGCTGCGGATCCGGGGAATGGGCGTCGTTGCCG
This sequence comes from Streptomyces sp. AP-93, assembly GCF_022808175.1. Classification (GTDB taxonomy): domain Bacteria; phylum Actinomycetota; class Actinomycetes; order Streptomycetales; family Streptomycetaceae; genus Streptomyces. The sequence goes on along the minus strand of NZ_JALGBX010000050.1, from coordinate 22,615 downwards.
GGCGCGGGGGCTTCGGTCATGGGGCGGGACTCCGTACGGGGCAGGCGGACAGGCAGGCAGGTGGACAGGCAGGCGGGCGGCCCACCGGAGCGTTCCCGCCGGTCGGGCGGGGCCGGTCCGGGAGCCGGCACGGCAACGCGGAGCACCGGGGGTCGCGCCTCCCCCGGCATCCGTACTGTCGTTCCCCTCCGAACCTTGTCCGGATTTCCGCGCCAGGTCCACCCCCGTCCACGTGCGCGTTCTCCCGGACCGGTGAACCTCCCGTCGCGGCAGAAACGATCACTGTGCGCCCACAGAACCGTTTCGGCGGCGCCCGCGGTGCCTTCCCCGCCCCCTTGTCCGCACGCTTGTCCGCACGCTCCCGCGCCGCCGCACGGAAGCGCGGGAACCGGCCCGCCCACCCGTGCGGCATGGTGGTCCGATGCAGTTGCGCCGGGTCCTGCCCCTCTCCCTCGTCGCCCTCCTCGCCAGCGCCGGCTGCGTGTCGGTCGGCGGCCCGCGGGATTCCGACGTGCCCGCGCGTGGCTTCGTACCGCCCGCCGACGCTCCGGAGCTCAGCCCGCCGCCCGACGCGTCCCCCGCAGCCGATCCGGTCGGACTCCCCGCCGAGCCGCTGCCCCTCGGCGAACTCCCGGCGAGGGCCGATGCCTACGCCGACCGCGCCGACGCCGACCGGGACGGCGGGAAAGCACCCTCCCGGCCTGCCGCCAAGGCCCCCCGCCCGGCGGCCGAACGGCGCGCGAAGCCGGCCGCGCCGCGCCGCGCGCACCCGCCCAAGGCGGCCGCCGCCCGGCCCGACCGCCCCGCCCGGAACCCCGTAGCGCCGCTGCCCCGCACGGACGAGCTGTGCGCGGCCGCGGAAGGCTCCCTGCCGCCTTCCATCGTGGATCTCTGCATCCGCCAGGCCGGCCGGTGACCTGAGCCGCTGAGGTGGGCCGCTGAGGTGAGCCCCTGACCTGAGCCGCTGTCCTGAGCCACTGAACCGAGCCGCTGACCTGGTCCGATGACCACATATTCTGGGCGCGCTTGACTCTCACACCGTGTCAGGGCCTGCACTGGAAGGCGTCATGTTCACCATCGGAGACTTCGCCAAGCACGGCCGGGTGTCGGTCCGCATGCTGCGTCACTACGACGCCATCGGACTGCTGCACCCGGCCCGTGTCGACCCCGCCAGCGGCTACCGCTCCTACGAGGCCGGGCAGCTCGCCCGCCTCAACCGTGTCATCGCGCTCAAAGAGCTCGGCTTCAGCCTGGAACAGGTGGGGTCGATACTCGACGAGCTGGTGAGCGCGGAGGAGCTGCGCGGCATGCTGCGGCTGCGGCAGGCGGAACTGGAATCGGCCATGGCCGCTGCGGCGGCCCGGCTGACCCAGGTCGAGACGAGGCTCCGGATCATCGAGAACGAGGGAACCATGTCGTCGATCGACATCGTCGTGAAGAGCCTTCCGCCCGTCCGCCTCGCCGAGTTGAGCGGGGTCGCGGGCAGCTACGAGGGGCAGGACATCGGCCCGGTCATCGGCCCGCTCTACGACGAGCTGTGCCGCCGCATCGAGGCCGCCGGTGTCACGCCGACGGCCCCGGGAATCGCGTACTACGAGGACGCCGGCGACGCGGAGCGACCGGGCGCCGTCCTGGTCCACGCCGGGCTGCCGGTGGCCGCCTCCGTGCGCGCGGAGGACCTCGGGGGCGAGGTACGGATCGTCGTGCTGCCCGCCGTCGAGCGGGCGGCAACGGTCGTGCACCGGGGTTCGATGGACTCCGTCCTGCCCACCTCGCAGGCCCTGGCCCAGTGGATCGACGGGAACGGGGAGCGCTCCGCCGGCTACGCGCGCGAAGTATCCCTGGCCTGCCCGGACGACCGGGACGAGTGGGTCACCGAACTCCAGGAGCCGCTCGGCGCCTGAGGCCAGGCACCCCACCGGTTAGGCTCCGCTGATGCAACGCGTCCTCGTGGCCGGCATCAGCGGAGCCGGCAAGTCGACCCTGGCCCGGGAGTTGGGACGGCTGCTCGCGCTGCCGTACCACGAGGTGGACGAGCTGCACTTCTCCGGGCCGGGGTGGGCCGTCAGCCCGTCCTACGCCGCGGACCTGGTGCGGATCGCGGAGGGTGACCGGTGGATCCTCGACTCCCACGGGCCCGAGGCCGCGCGCGAGGTGCTGTGGCGGCGGGCCGACACCGTGGTGTGGCTGGACCAGCCGCGCCGTACCGTCATGCGCCGGGTGCTGGTGCGCTCGCTGCGCCGGAGCCTGCTGCGGGAGCGGCTGTTCGGCGGCAACCGGGAGCGGTGGCGGGAGTGGCTGCTCGCCGACCATCCCGTGTGGTGGGCCTGGTCCCAGTACGGGGCCCGGCGTGCGGAGATCGGCGGGCTGGCCGGCGACGCGCGGTTCGCTCCGCTGCGCGTGGTCCGGCTGGGCTCCCCGAAGGCCGCCGGGGCCTGGCTGCGGGCTCAGCGACCGGCCGGGCGGCCGGCCGGTGCGGAGCGGCCGCCCGTCACGTAGGCGCGGCCCCGTACGGCGCCGCGCACCGCTCCGCGCATCGTTCCGTGCACCGCTCCGCGCCGGGCCGTGCGCAGCCGGCCCATCGTGGCGTGCCCGCGGCGGCGCCACTCCGCCCGCGGCAGACCGGCGCGCTGGCCGCCGCCGGTGATCAGGGCGTTGACCGGCGCGTGCGGGTCCGCGGCGAGCCCCTTGGCCACCAGGACCCCGACCACGAGCGGAACCAGGGCCACGGCCAGCGCCGTGCCGGCGGTGGCCACGTGCTGCTGCACGCGGGGGCGGCTCGCGGCGGGCGCGGCGGCGGTGACGGTAGCGGTGGCGGTGGCGGTGGCGGTGGCGGTGGCCGTAACACTGCCGGTCGAGGAGGTCATGCCCCCATTCGATCAGCGGAAGCCGTCCCGGGAATCGGGCCGGATACTCAGGTCGTTGGGTGTGAGGTACTCAGAAGCGGACCGGCTCGGCCGAGACCGGACCGTACCGGACGGGGCGAGGGGACAGCCGTACGTGAACACACCCGGGCAGGGCAGCTTCGAACCGGCGGACGGCGACGGCCCCGCGCCCTCCGCAGCGGGACGGGCGGCGGAGCTGCGTACCGCCTACGAAGGCCTGCTGCAGATCCGCCGGCTCGTCAACGGCCCGGCGGGCGCCGGAGTTCCGGCCCCGTGGGAACTCCGGCTGATGCCGCGCGCGGTGGCCCTCGCACTGGAGGCGGCGGGCATCCCGCCGTCGGCGCGGGATCCGCAGGACCCGGGTGGGCCGCGCACCCGGACCGGGTACCGGGTGGGCCCCGCCGCGTCCGGGGACGGCCGCGTCGAGGTGACCTGGCTCGGCCCGCCGGGCGGCGGCGCGGCCGAGGAGGAGCAGGAACGCCTCACGGCCTGCGCGGCCGCACTCGAACGGCTCGGCTGGGTCTGCCTGCTGTACCGCGGCCCCCGCCGGCGCCGTTTCCTGGAGGTCGAGCCGCCACCGGCACGCTGAGGCCGCCGGATGCCGCGGCGCCGCGGCCGAGTACGGACGGCCTGCGAGCTGTAGCCCTTGTCGCCGGTGACGTGGTCGGGCCTGATGCGCGGACGGCCCCGGCCAGGATCGTCCGTCGTTGTCAGTGGCGGCGGATACGTTCGGGGTGTTGCAAGGGCCGTTTCCCGACAGGAGTGGACGATGACCGAGAGCAGCGTTGAACCCGGGCTCAGGGTGGTGCTGACAGACGTCAGCGAGCGCGTGGTTGAGGCGTGGCGGGCGGCGTTCGCGAACACCTCGGGCATCGAGATCCGCAAGGGCTCGATCCTCGACGAGGACGTCGATGCCTGGGTCACGCCGACGAACTCCCAGGGCCGGATGGACGGCGGGGTCGACGCCGCCATCAAGCGGTACCTCGGATCCGGCATCCAGCCACGTGTGAAGCGGGCGATCCGCGATCGGTTCGCGGGAGCCCTCCCCGTGGGCAGCGCGGTCTGCGTCCCGTCGGGGGCGACCGTCCCCCGGTACCTGATATCGACGCCGACCATGGTGCGGTCCTCGCAGAACGTGAGTGCCACGCTGAACGTGGCTCTGGCGTGCGCTGCCGCGTTCCAGGCGGTCCACCGTCAGAACCGGAAAGCGCCGGGCAGCATCCGCTCCGTGGCTCTGGTCGGAATGGGTGCGCAGACCGGCCGGGTCCCGGCGAGGGTGTGCGCCAACCTGATGTGGACCGGACACACACTCTTCCACGACCACTGGTTCGAGGATGACGACGAGCTACGCGCCACGATCATCGCGCAGCTCAACGGCATCGAAGACGCCCCCGTCGAGGAGCGGGTGCGCATAGTGCCGCCGAAGGCTGCTGCGCCCGTTGCCACCGACCACCCTGCCGGCGACGGCCATCCCTCGACCACGACGAACGCAAGCCCCACCCCGATGACCGACGCGAGCAACGGCCCGGCCCCGGCCCAGCCCGAGGGGAACGATCCGCTGGCCCTCGCCGAACTCTTCAACGGCGGCGGTGAGCCCTGGCTTCCGCTCCTGAAGCCCGTCATCGAGGCCCTGCCGGACGCCGCCCGGTTCATTGGCAAGGGCCGCAGCCCCGAGGTCGTCCCGGTCCGTGAGCTGACCTTCCAGGCTCTCAAGCCCAACCCGCCACACAAGTGGAAGGTCGTCGCCTTCGGTCAGAACCCTTACCCGCGGCCGGAGAGCGCGACCGGCATAGCCATGTTCGACAACACCTTCAACGACTGGAAGGACAGCCAGTTCGGAAGGGTCGTCAGCATCCGCTGCCTCATCAAGGCGGCGGCGATGTGGAAGTACGGCATCGCCAAGAAGACGCCCATCGCCGATGTCCGCTCGCTGCTGAAGGAGCGGGAGACGGTCCAGCCGCCGGAGTGGTTCCAGGCCATGCTCACGCAGGGCGTGCTGCTGCTGAACGCCTCGCTCACCGCAAGCGGTGACGGAGCGATGGGGGCCGACCAGCACACGGCGTTCTGGCGGCCGGTCGCCGAACGGATCGTCGAGGAGATCCTCAAGGCCAAGCAGGACGCCGACGAGGAGGACCGCGGGGTCGTGTTCGCCTGGTGGGGGGCGCACGCCCGCCAGTTGAAGAGGGTCGTCCTGCGGCTCCAGGAGAAGTACCCGGACGTCGAGGTCCGGCACATCGACCACGCGAACCCGGCGGCGCAGAATGACATCTTCTGCGAGGGCGACCATTTCGCCATGGTGAACGAGGCTCTCGCCTCACTCGGTGCCGACGCGATCGACTGGCTGCCGAGCAAAGGGTGGAACGAGGGGGCAGCCGGGGCGGGAGGGACGGATGTCTCGGCACGCATGGGCGCCTTCATCGAGTCGACCATGAACCTGCACCAGCTGTACCTGGAGCGCCTCACCAGCGTCAAGGACGAGGGCCTGGCCCTCCCCTCGATCACCGGCGTGTTCGACACCCCGCTGATGGACTTCCAGGGCGCCGTCGCGCCAGTCGCCAGGACGCTGTCCGGTCTCGGCACACACATAGAGCGGTCACACGACTTCGGCAAGCAGCGGGCGGACGAGATGTCCGGCAGCCTGTCCGCCGACGCCATCGCCGCGCTCTACCTCTACACCTGCGAGTCCGCCTTCTACCGCGAGATCAACGCCGTCCTCCGCTCCCCGGACCGCACCAGGGTCACGCCCTACCTGCCGTACCTGCGGCTGCTGTTCTCGGCGGTCTCGGGGCTACCCGCCCACACACAGCCGCTGTGGCGCGGTGTGTCGCTGGACCTGCGGGCGCAGTATCCGGTGGGCCGGACGGTGACGTGGTGGGGCGTCTCCTCGTGCACCTCCGAGCTGAAGGTGGCGCGGTCCTTCCTGGGCAGCCGCGGCAAGCGGACGCTCTTCGAGGTGACACCGGCCCAGGCGGTCGGGATCAGGCGCTTCTCCGCCTTCACCGGGGAGGAGGAGTACATCCTCACCCCGGGCACGCAGCTCGAGGTGACGGACGTGAAGAGCGAGCGCGGCGGGCTGTACACGGTCAGGCTGACCGAAGTGGACGCCGCTCCCGTGGTGTCCTGAAGCACCCCTCGGGGCAGCCGCGACCTGCCGCGACCGCGACCGCGGCAGGTCGCGTGGGTCAGTTCAGGTCCTCGGTCGCGCCGCGTCCCGCGGTGACGGCGCTGCGGAGGAAGGCGGTGATCAGTTCGAGCTCGGCTTCGCCGTAGGCGGCGCAGATCTCGTCCAGCGACGAGTTCATTCCCGAGAACAGGCCCAGCAACTCGGCGTTCCGCTCCCGCAGCGCGCGGTTCAGTACGGCCCGACGGTCGGACGGGTCGCGCTCGCGGGCCACCCAGCCCCCCTTCTCGAGCCGGTCGAGGATCCCGGTCATGGTCGCCGGATGCAGCCCGGCCTCGCGCGCCAGGGCACCCGGGCCCAGCGGGCCCAGACGGTTGATCAGGTCGAGGCAGTCGAGATCGACATCCTTCATCTCGAGCCGACCGCCGACCCGCCGGTTGAGCAGGGACAACTGATTGCTCAGCTCCCGCAAAGCCCCCTTGAGCTCGACGGACGCCTTCCGGTGGGCATGTGTTTCGGAACTCATATCGTACGACTCCCAGAAGCCGTCGCTCCCGAGGCGGTCGCCTCGGCACTGAAGGGTGTTCGCGGGCTCTTCGTCCAGCCCCGTGCCGCCAAGGACAGCACCGAGAAGCTCCTCCGCCTCGCTGCCGATCAGGGCGTCCGCAAGGTGGTCGTCATGTCGGCGATCAACGTGGACGACGACCCCGACCACCAGCCGTCCCGGTTCAACGGCGGCCGCAACACCGAGGTGGAGCGTGCCGTCATCGGGGGCGGCCTGCCGTGGGTGGCGGTGCGGCCCAGTTCGTTCGCGATGAACATGCTCGGGCTGTGGCGTGGTCAGCTCGCCCTCGGCGACACGGTTCGGGGCCCGTACGGAGGCTTCGCCGAGGCCGTGATCCACGAGCGCGACGTCGCCGAGGTGACAGCCCGGGCGCTCATGGACGATTCCCTTCTCGGCCGCAGGATCCCCATCACCGGGCCCGAGGCCCTCAGGCCCGACGAGATGCTCCCGATCATCGGCGCTGCGATCGACAGGCCGCTGCGGTTTCAGGAGGTCCCGGCCGAGATGGCCGCCCGCGGCATGATCCGGAACGGCCTCGACGAGCGGTTCGTCCAGGCCCTCATGGCGCGTTACGAGCGCGAGATGGCGCGCCCCGCGACGGTCACGGCCGAGGTCGAGGCGATCCTCGGTCGGCCCGCCCGCCCTTTCACCGCCTGGGTCGACGACCACGCGGGCGCTTGGTCATGACGACGTACGTGCGCTTCGGACCAGGGTGTCCCGCAGTGCTGCGGCCAGGCGTTCGTCCTCGCGCATGTCCTGGTCCCGGTCGCCGAGGTACATCGGGATGCGGACGCTCTGCGCCGCCGCCGCTCGCAGTGCGGGCAGCGCCGGGGCCGCCGCGGGGCCCAGCGCTGTCAGGATCCGGCAGACGTACGGGCCGAACCCGTCGCGCACCACATGGTCCACGAAGGCGTCGAGCGACGCTCCCGTCGGCTCGACCCCGGCGTGCAGCCACAGGGTGGCGAGGAGTCGCGGGTGCGCCCGGTCCCCGTCGGCGGCGTTCTCCCTGAGGCGGGCCACGTGGTGGGGCTCCAGCCCGCCGTTTTCGGCCAGCCACTCCAGCAGCCGGGCCGACAGCGCGACATCGCGCGGCCCGTCGCCCAGCCGGCCGAGGGCCGCCTCCGCCCGGCGGCGGTCCCCGGAGATCCGGATCAGGGTCATCGGGGTGTGCCCGGACCGGGCGCCCGGGCCGTTCCCGGGCAGCGCGTCGAGCAGGGGCAGGGCGGGGGCCGCGGCCGGGCCGATGGCTCCGAGCGCGGAGATCAGGCCGCCCGTCAGGCGGCCCGCCCGCCGGCCGCGCGCACCGGCCTCCGGTTGCCCGGCCGTCAGCTCTGCCAGCATCCGGACCAGCACGGGCACCGCGGGGGCCGCGGCCGCTCCGCACACGCCCAGGACGGCCAGTGCCCGTTGCGCGTCGTGGGGCCCGGGCAGGTCCAGGGCCGCCACGGCCGCCGCCACGAGCGGGGCGAGGTCCGCGCCGGGTACGCCGGCCAGTCCCCTCGCGGCCTCCGCGGCCTCCCACCCGCACTCCCCCGCGCGGACCATCCGGCAGAGCTCCGGCAGGGCCCGTAGGTCCCCGATCCGGGCCAGCCCCAGCGTGGCCGCCTCCGCCCGGTCAGGGCCCGGCTCCGCCAGCTCCTCGCGGGACAGCCGGGCGGACTCCAGCGAGGCCCCGAGCACGCGTGCGGCGGCCGGCCCCGCCCAGGGGTCCGCCAGCAGCGGCCGCAGGTGCGGTACGAGGGCCGCCGGGGCCGCCCGCCAGTGGCGCATCGCCTCCGCCGCCAGGTCGACGGCCGCCTGCCGAGCCGCCTCCGTCGGGCGGAGCGCGAGCCGGGCGACGTGCTCGTAGCAGGTGCTCTCGTCGGTGGAGCGGAGCGCCATCCCCCACACGGTGCCGATCCGCCATGACACCCGGCTGCCGGGGCCGCCGAGCCGCGTCCCGGCGGCGTCGAGGTCCGCGAGGACGGCGTCGCTTTCGGGAGCCGGGGTGGCACGCAGTCTGACCGCCGGATCGGCGTCGGTGCGCAGCCGTTCCGCGAGGCCGTCCCGGCCCCGCACGAGCAGGGCCTCGGCGAGGGCGAGTCGGGCCACGGGGTCGAGTGCGCCGGTGCCTTCCGCGGGGGCCGTAAGGAGCTCTTCGGCCCGTACCCGGTCCGCCTCGGCGAGCAGCCAGGCGGCCGCGCGCCGTACGGACGGGTCGGGGTCGTCGAGCAGGGGCAGTGCGGTCCGGGCCGCGGCCGTACGGTCCTCCGTGCCGGTCGCCAGGTCGGTGAGCAGCCGGAGCACCCACAGCCGTACGTCGCCCCGCGCGTCGGACGCCAGGGAGGCGAGCCGCCTCGCCTGGGGGCCATCCGCGTCACGGCGTACGGCATCGAAGACCGCGGAGCGGGCCGCCCCGTAGGCGTGGCCCGTACGGTCCTGCCCGGCCTCTTCCAGCCAGGCGTCCACACAGTCGGCCGGGCCCTCGGGGCCCGGCGGTCGGGGGCTCAAGTCCCCGGGCGCAGAACGCCCTTTCGCACCGTCATGCCGTGGATCATCGCCGGGCCGCCGGGCAGGGTGCAAGCGGATTCTCATCGGTATCTCAACGGTAGCGCCCGGCCAGTTCGGCCACCGCGCCCGCGAGGGCCCGGCGCAGCTCCGGCGGGCCGAGCACCTCGGCGTCCGCGCCGAGACGGAGCAGGTCGCCGACGGCCACGGAGCCGGACTCGACGGCGAGTTCCACGACCACCCGGCCCTCCGCGTCGGGCGGCCCCGCGGTGGCGAGGGCGCGGACTCCCGCCGACCCGAACCACATCGGCAGCAGGCGCCGGGCGTGCGGGGAGAGCCGTACGACGGCGGTCTGCCGGCGCGTGGCCTCCTCCAGGCGGCGGGCGGACTCCTCCCAGTACGCGGCGAGTTCGAAGTCCTCGGGGCGTTCGAAGCGCTCGCCGATCGTCTCCACGGCGAGGAACCGCCCCACCCGGTAGGTCCGCACGGCGCCCTGGGCCTCATTGGCCTCCTGCGCCTCATTGAGCTCATTGACCTCCTGGACCGCCGGCACCTCCTCGACCGCCGGCACCTCGTGGACCGCCGGCACCTCGTGGACCGCCGGCACCTCCGCCGACCCCACAGGCCGCACCCCCTCCGCGGCCCGGGCGGCCAAATACCAGATGCCGCCCTTGAGTACGAGTCCGAGCGGCCACAGCGCACGGTGGACGGCGCCGCTCCAGCGGCGGTAGTGGGTGCTCAGGATCCGCTGCTCCCACACCGCCTCCGCGATCTGCGCGAGGTGCGGTACGGGGTCGGCGTCGCGGAACCATGCGGGCGCGTCGAGGTGGAAGCGCTGCTGGATCCGGCGGGCCCGGCCGGCGAGTTCGGCGGGCAGGGCGGCCTGGAGTTTCAGCTGGGCGGCGGTGAGGTCCGCGCCGAGGCCGAGGTCCCGGGCCGGGCCGGGGGCGCCTGCGAGGAACAGGGAGCCGGCCTGGGTGTCCGTCAGACCGGTGAGCCGGGTCCGGTAGCCGTCGACGAGGCGGAATCCGCCGGCCGGCCCGCGGTCGGCGTGGACGGGGATCCCGGAGGCGCCGAGCGCCTCCACGTCCCGGTACACGGTGCGGACGGAGACCTCCAGCTCGGCGGCGAGCTCGGGGGCGGTCATCCGGCCGCGGTTCTGGAGCAGCAGGAGGAGGGAGAGGAGCCGGTCGGCGCGCATCCGGCCATTGTCCGGCATACCTGACGGAAGATGTCAGGTATGCCGCCCAGGCTGTGCAACGGCGGGCCGACAGCCCGCAGAACCCACACCAGGAGGCCCCGGTGCCCACGCCCACCGCCACATCCACTGCCACACCCACCGCCAACGGCTTCACCTTCAAGGACTGGGAGGAGCACCCGGTCGGCCCGGAAGGCGGCTTCCCCCGGCTGGCCCGCGCCACGGTCACCAACTCCTTCACCGGCGCCCTCACCTCCCCCGCGACGACCTGCGCCTACACCGTGGCCTACACGGGGGAGAGCACCGGCACCTTTGCCGGCATGGAGCTGGTCACCGGCACCATCGACGGCCGAGAAGGCAGCTTCGTCCTGGACGAGCGCGGCACCTTCGACGCCACCGGTACCCGGTGCCGGTTCACCGTGGTCCCCGGCTCGGGCACCGGCGGCCTGACCGGTCTCGACGGCTCCGGATCCTTCGCCCACCGCTACGGCGACGCCTCGGTGGAGTACGCCTTCGACTACGCGTTCACGGCGGCGGCGCGGTCGGCGGACCAGACGACGGATCAGACGACGGCCCGGTCGGCGGCCCGGTCGGCGGATCAGTCGGCTCTACCGTCTTCATCGGGTTGATCGAGCCATTCGTAGGGTTGGGTCGCCCAGGGGTGCTGGGTGTGGCTATCAGTCGGCTGCCGTTTCGTGGCTTGCCACGCTTCGCCGCCCGGCACCCCACGACGACTCGGCCGCCGATTAGGAAGTGCGAACAAGTCGCTGAGTAGAGCAATGCCGGCGAAGTCGTCCGTGGTACGAACCGTACGAACACGCGCGTCAGGAGCAAGATGAGCCGGATATGGGCGGGGATCGACAGCGGCAAGGGCCACCATCACGGCCTCGCACTGGACGCCGACGGCAAGACCCGGCTCTCACGGCGGGTCGCCAACGACGAGCCCGAGCTGCTGAAACTGATCGGCGACGTCCTGGCCCTGGCCGACGGCCGTCCGGTCACCTGGGCCATCGACATGACCGGCGGCGAGCCCGCGCTGCTTCTGGCCCTGCTGATCAACCACGGTCAGGAGGTCCTTTACATCCCCGGCCGTCTGGTGAACCGGGCGTCCGACGGCTACCGCGGCGAGGGAAAGACCGACGCCCGCGACGCCTACGTGATCGCCGACCAGGCCCGGATGCGCCGTGACCTGCGGCCCATCCGACCCGGTGACGAAGCCGCCATCGAGCTGCGGCTGCTGACCGGACGTCGTTCCGACCTGGTCGAGGACCGCACCCGCTCGGTGAACCGGCTGCGCGGCACCCTGCTGAGTATGTTCCCCGCCCTGGAACGGGCCCTGGACGTGACCAACACCGGCCCGCTCAAGCTACTGACGGGCTACCAGACCCCGGCCGCGATCCGCCGCGCCGGAACCGCGCGACTGACGAAGTGGCTGGTCAACCGCAAGGTTCGCAGCGCGAGTTCCCTGGCCGAAGCAGCCGTCGAGGCCGCTGAACGCCAGCACACCTCCGTCCCCGGGGAGAAGACCATCGCCAAGCTGGTCCACACCCTGGCCGAGGAGGTGATCACCCTCAACGAGCAGATCTCCGAGATGGACAAGCTCATCGAGGGCCGGTTTCGCGAACACGAACTCGCCGACATAGTCCAGAGCGTCCCCGGCATCGGCGCGATCCTCGGCGCGGAGTTCCTCGCCGCCGTCGGCGGAAACCTGGATGAGTTCGACTCCCCGGACGCCCTGGCGGCCTTCGCCGGCGTCGCCCCCGCACCGCGCGACTCGGGCAAGGTCAGCGGCAACCTTCACCGGCCAGTGACCTACCACCGAAGACTCCAGCGCGTCTTCTACACGTCCGCGCTCGTCAGCGTCCGTTGTGACCCGAACTCGCGGAAGTTCTACGATCGCAAACGCGCCGAGGGGAAGAAGCACGTCCAAGCGGTGCTCGCCCTCGCCCGCCGACGCGTCAACGTCCTGTGGGCCCTGATCCGTGACCGGCGGTGCTACGAAGTCGCACCGCCGGTCACTACGGCCGCTTGACAACAGTATTAGGAAGCGTAGCGCAGCAGGCGCAGCGCGTTGGCGACGACCACGAGGGTGGAGCCCTCGTGGACCAGGACCGCCGGGCCGATGCCGAGGCCCAGGGCGGTGGCCGGGACGAGCACCGCCACGATGCCGAGGCTCAGCCAGAGGTTCTGGCGGATGACGCGGCTCGCGCGGCGGCTCAGGCCGGTGATGAAGGGGAGCCTGCGCAGGTCGTCGGACATCAGGGCGATGTCCGCCGTCTCCAGGGCCACGGCCGAGCCGGCCGCTCCCATCGCCACGCCGACGGTGGCGCCGGCCATGGCCGGGGCGTCGTTGACGCCGTCGCCGATCATCGCCGTACGGGCCGTGCGGCGCAGCCGGGTCACCTCGACGACCTTGTCCTCGGGCAGCAGGCCGCCCCGGACCTCGTCCATGCCGATTGCGCGGCCCACCGCGTCGGCCACCCGCTGGTCGTCGCCGGACAGCATCACGGTCCGCTGCACCCCGAGCCCGCGCAGGGCGGCCACCGCCTCGGCGGCCTCGGGGCGCGGGGCGTCCATCAGGCCGAGCGTGCCGAGCCAGCGGTCGCCCCGGCGGACCAGCATGGTGGTGCGGCCGGTCCGGGCGAGTTCCTCCGTACGGTCGCGGAGCCGGGCCGGTACGGGCGGGCCCGCGAGGGTGTCGGCGTAGGCGAGGCTGCCGATGTGGACGGCCTCCCCGTCGAGCTCCGCGACGATCCCGAGGCCGACGAGGGCCCGCAGATTCCGGGCCTCTGAGGGGGCGGCCTCCGAGGGGACGGCCTCGGAAGCGGCGCCCCCCTGCAGGAGTACCGCGCCCTCGCGGACCACGGCCTGGGCGAGGGGGTGGTCGCTGAGGCGCTGCGCGGCGACGGCGGTGCGCAGCAGCTCCTCGCGCCCGGCGGCGTGGACGGGCTCGATCTCGGTGAGGCGGGGGCGGCCCTCGGTCAGCGTGCCGGTCTTGTCGAAGGCGATGGTCCGCAGCCGGCCGAACTCCTCCAGCGGCGCCCCGCCCTTGACCAGTACTCCCCCGCGAGCCGCCCGGCCCACCGCGCTGAGCACGGCGGCCGGGGTGGCGATGGCCAGGGCGCAGGGGCTGGCGGCGACGAGGACGGCCATGGCCCGGTAGAAGGTGTCGGCGAAGGGCTCGCCGGTGAGCGCGCCGACGGCGAGCAGTACGGCGACGAGTACGAGGACGCCCGGTACGAAGAACTTCGTGAACCGTTCGGTGAACCGCTGGGTCGGCGAGGTGCGCTCCTCGGCGGCCTGGACCAGCTTGACGACCCTGGCCAGGGTGTTCTCCCCGGCGAGGCGCGTGACGGCGATGTCGAGGGCGCCGGAGCCGTTGACCGTGCCGGCGTAGACGCGGCTCTCCGGGCCGGCCGCGCCGGGGTCGGCGAGGGCGGCGGCCCGGTCGGCGACGGGGGTCTTGTCGGCGGGGACGCTCTCGCCGGTGATGGGCGCCTGGTCGACGCTGCTGGTGCCGGCTGCGACGAAGCCGTCGGCCGGGACGCGGGTGTGGGGGCGGACGACGACGGTGTCGCCGACGGCCAGCTCCTCGACCGGAACCTCCACCGGCGCCCCCGATCCCCGGCGCACGAGGGCGGTACGCGGGGCCAGCGCGCCGAGCGCTTCGATGGAGCGGCGGGCCCGGCCCATGGCGTAGCCCTCCAGGGCGTGGCCGAGGGTCATCTGCAGTTCCTCGATTGCCCTGAGAATCCTGGGCGTTGCCGGGTTGCACGGCTGCGCGACGAGTAGGTGACGTTTGTCGTTCTGTGACACTTTCGGGTGAGGGTTCCGGTCGGGGGGTGTGGTCGCTTCCGTGATGCCCGTAGCGTGGCGGTGTTGGTGAGGCCGGAAACGAATCCGGTCTCGTTGAGAATCCGCCCCGTGCCCAGGAAAGCGACGCGGGGTCCCCGCCCCACCCGGACCCAAACCGGGTGGAAAGCGTCCGGCGGGGCGGCTACCCCAGCTTCCGAATCGCCGCAGCCAGCGGCGCCACAGGCGGCAGGTACCGCACACGATGAGCACCGTGCACGAGCAGGCCGCACGGACCGCGACCCACCGGCGAGGGTCCACACCTCGCCAGACACCACGGGCCGCCTCCCAACGATCCACGGAAACTCAGGATCGCTAGGAAACCTCAGCTCATCTGCGACGCTGAACAGGACGAGCATGACGGCGCCCTCCTCCCACCGCACGATCGCGGCGGCTCCGGCCACCGCGACGGGCGCAGCGTGATCTACGAGCTCCACGACGCGCACGTTGCCGCCCTGCTCCAGCAGATCCTGGCGCACGTCCACCACGGCGGCCGGGCGTAGGAACCGCAACGGCGGCCGGGCGTAGGAACCACCCGGCCGCCGCACGCAGGACCCGCTACGGCTACGGCGCGCCGAAGGTGAGCGTCAGCTTCGGCGAGCCCTCATTGGCGGCGGCCTCCGAGGACCACAGCCACAGCGCGTCCGTCCCGGCGCTGCTCAGCGCCAGGCTGTAGGCGCCGCCGAGCGCCCCCGCGACAGCCGCCTTGTCCAGGCCGGTCGTGTGGACGGCCGAGCCCTCCGGGACGCCCGCGAAGCTGCCGAGCGCCGGGCCGCCGAGTGCCGGGCGGTTGGCGTACGTGGTCCCGGCCTCCGTCCAGGAGCCGGTGACCGGGAGCACGGACACCGTGTCCGTCGTACCGGCGCCGGCCATGGTGCTGGTCTTGACGCTCAGCGTGGCCGCCTTGAGCACCGTGCCGGCAGGCGCGGCGGGCAGGTTGAACCGCAGGTAGCTCGCGTAGAACGAGGTTCCGCGCACCGCGAGCGAGCCGGACGTCCCGTAATTGGTGCCCGGGGCGCCCGCGTTGGCGTACGTGTCCTCCGCGGCCTGGACCTCGACGACCGAGTCGGCCGGGGCGGAGGCCAGGGTGTGGTGGTTCTGCACCTGGGCCGCGCTCAGGACCGTCGGGTAGACCGCGGTCTCGTCCAGCCGGCCCGCCCAGTACTCGCTGACCGGACGGTCCGGCCAGCCGCCGAGGCTGTCGCCGCCCACGTGCCAGTAGCCTGCGAAGTTCTCGTGCGCGGTGAAGCCCAGCGTGCCCTTCTGGGCGCCGTCCACATACAGGGTCATGCCGCCCGGACCCTGGGTCGCGACGACGTGGTGCCACTGGTTGTCGTTGTACGCGGCGGTGGTCGTGACGGTGTGGGTCCCGCCGCTGTAGACGCCGTAGACGAGCCGGCCGTTGTTGGTCATGTAGATGTGCTTGTCGTACTGACTGCTGCCACGGGACTGGTTGTTGCCGAACCCGATGAGCTTGCCGCCCGTGGTGGTGTTCGTCTTGAACCAGGTCTCGATGCTGTACGTGGAGCCGACGTTCTGGCGGCGGTCCCCGTACACCTGGGTGTCCGTGCCGTTGAAGCCGATGGCCGTGCTCGGGCCCGAGACCGCACCGGGCGTCTGGCGCAGGGCGGGGGCGTTCAGGTGCACACCGCTCTGGTTGCCGCCGACCGAGGAGTCCGCGACGAAGGGCAGGGCCGACTCGTCGTAGCGCCAGAACAGCTGGGCGCCGTCCGCGCGGACCGCACTGGGGTACGCGTCGGGCGAGCTCGGCACCGTGACGCTCGCCGTCGCCGACAGGGCGCTGGTGTTGCCGGCCGCGTCGGTGGCGGTCACCCGGTAGGTGTAGGACTGCCCCGCGGTGACGGTGGTGTCGGTCCAGGAGGTCTGCGGGCGGCGGAAGAACAGCGAGTCCGCCGCGACCGTGGCGATCGGCGTGGCCGCGCCGTTGCGGTAGACCTTGTACGTGAGCGTGCCGTCGTCCAGGTCGAGGCTGGTGCGCCAGCGCACCTGCACCTCACCGGGCTTGAAGCTCACGGCGCTCGCCACCGGGACGCTGGGCGCACCCGTGTCCCCGGTGGAGGCGAAGCGCGTCAGGCTCTGCTGCGCCGCACCGTTGACGGTGGTGAACTCGCCGCCCACCCAGAGGTACTGGACGCCCCCCTTGGAGCCGACCGCCATGACGCGCGGGCCGATGCCCTCGCCGATGCCGTCGTTGGTGTCGGGAGCCCAGCCCAGCTTGCCGGTCGCGGTGGTCGGCTGGGCGAGCAGGTGGTGGCGCTGGCCGTCCGGGAACTCGCCGATGCTGGAACAGTCGTGCGCGTGCGAGGCGCTGTAGAGCACGTCCTGGTACGGGAGCACGGCCTGGGTCGCGCCGAGGCAGGTGTCGCGCCAGCGCTGGCCGAAGTCGCTCAGGTTCAGGGCGATCCGGCCGTCGAAGACGCCACCGCCCGTTCCCTCGTTGGCGGTGTAGAAGCCGGTCGCGTCGGTGGCGATGTCCTTGACCACCGAGTTGGTCTCGACGAAGCCCGGGTAGGCCTTGGTGACGGCGCCGGTCGTCGCGTCGACGACGGCGAGGGCGTGGCTGTTCGTACCGCCCACGGTGAAGAAGTCGCCGCCCAGGAGCACGTGTTCGCCGTCGGGGGTGAGCTCGACGGCCCGGCCCGGCTCGTCGGCGTTCGCGGTGAAGGGCTTCAGCGTGCCGTCGGCCGCGTCCACGGCGGCGAACCTCTCGCGCGGCTGGCCGGCGACGGTGAGGAAGTCGCCGCCCGCGTACACGGTGTCGCCGGTGACGGCGAGGGCCCGGACGGTGGCCGCGAAGGCGGGCCGGAAGTCGGTCTTCACGGTGCAGGTCGCCACGTCGATGGCGGCGAGGCTGGAGACCGCGGTGCCGTTGACGGCGCCGAAGTAGCCGCCCGCGTACAGGGTCGCCTTGTCCGGCGAGAGGGCGAGCGCGCGGACGGTGGCGGTGCCGGAGCCCACGGTGAAGGACAGCTTGCAGGAGGCCGGGGCGCCCGTCGCGGCGTCGAGCGTCGCGAAGTTCACCGCCTCCTGCTCGGTTCCGGCGGCGCCGTCCGGCGGGCGCACGGTGGAGAAGGTGCCGCCGACGAAGACCTTGTCGCCCGCCTCGGCGAGGGCCCAGACGACACCGTTGGCCTGCCAGGTGGGCAGTTCGTCGGCGGTGAAGGCCACCGGCGGGGTGATGGCCGCGGCCTCTTCGACGAGGCCGAGGCCCATGGCCGTGCAGGTGCCGGCCAGGGCCAGGGTGAGAGCGGCGGCCAGCCCTCTGGATCTACGCATGAACCCCCCAGTTCGGTGTGCGCGGCGCCGCGCAGTGCTGCACGACGCACGGAATGGCCGGAAACTATCGTACGGATGTCCACGGCCGTGACCCGGGCACCCTAAGGGGAATCCCGGCTCCGTTCACCGCACTTGACTCACCGGATGCCAAAGCGCACCGCCCGCCCGCACACCCGGGCCCCGACCCGGGCCCCGACCCGGACCCGCACCCGGACCCGCACCCGGGGCCCCGACCCTGCCCCGGGCCCGGCTCACCGATAGGGATCGGCGACCTTGCGGAGGCGGGTGAGAGCACTGCGGAGCAGTCGGGTGTCCTCGGCTCCGAGATGGCGGGACCACTCCCCCTCGACCCGGGCCTCCGCCTCCCGCGCGACGGCCACGGCGGCCGCGCCCCGGGGCGCGATGCGGACCAGCCGGGCGCGGGCGTCGGTCGGATCGGGGGTGCGGTGGACGTAGCCGGCCCGCTCCAGCTGGTCGACGAGGAAGCCGGCGGTCTGCTTGGTGATCCGGGCCTGGTCGGCGAGGTCCTCGTCGCCGCGGTCCGCGCCCGGGGCAGCTTCGACCGCATGGTCCACGACACGGCCGTACGGGAGGCCGCGCGGCCGGCGGCCGAGTTCGCGCCCCGGCTGCGCGCAATGGCCGGATCCCGGCGCAAGGCACCGGGGGTGACCCACCTGGAGCCGCTGATCGACAGCCTGGCGCACGGGCAGGACATCGCCGTCCCGCTGGGCCGGACCCGTACGATGCCGGCCGAGGCGGCGGCGACCGCGGCGCAGCGGGCCTGGTCGATGGGGTTCCGTTCCACGCCCGGCGCCCGCTGGCCGGCTTCCGGCTCATGGCCACGGACTGCGACTGGACGGCCGGCACCGGTGACGCCGCGGGCAGCGGCACGGCCGCCGCCACCTCCGCCACCACGGTCGAGGGCCCGGTCTCGGCGCTCCTCCTGCTGGTCACCGGCCGGGACACGGCGGCCCTGCCCCTCCTGTCGGGCCCGGGCCTGCCCGCCCTGGCCGAGCGACTCGCCGGCCCGGGCGCGCGCCGGGCCTGAGGCGGGCAGCCGAAGGGGGCGCACGCCCGTCCGGATCATGGGACGCCGGGCCCGTTCTCGCGATTGCCGCCCCGCCCGGGCCCGCGCCCCTCTACGGTGCCCTGGGGGGGACGACAGCAGGCGCGGGCAGGAGCCCGCGCCCGGGGACGTACGCGGGCGCGGGACCGGAGGGGCGGAGCGGAATGAGCGACGAAGAAGACACGCGGCTGGCGAGGATGACCCCCGAGATCTCCCGCCGCACCCTGACCCTGCTCCGCGGCCTGGCCGGGCTCGAACCACCGGAGCAGGTGCCCGAGGAGGCGATGAGCGCCGCGGACGAGATCTTCGCGGAGTACGGCACCGACGGGCTCCGCGTGCTGGTGATGACCCTGGCGGCCTGGGCGACGGCACAGATCGAGAACGTCTCCGAACTGAGCGGACGCAGCCACGAGGCCGTCCTCGACGCCATGGAGCTGGCCTGCCTGGAGACCGGCGCCGAGGAGTAGCCGGGCACGGCCGGGAGGCGGCCGGGAGGCGGCCGGGAGGCGGCCGGGGCGGGCTTCCGGCGCGGACGGGGTTTGTGTCGCCTAAAATCGGACAATCCTCCGGATGCGGACGCCCCGGATTCGGTCCGGCGTCGGCGACACTGGGGGAGCGGGGGGTCCCGATCGGAGGCCGTCGTGAGCACACCTTCCCCCATCCGGATCGCTGCCGTCCTGTCGACCGAATACCGCGGACGGCTGATGTCGCACGCCCGCGAGGTCAATTTCCGCGAGGGCGCGCGGATCTTCGACGAGGGCACCCGGGCGGACTCCTTCTGGATCGTGCGCTCCGGCACGGTGACCCTGGAGATCCCGGTACCGGGCCGCCGGCCCACGCCCATCGAGAGCCTGGGCCCCGGAGAACTGGTCGGCTGGTCGTGGCTGTTCCCGCCGTACGTGTGGCAGTTGGGCGCCGAGGCCATGACGCCGGTCCGCGCGTACGAGTTCGACGCCACGACCGTACGGATGCTCATGGACGCCGATCCGGCCTTCGGGTCCGCCCTCGGCCACTGGGTCGGCCGGGTGCTCGCGCTGCGGCTGCAGCAGACCCGCACCCGCCTCCTCGACACGTACGCCCCCCGCCTCGCCGCGAGCTGACCCGGGCGGGTTCGGGCCGATTCCGCCGACCGCTCCCCCACAGGTCAGCCCCCTGCGGGTCGCTGCGGTCTGCGGTCATGCGTGCGCGTTGCGTGACGAGAAGTAGAGGTGCGAACGGGCGTTCCGGTTCCGCATGGGCAAGACTCGCGTCCGTTATCCGACGCAACGATGCGAGGAGCGTTCGACATGCGATCCGTCACCAGGACCCTGGGACTGTCGTCCGCCGCCATGGGGCTCACCGCCCTCACCGCCCTGACCGGCTCGGGCGTCGCCGGAGCCGCGCCCGCCGGCGGCGAAAGCCTGTACGCCCCGTCCGCGCTCGTGCTGAGCGTCACCGACGGCGACGACGCGGCGAGCGGTACGGTGCTGCGCGCGGTCACCCTGGTCTGCGCGCCCCGGCCCGGCGGAACCCACCCGGACCCGGACGCGGCGTGCGCCGAGTTACAGGCCTACGCCCCCGAGCTGGACGCGCTCGCCGAGCCGCGCCCCGACGCGGCGTGTACCCGGGAGTGGAGCCCGGTGACCGTGACCGCCGAAGGCGTGTGGCAGGGCCGCCGGATGAACTACTCCTACACCTACGCGAACCCGTGCGCCCTGTGGAACGCCACCGGCACGGTCTTCACCATCTGAGCCGGGGCCGGATGCCGGGGATCAGCCCGATCGGCCCGGTCAGCACGATCGGCCCGACCAGCCCGATCAGCCCGGTCAGCCCAGCTCCAGACTCGTGACCCCGTACATTCCGGTCAGGTCGAGGTCCGGCTCCTGGCCGGTGTACATCCGGGCGGTCTCGAACGTCGGGGTCAGGCCCAGTCCGCCCAGCAGGGCGGCGGCACGCGGAGTGGCGTCCGGTACGTCCACGGCGACCCGGCCGTCGGGGGTCCGCTCCGCGAGGCGGAGCACCAGCGCCGCGGCGACGGCCGGGCCGGCGGCGTAGAGCGGGCCGATCCGGGAGGCGCCGCTGCCCGGCCGGACGACTCCGAGCCCCTCGACCCGGCCGTCCCGCACCGCGGCAAGGGCGGTACGGCCGGGCAGTCCGACCCAGGCGGCGAGGAAGGCGTCGCGCGGCGCGGGGAAGAACCTGCGGTCGTAGGCGGCGAGTTGCCCGAACGGGAGGGTGGCCGCATCCACGATCCGCACCCCGGGCGCCGTCTCCTCCGGGGGCTCCCCCGCCGCCTGCGGCACCCCCTCGTGGCGGACGTTGTTCCAGGCCGAGCGGAAGCCGGACTTACGGTAGTTGTGCTGCTGCTCGACCACCCCGTCCAGCCCGACGAGCCGCCCGTCGAGCCGCTCCATTCCGGCCTTCCACATCCGGATCCCGTATCCCTGGCCACGGACGTCGGGGCGGGCGATGTAGAAACCGATGAAGCCGAATCCGGCGCCGTACCGGACGGCCGAGATGCAGGCGACGGGCTTCCCGCGGAGCCGCCCGATGAGGAATCCGCCCGGATCGGCGACGGCGAACGCGAACCGGTCGGAGTCCCCGGGATTCCAGCCCTCCTCGTCGGCCCAGTCCCGGAACAGCGCCATGTCGGCGGCGCTCGCATCGTTGATCTCGAATCCAGTCAATCCCGATCCCGTCATGTCCGATGTTGTACCAGATCCGCCCCTGCGTCCGGTCCGGCCTCAACCGCCCGTCAGGAGGCGGACGAACGCGCCGCGATCGGCGTCCCGGTGCAGATCGCTCACCTGCCCGTCGCCCACCTCCACGACCCGCCAGACGCCGTCCGCGCGCAGCGCGAGGTCCGTGGTGACGAAGGCGCAGCCGAGCTCCGCGACCGCGGCCCGCACGGGTCCGAGGTCCGGCGCCGCCGCCTCGGCGTACGGGCTGTCGGGGTGCGCGGTGACCAGCCGGGGTTCGGCCCCCCGCCACCAGACCCGTACCTCGGTGGCCACGCCCTCGGCCGCCGTGAACTGTTCGAAGGCGCGCAGCACCACTCCGCCGGCCAGGTCCTCGCCCTGGAGCTCCACGAAGCGGTTCACCACGCGGTGGACGGCGGCCCGGTCCGCGAGGTCGGGGAGGTGGCAGGCCTCCGCCCACTGGTGCTTCCGGGATTTGACGTAGTCCTTGACGATCCCGGCGCGGGACGGGAGGGCCGCGGCGGCGTCCGCGAGCCGGGCCGGCTCCGGGGTCTGCCCCGGAGGCGTCGCCAGCCACCGGCTGGGCGGGGTCAGCCCGGCGAACGCCTCGTACCAGCCCGGGAGTTCATGGGCGCTCCGGTACGCGTCAGGAGTGACGCGGAGTGCGCATCCGCGCTCGCGCAGGGCCGCGTCGAGGCCGGCGTACCGGGCTGCCGGGATCATCCAGCCCCGGTACCAGAGCGCCCCCGCCCCGGCGGGCACCCGGGCCACGGCCCGGCCGGCGTCCCCGGCGAGCAGCGCGTCGTGGTCGATGAGCCCGATGCCGCCCCCGGCGGCGCGCACCGCTCGTGCCTCCTCGGCGAAGTGGGCGTCGGCGAGGCGCGCGTTCAGCGGATCGGAGCAGTACAGGACGGTGGTCGGCATGCCGCCACCCTACGGAGGTCCGCGCGCGGCCGGGGCAGGGATTCGCCCGGCCACCCACCGGAATGATGTGATCAGCACAGGTCACGGCGCGGCAGTCGCTGGGCTTCGCACGGGGCCGCACCTCGCCGTTCGGCCGGCTGCACGACCTGGGCGCGCACATCCTGCTGATCGGAGTCGGCCACAACCGGAACTCGTTCCTGCACCACGTCGAGTCCCTCGTACCCCGCCCCCGGCTGCGGGTGCGGCGCTTCCCGATGGAGGTGGACGGTGAGCGCGTCTGGGCGGAAACCCCGGACGTGGGCAACGACAACGACACCCACTTCCCGGTCGTGGGCCCCGACTTCGAGCGCCGCGCGGGCATCCGCCCGTCGCAGTCCCCCGGCTTCACGAACTGCTGGACGCGGACACGGGGTCCGCGCGCTGAGTCGTCCAGCCGAAACCCCGTGGTGAACGCCGTCCGGGCTGCCTAGATGAATGAGTCCAAGGGGTGTCGTTGCGGTCAGTGATCGTAGGCGGTTAGTGACCGCTTGACTGGTTGATCG
>NZ_JALGBX010000004.1:145445-441721 GCF_022808175.1 Streptomyces sp. AP-93 | reverse complement strand
CACAACCACAAGACCGGCGGACCCGTCATCCGATCACTGACCGCCTACGACCACTGACCACGGAATCAATCATCTAGATGAGCGCGCCGCTCACGCGGCCGCTCCGGCGTCGGAAGAGGCGCCGCCGGTGAGCTTGGCCCGCTTGGCGGCGACGGCCTCGGGGTCGGTGGGGCCGTGAGTCTTGTCGAAGTCGGCGATCAGCTCGTCCAGGTTGTCGCGCTCGATCTGCCGCTGCGCGGCCCTCTCCAGGTAGGCGGACACGCCCCGCTTGCCGACCCGCTCACGGATCGCTTGCAGAGTACCGGCGGTCAGGGAGACGGAGATTCCACTGGTAGGGCCGTCGACAGGAGGGAAGTTGGTGTCGTCGTCAGCCATGACGCAAGTATGGCATTTCGAATGCCATACGACGAGATTCTCGGCGGCGCAGAGCCCCAGATGCCTTTCGGGTGTGCGTCAGAGGTCGCACGTAGCGCCCATAGCGCACGCACGCAATGCACATTGATCTTAAATCCGTTTTGCGCCCTACGCCCCGCTGACCTGCGGTTTTCTTTAACCTGTTTTTGGCTCTACATGTTTGCGATACGCACCACGTGGAGTGCGTGGCGATCCTGGAGCCGGTGAAGTAGGGGCGCGCCAGCCAACCGAACGGGCAGCCGCGAGGGCCTGGTTCCTCCGCCGCGGAGGCGATACGGTCGGCTGATGACCGATGCGGACGGCCACTTCTCGAAGCAGGTGGCAGAGCGGTACGACGATGCCCAGGGACCCCAGTTCCAGAAGGAGGTCATCGAGCAGACCGTGGATCTCCTCGCGGAACTCGCGGGGGACGGCAGGGCCCTGGAGCTGGGAATCGGGACGGGGCGCATCGCGCTGCCGCTGGCCCGGCGGGGCGTCCCGGTTCACGGCATCGACATGTCCAGGGCGATGGTGGACCGCATGCGCGCCAAGCCGGGCGGTGAGCGGATCGGCGTGTCGATCGGCGATTTCGCCGGGACGACGGTGGACACGACGGCCGATGGGCCCTTCTCCCTGGCCTACCTCGTCTTCAACACCATCATGAACCTGACGAGCCAGGAGGCCCAGGTCGCCTGCTTCCGCAACGCCGCCGAGCACCTGGCGCCCGGGGGCTGTTTCGTCGTCGAGGTGCTGGTCCCGGAGCTCCGCAAGATCCCGGCCGGGCAGAACATCGTCCCGTTCCGCACCGGTCCGCGCGAGTGGGCCTACACCGTCTACGACACCGTCACCCAGGACGCGACCTGCCACTACATCGAGATCGCGGAAGATGGCCACGGCGAAGCCAGGACGATCCCCTTCCGCTACGTCTGGCCCGCGGAGCTGGACCTGATGGCCCAGCTCGCCGGCCTGCGGCTGCGTGACCGCTGGGATGGCTGGACGCGCCTGCCCTTCACCGAGGACAGCGCCCAGCACGTCTCCGTCTGGGAGAAGCCGATCAGCTGACCCCGGGAGAAGGGGCCGGGTGCTCGTCGAGCGTCCTCAAGCGGCTGTTGCGTGAGGCCGACCGGCCCTGGAAGGGGTGGCCTCGGGTCGCGCTGCGGTCGGGGCCCACGGGCAGTGGCACCACTTCGGTGGCGCTCCGGCTCGCGGTCGAGGCGCGAGCGCTTTCCAGACGGCCAGTACTACGTCGACCTCCTCGGGCCCGAGCCCGTACGCCTCTGCCGACTCACGGCCTGCGGCGGCTGGCCGTCCGTCAGCGCGGCGATCGCCGCCGCTGCCGCCGGTATCGATGAGGAGGCCGCAGCTCGAGTGCTGGACGAGGCCGTGGATGTGGGGATGGAGACCCTTTCCGATCTGCGCTACCGGTTCCGGCCCGACATCCGGCGGCAGTTGGCCAGGCCGCCGCGTCCGAGTACGGCGCCCAGGCGTGTTCGGACGCCGTGGACCGCGTACTCGACACGCTCCTCGTCCGCGTCCTGCACACTTCCCGCGCGGCCCTGCCGGAGAGTTGGCGCACCGAGCTGCCGGAGGAGTTCCCTGCCGGGTACGCGGCCGTGCCGGACGGCATCGCCGTCCTGGCGGCGGAAGTGACCGATGTGGCCCGGGCAGTCGTCGTCGCCGAGGAGCGCGGTCGGATCAGCACGGCGTTGTGGCTGGCCCGTTGTCGTTCCGATCTTGAGGGGGGTGTGTCGAACGGGAGTCTCGATCGGGTGGTGGCAGCTGGTCGCGGGCATGAAGGCAGGGCCCCTTGGTAGCTCGGGGTTGCGAAGCCAACCGAGATCCAGGAGACCCTGTTGCCGCAGTTGTACGTGTTCGCGCCGGTGGAGTTCAACTCGCCTGCACCGACGTGTGCCTGTGTCGCTCACCGGTTCGGAAACGCGGCCGATCACCCGGAACGTGTTCGGCGGTATCCCTCGGACATGACGGACGCGGAGTGGGCCGTGGTCCGGCCGCTGCCCGGCTGGCGCGACCACGCCCTGATCAAGGAGTTCCACGACCGGCTGCGCGCAAGGATCCTCGAGAGGGAGGAGCGGGATGCGGAGCTGACGGCCGGCGTGATCGACTCGCAGTCCGTCAAAGCGATGCCGTCGTCGGCTCCGACAGCCGCGGCTTCGGCGGCGGCAAGCTGATCAACGGGCGCAAGCGGCACGTCGTGGTCGACAGCCTCGGCCTGCTGCTGTGGGTGATGGTCACCGCCGCGGACACCGGCGACTGCGCCGCCGCCCGGGCCCTGCTCGAGCGGGTGACCGACGCGCACCACCGCCTCGCCCTGGTCTGGGCCGACGCGGCCACACCGGCCCCCTCGTCGAGTACTGCCTGGCCCCGCTCGCCCTGGTCCTCGCGATCGTCCAACACAGCGACGACACGCGCGGCTTCGTGGTCCTGCCCAAGCGGTGGATCGTCGAGCGCCTCTTCGCCCACATGATGCGCACCCGCCGCCTGGCACGCGACTACGAACGCCGCACCACCAGCTCCGAGGCGATGGTCTGCTGGTCGATGACCCTGCTCATGACTTGCCGCCTCGCGCGGCCGCGGCCTTCGCGAGCATGAACCTGCCCGGCGCGGGTTCGTCCAGCCAGCCGCGCGCGACCAGGCGTTTTGCCTCCGACCGCAGTGCCTCCACCTTGGCCGGCACCGCGATGGACGGGCGGGCGCGGCGGAACTGCCGCGGGGGGAGGTCGTGTTCCCCGGTCGTCGTCATGGGTCGTAAATTATCAGGCAGCTCTCCTGATAGTTAGAGGGTGTTCGATCTTCCGTCCATCCGGCCGCCTAGGATGACCCCGTGACCCCAACGGTTCCCGCCCCCTCCCCGGCCTCGCCGAGCACCGCCCGGGCGATCAACGACCGGCTGGCGCTGCGGCTCCTCCAGGACCAGGGCCCCCTGACAGCCGCCCAGCTCAAGATGCTGACCGGCCTCTCGCGGCCGTCGGTCGCGGACCTGGTCGACCGGCTCGCGGCGGCCGGGATGATCAAGGTGGTGGGCGAGTCCGGCGTACAGCGGCGCGGACCCAACGCCCGCCTGTACGGCATCGTCGCCCGCCGCGCCTTCCTCGCCGCCCTCGACGTACGCACCGACAGCGCGACCGCGGTCGTCACCGACCTGATCGGCCAGCCCCTCACCCGGACCCCGCTTCCGGTGGACGCGCCCGAGGCGGCCGTGGCCGAACTGCGCCGGGCGGCCCGCGAGGTGGGCGCGGCCGAGCTGCACACCGTGGCGGTCGGCGCGCCCGGCCTGGTGTCCCCGGCGACCGGCGAACTGCGCGACACCAGCGGCCTGCCGGCCTGGCACCGGGAACTGGTGGCCGCGCTCCAGCGGGAGTTACCCGCACGGATCCTGGTCGAGAACGAGACCAACCTCGCCGCCGTCGCCGAGCAGCGCTGCGGCGTCGCCCGGAACCTCGACTCCTTCGTGCTGCTCTGGCTGGGCGCGGGCGTCAGCGCCACAGTGGTCCTGGACGGCCGACTGCGCCGGGGCGTGTCCGGTGGAGCGGGCGAGATCGGCTTCCTGCCCGTACCCGGCACCGCCGGTCTGCCCTCCGCCACCGACTGCGGCGGCGGCTTCCACGCCCTCGCCGGGCGCGAGGCGGTGGCGTCACTGGCGGCGGAGCATGGGTTCGCGGGGCCGGTGGAGGAAGCGGTGGCGGGCGCTGCTGGCGAAGCCTTCCTGGAGGCCCTGGCCGAACGGCTCGCCCTGGGCGCGGCAGCCGTGGCGGCGGTGCTCGACCTGGGCTGTGTGGTCCTGGGCGGCGAACTCGGCCTCGCGGGCGGCCCCGCCCTGGCCGCCCGCGTCGCCACCCGCCTGTCGGCCCTCACCCCGGTTCCCACGGAGGTCAGGGCCACCACCCTCGGAGGCGACGCGGTCCTGGAGGGCGCCCGCCTGTCGGCCCGCGACGCGGCCCGGGAGGCGCTGCTCGGCGGGAGGTGAGGGACCCCAAGACCCCCACCCCGATCCCCGGCCGGCGCCGCCCGTTACCCCCGTCTCCCGGCCGCGGCCAGGAACTCCTCGAACGTGCCCTTGCCCACGGCGTGGGACGGGGCCAGATTGCCGCCGCGCCTGAAGGCGGCGTAGGCCTTGCCCGCCAAGGGGACCGGGAGGACCGGGCGGCGGGAGCCGCGGTATGCGAGGTGGGTACGGACCAGGTCGGGGAGGGTGTGGGTCTCGGGGCCGCCCATGTCCGGGACGCGGATCGTCACGCCCAGGCCGGATGCCTCCAGCATCCGCTCGGCGGTGTACTTCACCTTGTAGTAGGGGGGGACCACGTCCACGCCGACGATCGAGATATAGATGGCGCTTACAGCGAGCGGTGCTGGGCTCACCGTTCGAGGTCCCATGAACGCTCGCTGCGAGGGGTGAGCCGCTGGGAAAACCTGGTCATGTTTCGGTGCCAACGTGCCGCTGAGGGAGGCGCTGATGCTGACTTTTGCTGACTTCCGGCGACTCGTAACGCTCTGACCTGCGGAAATGCTCTGAGATCCAATGGTTCTGGAACTGGGTCTCCAGGAGTCATGAAGAGGTCGTTCAGGCCCGCGAGGACTGGATGAACGGAACCCGATTCGGCGAGGTCAAAGGCTACGACGGACCCCCGATCCCGGCCCCCGAGATTCCCCCAACTCACCTGAAGCCGCGGGGGCGTGTGCGATGACTATGTGAGTGTTCGAGATATGGGTCCGGGGTTCGCCGAGAGGAGGCGAGGCCTGGACCTCTACGCGTTCTCAACGCCTTTGAACGAAGCCAGAAGCCGGTCGGCGCCTCCAGCACGATTCTCAGGTGTGGCGGTTCGTGACAGGGTGTGCCAGGACGAATGCTGACCCTGGTTCGCCTTTTGGTGACCTGGGTGGACCGACTCAGCTGTGTCTGAAACTCTGCGTGATCCGCAACCCGAGGCCGCTGTCCCGGTCCTGCAGCCGACCAGGCCCCGGTAGCGTCTGGGGGGTGAGGAGTCCTTCGATCCGGGTGCGGCAGGCGCCTGTCAGTCCGCGTCGGCTGGTTTGTGGGGATGAGACAAAGACAGGGCGGTCCGCTGGCCACGGCGGATCCGAACGATTTGGTCCGTCCTTGCGGTCAGCGGCTGCGGCAGGCCGAGCAGGCCATGGGGCTGCGCGGGCCGTAGCGGTGGATTGGCGTGGCGCACACCATGAGCCTTTTCCAACCTCAGGTTGAGGCGTGGTGAAGGACGAGAACGGTCTTCACGATGTCGGTGCGTGAACAGGCGGCCTGTCCCACCAAAGGGCCTTGATCCACATGGCCTTGGGCTCCCGCTTCCCGTGAACTGCCTCAGCCGAAAGTACGAGACGGCTCCGCTTCCGCCCGGCTACGCCTCTTGTTCCGTCTCGACCTGCGCGTGCCAGTCCCGTTTGATGGCGCTCCAAGCCTCGTCGCTCTGGCCTTGACGCCAGTACCCGGAGAGCGACAGGCGCTCGCGCGGGACCTGCCGCTCCTTGCGGAGGTGGCGGCGGAGCTGCTTGACGAAGCCGGCCTCTCCGTGGACGAAGACCTGAGGGGTGCCTTCGGGGAAGGCGAGCGAGGAGACCGCCTCCAGGAGCGGTGTGCCGATCGGGCGCTCGCCCCGGTGGAGCCAGACCGGGGCAACACCGTCGGCCGTCACGATCTTCTGTTCCTCCGCCGGGCCGGAGACCTCGATGAAGGCGTGCACGGTGGCCCCCTCGGGCATCCGCTCCATGGCCGTGGCGATGGCCGGCAGTGCGCTCTCGTCCCCGGCCAGCAGGTGCCAATCGGCCGCAGGATCGGGTGTGTAGGAACCACCCGGGCCGAGGAAGTACACCCGCTCGCCCGGCTGGACCCGGGCCGCCCACGGACCGGCGAGGCCTTCGTCGCCGTGGACGACGAAGTCCACCGACAGCTCCAGATGGTCCGGATCCCAGGCACGTACGGTGTAGACCCGGTTGCGCGGCCACTCCTCGCGCGGGAACGCCGATCGGATGTGTCCCATGTCCCAGGGCTCCGGGTAGGTGACCCCCTCGGCCGGGAAGAGGATCTTGATGTAGTGGTCGGTGAAGCGGTCGGCCGTGAACCCGGCCAGTTCCTCACCGCCCAGGACGATCCGCACCATGTGCGGAGTCAGCTGTTCGGTGCGCACGACGCGTGCGGTACCGGTCTTGCGCGCGGGCCGTTGGGCCACGACGCCTCCTCCATGTGCATGTTCGGGTGATCGAGGCCTGCGGGGCCCTGGGGAGCGGATGGCAGGGTGTCCGCCGCACCGGACGCATTCGGAACCTGACCGGGCCGGCCCTCCGCTCCCCGGTCATGGTGGGAAGCGGCAGCCTACTGCGCGAGGACTTCCGGAATCGTGACGTCCAGCTTCCGGGCGCGCTCCACCAGGTCCTGTCGCACCTTCGGCGTCACCGGGATCCCCTGCTCCGACCGGCTGAGGGCCAGGGCCGCGCTGCGTTCGCCGGGGTAGAAGACGCCCGCCGCCTCGTCGGCCTTCGGTAGTTCCTTGAGGGTGGAGAGTGTGGTGTCCACCGCTTCCCTGAAGCCTGCGGCGCCGCCGAAGGCCTCCGGGTCGAGGGCGATGAGCAGGGCGTTCTGGCGGTGCTTGCGGCCCTGGGGGTCGTCCGAGTGGAAGGCGGAGAAGATCGGCGCGCCGACGAGCACGCTGGTGAGCAGTTCGAAGGCGAGGGACATGCCGGAGCCCTTCGCGCCGCCCAGCGGCAGCGGCATGACCGCCAGCGCGGGGTCGGTGGTGGGGGTGCCGTCCTCGGTGGCGGCGGCGCCCTCGGGGAGCGGGGTGCCGCTCGCCTTGGCCTGGCGGATCTTGCCGAGGGCGATGGTTGCGGTGGCCATGTCGAGGAGCAGGGGTGCGTGGTCCTCGGCGGGTACGGCGATGGCGAGCGGGCTGGTGGCCACGGCGGCGCCCTTGACGCCGGCGTAGCCCATGTTGGGCATGCCGGCGACGAAGCCGATGCCGATCATGCCCTGCTCGGCGATCTTCGAGACGTAGTAGCCGATGGCCCCGGTGTGGACGGTCTCCCGGACGCCGACCGTGGCGATGCCCGTCGTACGGGCGCGGTCGACCGCCTCGGTGGCGGCGGCGGACAGGGCCACCGGGCCGGGTGCG
Organism: Streptomyces sp. AP-93; assembly: GCF_022808175.1. GTDB lineage: Bacteria > Actinomycetota > Actinomycetes > Streptomycetales > Streptomycetaceae > Streptomyces. The sequence continues at coordinate 434,189 of NZ_JALGBX010000004.1, read as the reverse complement.
CGGTCGGCGTCGAGGACGGCGGCGCCCGGGGTGGTCGATTCGAGGGTGATGCGGGCGTCGGCGTTGGCCACTCCCTTTTCCAGCAGGTCGAGGTAGGCGGGGACGCGGGCGATGCCGTGTGAGTCGACGCCGCGCAGGGCGGCCCAGACGAAGACGTCGGCGGTGGTACGGGCGTGCTCCGGGCTCAGGCCGCCCTTCTCCAGGAGGGCGGCGGAGAAGGTGCGGAGGTCCTCGGCGGGGACGAGTACCTTGCCCGGCTTGGGGTCGGGTGTGGCGGGGGTGTCGGGCATGGTGGTGGGTACCTCCTGGTTCAGCGGGTGACGAGGACGTCGACGACGGCGGTGGTGCCTTCCGCCATGGCCTTCAGGGCGCGCTCCAGCGCGGGGCCCAGCGCGTCCCGGGTGTCGACGGTCTCGGTGTGCATGCCGAACGGCTCGGCGAAGGCGGCGAGGCGGGGCAGCCGGTTCAGGTCGGTGCCGAGCCATTCGCCCGTCTCAGCCGCAGCGCCGTCGGGGTAGAAGCGGCGGTGGTTGAGGTTCATCGACTTGTAGACGCGGTTGTTGAAGACCACGATCAGCACTGGCAGGTCGTAGGCCTTGGAGGCGTCGTACGACGGGATGACCGGGTTGTAGGTGAAGGCGCCGTCCCCGATGGTGAGGACCACGGGCCGTTCCCTGGCGGCGAGTTTGACGCCGAGCGCGACGGCGATGCCCTGGCCGAGGCCGCCCTGCACGTAGAAGTACGAGTCGGGTGCGTCGGTTTGCAGATGGCGCTTGACGACGCGGCTGTGGGTGATGGTCTCGTCGACGACGATGGAGTCCTGGCCGTCCAGCAGGCGGCGCAGGGTGGCGGCCACCAGTACGGGGTCGATTCCGTCCCGCGTCGCGGCAGCCTCCTCGGCGTGCGTGATCGCGGCCTGCTCGGCGCCGTGCCGCTCCTCCTGCGCCGCGCGCCGTGCGGCGACGGCGGACGCGTCGAGATCCTTCGCCCGCTTGGCGAGCTGGCGCAGGGTGTTGGCGACACCGCCCTCCAAGTAGCGGTCTGCGAAGAGCGCCTGGTAGACCACGTGCGGGCGTTGTGGCACCTCATCGATGACGACGATCTGCGCTTTGGAGGGGCGGCGGCTCGGGGGGTAGAAGGGGGCGCGGCAGTTGACGAGGAGGATGAGGTCGGCCTCGTCCATCCACGGGCCGATGTCGCTGCCGGCGTGTAGCGGGTGGGTGCGCGGAAAGTTGCCGCAGACCGCCGAGTCGGGCTCCACCACCGGAATGTTCCACGCCTCGGCGAAGGCCACGAGAGCCTCGGATCCGCCCACTTCGCGGCCCGCGGTCTCGGTGACGATCACGGGGTTCACCGCCTCGCGGATCATCCGTGCGACGGCGTCGGCCTCTTCGGGTGAGCTGTGCGTGGAGCCTGGTTCCACGATGGGCTTGGCTTCGCGGCCGTCCCACTCCTCCAGGAGGATCTCCAGGGGGATGTTGAGGTACGCGGGTCCCGCGGGCGCCCGCCAGGCCAACTCCGCCGCGCGGGTGACCATGGTGGGCAGGGTGTGGACGCTGGCGGCCTCGTTGGACCACTTGGTGAAGGGCTGTGCGATCTGGTGCGGGCCGCCGACGATCGACAGGTTGCGGTACCACTGGCCGCCCGGGTCGTGCCCGGGGGCGTCGCCGTACGTGGTCGACTCCGAGGAGGCGACCACCATCGGCACGCCGGCCAGCAGCGCGCCGTGTACGGCCATCGAGCCTTGGAGCAGGCCGGGGGCCGCGTGCAGCAGGACGCCCTGCGGTCGGCGGGTGACCAGCCCGTAGCCGGTGGCCAGGCCCACGGCCACGGTCTCGTGGGTCAGGTCGAGGTACTGGGGGCAGGGGAGCCCGTCGCGGTGGCGGCGCGCCAGGGACTCCCATACGGGGGCCCACTCGGACCCCGAGGAGCAGAAGAGGTAGTCGGCGCCGGCGGCGTTGAAGGCAGAGACGAGGGCATCGCCGCCGTCGGCTCCCGGAGGCTTCGTGGTGTCCGTCATCTCGTGTGGTTCCTCAGCCCTCGATCGGCCAGTCGAGGACCTCGGCGATACCGCGGCCCATGATCCACTCCAGCTCCTCGGGGGTGAACTCCCAGTGCTTGGTGAACTGTTCGATGGTGTCGGTGTAGTTGATGCCGTGGCCCAGCAGGCGGGTGATGTCGGTTCCGTAGAAGCAGCGCTGCGGGCCCATCTGGTCGACCATCGAGCGGACGTACTGCTCGATGTTGCCGTTGGGGAAGGGCTGCGTGGAGTAGCCAGGGAGGGCCGAGAGCTTGACGTAGATGTTGGGGTACTTGTGGAGGTCGGCGGTCTCCTGGACCCAGTAGCCGATGGCGTCGTCGACGCAGCGGGCCATGATGCCCATGTGGTCGATGATGATCTTCAGTCCGGGGTGCCGCTCCGCGATCTCGCCGAGCTCCCGCTTCCAGACCGGGGCGTGGACCATGGTGGGGACGTTCAGCTGTTCGGCGAGCGGCCAGTACCAGTCGTTGGTGCCGTCGATCATCCAGTTGCGGTCCTGGGGCCGGTGGAAGGTGAGCCGGGTGCCCTTGACGTGCGGGTTCTGCGCGAAGTCGCGGAGCATGGCCGCGCCCTCGACGGGCTTGTTCTGCGGGATGCGGGCCATGATGCCGAAGCGGTCCGGGTGGGCCTCGCAGGCCTCGAGGGCGTAGTCGATGCGGTCGCCCTCCCATGACGGCGGGAGGATCAGTGCCCGGTTGACGCCGGCCTCGTCCATCAGCTCCAGGGCCTCCTCGTAGGAGAAGGGGTCCTCGCGGTGGCCGTTGAGGCGGATGCGCTCACGGGCGCCCGGGACCCAGGGGCGGTCCGGGGTCTCTTCCTTCCAGATGTGGATCTGGGTGTCGACGACGAACATGCCGGTACTTCCTTCTCTCGGAGGAGTGAATCGGTGGGGTGTGAGTCAGACGTTAGATGCGGGAAGGGCTCCTGCAGAGATCCCGGCGCGCAAGCTGTTGTTGCGTGAAAAGCCGCTGTACACAGAGGTATTCAGGTCGCCGAACCGTCATCGAAAACGATGTCGGCGATGTGTTCGGCGATCGCCATCGAGGACGTGGCGGCGGGTGAGGGAGCGTTGCGCACGGCGGTGACGGGGCCGACGGTGTGGATGCGGAAGTCGTCCACGAGGGAGCCGTCCCGGCCCATGGCCTGGGCGCGGACGCCGGCCCCGCCGCGCTGTACGTCGCGGGTGCCGATGCCGGGCACGTACAGCTGCGCGTCCTTCATGTAGGAGCGCGTGGACAGGGAGCCTCGGATCTCCTTGATGCCGGTTCGCCAGTGCTGCTTCGCCAGGTGCCAGGTGCCGGGGAAGGCCGCGATGCGGGCGAGTTCGCGCGGGTCGATGTCAGTGAGCCGGTACCCCTCGCGGGAGAAGGCCAGGACCGCGTTGGGGCCGACCTCCACCTCGCCGTTGACGCGGCGGGTGAAGTGCACTCCGAGGAAGGGATAGCGCGGGTCGGGGACGGGATAGATCAGGCCGCGCACCATGTGCGCCTTGTCCGGGCTGACCGTCATGTACTCCCCGCGGAACGGGATGATGCGCGGATCGTCCTGGTCGTGGGCGAGTGCGGCGACCTTGTCGCTGTGCAGCCCGGCGCACAGGACGAGGCGGTTCACGGTGAGGGTTTCCTCCCCGGAAGCGACTTCCACCCTTGGCCCGGGCAGTCGGGTCACCCGGGTGACCGGGAAGCCGAAGCGGACCTCCCCGCCGGATTCGATGACGTCCCGGGAGAGCTCCTCCGCGATGCGGGTGTAGTCCGTGATCGCGGTGTGCGGGGAGTGGATCGCCGCCCTGCCCGCGGCGTGCGGCTCGAAGTCACCGATCTCACCGGCCGGCACCATCCGTACGCCGGGCACCTGATTCCGGCGGGCGTTGGCGTACAGGGACTCCAGGCGGGGCAGCTCGGCTTCCGTGACCGCGACGACGAGCTTGCCGCACTCCTCGTACGGCAGTCCCCGGTCCTGGCAGTAGTCGCGGATCAGTGCCGCGCCCCGGGCGCACAGTCGGGCCTTCAGGCTGCCGGGCGTGTAGTAGATGCCCGCGTGCACGACGCCCGAGTTGTGTCCGGTCTGGTGGACGGCGACGCGGTGTTCCTTCTCCAGGACCACCACATGGCTACCGGGGCGGCGCAGGGCGATCTCGCGGGCGGTGGCGAGGCCCACGATGCCGGCGCCGACGACGCCGATCGTCTCGTCAGCCATCAGCGCCTCCTTTCCTCTGCTCGTACGGGCGTCACGCGCCGAAGTGGATCGCGACGGTCTTGACCCTGGTGTAGAAGCGCAGGGCCTCGGTGCCCTGCTCCTTGAACGCGGACCCGGAATCCCGGAAGCCGCCGAAGGGGTGGTGCACGTCCCAGCCGGGGGTGGTCAGGTTGACCGCGATCTGGCCGCACTCGGCCTCGTCCGCGAAGCGGTGGGCGGCGCGCAGGTCCGTGGTGAAGACGGCGGCGGCGAGGCCGAAGACGGAGTCGTTCACCGCTTCGACCGCCTCGTCGAACGTGTCGACGGCACGCAGCACGAGCACCGGGCCGAAGACCTCCTCGCGCCAGATGTCCATGGCAGGTGTGACGTCCGCGAGCACGGTGGGCTGTACGAAGCAGCCGTGCGCGCGAGGTCCCTCGTCGGCGCGGGCGCCGCCGGCGACCACGGTCGCGCCCTGCTTGACCGCGCCCTCGATGGCGGCGAGCACGCCGTCGCGCTGCCGGGGGCTGGACAGCGGTCCCATGGTCATTCCCTCGGCCAGGCCGGGGCCCGTGCGGAGCGCGGCGACCTCGGCGAGGAGCAGCCGAGTGAACTCCAGATAGGCGTCCCGCTGCACGATCACCCGGCTGGTGGCCGTGCACCGCTGGCCGGCCTGGCCGAAGGCGGCGGCGACGACGGTCCTGGCGGCCTTGGCCAGGTCCGCGTCGGCCAGGACGACGGAGGCGTTCTTGCCGCCCAGCTCGCCCTGGAAGCGGATGTTGCGGATGGCGAACCGCTCGCGCAGGTGCGCGCCCACGGCGTTGCCGCCGGTGAAGGTGACGGCTGCGATCCGTGCGTCACCGAGCAGCGCCTCGCTGATCAGGGAGGTCTGGCCGGTGACCACGTTCAGCACGCCGGCCGGCAGCCCAGCGTCGTGCAGTGCCCGGGCCAGGTGGAGCGCCGACACCGGGGTTTCGGTCGCCGGCTTGAGGACGGCGGAGTTGCCTGCGGCGAGCGCGGGAGCGAGCTTGCGGGCTGGGGTGATCAGAGGGTCGTTCCACGGTGTGATGGCCAGGACCACGCCGAGCGGCTCCTGCTGTGCGCTGGTCCGCGTGTCGGGGCGTACGTCGTGCAGGAGGGTGCCGTAGCCGCCCCGGCCCACGAGACCGGCGTAGTACTCCAGGAAGTCGGCGGCCTTGAGCGTCTCGCCGCGAGCCTCGGCGAACGTCTTGCCGTTCTCGGTGGCGATGTCGGCGGCGATCTCCGGGGCGCGCTCCCGCAGCAGCCGCGCCGCCTGGTGGAGTACGACGCCCCGCTCGACGGGGGTGGTCCGCTTCCAGAGGGCGAAGCCCTCCTGGGCGCGGTCGTAGGCGCGGGTCACGTCCTCGGGGCTCAGCGCCGGGACTCGGAAGGCGGGCGCGCGCAGGTCCGCGGGGTCCTGGACGTCGATCCACTCGCCGGAGGCCACCCACTCCCCGCCCACGAGGGTTTCCACGGTACGCATCAAGATCCTTCTTTCATCGGTGTCGCAGAACCAGTGGTCACGACACACCACGCGGGGGCGTGCGGGCAGGTCCAGGACGGCAGGCATTGGTTGCGCGTTCCGGGGGGCCGCAGCGTGGGAGATCCGTGCTGGAATCGGCGGACCGCCAACCCCACCTGCCCGAAAGGGAGTCACCCCATGACGTACGCCGTCATCGCCCACTACCGCTGCGAGAGCGCCGACGAGGCCACCGTGCGGGCCGCGCTGCTCAAGATGCGCGAACACACCCGCAACGAGCCGGGCAACCTCGCCTACGACGTGCACGCGGAGACGGACCGGCCGGGGGGCTTCGTGCTCTACGAGCGGTACGCCGACCGCGCCGGCTTCGACGCGCACACCGCGGCCGGCCACTTCGACGAGCTGATCGTGGGCACGGTCCGGCCGTTGCTCACCGAGCGGACAGTGATGTTCGCCGAGGTCCTCTACTAGCCGGGCCCTGTCGGCACGTGCCCGAAGGCCGGGAAGCGCACCCCTGGGGCGCTTCCCGGCCTTCGGGCTTGTCCTGCAACGCGGGAGCTGTCCAGGACCCCGCGTTCCAGGTGTCAGAACTCGTTGCCCCAGCAGTAGCGCGCCAGGGTCTCCACGAGTACGAGTTTGCGGCGCTGGTCCTCGGCGCCGAGCAGCGGCCGGGCGGCCGTGTCGGCGAAGCCGCGGGACGGGGAGAGGGCCATGTCCTCGATGTCCTTGATCTCGGCGGCGGCATCGATCCGGGCCATGACCGTGTCGATTTCCTCCAGCTCGGGCGTGGTCGCGTCAACGACGCCCAGGCACACGTCCCGGTCTTCGGGCAGCGCTCTGATCAGGTCGAGCTCTGCCCCGGTGCCCTGGTCGTACGGCAGGATCCAGCGGTCCACCGGGATCTCGCCGTACATCCGCTCGACCCTGGCCCGGTCCACCGCGGCCGGCGCCCGCCAGCCGGGGCAGAGGCCGATGCGTACGCCCTCGGGGCGCTGGTCGAGCCGTACCGCCAGGGTCTCCACCGCGAGGGCGTCCTCGAACGAGAGCGTCCCCGGAGCGCCGGGCTCGGCGCGGACGCCCGCGAGGAGCAGCGGGTTGTTGAGCTGGATGAGCTTCACGCCCCGGGCGACGAGCAGTTCGATCTCCGCGTGGACGATCTCCGCGAGCGCCTCGCCGAGGGCGCGGGCCGAGGAAGGCCCGCCCGAGGCGGCCAGGCCCGGATCGAAGCAGGTGGCGGCGAGATAGGCCGGGGACGGCAGGGAGACCTTGGGTGCGATCACGGTCAGGGAGGCGGCCGTGTCCGCCCAGTCCGAGAGCAGCGGACCGTCGGTCTTGGGCAGGGACTCGGCGACCCACCGGGACAGCCCGCCCACCCCTTCGCCCGTGCACTTGAGGCCCGTCAGGCCGTCGAGGACGGCGCTTCGGAAGTCGCTACGGGGGAAGTCCCCGTCGGTGACCACGGTGGAGCGCAGCTTGCGCTGGAGGGTCACCACATCCTCGACGGCCACGCGTTCGGCGCCGTGCAGTGCCTCGACGTCGACCTCCCCGTGTGCGTACTGCTCACGTGCCGCCAGCAGGGCCTCGGGGCGGACCAGGCTGCCGTGGTGGTCGATTCGGTAGTTGAAGGTGTCCGCCATGGCTACTCCTTGCCCTTCTGCGCACCCGGGACGCCCCAGGCGGGGAACTCCAGTTCGTACCCGAGGGCTTCGAGGACCTCGTCGGCGACCTGCTGGTCCTCGTCGGCGGTGCCGCCGGCCACGCCGAGGCCGCCGATGATCTCGCCGTCCTTCTTGATCGTGACGCTGCCTTCGGCGGCCATGATCGGCATGGCCGCGCCGGGCAACTGGGAGAGCTGGGAGAAGAACACCGGCTGGCTCTCCTGCCACTTCTTCAGCATCGTGCCGGGGCGCTGCATCACGGCCGCGGTGTACGCCTTGGCGCGGGCGATGTCCGGGGTGAGCGGGCGGGCGCCGTCGGAGCGGCGGACGCTGACCGGGAATCCGCCGGCGTCCACGACGGCGACGCTCACCGCCTTCCCGAGCGACCGGGCGCGCTGGAGGACGGCTCCGGTGATCTCCTCGGCGGCGTCGAGGGTGAGGCTGCTCATGCGATGTCCTTCGGTGCGGTGAGGGTGCGGCGCAGGCGGGCGACGGCCTCGTTGTAGGCCTGCGGGGTCTCCCAGTACATGGAGTGCGGGGCGCCGGGGACGATCTCCAGGTGGGAGCCGGGGAGCAGCTCGTGGGCGCGGGTCACGGTCTTCACGCTGAGGACCGCGTCCTTCTCGCCGGCGAGGAAGGCGACCTTCACCCCTGACTCCTGGATGTCCTGAAGGCTCGGGCCGTTGGTGTCGAGATTGCGCAGGTCCTGCATCCTCGCGACGTTGAAGGTGCCCATCTGCTGGAACAGGAAGGTGAGATCGGCCCGCTCCCGCTGGAACCCGGCCGTGAGCAGTCGGTCGATGACGGGCAGCTTGACGGCTTCGGCGCGGTCGGCAGCGGCCAGTTCGGTCAGTTCGGGGTGGCTGATGCCGCCGAGGGAGTGCCCGAGGACGACGCAGGAGACCCGGTCGGGGCGGTCCAGTGCGGCGCGCAGCGCGGCGACGGAGCCGATGGACTGGCCGACGAGCATGACATCGGTGAGGTCCTCGGCCTCGAGGACGGCGATCAGGTCCCCGGGGAAGTCCTGGCCGTCGAACTCGGGCATGGAGGAATCGGACTTGCCGAAGCCCCGCAGGTCGAAGGTGACGAGCGTGAACTCGTCGCGGAGCGCCGCGACCTGCTGCCACCAGATCGAGTGGTGGCCGCCGGAACCGTGCACGAAGAAGATCACGGGTCCACTGCCGTGCCGCTCGTAGTAGATGGAGGTGCCGTTGGAATCGGCGTAAGGCATGGGAACAACTCCTCGCAAGGAACGATTACCTGGGGCGGCGGCCGTGGAAGACCAGTTCGATCATCGTGTGGTCGGGGTCGTGGATGTAGCAGAACTTGGACTGGTTCTCGGGCCGTTCGATCGGACGGGTGTGCCGGATGCCCAGCTCCTTCAGATGCGCGAGGAACCCGTCCCAGTCGTCGACCTCCACGGCGAAGTGGTAGGGCGCCATCCGTTCCATTTCCTCGACCGGGGTGAAGTGCAGGTCGAAGTTGCCGCGGGTCATCAGCACGACCCGGGTGTTGGACTTGGGCGTGATCCGCTTCATCCCGAAGACTTGTCCGTACCAGGCGGCGGTCCGGTCGGAGTCGGTGGTGGGGAAGTTGACGTGGTGAATGTAGAGGGGGTCCTTGCTCATGGGTGATTCCCTTCGAGATGTACGGGGTTGGTGAGGACGCCGATGCCGCTGATCTCGACGTCCACGGTGTTCCCCGGCTCCAGCTGGCAGGTGGACTCGGCCCCCATCCACAGGACGTCGCCGGGGTGCAGGGTGAGGTATCTGGTCATCTCGACGACGTAGTCGTACGGGTCGAAGACCATCCCGCCGGTCGGGAAGGAGGCCCGCACCTCGCCATCCACCCGTAGCGTGGTGGTCTGGGCCATGGCGTCCACTTCGGTCTCGATCCACGGGCCCATCGGCTTGAAGGTGTCGGCGTTCTTGCTGCGCCAGAAGGTGCGGTCCTCGTGCTGCCAGGTGCGGGCGCTGACGTCGTTGCCGATCGTCCAGCCGAAGACCCCGGACCGGGCCTCCTCGTAGGAGGCCCGGTGCAGGGTGCGGCCGATGACGGCGACGAGTTCCGGCTCCGCCTCGAAGCGGCCGGCCACTTCCACCGGCTTCACGATCGGGGAAAGGTGGCCGGTGAGAGCGTTGTTGGCCCGGTAGCCGATCTCCGGGCGCTTCGGCAGTACCGCCTTGGTGTCTCCGAGCGCGCGGGCGTGCTCGATGTGGCGGGTGTAGTTCATGCCGACGGCGTAGAAGACGGGCGGGACCACCGGGGGCAGCCACACCGCCTCGGACCGGGCCACCGATCCGATGACGGTGGGGCAGCCCTCCAGGGGGGACCCGGAGAGCAGTTCCACGTGCTCTTCGCCCACCCGGCCCCAGACCGCGAATCCGCGGACCGACAGACGCGTGTATCGCATCGCGGTTCAGCCGACGAGCAGGTGGGAGACGCGCTTGGTCGCGAGATAGGCGTCCAGTCCCTCGGGGCCGCCCTCGCGCCCGTAACCGCTGTCCTTCATACCGCCGGACGGGGCCTCGTGGACGGAGCCGCCGCAGTGGTTGATCGAGAGGATGCCGGCCTGGAGCTCGCTCACCAGCCGTTCCGCGGTCGCGGCGGACTCGGTGAATCCGTACGCGGCCAGGCCGTAAGGCGTCGCGTTGGCGGCGGCGAGGGCCTCGTCCAGCTCGCAGAACGCGACGATCGGGGCGATCGGGCCGAAGGGCTCCTCCACCATCACGTGCGCGTCGGCAGGTACACCGGTCAGGACCGTCGGCCGGAAGAAGTAGCCGGGCCGGTCAAGCCGGTCGCCGCCGGTCACCACCGTGGCCCCGCGCGAGACGGCGTCGGCGGTGAGCCGCTCCATCGCGGCGAGGCGGCGTTCGTTGGTGAGCGGCCCCATGGTCGTCCCCTCCGTGAGCCCGTCACCGACCCGGACGGCCTCGGTCGCCTTGACGAACGCGGCGGTGAACTCGTCCACGAGGCTCTCGTGAACCAGGAAGCGGCTGGGCGAGGTGCACACCTGCCCGGCGTTGACGAACTTCGCGGCGGCCGCATGGCGCGCGGCGACAGTGGGATCGGCGTCCGCGCACACGATCACCGGGGCATGGCCGCCGAGTTCCATCAGCGAGGGCTTCATGTGCGCGCCCGCTTCCGCGGCGAGCAGTCTGCCGACGGGGACCGAGCCGGTGAAGGCGATGAGCCGGGTGTCCGGGTGGGCGATGAGGTGGGCGGAGACCTCGGCCGGTTCGCCGAAGACGAGGTTGAGGACGCCGGCCGGCAGGCCCGCGTCCTCGAAGCACTGCACGAGCGCGCACGCGGTGGCAGGGGTCTCCTCGGAGGCCTTGATGACCAGGGAGCAGCCGGCGGAGAGCGCCGAGGACATCTTCCGCATGGGCCCGCCGGCCGGGAAGTTCCACGGTACGAAGGCGGCGACGGGGCCGATGGGCGCGCGGCGCACGGAGAGGAGGGTGCCGGGCGCCGAGGGTATGACGCGGCCGTAGGCGCGGCGGGCGTCCTCCGCGTGCCAGCGCAGCGTGTCCGCGACCCGGCGGGCCTCCCCGGCCGCCTCGGCGAGCGGCTTGCCCTGCTCCAGGGTCATGACGCGGCCGATCTCCCCGGCGCGTTCGGCCACGAGGTCCGCGGCCGCGTGCAGGATCTCGGTGCGGCGGGCCACGGGGGTGGAGCGCCAGATCTCGAAGCCCTCGGCGGCGGCGGCAGCGGCACGGTCCAGATCGACGGTGGTGGCGAGCGGGACCTCGCCGATCACCTCCTCGGTGGCCGGGTTCACGATGGGGGCGGTCCATCCGGTACCGCCCTGGCACCACTCGCCCGCGATGTACATGCGGACGGCGGGATAGCCGTTGTCGGTGGTCATGCGTGGGCCCTCTCAGCGGATGGGGTGTGGTGGTTCAGGCGGCCGGCGACGCGTCGCGGTTGGTGCGCAGCGACCAGATGGTGTGCGGCGGCGCGGTCTCGTGGACGCGGGTCTCGTACGAGTCGTCGACGCGGTCCATGTCGCAGGCGTACTCGACGCGGCCTCCGCACGGGGCGTGGAGGAAGCGGAAGACGTTGGAGCCGATGGTGTGGCGGCCCAGTTTCCGGGCCTCGCGCCAGCCACTGTCGATCATGTGGTTGCCGCCTTCGACGACGTCGTCGAAGCCCGGGACCTCGTAGGCGATGTGGTTGATCCCCGCCCGGTCGGGCCGGTGGCACAGCAGGAAGGTGTGCTGGTCGTCGTCGCCGGGAGCCTGCATGAAGACGCCCATGGGCTTGATGACGTCGGTCGGGCGGAAGCCGAGGCGGTCGGTGTAGAAGGCGACGGCCTGCTCGCGCCCGTCCTTGGGGATGTTGAGGGCGATGTGGCACATGCGCAGCGGGCGGACCCGCCCCACCGAGTCCAGCGGGGAGTTCCAGCGGTCGACCGCGCCGGAGACGTTGGAGGGCCGGTGCCGGGCGGGCAGTGGCTTGGGCCGTGCGAGGGTGAGGCCCACCCCGAAACCGGTCTCGTCGACGGTGTGGTGCACGCCGTCCGCGGCCGCGCGGACGGTGCGGTCCCGTCCCGCTGCGGCCACCAGGCGGGCCAGCTCCGGCGCGGTGTCCACGCCCCACACCACCTCGCGCAGGGTGGGCCCCTGCTCGACCGGGGCGGGCAGGGTCGAGGAGGGACGGGTGTCGAGGTGCACGGTCTGTCTGGCGAGGGTCTCGAAGACCGCGTGTTCGTCGGTCCTCTCCACGAGGAGGAGGCCGAAGTCCTCGAAGAACCGCACAGACTCTTCGAGGTCCTCGACGCCGTAGGTGACCGACTCGACCCTCTGGATACCCATGGATTCCTCACTTCGCTGATATCGCGGAACTCGGTCCCGTCACCGTTTCCCGGCGAGCGTAGATGTGCCTGCGGTCCGCCTCAACGGATCCGGCGTGCGGGGTTCGCAATCGTTGATTGCACCCTGCGCGGCCTGCGGGTCATGCGCTGCCGGAAATCCTCGGAATGGGATTCTTCGAGAACCATTCGGTGAGGAATTCGAGGAATGCGCTGACTTTCCTGGGTGTGGACGGCCCGGGGCCGTAGATCGCGTAGAGCGGACGGTCTGGAACGCCCCGCTCCGGCAGGAGGACCTTGAGGGCGCCGGAGATCAGATCGTCGTACGCCGGCCGCTGCGGTAGGAGTCCGATGCCTCGGCCGTGCACCGCGGCTTTCTGCAGCGCGATGTAGGAGTTGGAGGAGAACGCCACGTTGCGGATCTTGTGCAGGGTGGAGGCGTGCCCGTGGCCGATGCGCCAGACGGGGTCGTTGACGTGGACGAGGCAGTCGTGCGCGGCGACGCCGTTGGGCTCGTCCAGCGGGCCGTTGCGGTCCAGGTAGGAGGGTGCGGCGCACAGGACGAACGGCAGCGATGCGATTTTCTTCAGCCGCACACCGGAATCACGCAGGTCCCTGGTGTGGAAAGCGATGTCGAAACCGCCGTCCAGGAAATCGTACGTCCGGTCCGACATTCCACCGAGTTCGAATTTGACCTGGATCTTCGGATGCGTCACGGAAAATGCGGCGATGGCGTCGCCCAGGTCCAAGCCGCCGATCCATTTCGGGCAGTTGATGCTGAGCGTCCCTTCGGCGCGGTCGTGGAGCTGGGCGATGGATACGTCCTCCTGCTCGATCTCCCCGAGGATGCGCGCGCAGAATTCCGCGTATCTCTGGCCTTGTTCGGTCAGACTCACCGAGCGGGCCGTGCGGTGGACGAGCCGGACGCCCACCTGGCGCTCCAGTTCGGCGACGTGCCGTGACACGAGGGAGCCGGAAGAGCCCAGCTTCTTGGCGGCGCCGTTGAAACTTCCGCTCTGGGCGACGGTGATGAAGCTGTGCATGACGAGCAGGCGGTCCATGGTTCCTCCGACTACCCGGGACCGTAGGTCCCGGGCCGGTTGTCGTGCTGATGGAGCGGGGTGGTGCTGACGGGGCCGCCGAGGCCGGGCAGGAGCGGCGGGTGTTGGAGGGGGACGGTAGGGGCGCTTCCTGTGCGCTGGCCCAGAACCCGGCCGAGGCCCGCTGCCCGCCCGCGGGGCTACTTGGGGCAGTACGCCGGAGCGTCGTCCGCATTGGCCTTGGTCACGGCGACGAGCCGGGTGCGCGCGATCTTGTCGATGCCCTTGTAGCCGTCGAGGAGCCGGACGGTGTTCTCCAGCGCGGTGGCCCCGGTGACCGCCGCCGAGTTGGAGATCGTGGCGAGGAAGGTGCCGTTCTTGACGGCCTCGACGCCGCGCTCGGTGCCGTTGTTGGTCACGATCTTGACGTCCGCCTTCGCGGCCTTGAAGGCGTTAACCGCGCCGAAGGCCATCTCCTCATTGGCGATGAAGACATAGTCCAAGTCGGGGTGGGCCTGGATCATGTTCTCGGCCACTTCCTGTGCTTTGGCCGGGGAGAACATGCCGGGCTGGTTCGCCACCACCGTCGCGTTCGCCGGGAGGTTGTCCTTGAAGCCGCCCACCAGCACGTCGGAGGCGGCTCCGGGGGCGCCGGCGATGATGCCGATCTTGACGTTCTTGCCCTGGGCGTCGTGGCCGACCTGCTGGGCGTCCATCTTGCCGACCTCAGCGAGCGGTACGACCGAGGCGCCGAGCACGTCCTTCATGTCCCCGGGGAGGACCGAGGTGAGGAAGATCGGGACGTTGGCGGCCTTGGCCTTGGCTATGTCCGCGGACAGGGCGTCCACGTTGACGGTCTGGACGATGACCGCGTCGATACCGCGGGCGATCATGTCCTCGATGTTGGACAGCTCTTTGCCGGCGTCCTGGGTGGAGTTGGCCGTGTAGAGCTCGACCTCCAGCTCCTTGGCCTTCAGCTCGATCGACTTCTGCAGACAGGTGTGGAACTCGGTGTTGCTGCCGTTGACGAAGCCGATGGTGTACTTGCCGTCGCCGCCCTGGCCGGCGTCTTCGGCGCAGCCGGTGAGCAGCAGTCCCGTGCCGATGGCGGTGGCGAGGAGGGCCTGGCGGCGGTGGGTGACTCTCATTTTGCGGTGCCTTCCGTAGGGCGTGCGGATGTACCGGGTGCGGCTGCGCACCACGGGCCGGGGCGTGTGCAATGAGGGGTTACGGGTGTGGGGTTCGCGGGGGTGCGCCGCCCTGCGTCAGTGGGCGTGGCGCGACTTCTGGAACTGGTTGGCGACGGCCGCGATCACCAGCACCGTGCCGACCGAGACGGGCTGGTAGAAGGAGGAGATCTGCAGCAGGTTCAGCGCGTTGGCGACCACGCCTAGCAGCAGCACCCCGAGCACGGTGCCTGCCACCGTGCCGTGTCCGCCCGCCAGTGCGGTGCCGCCGATGACGACCGCGGCCACCGCGCCGAGCTGGAGCATGAGGCCTCCGCCCGGGCTGGGGCTGCTGGAGACCAGGCGGGACAGCAGCATGATTCCGGCGAGGCCGGAGAGCGCGCCCGCGGCCGCGTACAGCACCAGCTTGTTGCGGTTGACGCCGATGCCGCTGAGGCGGGCGACGTGCTCGTTGCCGCCGATGGCGAAGAGGTCGCGGCCGAAGGTCGTGTACTTCATGATCAGAGCGGTGATCGCGAGGACGACGACCGCCAGGAGGGTCAGGTTGGGCAGTCCGAGGGTGTGGCCGGCGCCCAAACCGGACAGCGCGTCGCCGCTCGACACCGTCTTGCCGTCGAGGACGACCAGGCAGACGCCGTCCAGGATGGTGGCGGTGGCCAGAGTCACCACGAAGGGCGCCACGTTCGTGTAGGTGACGATGAGCCCGTTGACCAGGCCTATCACGGTGGCCAGGGCGATGGAGGTGAGGATCGTGACCGTGACGGAGGTGCCCGAGTGGATCAGCTGCGCGGCGAAGGCCGCAATCACGTAGACGTTGCTGCCCATGGAGAAGTCCATGCCGCCGGCCGTCATCACCAGGGTGAGGGCGGCCGCGATGACGGCCGCGATGCTCACCTGGCGGACCACGTTGAGGACGTTGTCGCCGGTGAAGAACGCGCCGCTCTGTGTTCCCACGACGATAGCCACCAGGGCGAGTACACCCAGCAGGCCGAAGTGCGGGATCTGCTGCGCCCTGGCCAGCAGGCCGCCCTTCCCACTGTTGCCCGTCGGTTGCCGGGAGCCGACGGGATTCCGGGCCCGGGGTGCGGTTTTGAGGCTCATGGGTGGGTACCTCCGAGGGCGGTCGAGACGAGCTCGTCGCGAGTGGTGCGGGCGATGTCCTGTTCGGCCACGACGTGGCCCGAGCGCACGACCACCGCGCGGTCGGCCAGGCGCATGATCTCCTCGGCGGAGGAGGAGGCGAGCAGGACCGCCACGCCCCGGCCCGCCAGGTCGTCGATGATCGTGTGGATGTCGGCCATGGCCGCCACGTCGACCCCGTTGGTGGGGTCTTCGAGGAAGACCGCCGTGGGCGAGGTCTCCAGCCATTTGGCGAGGAGGACCTTCTGCTGGTTGCCGCCCGACAGCGTGCTGACGGGCGGATTGCGCGAGAGCGTGACCACGCCGTAGGCATCGCGGTGGGGTGCGGCGCGGAGGGCCAGTTCGGGTTCGCGGTGCAGCCGACGCCGGGCGAAGCGGTCGCCGGCGAGCATGAGGTTCTCGTTCACGGACAGGCCGGGGATGAGGCCGAGGTTGCGGCGGTCTCCGCTCACGCACCGCAGTCCGCTGTCCAGGGAATGGCGTACCCGTCCCAGGGGCACCCTCCGGCCGCCCACGTGCAGGGTCCCGCCGTCCGGCCGGAGCCTGCCGGAGAGCAGGTCGAAGAGGAAGGACTGGGCGTCGCCGGCTGCTCCCAGGACGCCGACCACCTCGCCCTTCTGTACCTCTACGCCGAAGTCGCGGATGAAGCGACCCCGGCTCAGGCCGCTGACCCGTAGCCCGATCTCCTCCCTGGGCGCGGACCGTTCGGGGCGCCGGGAGACCACGTCACGGCCCACCATGTGGCGGACCAGGCCGGGACCGTCGAGTTCGAGGGCGGGCGCGGTGTGCACGACCCGTCCGTCCCGCATCACGGTGACGCGGTCGGCGACGTCCAGCACCTCGTCGATGTAGTGCGAGATGTAGACGATCGCGATGCCCTCGTCCCGGAGCCTGCGGATCAGCGTCTTGACCTGCTGCGCGGCTTCCGCGCCCAGGCAGGCCGTGGGCTCGTCGAGGATGAGCACCCGACCGCCGCGGCGGACCTCGCGGGCGATCTCCACCATGGTCTGCTCGGCCACGGTCAGCTCCCCGGCCGGCTGCTCCACGTCGAGGACGATGTCCAGGGCCTCGAGTGCCTCACGGGCCTGCGCCTTCACCGTCCGCCAGTTCACCCGGCCGCGGCGGACCGGGAGGTCGCCCAGCAGGATGTTCTCGGCGACGGTGAGCCCCATGACGAGCTCGCGGCGCTGGGGGACCATGGATACGCCGAGCCGACGAGCCTGGCGCATCGTCAAGGCCGCGTGGGTCCGGCCGTCGATCTCGACGCCGCCCCGGTCGGGCTGGTGCACCCCGGCGAGCACCTGCACCAGGGTGGATTTCCCCGCCCCGTTCATCCCCATCAGCGCGTGTATCTCGCCGGGGTTCAGATCGAGATCCACCTCTTTGAGCGCGGCCGCCCCACCGAAGCTCTTGGTGACACCGCGGACGCGGACGACAGCGGCGGGCGCCGGCGGGGACGTCACGAGTGTCCCCCGTTGCCGCCGGGAATGACCCGCCCGTAGCCGCGGACGTCCGGGAACGGGGGCTCCTTGTCCTGCAGATCCACTTGGAAGGTGTTCAGGCACATGCCGAGCATGGTGAAGTTGCCGAGCGCACCAATCGTGTCGACCAGACCCTTGGAACCGAAGTGCGCGTGGGCGCGGGCGAAGGTCTCGTCGGAGACAAAGTGCTCTTCGAGGATCTCTCGGCAGAACTGGTAGAAGGACTGATCCTTCTCCTCTTCGAAGACCGCCTCGCGCTTCTCGGCGATCGCCTTGACCGCAGCCTCCGGAATACCTGCCTCGATCGCCTGGTGCACGTGCGCGTTCCAGGAGTACTGCGCGTCCCAATTCCGTGCGGCCATCAGGAGGGTGAGTTCGCGCAGGTGCTTGGGGAGGCTGCAGTCGAAGCGGGCGAAGGCGCCGAGGGATTCGGCGCGCTCGCACATCTCCGGGCTGTGCAGCCAGACCCGGAACGGGCCTCGGACGGCGCCGCGCCGCCCCGCGATGCGGGCCGCCAACTCCTGCTGCCGCGGGTCCATTTCCTCATGCTGGAGAACGGGGAGCCTCATCTGGCCGATACCTGCCTTTTCTTTCCAACGTGTTTCCGTCACGGAACAGGACGCCGTGCGATGAGTGGTGACCGTACAGCTGGGCTCGGGGATGCCCATCCCCCCGGACGCGCAACGTAAAGCTGCGCATCGTGGGGCACTCAACCGCCGAGGTACGGCCTACGGTCGGTTGACGCACGGCCGTGAATTCGAGAGGAACCCAGGATGACCACCATCATCAAAGCCGCGTCGGTACCCCTGCTCGACCGGGGCGGCTCGGTCGTCACGACGCCACTGATCACGGCGTCGGCTGCGGGGGGTGAGAACCGCATCACCAGCGGGATCAGCGTCTATCCCGTGGGCTCGGGGGCGCCCCTGCACTCACATAACTGCGACGAGCACGTCACGATCCTGGAGGGTGAGGCCGAGGTGGTGGTGGACGGTGAGGTGACGAAGCTGGAGCAGTTCGACACCACGTACGTCCCTTCCCCGATCCCGCACCTGTTCCGTAACATCGGCGACCGTCCCCTGCGCATCCTGTGGGTGTATTCGTCCGGCCACGTGACGCGCACCTTCACCGAGACCGGCAAGACGGTCGAGCACCTCTCCACCGCAGACCAGATGGGTTGATGCCTTGCGGTGGCCGCCGGTGAGGGGACCGTACGCGTCGAAGGCACAGCGCGGCGTGGGCCTCGGGAACGAGGCGCTCTAGTACCTGGGTACTAGAGCGCTGACCGATGTTCGGTCCCTGCGTGCCGCAGAGGCCTCCGGGAGCGCGGCTAGCGTGATGAAGCGGCTCACGCCCCGCGTCCGCCAGGAGCTGACCGGGCGGCCGTAGCATCCGCACCAGAACGACAGTTCCGGCCGGCCGTGCGGACGCCCACCTGCCACATCTCCCATCCCCGCCTGCACCGAGAGGGGTGTGCGCAGTGACCTCATCAGATCCGACGGTCCGTCCCGTCGAGCCCGGATCCCTGCTGGCCGACTCCGAGCACCGCACGATCGTCCGGCTGCTGTCCTGGCTGACGTCGGTGGGGCGCGCGGACCAGGCCCATCCGCGGGTCAGACGGTGGGGGGTGCCGGCCGGCGTCGCCCTGCTCGGCATCCTGTCCCTGCTGAACATGCCCGGCAGCTCCGAGACCCGCTTGGCGGTGTTGCTGGTACTGGTGGCCGGCTTCTCCCTGCCGCTCCTGTGGCGGGAACGCCGCCCCCTCCTGGTCTTCTGGGTCATTGCCTGCCTGTCTGCGGTGGGCATAGCCCTGGAGATGGGCTCCACCGCCAGCCGTCTGGTGGCCTTGTACAGCCTGGCTCGCTTCGGAACCCCCGGGCAGGTGGCCCTCGCTCTCGCGGTCAGCATTCCGGAGGTGGTCGCTACGGGCTTCGTCCTGTCGGCCGACGGGTCGGCGACGAGCCTCAGGCAGCTCCCGGCGCTCGTGAGCCTGTTGGTGGTCTGCACCGTGGCGATGGCGGGACTGGGCTTGGCCAGCCGGGTGGCGCGTTCCTACATCGCGGCCCTGGAGGAGCGCACACTGCGGCTGGAGGTGGAGCGGGATCAGCGGGCTCGCCTGGCAGTCGCCACGGAGCGTGCCCGTGTTGCCCGGGAGATGCACGACATCCTCGGCCACACCCTCGCCGTCATCGTCGGCCTCGCCGACGGCGCCGCCGGTCTCGCCGAGCGCTCGCCCAAACGGGGCGCCGACACCCTGAGGATCATCGCCGACAGCGGCCGCGGCGCCCTGGCCGAGCTGCGCCGCCTGCTCGGCGTCATCGGCGACGGGCGCAGCGACCCCGACGCCCCACTCGCCCCGCAACCGGGCGTGGCCGACCTCGGCGCCCTGCTGGAACGGGTCCGGGCCGCCGGGCCCACCGTCGCCCTGCACACCGAAGGCGACCTGACCGGCCTCTCCCAGGGACTCCAGCTGGCGATGTACCGCATCGTCCAAGAAGCCCTGACCAACACCCTCAAGCATGCAGCGCCCGACACCACGGTGTCCGTCGTGGTCACGGCCGGCCACCAAGCCGTGCACATCACCGTCGAGGACTCCGGACCTTCCCGCCCCACACCTCAGGGCCACCGCGAGCACACAGGCCAGGGGCTGGTCGGCATGCGCGAGCGGGCCGCCCTCTACCAAGGCGAGGTCACTGCGGGCCCCAACTCCCGCGGCGGCTGGACCGTCCGCGCCGGCCTGGCAGCCACACCGCACCAGCCCACTACCGCTTCCACGGAGAGCAGCCCGAAATGACCACCGTCCTCATCGTCGACGACCAGGCCCTGCAGCGCCTCGGCTTCAGCATGCTCATGGAGCAGTACGCCGACATGGCCGTGGTCGGTGAGGCCACCCACGGAGCGGAAGCAGTCCGCAGAACCGCCGACCTACGCCCCGACGTGGTCCTGATGGACGTCCGCATGCCAGGGATGGACGGCATCGAGGCGACCCGCCGCATCGTGGAATCCGGAGGCAACTCCCGCATCCTGGTGCTGACCACCTTCGACCTGGACGAGTACGCGTACGCCGCCCTGCGCGCCGGGGCCAGCGGCTTCCTCCTCAAGGACGCGCAGCCCGACGAACTGATCGCGGGCATCCGCGCGGTGGCCGCCGGGGACGCCGTCATCGCCCCCGGCCTGACGCGCCGGCTCATCGACGCCTTCTCCGACCGCTTCCCCGGCCGTACCCCCGACCAGGAACGCCGACTCGCCTCCCTCACCCAGCGCGAACGCGAGGTGCTCACCGCCGTCGCGTCCGGCTGGAGCAACCCCGAGATTGCCGAGCGGCTGTCGCTGGCCGATTCGACCGTCAAAACGCACGTCAGTCATGTCCTCGCGAAGATCGGTGCCCGCGACCGGGTCCAGGCTGTGATCTTCGCCTACGACACGGGCCTGGTGAAGCCCGCATGACGGCACCCACAGACCTTTCATGCCTCTGGTTCTCAGGAAACCCGGCACCGGCGGCCCGTGGATCACACCCGGCCGGAACGGGGTCGTCTATCGGAAATCCCTGATAGACCCTCATGCGGTGAGGGTGGTGTTCAGGATGATGGCGGCTTGGCCGATGGTGCCGGGCATGAGGTGGCGGTAGGTCTTGAAGGTGATCTCGAGGTTCGTGTGGCCCATCCATTCGGCGACGTCGGTGATGGGGATGCGGTGGGCGAGGCAGTTGGATGCGAAGAAGTGGCGGAAGCCGTAGAGGACCATGCCATCCGGCATGTCGAGCTTCTGGGTCTGCTTGATGCGGCGCCACTGGTTGTTGAGTAGGTAGCTGGCGTAGGGGCGGGAGCGGTCCTGCGGGTGGCGGAGGAGGTAGCCGTCCACTGTCCCGTGCGTTGCCGCGTATCGCTCGATGGTTTCCTTCACCTGC
The DNA here is from genome assembly GCF_022808175.1 of Streptomyces sp. AP-93. Classification (GTDB taxonomy): domain Bacteria; phylum Actinomycetota; class Actinomycetes; order Streptomycetales; family Streptomycetaceae; genus Streptomyces. Next base: position 413,249 of record NZ_JALGBX010000004.1, on the reverse strand, counting down.
GGGGGCAGGGGGACGTCCCGGTGCTCGCCCTTCTTGCGGTGCTTGAGTCGGTCGTACTGCTTGGTGGTGCGGTTGACCTGCTCGGTGACGCGGTAGGTGTCGGCGGCGACGATGTTGTTGAGGTTGACGGCTGCTGCCTCACCGTTGCGCAGTCCGCAGCCGCTCATGAGATCGACGAGCAGCTGGAAGGCGTCGTCGCCGACCGTGCGTAGGACGCGGAGCTGTGCGGGGGAGGGGATGACGGCGCGTTTGGGGTCGTAGACAGGGGCTTGGACGCCGAGGAGCGGGCTGTCGAGGTAGATGCCGAGGCGGTGGGCGTCGAGGAGGATGGCCTTGAGCTTGTCGAAGGCGTTGGCCTGCGTGGCCAGGCCGGTGCCGGCTTGTTCCATGGCGCGGATGAAGTGCTCGACGACCTTGTGGTCGAAGGAGTCCATGCGCCAGGTGCCCAGGGCCGGGAAGAGGTGGTGCTCAAGGAGCGAGTCGAGGTGGAGGAGGGAGGCCGGCGCGAGGTGGCGTTGGCCCTGCTTCCACTCCCGGGTGTACTCGCGGAAGGTCATGGGGCCGTACTTCGCGAGGCGCTCGGTGCGGGTCTGGTTGGCCGGGGCGGACTTGCGCTCGTTGTAGACAGCCACCAGGCGGGTGATGGCCGCTTCCCGGCTGGTGAACCCTGATTCCTGCTGCTGGCGTCCCATGGTGTTGCGGTAGCGGATCTTGTAGGGGTGCGGGCAGCGGGGCCAGTAGGCCTGGTCGTGCCCGCATTCCTTGAACACGGTGCCCATGCCGTGTGCCAGACTCGTTGGTGCCATCTGCGTGCCGCTCCTCGGACCGATGCTGACGATTTGCTGACCGCCAGTGATCCGGTACCTCTCCGACCTGCGAAAACTTGTCTGAGCGAATACTTGTTCTGGAACTGGATCGGACGCTCCCAAGAGGACATCGCAGGCTTCCGCGAGGACTGGATGAAGGGCACCCGCTACGGCGAGGTCAAGGGCTACGACGGCCCTCCGATTCCGGCCCCGGAACTTCCCCCAACTCGCTTGAAGCCCAGGGGAAGGACGCGCTGAACTGCGTCAATCATCGCGGGTGGTCCGCGCAGAGCGGTCGTACGCTCGGGTGGCCCCGCGACGTGCGCACGCTCGCCCTGTACCGGCTGGGCGCGGCCACCGGCGAGGTCACCACGGTTCTCAGCGAGACCGGGGTGACCCGTGTCGAGCCCAACCAGTTCGGGTACGAGCCGCCGATCGTGCGGGTCCTGGCCGACGAGGTGCTGTGGTACTCGCAGCGGGACGGCTGGGGCCACCTGTACCGGTATGACCTGCACACGGGCGAGCTGCTCGGGGCAGGTCACCTCCGGACAGTGGGCGGTGCGGCAGATCCTGCGCGTCGACGAGGCCGAGCGGGTGGCGTACTTCACTGCCTCCGGGCCACCCCCGGGGGTTCGACCCCGCCCGCCGCTACCGGGCGTGTTCGGCCACTCCGGCGGCGGCTTCGCCGCGGCCCGCGCGGTGCTGGTTTTCCCCGAGACGTACAAGGTGGGAGCCGTCCTCTCCGGCTCGCACGACGCCCGTCATTTCAACGCCGGCTTCGTGGAGGCCTGGGACGGCGTGGACAACCCCGAGGCCTGGGGCCGCACTTCCGACATCGACCTCGCCAACACGTTCATCGACCACTTGTCCTATGGCCGTACATGCTGCTGGGGCTTCCTGGTCCGCGAGTTGCTGGGTACCCAGCCGCCTGCCTACCGCCCCGCTCCCATCGCGATCGGCCCCGAGCTGCTCGCCGAGTTGTTCGCCTGAGCTTGAGTTTGAGCCTGCGTCGGCGTACCTTCGCCGGCGCCCTGCTGATCGCCGGTGCGGTCGGGATGCGGCGCTCGGTGTCAGAGGGGCCAGGTCACCGCGCGGCGCCGTGGTTGGCTCTCGCAGGGCGAGGCGAAGTAGTCCATGCTGGCCGCCAGTGCGCGTTCACCTTCAGGTCATTGCAATGATTCGATCGCGCACGGTGGCTGGAGCCACCCGTTCTTCGAGCCGGAGGTGATGGGCGGCGCCCTGGCCGAGTGGCAGGCAGGCACCGGTGCCCTGCTGTTCGGGCGCCGCACCTGGCAGACCATGGCCGCGGCGTGGCCGGCCCGGGCCGGCGACCCGTTCGCCGACCACATGAACAGCGTCACCAAGTACGTCGTGTCCAGCACCCTCGGCGAGGACGAGCTGACGTGGAACAACACCACGTGCATCCCCGGCGACCAGGCCCTGGACCGGATCAAGAAGCTGCGCGAGGCCGAAGGCCGCGACCTGGTGGTCATGGGCAGCGCGTCCCTCACCCGAACCCTGCTGGCCGAGGGGCTGGTCGACGAGCTGCGGCTCATGATCCTGCCGGTGCTCGTCGGCGGCGGTAAGTCGATCTACCCGACCGATGGCCACCTCCGCACGTTCGAACTGGTCTCCACGGTCGTCAGCGGCACCGGCGTGCACGTGTGCACCTACCGGCCGAAGGCCGGGGCGTGGTCGGCAGGCCCTGCGGATCTGCCCGGAAGCAGGTGTCCGCTGCCGGCCCGACTGGGTTGTGGCAGGCAGCCTCAGCCGCACGTGGACGCGGACCCTGGTCGTCGGGGCCATCGGCGCGGTCGTCCGCGTATGCCGGTCACGGCCGGGTGAGGATGGTGCAGATGTCGCTCTCGGAGCAGGTGTCGGGGTCGGTGGTGGCGGCCCGGCGGGCGAGTTCGCGCAGTGCGGTGCGGGTCTGGCGGAGTTCGGTCATGCGCTGCTCGATGTCCGCGAGCCGTTGGTCGATGAGGCTGGTGACGTGTCCGCAGGGGGCCTGGCCGTTGTCCCGGATGTCCAGGACGGACCGGATCTCGGCGAGGGTCAGGCCCGCGCCCTGGGCGTCGCGGATGAATGCGAGCCGGCTGGTCGTCTCTGGAGGGTAGTCGCGGTAGCCCGCGGTTGTACGGGGCGGGGCGGGGAGGAGGCCGGCCTGCTCGTAGAAGCGGATGGTCTTGGTCGTTACCTGGCCCGCCGCTGCGAGGTCACCGATGCGCATCCCTCCACGCTACGCCTTGACCTTCCAGTGTGGTGGAAGGTCTACGGTCGGTTCAGGACTCGGTGAAGGGGAACGGAAGGGAGCGCGGGATGCGGATCGTGATCCTCACGGTGCCGGAGTGCCCGAACGTACCCGTCGTGCGAGAGCGGCTGGCGGCGGCGCTCGACGGTCGAGCAGCCGGGATCGAGCTGGTCGAGGTGTCCGGGGAGCGAGAGGCGGCCCGGTGGGGCATGACGGGCTCTCCGACCGTGCTCCTTGACGGAGTCGACCCGTTTGCGATGCCTGGTGCTCCGCCGTCGGTTTCGTGTCGGCTCTATCGCGACGCGGAGGGCCGGATCGACGGTGCGCCGAGCGTCCGGGCCCTGCGGGAGGCGTTGGCGGGAGCGCGCCGGCCCCAGCAGGACGAAGAGCAGGGGTGCTGCGAGACGGACCCCCTGGTCCCCCTGGACCCCCTGAGCTCCCTGGACCCGCTGGACTCCCTGGACCCGCTGGACCCGCTGGATTCGATCGGCCGGGGAGGGCGGGGTCGGCGTGCGCCCGCCGAGCGCGGTCTGCGGCTGGTCCAGCAGGCGGTCCTGCGGCACTTCGCCGCCACGGGGCGTGCGCCCGATGCCGCTCTGCTCGAAGGCCTGGCGGCCGAAGCGGGGCGGTCGGCCGCCGAGGTCCTGGCCGAGCTGGACCACGAGGATTTCCTGACCCTCGACGCATCGGGACGCATCCAGGCCGCCTACCCGTTCTCGGCGGGACGGACGCGGCACACTGTGCACCTGGCCAACGGCGTGAGCGTGTCCTCGATGTGCGCGATCGACGCCCTCGGTATCTCCGCGATGCTCGGCCAGGACCTGACCATCTCCTCCACCGACCCCGTCGACGGCCGGCCGGTGACGGTCACCTTCGCGGACGGAACCGCAACCTGGCAGCCCCCCGGCGCCGTCGTGTTCGTCGGGCGCCGCGATGGGCGGGGCCCGGCCGCCGCGGTGTGCTGCGACAGCCTGAACTTCTTCGCCGGTCCCTCTTCGGCCGGGCGGTGGAAGCAGGCGCACCCCTCAATACGCGGGGAGATCGTCAGCCAGGCACGCGCCATCGAGATCGGGCAGCAGACCTTCGGCCCGCTCCTGCGGGACGACTGAATGCCCGGGAATGCGGTGCGTGGCAGAGTGGTGCGCATGCCACCACTCTCGCTGCGGATCATCGGCCGTGATCTCCCGGGTCGTGAATGCGGCGGCTACCGGGACGTCCACGTCGCCGTGCAGCGAGGGCGCGAGGCGGAAGCCGCTGTGCCCGGGGATGCGGCTGAGGCGGTCTGGGAGTTCACCGTGGAGGCGGTCGCGGCGCCGGACGGCGCTTGGGACTTTCGCGGCCCCTACGTCCACGGGCGACGCGGGGCCCGGTTCCTGTATCTGACGTGGGGAGAGCTGCCGCCCGGCGGCGCGTTCACGATGTTCCGCCGCGCCAAGCTGATGCTCGACGGCCTCCCGCCGCAGGCCGTCGAACGGGGCGCCGCCGAAGCGCGGCTCGGGCTGACGGACGCTTGCGGGATGCCCGTGTGCGCTGCGGTGCGCCCGCCCGGGCTCACCTGGAGCTGAGCGGAACCGGAGGGAGCACCGTGCGACGGCTGCAGAGCGACACCGGAACGTCACGTCGTCGCGTCCGTGGGGAGGACGGGGCGGGATAGCGGAGTGCCCTCCTTGATGGGCAGAGTGATCACCATGGTGAGTCCGCCGCCGGGGGTGTCCTCGGCGGTGAGGGTGCCGTTCATGGCTTCCAGGAAGCCTCGGGCGACGGCCAGGCCGAGGCCGACCCCGGCGCCCGCCGGTGCGTCTCCGTACCGCTGGAAGGGTTCGAATATCCGGACCTTCGCCTCGTCGGGGACACCGGGGCCGCGGTCGACGACGCGCAGCTCGAGGCGGTCGGCGAGGACGCTGGCGGCGACGAGGACGGTCTGACCGGGCGGGCTGTACTTGACGGCGTTCTCGACGATGTTGGCGACGGCCCGCTCCAGCAGGCCGCGGTCGACGGCGACCATGGGCAGGGTCTCGGGGATGTCGAGGACCACGCTGTCGTCGGGTACGCCGGCCAGGCCCATCGGGACGACCTCGTCGAGGTCCGTTTCCCGGATGAGCGGGACCACGGTGCCCGTCTGGAGGCGGGACATGTCGAGGAGGTTGCCGATCAGGTGGTCGAGGCGGTCGGCGCCGTCCTCGATGCCTTCCAGGAGGTCGGCCCGGTCCTCGTCGGACCACTGCACGTCGGTGGAACGCAGCGAGGTGACGGAGACCTTGATCGAGGCGAGCGGTGTACGGAGGTCGTGGCTGACTGCGGCGAGCAGGGCCGTACGGATCTGGTTGCCCTCGACGAGCCGGCGGGCCTCCTCGGCCTCGTCGACCAGGCGCTGGCGGTCGAGTACGACGGCGGCCTGGGCGGCGAAGGCCCCGAGGACGCGCCGGTCCTCGGCCGGCAGGACCCGGCCGGTGAGGGCCAGGGCCATGTTCTCGCCGATGGGCATGTCGACGGCGGCGTCCTCGGGGCGGGAGACGGGGTTGCGTCCGGTGCTGCCCGCGCAGGTCCACGGGTCCACGTCGCTCTCGCGCTCCAGCAGGGCCACGGATTCCATGGCGAAGGTCTCGCGCACGCGCTCCAGCAGGGCGTCGAGGGCCGTTTCGCCGCGCAGGATGCTGCCCGCGAGGAAGGAGAGGATCTCGGATTCGGCGCGCAGCCGGGCGGCCTGGTGGGTGCGGCGGGCGGCCAGGTCGACGACGGAGGCCACGGAGACGGCCACGCCGACGAAGATCGCGATGGCGACGATGTTCTTGGGGTCGGAGATGGTGAACTCGTGGAGCGGCGGAGTGAAGTAGTAGTTGAGGAGGAGCGAGCCGAAGGCTGCCGAGGCCAGGGCGGGGAGGAGGCCGCCGAGCAGGGCTGCCGCCACGGTGAAGGTGAGGAAGAGCAGCATGTCGTTGGCGAGCCCGAGGTCGGGGACGACCTGGTTCAGCAGCAGCGCGAGCAGGGCGGGGCCGGCCACGCCGATGAGCCAGCCCCAGATGATGCGGGAGCGGCCGAGCCGCGCGCTGCGGGCGACGGGCAGGGTGCGGCCCTTGGCGGCCTCGTCGTGGGTGACGATGTGGACGTCCAGGTCGGGACCGGACTCGCGGGCGACGGTGGCGCTGACACCGGGGCGGAACACGGACTGCCAGGAGCGGCGGCGGCTGACGCCGAGCACGATCTGGGTGGCGTTGCAGCCGCGGGCGAACTCCAGCAGCGCGTCGGAGACGTTGTCACCGATGACGTGGTGGAAGGTGCCGCCGAGGTCCTCGACCAGGGTGCGCTGGACGGCGAGTTCCTTCGGGGAGGCGGCGGTCAGCCCGTCGCTGCGCGCGATGTAGACGGCGAGGACCTCGCCGCCCGAGCCCTTCTCGGCCAGGCGGGCGGCGCGGCGGATGAGCGTACGGCCTTCCGGGCCGCCGGTGAGGCCGACGACGATGCGTTCGCGGGCCTGCCAGGTGGAGCGGATGTTGTGCTCGCTGCGGTACTCCTGGAGGTACGCGTCGACCCGGTCGGCGACCCAGAGCAGGGCGAGCTCGCGCAGGGCGGTGAGGTTTCCGGGGCGGAAGTAGTTGGAGAGGGCCGCGTCGACCTTGTCGGCCTTGTAGATGTTGCCGTGGGCCATGCGGCGGCGCAGGGCCTGGGGGGACATGTCGACGAGTTCGATCTGGTCGGCGCGCCGTACGACCTCGTCGGGGACGGTCTCCCGCTGCCGCACGCCGGTGATCGTCTCGACGACGTCACCCAGTGATTCGAGGTGCTGGATGTTGACGGTGGAGACGACGTCGATGCCGGCCCGGAGGAGTTCCTCGACGTCCTGCCAGCGCTTGGTGTTGCGCGAGCCGGGGACGTTGGTGTGGGCCAGCTCGTCCACGAGCGCGACGGCGGGGCGCCGCGCGAGGATGGCGTCCACGTCCATCTCCGTGAAGGTGGAGCCCCGGTACTCCAGCTCGCGCCGGGGGATCTGGTCCAGCCCGTGCAGCATCACCTCGGTGCGCGGACGGTGGTGGTGCTCCACGAAGGCGACGGCCACATCGGTGCCGCGCTCCACCCGGCGGTGGCCCTCCGAGAGCATCGCGTACGTCTTGCCGACGCCGGGGGCCGAGCCCAGGTAGATACGAAACTTGCCGCGTCCCATGGTGATTACGTCATTCCTCGAAGCGGTAGCCCATGCCGGGCTCGGTGATCAGGTATCTCGGGTGAGAGGGGTCCGCTTCCAGTTTGCGGCGCAGTTGGGCCATGTAGACCCGCAGGTAGTTGGTGTGTTCGGAGTAGGTGGGCCCCCAGACGTCGAGCAGGAGCTTGCGCTGGCTGATCAGGCGGCCCGGGTGGGTGATGAGGATCTCCAGGAGGTGCCACTCGGTCGGCGTCAGCCGCACGCTGCGGTCGTTGCGGATCACCTTCTTCGCGATCAGGTCGACGGTGAACTCGTCCGTCGTGACCACGGCCACCTCATGGGCGGGCGCCGCGACCTCCCGGCGCCGTACGGCGGCCCGCAGCCGGGCGAGGAGTTCGTCCATGCTGAACGGCTTGGTGACGTAGTCGTCGGCCCCCGCGTCCAGGGCGCGGATCTTCTCCTCGGAGGTGTGGCGGGCGGAGAGGACGAGGATCGGTACGCCGCTGGTCTCCCGTACCTCCTTGATCACGTCGATGCCGTCCATGTCCGGCAGACCGAGGTCCAGCAGGATGGCGTCCGGCTTGCGGGTGGCCGCGAGCCTCAGGGCGGTCTTTCCGTCGGAAGCCGTCTCCACCTCGAACTTCCGTGCCTCCAGGTTGATCCGGAGCGCACGGACGAGCTGGGCGTCGTCTTCCACCACCAGCACCTTGATCATCGGTGTGGGGCCTTCCTCTTCCAGTGGGTACGGGTCGGAGCCGACGGGAGGCCGGGGCACTCCCAGCGATGGCTGGGGGCTCCGCGTCCCGCCGGCTCCGCACACTTGCCATGCGGAACGTCAGCTCTTGGTCAGTGCCCTGAGGGCGATGTTGAGTTCGAGGACGTTGACGCGGGGTTCGCCCATGAAGCCGAGGACGCGGCCGGTGGTGTGGTCGGCGACGAGCTTCTCGACCTGCTCGACGTCGAGCTTGTTCTGCTCGGCGACCCGGTGGACCTGGAGCTCGGCGTACTCGGGGGAGATGTCCGGGTCCAGGCCGGAGCCGGAGGAGGTGACGGCGTCGGCCGGCACGTCCTCGGGCTTGACCGTGTAGCCGGCCGTGGAGTTGTCCGCGATGACGGCGTCCTTGGCGGCGATGACCTGGGCGCAGAGGGTGCCTTCCTCCGCCTGGTCGGTGCACTTGCCGTTGACGGCGCCGTTGTCGGCGGACCGGTTGGTGGCGCCGGAGAGGATCAGCGAGTACTGGGTGTTGACGCTGTTGCTGCCGAGGCCGTTGGAAGGGCGCGGCTGGAACCACTTGAGGTCCGGCTTGACCGCTTCCTCGGCGTCGTTCCCCGTTGTTGAATCAGAAGCAGTCTTCTTCGGGAGGTTGTAGGTCTGCCCGATGAGGGAGGAGCCGACGACCTGGCCGTCCTTGTCCTTGATCTCGGAGCCGTTGGCCTTGTTGTTGAACGCGGCCTGGGCGATCCCGGTGACGGCGAGCGGGTAGATGACCCCGCAGACCACGGTCAGAACGAGAAGCGCTCGGAGGCCCGCGCCGATCAGGCGTGCGGTGTTTCCTACGGAGTTGTTCATGACGGATCAGCACGCACCTAATCAGGAGAGGCCGGGGATGAGGGAGATGAGCAGGTCGATGATCTTGATGCCGATGAACGGGGCGATGAGGCCGCCGAGTCCGTAGATTCCGATGTTGCGGCGGAGCATCTTGTCGGCGCTGGTCGGCTTGTATTGGACGCCCTTGAGGGCGAGCGGGACGAGCGCGATGATGATCAGCGCGTTGAAGATGACCGCGGAGAGGATCGCCGACTCCGGCGAGGCCAGGCCCATGATGTTGAGCTTGTCGAGGCCCGGGTAGACCACGGCGAACATGGCGGGGATGATCGCGAAGTACTTGGCGACGTCGTTGGCGATGGAGAAGGTGGTCAGGGCGCCGCGGGTGATCAGCAACTGTTTGCCGATCTCGACGATTTCGATGAGCTTGGTGGGGTTGGAGTCCAGGTCCACCATGTTCCCGGCTTCCTTGGCGGCCGAGGTGCCGGTGTTCATGGCGACGCCGACGTCGGCCTGGGCGAGGGCCGGGGCGTCGTTCGTGCCGTCGCCGGTCATGGCGACGAGCTTTCCGCCGGCCTGTTCCCGCTTGATGAGGGCCATCTTGTCTTCGGGGGTGGCCTCGGCGAGGAAGTCGTCGACGCCCGCCTCCTCGGCGATGGCCTTGGCGGTCAGGGGGTTGTCGCCGGTGATCATGATGGTCTTGATGCCCATGCGCCGCAGCTCGTCGAAGCGTTCGCGCATGCCCTCCTTGACCACGTCCTTGAGATGGATGACGCCCAGGACACGGGCCCCGCGCCCGTCCTCCACGGCCACCAGGAGCGGTGTACCACCAGCCTCGGAGATGCGGTTGGCGAGGAGGTCGGCATCCTCGGAGACCCTGCCGCCCTGTTCCTTGACCCAGGTGATCACGGAGCCCGCCGCGCCCTTGCGGGTCTTCTTGCCGTCCACGTCGACACCGGACATGCGGGTCTGCGCGGTGAAGGGCACCCACTCGGCGCCGGTCAGCTCGCCCTGGTGGCGTTCGCGCAGGCCGTACTTCTCCTTCGCGAGGACCACGATGGAGCGGCCCTCGGGGGTCTCGTCGGCCAGCGAGGACAGCTGGGCCGCATCGGCCAGCTCGGCTTCCGTCGTGCCCTTCACCGGTACGAACTCGGAGGCCTGACGGTTGCCGAGGGTGATGGTGCCGGTCTTGTCGAGCAGGAGGGTCGAGACGTCGCCGGCGGCCTCGACTGCCCGCCCGGACATGGCCAGGACGTTGCGCTGGACCAGCCGGTCCATGCCCGCGATGCCGATGGCCGAGAGCAGGGCGCCGATGGTGGTGGGGATCAGGCAGACCAGCAGGGCCGTCAGCACGATCATCGACTGCTTGGCGCCCGCGTAGATGGCGAAGGGCTGGAGGGTGACCACCGCGAGCAGGAACACGATCGTGAGGGACGCGAGCAGGATGTTCAGCGCGATCTCGTTCGGCGTCTTCTGCCGGGCCGCACCCTCGACCAGGGCGATCATCCGGTCGATGAAGGTCTCGCCGGGCTTCGTCGTGATCTTGACGACGATCCGGTCGGAGAGCACCTTCGTTCCGCCGGTCACCGCGGAGCGGTCGCCGCCCGACTCCCGGATGACCGGGGCCGATTCGCCGGTGATGGCCGACTCGTCCACGGACGCGACACCTTCGACCACGTCACCGTCGCCGGGGATGATGTCCCCGGCCTCGCAGACCACGAGGTCGCCGATACGCAGCTCCGTGCCGGGCACCTGCTCCTCCGCCGAGCCGTTGAGGCGGCGGGCGACGGTGTCGGTCTTGGCCTTGCGCAGGGTGTCGGCCTGGGCTTTCCCTCGGCCCTCCGCGACCGCCTCGGCGAGGTTGGCGAAGACGGTCGTCAGCCACAGCCAGGCCGTGATCGCCCAGCCGAACCAATCCGTCGGGTCCTTGATCGCCAGGACGGTCGTGACGACCGAGCCGATCAGGACGACGAACATGACCGGCGACTTGATCATGACGCGCGGGTCGAGCTTGCGGACGGCGTCCGGGAAGGACTTCAGCAGCTGCTTGGGGTCGAAGAGGCCGCCGCCCACGCGTCCGGAGTCCGGCTTGTGTCCGGTGGGCACGTCCTGGTGCGGAGCCCTGGTAGGTGTGGCGGTGCTCATGAGGCGAGCCCTTCGGCGAGCGGACCCAGCGCCAGGGCCGGGAAGTAGGTCAGACCGGTGATGATGAGGATCGTGCCGACGAGCAGGCCCGTGTAGAGCGGCTTGTCGGTGCGGAGCGTGCCCGCCGTCTCGGGGACCGGCTTCTGCTCGGCCAGCGAGCCGGCCAGCGCGAGGACGAACACCATGGGCAGGAAGCGGCCCAGCAGCATGGCGATGCCGATGGTGCTGTTGAACCACTGGGTGTCGGCGTTCAGGCCGGCGAAGGCGGAGCCGTTGTTGTTGGCGCCCGAGGTGTAGGCGTAGAGGATCTCGGAGAAGCCGTGCGCCCCGGAGTTGGTCATCGAGTTGCCCGGGGTGGGCAGGGCCATGGCCGCCGCGGTGAAGCCGAGGACCAGGGCCGGGGTGATGAGGATGTAGCAGGCGGCGAACTTGATCTGGCGGGTGCCGATCTTCTTGCCCAGGTACTCGGGGGTGCGGCCGACCATCAGGCCGGCGATGAACACCGCGATGATCGCCATGATCAGCATGCCGTAGAGGCCGGAGCCGACGCCGCCGGGCGCGATCTCGCCGAGCTGCATGCCCAGCAGCTGGATCCCGCCGCCGAGGCCGGTGTAGGAGGAGTGGAAGGAGTTGACCGCACCCGTGGACGTGAGCGTGGTGGCGACCGAGAAGATCGCGGACGCGCCGATGCCGAAGCGCGTCTCCTTGCCCTCCATCGCCCCGCCCGCGACATCGAACGCGGGACCGTGGTGGGCGAACTCGGTCCACATCATCAGCGCGGTGAAGCAGAGCCAGATGGTGGCCATCGTGGCGAGGATCGCGTAGCCCTGCTTGACGGAGCCGACGAGCTTGCCGAAGGTGCGGGTCAGCGAGAACGGGATGACCAGGATCAGGAAGATCTCGAAGAGGTTCGAGAACGGGTTGGGGTTCTCGAAGGGGTGCGCGGAGTTGGCGTTGAAGTAACCGCCGCCGTTCGTACCCAGCTCCTTGATCACTTCCTGCGAGGCGACCGCGCCGCCGTTCCACTGCTGCGAACCCCCCGTGAACTGGCCGACTTCGTGGATGCCGGAGAAGTTCTGGATCGCGCCGCAGGCGACGAGGACGAGCGCTCCGACGACGGAGATCGGGAGCAGGATGCGGACGACGCCGCGGACCATGTCGGCCCAGAAGTTGCCGAGTTCACCCGTTCGGGAGCGCGCGAAGCCCCGTACGAGGGCGACCGCGACGGCCATGCCGACCGCCGCCGAGACGAAGTTCTGCACCGCCAGGCCGCCGGTCTGGACGACGTGGCCCATGGCCTGCTCGCCGTAGTACGACTGCCAGTTGGTGTTCGCGACGAAGGACGCGGCCGTGTTGAAGGCCTGGTCCGGGTCGATCGCGGAGAAGCCGAGCGAGCCGGGCAGGATGCCCTGGGCCCGCTGGAGGCCGTAGAGGAAGAGGACGGAGACCGCCGAGAAGGCGAGGACGCCGCGGAGGTAGGCGGGCCAGCGCATTTCGGCCGACGGGTTGGCGCCGATGGCCTTGTAGATCCACTTCTCCGGCTTGTAGTGCTTCTCGGAGGAGTAGACCTTGGCCATGTAGTCGCCCAGCGGGCGGTAGGCCAGGGCGAGCGCGGCGATCAGTGCGAGGAGCTGGAGCACACCAGCGAGAACGGGACTCATCGGTGGCTAGAACCTCTCCGGGTACACGAGGGCGAGGACGAGGTAGCCGAGCAGGGAGACGGCCACGACGAGGCCGACGATGTTTTCGGCAGTCACAGCTTGGTCACCCCCCGGGCGATGAGAGCCACCAGCGCGAACACCGCGACCGTGGTGACGACGAAGGCCAGATCGGCCATCGTGAGCTCCTGAGTGAAGAGGAAGAGATGAATCGGCCAGCTGGCCGATGACGAGACAACCGTGTCTTCACCCGGGTGTTAATACGCCTTGACGTGGTCCTTACGGCGGGACGGGAACCCTTAACGCCGTCCTTACGGGGAAGGGCCGCTCCCAGGGGTCAGCCCTGATGGGAGAGGCCCGCACTGTCCAGCGCGGAGCCGGCCTGTGCGGCCAGCGCGACGGCTACGAGCCGGGCTTCCTCGGAGGGCAGGGGACGGCCCGGGAGCGGGTCGAGGAGGAAGCGGCCGTAGTAGTGGCCGCCGCCGGTGACCCGCAGTTCGGTCGCTCCGTCCGGCCAGTCGGCGTACTCGGTGATCCGGCTCCCGCGGCGGAGCCAGAGACCGCCGCCGTGCTCCAGGCGCGGCAGGTTCCCCATCAGGGTCCCGTACTCGAAGCGGCAGCCGCGCAGGCCCAGCAGGCCGACGAGTTCGCGGCGCACGTACTCGACCACGTCCTCGGGCGAGCCGCCGTCCTCGGCGAGCCGGGCGGTGCCCCGGAGGCTCGACAGGTGCGCGGCGTCGGTGACCACGACGGCCTGGAGCCGGCGTGCGCGCACGGCGAGCTGGGAGACGATCAGGCCGACGCAGAGCAGCAGGACGGCCGTCTCGATGTCGGCGCGGTCGGAGATGGCGAACCGCTGGTAGGGCCGGGTGAGGAAGAAGTCGAACCAGGCGGCCGCCGAGAGCGCGGCGATCGCTCCCGCCGGCCGGCTGCCCAGGGCGGCCACGGCGACCACCGCGACGACGAGGATCAGCGCCGCGTTCGTCGCGGAGAGATCCGTACGGAAGGGCATGAGCGCGAGCGCCGCCAGGAAGGGGACCACGAGGCCCGCGACCAGCGCGATGGGGTCGCGGAACCGGTACCAGTAGCCGGACATGTGATGCCTCCCGTCCGGACCCGCCGCTCTTGTTTCCAGAGCGTTGATCAGAACTTGTCGGGCTTGATCAGAGCGAACACGAGGTAGCCGAGCAGTGCCAGGGCGATGAGCAGGCCGACCAGGTTCTCCGCGTCCATCAAGTCTTCTCCTCGGGTGCTGGGGCGGGGCAGGTGCCGCCCATGACCAGCCTGCCTCTCGCCGGAGCCGGGACGACCCGCGACTGCGCCCTTTTGACGGCCTTCATACGCCGCCGCCACCCACGCGTATGGAACACGTGAAGAGCGGCCGGGGAGTCGTATGAATGGCGCCAAGAGTGCTGGCGGCCGTGCGGCAGGCCTCCGACGCTGTCCTCACTTTGCTCATGCGGAACTTGCTCATTCGGAACTTTGCTCACTCGGAGGGAACGGCGACATGGCCATACACCTGGGGAAACCGACCGCGGCTGTTCAGGGGCCGGGTCAGGAGGAGCCTCCTGATACGGGCGCGGGCGGGGCGGGGGACCGGCACAAGCTGACCGCCCTCCAGGGCCTGGCCGCGCTGTCGCTCGACGCGATGGCGTCGGTCGCGTACGGGCCCGAGTCGATCGTGCTGGTGCTGGCCGCGGCCGGTGCGTACGGCCTCGGTTTCACCCTTCCCGTCACCCTGGCGATCGCCGCGCTGCTCGCCGTGCTGGTGGCCTCGTACCGGCAGGTGATCGCGGCGTTCCCCGACGGCGGCGGCTCGTACGCCGTGGCGAAGAAGCACCTGGGCCGACGTACGAGCCTGGTGGCCGCGGCCTCGCTGATCCTCGACTACGTGCTGAACGTCGCGGTGTCGGTCACCGCCGGTGTGGCCGCCCTGACGTCCGCGTTCCCGGGCCTGCACGGTCAGCGGGTCTGGATCTGTCTGTCCGTGCTGGTGCTGGTCACCGCCGTGAACCTGCGCGGGGTCGTCGACTCCGCCAAGGCCTTCCTCGTGCCGACCGCCCTCTTCGTCGGCTCGATCCTCGCGATGATCACCGTGGGCCTCTTCCGCGACGGCCCGGTCAGCACCGCCTCCGCCGCCGGCCATGCCTCCGCGCTCGGCGAGGGCGCCACGACCGTAGGCGTACTCCTGCTGCTGAAGGCCTTCGCCGCCGGCTGTTCGGCGCTGACCGGTGTCGAGGCCGTCGCCAACGCCGTGCCGTCCTTCCGGGCCCCGGCCGCCCGCCGTGCCCAGCGCACTGAGGTCGCCCTCGGCGTCCTCCTCGGCGTGATGCTGATCGGCCTGTCGATCCTCATCGGCCGCTTCCACCTCCAGCCCGTCGAAGGCGTGACCGTCCTCGCTCAGCTCGCGGACGCCTCCTTCGGTCACAACGCGGCCTTCTACGTCGTCCAGTTCGCCACGATGGTGCTCCTCGCGCTCGCCGCGAACACCTCCTTCGGCGGCCTGCCCGTGCTGATGAGCCTGCTGGCCCGCGACAACCACCTGCCGCACGTCTTCGCCCTCAAGGCAGACCGCCAGGTCCACCGCCACGGCGTGGTCTGGCTGGCCCTCGTCTCGGCCGTCCTGCTCGTCTTCTCGGGCGGCGACACCAACACCCTCGTCCCGCTCTTCGCCATCGGCGTCTTCGCCGGCTTCACCATCTGCCAGGTCGGCATGGTCCTGCACTGGCGCGGCGAGCGTCCGAAGGGCTGGCAGGGCAAGGCCGCCCTCAACGGCTTCGGCGCAGTCCTGACGGGCGTCGCGGCAGTCGTCGTCACCGCGACCAAGTTCACCGAGGGCGCCTGGCTGATCGTCCTCGCCCTGCCGCTGATCGTCCTCGGCTTCGAGAAGGTCCAGCGCGCTTACGTCGAGATCGGCGAACGCCTCGAACTCGGCCGCGTCCCGCAGCCGCCGCACCGGGCCCGGTCGCTCGTCGTGGTCCCCGTCTCCGGACTGTCGAAGCTGACCTGCCAGGCCCTCACCGCAGCCCGCTCCCTCGGTGACGAAGTCCGTGCCGTGACCGTCACGCACCCGGCCCCCGAGGACCGGGAGGCAGTCGAAGCGCTGCGCAGGGACTGGGAGTTGTGGAAGCCCGGCGTCGAACTGACCGAGCTCTCCTCCGACACCCGGTCGCTCGGCCGGCCGCTGTCCGGCTACGTGCGAGAGCTCGCGCGGACGCACCCGGACGCCCAGGTGACCGTACTGATCCCGGAGACGGAACCCGCCCACCTGTGGCAGCGGATGCTCCAGAACCAGCGAGGCTCCGTCGTCGCCCACGCCGTCCGCCGCGACACCGACGCCGTCATCTGCCGACTGCGCTTCCGGATCACCGACGGCGCACGCTGACGCGCCCTTGACGGCGGCTTGACGCGTCTCGTGCGCCGCCGTCAAGAAGATGCCAATTCCCCCGCCCGGATGGGAGTTATTTGTGGAACGGGCAGTAGTTTCCTGCATGTTGCGCCGCCGGGGTCTCGCCTGCTCACGTGACGGCCGAGGGGGTCCATGGAGGGCAGCCCCCGGCGGCGACACCCCCTCTTCCGCGCCCCCCGGCCACGAACTGCCGGGGCCCCGCCACACCCCCCGAACTGAATCAGAAGGTCGCTTCATGCCTCCCGCCGCCTCCGCGCAGTACGTTCCCCCGGGTCTCGGCACCCCTCCCCGGGCCCCCGTCAACCGGCCCTCCCGGAAACGCTCCGGTCAGGTGAACGTGGTGGATCCCGAGCTCCTCGCCGCCTCCGCGCGGGAGGCCGTGGCCAAGCTCCACCCGCGCGAACTGGTCAAGAAGCCGGTGCTGTTCGTCGTCGCCGTCGGATCCGTTCTGACCACGCTGTCGGCGCTCTTCCACCCGTCCGTCTTCACCTGGGTGATCAGCGTCTGGCTCTGGCTCACCGTCCTGTTCGCCAACCTCGCCGAGGCGGTCGCCGAGGGCCGGGGGAAAGCCCAGGCCGAATCCCTGCGCAAGGCCCGTACGGACACGGTCGCGGTCCGCCTGAACCACTGGACGTACGGGGCGAACCTGAACCGGGCCGAAACCGAGGTGGTCACGCCGGCCGACCTCCAGCCCTTCGACTTCGTCCTCGTCGAAGCCGGCGAGCTGATCCCGGCCGACGGTGATGTGGTCGACGGCGCCGCGATGGTGGACGAGTCCGCCGTCACCGGTGAATCGGCTCCCGTGCTACGGGAGTCGGGCGGCGACCGGTCCGGCGTGACGGGCGGTACGACCGTACTGTCCGACGCGGTCGTCGTACGGGTCACCTCGCGCCCGGGGCACAGCTTCATCGACCGCATGATCGCCCTGGTCGAGGGTGCCAGCCGGCAGAAGACCCCGAACGAGATCGCGCTGAACATCCTGCTGGCCGCGCTCACCGTCGTCTTCGTCCTGGTGGTCCTCGCCATCCAGCCGATGGCCGCCTACGCGGGCGCCGCCCAGTCCACGACCGTTCTGGTCGCCCTCCTCGTCACCCTCATCCCCACCACCATCGGCGCCCTGCTGTCCGCGATCGGCATCGCGGGCATGGACCGGCTCGTCCAGCGCAACGTCATCGCGATGAGCGGCCGGGCGGTGGAGGCGGCCGGTGACGTGAACACCCTGCTCCTCGACAAGACCGGCACCATCACCCTCGGAAACCGCGAGGCCGCGTCCTTCATCCCGCTGCCCGGCACGGACCACATCAAGCTCGCGGACGCCGCCCAGCTGTCCTCCCTCGCCGACGAGACCCCCGAGGGCAGGTCGGTGGTCGCCCTCGCCCGGCAGTACGGCCTGGAGCCGGTGGCCGTGGAGGACCTGAGCAACCCGCGCTTCACCGCGTTCAGCGCCCGCACCCGGATGAGCGGCGTCAACCTGAGCTGGGACAACGGCGCGGGCTGCGCCATCCGCAAGGGCGCGGTGACACAGGTCTGCGACTGGGTGGTGGCACGTGGCGGGACGGTACCGACGCAGGCCGCCCAGTGGTCGGCCGCCGTCTCCGAGTCCGGCGGTACCCCGCTGCTGGTCGCGGTCCACGACTGGGACGGCCCGCGGGTCCTCGGGATCATCCACCTCAAGGACGTGGTCAAGGAGGGCATACGGGAGCGGTTCGCGGAGCTGCGCGCCATGGGGATCCGTACGGTCATGGTGACCGGCGACAACGAGCTGACGGCCCGCGCGATCGCCGCCGAGGCCGGTGTCGACGAGTACCTCGCGGAGGCCACCCCCGAGGACAAGCTGGCACTCATCAAGCGGGAGCAGGAGGGCGGCAAGCTCGTCGCGATGACGGGCGACGGCACGAACGACGCCCCGGCGCTCGCCCAGGCCGATGTGGGCGTGGCCATGAACACGGGCACCTCGGCCGCCAAGGAGGCCGGGAACATGGTGGACCTCGACTCCAACCCCACCAAGCTCATCGACATCGTCGAGATCGGCAAACAGCTCCTGATCACACGCGGCGCACTCACGACCTTCTCGATCACGAACGACGTGGCGAAGTACTTCGCGATCATCCCCGCGATGTTCACCGCGGCCTACCCCGGCCTCGAAGCCCTCAACATCATGGGCCTGCACAGCCCGACCTCCGCGATCACCTCGGCGATCATCTTCAACGCCCTGATCATCGTCGCCCTGATCCCGCTCGCCCTGCGCGGAGTCCGCTACAAGCCGGCCTCCGCACACGACCTGCTGCGCCGCAACCTCGGCGTCTACGGCCTCGGCGGCCTGATCCTGCCCTTCGTCGGCATCAAGCTCATCGACCTGCTGGTGTCCACGATCCCCGGCCTCGGCTGAAGTCCGGCAAAACCGCGTCAGAGGACCGTCAGGGCGCTTGAGCGGCGCCCTGCAGGCCAGTTGGATGGACGACGTGGTCCCGCCGGCCAATCGCCGGTCCGCAGGCGCCCCCAGCCCGTACGCGCTACGGGATGCGCGATCTGCGATACGCGATCTGCGATACGCGCTACGGGATTCGGGATCACACTTCACCGCACGGCTGAGCCCCGGCTTCTTCGGCCGCCCGCCACCGTGCCCGTCGACTGGATCCCCTCATGTCTTCGTTCCTGTCCGGCCGGACCATCATGGTCACCGGTGCCACCTCCGGCATCGGCTACGAGACCGCCCGCCAGTTGGCCGAGAGCGGCGCCACCGTCCTGCTCCACGGCCGCACCCCGGACGAGGCCCGGTCGGCCGTGAAGCGCCTCCTCGCCACCGCTGATGTCGACGCGGAGCTCCTGCGGCCGTGCGCCGCGGACTTCACGCGGCTCGACGAGGTCGAACGGCTCGCCAACCGGGTCATCACCGGCCACCCCTACCTCGACGTCCTGGTCAACAACGCCGCCGTCGCCGCCCCCGAGCGCCACACGATCACTCGCGACGGCAACGAGCTCTCCTTCCAGGTCAACTTCCTCGCCCACTACCTCCTGACGCACCTCATGGAGCCCGCACTCACCACCGACCCGGGCGGACGCGTCGTGAACGTCTCCTCCTCGATGCACCGCACCGCCTCGATCATGTGGAACGACCCGAACCGCACACGCCGTTACTCGCGCCTCGCGGCCTACGCGCAGTCGCAGCTCGCGCTCACCGTCTTCGCAGCCGACCCCCGGGTCACCGCCGTGTCCGTCAACCCGGGCATCTGCGAGACCGCGCTGAGGCCGCTGTACGGACATGAGGGCGCGGCGCCCGCCGAGGGCGCCGCACACGTCGTGCGGCTGTGCGACCCGGCAGTCGAGATCGTCAACGGCGCCTACTACGACCGCGGCGAGCGGATGCAGCCCGCCGCAGGGGCAATCGGGGACCGCACGGTCAAGCGGCTGAACAAGCTCGCGGACCAACTCGTCGGGCAGTGCGCCTGACCGCTCTCAACCCATCCACCCCGGCTACACGCCCGCGGCCGTACGGCGAGCGGAGGCGGCGTGAGCCGGTCACCGCAGGCCGGACGCCTTGAAGACCGTGTGAGCCGTCTCGCGGTCGATGCGCGCGGTCAACCGGCACAGGGCGGTCGCGCCGTACCGCAGCGTGCCGCGCCGGATGGAGGTACGGGTGTCCTTGTCCAGACACCGCCACATCGCCGGATTCCGTACGAGCACGGTCGGGTCTATCTCGACCCGGCCTCCCTCCGTGTCCCGGAGGACCAGCCGCTGGGACACCCCGTCCGACCACTGGACCGAGACGAGGCGGTCGGTGCGGACCCTGCGTGCCACCAGCAGCCCGCAGGTGCTCAGTACGCCGGGCAGGACGGAGACCCTGGGCGGCAGCATGATCACGAAGACGAGTACGGCCAGCCCGGTCCAGAGGGCACCGCGGGTCACGTCGAGTCGGCCGGCGCCTGCGTCCATCACGAACAGGGCCGTGCCGAACAGGGAAGCGACGCCGATCGCCGATCGTCGCTCACCGGCCCAGTGGACGTCCTGTGCGAGCGGGCCGGGAGGCCCCGCGTGTCCGGTTCGTATGCCGCTCTCCGACCGGGTGATTCGTCGTCCCATGCGTGCGACGTTAAGGAGGACCGGGCCCTCGGCAGCGCATCCTGACGGACTGCTGATGCCTCGGCGACGAGATCTTGACGGGGCGCCGGCAGCGGCTTCAGGGGCGCCTTGGGCGGGTGCCCGTATGGAGGTCGTCAAGCTCGCGCTCCTCGCCGTATGGACGCTGTCAAGGCGTGCCCAGGCAGCGGGAAACGGTTGTTTCATCGACTGACGTACGAGAGGAAGGCGGCACGCCGATGCCCCGGGTGCTGGTGGTGGACGACGAACCGCAGCTCGCGCGGTTGCTGGTCATCAATCTGAAAGCGCGGAAGTACGACGTGGACTGCGCGCAGGACGGCGGCACGGCCCTGGACGCCGTGGCGACCCGCCGCCCGGACGTGGTCCTGCTCGATCTCGGACTGCCCGACATGGACGGGATCGACGTGATCAAGCGGCTGCGGGTGTGGTCGCGGGTGCCCGTCCTGGTGGTCTCCGCCCGCCACGGCTCCGAGGAGAAGGTCCGGGCCCTGGACGCGGGCGCCGACGACTACATCACCAAGCCCTTCGGCATGGACGAACTGATGGCCCGGCTGGGATCGGTCGTTCGCCGAACGCCCGCGCACGCCCCGGTCGCCGCGAGCGAATCGGTCGTCGAGACCGAGGAGTTCACCGTCGATCTGATCGCGAAGAAGGCCAGGCGCGGAGGGCAGACCATCAGGCTCACGCCGACGGAATGGCACCTGCTGGAAGTCCTGATCCGCAACAAGGGCCGGCTCGTCAGCCAACGGCGCCTGCTCCAGGAGGTCTGGGGCTCCTCCTACGGAACGCAGACCAACTACCTGCGCGTCTACATGGCCCACCTCCGGCGCAAGCTCGAAGCGGACCCCTCGCACCCGCGCCACCTGATCACCGCCCCCGGTATGGGGTACCGCTTCGACGCGTGAGAGCGTCGAGTCGGCGGACCGAAAGGCGTCTGGTGCTCGGAGGTCCTGACAAAGCCCTGGGCGGGTATCCGGTGGTTCCCCCGAACGTGGGGTCGGTCCGTAGCGGTCGGGCCTGTGACCAGCGACGATGTCGTTCATGCGCACTGACCAGAACCTTGCCTCCCTCCGATCGACGCGATCGACGCCCGTCGTCTTCGGTGCGGGGGCGGCCATCGGCGTTCTGGGCGGGATGATCGGGCTGGGCGGCGCGGAGTTCCGCCTGCCGCTGCTGATCGGTCTCTTCGGGTTCGCGGCGCTCTCGGCGGTCATCCTGAACAAGGCGATGAGCCTGGTCGTGGTCCTGGTCGCGCTGCCCGCCCGGCTGGCCGCGGTCCCGGCCGCCGAGGTGGCCGCACGCTGGCCGGTCGCGGTCAACCTGCTGGCCGGCAGCCTGCTCGGCGCCTGGGCCGGAGCCGCCTGGGCGGTACGCATGCGCTCCGCCACTCTGTACAAGGTCCTCGCGGCGTTGATGGTGCTCATGGCCGCTGCCCTGGTGGTCACCCACACCACCCCCCTGGACGCCCTTGCGCTGCCGCTGTGGGCGCGGGTGCCTGCCGGAGTCGTGGCCGGGTTCGGGATCGGCGTGGTCGCGGCGATCATGGGTGTGGCCGGGGGCGAGCTGCTGATCCCGACGATCGTGCTGCTGTTCGGAGAGGACATCAAGACCGCCGGGAGCCTCTCCCTGCTGGTCTCCCTGCCGACCATGCTGGTGGCCTTCGCCCGCTACAGCCGTGACGGCAGCTTCGCCGTCCTCGGCGCCAACCTCCGCTTCACCGCGGTGATGGCAGCGGGATCGATCGCCGGCGCCGTTCTGGGCGGGCTTCTGCTCGGTGTGTTCCCGAACGCGGTCCTCATCCCCGTGCTGGCCGTGGTCCTGCTCGCCTCCGCGGTCAAGCTCGCCCGTCACGACTGACCCGACCAGGGCCGACCCCTAGCCAGGGAAGCGGGGCGGCCCTGTCGGGGCCGCCCCGCGAGGTGGGACAGCGGTCAGCCGCAGGCTCGGCCGCCGTGGTTGGCGGCCTTCTTGCGACGGGCCCTCTTCTTGCGTGCGCGCTTCGACATGGCTGTGGATCCCTTCAGGCGGTGTGGCCGACGAGGAGGTCGGCGAGCTTGTTGAGGCGCTTGACGGTGCGGTCGTCGGTGGCGGCCGGAGCCGGGGCGACGCGCTCGCCCCGGTCGTAGTAGGCGCCGTTGACGATCTCGGTGGCCGGGTCGCAGAGCCGTACGACGTGGGCCGCGCCCTCGGCTGCGGACCCGCCCTCGTTGCCGTAGAGGGGGAGGAGCCCGGTCTCGCAGATGCCGGGGTGGACGGAGACGGCGGTGACGCGCGGGTCGGCCGCGAAGACGGTCAGCGCCAGCTGGGACTGTGCGTAGGCCGCGAGGCGGGAGTACCGGCGGATGCGCTGCGGGTCGTTCCACTGGATGGCCGCGGTGCGGTGGTGTGAGGAGGAGACGTTGACGACCCGGCCGCCGGGGTCGGTGGTGAGTGCGGCTGCCAGGAGATCGGTCAGGAGGTAGTGGGCGAGGAAGTTGACCTGGAAGGAGATCTCGTTGCCGTCGGCGGTGAGGGTGTGGCGCTCGGGCGCGGCGATGGCCGCGTTGTTGACGAGTACGTCCAGGCGCGGGTGTTCGCGTACGACGCCGTGGGCGAGGTTCTCGACCTCCTCCAGCCGTGCGAAGTCGGCGGCGAGCGGACGGAGCAGGGAGCCGTCGACGCCGGCGCCGGCGGTGGCGATCAGCCGGTCGGCGGCGGCGCGGGCCTCCTCGGGCGTGCGGCCGTGGAGGAGGACGGTGGCGCCGCGCTCGGCGAGCTGGCGGGCGGTCTCGTAGCCGATGCCGGCGGTGGCGCCGGTGACGAGGACGGTACGTCCGGACAGGGATGAAGGCATGTCGGATTCCTGGTTCCTGGAAGCGGGCATGGCCGGCGGGCCCGGCGCCCCGGCACATGGCGGGGTGCGGGCTCAGCTCATGCGGTGATGGTCGAGACGCGTTCCGGCAGCCCCCGGTGAAGGGGGAGGCGGGTACGTCGATATCTCGCGCGGCCGGTGTCAGAAGGCCGGGCGGACAGCGGGCGCTGCAGGCTGCGGAGAAGTGGCCCCGGCGCGACGGATACGTCGTGACGGTGGCCGGTCTTCGTAGCGCGGACCGCTGTTCATGTCCTCATCCCAGCGGATCCGGGAGGGGCGGACAAGGCTCTGAACGGGTCCTTGACAGTGTTCTGACGCGCTTCTGGTGACGGAATCGCGGCTGGGTTCGTGCAGGTCGTCAGGTCCGCATCAAAGATCGACAACGGCGCGGAAGGAACGCGTCAGGAAGTGTTGTCGCGGCTGTCGGCCCGGCGCAGAGTGATGTGGCGACGGAGCCGGAGCCGGAAACGGATGAGGTCCGGTGGCGCGCGGCTGGTGGGCGGTGACCTGAACACCGCCGGGGAAACGCATGGCCCCACCGTGGGGGTACGGGCCGATGCGACCGCGCGCCGGTCAGCCGTCGCACACCAGATGAGCCGTCCGGCCCCGGCGGGGGACAGGGGCCGGACGGCTCGCGTCTCCTTCTTCGCACTCGCCGCGTACGTCAGCGTCGACGCCGTCCGCGTGCCGGCCGAGCGCCTCGAAGGGCGGAACCGGCTCAGCCGACCGCCGCCCTGGCAGGCGGGGATCCGGCGGCGGCGGGAGTGTGTCCGCTACGCCATCGGGAGGGTGGCCGTTAAGGACGCGTCAGGATTGGCTCAACTCCGGGCATAAGTGATCAGGCTGCGTACGCTTGCTCAGCCGTCGACGTCGATGGCTGATTCTTTGCCGTACGACAGGAGCCCACCACGATGGCCACCCCTGCCCGCACGTCGCGCCTGCGGGCGTGGATGCTGGAAGGCTTGACCGCCGAGAACAGTTCGCCCGCCGCCAAGGAGGCGGCGGCCCAGCCGCACGGCCGTCCGTGGTGGCGGGTCATGTGCCTGACGGGTCTCGACTACTTCTCCACCCTCGGCTACCAGCCCGGTATCGCGGCGCTGGCGGCCGGCCTGCTGTCGCCGCTGGCGACCATCGTGCTCGTCCTGCTCACCCTCTTCGGCGCGCTCCCCGTCTACCGGCGGGTCGCCGAGGAGAGCCCGAACGGCGAGGGCTCCATCGCCATGCTGGAGCGTCTGCTGACGTTCTGGAAGGGCAAGCTGTTCGTCCTGACCCTGCTCGGGTTCGCGGCGACCGACTTCCTCATCACCATCACCCTGTCCGCCGCGGACGCCACCGCGCACCTGGTGGAGAACCCGCACCTCACCAGCACGCTCCACGGCCATGAAGTGCTGATCACCCTGATCATGATCGCGCTGCTCGGGGCCGTGTTCCTCAAGGGGTTCAGCGAGGCCATCGGCGTCGCCGTGGTCCTGGTGGCGACCTACCTCGGCCTGAACGTCGTGGTCGTGGCCGTCGGGCTCTGGAACGTGATGACCGAACCGCACGTCATCACCGACTGGACGACCGCGCTGACCACCGAGCACGGCAACCCGTTCATGATGATCGCCATCGCGCTCATCGTGTTCCCGAAGCTCGCGCTCGGCCTCTCCGGGTTCGAGACCGGTGTCGCGGTCATGCCGCACGTCAAGGGCGACCCCGAGGACACCCAGGCCAACCCGGCCGGCCGGATCCGCGGCGCCAAGAAGCTGCTGACGACCGCGGCCATCATCATGAGCGTCTTCCTGATCAGCTCCAGCTTCATCACCACGCTCCTGATCCCGGCCGATCAGTTCAAGCCGGGCGGCGAGGCGAACGGCCGCGCCCTCGCCTACCTCGCCCACCAGTACCTGGGCTCCGCCTTCGGCACGCTCTACGACATCTCCACGATCATGATCCTGTGGTTCGCGGGCTCCTCGGCCATGGCCGGCCTGCTCAACCTGATGCCGCGCTACCTGCCCCGCTACGGCATGGCCCCGCACTGGGCCCGCGCCCTGCGCCCGATGGTCATCGTGTTCACCCTGGTCGCGTTCCTGGTGACCTGGATCTTCAACGCCGACGTCGACGCCCAGGGCGGCGCGTACGCCACCGGTGTCCTGGTCCTGATCACCTCGGCCGCCGTCGCGGTGACCATCGCGGCCCGCCGGGCCGGCGAGCGCGGCTGGACCATCGGCTTCGGCGTCATCTCCGCCGTCTTCATCTACACCACGGCCGTGAACGTCGTAGAGCGCCCGGACGGTGTGAAGATCGGCGCCTGCTTCATCGCCGGCATCATGGCCCTCTCCCTGCTCTCCCGGCTGGCGCGCGTCTTCGAGCTCCGCGTCACGGACGTGGAACTGGACGACATGGCGCAGCGCTTCATCCGCGACACGTCCAACCGCACGATCCGCTTCATCGCCAACGAGCCCGACAACCGCGACCTCGACGAGTACCGGCAGAAGAAGGAACAGATCCGCGCGGACAACGACATCCCGCCCGGCGACGACGTCATGTTCGTCGAGGTCACCGTCCTGGACGCGTCCGAGTTCGAGTCCGGCATGCGGGTACGCGGCGAAGTGCTCCACGGCCGCTACCGCGTCCTGACCCTGGAGAGCTCCAGCATCCCCAACGCCCTGGCGGCCTTCCTGCTCCACGTCCGCGACGAGACCGGTCAGCGCCCCCACATCTACTTCGAGTGGACCGAGGGCAACCCGATGGCCAACTTCCTGCGCTTCTTCCTCTTCGGACAGGGCGAAGTCGCCCCCGTCACCCGCGAGGTCATCCGCGAGGCCGAACCCGACCGCACCCGCCGCCCCCACGTCCACGCCGGCTGACGCCAGGCGACGGGGCGTCAAGAAACCGACAGGAATCCCGCCGGCTCCTCGACGCGAGGGGGATCCGGCGGGATTCTCACTGCTGTGACCATCGACTGGCGTCCCGACCGCGGCATCCACAGGACCGTACTCGCCCTCGGGGCCGGAGGCCTGGTGGTCGTCACCACCGGCGCTGCCCTCGACGTCATGTGGCTCCTGGGAATCGGGGTCTGGGGACTCATCGCGGCGATGGTGATCGAGCTCGTCTACCGGCCCGAGTGAACGCCCAGTTCTGCGGCGTCAGCCGCCCAGCGGCTCTCCAGATCCGACACCCCCGTCCCGGACGGGTCAGCCGGAGACGCAGAACTCGTTGCCGACAGGGTCCTGCAGGGTGGTCCACTCGAAGCCCGGCGCAGTGTGCTCACCGACGACCGTCGCCCCCATCTTCACGAGCCGGTCGACCTCGCCCCTGCGGTCCGGAGAGTCGAAGTCGACGTGGACGCGGTTCTTGCCCGCTTTCTTCTCGGGCACGCGCTGGAACCCCAGGACGAGCGCCCGGTCAGAGCATTGGCCCTCCAGTCGGCGAATGGTGCTGCACGGCACGGCACGGCGCTAGCCTCCGATGTCGCGCCTGCGGACATCGTCCAGTGTTTCGCGCCGGACGAGCGTCCGGGCCGTGCCTTCGTGGACCGCGATCACCGGGGGCCGACCGACCATGTTGTAGCCGGAGGCCATGGACAGCTGGTACGCGCCCGCCACGGGAACGGCGAGCAGATCTCCGGGGCGGACGTCGCCCGGCAGTTCCACATCGCCGGCGAGGACGTCGCCGGCTTCGCAGTGCCGGCCCACGACGGTCGCCCTGTGCGGGTCGGCCGTCGAGTGGCGGCCGATGAGGCGGGGCGCGTAGCGCGCCCCGTACAGGGCGGGCCTCGGGTTGTCGCTCATGCCGCCGTCGACGGCGACGAAAACGGTCTCGCCCGTGTGCTTGACGGCCAGTACGCGGTACAGGGCGACTCCGGCCGGCCCGACGACGGCACGCCCCGGTTCGATGACGAGCCGGGGCACGGGCAGGCCCGCGGCGGCGCAGGATTCGCCGAGCTCGGCGCGGATCCGGCGGGCGAGCGCGGGGAGATCGAGGGCGGGTTCGCCGGGCCGGTAGGCGATGCCGTGACCGCCGCCCATGTCCAGCTCCGGCAGGACGACCCCGTGCGCGTCACGGACCCGGGCCATCAGCCCGACCATCCGGCGGAGCGCCACCACGTAGGGCTTGACCTCGGTGACCTGCGAGCCGATGTGGCAGTGCAGGCCGGTCAGTTCGAGCTGCGGCCGGCCGAGTACGCGCACGATGGCGTGCTGCGCCGACCCGTCGGCGAGCGAGAGCCCGAACTTCTGGTCCTCCGTACCCGTACGGATCTTGGCGTGGCCCCCGGCCGAGACGCCCGGCACGACGCGCACCAACACCTTCTGACGCCCGTCGGGCCCGACGGCGGCAGCGATCCGGGCTATCTCGGACGGGCTGTCGATGACGATCCGCCCCACACCCAGCCGCAGCGCCGCCTCCAGGTCACGGGGCGACTTCGCGTTGCCGTGGAGCACAATGCGCCCGGCGGGGAAACCGGCCGTCACAGCGAGCTCCAACTCCCCGGCGGAGCACACGTCCAAGCCCAGTCCCTCCTCCTCCACCCAGCGCACCATCGCGCGGGAGAGGAACGCCTTGGCGGCGTAGAGGACGTCGGCCTCGGGGAGGGCGGCGCGGTAGGCGCGGCACCGGTCGCGGACTTCGCCCTCGTCCAGCACGTAGACCGGTGTGCCGAAGCGGTCGGCGATCTCTGCCAGTGACACGCCACCGACGGCCAGGTCGCCGTGCGGCAGCGGGGTGGTGGACGCGGGCCACACGGACAGTTCGCCTTCGCCGGCGGCGGTCACAGCATCGGGGAGGTCGGTGATGGTCATGGTGCGTTCCCCTTCAGGCGGTCCGGGCAGCGACGTCGGGATCCTGCGGCACTGGCGCGGTGACCGGAACGGTCGCCGCCGGGGCGGCCGCAGGAGCGGTCAGCGTCGGATCGACCGTCAGCAGCGACGCTCCGACGGGCCCGGCGATCGCACGGAGCGCGGACGCGGAGAGCCGTATCCAGGGCCGCCCGGCGCCGAGCGTGGCCGCCAGCCGCTCCGCGGTCGTGAAGCCCACGGCGGTACGGGCTCCCAGCGGGGTGCGGAACAGCCGTACCACCACCTCCGCCCTTCCCGGCAGGACCGGTACGTACAGGGGTCCGGCCGGGACGCGTGCTTCAGGCTCCGGCTCCGGCTCCGGGTCGTCGTCGTACTGGAACAAACACATGGGGCCCTCCCAGAGGATCCACGAGTGGCAGGTGAGGCCCCGGATGCGGGGAGGCAGTCCGGGGCACGACACCGAAGCTTCCCCGCTTCCCGCGCCGATGGTCGCCCCATGACGGGACCTTGACGACGGGCGGCCAAGTCCATACGGATCACTGACGGCGCCCCGGCCGCAGGGCATCAGGAATCGTTGCGGCCGGTGAGTCGCCGCGGCCCGCCGCCATCGCCTTCACCGCCCTCTCAGCCCAACGGGCCGTTGCATTCGAGCCCAGCGTCATTGCATCAACTTCACGCAGTTCACCTGCACTTATGCCTCGTGGCGGATTGCGGTCGCCCTGAACGCAACGTAACTTTCGGGTTGTGTCGAACGCGCACTATCGCGAGGTGAGGAATGGCCATGGATGAATCCCTGCACACTGTTACGACGCTGCCGACGGAGCGTCGACCCGGTTGTCCCTTCGATCCGCCGGCCGAGCTGATCGAGGCCCGCGGGCACGGCCCCATAAGCCGCTACACCCATCCCGGCGGGAAATCCGGCTGGATGATCACCGGGTACGACCTGGTCAGGTCGGTCCTGGCCGACCCGCGGTTCAGCTCGCGCAGGGAGCTGCTGAACGTCGTCGACTTCGAGATCCCTGCGGCGCCGCCCGGGGAGTTCCTCCTCATGGACGAACCCCAGCACGGGCGCTACCGGAAGCCGCTGGTGGGCAAGTTCACCGCACGGCGGATGCGACTGCTCACCGAGCGCATCGAGCAGATCACCACCGACTGCCTGGACGCCATGGAGAAGGCCGGGCCGACGGCGGACCTGGTGACCGCGTTCGCCAAGCCCATCCCCACCGTCATCATCTGTGAGCTGCTGGGGGTGCCGTACGAGGACAGGGCCTCCTTCCAGGAGCAGATCGACACGTTCATGGGCGGGGAGACGGGCGAGGAGGAGCTGATAGCGGCCTACACCGCGACCCAGAACTACCTCACGGGGCTGGTGGCCGCGAAGCGCGCGAACCCCACCGACGACGTGCTCAGCGAACTCGCCGACAGTGACCTGACGAACGAGGAGCTGCAGGGGATCAGCCTGATCCTGCTGGCGGCCGGATTCGACACCACCGCGAACATGCTGGCCCTCGGGGCCTTCGCGCTGCTGCAGAACCCGGAACAGCTGGCAGCGCTGCGCGCCGATCCCGCGCTCATCGACCAGGCCGTGGAGGAGCTCCTGCGGTACCTGAGCGTCGCCAAGACGTTCATGCGGACCGCGCTGGAGGACGTCGAGGTGGGCGGCCAGACCATCGAGGCCGGCACCACCGTCGTCCTCTCGTACAACACCGCCAACCGCGACCCCGAGCGCTACGCGGACCCCCACGCGCTCGATCTCCACCGGCAGGAGGGCGGGCACCTGGCCTTCGGCCACGGCATCCACCTGTGCCTGGGTGCGCAGTTGGCCCGTATCGAGATGCGCGTCGCGTTCTCCGCGCTGCTGGCTCGCTTCCCCACACTGCGCCTGGCCGTACCGGCCGAAGACGTTGCCCTGCGCCCGGAGACCGCGGACATCTACGGGGTGAAGAGCCTCCCGGTCACTTGGGGCGCGTGACCGCGAGCCGGTGACGGGCGGTGATGCGGGTCGGTCAGGGTGAAGGAGCCGCCGACGTAGCGCGCGTCCACGTGGTCCGGACCCGGGTCGCCGTGCGCGGCGAGCAGCGCCTGCGCGTACACCTCCGCGTCGTCCCGGGGCTCGTAGCCCAGGGCCCGCGCCGCCGCGAGGTCCCACCAGGCGCGGGTGTTGGCACTGATTCCGTTCACCACGGTGTGGCCGACCCCGGGCGCGGTCAGCGCGGCGTGGACCAGGCGGGCGCAGTCGGCGGGGCTGAGCCAGGTGGCCAGCATCCGCACCGTTCGGGGCTCGGCGAAGCAGGACCCGATCCGGATCGAGACGGTCTCCACCCCGTACTTGTCGGCGTAGAGGGAGGCGAGGTTCTCCCCGAAGGCCTTCGACAGGCCGTAGTACGTGTCCGGCCGGGTGGGGATCGCGCTCCCTATCGGGGCCTCCCCGCCGAGCGGCACGTACCCGACGGCGTGGTTGCTGCTGGCGAACACGACCCGGCGCACGCCTTCCGTGCGTACCGCCTCGTACAGGTGGTACGTCCCGCGGACATTGGCTTCGAGGACGGCCTCGAAGCGGTCCTCCAGGGAGATCCCGCCGAGGTGCACGACCGCGTCGACCCCCCGGACCGCGGCGCGCACCGCGTCCGCGTCGGCCAGGTCGAAGACCAGGGACCCGGCGCCGTCGGGCCCCTCGACCGGCTTCAGGTCGGCGAGGCGCAGCGTGTACCCGTAGCCGGGCAGGCTCGTGCGCAGGAAGGTGCCGATGCCACCCGCGGCGCCGGTGAGGAGGAGGGTGCGGGGCTGGTTCACGAGCGGAACTCCTTTGCCAGATCGGCCAGTAGCGGCAGCCGCCCTGCGGGCAGCAGACCGAGGTGGTACAGGCTCAGCCGGCTCGCCCCGGCGGCACGCAGCCGCCGTACGTGGCCGGGTAGCAGGGCGGGGTCGGCCGGCGGCAGGGCGGTGACGTACGCGCCCACCGCCGGCCCGCGCCCGGCGGCCCGGCGGACCAGTTCCGCGGTCGCGGGCCCGGTGGGCCAGCACGGCACCAGCAGGGAGTCCACCTCCGCGGCGGCCCGGTCCGTGAGGCCCGGCGAGGGGCCGGTCGCCCAGGGGTCGGGGTGCGCGTGCAAGGTGACGGACGCCTCGGGGAGGGCCTCGCGTACGGCGGCCAGGACCGCCCCGCGCAGCGCGTCCGCCGCCGCGTGCCGGAGCCGCAGCAGTACGTCCGCCACCTCCCGTGGGAGCCCGGGCCCGTCCGTGCGCGCCGCCTGGCGCAGCAGGACGAGCACCTCGTCCGCGTCCAGGCCGGACTGCCGCCATCCCTCCCGGCACGCGCCGCAGCAGCACACGGACAGGGCCCGCAGCACCGCCGCCGGGTAGGCGCCGTCGGTCTTCTCGTGGCACCCCGCGTGCGCCGCCCCGAGCTGTCCGGCGGACTCCAGCGATACCGCCTGCACGGCGCCCGGCGGCAGCCCGTGCAGGGCCTCGGCCGCGAGGGTCGCGCAGAACTCCCGCACCTCCCGGTGCCCGGGGCACAGGGCGTAGGGGTAGGACTCACCGAAGCAGTTGGTGACGGCGAGGGAGGGGTGCAGGATGCCGAGCCGGCTGTTGTGGGCGAGCACCAGCCACGCGCTGACCGGGACGCCCTCGGCGGCCAGGGCGGCGACGGCGGCCCCGGCCGGATCGGGTCCGTCCACCCAGTCGGCCCCCGCCGGCACGAGCCGCCGTCCGCTCCACGGCCCGGGCCGGACCGGCCGGTAGAGGGCCGCGTGGCGGGCGTGCACGAAGCGGCGCCCGGGGTGGAGGGGGGTGGCGGCCCGGGTGGAGTGGTAGGTCACCGCCAGCGTCACGGAGTCGATCCCGGCGGCCCTCACCCGGTCGGCGAAGGCGGGGTCGCCCAGGACGTCCCAGGGGTAGGCGTGAGCCGATACCGTCGGGCTGCCCGCGTTCACCGTCGGGCTGTCCGCGTTCACCATCGGGGGCGCCTCTTCTCGTAGGAGGGGTCGAAGGTCCGCATGTACGCGGTGTCGTCGCGCTCCCGGATGCCGCAGCGCAGGTAGTTCTCGTGCAGCCGGGCCAAGGCGTCGGGATCCAGCCGCACCCCGAGGCCCGGCCGGTCGGGGACCGCCACCGAGCCTCCCGCGATCTCCAGCGGCTCGGCGAGCACGTCCACCCCGCACTGCCAGGGGGTGTGGGTGTCCGCCGCGTAGGCCAACTCCGGTATCGAGGCGCCGAGATGCGTCATGGCGGCCAGGCTGATGCCGAGGTGACTGTTGGAGTGCATGGACACCCCCACGCCGAACATCCCGCAGACCGCGGCCAGTTCGACCGACCTGCGGAGCCCGCCCCAGTAGTGGTGGTCGGCCAGCACCACGCCGACCGCACGCCGACCGAAGCCCTCCGGGATGTCGTCCGGCCCCACCACGACCATGTTGGTGGCCAGCGGCATGGACGCCGAGCGGGCCACCTCCGCCATGCCGGGGATCCCGGGCGTCGGATCCTCCAGGTACTCCAGGAGACCGGCGGTCTCAGCGGCCACCTTCACGGAAGTCTCCACGCCCCAGGCCTGGTTGGGATCAAGTCGCAGTGGGTGCTCCGGGAAGGCGTCCCGCAGGGCCCGGACCGCCTCGATCTCCTCGCCCGGCGGCCGTACCCCGCCCTTGAGCTTGATCGAGCGGAACCCGTACGTCTCCACCATGGCTCGGGCCTGCGCGACGATGCCGTCCGGGTCGAGTGCCTGCCCATACGGATCGGAGCCGGCCCATTTGTAGAAGAGGTACGCCGCGTACGGCACCCGGTCCCGCACCCGGCCGCCCAGCAGATCGACGACCGGCCGCCCGGCGAGCTGTCCCTGGAGGTCCAGGCAGGCCACCTCGAAGGGGCTGAGCACCCGCAGGGTGGTCTTGCGCGGGCTGGACCCGCCGGTCAGCCCGTGCCGGTCCGGGGTGTCGGCATCGCCCAGGACGGCCCGGATGCGGCGCAGCAGCCCGTGGGTGTCGTACGGGTCCAGCCCCACCAGGGCCGGGCCCGCCGCCCGGAGCAGGGCGAGGTGCGGCGCGTCCCCGTAGGTCTCGCCGAGCCCGACCAGGCCGTCCCCGCAGCGCAGCTCCACGATCGCCCGCAGCGCCCACGGCTGGTGCACCCCGGCGGAGTTGAGCAGCGGCGGGTCGGGGAACGCCACCGGGGTGATGACGACCTCCTCGATCCGCATCACACCGTCAGCCCGGCGAGCGCGGCCCGGCCCCGGGCGATGATGCCGGCCAGCTGCCGCTCGTGCTCGGGGGAGGCGTCCACGAGCGGCGGCCGGACGGGTCCCACGGCCAGCCCGGCCAGCCGGGCACCCGCCTTGACCAGGGCGACCGCGTAGCCGGGGGCGGCGTCGCGCAGGGCGACGAAGGGCAGGTAGAACTCGGCGAGCAGCACCCGCACCGCCTCGGAGTCGCCGGCGCGCACCGCGAGGTGGAAGGCGGTGGCGATGTCGGGGCGAAGCAGAGGACGGCCGAGGAGTAGCACTCCACGCCGATGGCCGCGTACGCCTGGACGGACAGCTCCGCCGTGGGCAGCCCGTTGAGGAAGCCGAACTCGGCGGCGCGCGGGTGGCCGCTGCTGCGGATGGCCGTGACCAGCCGGAGCATGGCGTCCACATCG
The DNA here is from genome assembly GCF_022808175.1 of Streptomyces sp. AP-93. Classification (GTDB taxonomy): domain Bacteria; phylum Actinomycetota; class Actinomycetes; order Streptomycetales; family Streptomycetaceae; genus Streptomyces. The sequence continues at coordinate 379,938 of NZ_JALGBX010000004.1, read as the reverse complement.
CCCCGGCCGTCCTTGATCCCGGTGACGGTGGGGATGTCGAGCAGGGCCAGGGCGGCGGCCTCGTCGAGGACGGCGTTGGCCCGCTGGTAGACGGTGATCGGCAGTTCGGTGCCGGAGGCGACGTAGCGGATGTGGCCGACGAGGCCGGCGGGCGTCGAGGAGATGAGGTACGGCGGCAGCAACAGCAGCCCGTCGGCCCCGCATTCGGCGGCGGTCACGGCGAACTCGCGGGCCATCCGCGGCCCGCCGCCGCAGCCGGCCACGACCGGCAGCCGGCCGTCGGCCACCCGTACGGCGGTGGCGATCACCTCGCGGTACTCGTCGGGTGACAGCGCGGTGAACTCGCCGGTGCCGCAGGCCACGAAGAGGCCGGCGGGCCCGGCGGCGATCTGCTGCTCCAGGTGTTCGGCGAAGACGGCCAGGTCGACCTTGTCGTCGTGGTCGTCGTGGCTGGAGCGCTTGTGGTGCTCGTCGTGCTCGTCGATGTCGGTGAACGGGGTCAGCGGAAAGGACAACAGCCCGTGCAGGCGCATGAGTTCCCCTTGGGGGTGAGTGGGAGGGCGTGTCAGCCCTTGACGGCGCCGGAGGTCAGGCCGCGCATGAACTGCCGTTGCATGACGACGAAGGCGATGACGCTGGGCAGCAGGGCGAGCAGCGCGGAGGCGAGCAGTACGCCCACGCCGACCTGTTCGTCGGCGCGCAGGGTGCGCAGTGCGAGCGGCAGGGTGAACTGCCGGGCGTCGGTGGCGACGAGCAGCGGGAACAGGTTTGTTTCCGCACAGACCGTGTCCCCCGCAGGTCGTGTCGCTTTGCGGAGCGGATCCCGCTTGGGGCGGTGTCCCGTTGCATCGGCGCATCGTGATGCTTTCTCCGTCCGGCCTTGTGAGGAAGCACACAAGGCCGGACGGGTGTTGGTCGAGTCGACGTGGGCGGACCGGGAGGGGGTCCGGGGCTCACGGGTGCGCCGGGGCCCTGCAGGCGGCATGGTGTTCGGGCTGGCGTCACTGTGCTGAGCTCGAGATACCCAGCACCTCGTATAGGTGCTGGCCGTGAGCCCACCTCTTCAGCTCTGGTCGGCCCATGAGGATGAGGTCATGGTGCGCGGCGAAGTCGATCGCGGGCTGGGTGAAGCCGTTGAGGCCGATCATGATCGGGACGTCTGCTCCATGATGTGGGCGTGCCGTTCCGTTGTACTTCTGCACGTGACCTGAGCCGACCGGGTTCTGATACTGCTTGCATTGCAGGATCAGGAGGCGGTCGTCGTGGTCACGGGCGGTGACGTCCACACCGAGGTCGCCGGCGCCGCCCACCCGCAGTGTGCGGCGGAACCCGTCCCGGACCAGGAGATCGGCGCACGCCTGCTCGAAGCCCGTCGGACTCATGGCGGCAAGCTGCTTCATCTTGAAGGTCGGCACGTCCGGGTCGGTCGAATCGTCCGGCGAAGCAGCGAAGTTTTCGTCCGGACCGATGTAGGTGGCGGCGCCGAATAGGAGAGAAAGGATCTTTCCGAGCAGGAGAATCACGGGCAGCGCGGTGGCGGTGATGAGACCGGTCCACCACGGGTGATCAGCGGCCAGGCCCCACAGGTCCACGGTCCACTGGATGACGTCGTTCGTGAGCCACTCCCACACCATCTTGCCGATGGCCAGGGCAAGGACGGTGTACAGCAGGACCTTCAGCAGCGGGTCGAGTGACCCGTCTTCGTCGAACACCGCACCTCCGGGACGATGATGATGGGGAAGTGCCTGTTACGCGGCGCGCTTGAGCCGGGCGCGGCGGGAGCGTGCGGACAGTCCGAGGAGCTCGTGCAGCGGGGTGCCGTTCTCCGCCCAGCGCCCGAGTCGGTCCCGGTCGACCCAGTGGACGTTGTGCCGGTCGCCCCAGGCCATGGCGTCCCGGGTGAAGGTGCCGTTGGTGACGACGACGGCGTGGTCGGCCCGGTGGGCCGGTCCTGCAGTTCCCTTCACCCCGTACATGACGGAGGACCCCACCTTCCCGCCTACCCGGGTGTGCTTGGCCTGGACGACGATCCGCCCACGGTGGGTGTGCTCGCCGATGACGTCGGCGGCCTGGTCACCGCCGCCGCCCACGCGGCGTGCCGGCCAGCCGTCGCGGACGAGCAGGTCCCGCAGCGCATGCTCGAACTGCCGGTCGTCCAGGGCATCGATCTCGGCCAGAGTGATCCGCAGCGCAGCCAGCCTCTCGGCGTCACGCCGCCGACCGCGCACGGCACGCGCCATCCGCCAGGCCCCGATGACCCCCGCCAGCAGGACAAGAACCAGGAGGAACGGCCATCCATCCCTGAGTGCTCCGACGGCCGCGACGGCCATCCGAACGGCCAGGACCAGCGCCGCCAGGGCCACGACCGCGGCCGAGAGGACCTCGGGCGCGCCGTGAGGACGCCGAAGGCGCAATCGCTTACGTCCCATCAGCGGGCGGCCGGAGCGGAGACAGCCGGCTGCGGTTGCGTGGGCGGGTTCGTGGTGGAGGCCTCGCCGAACCCGAACACCTGCCCCCATAACCAGATGCCGGCCGCAAGACCGGCGATCATCCAGCCGCTCATCCGCTTCGCGCTGCCCGGCTTCGGATTGCGGCGGATGTGCCGGCTTACGTAGTGGAACCCGTCCGGCGCCTTCGACATGACGTCCCCTCCCGTCGGCGAGCCGCGGTTGCGGCCCGTCCCTACTCATTGATGTAGCAGTGGCCACTGACAGAAACTGATGGATCATCACGAGAGCGATCTGGGCCAGGCCGTCATCAAGCCAGCTCCATTGCACTGCCTGGCTGCCCATATGACTCGAAGCCTGGGCTGCTGACCTCGGGATATGGGCCTCGGGCTCCTACGCGGCCACTGAGCCCCACCCGTCGCAGCCCTGGCAGATTCACCGAGCGGGTGTCTCTCACCTGCGGCGAGCGGCTGAAGTCGCCTCCGGGCGTACCGCGATGGTGAATGGCGAAAAGAAGCAGGAGCGCGCTCGTCGCTCTTGTACGCCGGTGCCGCCCCCTGGGGCCGGGGTTCTTCGCGGCCTTCCGGGGGGCGCCGTTGCACGTGAACGGTGCACCCCGGGAACCGGGGCGCTGGATCTATGGCTACTGGGATGACAAGGGCGGCCTCGTCAGCCAGGTTTTGATCAGCGAGGCTGGCATGGACCAGCAGATGCGGACCGAGGGCTTCGGCGATCGCCTCGGCGAGCTCGTCGACCGTCTGGACTGCGTACCGGGCCGGGGTAATCCAGATCCGCGGCTCCGCATGGGATCCAGAAGTTCGGTGCAATGCAGTTCCGCGAGTACACCGCGCAATGGAATCCGACCATTCACTGAGCGCGGGTCTGGCCTGCATCCCACGGGATGCAGGCCAGACGCTTCCGGGGTGATGCGTGTGGGATCAGCAGGGTCCGTTGTCGGTCCAGACTCCGTCCGGGCCGCTGGCGGAGGGGTCCTCGTTCAGGCTCCACCACTTGTTCGTGTAGGTGCGGCCCTTCCAGGAGACCTGGAAGCCCGCGGTCGGGTAGATGGTGTCGGCCTTCCAGCTCGGCGCGGTGCAGGTGCCGGGCGTTGAGGAAGGGGAAGATGACGGCGAGCTGGACGGGCTGCCGCTCGGAGACGGGGAGGATGACGGTGAGCTGGAGGGACTCCCGGTCGGGGACGGGGACGGAGTGCTGCCGGCCGTCGTGCCGCGGGTCAGGTCGCCAGTCAGGCCGTACAGGATGTCTCCGACGGTGACCGTCCAGTTGGCCGGGGTCGACACGGGCTGGTAGTAGGTGAAGTCGATGTCCACCGACTCGCCGGGGGCCAGGGCCTGCCAGGACGGCAGTTTGACCGAGACGCGGTTGTAGGTGCCCTTGAGGCCGCCGATGTTGTTGGCGGCGGTGTGGTCCTGTCGGATCACCTTGAGGCCGAAGCCCGACTGGTCCTTGGCGTTGCCGGGGGCCGAGTTGGCGTAGTCGAACTGGAACTCGCTGCCGCCCGGCAGGCTCACCGTCGAGTTGTTGACGATGTGGATCTTGGGGTTGATGGGGTAGTTGGAGTCGCCCAGGGCGAAGCCGGTGAACGTCACCTCGATCGGGAGGGTCTGCTGCGGCAGCGCGATGGTCGATCGGGTCGCGTTGTACGCCGTGGCGTTCTTGAACTTGTCGTACATCAAAGCGGTCAGGGTGGAGCCGGAGACGTACTGGCCGCTGCCCCCGTTGGCGGTGGCGTCCCAGCGGTAGTCGCCCGCGAGCTCCCAGATCATGGTGCCGCCGGCGCCCTGGTCAATGACGTAGTCGGCCTTGGCGGCCACGGACTGCTCGTCCTCGGTGGAGAGGAACACCTTCTTGGTGTCGTTCCACAGCCACGGCGCGACCAGGGTCGAGTCGTACTTGCGGGCGTAGGTGCCGGTCAGCGTGGTGTTCGCGGGGAAGCCGTACTGGGTGACGTAGTCGCCGACGATCCCCTTCTCCAGGTTCTTGGCGTGCCACATCGGGTTGGAGCCCGCCGGGGACTCGTTGCCGTTGTCGTCCTTGTCGTGCCAGAGGTTGTCGATGCCCGAGGCGCCGTCGCCGCAGCTGGTCAGGCCGGAGCCGGCCGGACAGGTATTGGTCGAGGACGTGCCCCACAGGCCGTCGGTGCCGCCCTGCACGTTCTTGAAGCCGCGGGTGTAGTAGGGCAGGCCGATGTTGATGCGCCCGCCCGGCATCGCTCCGCGGAAGTAGTGGTAGGCCCAGTCGGTGTTGAGGTAGCCGATGCCGCCGTACTGCTCCGTGCCGTACACGTTGGCGGCCGTAAGCTCGGCGTCCTTGCCGTCGTCGAAGAGCGAGGCGTTCGGGCCCACGTACTTGTTCCAGGCGCCGTGCAGGTCGTAGGACATGATGTTGACGTAGTCCAGGTACTGGGTGACCTGGAAGGTCTCCATGCCGCGCAGCAGGTAGCCGGAGGACGGCGAGGCGATCGACAGCAGGTAGTGCTTGCCGTCGGCGGCGCCGGCCCGGTCCAGCTTCTCGCGCAGGGTCTTCATCAGGGCGGCGTATCCCTTGACCAGTGAGCCGCGCTTGTCGTTGGCGATCGACCAGTCGAGCGGATTGCCGGCGTCCTTCATCGAGGTCGGGTACTCGTAGTCGACGTCTACGCCGTTGAAGCCGTACTTCTTGACGAAGGCGACGGCGGAGTCCGAGAAGGTGTCGATGCCGGCCTGGTTGACGGTCCCGTCCGCGTTGACGGTCATCGAGTAGAAGCCGCCCGAGTTGACGCGCGTGCCGTCGTCGCCGAAGTAGCCGCCGGTCTCGGCCCAACCACCCACCGAGATCATGGTTTTGACGTCCGGGTGCTGCTTCTTGTACTTGCTCAGCAGGTTGAAGTGACCCTTGTAGGAGTAGTCCGGGTCCATTTCCGCCCCGGTGACACCGGGGAAGGTCATCCCGGTTGCGGCGTTGTCAGGGCCGTCCGTACCGACCGAGAGCTTGTTGTCGGAACCGACGTGAGCGAAGGCGTAGTTGAGGTGGGTGACCTTGTCCCAGGGGATGTTGTTCACCAGGTAGGCCGGGGTGCCGTCCTTGCCGGTGCGCCAGCCGGTGAAGTAGCCGATGACGCGGCGCTGGTGGTCGGCGCCCATCTTCTCGCGGCCCTCGGTGTCGTAGACCGAGCAGTACGGGACGTCCACGCCGGGCGTGGTGTACATGCCGTCGGGGCGGCACGACTGGTGGTCGGCGGGAGCCGCGGCCTGCGAGGGCGCGACGCCGAGGGTGGCGGCGACCAGCAGTCCGGCCATCGCGGCCGCCGCGCCGCCGGCGGTGAAGGCCACCCGGCTGCCGGACGCCTGACGGCCGGCGGCGGTGGGGCGCTGCGCGACCTTGGATCGGATCAACACTCGTTCCTCCAGGAGGGAGCGTCGGCGCACGCGGGATCGGTGCGCGAGGGGGGACGGGAGCGGCTTGAGGGGGTCCGGGTGAGACGGTGCCCCGGGACCGCGTGGCCCCGAGGCACCGGGCCGAACCGGCAGCGACGGCCCTTGGGCAGGGCGGGCGGACCGTCGCTGCCGGGATCGGCTACTTCAGACCGCTGTCGATGGCTCCGACCAGCTCACCGTCGCTGGTGTCGCCGCTGAACTCCCAGAAGAACGCTCCTCGCAGCTTCTGGTCCTTGGCCCAGCCCATCTTGGACGTGACGGTCTCCGGGGTGTCGTAGCTCCACCAGTCGGTGCCGCAGTGGGCGTAGGCGGTGCCGGCGATCGTGCCGGTGGCCGGGCAGGAGGCCTTGAGGACCTTGTAGTCCTCGATCCCCTTCTCGTAGGTGCCTTCGGCGGCTCCGGTGGCGGTTCCGCCGGGGGCGGCCTGAGTGACGCCGGTCCAGCCGCGGCCGTAGAAGCCGATGCCCAGGAGGAGCTTGTCGGCCGGGACGCCCTTCGCCTTGTACTTGGCGATCGCGTCGGCGGAGTCGTAGCCGGCCTTGGGGATGCCGTCGTAGGCGGTGAGCGGGGAGTGCGGGGCGGTGGGGCCCTTGTCCGCCCAGGATCCGAAGAAGTCGTAGGTCATGACGTTGAACCAGTCCATGTACTGCGCGGCGCCCGCGTAGTCGGCCTTGTCGATGTTGCCGCCCTCGGAGGCGTCGGCGGTGACGGCCGCGGTGAGCAGGTTGCTCGTACCGAACTTCGCGCGCATGGCCTTCATCATGGCCTTGAAGGTGTCCGGGCCGCTGGTGTCGCAGGTCAGGCCGCAGGCGTTGGGGTACTCCCAGTCGAGGTCGATGCCGTCGAAGACACCGGCCCAGCGCGGGTCCTCCACCAGGTCGTAACAGGACTGTGCGAAGGCGTCCGGGTTCTCCACTGCCTTGCCGAAGCCTCCGGACCAGGTCCAGCCACCGAAGGACCACAGCACCTTGAGGTCCGGGTAGGCCTTCTTCAGCTTGAGCAGTTGGTTGAAGCTGCCGCGCACCGGCTGGTCCCAGACGTCGGCGACCCCGTCGACGGACTCCTCGGCCGTGTAGGACCGCTCGTAGTCGGCGTAGGAATCACCGGCGACGCACTTGCCGTCCTTGACGTTGCCGAAGGCGTAGTTGATGTGGGTGATCTTGCCGGCGGAGCCGGACGTCTTCAGGTTCTTCACGTGGTAGTTGCGCCCGTAGACGCCCCAGTTCGCGAAGTACCCCAGCTTGACGGTGGAGCTGGGGACCGGTGTCGTGGAGTCGCCGGTGGTGCGTACGGAACGTGCCTCGCTGGCGGGCCCGGTCTGGTCGGCGGTGTCGCGGGCCTTGACCGTGTACGAGTAGTCGGTGCCGGCGGTGAGGCCGGTGTCGGCGTAGGCCGGGTCGGTGACGGTGGCGACCTTGGTGCCGTCGCGCAGGACGTCGTAGTTTTTGATGCCGTTGTCGTCGGTGGCGGCGGCCCAGGACAGCTTCACCGAAGTGTCGGTGATGTCGGAGGCGCTCGGGGTTCCGGGGGCGGAGGGGGCATTGTCGGCGGGGGTGCTGGTGCCGTCGCAGGAGCCGCCGTTGAGCTTGCAGCCGCTGGGTGAGCCGGTGCCGGTGCCGTTGAAGCCGAAGGTGACGGAGGCGCCGGGGGCGAGGCTTCCGTTCCAGCCCTTGTCCTTGGCTGTCCAGTGGTTGCCGGAGCTGGTGACGACGGCGTCCCAGGCGGAGGTGACGGTGGTGCCGGAGGGGAAGTCCCACTCGACGGTCCATGAGGTCAGGGCGGTGGTTCCGGTGTTCTTCACCGTCCACTTGCCCTCGAAGCCGGAGCCCCAGTCGGAGGGCTTGCTGAAGGTGGCGGTCGCCGAGGTGGCGGCCTCCGCGGGGGCCGCGAGACCGACCATGGCGGCCAGCGGAAGCAGCAGCGCGGTCAGACCTGCGACGGTCCTGGATCTGAACCGGCTGCGTTTCGGGGTGGGTTGGGTGTTCAACGGTGCTCCTCAAGGTGCGGACGGGCAACTCATGGGGGTGGTCCGTGATGCGCACTGTGCGGCGTTTGCCGATGGCGCTGCGGCGAGACTAGAAAGGTCTGGACCAATCAGTCAAGAGGTCCAGACCATTAACAGAATGTCTTACTCCGCAGCGATCAACTGACCGATGTTCAGGGCTACTTGAGGTGTCAGCGGGTAGGCGAGTCAGTGCAATGCGCAGCCGTGTGAATGCGCTGAAACCCTGTTGCGGGTGGTGATCCGCGACAGGGTTTCGGGGCAAGGGCGAGCCGGCGGCGTGCCCGTCTGAGGTAGCAAGGGGCCGGCGGTGAACCGGCCCGCGGACACGCGTCAGTGTCCGCGGGCCACAATGGCGGCGGATAGGGCCGCGAAAGGTGTGCGGCGCTGGACGGGTGACCCGTACCGCCTGAAGCGCCCGCGAATGCGTGGCAGGGGCCCTACGGCACGGTTCAGGGCAATGAGGGAAGGCAGTGCTGTCGTACGAGCTCCCACACGTCCTCGGCGCTCTCCCGGGACAGGGCGGTGGCGGCCACGTCGGCGCAGGTCTGATGGCTGAGACGGCGGATGCGGGCCCGGACCTCGTCGAGGACCGCGGGCGAGACGGAGAGTGAGTCGCAGCCGAGCCCGACGAGGAGCGGGGTCACCAGGGGGTGCGCGGCGGCGTCACCACACACCGAGACGTGGCGATGATGGCGTCGTGCCGCCGTGACGACCTGCGCGATGGCGCGGAGCACGGCGGGGTGGGCGGCGAGGGCCGGGGTGGCGGCCGGGTCGCGACGGTCCATGCCGAGGATCTGACTGGTGAGGTCGTTGCTGCCGATGGAGAGGAACGAGGCCTCGCGGGCAAGGTCATCGACCGCGGCGACCGCTTCCGGGAGCTCGACCATGACGCCCAGGGGCGGCGCGAACACCCCCAGCTCGTCGGCGGCCGCGGCGAGCAGCCGTCGGCAGGCGCGGAACTCGTGGACGTCGGCGACCATCGGGATCATGATGCGCAGATCGGTACCGCTGCCCGAGGCCAGCAGGCTGCGGAACTGATCGGCAAAGGCCTCCGGCTCGGCGAGCATGTACGGAAGGCCCCGCCCCAGCCGCTGCTCCCCGTTGCCGTCGGCCAGGAAGGGGGGCAGCTTGTCGTCCGCGAAGTCCAGCGTGCGCGCGACGACCACTTGCCCCTCGAGTGCGCGCAGCACCGGACCGATCGCGGCGGCGTGCTGACTTCGGGTCGGCCAGGTACGGGCGTTGAGGAACGGCAGTTCGGTGCGGAGGAGGCCCACACCTTCGGCGTTGGCCTCCAGCGCCCTGCGCGTCTCGGTGGGCGTGGCCACGTTGGCGCGCAGGGTGACTCTCTGTCCGTCGAGCGTCTCGGCGGGCAGGTGCCGCTCCTTGGCGAGCGTTGCCCGCAGGCTCCGTGCCGCGTCCATGGCTGCCAGTGCTGCCGCGCGTTCTTGCTCGTCGGGGTGGGTGACCGCCGCGGCGCCCTCGGTGTCCAGCAGCACCTCCTGGCCGTCGGGCAGCTCCAGGAACCTCGGGTCGACGGCCAGGAGGAGGGGGATCCCCAGTGAGCGGGCGATGATCGCGGCGTGCGAGTTGGGGCCGCCCGTGACGGAGACGGCGGCGATCACGGTCTGTCCGGGTTCGAGCAGGTCCGCCGCGCCTATCTCGTGGGCGGCCAGAACGAGCGGCTGGTCCGGCAGGGGGCCGGTGTCGCCGTGCAGGTGGGCCAGGACCCGGCGGCCGACCTGGCGCACGTCGGCCGCACGTTCCGCGAGCGTGGGATCGTCGAGCGAGCCGATGACCGCGGCGTAGGTGTCGATGGCCTGGCGGACGGCCACGGAGGAGGGCAGCCCCTGACGGGTCCGCTCGACCGCCTGCCCCCGCAGGTCCTCGTCGAGTGCGATGTAGCCGTTGACCTCCATGATGTCGGCCTGCTCGTCCTTGCCCTGCTCGCGCAGGGTGGTGGACAGTGCGATCAGCTGGCCGGCGACGGCGTCGAAGGCGCCGGTCACCTCCTGGACGGGGTCGCCGGCGCTGCGGCGCGGCAGCACCACGGTGGCGAGCGGGCGGTCCGTACGGTGCAGGACGCCCAGAGCGGTGCCGCCGGAGGCGGGGTGGCCGGAGTAACTGCGGCGTATCATCAGGGCGTTACCGTTTCGGCCAGGGCGCGGAAGATCAGCGCGGTGGAGGTGGCACCGGGGTCCTGGTGGCCGATGCTGCGGGCGCCGAGGTAGGAGGCGCGTCCCTTGCGGGCCTGCATGGGCGTGGTGGCCTGCATGCCTTCCTCGGCGGCAGCAGCAGCCGCGAGGGCGGCCGCGGCGAAGTCACCGCCGGCTTGGACCGTCTGCCGGAACGCGGCCAGCGCGGGTGTGTAGGCGTCGATCATGGTCTTGTCCCCGGGCGCCGCCGCACCGAGTTTCCGTACGCTGTCCAGGCCGGCCTCAAGGGCTCCCGCGAACGCTTCCGCCTCGACGGTCGGCGTGTCGAGGGCTTTGCCGATGGCGCGGAACGCGCTGCCGTAGAGCGGGCCGGAGGCGCCTCCGACGCTGGAGATGAGGGTGGTGCCGGTCTTGACCAGCACGTCACCCACCGTGCCCGGCTCGAAATCGGCCAGGGCTTTGGTGGCGGCGGAGAACCCGCGCTGCATGTTGACGCCGTGGTCGGCATCACCGATGGCCGAGTCGAGCTGGGTCAGATGGTCCTGCTGCTTCTCCACAGCGGAGGCGATCGCCTGCACCCAGGTGCGGGCAAGGTCGATGTCCACGGAATTCTCCGTTCTCGGGGGCGCGCCGGTCGAGGTAGGGGGGCGTTTCTTTGCGGGCTGATGGGGGGCGGGTCCGAACCCCTCACGTGGTCGGACCCGCCCGGTTCTAGATGCCCCAGCGCAGGGCGGGGGTACTGACGGGTGCGTCCCACAGGGCCAGCATGGCGGGATCGGACTTGCACACCGTGATGGAAACACCGGCCATGTCGAGACTGGTGATGTAGTTTCCGACCAGGCTGCGGGCGATGACGATGCCCTTTGCGCGGAGGGCGGCGGCGACGTCGTTGAAGACGACGTACAGCTCCAGCAGGGGTGTGGCGCCCAGGCCGTTGACCATGACGATGGTCCCGTCCCCGTCCGCTAGCGGCATGTCGTCGAGGATTGCGGCCAGGGCGGTCGCCACGATCTCGCTGGCCGGCCGGATCTTCTCCCTGCTGCGTCCGGGCTCGCCGTGGATGCCGACCCCAACCTCGATCTCGTCCTCGGGCAGGTCGAAGCCGGGCTTGCCGGAGGCGGGGGTGCTGCAGGCGGTCAGGGCGACGGCGAACGAGCGGGATGAGGCGTTCACGTGCCGGGCCGTCTCCGCGACGGAAGCGAGGTCGGCTCCCTGCTCGGCAAGAGCCCCGGCGATCTTCTCGACGAAGACGGTGGCGCCGGTCCCGCGGCGTCCCGCCGTCCAGGTGGAGTCCTTGACGGCCACGTCGTCGTCGACCAGGACGGTCTCGACCAGGACGCCTTCCTCGGTGGCCAGTTCGGCGGCCATCTGGAAGTTGAGGACGTCTCCGGTGTAGTTCTTCACGATGAAGAGCACGCCCGCACCACCGTCCACGGCCTGGGCGGCGTTCAGCATCTGACCGGGGACGGGCGAGGTGAACACCTCCCCCGGGCAGGCCGCGTCCAGCATTCCGAATCCGACGAAGCCGCCGTGGAGCGGTTCGTGCCCGGAGCCGCCGCCGGAGAGGAGCGCGACCTTGCCGAGCCGCATCCCGCCCGCGCGGCGGATCACCTTGTTCTCCGCGTCGACCTCCAGTGAAGGATGGGCGGCGGCCATGCCGGCCAGGGCCTCGGCCAGCACCGCCTCGGGAGCATTGATGAGCTTCTTCATGACAGGACTCCTTCAGCGGCCGGGGCCGGCTGGGCCGGCACCTCGGCCGGTGCGGTCTTGGAACGGTGGGTGTTCAGGAAGGCGTAGAGGAACCCGGCCGCGACCGCACCGGCGATCTCGGCGATCACGTAGACGGGCAGCTGGTCCCAGTGGATCTGTGCCCCGAACACCTGGCCCGTGACCATGGGCCCGATGACACGGGCAGGGTTGATCGCGGCAGCCGTGGCGGGCGCGATCGGAATGATGATGGCGAACACGGCCAGACCGATGGCAAGACCGGCGAAACCGCCGGCCGACCGTCTGTCGATGGCGCCGAACACCACGAAGGCCAGGATGAACGTGCCGACTGCTTCGGCGAAGAAGCCCTGCCCGGTACTCGTCTGGGCGCCGAAGGAGGCAATGCCCAGGCCGACGTCCACGGCCTCACGGCCCAGCACACCGACGATCGCCAGGGATCCCAGTACCGCGCCGGCCACCTGGGCGGCGATGTAGCCGGGGACGTTCCGCCAGGGCATCTTCTTGGTGACGGCCAGTGCCAGGGTGATCGCCGGATTGATCTGACAGCCTGAGATGTGGCCGATCGCGTAGACCAGGGCGATGACGACCGTGGCAAACGCCAGCGAGATCATTCCGAGGTCGGCCATGGTGAAGGGAGCCTCACCGCCGATGATGAGAGTCGCGGGAACCGAGCCGACGCCGATGAACACCAGCATCGCGGTGCCCAGCATTTCGGCGAGAAGCTTTTGGGGGTAAGTGTTCTCTTCCATGATGGCGCCCAGCGCCGAACGGCGCGTTGGGCGTCTCACCTCCTCCGCGCGGAGCGGGAATCAAGGGGAGGTGGCCGCCAGGCTGGGGGGAGGTCGGGGTCACCAGCCTGGCGGCCGGCTCAGGGGGAACCGGAAGGAGCTTCCGGGAATCGACGTTCATCATTGATGAACGTTGTTCGGAAGTTAAGCCCACGTTTCGGGCCTGTCAAGAGGCCCGGGACCACTCTCCGCACCGGGCAAGAGAAAAACCCGCCCAGGGCGGCCCGACGCCTGGAACAAGGCGTGCGAGGGCTTCCTGGACGGGTCTCGGTCGGTTGCGGGCGGGGTAAGGAGCGTCGAGCGGGTACGCGGTGCGAACCGGAGCGCCAAAAGGTCAGGCGCTCGCGCGCCGGGCAGTCCCCCTGGGCGCACCCAGGTCCCGGGAGAGGTTGCGGGCGGTCTCGCGGACCGCGACCGCCAGTTCCTCGCGCGCCGGTTCCGCCAGCAGCCGCTCGACGGGACCCACGATCCCGATGGCGCCCACGACCTCGCCCGAGCGGTCGAAGACCGGGGAGGCGATGCCCGCGTCCCCGATGGCGGACTCCTGGTCCTCCAGCGCGTAGCCCGTCCTGTGGACCTCGTCCAACTGGTCCGCAAGCTGCTGCTGGTCGCCGACGCTCGCACCGGTGAGCACGGCGAGCTCCCCGGCGAGCAGGTGCTCGCGCACGGCCGGCGGCACCCAGGCCACGATGGCCTTGCCCAGGGCGCAGGTGCTCCACGGGATGGTGGCGCCCACCTCGAGGATCTGCACGGCACCTTCCGGACGGAAGGCGTGGTGCACCACCAGGACGTGGTCGTCGGTGAGCACGGCCACCCACACCGCTTCACCGGTTCGGATGGCGAGCTGGTCCGCCCAGGTCAGCGAGCGGGTGCGCAGCTCCTGGGTGTCCAGATAGGCATTGCCCAGCCGGACGAGGGCCGGGCCGAGCTGGTACTTGGAGGAGTCCTTGTCCTGGACCACCATCCCTTCGGCCTCCAGCGTGCGGAGCAGGCCGTGGACGGTGGGCTTGGAGACGCCCAGGCGGTCGGCCAGCTCGGTCACACCCAGCCGGGGCCCCGTGGTCGCGAGCTCCCGCAAGATGCGGGCCGCCCGCTGTACCGCCTGAACCATAAGTTACTCCTCGTTCAGCATTGCTGAATCGCGTTTCGAGAATTAGTGTCATTGTTCATGAGCACCACACCTGTCGGCATCGTACTCGTCTCACACAGCGCCGAGCTCGCGGCGGGCCTTCGCCTACTGCTCGGGCAGCTCGGCTCGGATGACGTCCCCATCGCCACCGCCGGAGGCACCGAGGATGGCCGGATCGGCACCAGCTACGACCTGGTCCTCGCCGCGATCCAGGAAGCGGACCGCGGAGCGGGCGTCGTCGTACTCCCCGACCTCGGCAGTTCCGTCCTCACCACCAAGACCGTCCTGGAAGACCACCCCCGCACCGACGTACTTATCGTCGACGCGCCCTTCGTCGAGGGAGCCGTCGCGGCCGTGGTCACCGCCGCGTCCGGGGGCGACCTGGAGACGGTTTCCAATGCAGCCAAGGAGGCTCGCCATGCAGTCAAGTTCTGAGACCACTGCCCCGACGAACCACGAGATCGCCGTCGTCCTGCCCGCCAACCTGCACGCCCGCCCCGCGGGCAAGCTCGCCCGGGCGGCCGCGGGCTTCGCCAGCTCCGTACGACTCGATTACGGCGACAGGACGGTCAACCCGACCGGCGTCCTCGCCGTGATGGGCCTCGGCGCCACCGCTGGAAGCACCGTGACCGTGCGCGCCGAGGGCCCCGACGCGCACGAGGCCGTCACCGCGCTGGCCGACATCCTCGCCAACGCCGAATAGCACCACGCCCAGCCCGCCACCCCACCGGAAGAGCCGCCGGTCATGCCCGTACCTCCCGCACGCCCCCAGTCGCCGGTCGAACGGATGGGGCTGGGCCTGGCCGCAGTCGGCCGGCCCGGCTACATCACCCTCGGACGCGAACGCGACCTGCCGGCCGCACGCACCTTCGCCACGATGCGCCGGCGCACGTACGAGCTCCTCGACCTGGCCCACGCCCGCGGGATCCGCTACGTCGACACCGCCCGCTCCTACGGCCACGCCGAGGAGTTCCTCTCCAACTGGCTCGCCAGCCGCAGGCCCTCGCGGAGCCTGCTCGTGGCCAGCAAGTGGGGCTACGCCTACACCGGATCGTGGAACACCCACGCCCCGGTCCCCGAGGTCAAGGACCACAGCGTCCGCTCCTACGACCGGCAGGTCGCCGAGACCCGGTCGTGGCTCGGTAGCCGCCTGGACCTCTACCAGGTCCACTCGGTCACCCCCGACAGCCCGGCCCTCACCGATACGGCCCTGCATCGCCGGCTCGCCGCGCTCGCGACCGCGGGCGTCACCGTGGGCCTGACGACGAGCGGCCCCGGCCAGCGCGACGCCATCCGCGCCGCCCTGGATCTCACCGTCGACGGCCGACCGCTCTTCCGCAGCGTGCAGGCGACCTGGAACCTACTGGAGACCTCCGCCGGGCCGGCCCTGGCCGAAGCTCACGAAGCCGGTCTGACCGTCATCGTCAAGGAGGCCCTTGCCAACGGCCGCCTGGCCCAGCCGCGGCCCGTCCATCCGGTCCTCGCATCGCTCACGGAGGCGACGAACGCTCCGTGCGACGCCGTCGCCCTGGCCGCGGCACTCCACCAGCCCTGGGCCCGCATCGTCCTCTCCGGGGCCGCCACGACCCACCACCTCACCGCCAACCTGCTGGCAACCGAGCTGAGTCTCAGTCCCGACCAGCTCACCCAGCTCTCGGGCATGGCCGAGACCCCTCAGACCTACTGGTCCCACAGGTCCCGGCTTCCCTGGAACTAGCCGGCACAGCGGTCACCGGCGCCGATGGAAACCCAGGGTAGGTACCGACGATCGCGCCGTTTCACACACGCCATCGCTTGCCGCCGCAACCCTCATGACGTCAGGCAGGTCACTGACAGGACTCCAGGAATCCGACGAATGGTTCAGTCCAATGAACAGTCAGATCCCCCTCCGATGGATCACGGCCGAAACCGCTGCCACAGCAACTGCGAACTCGCGTACAGGAGGAATCACAAACCGCCCCGTGCCCCCTCAAGGACACACGCTCCCGACCCACACCCGCACCGCCAAGCCGACCACCGTGAAAGAAGACCGGACATGCGGGGGTACTGCGGTCTACCTTCGCTGCTACCCCTACGACAGCGCGCACATGGCGCCGCACCTGCACGCACTCAAGGCACACGCCGACCGACTCGTCCTCCCCGCCCCCGCGGTATTCCTGGACAACGGCGTCTCCTCCCGGACCGTACAGCCCCAGCTTCGACTGCTCCTCGCGCGCGCAGCACAGGGCCACATCGAGACAGTGCTGGTCCCCGGATCGTGGGTCTTCTCGCTCAACGACCGAGCAGCAGACGCCGTCATCGACTTCCTCCATGGAGCCGGGACCCAAGTCGTTCAGCTGCCGAGCCGCAGGGACATCTGGTGGCCCCAGCCCCAGCTCGTGGCCGCCTGGGACAGCTCGCGCCCGGTTTCAACACAACCTTCTCGGTCCCTGAAGCTGGTCCAGCTCGGCACCTCCGATGCCGGCACCCGATGGCGGAACCGCTACCAGACCTGACGAACGTTCACCACAGACCAGCCCTGGGCCAGCACTGGTCCTGGCAAGGCTGACCCCACCCGGTCGTCACTGACTCGGACTCTGCGTATCGACGGACGACCGGATCGGGAGTTGTTCTCGAACACCCCGGTCGGGTGGGGACAGTCCAGCTACCAGGTCCCGCAAGACCTTGCCCCCTCGACCAAGCAGGCCCTGCTCCAGGACTCGGCAGGAAACTCGGCCCTGAGCGACCTGTTCAGCCTTCAGTGGCACCGGGGCAGGCAGCGGAGGTCGGCACTGGGGTTCAACGCCGGGTGCCCGCACCGCTTCCAGACGGGCTGCACCAGCTCGATGCGGCTCTACCGGGAGGTGTCCGCCATCGGCCGGGCGGCGAGCTGCTGATCTGCGAGCTCTGAATTTCACCTGAGGTCTCCGCGGGCAGCAGGAAGGCGGCGGACGTTACCGAGGGCGGCCGCCTGTTCCCTCAGCCGCGTGATCTCGGCGTGCTGGGCCGCGAGTCGCGAGAGGGCGATCGTCTTGAACGCGTTGAGCTCCGCCAGGGTGTCGTCCCGTTTGGTGACCCGATCCTTGAGATCGGCGACCTGGGCCTTGAGCCGTTCGATCTGCGCGGCCCGTGGGTCGACGATCTCGCCGACCTCCCGCAGAGAGGCAAGTCGCCGTTCGAACTCCTCGGCGAGGTGCTGGTACGGGCCAGGCCGCGGAGAGTCGTCCCGGGTCTTCTTTGGGTAGAAGCCGGTGCGGGATACCCCGGACAAGATGGCCAGGGTCTTGATGTCGCACTTCCTGCCTTCGGGCACGTCGCCCGCCAGGAGCCGCTCCATGACGGCGCGGATCGCTGCTTCGTTGCTCTGGCGGGTCTCATCGGTGATGCGGGCCATGTCATGCTCCCGTTCCGGCGGCGGCATCGATCTCGGACAGCACCCGCTCGTCGCGTGTGAGGTCGGCGGCAAGACGTGCCTTCTCGGTGTTCTGCGCCCGGCCGATGGTGGCGATGAAGACCTTCTTGTTCTGGGCGCTCGCGGCCCACACCGGACGGTGGTCGGCGTGGTGCGTGGCCTGCGGGCAGCGGGCGGAGTCACACAACCCGATCAGGGGTGCCGTCGCGTCGCTGGCGCTGCGGCCCGCGAGCTTGAGGCATAGTGCCTTGGACGGGTCGAGGAACCAGCAGTGGTTCGCCTGCCCAAGGTGCAGCATGCCGGCCCGCTTGGCGAGCAGGTTCATCACCTCCTGTTCGCTCCGCTTGACGTTCGGCGCCCCCGGCTGACCGACGGTGCCGTCGACGGACTCGAAGAAGTCGGTGAGGTCCTTCGCCCCGGGTCCGGCCGGTCGTATACCGTTCTTGTAGTCCTGGTAGGCGGCGAGGGTGACACTCATTTTGTGCTCGCGCTCTTCGCGCCCGAACTCGGCCAGCAGGACGGACTGGGCTCCGCCGGGCCGGTTCGCGTAGCCCTCCGTGGTGACCACGGAGATGTGCTTGAGGTGGATCTTCGCCGCGAGCAGGCCCCCGGGCCGGTGTGCCATCTCCACCGCGAGAGTCCGCCGGAGCATCCGCAGGTTGACGGGTTCCTCCGGGATCGGCGCGAGTCCGAGCCGCCGCCCCTCCGGGCCGTTCACCCATGACAGGAACGCATCGTAAGGGGTGCCGAACGTGAACTTCTTGAATAGGTGGCCGCTCTGGCGAGCTGGATCGGCGAGCGCGGCGGCGACGCCAGCGGTGTTGTATGCCTCTTTGATGGTCACCCACTCGTCCCACTGACCGCCCAGCCCCCGCCCTTTGACGATCTTGCTCTTCAATCGGTAGCGGACGCGGCCCTCGCCGCTCTCCTCGGGCGGGAGCCGGCAGTCCAGGGGCAGCTCGGTCAGCTCGCTGAATCGCATCCCGGTGAGGACGCCCAGCGCGATCACGCACGCCGTGAGCGCCCTGGAAATGTGCCCGCGGGCCTCGTAGGTGTTCAGGGGCAAGGCCCACGGCGCCTCTCCGCGGCCATCGGCGCGAGCCACTGGCGCCGCCCGGCGTGCCCACCTCTTCTCCAGACCGACGGTGGCCACCGCGTCCTCGATCTGGGAGCGCAGGGCAGACAGCCACTTCAGTTGAAAGGCATGGCGACCGGTCTCATGGGCGAGGGTGATCAGGTTGACACGAAGCAGCGGGTCCTGTGGGGACCAACCGTCAGCAAGGCGCTGGGTGATCACGTGGTCCAGCGCGATATCGAAGGGTTCGCCCTCCTCGACATGACGGGCGATAGCGCGGGGAACCTCCACGTTCCAGTGCCGCCCACTGTGGCGACCCGGCCGGTCGGAGAACATGGCCTGCAACTGCTCGTGGAGCTCAATGACATGCGGGCCGAGGACCTCCACCACGTACAGGGCCGCGGCGACGAGCGGCTGGAACACCTCATCACGCAGCGCCGGCGTTTTGTTCCCCGACTGCTTGACGACTCCGGCCACCGCGTATGCCGTGCGCTGCCCCCAGGGACGGAAGCCAGGCGCGTAGGCATCGGTGGAGAACAGCTCCGTGTAGTAGGCGAGCTCCTGGATCACCGCAACCATGCCCATGCGGTATCCGGTACTGCTGTCCCGGATGACGACTCCGTGCTTGTCGCGGACCTTCTTACGCAGCTCCAGGTAGGCGTCGCAGTGCTGCTGGGTGACCTCGCTCAGGCTCTCGACGCCCTGCTCGGTCAACCAGTTAAGCCACTCCGTCAGCTTCGTGAGGCGCCCGTGGACTGTCGCGATCAGTACGGGAGTCCGGTACGCGTGCGGCAGCTCCCGCACCGACGGGTGCTCGGGCGCGAGGCGGGCGAAGACGAACTCCTTCGCCACGTTCCACCACAGAGGGTTGAGGATCTCGGTGAAGAACAGGATCTGCGAGCTGCGTGCCAGATAGCGAGGCAGCCCGATGATGCCGGTGAACTCCCAGACATGTTCGTCAAATGTCGGGCGCGGAGCACCCGGCTTGACGGGGAGGCCGGCGGCGGCGCAGACGTCCTCGCCTGCGAGGACGGAGACGGCGAAGTGGGCGGCGCCGGTGAATGCGGCCGGGATCTTGGTCATGCGGTGCGCTCCTCGGGGCGCAGGGGGAGCTCGTCGTCGGTATCGGGGGTCTCGGCCGCGGCGGCCTGGAGGGCGCGTTCGGTGAAGTGGATGCCTGGGGCGAGGATGACGTCGAGGCGGTGGGCGTAGGGGCCGAAGACGGGCATGAACTCATTCGTGGTCATCTGCTGCCACTGGCGTGAGAAGAAGCCCCGCAGCCTCATCAGGTTCGGCAGGTGGCGTGGGGTGAACAGAGCGAGCGGACACAGTAGGCACACCCAGGGCCGGGCGGGGCAGGGCTGGCCCTTCGGGCCGTGCAGGCCCGAGAGCTGGTCCCCGCACGCCGCCGTGAACACGTCCCGCTCGCCGGACAGCAACTGGGCCAGCGCGGTGTCGTCCAGGCCGAGCCGGGCGACATGCTGGGGGTAGTCGCGGACCAGCTCGGTGACCTCGCCGGTGGCCAGCACCACCGGTGGCTGGGCCCGCCGCACCAGATCACCCTGCGCCTGGGCGATGATGTCCTCGACTTCGACGGTCTGCGCTGGTGTGGTGTTCGTCAGATAGTGATCGCCTTCGACAGCGGGCGACCGGTTCGGATCCAGCGTGGCGCGCCGGCTACCGCGCCAGTGGGATCGGTCCCTGAGCGCGTGGTGCGTTGTGCGGATGCGGTGTAGATGCAGGCGCAGGGGCTTCCCGTCGTCGCCGGTCATCTGCAGCGGCAGCCCCTGCTCATCTGTGGCCTGCCGTCTCTTGATCCACTCCGAGATCGAGAGCTGCGTGGGAGACGTCGACATCCAGCGCTCTCCCTTCCTTGTACCGCCGGGAGTGAACCGCACCCACAGTTCGTCCCGCAGGCCATCGGGAGCGAAGCCGCGCGCCACCGACGAGTGATCCAGCCACTGCTCCAGCAGCCGGGTAGCCTGCCGCGACAGGGTCAGGCTCTCCGCGGCGGTGCGGCCCTTGACGTAGCTCAGGAGGATCTCCGCGTCGCCGGCCCAGTCGAGGTCACCGACGCCCAGGTCCGCGATCCCGTCCGGCACCACTCCGGTGTAGGCACCGAACAGCAGCCGGTAGGCGATGATCACGTCCAGCGGTGGTATCAGGGGATCGAGCACGGCGCGCAGGCCCATGCCGTAGCGCGCGCGGAAGGGCCACTGGTCTCCGCCTATCTCCTTCACCAGGGGCTCGGGGCCGTGGTGGAGGACCAGCCAGTGATGAACGGGCCGGGTGCGAAGAGACTCACGGTGTCCGTTGGGCGCGGCGGCCTGGTCACGGGCCGAGCGGAACGCGCGGTATGCCGAATCGACCTCATCGCGGCAGGTGCGGATCAGCCGTGCCCACTCTGTCTCCGTGTACGGCTGGTGAGGATCGTGGCGCTTGTTCGTGTTGAACAGGCGGCCATCGACCAGCGCGCGGACATCAGGCGCCAGCAGGTGTTGCTGGTCGTCAGCGCACCGAAGCATCGCCTTCTGGGCACTCTCCAGAGAGCCCCGCACCCCACTCATCCAGTACTGGGCCAGGGCCGAGCGGGTCAGGGCGGATGCCGAACCGGTGAATCCGGCGTCGGCCAGCCAGGTGTCGAGCTGCCGGATTGCCGTGAAATGCATGCTGACGGAGTCGGCGCTGTTCACTCGTCCGTGGGGATGAACCAGGTCCGTGGCCCCTTCCAGAAGAGTCCGTACCAACAGCGGGTTTCGGATCGCCTTTCGCGCGCCTATGGGCCGATGGATCTCCGAGCCGTCACTGAAAATGCAGTGCAGTCCGAGAGGTTCGAGGGTGACGGTCGCCGGCATCAGACCAGCTCCAATTCGCTGGCGAACTCGGCCGCCAACTGCGAGCTGGCCTCGTCGTCGAGCAGTCCGTACTCTTCGCCGACGCGCTGGTACAGGGACTCGAACAGCCGCAGCACGTCGAGACGGTGCAGATAGGCTTCCGTGGTCACGGAGCTCTCATGGCCCAACAGGTCACGCAGGATGAGCAACGGTTCCGTGGTGCGCAGGTAGTGCGCCAGGGCCGCATCGTCACCGGTGTCCCGTACCTGACGGGCAGCCTGCTCGTAGTAGCCGCGCACCAGCCGTGCCATGGTCTGCATGGCCATGGAATGCCGGAGCCGATGCGGCGCAACGTGCGGGAATCTCGGCTCGTACCGCTCACGGATCCGGTCCGCAGTACGCGCGAAAACGGTAGACCAGGCGGTGAACGGGGCGCCCGTCCCCCAGACCGACAGGAGCATCGAGCCCCCGTTCGGGGCCACGAGGCGCCGCCGCTCAGCGGGACCGAGAGCTGCCCATCGCACCCTGCGGCCGTTCACCCGCCCGCCGAGATGGCCGGCCTCCGACACGATCAGCGGTTCCCCCCACCGGGCCGGCGGACGCCACGAGGAACCCATGGTCGCCGCTACCCGATCGAGTTCGATGTAGGACCACAGCTCGGCCAGAGCGTCGTAGTCGATCCACGTCTCTCGGAACTTGCTCCCCTTGGTCACCCCTTCAGGGACGGGAAACGACACCGGCACCGCGCTGCGTCGTGACGGAAGCGCCGGCACCTCGCTGACGAGCAAATAGGTGAACTCCTGGCTGCGCAGACCGCTCGAGAGGACCATGCGGCCCACAGCGGCGCTACGTGTCAGCTCCCGGCCGCGGTAGGCAAGGTCACGCTCCCCATCCGGATCAAGACCGGCCAGCCCTTTCAAGAACAGATCAGAGAAGCCTTCGTCGAGGTACTTGATCGTCACGTGTGGCTTGGCCTGCCGACGGCGCGCCTGGTTGACCAACCCCTTCCTCATGTGGCCGGCGAAGGTCGACACCCCCTGCCGGTACGTGAACGGCTCAGCTTCGGCCAGCCCCTCGCCAACGGCCCACTTGTAGAACCCGGCCAGGATGCCGATGTTCTGATTCCAGGTAGACGCCGCGAAGCGATGCTTGATCGGCCCGCGGGCCCGGTACACCGAGTAGCTCCCAAGCACGGCCTTCAGGCGCGTGCGGGTGTCGAACAAGGAGACTCCGCGTTCGGATATGAACTCCAGCCACTCCCGGATCGTGCGGACGTAGTACGGCCACGACTTCGGCGCCGGAACACCGTTGGTCGGAAGCTCACAGGCCCATCGGTTGATAACGACAGCGGGTCGTCTGCCGTTGCTGTCCTCGAAGAGCAGGTCGTCGTCGAACAGCAGGGGCATGCCCTCAGGGATAGCTGGCCTGAACGCGAGTCCCCAGGACTCCCACTCTGCCGGTGAGTAGATCACTTGATGCATGACCGATGACTATCAACGCAACCCGGCACACTGCAAAGCGCAAATCGGCTGGTCACCAGCCCCGACGAGCAGAAAGCAACACCGTCGTTATGCAGGAACAAGCATGTACTGGTCCCAGATCATGGTGAAGCCGAAGATGCCGATCACCCCGAGCGCCGGGCGGCACAGCGGCAGGATCACCGACCAGAAGACCCGGAGGTCGCCGGCCCCGTCGAGGCGGGCGGCTTCCTCCAGCTCGACCGGGATCTCCTTCATGAACTCCGCGGTGACCAGGATCGAGAAGGCCCAGGCCCCGACCGGGACGATCATTCCCCAGAGGCTCCCGGTGAGGGACAGGTCGGAGAGGACCAGGGACAGCGGGATCGCGAGGATCTCCTCGGGCAGCATCATCGTGGAGAGGATCAGCAGCAGGACCAGCCGCAGCCCGGGGAAGCGTTTGCGGGCCAGGGCGTACGCGGCGGAGATGCTGACCCCGATCTGGAGCAGCAGTCCGCCGCCCACCACCAGGAAGGAGTTGAGCAGGTACAGCAGTACGTCGCGCTCGAAGGCCGCCCGGAAGTTCTCCAGTGTCGGCCGGTTCGGCAGCAGGGTCAGCGAGGTCGGGTCGGTGGTGTGGTTGAAGGCGCTGGCCAGCAGCGCGAGCAGGGGCCCGGCGAAGACCATCACGAGCAGCGCGTACAGCACCAGCTTGCCGATGACCGCGGCCGGCCGCGCCGCTCCTCCAGGCCGAGCGCGGTGTCGAGACGGCTCACCGGGTCGCCTCCTTCCCGGTCCCGGCGCGGGCCAGCCGGACGGCGAGCGTCAGCGTGACCGAGGCCGCGAGCAGCACCATCGACCCGGCGGCCGCGACGCCCAGTTCGTTCCGCTCCAGGCCGAGCTTGTAGATCAGCGTCATGAGTACCTCGGTGGAGCCGTCGGGTCCGCCGTTGGTGAGCAGGAAGATTTCGGTGAAGACCCGCAGGGAGCGGATCGCCGCGAGGGTGAACAGGATGGTGAAGGCCGGGCGCAGGGCGGGCAGGGTGACGTGCCACAGCCTGCGCAGCACCCCGGCGCCGTCCGCGGCCGCGGCCTCGTAGAGGGTCCGGTCGACACCGGCCAGCGCCGCGAGGAAGATCATCATGTCGTAGGGGGCTCCGCGCCACACGCCGACCGCCATGACCGACCACAGCGCGCTGTCCGGGCTGTTGAGGAACTGCGAGGGCCCCACCCCCAGCCACCCGAGCAGGGTGTTGACCGCGCCGTCGGCTGCCGGGTGGTAGAGGATCCGCCATACCTCGGCGACCACTGCCATCGCCGTCACCGTCGGCAGGAACACGGCCGTCCGGATGATCCACAGCCGGCGGGCCGTGCCCTCCAGGAGCAGTGCGAGCGCCAGTCCGAGCAGTACGGAGCCACCGGTCTGCCCGATCGCCAGCACGACCGTGTGCCCGATGGCGTCGAGGAAGGCCTCGTCCGTGACCACCTGGGTGTAATTGGCCCCGCCCACCCACCGGTCGCCCAGGTAGGGGCGCACCTCGTGGAAGCTCATCTCGACCGCCCGCCACATCGGCAGGAACTTGAAGAGCGCGAACAGCAGCAGCGCCGGGGCGAGGAACAGCCAGGGAGTCGCCGCTGCGACACGGCTGCCCGGCCGCCCCGGCCGCCGCATCAGGATCCCGCTCCCTGCTTCTCGAGCTCCGCGGAGAAGGCGCCGGCGAGCTTGCCGAGAACGGCCTCGGGGTTCGAACCGCAGTCGGCCACCATGCCGTTGAGGGCCTCGGCGGACGCCTGGCGGAAGGGCGTCCAGTCCTTCACGGCGGGGGAGTAGCGGCCGGACTCGCGGTACACCTCGTCGAAGACCTGCCAGCGCGTGTCCTGCCGTACGTCCGACAGCCGGACGGACGGGTTGACGGGGAGCCGGACCACGTTGCCCGCGGTGTCCCCGGCCATGCCGGCGGTCTGTCCTTCGGCGCCGATGAGGAACTCGGCGTACTTCACCTGCCCCTTGGGGTTCTTCGAGCCCGCCATCAGATACGTGTTCTCGCCCTCGGCGAGCACGGAGCTCCTGCCGCCCGGTCCGGCGGGCAGCGGCAGGATCTCGTACGCGTCCTTGCCGAGCGCCTTGTCGAAACGGGCCATGTTGTAGGGGCCGGTGAGGTAGATGCCGCCCTTGCCGGTCTCGAACAGCGGGTGGGCCTGGGTGGTTTCGGTGGTGACCGCGCCCGGGACGACGCTCTTGTCTGCGCAGAACTGGTTCTTGAGCCGCTGGGCGGCCAGCAGGGCGCCCGGACCGTCGACGGCCGGCTTCAGGTCCTTGCCCGCGCCGGTGAAGTAGTCGCCGCCTGCGGACCACAGGAAGCTGGAGAAGTACCAGTCCAGGTAGCCGCGCTTGGTGGTGCCGGGGATGACGTAGCCGTAGGTGTCGGCCTTGCCGTTGGCGTCCGGGTCCCCGGTGGTGAAGGCGGCGGCCAGCGCGTCGAGTTGGTCCCAGTCGGCGGGCGGCGCGATGCCGAGCTTCTCCCGCCAGTCCTTGCGGACGAAGAGCGCGAAGGTCTGGGCGGAGAACGGCACGCCGTAGTACTTGCCGTCGGCGGCCCTGGCCGCCTCCCAGGAGCTGGGCACCAGCTGCTCGCCGCCCTGGATCTCCGACTGCCGCACCTCGCGGACCAGGCCCTGTTTGACCAGGGTGCCCAGCTGAGCGGTGTCGTTGACGATCAGGTCCGGGAGCTTCTTCTGCGCGGCGGCCTGCTGGAGCTTGGTCTCGAAGTCGTCGAACAGGGCGGTGACTTTGGCGTCGATGCCGGTGGCCTTGGTGAAGGCGGCGGCCAGGTCCTGGTGGGTCTTCTCGGTCGGGGAACCGGGCGGCTTGCGGACCCAGACCTCCAGCGGCGCCTTGTCGTCTCCACCGCCGGAGGCGTTGGCGCGGGAGTCCCCGCCGCAGGCGGTGAGGGTGGTGAGGGCGAGTAGGGCGGCCAGAGCGGCCAGGGTGGTGGCCAGGGTGGTGGATGCGGCTCTGCGATGCATCGGATGATGATTCCCGTCTAGATATGTGGACAGGATCTGAGGATCTGGTTGCTCTGCAAGGGGAAGTTAGCGTCCGCTACCATGCCGGTCAACAGCCGTGCAGAATTTGGAGGGTTCACATGCCCGGACCCGCGACGGATGTCGCCACCGTCAAATCCGCCGAGCGAACGGTGCGCATCCTGGAGGCACTTGCCTCCTCCGAGGACAAGCTCACGGTCACCGAGCTCCAGGAACGCCTGGGCTATCCGCGCAGCAGCCTGCACGCCCTCGTCCGCACCCTGCGCGAGCTCAAGTGGGTCGAGGCGGACGAGACCGGATCCGCCTTCGGCGTCGGCCCGCACGCACTGCTCTCCGGCACCGCCTACCTCGACCGCGATCCGGCCCTGCCGTACGCGCACGCCGTGATGGAGGACCTCCGCGAAGAGACCGGCTACACCGTGCACTTCGCCCGCCTCGACGACGCGTACGTGCTCTACCTCGCCAGTCGCGAGGCGCGCGGCAGCGCCCGCGCCGTCTCCCGCGTCGGACGCCGGCTGCCCGCCCACCTGACCGCGCTCGGGCAGGCGCTCCTCGCCGACCTCACCACCGAGGAGGTGGACGGCGTACTGCCCGCGAGACTGGAGGCGTTCACCCCGAACACGGTCACCGAGCGCGCCGCGCTGCACGAGGAGCTGGCGCGCGTACGGGATCGCGGCTGGGCGCTGGAGCGGGAGCAGGGCACCCCCGGGGTCGCCTGCCTGTCGGCGCCCGTGCACTACCGGATCCCGGCCTCGGACGCGATCAGCTGCTCGATGCCGGTGGACGCCGCCACCGAGGAGGAGACGGAGCGCGTGGCGCGGGCCGTGGTGGCGCACGCCACCGCCCTCGCCGCGACGCTCCGGCGCCACGGCATCAGATGACGTCCGGTGGTCCTGACCGGCCCGGCCCGACGGGGCCGGGCCGGTCAGGACGTCAGGGAGTGACGGGAACGTTCGTCAGGCCCGTGCCCGCGCGGGTGACGGTATTGCCGGAGTGCACGACGTTCGGGTCGGCGGAGCACTTCGACACCGAGCTGATCTTGATGGCGTAGGCGCCGACACCGCCGAGGTCCGACGTGTTGCCGCGCCAGACGTTGCCGCAGCCGTTGGCGAACGAAGGGGTCGTCGACGGGTTGTGCGTCTCGTAGCCGTTGGCGAAGGTGCCGGGCGGGGCGAAGGTCCCCGTGTTGTTCTCGATGAGGTACCCGACGCCCTTGGCGTCGACCCAGGAGTCCGCCGAGTTCTGCCCCGAGATCCCGGTCCCGTCGAACCTGTTGCCGCGGATCACCCCGCGCGTGGTGCCCTCCTTGATGTCGACGTGTTCCGCGGCCACGTTCGGGCCGATCCGGTTGTTCAGCACCTGGACCCGGTCCGAGCGGTCCACTCCGCCCTGGTTGCCGTGGCAGCCCCAGTTGGAGCCGGCCGAGCCGATGTAGACGGCCTCCCCGTAGCCGGGCTGGACCAGGCCGGTGTGCGTGATCGTGGAGTTCTTGATCACGCCGTCGGAGGACGAGCGCCGGAAGTGCACCGCCTCGTCCTCGACGTGGTGGACCGAGAGACCGTCGAGGGTGACGTGGTGGGAGTTGTCGAGGACGACTCCCTTCTTGGAGTCCTTGACGCTGAAACCGGTCAGGTTCCAGTACGGGGCGTCGTACAGCCACAGTCCGTACCCCGGGTCCCAGCCGCCACCGGGGGCCGGGCAGGCCGGTGCGGTGCCGGAGGGGCCGTCGTTCACCAGGACCGCGCCCGCCGGGCCGGTGAGCGTGACCGGCGCGGCGGCCGTACCCGCCCGCCGGGTTGCGAAGGCGCCCCGGTACTCCCCGGCCGCGAGCCGGATCGTCTGCCCGGGCTGCGCCGCCGCCAGCGCGCTCTGCAACTGGGCTGCGGTCGACACGTCCACGACCGGCCCGCCCGGACCCGCCGGGGAGCCGTAGACCTCGAACTCCCAGAGGGAGTAGCCGTAGGCGGTGCCGCGGGCGGTGGCGTGCATGCGGACGTAGCGGCCGGTTCCGGTGACGGTCAGGTCGTCGGTGGCGCCGTTGCCGGTGCTGGTGGAGTAGGCGTCGGTCCAGTTCGTCCCGTCGTTCGAGGTCTGGATCTTGTACGTCTTCCCGTACGCGGCTTCCCAGTTGAGCTTCACCCGGCTGATGGCGTGGGCGGCTCCGAGGTCGATGCGGACCCACTGCGGGTCCACGCCCTCCGCGCTGGCCCACCGGGTGCCGGTGTCGCCGTCCACCGCGAGCGAGGCCGGGAAGGCGCTCGTCTCCAGGGACGAGGCCGTCGTGGGCTTTCCGGCCGAGACCAGGCCGTCGGCGGCCCGTGCCTGGGGGAGGGTGATCAGGGAGGCGGACAGGAGGCCCGACAGGAGCAGCGGGACCGTTCCTCTTCTTCGGATCCTTCGCATGGCAACTCCTTCTCGGGTTACGGGACCCAGTGGTTGCCGGAGGCGGTGATCATGACCTGGAGCTGGATGCTCGCCGAGAAGTAGCTGCTGGTGTCGATCGGGGCGGCCAGCATCTTGTTCCACAGCGCGTCCAGCCAGGCCTGACTGCCCGGGTCGGTCATGGCCGCCAGTGCGAACGGGGCGAAGTACGCCGCCTCGCTCCCGGAGGAGATCTGCGTGCCGTCGAGCTTGTAGCCGATGGCGATCTTGTTCGGGTCGCCGCCCGTCTTGGTCTTGATCCAGCTGTTGAGCTTGCGGGCCGACGCGAGGGACTTGGCGTCTCCGCTGGTCACCGCATCGTCCGCGATGCGCCAGGGGGTCCGGCAGGCGTTCCACCAGTAGGCGCCGTCGTTCGGGTCCTCGAGAACCTGCCCGGGGGCGGGCTTGGGGGTGGTGTTGGTGTTGACGACGAAGTCGGGCAGCAGTCCGGTGTTCGGCGCGTAGGAGGCCTGCAGGCTGGTGATCTGGTTCTGGTGCGCCGTGCGGACGGTGTCCCAGGCCGCGT
The DNA here is from genome assembly GCF_022808175.1 of Streptomyces sp. AP-93. Taxonomy (GTDB): domain Bacteria; phylum Actinomycetota; class Actinomycetes; order Streptomycetales; family Streptomycetaceae; genus Streptomyces. Next base: position 351,502 of record NZ_JALGBX010000004.1, on the reverse strand, counting down.
CGCCGGTCGCGGTCCGGAAGGCCCGGAAGTGGTCGACCATCCAGTCCGAGGTGCGGGAGATGTAGTAGTACTGGTCGCCGGAGCTGCTCCAGTCGCCCAGCTTCAGCAGGTTGGTGGACGGGTTGAGCTCGTCCTTCTTGATCGCGTTGATGTGCTTCACCGCGAGTGCCTTGTAGTTGTACGTGCCCGTGCTGCCCCATTGCTTGTCGGCGAGCAGCAGCCCGTACGCGACGTCCATGTCGCCGTCGGTCGCGCCGTCACCGCCGTTGACGCTTCGGCAGGCGGTGTCCTGCTCCGCGGCGAGCAGGTCCGGGTTGATCGCCGAAGGGTGGTCGATCATCCACTTGGTCAGACCGTCGAAGATCTTCTTCGCGTCCGGGTCGGCGCCGGCCATCGTCGCGGCGATCACCATGCCGTACCCCTGCGCCTCGGCCACGTACGGGTGGTCGGCGTCGGGGGAGATGACCTGGTACCAGCCGTTGCCGCAGTTCTGGCGGACGAACGCGGACTTCCAGTTGGTGTAGTAGTCGATGGTCTTCTGGTCGAGGGTGCCCTGGGCGCCCGTCGGCTTCAGCGTGCCGGGGGCGTAGGGGCGGGTGTGGCTGCCGAACGGAACCGCCGGACCGGAGCCGCTCGCGGGCTGGGTGGTGACGCTGAGCGTGTTGCTCGCGGCGGAGGTGTTGCCCGCCGCGTCCCGTGCCTTGACCGTGTAGCCGTAGCTGGTGGAGGCCGTGAGGCCGGTGTCCGTGTACGAGGTTCCGGTGGCCGTTGTCACGCGCGTGGTGCCCCGGTACACGTCGTAACCGGTGACGCCGACGTTGTCGGTGGCGGCGTTCCAGGCGAGCGAGACGCTGTTCGCGGTGGTGGCCGTCGAGCGCAGGCTGCCCGGGACGCTGGGCGGGGTGGTGTCGGAGCCGCCGGAGACCGGGGAGCCGTAGACCTCGAACTCCCAGAGGGAGTAGCCGTACGCGGTGCCCCGCGCGGTGCCGTGCATGCGGACGTGGCGCCCGGTTCCGGTGACGGTCAGGTCGTCGGTGGCGCCGTTGCCGGTGCTGGTGGAGTAGACGTCCGTCCAGTTCGTGCCGTCGGCGGAGGTCTGGATCTTGTACGTCTTCCCGTACGCGGCCTCCCAGTTGAGCTTCACCCGGCTGATGGTGTGGGCCGCTCCGAGGTCGATGCGGAGCCACTGCGGGTCCACGCCCTCCAGGCTGGCCCACCGGGTCGCGGCGTTGGCGTCCACGGCCTTGGCGGGCTCGAAGCCGCTCGCCTCGACCGAGGACGCGGTCGCGGGCTTTCCGGTCGATACCAGCACCGGGGCGGCCTCGGCCGCACGGGGCAGGGCGGCGCCGACGGCGGCCGGGGCTGTGGCCGCGGCCACGGTATCGGTGGCCGTCGCGGCCGGGGCGCTGAGGCCGGTGAGGCCCGCCATGGCGGCGGCGACGGCGGCGAAGCCCGCCAGCGGGCGGTGCCAGCGGGGGCGGCGACGGTCTCTGTGCGCGGAACGTTGCTGATGTGCTCGTGACATCGGGCGTCCTCGGGGTGAGTGCTGCGCGAGTGGGGGGAGCGGTCGATGCGGAGCACCGGCCAATGGTTAGGAATAGTTCCTAACCATTGGCCGGGAGAGTAGAAACGGAACAGGGGTTCGCGCAAGACCCTGGGCTCGATCCATCCATGCGATGTCCATCCACATATGTGTCCGAAGGTCCTTGTGGGGGTGGCTCGTTCGGGGTGGGGCGTGCGACGCTCGGCCCGAACGCGGCGCCGTTCACGCCGGATTCACCTTGACCGGCGACGCTCGGGACCATGGCCCTCAGTAGACGAGCACTGCTGGCACAGGCAACCGCGGCGGCCACCACCGTCGCCGCCACCCCCTCCGCCGCGGCTGCGGGAACGGCCGCGGGAACGGCCGCGGGAACGGCCGCGGGAACGGCCGCGGGAACGGCCGCGGACACGGAGCCGACCACCACCACCCACACCACCACCACGACTTTGCGTGGCACGATCCCGCCCGGCGCCCCGGACTTCGTATACGTCCCCATGGATGTCCCCTTGGGCATACGTGAGTTGCACGTCTCCTACCGCTACGACAAGCCGCCGACCCCGCCCGGTACCCCGGGCAACGCCCTCGACATAGGCTTGTTCGACCAGCGCGGCACCGCGCTCGGCGGCCGCGGCTTCCGCGGCTGGTCCGGCGGCGCCCGCAGCGAGTTCTTCCTCCGCGCCGACGAGACCACCCCCGGCTATCTGCCCGGCCCGCTGGAGCCCGGCCGCTGGCACATCGTGCTCGGCCCCTACACCGTGGCCCCCCAGGGCCTGCCGTACGAGATCGACGTCGCCCTCACGTACGGCGAACCGGCGGCCCCCGCACCCGTGGCCTACCCGCCCGAGCGGATCCCCGGCCGCGGCCGCGCCTGGTACCGCGGGGACTGCCACGTGCACTCCGTGCACTCCGACGGCCGCCGCACCCCGGCCGAGATCACCGGCCTGGCCCGGGCCGCGGGCCTGGACTTCGTCAACACCTCCGAACACAACACCCACAGCTCCCACGGCGCTTGGGCGGGCGCCGCCGACCAGGGCCTGCTCGTCCTCACCGGAGAGGAGATCACCACCCGCACCGGCCACGTCCTTGCCGTCGGCACCGATCCGGGTACGTTCGTCGACTGGCGCTACCGCTCCCGCGACGGCCGCTTCGAGCGCTTCGCCCGCGCCGTCCGGCAGGCCGGCGGACTCGTCGTACCCGCTCACCCGCACGCCACCTGCATCGGTTGCGCCTGGAAGTTCGGCTTCGGCGAGGCCGACGCCGTGGAAGTGTGGAACGGCGCCTGGACGCCCGACGACGAGGTCTCCCTCGCCTCCTGGGACGCCACCCTGCGCGGTGCCCAGGGCGACCGCTGGCTGCCGGCGCTGGCGCACAGCGACTACCACCGTGACCCGGACCGCATCGGCGGGCCCCAGACGGTGGTCCTGGCCGACGATCTTTCGCGTACGGCGATCCTGGCGGGCCTGCGCGCCGGCCGTGCCTACGCCGCGGAATCCTCCGCCGTCTCCGTCGACTTCACCGCTGTCGGCCCCCGGGGAGCCCACGCGGGCATCGGGGAGCGCTTGCGGTCCGCCGACCCGGTCGCGGAGGTCCTCGTACGGCTGTCGGTGACCGGGGCCGAGGGCTGTGACCTGCGGCTGGTCACGGACCAGGGGCCGGTCTTCACGGCGCCCGGGGCAACCTGCCTGGAGTGGCGCACGACGCCCGCGCGATCCGCGTACGTTCGCGCAGAGGTCCGTCACCCGGCGCAGGCGCCACCGCTGCCCGGCGCACCCGCCGCCTTCACCAATCCGATCTGGCTGGAGTGCTGACCAGGGCGCGGCCCGGGCGGCTGGGTCCAACTGCGTTCCTGTGCCGAATCTGCGGGCTTCCTTAAGGGACCTTGAAGAACACCTCCGGGGCGCTGTTTCCGCTGGTCGTCGCCTTACGCTCGGGGGCCCGTCCTTCCTTTTCGCCGAGAGGTGCCACAGGCATGAGCCGCAGCCGAACCCCCGGAGCTCCGTCCCGCGTCGAGGCGCGACGGAAGAAGACGGTGCGCACGCGCATCGTGCTGTCCCTCAGCACGGCGGCCGCGGTGGTGGCGGTCGGGGTCGCGGTGGCCGACTCCGACGACGGCGCACGGGTTGCCGGGGCGAAGTCCGGAGCGGCGGGTTCCGGTGGTGAGCAGGCGACGGCAACCCCCTCTGCTGCCTCTCCCGCCGCTCCCACGCTCTCCGCCGCCGCCGCGTCAGCGACGGGTGCGATGCCGTCCGCGACGCCCACCGCCGGCGCCACCGGATCCGCCGCACCCACGAAGTCGGCGGCGGCGAGCCGCCCGGCGCCCGCGGCCCCGGCCCCGGCCGTCAAGCCCAAGCCCCCCACCCGTACGCCCGCCGCGACCAGCGGTGGCGGTTCCGGTGGTTCCGGTGGTTCCGGTGGTTCGGGCGGTTCCTCCGGTGCGTCCGGCGTGGAGTCCGCGGTCCTGTCCTTGGTCAACAAGGAGCGGGCCGCGGCCGGTTGCGGTGCACTGACCGCGAACGCCAAGCTGAGCGCCGCGGCGCGGGGGTACAGCGACACCATGGCCCGCAGCGGCGTCATGTCCCACACCGGGCCCGACGGTTCCACCATGACCAGCCGCGTGGAAGCCGCCGGATACGGCTGGTCCCGCCTGGGCGAGAACATAGCCCGCGGCCAGGCGGACGCGGCCGCGGTCATGCGCGCATGGATGAACAGCCCCGGCCACAAGGCCAACATCCTCAACTGCGGGTTCCGGGAGATCGGCATAGGCTTCCACAAGGGCGACGGCGGCCCCTGGTGGACGCAGAACTTCGGCACGCCGAAGTAGCAACCCCCGCCCCCACCTCCTCCGGGCCCGCCCCCACGGGGCCCGGCACACGTCCTCCTGGCCCGTCAGCGGGCCAGGAGGACGTCGGCGTTCCCGGCCGGATCGGGGTCGGCGGGGGGTTCGGCCGGGGTCCGGCCGGCGGGCCGCGTTCTTACGGGGGAGGCGGTGACGGGCGGGCCGACGGGTCGGTCACTATGGGGCCGTGCCCCGAATTCCGCGCTACTTGCTCATATGGCTGTCCTGCACCGCCGCCAGCGTGACCGCCGTGCTCGCCACGGTCCAGTTCGTGGTCGGTTCGACCAGGCACACGCCTCCCGTCGCGCGGTCCGCCCCCATGGTCGTCGACACGCCGCCGGCCTGGCAGGCGGTGCAGAGCCAGTCCCCGAGCCCGCACGTCCCGAGCGCCACCCCCCGTGTTTCGCCCACCGCGACCGGGCGGCCCTCACCCCCGGCTTCGACGCCCCCTTCCATGAAGGCCCCAACGGGAACGCCTCGGACGACAGCACCCTCACCGCGCGTCGACTGCGAGGAGGGCGGACCGGGCCTGCACACCGTCCCCTCGGAGGGCGGCAAGGTCACCGTGCGCTACGGCAGCCGCGGCGTCTGCCTGATCTCCGCGGTGCCCAGCCGGGGCTACAAGGCCGGCACCTCGCAGACCGCGGACGACACCCTGACCGTCACGTTCACCAGCGCGGACCACCGCTCGGTCATCACGGCGACGATCAACCCGTCGGCGAGGGCCAGCGTGCGCGAGACGTCCTTCTGACCGGTCCGCGCCCCTCGTCCCCCTCGTCCCCCTCGACCCTCTCGTCCCCTTTACGGGTTTCACGCCCTTGTGCACGCTCATCCCCCGAGCTGCAGCGAAGCGGAAGGTGAGCTGTTCCTTAGGGGAACCTCAAGATCACGCTCACCCGGTTCCGGCGGCCCCCCGCGGTCCTATGCTCGCGTCAGCCGAGTGGCCTTCGGCGCCCGGGCAGGACTGCCCCGGCGCATCATCGAGCCGTCGCGCCATCGGCTCCACCGATCCGGAAAGCGTCTCGCGCTTCCCGTACTCCGAACCGTGCCTTGGGGTGTCTTCGCCATGACTTCTCGCATACTCCGACCCGTCCGTGCAGCCCGCCGCACGACGCGCCCGCGCTCCGCCGCGGCCCTGGGCGTGCGGGTGCCCCTGGTGGCGGCGGCCGTGATCGCCGCCGGGCTGACCGCAGCGTGCGGCCCGTCCAGCCAGCCCACCGGCGCCACCGGCGCCGCCGCGCCGGCGACGGCCGGACAGCCGTCGCAGGCCCTCCCGGCCGGGACGGAGTCCGCGTCCGCGTCCGCCGAGGCGTCCCGGTCGGCGTCCGTCACGCCGCCGCCATCGGCATCGGCCTCCGCCTCGGTCAGGGCTCCGGCCGGCGCCTCGCCCACCCCCTCGCGCGCCCAGCCCGCCGAGCCCGCCCCCAAGCCGTCCCGCACCTCCGCCGCACCTGCCCCGGCGGCCCGGATCCCCGGCCCCGGCTACGACAGTTCGGCCGACGCGCGGAAGCTGATCGACGCGGCGCTGCGCGCGGCCAAGGCCGACGGGCGGATGGTGCTGCTCGACTTCGGCGCCAACTGGTGCGGCAACTGCAAGGCCGCCGACAAGGTGTTCGCCCAGCCGCAGACGGCAGCGGTCCTCGGAGCCTCGTACCACCTGGTCAAGGTGGACATCGGTGGCAACAGCTCCGCCAACTCCGCCCTCCTGCGCACGTACAGCCCCTCGGGCGGGACGTACAAGATGCCCGTCCTGGTCGTGGTCTCGCCGTCCGGCACGGTGCGCACCGACACGCACGTCACCGGCAATCCCGCCCTGACCTCGGACGGCATCGGCGCCTTCCTCCGTAAGTGGGCGTCATGAGACGCGCGGTCCCACGCACCACCGCCCTGGTCGGCGCCGGCCTCGCGGTGGCGCTCGCCGGGTGCCTCTACGCCGCTGCGGGCGCCGCCTCCAGCGGCGGCGAGGACGGCGGTGGCGGTGGTGACGGTGGGGAGCCGCCCGGCCCGGGGAGCGCCACGGTCAGGACCATGTCCGCGGCCGCGGTCGTGGACTCCGCCGTCCGGCCGCAGGCGCCCGCGCTGGAGGGCGCAGACCTGGACGGGAAGCCGGTCGGCCTCGCCGAGTTCCGGGGCCAGGTGGTCGTCCTCAACGTCTGGGGATCGTGGTGCGGGCCCTGCCGCGCGGAGGCCGACGACCTCGAGCGGCTCAGCGGGCAGACCCGGGCGCAGGGCGTCCGGTTCCTCGGGATCAACACCCGCGACCGTGACCGCGCGACGGCGCGGTCCTTCGTACGCGCGCACGGCCTGGGCTTCCCCAGCCTCCACGACCCCACCGGCGAGCTCCTGCTCCGCTTTCCGCCCGCGCTCCTCAACCCGCAGACCATCCCCTCGACGCTGGTGATCGACCGCCGCGGCCGGATCGCCGTCAGCATCGGGGGAGCGGTCACCGAGGAGGAACTGAGCCCCCTGCTCACCCGCGTCGCGCAGGAGACGTCATGACGGCGCTCACGGGCATGACGGCGCTCACGGGCATGAAGGCGCTCACCGGCATGACGGCGCTCACCGGCGTGGCCACGGTCGCCGGCTTGGCGGCACTTGCCCCCGCGGACGCGGCCCCCTCCCTCCTCCACGGGACGCCGGCCGTCGCCGCCCCCGTGGCGTTCTTCGCGGGACTCGTCTCCTTCCTCTCACCGTGCGTACTGCCGCTCGTGCCGGGCTACCTCAGCTACGTGACCAGCCTGTCGGTATCCGACCTGGCGGACGCCCGCGGCGGGCAGCGCGGCCGCATGGCGGCCGGCGCGCTGCTGTTCGTCCTGGGCTTCACGGCCGTCCTGGTCTCCGGAGGCGCCCTGTTCGGGTACGCCGGCCGCACCCTGCTGGCCCACCAGGAGGCGGTCACCCGGGTGCTCGGCGTCTTCACCGTGCTGATGGGGCTGTCCTTCATGGGATTCCTGCCGGGTTTCACACAGCGGGAGTTCCGCAGCCACCGGCGGCCCGTGCTCGGTCTGGCGGGCGCGCCGCTGCTGGGGGCGGTGTTCGCGGTCGGCTGGACCCCGTGCATCGGCCCGACGCTGGCTGCCGTACAGGCGCTAGCCTGGAGCGAGGCGAGCGCGGCCCGCGGGGCCCTGCTGATGGCGGCCTACTGCCTCGGGCTCGGCCTGCCCTTCATCCTGGCCGCCCTGGCCTTCCGCCGGGCCCTGGGCGCCTTCGGCCTGGTCAAACGGCACTACCGGTGGGTCCTGCGGACCGGCGGCGGCATGCTCGTCCTCGTCGGCGTCCTGCTGGCCACCGGCGTGTGGAACGACCTCGTGTACCGGCTCCAGTTGTGGAGCGCGGCGTACACCACGGCCGTCTGAGCCGCAGGCCTTCCCCTCCCTCGCCTCCCTCGCCTCCCTCCCCTGACGAAAGCACAGCCATGAACGTGTCCCCGTACGCGCACCACTTCCGCAAGGCCCGCCTCGCGGCCGCCCTGCTCTGCCTGGCCGCGCTCACGGCCTGCGGTGAGCAGCCCGCGACGACCGGCTCCGCGCCCACGACGAGCTTCACCGAGAACGGGGTCACCGTCACGCTCTCGGTCTCGGACTGGCAGCCGCCGCGGGCCACCCTGACCGCGGTGTTCACCCCCGAGGAGAAGGGGTTCCACCTCTACAGCACCGACCTGCCCGCCACCGGAATCGATGGCGTGGGCCGGCCGACGTCGATGGACGTCGCCGGAGTCCTGCGGGCGGACGGGAAGCTGACGGCGGCGGCGGAGGTACGGACGATCAGCGTGCCCGGCGTCGACGCCCCGCTCCCCGTCTACCCGGACGGGCCCGTCACCACCACACTGCCCGTCCGCCTGGACGGCAACGGGGACGCGACCGTCCTGTTCGGGTACGCGAGCTGCAGCTCCGAGGAAGGCTGCACCATTCCGGTCTCCGACCGCCCCGTCCACCTGCGCGTCACCGACGAGGGTCCGGCCTTCGGCGACCGATAGGAACGAGCGTTCACCTAAGGTGTGCCCATGCCGAGCGTCCTGGTCGTCGAAGACGACCCCAGCATCCGCCAGTCACTGATCGAAGTCCTGGCGGAGCACGGGTATGCCGTACGCAGCGCCGGCGACGGGTTCGGCGCCCTGCGCGAGGTCACCCAGTCGCCCGTCGACGCGGTGGTCCTCGACCTGGGGCTGCCCGATCTGGACGGAGGAGACGCCCTGCGCATGATCCGGGGCATCTCCTCCGTTCCCGTCCTGGTGGCCACCGCCCGCGACGACGAAGCGGAAATCATCCGGCTCCTCAACGCGGGCGCCGACGACTACCTGGTCAAACCCTTCTCCGGGGGACAGCTCATCGCACGCCTGTCCGCCGTCCTGCGGCGCACCAGCCACCTGCCGTCCGCCCGTGCCGCGCACGGCGGCCGGGGTCCGATGCCGTCAGCGGCGGCCGAACCGCTGCGCCCCACCACCGTGGGCGAGCTGGCGGTGGACCCCGGGGCGCGCACCGCGCACCTGTCCGGCCGCGAGCTGCGGCTCACCCGCCGCGAGTTCGATCTCCTGGCCTTCCTCGCCCACCACACCGGGCAGGTCGTCTCCAAACGGCGGCTGCTGACCGAGGTCTGGCGCGAGCCGTACGTGGACGACCAGACCGTCGACGTGCACCTGTCGTCGCTGCGCCGCAAGCTCGGCGAACGCGCGGCCGCCCCGCGCTACCTGCTGACCGTCCGCGGCGTCGGCATCAAGCTGGTGGCGCCGCGGTGAGACGCTCCCTGGCCGGAGTGGCGCTCGCCGTCACGTCCATGGTCGCCCTCTCCTTCCTCATACCGCTGGCCGCCCTGGTGATGTCGCTCGTCAAGGAGCAGAGCGTCACCGCCGCCGAGCAGCGGGCCGCCGCCCTGGCCCCCGTACTGACACTGACGACGGATCCGTCCGCGCTGCGGGAATCCGCCGCCAGTCTGGACGCGGCCGAGTACGTGGTCGTCCACCTGCCGGACGAGCCCGCCCTCGGCACGTCCCGGGCCCCCGGGGCGCTGCTCGAACGCGCCCAGCAGGGCCGCGAGTCCATCTCCGAGCGGATTCCCGGCGGCTGGATCTGCCTGCAGCCGGTGGTACTGCCCGGCGACCAGGTCGCCGTCATCGAGAACTTCGTCCCCGAACAGGAGCTGACCCGCGGGGTCACGGCCTCCTGGGCGGTCATGCTCCTCCTCGCCGTCGGACTCGTCGGCGGCTGCGTCCTGGTCGCCGACCGCCTCGGCGCGAAGGTCGTCAGGTCCTCCAAGAGGCTCGCCCACGCCTCCCAGGCCCTGGGCCAAGGCAATCTGGACGCTCGCGTGGACCCCATGGGCCCCAGGGAACTGCGCGAGGCGGGCATCGCCTTCAACACCATGGCCCACCGGATGACCGAGCTGCTCGCCGTCGAACGCGAGCTGGTCGCCGACCTGTCCCACCGGCTGCGCACCCCGCTGACGGCCCTGCACCTGGCAACGGAACGCATGGCCGGCTCACCGGAGTCGGCCAGGGTCGAGGCCGCCGTGTGCGCACTGGAAACGGAACTCCGGGCCATCATCACCGCGGCCCGCACCCCGCTCGCCGTGGGCCCGATGGGGCAGGGCATGCTCGGCCCGGAAGCGGGCACGCCGCACCGGGCCGCGCGCCCGGGACCGGCCGGACCCCGCTGCGAGGCGGCGGACGTCGTGCGCAGCCGGACCGCCTTCTGGTCGGTGCTGGCGGAGCAGCAGAACCGCCCCTGTTCCCTCGACCTCACCCAGGAGCCCGCGGTCGTCGGCCTCCCCGAAGACGACGTCGCCGCCGTGGTGGACGCGCTCATCGGCAACGTCTTCCGGCACACCCCGCCCGGTACCCCCTTCGCCGTGCGCGTCGCCCGCACCGCGCAGGCCGTGGAGCTCGTCGTGGAGGACGCCGGTCCGGGCATCCCCGAACCGGACCAGGCCCTCTCCCGCGGAAGCAGCACCGGCTCCTCGGGGCTCGGCCTCGACATCGCCCGCAGGGCCGGGTCCGTCACCGGCGGCTCGGTGCGCATCGCCCGCGGACCCCGCGGCGGCGCCCGGATCACCGTGGTCTTCGGCCTGGCAGCACCCCTGCCGTCCGGGCGCGGGCCGCGCGCCTCCCGGAGGCGTACGGGATGGCCGCGCGCCCGGTGAAGGCCCGGGGCGGCCCCCGCCCCCGGCGCGGCCCCCGCCGTCAGAGCGCCGGGGCGACTCCCGGGGCGCTCCCCGGCGCGACCTCGGGGAAGACGGGGGCGATCCCGAGGGCCGGCGCGATCGCCCGCCAGATCGTCGACTGGGCCGTGGCGAGGTCGATCCGGGGGTCCTCCAGCATCAGACGGTTGCCGAGGCCGTCGCACAGGGCGAGCACCAGCGTGCCGACCTCGGTGCCTACGCCATCGCCCTGTGCGGCGGCTGCTTCAAGCACCTGCTGATCGCCGCGATCGTGGTCCCGTTCTTCGCCAACTACCTGGTACGGATGTACGGCTGGTCCGTGGTGCTCTCCGACGACGGGCCGCTGCTCAAGGCCCTGCGCGCCACCGGCCTCGCCCGACGGCGACACCAAGATCCTCCAGACCGCCCCGGGGGTCGTCATCGCCGGACTCGTCTACGGCTTCGTCGTCTTCATGATCATCCCGCTCTACGCGGCCATGGAGCGCATGGACACCTCGCTCATCGAGGCCGGACGGGACCTCTACGGCGGCCCCTTGAGGACCTTCCTCTTCGTCACCGTGCCCGCCACCCGCCAGGGCGCGGCAGCCGGCTGCGTCCTCGTCTTCCTGCCCGCCATGGGCGACTTCGTCAGCGCCCAGCTCATGGGAGGCCCCGACCAGATCGTGATCGGCAACCTGATCCAGGACAAGTTCTTCCAGGGCCAGAACTGGCCCCTCGGCTCGGCCCTGACCATCCTGCTGATGGGGGTCCTGCTGCTCGGGATGCTCGGCTACCTCAGGCGCACCCGCAAGGACGAGGCGGAGGCGGTCCGATGACCCCGCGCCGCCGCCGCGGAGCCGACCGCCGGCCCCGGTTCGCCATCGCCGTCACCGCGGTCTTCTTCGCGCTGCTCTACCTCCCCGTCGGCGTCGTCGTCCTGTTCTCCTTCAACGCGCAGAAGTCCCTCACCGTCTTCGACGGGGTGAGCCCGCGCTGGTACGACGCGTTCCTCCGCGACGACGTACTGATCGGCTCGCTCGGCATGAGCCTTCGGGTGTCCCTGGTCGCGATGGCCGTCTCGCTCGTCCTCGGAGTGGCCCTCGCCCTGGGCCTGGTCCGCGGCCGCGGGCGCCTCGGCTCCTTCGCCGGCCTGGTCATGCTCGTACCGCTGATCACCCCGGAGATCGTCACCGGCGTCGCCGCGATGATGCTCTTCAAGGGCCTCGGCATCACCCTGTCCACCACCACCGTGATGCTCGCCGAGATCACCTTCTCCATCTCCTACGTCACGGTCATCCTGCGCTCCCGCATCGCCGCCCTCAACCCGGAGGTCGAGGAGGCGGCGATGGACCTCGGAGCCACCCGCGGACAGGCCCTGCGCCTGGTGACCCTGCCCGCGCTGCTCCCCGGCATCCTCGCGTCCGGGGTACTGATCTTCGCCCTGGTCTTCGACGACTTCGTCCTCGCCTACTTCACCACGGGCGTCGACCCGCAGCCGCTCTCCGTCCGCATCTATTCGGCCATCAGGTTCGGCGTCCAGCCCACCATCAACGCCGTCGGCACCCTGATGCTCGTCGGCTCCATCGCGCTCATCGCGTTCGCACTCGCCATCCCGCGCCTCTTCGGCCGCCGAGGCGGCCTCGACCTGCTCCCGGGGAAGTGACACCGATGCACCACCCGAACCCGCACCCCGCCGTCCGGCTCGACGGGGTCGCCAAGCAGTACCGCACCACGGACACCTACGCCGTCCACGACGTCACCCTCGACATCGCCCCGGGCGAGTTCTTCTCCCTCCTCGGCCCCTCCGGCTGCGGAAAGACCACCCTGCTGCGCATGACCGGGGGCTTCACCGACCCCACGGAGGGCAGCGTCCTGCTCGACGGCGAGGACGTCACGGGCCTGCCGCCCAACAAGCGCAACGTCAACACCGTCTTCCAGAGCTACGCCCTCTTCGACCACCTCTCGCTCGCCGACAACGTGGCCTTCGGCCTCAAGCGCAGTGGCGTACCCCGCGCCGAGATCCGCCGACGGGTCGGCGACATGCTGGACCTCGTCCAGCTCGGGGACCTGGCCGGCCGCAAACCGCCCACGCTCTCCGGCGGCCAGCGCCAGCGCGTCGCCCTCGCCCGCGCCCTGGTCAACCGGTCGCAAGTCCTGCTCCTGGACGAGCCGCTGGCCGCCCTCGACTTGAAACTGCGCCGCCGGATGCAGGTCGAGCTCAAACAGATCCAGCGCGAGGTCGGCATCACCTTCGTCTTCGTCACCCACGACCAGGACGAGGCCCTGACCATGTTGGACCGCCTCGCCGTCATGAACGAGGGCCGCATCGAGCAGTGCGGCACGCCGGAAGACGTGTACGAACGCCCCACGAGCAGCTTCACGGCCTCCTTCATGGGCACATCCAACCTGGTCCCGGGGACCTACCGCTCCGGCCGCGTCCTCCTCGACCAGGGCCCCGCCCTGCCCGTCGGCACCCGCTCCGGCGTCCCCGACGGCAGCCGCGTCAGCCTCTCGATCCGGCCCGAGAAGATCTGGCTCTCCGGCTTCGAACCGGGCATGGCCCAGGTCGGCGGAGTCGTCCGGGAGACCGTCTACTCCGGCCCGACCACCACCTACCTCATCGAACTGGCCCCCGGCGTCACGGTGTCCGTCCTGGAGCAGAACACCGTCCGCTCCCGCATGGAGGACCGCTGGAGCGGCGGCGAACGCGTCGAGATCGGCTGGAACCCCGAACACTGCCTGGTCCTCGACTGACCGATCCTCCCGGCACCCCGCTGCCATCCGGCACCGACCGAAGGAAGCACACCCCATGAACCACGACGTCATCGTGCTCGGCGCCGGACTGGCAGGTCTCGCCGCCGCGCGCGACCTGGCCGCGGGCGGGGCCGACGTCCTCGTCGTCGAGGCCCGCGACCGCGTCGGCGGACGCGTCGAACAGACCACCCTCCCCGACGGCCGGCTGGTCCAGCTCGGCGGGGAGGTGGCGGGCCGGGCCCACACCGCCTACACCACCCTGGCCGCGGAACTGGGCCTCACCCTGGTCCCCAGCTACGTCGCCGAGCCCGGCGCCCTCACCCGCGCCACCCCCGAAGGGGTCTCCGCCACGGACCCGCCCCACTGGTTCGGCCCAGGCGACGACGCCTGCCACGCCAAGGTCACCGCCGCGTTCACGGCGCTCGCCGCGACCGTCGACCCGGCCGACCCCTGGTCCCACCCCGAGGCCGCACCCCTCGACCGGCTGTCCGTCGGCGACTGGCTCCGCGCCCAGGGCGCCACACAGGCCGTCGTACGCCTCTGGGAGATCGGCCAACTCGCCCTCGCCGACGGCTCCTGCGAACGGACCTCCCTGCTCGCGTCCCTCCGCAAACACGCCGCCGTACCCGGCACCGGCCACTACGAGTACGAGGCGTGGGAGGGCCTGCGCGTGGCCGAGGGCTCGGCGACCGTGGCCCTGCGCATGGCCGAGGCCCTCGGCGGCCGGATCCGTACGGGCTCACCCGTCGAGGCGGTCGCGATACGACGGCCCGGCCGCAGCTCCGTACGCCTGGCCGGCGGCGAAACCCTCACCGCCGCCGCCGTGGTCAGCGCCCTCCCGGCCGGCCCGCTCCGCGCGGTCGCCGTCACCGGGGTCTGCGATGAACGCCTCTCCTCCCTGCACCGCCAACGCCACGCCCTCGCCGCCAAGTTCACCGCCGCGTACGCCAGACCCTTCTGGCGCGACCAGGGCCTCAGCCGCCTCTCCGAAAGCGAAGGGGTCCTCGGCAGCACCTGGCCGCAGAGCGAAGGAATCCTCTCCGCCCTCGTCCCGCCCGAACGCTACGGCGTCCTCCTCGGTACGCCCGCCCCGCTGCGCACCGCCGAACTACTGGCCGACGTAGCGCGCCTCTACGGCGACGAGGCGTACCAGCCGCTCGCCACGTTCATCCGCATGTGGGGCACCGACCCGTGGACCCAGGGGTACGTCACCCAGTGGACTCCTGGCGACGTCATGGCCGTCGGCCCCCGGCACGGCACTCACGAACCCCCCTTCTACGTCTGCGGGTCCGACCAGTGGGTGGCCGGCTACATGGAAGGCGCCGTCCGCACCGGACGCGCCGCCGCCGAGGAGGCCCTGCGCCGTGGCTGATGCCCTGCACCACCACATCGGGCCCGTGGACCCCGATATCGGGCTCCTGCACAACCACATCGGGGGAGTGGACCGGCCCGCCGCCTCGGGCGAGACCATGGCCCTCACCGACCCCGCCACCGGCCGCGTGCACCGCCACGCCCCGCGCTCGGGCCCCGCCGACACGGACGCGGCCTGCCTCGCGGCGGCGGCCGCGTACGGACAGTGGTCCCTCACCACGCCGGCAGTCCGCCAGCGCGCCCTCCTCGCCGTCGCCGACGCCATCGAGGCACATGCGGAGGCCTTCACGGCCGCCGAGACCGGGGACACCGGCAAGCCCGCCGAGCAGTTCAGGAACGACGAGCTGCCCGCGATCGCCGACGCCGTCCGCTACTTCGCCGGAGCCGCGCGGAACCTCCCGGGCGCCGCCGCGGCCGAGTACACCGAGGGCCGCACCTCCCTGCTGCGCCGCGAACCGGTCGGCGTCTGCGCCCAGATCACCCCCTGGAACTACCCGCTGATGATGGCCGCATGGAAGATCGCTCCGGCCATCGCCGCCGGAAACACCACCGTGCTCAAGCCCGCCGACACCACCCCGTCCTCGTCCGTGCTCCTGGCCCGGATCGCCGCGGAACACCTGCCGCCGGGCGGGCTCAACGTCGTCTGCGGAGACCGCGACACCGGCCGCGCCCTCACCGCCCATCCGGCGGTCGCCCTGATCGCCGTCACCGGCAGCGTCCGGGCCGGACGGGAGATCGCGGCGGCCGCCGCAGCCGGCCTCAAGCGGGTCCATCTGGAACTCGGCGGCAACGCACCCGTCATCGTCCACGAGGACGCGGACGTGAAGGCCACCGCCGCCGCCCTCGCCGCGGTCGCCTACTACAACGCCGGCCAGGACTGCACCGCGCCCACCCGGCTCCTGGTCCACCGCCGGATCCACGACGCGTTCCTCGCGGCCTTCGCCGCCGAGGCCGCCGGGCTCCGCGCCGGCGCCGACTTCGCCCCCTCAACAACACCGCCCAACTCGCCTCCGTACAGGGACTGCTGGACCGTCTGCCACCCCACGCGCGGATCGTCACCGGAGGCAGTCGGCTCCCGCGCCCCGGCTTCTTCCACGAGCCCACCCTGGTCGCCGGCGTCCGCCAGGACGACGAGATCGTGCAGGAGGAGATCTTCGGACCCGTCGTGACCGTCCAGTCCTTCGCGGACGAGGCCGAGGCCCTGCACCTCGCCAACGGAGTGCGCTTCGGCCTGGCCGCGAGCGTGTGGACCACCGACCACGACCGCGCGATGCGTGCCACCCGCGCCCTGCACACCGGCATCGTCTGGGTGAACACCCAAGGCACCACCGTCTCCGAGATGCCGCACGGCGGAGTCAAACACTCGGGCTACGGCAGCGACCTCTCCCTAGCCGGCCTCCTGGACTACACGCAGGCCAAGCACGTCATGCTGTGAGCGAGGGCGCCGGTTCACCGGGGGGCGGTGACCCTCCTCACCCGCGGCCGGCCGCGTCGCGATCCGCGGACGCGGGCCGGTGCCGGCTGCGGTACGCCCCCGGAGGCATGCCCTTCCACCGGGTGAAGGCACGGACCAGGGCCGTCGCACCGCTCAGGCCGACGAGCGGCGCGATCCGGTCCAGCGGCAGGTCCGTGGTCTCCAGCAGCCGCCCGGCCCGGCCGTGGCGGGCGGTGTCGAGGAGCGCCCGCCACGACGTGCCCTCCGCGTGCAGGGCCCTGCGCAGGGTCCGGACGCTGAGGCTGAGCTCCTTGGCGGGGCCCTCGGGGCCCGCGTCCTCGAGCGCGGCGTGCTCCAGCCACTGCCGTACGCGCCCGGCGACGGTCACGGCCGCGGACAGCTGGTGCAGGAGCCGGTCGGCGTAGGACCGGTGCAGGGCGTTGAGCGCCGGGTCGTAGAGGGGGCGGCGCCGGTCGAGGTCCTCGTCGGCGACCGTGATCGCCGTCTCCGGGGCGTCGAAGGCGACGGGACAGCCGAGGACCTCGGCGTACGGCCGCCCGACGCCGTCGCGGCGGTGCAGGGTCACCGTGCCCGCCTGGCTCACCAGGGGTGGTAGCGCTCGGCCGCCTGCGCGGCGTCCGCGAGGCTGGCGCAGGTGAGGACGAGGTGGCCCAGGATGTGCAGCCCCTCGGGCCTGATGCGGTCGCCCACGAGGAGCCCGGTGTGCGGCCCGGCGCCCACGGCGCCGAGCACTTCGTCCCACAGGGCACGCATCTCGCCGAACTCCAGCCGGTCCGTGGGCAAGGCGGCCCATGAGGCCGACCCGCCGGTGCCCTCCGCCGTGGCGCTCAGGACGGCGAGGGCGTAGCACGCGGTGACGGAGGGCGGCACGATGGCTGACACATCGGTCAGTCAATGCGGGCGCACCGCCCGCGTCAACACCGCCCCCGTGGGAACGGTCCGCGTCAGCACCGCCCCCGCGGGAACCGTCCGCGGGACGACGCCGGGGGCCGGTCCGGAGGGTCAACGGGTTGGCCGCCGAAGTGAATGACGGCGCCGGGGGCTGCTCCTAAGGTCGGCCTTCGGGCACCGAGAGCGGCACGCTCCAGCGCCCCCCGCTCGGGGAGCGTGCCGCTCTCGCTGCCGCGATCACCACCGCTCAGTGCAAGGTGGCCAACCACTCGCTGCTGACCGCCGACCCGGGGTGCGAGGGCCAACAGCCCCTCGGTGCGGTCGGATACGTGTACACCAGGGCGGTGCCGACCGGCCCGTCAGGCGGGGGGCAGGGCCTGTTCGGACCAGACGGTCTTGCCTCCCGCCGTGTAGCGGCTGCCCCAGCGGTGCGAGAGCTGGGCGACGATGTACAGGCCGCGGCCGCCTTCCTCGTGGCTCCTCGCACGCCGCATCCTCGGCTGCGTGTTGCTGGAGTCCGAGACCTCGCACGTCAGGGTGTCCGCCCGGATCAGCCGGAGCCGGACCGGGCCGCCGGCGTGGCGGATGGAGTTGGTGACCAGCTCGCTGACGATCAGCTCTGTGCTGAAGGCGAGCTCGTCGAGGTCCCAGGCGGTCAGCTGGTCCAGGACGAGATGGCGCGCGCCGCCGACGATCGCCGGGTCGGCGTCGAGCAGCCAGGTGGCGACGGAGCCGTCGTCCACCACCCGGGTACGGGCCAGCAGGAGGGTGACGTCGTCCCTCAGCCGTCCCGCCGGCAGCCCTTCCACGATGTCGTGCCGGGCCTGACGCAGCGGCCGGCCGAGCACGTCCGCGTGCAGCAGGCGGTCCGCCAGGTCGCTCATTCCCTGGTCGATGTCCCCCTCTCCGCGTTCGATCAGGCCGTCGGAGTACAGGGCGAGGACGCTCCCGGGAGGCAGATCGCGTTCGACCGGCTCGAAGGGCCAGCCACCGACCCCCAGGGGCGGGCCGGGGCTCAGATCGACGTACTCCACGGTTCCGTCCGGGCTGACCACGGCCGGAGGCGGATGTCCGGCGCTGGCCATGACGCACCTTCGGGTGACCGGGTCGTATACGGCGTACAGGCAGGTGGCACCGGCCGGCCCGCTGGGCAGCAGCGCGCCCGCGTCGCCGTCTTGCGCATCGCCGCTCTCCGCCTCGGCGACGACCTGCAGGACCATGTCATCGACGTGCGCCAGCAGTTCCTCGGGTTCCAGCTCCAGGTCCGCCATCGCGCGTACGGCGCTGCGCAGACGCCCCATCATGGCCGTGGCGTGCAGCCCGTGACCGGCGACGTCCCCGACCACCAGGGCGACACGGGCCGACGACAGGGGGATGACGTCGAACCAGTCGCCGCCCACTCCGCTGTCCGCGTCGGCCGGCAGGTAGAGGCCGGCGGCTTCCAGTGCGGGCGTTTCCGAGGTTTCCGGCGGCAGAAGGCTGCGCTGCAGGCCCACGGCGGTGCGGCGCTCCTTGGTGTACCGCCGCGCGTTGTCCACGGCGACGGCCGCGCGCGCGGCGATCTCCTCCAGCAGTGCCAGGTCGTCCTCGTCCAGCGGGGGAGCGTCCCCCGTGCGCCAGAGCGTGAGCCTCCCGAACCCGACGCCCCGTGCGCACAGCGGCGCCGTCATCGCCGAATGCGCACCCGGGACGGCGGTCGCCCACTCCGGGGCAGCGTCGCTTCCGGGCCCCGGTGACCGGGTCCCGAGGCCGGTGACCAGCTCTCCCCGGCATTCACGCGCCGCGGGCGGGGCCGGGCCGGGGCCGCTCGCCGCGAGAGGAGCGCCGAAGCGGGCCGTACCCGTGCGCAGCACGTCCGCTTCCGCTCCGGCGACGGCCATCCGGATCAGGGGCAGCGCGGGATGCAGCCCGTCGGTGGCCGGCTCACCGCCGGTCAGAACGGTCTCCGCGAGATCCACCGCGGCACAATCGCCGAACGCGGGCGCCAGGATCTTGACCAGGTCCTCGACGGTGCGCAGGACGGACAGCGAACCGCCCAGCGCTCCCGTCGCGCGGTACAGCAGGTCCAGGCGCCCGCGCGACCGCTCGTGGTCGGTGACGTCGGTGAACACCGCCGCCACTCCCATCGGACGTCCGTCGGGTTCCTGCAGCCGGAACGCCTGGATGGTCACGACCCGGCCGCCCCTCGCGTCCTCCAAGGTGCGCGCGGTCGCGTTGAAACCGATCAGGGGGCTCCCGCCGTGCAGCACCTCCCGCAGCCGGTCGTCGATGATCCGCGCGTCCTCGCCCCGCAGGAAGTCGGCGAGGCGCAGGCCGTTCAATTCGGGGGGCACCCCTGTGTACGGCAACAGGTGCGTGTTCGTCCGAAGCAGGCGCAGGTCCGTATCGAAGACGGCCAGCCCCACTCGGCCCTGGAGGAACAGTTCGTGCGTGAAGGCGTGGTCCTGCCGCCATCGGGCGACGAGCTCCAGGGGTGCGCCGAGTACGAGACAGCGGGCCGGGTTCCCCCGCGCGCCGTCGTTCAGCGGAACGACACGGAAGCCGATCTCCAGCTCGCCTCCTGAGCCGTGCCGCAGCGTGGCCCGGCCCTCCCACCCCGCCTGCCCTCCCTCTCTCCCCTGAGCCAGAACCGCTTCCCAGCCGCTCGCGTCCGCCAGCAGTTCCCGTGCCGGCCGGCCGCACACGTCTGCGGACCGGAGCTCCAGGAGGGCCTCGGCCGCCGGCGTCCAGGCGACGACCGTCCCGGCAGCGTCCAGCAGCGCCGCGGCCGTGTTCGTGACAGCGAACGGATAATCCTGGTTGCCCTCAGTGGCGCGCATGCGTGCCCATCTCGTCCGCCGGTCCCGCTGACCCCATGCTGGTCGATGCGCGGAACGAGGGCCAGAGACGTTACGCCATCCGGAACTACCCCGGCCGTGGCTCTGCGGACGCTCGGGCAGGCTTACCGAGTCGACGGCTACTCCGGGGGCTGGTGCCACCCCGGCCACCGACTCAAGTGGGTCACTACGAAGACGCGTTCCGCAAGGTGGACGGAAGCTGGCTGCTCACCACCCGGACCACCTCGCTCATCCCGGCCGACCGTAAGGGCAAGGCCGTTTCACTGGGTCCGCCCCGCCGAGGCCGAGGGCAAGCAGGTCAAGGCGCAGTTCCACCGCGTTCTCGTTGAGGGACGTCAGCGGCGGACCAGTAGTCCTCGCTCCATGGCCACGACCACCGCGTGGGTCCGGTCGCTGACGTCCAGCTTGGCGAAGACCCGTAGCAGGTGGGTTTTGACCGTGGCCTCGGCGATGACCAGCCGCCGGCCGATCTCCACATTGGACAGCCCGTCCGCCACCGCGTTGAGCACGTCCACCTCGCGGGCGGTCAACGGCACGACGGCGGGCCGGCGCATCCGGGCCACCAGCCGCTCCGCGACCCGGGGGGCCAGGACGGTCTCGCCCCGGGACGCGGAGTGGATGGCCTCGACGAGCTGCTCGCGGGTGGTGTCCTTGAGCAGGTAACCGATCGCCCCGGCCTCGACCGCGCGCTCGATCTCCTCGTCGGTGTCGTACGTCGTCAGGATCAGTACCCGGGTAGCGGCCGGGCCGGCGACGATCTCGGCCGTGGCGCTCGCCCCGTCCAGCACGGGCATCCGCAGGTCGATCAGTGCGACGTCCGGCCGCAGGCGCTCGACCAGTTCCACGGCGGCACGGCCGTCCCCGGCTTCGCCGACGATGTCGACGGTCGGTTCCGAGGCCAGCAGGGCAACGACTCCGGCGCGCATGACCGTGTGGTCGTCCACCACCACGACGCGCAAGGACGGTTCTGGGGTCGTCATGTCATGCCTCATCATTCGTGGGGATCAGGGCCAGGATGCGGGTGCCGTCGCCGACAGAGCTGGTGACGGTGAGGTCCCCGCCGAGTTCGGCGAGGCGCTTCCTCATGCCGCCGAGGCCGAACCCGCGGGCGTCCTCGACGGCGAAGCCCTGGCCGTCGTCGGTTATCTCCAGCTCCACCCCGTACGGGCGTTGCGCGAGGACGACGTCCACCGTGGAAGCGGCCGCGTGCTTGCGGACATTGGCCAGGGACTCCTGGGTGCAGCGCAGCAGCGCGATCCGGGTCGGCTGGTCGCATTCGACCTCCGCCAGGTCGGAGATGACGTGGAGCCCGGTGTCCTGCGAGAAGCGGTCCAGGGTGCGGCGCAGGGTCACCGCGACGGATCCCGGTGTGAGGCCGCTCTGCGGGGCGGCCCCGACCAGGACCCGGGCCTCGGCGAAGTTCTCCCGCGCGGTCTGCTCGATGGAGAGCAACTGCTGTGCGCTGCGGGCCGGATCGCTCTCCAGGCCGGAGCGGGCCGCCTCCGCCAGCACGATGATGGAGGCGAACCCCTGGGCCAGGGTGTCGTGAATCTCCCGGGCGAGGCGTTCGCGTTCCTGCGCCGCGCCCTGGACCCGGTGGGCCGCGGCCAGGTCGAGCTGGGCGCTGTCCAACTCCGCTCGCAGTTGGGCCCGTTCGTCGCGGGCCGCGAGGGCCCTCGGGGTGAGCAGCGCGATCAGGACGCTCACCGCGTAGACGGAGAGGGAGGAGATGGTGTTCGTGGTGAGGTTCTCGGCGCCCCAGCCTTGCCGCAGGGTGCCACCGAGGGTGATCGCCGCGGCACCCAGGCCGCTGAGGACGATCGCCGCCCGGAGGTTCTCGACGAAGATGACGAACTGCGGCAGGGCCAGGGTGTAGAGCACTCCGTATCCGTCGCGCAGGTACGAGAGAGCCGCCAGGGTGACGAGCAGCACGATCAGGTGGGCGTAGCCGCCGCGGACGGGATTCCCGGGCAGCCGCCTGACGAAGGCGTAGCTGAAGGCGAGCAGGGCCAGCAGCGCGAGCGACCCGTACTTCACCGCACCAGGGAGATCGGCGAGTGCGGTGAGGAGGAACAGGAGTCCGATGACCGCCCAGGACAGGACGTCCCACCAGTGGAGCATCCACACCCAGAACGGGTCGCCTTGCCGGGGCCGTTGCAGCATGATCGTCAGCCTACGTTCTGCCGCGGGCGGGTGTCGGGCAGGTGGGTTTTCCCGTCGCTCGCAGCCGGCGTGCGACGCGTGCGGCGCAGCGGCCGCCAAGCCCGGTCACCGAGGAGAAGGAGCAGCGCGGGAAGGACCATGAGCCGGACCACCACGGCGTCCAGCAGAACCGCGAGGGCCAGGCAGAAGCCCATCTGCTTCATCTCGGTGAGGTGCAGGGCCACGAAGGCCCCGAACACCGTCACCATCACGATGGCCGCGCTGGTCACCACCTTGGCGGATCGGCTGATCCCGTCGAGCACCGCCTCGCGGGCGGTCATCCCGTTGTCCATCGCTTCCTTGATCCGGCTGACGACGAACACCTGGTAGTCCATGGAGAGTCCGAAGAGGATGACGAAGAGGAACAACGGGACCCTGGAAGCGATCGCACCGAGGGAGTCGAAGCCCAGCAGGCCTTCCGCCCACGTCCCCTGGAAGGTGGCGACGAGAGCGCCGAGGGCGGCCCCCGCCGACAGCAGGTTGAGAAGCACCCCGATCAGGGCGATGACCACCGACCGGAAGGCCCAGAGGGTCATCAGGAAGGTCACCAGCAGCAGGAACCCGAGGACCAGGGGAAGTTTGCCGTTCTCGTGATCCACATAGTCACGGCCGCGGGCCACGTCTCCCGAGACGGACGTCTCGACTCCCGCCAGCGCGCCGGCCGTCGCGGGCAGGTGTTCCTGGCGGAGCCTGGTCAGTGACGCGACACCCTCTTCCGAGGTGGCGGCGAAGGGAACGGCCAGCTCCAGCACGCTGATCCGCCCGTCGGCCGAGGTCAGGATCTTCGGCTCGGCGGTTGCGGTCTGGTGGAAGAGCGGATCGTTCCGGGTACGCCGGGCGAGCTCCGTCAAGGCCTCGCGGACCTCACCGGCGCGTTCAGGGGTGGATCGGGCGCTGACGCGGTGCTGGGTGGTCAGTTCGGGGAAGGCCGCGTTGAGCCGGTCGTAGACCTGCATGGCGGGGATGTCCCGGGAGAAGGTGTCCCGGCCCGGATCGACGAGCTTCAGGCCGAACGCGGGTACGGCCAGGCCGAGCATGACGAGCACGGACACGCACAGGGTGAGCACGGGACGCTTGTGGGCGGGCCTCAGCAGGGCCCCGGACAGCCGTCCGGTCCTCGCGTGGGCCGTAAGGCCGCCACGGCGGCGCGGCCAGGGCAGCCGGACAGGGGCCTGGCCGCCGCGCCGGGCGCGGCGTTCCGCGGTACGGGCCGCCCGGCGCTCGGTGCGGTGCCCGATCTTCACCAGCAGGGCGGGCAGTACGGTCAGCGAGCTCGCGACGGCCACCGCGACGACGAGGATGGTTCCGGTTGCGAGGGAGGAGAAGATGACGTCGGTGGCGAGGTAGAGGCAAGCGGTGGACACGATCACGGCGAGCCCGGAGACCACGATGGCCCGTCCCGCGGTCGCGGCCGCCAGCTCGACCAGGGCTTCGGAGCTCAGCCGCCCCTGGGCGCGGGCCCGCTCCTCGCGCTCCCGCTCCAGGTAGAAGAGGGTGTAGTCCACACCGACGGCGAGGCCGATGAGCAGAATCATGTTGGTGCCGACGCCGGGGTCGGGCAGGACGTGGGAGGCGACCATGGACAGTCCGAGGGCGGCCGCGATCGAGGAGAGCGCGAGCAGCAACGGGACGCCCGCCATCACGACGGAGCCGAACACGAGCAGCAGGGTGACAAGGGTGATGGGCAGCGTGAGCCGCTCCGACAGGGCCAGGTCCTTGCCCCGCTGATCGTTGACCCCCTTGCTGATGGCCGGGGAGCCCGTCTCCTCCACGATCAGGCCGGGATGGGCGGCTGCCACCTGAGCGGTCTGCTCCAGGAGCGGAACGACATTCTTCTTCCCGTCCAGCTCGGGGCCCTTCATGACCACCGCCACCATCAGGGCCGCGCCGTCTCGGGAGCGGAGGGGGGCGGCGACACTGTCGACCCCGGGCAGTCGGCCCATTCGCTCGGTGACGTCCCGAGCGGCCACGTCGGCCGCCGCCGCGTCGAGCGGACCGGACCGGGACCGGATGAGTATCTGTTCGGTGGGCCTGCGCTCCAGCCCTCCTTCGGCGGCGATCGTTTCGGCGCGGCCGGCCTCGCCGACACGGAAGTCCGCGGAGGTGGCCCGATGGGTGCCGACGGCGATGCCGGTGCCCAGGCACAGGACGACGAAGGCGAACCAGCAGGCGATCGCTCGCCCTGCGTGCCGGGCGCTCCACCGGGCGATTCTGACAGGTAGTCGGTTCATGCTTGGATCATGCGCGGCGGGGCGTGGCGGGCATGACGTCTGGCCGACTGAACTTCTTGTCCACCGATCGGTGGACCCACAGCCTGCCGACGCAGCGGCGGGTCCATTGCCGCAGCATGGGGCAATCGCGGGGAACACAACCCGCCATCCGTGCACGGCTTTTCCCGGACAGGAGCCAGGAATGGAATCGGTGCAGGTGAGACCGGCGCGAGAGGAAGACCTCCCGTCGGCGGAGCGAGCCTCGGCGGTGCTGTTCTTCGAGGCGGACCAGAGCAGCAGAAGGGTCGGCGAACCGGAGATCCGTCCCCGTTCGGAAACCGCGTCGAAGCAGTGGATCGAACGGATGCGGTTCTACCTGGAGGCCGATCCCGCGGGCTGCTGGGTCGCGGTCGATGCGGGCGGCGTCGGTGCGGGCGGCATCGACGGGGACGGCGTCGACGGGGGCGGCGTCGTCGGGTTCGCCATGTCGCAGAACCGCGGCCGGGTCTGGTACCTCGCCACCTACGGCGTACTGACCCGGTGTCAGGGCCAGGGCATCGGCCGGCGGCTGATGGATGCCGCGCTGGCGCACGCCGACGGCCGCCCCGGGCTGTTCTCTTCCTCGGTGCACCCCGGGGCGACCCGGCGCTACCGGAAGGCGGGCTTCCTGCTCTACCCGCAGATGCGCATGGTCGGCACCGTCGACCGGTCCGCGCTTCCCGCGATCAGCGGGCTCCGGGAGGGCCGGCCGGAGGACCTCGAATGGATGGACCGGCTGGACGAGGAGATCCGCGGGGCCGGCCACGGCCCCGACCACGCCTACATGCTCGACCGCCTCAGGCTCGTCGTGTCCGAGGACCTGCTCCGGCCGGGCTACGCGTACGTCGACGACGAGGAGAACCGGGCCGTGCTCCTCGCCGCCGCCGAGCCGCGGACCGCGCAGAACCTACTGTGGGAAGCCCTGGCCGCCTCCCGGGGCGACACGCTCGTCAACTGCATCACCACCGCCAACCACTGGGCGGTCGACGTCGGTCTGGCCGCGCGGCTCGACATCGGCCAGGAGGGATACCTCGCGCTCCGGGGCATGGCCGAACCGGCTCCGTATCTGGCCAGCGGCCACTTCCTCTGACGTTCGGCGAATGAGTACCCGTACTCATGGCGTGAGCACGGCGGCGGTACCACGATGGGGCATCCGGATGGATCTCCATCGAGGGGGACTTCTGCCGGAGCGAGGGCTGGGGGTGTCTGGGGTTCGGCCTCGTGCTGATGGTGGCCGTACACGTCGTCGCGGCCCTGCTCGGGTGGGTGGGGCTGCGGGTGGCCGGGGTCCGTCCTGCCTGGGGGGTGGCCGGAGTGGGCGCGCTGCTCGCGGTGCCGGCCGAGGTCCTGTCCTGCCGGGCGGGGGGTTCGGGCCTGTGGGGTTCGCTCGCCGCTCCGCTCCTGCTGGCCGCGGTGTACGCGGCCGCGGCCGCCGTGGTGCTTCCCGCCGTCGTGCTTCCCGGAGTCGGCTCGCTGTGGCGCTGGGGGGCGCTCGCCGGAGTCCTCGTACTGCTGTGGCCGGTGACGGGTGTGCTCGGCGATCAGCAGGTGGCCGAGTACAGGGAGCGGCAACTCGCAGCCTCCCAGGCCCCGTTGATCGCCCCCGAGCTGGACGGCCACCGGCTGTACTTCGCGGAGGTGGACGATTTCAGCGGCACCTTCGGCTACCTGATCCTCCCGTCGTCGGTCCCACCCAGCGCCGACGACCGGGAGCGGCGTGGCATCCGGGTGACCGTCGGACCGCAACTGCCGGGTTTCGCGCCTCCGGACGCGTGTGAGGTCAAGGCCGGCAGCACGCAGAGCGGCACGGGCCGCTGCGAACAAGTGGCCCCCGACACCTGGCGCTCGGAGACGTACGACTCCGTCCGGTACATCGCGCGACGACAGGGCGCCATCGTGGTCCTCACCGGAGGCGGACCCACCGTTTCCGACGGTGACCTGCGGGCGATGGCCCGGTCCCTCGCGGTGCGCAAGACCGGCTTCTTCCTCGACGGGTGAGGATCGCGGCGGGCGCGGCGGGCCCGGCAGGCGCGGCGGGCCAAGCGGTAGTGGGCGGCTGCCGCTCGTCGACCGTCTCCCGCATGCGATCTCCCTTGACCCCCCGGGCTGCTTCGGCCTAGCGTGATCCGTGGCCCGTAGAAAGCGCTTTCTATGCAGGGTGCAGGGCTTTCCTTCTGCCGGAGCCCTGTCGGCCGACGAGTCGAGCACCACCGGAAGTCACCGGAAGTCACCGAAAGAGAGCGCCCACGTGAAGCCACCCCACCCGCCGGTCGCGACACCGATCGCGACGCCGACTGCGACGCCGATCACGACGCTGGCCACGGACGAGACCGGCTTCCTGCGGAACGGCCGCCCGCACCGGATCGTCTCCGCGGCCATCCACTACTTCCGGGTGCACCCGGACCTCTGGGCCGACCGCCTGCTGCGCCTGCGCGCGATGGGCGTGAACACCATCGAGACCTATGTGGCCTGGAACGTCCACGAGCCCAGCCCCGGCTCGTTCGCCTTCGACGGGCCGAACGACGTGGCGGCCTTCATCCGGACCGCCGGCGATCTGGGCCTCGACGTCATCGTCCGGCCGGGCCCCTACATCTGCGCCGAATGGGACTTCGGAGGACTGCCCGGCTGGCTGCTGGCCGACCGCACCATCCGGATCCGCCGCCGCGACCCCGCGTACCTGGCCGCGGTCGACGCGTGGTTCGACACCCTGGCCCCCGTACTGGTCCCCCTGCTCGGCAGCCGGGGCGGGCCCGTGGTGGCGGTGGGCGTCGAGAACGAGTACGGCAGCTTCGGCAACGACACCGGCTATCTGGAACACCTCCGCGACGGCCTGGTCCGACGGGGCATCGACTGCCTGCTGTTCACCACCGACGGCGCCGACCACGGCTTCCAGCTCGGCGGGCGCATCCCCGGCGTCCTGACCACCGGGACCTTCGGCTCGCGCCCCGAGAGCTCGCTCGCGACCCTGCGCACGTACCAGCCGGAAGGGCCGCTGGTCTGCGTGGAGTACTGGCACGGCTGGTTCGACCACTGGGGCGAGCCGCACCACACGCGCGACGCCGAGGACGCCGCCGCCACCCTGGACAGCCTGCTCGCCGCGGGCGCCTCGGTGAACATCTACATGGGGCACGGCGGCACCAACTTCGGCTGGTGGAACGGCGCCAACCACGACGGCTCCTCCTACCAGCCCGACGTGACCAGCTACGACTACGACGCCCCCGTCGGCGAGGCCGGCGAACTCACCCGGAAGTTCCACCTCTTCCGCGAGGTCATCGGCCGCCACACCGGCCCCGTCACCCACGAACCCCCCGCTCTGCCCCCACGCGTGGTTCCCCGGGTGCTCTCCGTGGACGCACGCGTCTCGCTGGCCGACTCCCTGGACGCGCTCTCCAAGCCCGTGCACCACGTCGAGCCGCTGACCATGGAGGAAGCCGGCCAGTCCCTGGGCCTGATCCACTACCGGACCCGCCTACGGGGACCCCTGCCCGAGGCGGCGCTGCGCATCGACGGGCTGGCCGACCGGGCCCAAGTCTTCCTGGACGGACGGGAGATCGGACTGCTGGAGCGGGACGAGCCGCTCGCGGCCCTGACCGTCGCGGTGCCCGACGGGGGAGCGGAGCTGGACATCCTGGTGGAGAACCAGGGACGGATCAACTACGGGCCCCTGCTGGCCGATCGCAAGGGCATCCGCGACGGAGTCAGGCTGGACAACCAGTACCAGTTCGGCTGGGAGACCAGGCCGCTGCCCCTCGACGACCTGTCCGGACTCGAGTTCGGCCACGGCACGCTCCCGGACGGCCCGTCCTTCCACCGGGCCACCGTCGAACTGGACTCCGCGGCCGACGCGTTCATCGCCCTCCCGGGGTGGACCAAGGGCATGGTCTGGCTGAACGGCTTCGCCCTGGGCAGGTTCTGGGAGCGCGGCCCGCAGAAGACGCTGTACGCGCCGGGCCCCCTGTGGCGCGCGGGCGAGAACGTCCTGGTGATCCTCGAACTCCACCGGCCCGGGACCACCGTCGAACTCCGCGACACCCCGGACCTCGGCACGGAGGCGCCCGCGCCCATTCCCGTCTGGTAGGCCGCGTCCCCCGGTGCCGAACGAGCCGTCACCCTCTCGGCCCCCAGCGTTTACGGCCCGGCGCGGTCACCGCCCGGCGCCGTGCCGCGGAGGCAGGCGACGGGGTCGATGCCGGTGCCGCCCGCCAGGGCCGGACGGGCCACGGCCCGCCGGCCGGCGGCCGCGTCGGCGCCAGGGCCGGGGAGGCCCCTGCCATCGTGGGTGACCGCGTCCGTCTTCCCCGGGAGGTACCTCCGTGTCCCGACGCCCGCACGGCCACTCCGGCCGGCTCCGTCCGTCGCTGCGCCTGGCCGCCGCCACCGCCGCGTGCGGCGCCCTGCTCGCCGTCTCCGTGCAGCCCGCCCAGGCCGGAGCGGACCGCAATCCGCCCCCCGCAGGCGCCCTCCACCAGGAGCTGCGCGAGCTGGTCGAGCGGCCCGACGGGCCCCCCGGGGTCATCGCCGTCCTGCGCGACGGCGACCGTACGGAGGTCTACCGGGCCGGCGTGGCCGACGTGGAAAGCGGACGGCCGCCGCGGGCGACGGACCACATGAGGATCGCCAGCGTCGCCAAGGCGTTCACCGGAGCGGTGGCCCTCGGGCTCGTCGACCGCGGCCGGCTGCACCTCGACGACACGATCGGAAAGGTGCTGCCCGCACAGCCCGCGGCGTGGCATGAGGTGACGCTCCGTCAACTGTTGAACCACACCAGTGGGTTGCCGGACTACTCGAACTCGCAGGGGTTCATCGACATCATCTCCCAGGACCCCCGTCACCGCTTCGACTCCCGCCGCCTGCTGGATTTCGTCGCGGACCAGGACCTCGCCTTCCGGCCGGGCAGCCGCTACGAGTACTCCAACTCCGACAACATCGCCGTCGCCCTCATGGCCGAGGCCGCCACCGGACGCCGGTACGAGACGCTGCTGCGCGAGCTCGTCTACGAGCCGCTGGGCTTGCGGTCCACGAGCCTGCCCCAGGGATACCGGCTGCCCGAGCCCTACCTCCACGGCTACCAGATCGATCCGCAGGAGGGGCCCGTCGACGTCAGCGAAGCCGTGGGCGCCTCGGGGGCCTGGGCGGCCGGAGGCATCGTCTCGACGCCGAAGGACCTGACCGCCTTCATCCGGGGCTACGCGGGCGGCGCCCTCGTCTCGGAGCGCACCCGGCGCCAGCAGTTCACGTTCATCCCCGGCGCCCTGTCCCAGCCTCCCGGCCCCGGCCGCACCGCGGCGGGTCTGGCGATCTTCCGCTACACCACGCGCTGCGGAACGGTGTACGGCCACACCGGGAACACGGCCGGCTACACGCAGCTCGTGGCGGCCACGGCGGACGGCCGGCGCTCGCTGACCTTCTCGATCACCACGCAGACGTCCCTGAGCATCAACCCCGACCTGCTCGAACAGGTCCGGGAGGTCCAGGAGGACTTCGTCTGCGCCCTGCTGCGCAAGTGATCCGGCGCTCGCACCCGCACGGTTCCCGCGGGTGCGAGCTGCACCCCCATGGGGGAAGCTGGGAATATCCGGTGCCCGGTGGTGCCGGTGGCGCGCAGAGTGGCGAGGAAGGTCTCCCGTGAACGTATCCGCAGCCGGCCGCCCCGCACCTGGCCGCCCCGCACCCGCATCCCGGCGCAAGGCGCGGACCGCCACCCTGCTGTGCGCGGTGGCGGCGATGACGGCCGCCCTGCTCCCGGCCGCCGTGCTCCCGGCTTCCGCCCACACCGGCGCAGCCTCCTCGGCCCGGACCCTGGTCTCACAGGATCCGGTCGTGGTCGTCGACTGCTTCGCGCAGGCCCAGATGCGCCCCAAGGAGTACCTCCTGGCCTGCGGCGACGGGAACAACCGGCTCGTCGGGCTCCAGTGGGACACCTGGGGACCGGCCAGCGCCACGGCCACCGGCATCGACATGGTGAACGACTGCCGCCCGTACTGCGCGGCCGGCCGCTTCCACGCCTACCCGGTCACGGTGATCCTGAGCGATCCGCAGGCCTGGCCCGAGCACCCCGATCTCCGGCGGTTCACCACGATCCGGCTCCTCTACACCGACACCGCACCGGACCCGGTTCCCAAGGACGTGACCTACAAGTTGGTGTACTGACGCGCATTCCGGGCTCACGGGTTACGGTCGGCGGCATGGACCTTGATCGACAGGGGTGGCGCCGGTGTCTGCTGAGCGGGGCGGTGTTCGCCGTGTGCATGGCCGGCACCACCCTGCCGACCCCCCTCTACGGGCTCTACCAGGAGAAGTTCGGCTTCTCGGCGCTGATGGTGACCGTGGTGTACGCCGTGTACGCCTTCGGGGTCATCGGCGTACTGCTACTGGCGGGCAATGCCTCGGACGCCGTGGGCCGGCGGCCGGTCCTGCTGGCGGGGCTGGCGTTCGCCGCGGCGAGCGCCGTCTGCTTCCTGTGCGCGGACTCGATGCCCTGGCTGTACGCGGGACGGCTGCTGTCGGGCCTGTCCGCCGGACTGTTCACCGGGGCCGCCACGGCGTACGTGATGGAGCTGGCACCGCCCGGCGGCGCCTCGCGGGCCACGTTCGTCGCGACGGCCGCCAACATGGGCGGACTGGGCTGCGGTCCGCTGCTCGCCGGAGTCCTCGCGCAGTATGCCTCCTGGCCGCTGTACCTGCCGTTCGTGGTGCACCTCGCACTCGTGGCGGGCGCGGCCGTGGCCTTGCTGCGGCTTCCGGAGACGGTCCGTGAGCGGCGGCCGCTGAGCACCGTACGGCCGCAGCGGCCCGCTCTGCCCCCGCAGGTGCGGGCGGTGTTCGGGCCGGCCGCGATCGCCGCGTTCGTCGGGTTCGCCCTGTTCGGGGTGTTCACGTCCGTCAGCCCGGCGTTCCTCGCGCAGTCCCTGGACGTGCACAACAAGGCCTTGAGCGGGCTCGTGGTGGCGCTGGCCTTCTTCGCCTCGACCGCCGGGCAGCTGGCGGTCGGCCGCGTCGGCGTGGAGCGCTCGCTGCCGCTCGGGTGCGCCGCGCTCCTCGCCGGACTGGCGCTGCTCGCGGGCGCGCTGTGGTGGGACCTGCTGGCGCTGGTGGTGCTGAGCGCCCTCGTCGGCGGACTCGGGCAGGGGCTGGCCTTCCGCGGGGCACTGTCCGCCGTGGCCGGGGCCTCGCCCGCGGACCAGCGGGCAGCCGTGATCTCCACCCTGTTCCTGGTGGCCTACACGGGCATCTCGCTGCCCGTGATCGGTGTGGGCGTACTCGAAGGCCCCCTCGGGCTGGAGGGTGCGGGACTGGTGTTCATCGGCTGCATGGGGGTGCTGGTCCTGACCGCGCTCGGCTACCTGCTCAGGCGCCCGGCGCGGGCCGCCGCGAACTGAGCGCGCGACCGCCCGGCCCGGCGCGGCCGGGCCCCGGCCGCCGCCGGCGCGTGGTCCCGCGAGGGCCTCAGGCGCCGCCGGCGGCCGTGGGGTACGCCACCTCGGCAATCGTGTCCGGGACGGGGACGGGGTCCGGGACGGGGACGGGGACGGGGGCGGGGACCGGGACCGCCCAATGGCGGTCCCGCTCGAACGCGCGGAGCAGGTCCGCCGCGACGCTCACCGCGATCGTGGCGGGTTCCTTGCCCGTGATCTCGGTCAGCCCGATCGGGGTCGTGATCCGGTCGATGGTGCCGGCGTCGTGACCGCCCTCGGTGGCCAGGCGCTGCCGGAACCGCGCCCACTTCGCGGACGAGCCGATCAGACCGATCGAGCCGAGACCGGGGGTGCGCAGGGCGGCGTCGCACAGCGCGGCGTCCTCGGCGTGATCGTGCGTCATGATCAGGACGTGGGTGCCGGGCGGCAGCTCCCCGAGCACCGTCTCCGGAAGCAGCGGGGTGTGGTGCACGTGGACCTGCGCCACCGCGTCGCCAAGCACACCCAGCCGTTCATCGGTGAGCATGTCGGGACGGCTGTCGACGAGGTGCAGGTCGAGGTCCTGGCGGGCCAGGATGCGCGCCAGTTCCAGCCCGACGTGCCCGACGCCGAAGACGGCCACCGCCTGGACCACCGGCAGCGGTTCGAGCAGCACGGTGACGGCTCCGCCGCAGCACTGCACGCCGTGCCGGCTGGTGACCTTGTCGTTCAGGGCGAACTCCATCAGCTCCGGCTCCGGATCGGCCGCGCCGGTCAGCTCGCGCGCCCGGTCGATGGCAACGGCCTCGATGTTGCCGCCGCCGATCGAACCCCAGGTCCCGGTCCGCCCCACCACGAGCTTGGCACCGGCCCGCCGGGGCGCGTGGCCGCGCACGGCCGCGACGGTCACGAGCACACCGGCTTCCCGGCGTGCCCGCAACCGCGCGACCGCGGCGACCCAGCTCATGTCAGACATTGCTCGAAGCGCTTGCATCGGCGAGGACCCGGCCGCCGTCGGCCGCCTGCCCGTCGCGGAGCGCACCGCCCTGGCGGGCTCCTTCGATCGCCCAGTACACCGCCTCGGGCGTGGCCGGCGAGGCCAGCTCCACGCTGATCCCGGCGGGCCCGAACTCCGCGGCCGCCTGCCGCAGGGCCTCGCGGACCGAGAAGGCCAGCATCAGCGGGGGCTCACCGACCGCCTTGGATCCGTAGACCGCGCCCTCCTCGGTGGCGTTCTCCATCAGCCTGACGTTGAACTCCTCGGGCATCTCCGAGAAGCTCGGCAGCTTGTAGGTGCTCGCGGCCTGGGTCAGCAGGCGGCCGCGGTTCGGACCGTCGCCGGAGTCCCAGCGCATGTCCTCCAGCGTCAGCCAGCCCGCGCCCTGGACGAAACCGCCCTCGACCTGACCGATGTCGATCATCGGGGAGAGGCTGTCGCCGACATCGTGGACGATGTCCACCCGCCGGATCCGGTACGCGCCGGTGAAGCCGTCCACTTCCACCTCGGTCGCGGCCGCCCCGTAGGAGAAGTACTTGAACGGCGAGCCGTGGAACGCCTTCGCGTCCCAGTGCAGGCCCTCGGTCCGGTAGAAACCGGCCGCGGAGAGCTGGACCCGCTGGAAGTACGCGGTGCGCACCAGGTCGTCCCAGGCCAGTTCCCGGTCGTTGCCGAGGGCGCGCGCGACGCCTTCGACGATGCGCACGTCCGAGGCGTTCGTACCCAGCTGCGTGCCGGCCACCTGGAGCAGCCGCTCGCGGATCTGCTCGCAGGCGTTCTTGACCGCCGCGCCGTTGAGGTCCGCTCCCGCACTGGCGGCGGTCGCCGAGGTGTTGGGCACCTTGTCGGTGCGCGTCGGGGCCAGCCGGACCTTGTGCAGCGGGATGCCCAGCGTGGTCGCGGCCACCTGCAGCATCTTGGTGTGCAGGCCCTGGCCCATCTCCGTGCCGCCGTGGTTGATCAGGACGGAGCCGTCCTTGTAGACCAGCACCAGGGCGCCGGCCTGGTTGAAGGCGGTGAGGTTGAAGGAGATGCCGAACTTGATCCCGGTCATCGCGAGCGCCCGCTTGGTGTTCGGGTGCGCGGCGTTGAAGGCCGCGATCTCGCGCTTGCGCTCCGCCAGGGACGCGTCGTCCCGGACCTGCTGCCAGATGACGGAGATCCGCTCGGGGTGGGGGACGGGCTGCCCGTAAGGCGTCGACTGTCCCTGCCGGTAGAAGTTGCGCTCGCGCAGCTCCATCGGATCCAGGCCGAGCAGCGGCGCGCACCGGCCCATGATGTCCTCGATCACCAGCATGCCCTGGGGTCCGCCGAAACCGCGGAAGGCCGTGTTGGAGACCTTGTTGGTCTTGGCGATGCGGCCGGCGATGCGCGCGTTGGGAATCCAGTAGGTGTTGTCGATGTGGCACAGCGCGCGGGCGACCACGGGCTCGGACAGGTCCAGGCTCCAGCCGCCGTCGGCGGTCAAGGTGGCGTCCAGGGCCTGGATGCGGCCCTCGGCGTCGAAGCCGATCTTCCACGCGGCGTGGAACCCGTGGCGCTTGCCCGACATGGTCAGGTCCTGCGTCCGGTTGAGCCGTACCCGGACCGGCCGGCCGGTGAGCTTGGCGCCGAGCGCGGCGATGGCCGCGAACCCGTGCGGCTGCATCTCCTTGCCGCCGAAGCCGCCACCCATCCGCAGGCACTGCACGGTCACCTCGTGGCTGTGCAGGCCGAGTACGTGGGCGACGATCTCCTGGGTCTCCGAGGGGTGCTGGGTGCTGCTCTGGATGAACATCTGCCCGTTCTCGTCGAGGAGAGCGAGCGCCGCGTGCGTTTCCAGATAGAAGTGCTCCTGGTCGGAGAACTGGAACTCCCCGGTGAACACGTGCGCGGAGTCCTCGAAGCCGGCGTCCACGTCACCGGCTCGCATCAGGGGCCGGGCGCCGTGGAAGCTTCCGGTCTCGATCGCTTCCCGCAGGGTGATCACGGAGGGTTCCTCGTCGAGTTCCACCTCGACGGCCGCCGCACCGAGCCGGGCCGCCTCCACGGTCTCGGCCAGCACCCAGGCGACCGCGTGGCCGTGGAACATGACGGAGTCCGGGAACAGCGGTTCGTCGTGCTTCATTCCGGCGTCGTTGACGCCGGGCACGTCGGCGCCGGTCAGTACGCGGACCACACCGGGCACGGCGAGCGCCGGTTCGGTGCGCAGCGCCGTGATCCTGCCGTGGGCCTTCATGACCTGGACCGGGTAGGCGTGCAGGACGTCCTTGGTGCGGTGGACCAGGTCGTCGGTGTAGAGCGCGGCACCGGTGACGTGCAGGTTCGCGCTCTCGTGCGGCATCGAAACCCCGACGACGGGCTTTTCGGGACGCTGGGACAACTGGCTCATGACGACACCGCCTCGGTGGTTTGCGCGTACAGCTTGTTCAGGCTCTGGCCGAGCATCGCGGAGCGGTAGAGGGCGCTGGCGCGGTGATCGTCCATCGGGGTGCCCTCGGCCCGCAGGATCCGGGCCGCGGCCTCGACGGTCCGCGCCGTCCAGGCGTTGCCCTCCAGGGCGGCCTCGGTGGCGAGCGCGCGGATCGGGGTGGCGGCCACGCCGCCCAGGCCGATGCGCGCCTTGCGGACGATCCCGTCCTCGATGTCGAGGGCGAAGGCGACCGCGACGCTGGAGATGTCGTCGAAGCGCCGCTTGGCGATCTTGTGGAATGCCGTGACGGGCGACAGCGGCAGCGGGATGCGCACCGCGCGGATGAGCTCGCCGGGACGGCGCACGCTCTGCCGGTACCCGGTGAAGTACTCGGCCAGGGGGACTTCGCGCTCGCCGTCGGCGCCGGCCAGCAGCAGCGAGGCCTCCAGCGCGAGCAGCACCGGCGGGCTGTCACCGATGGGGGAGCCGGTACCCAGGTTGCCGCCGAGGGTCGCGCTGTTGCGGATGAGCCGGGACGCGAACTGCGGGAACAGTTCCGCCAGGAGCGGGACGCTGCCGTCGAGCCGGCGTTCGATCTCAGTGAGCGTCTGCGCCGCTCCGATCTCGATGTGACCGGATTCGACGCGCAGCTCCCGCAGTTCGGGCAGCCGGTCGACCGCGACCACACAAGCGGCCCGGCGGGAACGGATGTTCACCTCCACGCCCCAGTCGGTGCTGCCGGCGACCACCACCGCCTCGGGCCGCTCGCGCAGCAGCCGCACCGTCTCCGCGAGGGTGGCCGGCCGCAGGAACGCGCTGTCGTCCTGGGTGTATTCGGTGGCCGCGGCCTCGGGCGGGGCCTGCTCGCGGCGCTGCGCCAGGACGTCGTCCTCGGCGGGCGAACCGACGGCGAAGGCGGCATCGCGGATCGGGCGGTAGCCGGTGCAGCGGCACAGGTTTCCGCTCAGCGCGTGCAGGTCGAAACCGTTCGGGCCGTGCTCGGAGTCGGTGTGGCCGGCCGGGTCCGCGGTCGGGTCCGCGTGGGCGCAGCGGTCGGGCCGGTAGTACTCGGAGGCCATGCTGCAGATGAACCCCGGTGTGCAGTAACCGCATTGGGAGCCGCCGCGGACGGCCATCTCCTCCTGTACGGGGTGCAGTGCGGTGGGTACGCCGGCTGCGTCGACGGTGGCGAGGCCCTCGGAGGTGACGACCTCCTGACCATCGAGCGCCAGGGCCGGAACCAGGCAGGCGTTGACCGCCACCCAGTCGGTGGGCTTGTTCACCCCCGGCCGGGCCACGAGCACCGAACAGGCGCCGCATTCGCCCTCGGCGCAGCCCTCCTTGGTGCCGGTGAGGCCGCGGTCGCGCAGGAAGTCCAGCACCGTGGTGTGGGCTGCGGCCGGTGAGATCGGTGCTTCTTTCCCGTTGACCGTGATCCGCGCCGCTACCACGGCACGTCCTCGTTTCGGAGCGAGGTCGATCGGACTGTCGTAGTTGCCATGGCAGGAGCTTTCTCGTTCAGTGGCCGCGGCTCGACAACCCGGAGCGCGGCAGATCGGCACGCAAGGAGGCGCCGCAAGTGGTGACAGAGGGATGAAAAGAGTGCTGGAAAATCTCCGGGGCCGCGATCGGGCACGCCGGGAAAGGGGCTATTCAGCAGCCGTGTGCTACCCGACCCGGAGCCCAGGCGGTCTGGTGTGCGAGGCGAAGCGATACGGAGATGGTCGACATCCGGCTTCGCCTCCTTCCAGTGGCTCTCGAGTTGGTGCGGTCGAAGTTACGTGCCGAAGATTGATCGGTCAAGCACATCTCGGTTGATTCCATGAAGGCTGGAGAGGTCGCGGGACGCGCATTCGTACGCGACACCAGACGCAGGTCCGCAGGCTACCGGGCCGAACCGGGCCGAACCGGGCCGAACCGGGCCGGTCACCGGGGGCCGGCGGCGGGGTGGCGCAGGCGACGGGTGTCCCAGCCGGCGAACGCCTCAAGGCCGCGCGGCCCCGGCTGAATATCGGCGCTCCGCCAAACAAACCTCATTCGGGACAAGATCATCAGAACGAGGCAACGGCAACGTTTCTTCATGGCCGGCCGGTGATCACCGGCGCTACGGTTCCCCCGGATCTGGACGGACGCCCAGACGTTTGCCTTCCTTTCCCCGCTGAGGAAGCTGATGAAGGAGAGCTCGACCGATGACCGTTGACACCAGCCCGGAAGCGCAGCTGGAGCCGCCCAAGCAGTCCAGTCTGAGCACGGCTGCTGCGCGCAACCTCGCCAGCACGACCAAATCCGCCCCGCAGATGCAGGAGATCACCTCTCGCTGGCTGCTGCGGATGCTCCCCTGGGTGGAGACCAAGGGCGGCACCTACCGGGTGAACCGCCGGCTGAGCTACACCGTCGGCGACGGACGCATCGAGTTCGTCCAGGACGGCGCCGACGTCCGCGTGATCCCCCGCGAGCTCAGCGAGCTGGCTCTGCTGCGCGGCTTCGAGGACGAGGAGGTGCTGACCGCGCTCGCCGGCCGGTGCGTCCAGCGAGAGTTCCGTGCCGGTGAGGTGCTGGTCGAACGTGGTACCCCCGCCGACCAGATCCACCTCATCGCCCACGGCCGGATCAGCCAGACCTCCGTCGGCAAGTACGGCGACGACGTCACCGTAGCCGTACTCGCCGACGGTGACCGGTTCGGTGAGAACGCCCTGCTGGACGGCGACGCCGGCTGGGACTACACCGCCACCGCCGAGACCCCCGGCACCTTGCTCACCCTCTCCCGCGCCGACTTCGCCGCCATCCAGGCCACCGCCCCGCACCTCCAGGAACACATCCGGCAGTTCAGCTCGCTTCCCCAGCAGCGGCAGAACAAGCACGGCGAGGCCGAGATCGCCATGTCGGCCGGCCACACAGGCGAGGCCGATCTGCCCGGCGCGTTCGTCGACTACGAACTCAAGCCGCGGGAGTACGAACTCTCCATCGCCCAGACCGTACTGAGGGTCCACACGAGGGTCGCCGACCTCTACAACGGGCCGCACAACCAGACCGAGGAGCAGCTCAGGCTCACCATCGAGGCCCTGCGCGAGCGGCAAGAGCACGAGCTGGTCAACAACCGGGAGTTCGGCCTGCTCCACAACGCCGACTTCAAGCAGCGGATCCAGACCCACTCCGGCCCGCCGACCCCGGACGACCTGGACGAGCTGCTCTGCCGCCGCCGCGGCACCAAGTTCTTCTTCGCCCACCCCAAGACCATCGCGGCGATCGGGCGCGAGTTCAACGCCCGCGGACTCTACCCGGACCACGTCGATGTCGGGGGGCAGTCCGTCCCGGCCTGGCGCGGGGTGCCGATCCTGCCGTGCAACAAGATCCCGATCAGTAAGGAGAACACCAGTTCGATCCTCGCCATGCGTACCGG
This sequence comes from Streptomyces sp. AP-93, assembly GCF_022808175.1. Lineage (GTDB taxonomy): Bacteria > Actinomycetota > Actinomycetes > Streptomycetales > Streptomycetaceae > Streptomyces. The sequence goes on along the minus strand of NZ_JALGBX010000004.1, from coordinate 313,048 downwards.
CGAGGACAACCAGGGCGTCATCGGTCTGCGGCAGACCGGTCTGCCGGAGGAGTACGAGCCGGGCCTGTCCGTGCGCTTCATGGGCATCAACGAGCAGGCGCTCATCTCCTACCTGGTCAGCACCTACTACTCCGCCGCCATCCTGGTGCCCGACGCGCTCGGCGTGCTGGAGAACGTACAGATCGCCCGCAGGCGCGACTGAGCGACCCGAGGACCGCCCCGAGGACCCGCACGCCCGGGATCCGCGACAGCCCACTCACCTCACCAAGGAGCCACGGATGCCCGATCCCGGGCCTTCCCCTCTGCAGTCGGGCCTGCCTGGCGCTGCGGCCCACTTCGGGGCCCACGTCCTCGGCACCGCCCACGCCCACACCTTCGGCGGCCTGCCCGCCGTGCCTGTTCTGCCGTCCCCGCCGCCCGGCCCCGCCGCCGAGGCAAGGCAACCGAGCCCTGCCCTGGAACGGATCCTGCGCGGCCCCAGCGGTCTGGGCACGGCGAGCCTGCACCTGACCCGGAGCGAAGACCCTCCGGCACCCGCGGAGCCCGGAACGCCGGCGGCGCCAGTGGCGGGAAATCCGATTCCGGGCCTCTACCACCACCCGGTCGCGGAGCCCGACCCGGCGCGTGTGGAGGAGGTCAGCCGCCGGATCAAGGCATGGGCGCTGGACGAGGTCGAGCTGTACCCCGAGGACTGGGAGGACCAGTTCGACGGCTTCTCCGTCGGGCGCTACATGGTGGCCTGCCACCCGGACGCCCCCACCGTCGAGCACCTGATGGTCGCCACCCGGCTGATGGTCGCCGAGAACGCGGTGGACGACTGCTACTGCGAGGACCACGGCGGCTCGCCCATCGGTCTCGGCGGCCGCCTCCTGCTGGCGCACACCGCTCTCGACCCGCTCCACACGACGGAGGAGTACCAGCCGGAGTGGGCGCGGTCGCTCCAGTCCGACGCGCCCCGGCGCGCCTACCGCTCCGCCATGGAGTACCTCGTCCAGCTGGCCAGTCCCTCCCAGGCCGACCGGTTCCGGCACGACATGGCCCGTCTGCACCTCGGGTACCTCGCCGAGGCGGCCTGGGCCCAGACCGAGTACGTCCCCGAGGTGTGGGAGTACCTGGCCATGCGGCAGTTCAACAACTTCCGCCCCTGCCCCACCATCACCGACACCGTCGGCGGGTACGAACTCCCGGCCGATCTGCACGCCCAGGCGCCCATGCAACGGGTCATCGCACTCGCCGGGAACGCCACCACCATCGTCAACGACCTGTACTCCTACACCAAGGAACTCGCCGCCCCCGGACGGCACATGAACCTTCCCGTGGTGATCGCCGACCGGGAGGGCACCTCCGACCAGGAGGGGTACCTGAAGGCGGTGGAGGTCCACAACGACCTCATGCACGCCTTCGAAGCGGAGGCCGCCGCCCTGGCCGCCGCCTGCCCCGTCCCGAGCGTGCTGCGCTTCCTGCGGGGAGTCGCCGTCTGGGTCGACGGCAACCACTACTGGCACCAGACCAATACCTATCGCTACAGCCTGCCCGACTTCTGGTAAGGACGGACTTCATTCGTGACCAGCATTGATCTGACCACCAGCTCCAACGGCACCACCCCGGCCCCCGTGATCATTCCCGGGCCGGCGACCCCCTACCAGGGGGACATCGCCCGCTACTGGAACAACGAGGCCAGGCCCGTGAACCTGCGCCTCGGCGACGTGGACGGCCTCTACCACCACCACTACGGCATCGGCGACGTCGACCACTCCGCCCTCGGCGACACCGACGACAGCGCGTACGAGAAGAAGCTCGTCGCCGAGCTCCACCGGCTGGAGTCGGCGCAGGCCGAACTCCTCCTGGACCACCTCGGCCCCGTCGGCCGCGAGGACACCCTCGTGGACGCGGGCTGCGGCCGCGGCGGCTCGATGGTCATGGCCCACCAGCGCTTCGGCTGCAAGGTCGAGGGCGTCACCCTGTCCGCCAAGCAGGCCGACTTCGCCAACCAGCGCGCCCGCGAGCTCGGCATCGAGGACCACGTCCGGGCCCGCGTCTGCAACATGCTCGGCACGCCCTTCGAGACCGGGCAGGCCACGGCGTCCTGGAACAACGAGTCGAGCATGTACGTCGACCTGGACGACCTCTTCGCCGAGCACTCCCGCGTCCTGAAGGTCGGCGGCCGGTACGTGACCATCACCGGCTGCTGGAACCCGCGTTACGGCCAGCCCTCGAAGTGGGTCTCCCAGATCAACGCGCACTTCGAGTGCAACATCCACTCCCGCCGGGAGTACCTGCGGGCCATGGCGGACAACCGCCTCGTGCCGCAGGCCGTCATCGACCTGACCCCGGCGACGCTGCCCTACTGGGAGCTGCGGGCCACGTCCTCGCTGGTCACCGGCATCGAGGAGGCGTTCATCGAGTCCTACAAGGACGGCTCCTTCCAGTACCTCCTGATCGCGGCCGACCGCGTCTGACGAACGACTCCGGTGCCGGGCCCGCTAACCGGCGGGCCCGGCACCGCCGGTTTGCCCTCGGAGCGGCAACCGTGCGGCCCGGGCCGCCCTGACGTCCCGGGCGCCGCTCAGGCTCCGGACTCGGTCGGGAGGCCGCCCCCGATCCAGTCCTCCTTGCCGTCCTTGTACGTGAAGACCTTCGAGTAGCCGAGCTCCGCGAGCCGCTCGGCCGCGACCCCCGAGTTGGAGCAGGTCGTACCGGTGCAGTAGACGATGACCTCGGCGTCCTTGTCGGGCAGCAGGCCGGGGGCCAGCGCGTCGACGTCGTCGAGGGGGAGGAGCAACGCCCCCGGCAGGTGCGCCTCCTTGTAGTACTGCTCCGGCAGGGCCTCGACGACCGAGGCACTGCCGCCGTCGAGCTTCTGCTTGACCTCGTCGCGGGAGAGGTTCTGAACCGCCATGTGCCGGCCTCCGAAAATCAGGGATCAATAAGTGCGTACGCACGCACATTAACAAGTATGTGCGGGCGCACGCAATGGGGATAGGATCGCGGGGTGAACGGACAGGACGATCGACTCGAGGCCTGGCGGGCGATGCTCTTCGCGTACAACACCGCGGTGCGCGCCATCGAGAGCGACGTGCAGCGCGACGGCCGGATCCCCTTGACGTGGTACGACGTGCTGCTCGAACTCAAGGCGGCCGGAGAGCGCGGGCTGCGGATGCAGGAAGTGGCCAACCGGGTGGTCCTGAGCCGCACCCGGGTCAGCCGCCTGATCGACGAGATGGTGCGCGCCGGCCTGGTCGAGAAGCTGCCCGACCCGCACGACAAGCGGGCGTCCTGGGCCGTCATCACCCCACAGGGGGCCGAGGCCCATCGGGCGACGGCCCCGGTCTACATGCGGAGCATCCAGAAGCACTTCTCCGCGCACCTCACCGAGGCGGACGCCGCCGTGATCGCCCGGGCGCTGTTCAAGGTCGCCCGGCCCGACACCGACGTCCAGCTCGGCTGACGTCTCACGCGCAGGAGGCGCAGAGCCCCCGGTAGGTGACCTCGACCCCGGACACCATGAAGCCGAACCGCTGCTCGGCGGGCAGGCCGGCCAGCGGATCGCCGGTGGGGTGGACGTCGCGGATCAGTCCGCAGCCGGAACACACCAGGTGCTGGTGCGGGTGGTGCGCGTTGGGGTCGTACCGTTTGGCCCGGCCGTCGGTGGTGACCTCCAGGACCTCGCCGAGGGAGACCAGCTCGCCCAGTGCGTTGTAGACGGTGGCCCGGGAGATCTCCGGCAACCGCTCCACCGCGCGGGCGTGCACCTCGTCGGCCGTCAGGTGCACGTGGTCACCGTCGAGCACCTCCGCGACCACGCGCCGCTGGGAGGTCATCCGCCAGCCGCGCTCGCGCAGCCGCTCCAACAGGTCACTCATATCGGCTCACCGTTTTCGAGTTCGGCGGGGCAGGTTGGCGGGATCCCCAGGAATTTACCGCCTGCGGTCCGGGATCCGACCGGATGCGGACTTGGTGTCGTTCTTGACTTGGATTGCGTCCATCGTAGGATCGGTTGTGTTGATAGCCAAGGGACAGGAACGGTCCGGAGCAGCGCGAGACCGGACGTGAGACCGTCCGCGACGGTGACCGCCCCGGCGTCAGGAAGACCGTGAAACCGGGGCCCGCTGCCGGGTCCCCGTGCCCCGAAATGTTCCATCGCATGCAGTTCCTGATCACCGTGACCGCCTGGTCCGGTCCGGAAGGATTCCCATGTCTGAGAACCACGATGCAATCGTCACGGATGCGAAGGCCGAGGGCGGCGGTGGCTGCCCGGTCGCGCACGAGCGGGCCCCGCACCCGACCCAGGGCGGCGGGAACCGCCAGTGGTGGCCGGATCGGCTCAACCTGAAGATCCTCGCCAAGAATCCCGCCGTGGCCAACCCCCTCGGCGAGGAGTTCGACTACGCCGCGGCGTTCAACACGCTCGACCTCCCGGCGGTCAAGCGGGACATCGCGGAGGTTCTCACCACCTCGAAGGACTGGTGGCCCGCCGACTTCGGCCACTACGGCCCGTTCATGATCCGCATGGCGTGGCACAGTGCCGGCACCTACCGCATCAGCGACGGCCGCGGCGGCGCCGGAGCCGGCCAGCAGCGCTTCGCCCCGCTCAACAGCTGGCCGGACAACGGCAACCTCGACAAGGCCCGCCGCCTGCTGTGGCCGGTCAAGAAGAAGTACGGCCAGAGCCTGTCCTGGGCCGACCTCATGATCCTCACCGGCAACGTCGCCCTGGAGTCGATGGGCTTCGAGACCTTCGGCTTCGGCGGCGGTCGCGCCGACGTCTGGGAGCCGGACGAGGACGTCTACTGGGGTCCCGAGACCACCTGGCTCGACGACGAGCGCTACACCGGCGACCGCGAGCTGGAGAACCCCCTCGGCGCCGTCCAGATGGGCCTCATCTACGTCAACCCGGAGGGCCCCAACGGCACCCCGGACCCGATCGCCGCGGCACGCGACATCCGCGAGACGTTCCGCCGGATGGCGATGAACGACGAGGAGACCGTCGCCCTGATCGCGGGCGGCCACACCTTCGGCAAGACCCACGGCGCGGGCCCGGCGGAGAGCGTCGGCGACGACCCCGAGGCCGCCCCGATCGAGGCGCAGGGCCTGGGCTGGGCCAACTCCTTCGGCACCGGCAAGGGCGGCGACGCCATCACCAGTGGTCTGGAGGGGATCTGGACGAACACCCCGATCACCTGGGACAACACCTTCTTCGACATCCTCTTCGGCTACGAGTGGGAGCTGTTCAAGAGCCCTGCCGGCGCCCACCAGTGGCGGCCGAAGGCGGGCGCCGGGGCCGGCACCGTGCCCGACGCGCACGACCGGTCGAAGAGCCACGCCCCGACGATGCTCACGACCGACCTCTCGCTGCGCATCGACCCGGCCTACGAGCAGATCTCGCGGCGCTTCCACGAGAACCCGGCCGAGTTCGCGGACGCCTTCGCGCGCGCCTGGTACAAGCTGACCCACCGCGACATGGGCCCGGTCGTCCGCTACCTCGGCCCCGAAGTCCCCTCCGAGGTCCTGCTGTGGCAGGACCCGCTCCCCGCGGTCACCCACTCCCTCGTGGACGACGCGGACGTCACCGCCCTCAAGGCCAAGGTCCTCGCCTCGGACCTCTCGGTGTCCCAGCTCGTCTCCACCGCCTGGGCCGCTGCCTCCTCCTTCCGCGGCAGCGACAAGCGCGGCGGCGCCAACGGCGCCCGCATCCGCCTCCAGCCGCAGAGCGGGTGGGAGGCCAACAACCCCGACGAGCTGGGAGGCGTACTGCGCAAGCTCGAGGGGATCCGGGAGTCCTTCAACTCGGCCCAGAGCGGCGGCAAGCAGATCTCGCTGGCCGACCTGATCGTCCTCGCGGGCGGCGTGGGCGTCGAGCAGGCCGCCAAGGACGCCGGTGTCGAGATCCGGGTGCCGTTCGCGCCGGGACGCGTGGACGCCTCGCAGGAGCAGACCGACGTGGAGTCGTTCGCCGCGCTGGAGCCGGTCGCCGACGGGTTCCGCAACTACCTCGGGAAGGGCAACCGCCTGCCGGCCGAGTATCTGCTGCTCGACAAGGCGAACCTGCTGAACCTCAGCGCCCCCGAGACGACCGTCCTCGTGGGCGGCCTGCGGGTGCTCGGGGCGAACCACCAGCAGTCGCCGCTCGGCGTCCTCACCGCCACCCCCGGGTCCCTCACCAACGACTTCTTCGTCAACCTGCTCGACCTGGGGACGACCTGGAAGCCGACCTCCGAGGACGCGAACACCTTCGAGGCCCGCGACGACGCCACGGGCAAGGTCAAGTGGACCGGCAGCCGGGTCGACCTGGTCTTCGGGTCGAACTCCGAGCTGCGCGCGCTCGCGGAGGTCTACGCGAGCGACGACGCGAAGGAGAAGTTCGTCAAGGACTTCGTCGCCGCCTGGGACAAGGTGATGAACCTGGACCGGTTCGACCTCGTCTGATCCCGGCGTCCGGGCCGGCCGGCCGTGACCGGCGGCCGGCCCGGACCCCCGGCGGGGCCTGACGGCTCCGGGGCCCCGGCACGTCGCCCCGGGGGCGGTGTTTCACCCGGACGGCGGAGCAGCGGAAGCCGCGCGCGCCGTGCCGGGGCAGTCTGTGCGTAGGACCGCCATCACCGCACAGACGAGGACCGCGCCATGTCCCACAGCAGGCGTATCAGCATCATCGCGGGAACGGCAGCGCTGCTGCTGACGGCCACCGCCTGCTCGGGCCTGGGCCGGAGCACCGTAGGGATGCTCGAATTCCGCGGCCACGACTCGCCGGTCGAGGTGAGCTACATCAACACCTCCGTCAAGGGCTGCCAGAAGATCGGCCTGCCGAAGGGGGCGACCCACGTGGAGAACAACACCCTCGTGGACGTCGTCCTGTACCGGACGGACGACTGCCGCAAGATCGACCGCGTCGACGGCACCTACGTGGGCACGACCCTCTCGAACGTCACGGCCCCCGAGGCCCTGCCCTGGCGCAGCTTCAGCGTCATCCACTGACGCCAGGGCGCCCGCCCGCGACGACAGCGGGCCGGCCGCCGCCGGGCCGGACCGGCCGGCACGGCATGCTGGGGCGGTGTCCTCTCCAGCCGCGCATCCTCACCAACAGACCGACTCCGCCGACCTGATGGTCGTGTGCGGGGACGACGGGCTCGCCCACCGGCTGGCCGCGGAGCTCCGCGACGTGTACGAGGAGCGGGTGACGCTGGTCGTGCCCGCCGCCCGCGAGGTACGGCCCGGGGCGGCGCCCGTACAGGGCCGGACCCGGGTCGGGGCCGGGCGCGCGCTGCTGGCGCGGTTTCCGGCCGCACGGATCCGTACGCCCGCCGGGGACCGGGCCCCCGCCGGCGAGGCGCCCGTACCGGAACTGCGGGTACTGGAGGCTCCGGCCCCCGACGAGGAGGCGCTGGCCGCCGCCGGGGTGGCCGGGGCGGCCGCGCTGGCCCTCGTCTACGAGGACGACGAGACGAACGTACGGGCCGCCCTGATGGCCCGGCGGCTGAACCCCAGGCTGCGGCTCGTCATCCGCCTCTACAACCGCAAACTCGGCCAGCACCTGGAGGAGTTGCTCGACCAGGCGGCGCTCGTCGCGGAACCGGGGCTCGACCTGAGGGGGCTCGACTCCGCCACGACCGTGCTCTCCGACGCCGATACGGCCGCCCCCGCCCTCGTCGCCTCCGCCGTCGCCGGCACCAGCAAGGTGATCCAGGCCGACGGGCTGCTCCTGCGCGCGGTGGAACGTACGCCTCCGGGCCGCGGCGAGGTCGCCGACCCGGGCCTGTGCACGCTGGCCCTTCTGTCCGCCACCGCCGTCGACCCGGCCGGCGCCGACGGATCGGAACTGGGCGGGGACCGCGGACCGCAACTGCTCCCGGACGACCGGTCCGTGGCGGCCGCGACCGGGCGGGGGATCGTCGCACTGGAAGCGGTCTCCCACACCACGGCCGCACCGGAAGGGCGGCGGCTGAACCAGGTCTCCCTGCCGGTGGGTTCGCTGTTCTCCCGCAGGCTCCGCTGGTCACTCGCCGGGATCACGGCCGCCGTCGGCGCCCTGGCCGTGGCCTCCTCCCTGGTCACGGGGGACACCCCGCTGCACGCCGTCTACCTGACCCTGCTCGACGTCTTCGCGATCAACGACCCCGCGCTCGACCAGCCCACCGAGCGGCAACTCCTGCAGATCCTGGCCGGCTTCGTCGGGCTGCTCCTGCTGCCCGTCCTGGTCGCCGCGGCGCTCGAGGCACTGGGCGCCTTCCGTACCGCCACGGCCCTGCGTAGACCGCCGCGCGGCCTCTCCGGCCACGTCGTGCTGCTCGGCCTCGGCAAGGTCGGCGCCCGCGTGCTCGCGCGGCTGCGGGAGCTGGGGATCCCCGTCGTGTGCGTGGAGTCCGACCCCGGGGCCCGCGGGATCGCCCTCGCGCGCCGCCTGCACGTACCCGTCGTGCTCGGCGACGTCACCGACGAAGGGGTCCTGGAAGCCGCCCGGATCCACCGCGCCGACGCCCTGCTGGCGGTGACCAGTTCGGACACGACCAACCTGGAGGCCGCGCTCTACGCCCGCTCGGTGAAACCCGACGTGCGGGTGGTGATGCGGCTGTACGACAACGAGTTCGCCACCGCCGTCTACCGCACCCTGCGCGAGGCCCACCCGGCGGCCCTCACCCGGAGCCGCAGCGTCTCCCATCTGGCCGCGCCCGCGTTCGCCGGGGCGATGATGGGCCGCCAGGTGCTCGGGGCGATCCCGGTGGAGCGCAGGGTGCTGGTGTTCGCGGTGCTGGAGGTGGCGGGCCATCCCCGGCTGGAGGGCCGCACCATCGCGGAATCGTTCAGGCCGGGCGCCTGGCGGGTCGTCGCCCTGGACACCGCCGCCCCGGCGAACCGCCGCCCCGACCTCGCCAGGGAGCCGGGCTACGACGCGGCCGGGCGGCCCGCCCTCGTGTGGGACCTGCGCCCCGGCTACGTCCTGCGGCCGCAGGACCGCGTGGTCATGGCCGCCACCCGGCGCGGCCTGGCGGAACTGCTCGGCCGCGGGCAGGCCCGTACGGCCGGGGCGGGGGACACCGGGGCGGGTCAGTCCGGCTGATCCGGCTGATCCGGCGGCGCGGCATCGGCGCCCACCAGGAGGTGGTGCGTGCCGTGCCCGGCGGCGTCGACGTGCACCACGTGGCAGCCCACGCGCACGGTCTGGATGCCCGCGGCGAGCCAGCAGCCGGTGGGGCCCTGGGCGTCGGGCAGAGGGGACCACAGCTCCAGGAAGGTGCTGCCGTCCCCACAGTAACGGCGGAGCGGCCGGCGCGACGGGTGCCGGACAGGACTGCTCGGCCCCGGTCCGCGAGGCGGCCGGAGGGCTGTCGTAGCATCACGGACATGCAGCCCATCCGCGCCCTCCGCCGCGCCTCGGCCGTCGCCGCGGGCGTCGTGGCGGTGCTGCTACTCGTCTGCGGCGGGCTGTTCACGCATCCCGCGTCCGCGGGGCATGCGGCGGGCATGCGGATGTCCGGGCCGCAGCTGAACGGGTCGCCTGCGCCGGCGGGGATGGCTGCCGGGATGCCCGGGACGGCCGAGGCTCCGGCGATCGCCGGGACGCCCACGATGGACATGGACATGGACATGGGCCCGGGCAGCGGCGCGGGCGCGGGCACCGACGGGGGCTGTTCGGCCTCCGGGCAGGACTGCCCGCTGGCGTCGGCGTACGCGCCCACCGTGCAGGCCGGTCCGGCCGGGGATCTCGCCGGTTCCGCCCTGGGGGCGATGCGGTCCGTGGACGACGGCCACCCGCGGCCCGTGCCGCCCTCGGAGCGCTCCCGCCCGAGAGCGCCGGATCTCGACTCCCTCTGTGTCAGCCGGACCTGACCGGTCCCGCACCCGTACCGTCCCGCTCGCCGGACGGCCGGAGTGCTTCGCCGTGTCCTGATCCGCTGCGACGTACAGGGAGTCCGTTCCCATGGCTTCATCCACCGCGTTGTTCGTCACCGGTGTCTCCACCGGTCTGTTCGCCGGCGGCGCGTCCTGCGCCGCCGTCCAAGGAGGGCTGCTCGCCGGGGCCGTCGGCCGCCGGTCCACCGAGTGGTCCGCGGAGAGGTGGCAGCGCAGCGGCCTCTTCGCCCCCGTCGGGGCCTTCCTCGGTGCCAAGCTCCTCTCCCACACCCTCCTCGGCGCCGCCCTCGGCCTGATCGGAGCCGCGGTCCAGCCCGGTCCGCGCACCCGGGCCGTGCTGATGCTGTGCGCGGGCGCACTGATGGTCCTGTTCGCCCTCGACATGTTCGCGGTGCGCGGGGTACGCCGCTTCGTGCCGCGCACGCCCGCCTCCTGGGGCCGGCGGGTCCGCCGGTCGGCCCGGTCCACGGCCGTCACCACCCCGGCCGTGCTCGGCTTCCTGACCGTGCTGATTCCCTGTGGGGTGACCCTGAGCGTCGAGCTCCTCGCCGTCACCTCCGGCGGCCCCCTCGCGGGAGCGGCCGTCATGGCCGGCTTCGTCCTCGGGACCGGCCCGCTCTTCGCCGCCCTCGGCTTCTTCCTGCGCTCCGCCGCCCGGCTGTGGCAGGGGCGGCTGACCCTGGCGACCGCCGTCGTGGTGCTGCTCGTCGCGGTGTGGACCCTCGGCAGCGGGCTGCGGCTCGGCGGCTGGTGGCCCACCGGAGCCCCGGCGGCGGTCGCGGCCCCGGCGGCGGCCGGGACGGTGGTGCTCAACCCGGACGGCACGCAGACCGTGACCATCCGGGCCCGTACGAACGCGTACGCACCAGCCGTCGTCACGGCGAAGGCGGGCGTCCCCACCACCCTGGTCGTCGCGACGCAGGGGACGGGGGGCTGCGTCCGCGCCTTCGTCATCCCCGACCTCGGCGTCCAGGAGATCCTCCCCACGACCGGGACCACCGGCATCGACCTGGGTACCCGGCAGCCGGGGACGCTCGAGTACAGCTGCGGCATGGGCATGTACGGCGGGCGGATCACCTTCGAGAGCCGGGAGGGCACCTCGTGAAGGAGCGCATGGAGTTCACCGTCACCGGCATGCACTGCAACAGCTGCGGACTGCTGATCGACGACGAGGTGGAGGAGCTGGCGGGAGTGGTCGCCAGCGCGACGAGCGTCCGGGCCGGCCGCACCGTCGTCGACACCGACCGGCCCGTCGACCCGGCCGCCGTCATCGCGGCGATCGCCTCCGCGGGCTACACGGCGCAGCACGCGCCGTGATCCGTGCCCTGCCATCCGGTGCCCTACGATCTCGGTGCCCCACGGGGCCCGGGAAGACCGGTAGTGAGAAAAGGACTGACATGCCATACGGTTTCAAGGGCGTCCCGCCCACCACCCTCGCCGACCTCCTGGGCCGCGAGCAGGTCATGGACATCGGCATCCGCCCGCTGTGGGACGCCCCGCGCGTCGCGGGACCCGCGTACACGGTGCGGTGCGAGCCCGGGGACAACCTGATGCTGCACGCGGCCATCTACCGTGCCGAGCCCGGCTCGGTCATCGTCGTGGAATCGGGCGACCTGGACCACGCGCTCGCCGGCGGCAACGTGTGCGCCGTCGCCCAGCGCCGCGGCATCGCCGCGTTCGTGCTCGACGGGCTCCTGCGGGACCTCGCGGAGGTGCGCGAAGCGGGCTTCCCCGTCTTCGCCCGCGGAGTCATCCCCATCCCGGGCGGCAAGAAGAAGCTCGGCTCGCTCGGCGGCCCGGTCCGGGTCGGCGGAGTGAGCGTGCACCCCGGTGACATCGTGGTCGCCGACGAGGAGGGCATCGTGGTCACCCCGGCCGCCCGCACGGAGGAGGTCCTGCGGTCGGCGCTGGACAAGCTGGCCAAGGAGGCCGGGGAGTCCCTGGACGCCTGGGAGGCGCAGCACCGCGCGCGCATCGAGGAGGCGCTCCGCGGCCTCGGATTCACCGGCTGACCGCACGTGCGCCGGGCCCCCGCGTCAGGGACCCGTCAGGGCTCCCGCGTCCCACGTCAGGGGTCCGTCAGGAGTCCGCCGGGTGAGGGCCGAAGGTCCCGTCGTCGCCGTTCCATCGAGGAGACGGAGCAGCAGCGGACGGGGAGGACGGCCAAGTTGCGGGGACGAGTCGTGGTGGGGGTGTACGGATCCCTGGGGAGCCTGACGGCATTGCACGCGGCGCACGCCGAGGCCCGGGCGCGGGAGGCGGAACTGTGGGTCGTACTGGCCTGGCAGCCGCCGCTGGGCGGACCGGGCGCCCGGCGCGGCGGGGGAGGGACCCCGCTGCTCACCGCCTCGCGGGACGCGGCGGTCGAGCGGTTGCGCGAGGTCCTCGACACCGCCTTCGGGGGTTCCCCGGCGGGCGTGACCCTGGCCGGACTGGCGGTCCGGGGCACCCCGGGCGCGGCCCTGGTGGGCACCGTCCGCGACGACCCCGGTGACCTGCTGGTGGTGGGTACGGGACCGCGCCGCCCGCTGCTGCGCGCGCTGCGGCCCTCGGTGTCCCGGTACTGCTTGGCGCACGCCCCCTGTCCGGTGCTGGCCGTGCCGCCCGGTCCCCTGCGGGCCGACCTGGACGCCGTACGCCGCCGCATCGTGTGGCGGCGGCCCCTGAACGCGGGAGACCTGGCCCGGCGGGCGGGGTGATCCGGCGGGCGGCGTGATCCGGCGGCTGGCGTGACCCGGCCCCGGTCGCGTAACGCGGCCGGGGCCGGGGGCCGGATCACCTCGTGCGGCCGTCCTCAGCCGTGATCGCCGCCGCCCTGCCGGTCGCCGCCGCTCTGCGCACCCGTCAGCAGGACCTCGCGCAGCCGGGCGACCAGGGCGGAGGCGCTCTCCGGCTCCTCCTCGGCGCCCTTGGCGCGGGAGTCGCCGGTCGACAGCTGCTCGAGGTTGTCGGAGAGGACGTCGGCGTAGGCCTGTTCCTTCTCCACCATTCCGCCGGGCTGGCGCAGCCCGATGGTGACCTCGATGGCCTTGCCGATCAGGGCGGTCATCACGAACGAGTACAGGCCGAGGATCACCGTGGCGGTGAGCTGCCTGCCCAGCAGGTCCCAGGAGCCGCCGTAGAAGAGGCCCTTGTGGCCCGTCAGGGTCCCGGTCGCGCAGAGGCCGGCCATGACCATGCCGACGATGCCGCCCCAGCCGTGGATGCCCACCACGTCCAGGGTGTCGTCCACGCCCAGCCGGTACTTCCAGCTGATCGCGAACGCGCAGCTCAGCCCGGCGAGGAAGCCGATGACCGTGGCCCATACCGGGCTCACCCCGCCGGCCAGCGGGGTCATGGCGACCAGTCCCGTGACGGCGCCCATGCACATGTCGAGCAGGCCGACCTGCCGGGTGCGCCACCAACTGGTCACCGCCCAGCCCACCATCGCCGCACCCGCCGCGAGCTGGCTGTTGAGGAAGGCCATGGCCGCGCCGCCCGGGGTCTCCAGGGAGGAACCGGTGTTGAAGCCGAACCAGCCGAACCACATGAGCGAGAGCCCGATGACCACGAGCGGCAGGTTGTGCGGCCGGATGCCCCGGCGGTCGAAGTCCGCGCGCTTGCCCGCGACGATGGCGAGGGCGAGTCCCGCGGCCCCCGATCCGATCTCCACGACGGTGCCGCCGGAGAAGTCGACGGCGCCGAGCTGCTCGGCGACCCAGCCGGCCGGGTCGAACACCCAGTGGGCCATGGGGATGTAGACCAGCAGGGTCCACGCGATGACGAAGGCGATCCAGCCGCCCATCCTCGCGCGGCCCGCGATGGAACCGGCGATCAGGGCCACGGTGACGACCGCGAAGGAGAGGTGGAAGACCACGAAGGTGACCGTGGGCACGGACCCGGTCAGCGACCCGGAATCGATCCCGCGCAGGAAGGCGTTGTCGAGCGTGCCGATGACGCCGAGCCCGCCGGCGTCGGGGCCGAAGGCAAGGGAGTACCCGATCGCGAACCAGAGCACGGTGACGATCACCATGCAGAAGAAGATCATCTTCAGCATGGCGACGATCTGGCCGGTGCGGACCATGCCGCCGTAGAAGAAGGCCACTCCTGGAGCCATCAGCAGCACCAGGGCCGTGGCCATCATCAGCCAGGACGCGTTGCCGGAGTCGGCGACGGCGGGTGCGGCGGAGACCGCCGATGCGGTGGCGGCCATCATGTGAGCGGTGGTCACTTGTCACGCTCTCGTCGGTCCAGTACGGATACGATCTCGGCGAGCAGCGCGGCGTCCTGCTGCTCCGCCGTGCCCTGGGGGGCACCCGCCGTGGCGGGCTCGCGGGCCGGGGACGCGGCCCCGCCCATCCGGTCGCGGATCTCGTCCAGGGTCTCGTTGTCGTAGGCGACCTCCTCCTCGCGGCCGGGTACGTTCTCGTACTCCTCCGAGGTGCGGAAGCCGACGGCCTTGTCGATCACCTTGGCGATGAGCCAGGTCATGGCGAAGGCGAAGGAGCCGACGGCCAGGACGGCGACGGCCTGACGCCAGAGCTGGTCGAGGCCGCCCCCGTAGAAGAGGCCCTTCTTGCCGCTCATCGCGGCCGTGGCGAAGAAGCCGATGGAGAGCACGCCCACGATGCCGCCCCAGCCGTGCACGCCGACCACGTCGAGGGTGTCGTCGACGCCGATCTTGAACTTCATGTTGATGGCGAAGCAGCAGACCACGCCGGCGGTGAAGCCGATGATCAGCGCGCCGAGCGGGGAGACCTCGCCGCAGGCCGGGGTGATGGCCACCATGCCGGCGACCGCGGCCGAGGCAACACCCAGCATCTCCACGTGGCCGAGGCGCCACTTTTCGATGATCGGCCAGCCGATCATCGCGCCCGCGGCGGCCAGTTGCGTGTTGAGGAAGGTGGTCGGCGCGCTGCCCTCGACTTGCAGCGCGGAGCCCGCGTTGAAACCGAACCAGCCGATCCACAGCAGCGCCAGCCCGATGATGACCAGGGGCAGGTTGTGCGGGCGGATCGTCTCGCGCTCGAAGTCCTTGCGCCCCCGCACCACGATGGCCACCGCGAGCCCCGAAGCGCCCGAGCTGAGCTCGACCGGCAGACCGCCGGCGTAGTCGAGCGCGCCCAGGGACTCGTTGATCCAGCCGTCGGGGGCGAACACCCAGTGCGCGGTGGGCACGTAGACCAGCATCGTTCAGGCGACGACGAAGACCAGCCACCCCTTCATGGTGGCGCGGCCCGCGATCGAGCCGCTGATCAGCGCCACCGTGATGATCGCGAAGGACATCTGGAAGCAGGCGAAGATCACGGTCGGGATGGAGCCGTGCAGGGAGTCCATCCCGATGCCCCGGAAGAAGGCGTGGTCGAGATTGCCGATCATGCCGCCGCCGGCGTCCTTGCCGAAGGCGAGGGAGTAGCCGACCGCGACCCACAGGATGGTCACCAGCGACAGGCAGGCGAAACTCATCTTGAGCATCACCAGCACGTGCTTGGTCTTGACCATCCCCCCGTAGAAGAAGGCGAGGCCGGGGGTCATCAGCAGCACCATGGCGGTGCTCGCCATCATCCAGGCGGTATTACCCGTGTCGTAGCCACTGGGCATGTGTGGAGCTCTCTCTGGTCGTGAACAGGCGGGAGGGGGCGGGCGGTTCAGGTCTTGCGCAGGTCCGGGGCGGGTACGCCGATCAGCCTGCGCCGCACCGCGTCCCAGGCGGCCCCGAGCGCCAGGGTCACGGCCTCGGTGTGCTCGCCGAGCACCCGCACCCAGGCCCCGCAGTCCTGCGGCAGCACGCTGACCCCGTACGGGAGTCCGCGGCCGGCCAGGGCTTCGTGCAGCAGGTCGGCGAGCTCGCGGGCGGGGGCGAGCGGGCTGACCGCGAAGAAGCAGGCCATCACGGAGTGACCGGCCAGCACGGCGGGTCCGTCGACGGAGCGGCCGCCGATCCCCCCGGCCCCGCCCGGTTCCAGTCGTACGGTGTCCAGCGCCACCAACTCTCCGCCAGGGCGGCGCAGTTCGAAGTCCGAGGCGAAGACCTGGTAGGCGTTGCGCTCCCCGTGCGCGAGCCGGCCGGACAGGACGGTCTCGCTCGCCAGCACGGTGGCCGTGGGGTCGGCGGTGATCACCGTGCGCTGGTAGAAGCGGGAGTCGACGTAGGGGATGACCGGGTCCGGCAGGTACTCGACGTACGCGTCCGGGCCGACGGTCAGGAAGGTCTGGGCGACGGCGTAGTCGTGCTCCATCCGGTAGACCTTGGTGGCCGCCTGGGTGGTGACGTGCCCCGAGGTGCCGGGGCCGAAGGACAGGTCGGTGCGCAGCCGGTCGGCCTGGACGACCCCGCCGCCCGTGGACATCAGGAAGGTGATGGGCAGGTCGGGGCGGTGCGGGTCGAAGTAGAGCGGCCGCATGATCTGGAGCGGGGACTTCTGGTAGTGCCGCACCAGCTCGGTCCGGTCGCCGACCCGCTCGAAGCCCAGCTCCAGCAGGCCGACCTTGCCGGGGCGCCCGACACCAAGGGTGTCGGGCACCGAGGAGTGCCGCAGGACCTCCGGGGGGACGCGCGGGGGTTCGTAGTGCGCGGCATCCAGGCGTGCGGGCGGGAGGAGGGCGCGGGGCGGAGTGCGGGGCGGGTCTGCCACGACGCTCACGCCGGCACCCGGCGGAAGGACTCGATGAAGTTGGCCACTTCCTCCAGGCCCTGCCCGGTCAGGCAGTTGGTCAGGACCACGGGACGGCCCTCGCGCACGCGCTGCGCATCGGACTCCATGACGTCGATGTCGCAGCGGACGTACTGGGCGATGTCGATCTTGTTGATCACGAGCATGTCCGACTCGGTGATGCCCGGACCGCGCTTGCGGGGCATCTTCTCGCCCTCGGCGGTGTCCAGGACGAAGAGGAAGAGGTCGACCAGCACCGGGCTGAAGGTGAGGGTCAGGTTGTCGCCGCCCGACTCGTAGAGCAGGGTGTCGACATCGGGGAACCGCTCCAGCATCTCGGCGCCCGCGGCCAGGTTCATCGTCGGGTCGTCGCGCACGGCGGTGTGCGGGCACGCGCCGGTCTCCACGCCCACGACGCGCTCGGGGTCGAGCACCCCGGCCAGGGTGCGGCGGACCTGGCGGGCGTCCTCCTGGGTGTAGATGTCGTTCGTGATCACGGCGGGCCGGTGACCGCGTGCGATGAGCACCGGCACCAGAGCCTCGATCAGCGCCGTCTTGCCGGAGCCGACGGGGCCGCCGACGCCGACGCGCAGGACGTTGTCCTCGGTCATCAAAGTCACACACCTTAGGGAAAAGAACACGGGATGAAGGAGTCGGCGGATCGTCGACTCAGGTGGCGAACAGCCGGGCCTCGGCCAGCTCATGACGGCCCGACATCACATCGGCCATCGGAACGCACCCGCCGAGATCGGCGAGTTCACGGCGCAGGGCCGCCCCCGCCACCTCCTCGATGACGGGTGCGATCCCGCGCAGCACCACCTGTGCCTTGCGGTGGTCGGTGAGCCGCAGCCGCAGCGCGGCCCCGGTGAAGCTGGCCGAGTAGGCGAACAGATCGCTCACGACGGCCTGTTCGGCCGGGACCCCGGCGGCCGCGTACGCGACCCCGGCGGCCACGGCCTGAGAGCCGGGGGCCCGCTTGGCGGCCACGAGCTCCGCGTACCGTTCCAGGGGCTCCCCGCCGACGCACTCCCGGGCGATGTCCAGCAGCTGGCGGCCGGTCCGGGTGGCCGCACGGCGCAGCCCCTCGTTCAGCTTGGCCGCGTTCAGCCGCCGGTCGGTCTCGGCCAGGGCCTCCCAGTCACCGGCCAGCGCGGCCCGGTGGGCCAGTGCCAAAGCGGTGGCGTCGCAAGGCCCCACCGAATGCCGCAGCAGGTCCGCCAGCAGTACCGGCACGCCCTCGGGGGTCACGGCCTTGGCCTGGGCGTAGCCCTCCAGGCCGTGGGAGAGGGTGTAGAAGCCGCTGGGGAAGGCCGAGTCGGTGAGCTGGAGGCTGACCAGCAGGGCCTGTACCGGCGTCACGGCCCCGGGGTTTCCGGCCTGATCGGCAGCGCTCATGCCAGGTAGAACAGGTGGTTCAGGGGCAGTTCGCGGGCCGGCTCGATGGTGGCCGGCACCCCGTCGAGGGCGACCTTGTACGTCTCCGGGTCGACGGTGATGACCGGAAGGGCGTCGTTGCGGACCATGTGCTGCTTGCCGACGGTGCGGCAGTGCCTGACCGGCAGGACCTTGCTGTCCAGGCCCAGCTTCTGCGGTACGCCGAGATCGATCGCGGCCTGCGACATGAAGGAGACCCGGGTGGCCTGCCTGGCCTTGCCGTACGCGCCGAACATCGGCCGGTAGTAGACCGGTTGAGGCGTCGGGAGCGAGGCGTTCGGGTCACCCATCAGCGCCCAGTTGATCAGTCCGCCCTTGATGACCATCTTCGGCTTCGCGGCGAAGGAGCCGATCGGCCACAGCACGATGTCGGCGAGCTTGCCCGTCTCCAGGGAGCCGATGTGCTCGGCGGTGCCCGTGGCGATCGCCGGGTTGATCGTGATCTTGGCCAGGTAGCGCAGGGCGCGGAAGTTGTCGTTGCGCTCGGTGTCGCCGTCGAGCTTGCCGCGCTGGTCCTTGCAGTGGTGCGCGGTCTGGAAGGCGCGGGTCCAGGACTCGCCGATGCGGCCCATGGCCTGGGAGTCGGAGGAGAAGATCGAGATGACCCCCTCGTCGTGCAGCACGGTCTCGGCGGCGATCGTCTCGGCGCGCACGCGCGAGTCCGCGAAGGAGACGTCCTCCGGGATGTCGTGCGACAGGTGGTGGCAGACCATCACCATGTCGAGGAGCTCGTCGACCGAGTTCACCGTGTACGGCAGCGTCGGGTTGGTGGAGGACGGCAGGACGTTGGGCTCGCCGGCCACCCGCATGATGTCGGGGGCGTGACCGCCGCCCGCCCCCTCGGTGTGGAAGGTGTGGATGGTGCGCCCGTCGATGGCCGAGCGGGTGTCCTCGAAGAACCCGGACTCGTTCAGGGTGTCGGTGTGCACCGCGACCTGCACGTCGTAGGCGTCGGCCACGTCGAGGGCCCTGCTCAGCGCGGCCGGGGTGGTGCCCCAGTCCTCGTGCACCTTCAGCCCGCAGACGCCGGCTTCGACCTGCTCGATCAGCGCTTCGGGCAGCGAGCCGTTGCCTTTGCCCAGCAGGCCGACGTTGACGGGCAGGTCCTCGGAGGCCTGGTACATGCGGCCGATGTTCCACGGACCCGGGGTGCACGTGGTGCCGTTGGTGCCGTCGGAGGGGCCGGTGCCGCCGCCGATGAGGGTGGTGATGCCGTTCGACAGGCCGTGCTCGGCCTGCTGCGGGGCGATGAAGTGGATGTGGCTGTCGATGCCGCCGGCCGTGGCGATCAGGTGCTCGCCGGAGATGACCTCGGTGCCGGGCCCGATGACCAGCTTGGGGTGGACCCCGGACTGGGT
Organism: Streptomyces sp. AP-93; assembly: GCF_022808175.1. GTDB lineage: Bacteria > Actinomycetota > Actinomycetes > Streptomycetales > Streptomycetaceae > Streptomyces. The sequence continues at coordinate 293,778 of NZ_JALGBX010000004.1, read as the reverse complement.
GTGCGGGTTGCCGGACTTGCCGAGACCCGCGATGAACCCGTCCTTGACGCCGAGGTCGCCCTTGACCACACCCAGGATCGCGTCCATGACCACCACGTTGGTGATGACCAGGTCCAGGGCCCCCTGCAGGTTCGTGGCCTGCGGGTCCTGCGCCATGCCGTCGCGGATGCCCTTGCCCCCGCCGTAGACGGCCTCGTCGCCGTAGTGGCCCTCGTTGTGGTCCTTCTCGACCTCGACGACCAGATTGGTGTCCGCCAGGTGGAAGCGGTCGCCGACGGTCGGCCCGAACAGGTCGGTGTACTGCTTGCGGCTCAGGACAGCCATCTCTACTTGTCGCCCTTCTTGGAGGTCTTTGGCTTCTTGGCGGCCGCGGTCTTGGCGGGCGCCTTGGCGGCGGGCTTCGCGGCGGGCTCGGCTGCCGGCTCGGCTGCGGGCTTCGAGACCGGCTTCGAAGCCGGTTTCGCCGCGGCCACCACGGCCGGCGCGGCCGCCTGTGCGGCCGCGGCCTGCTGCGCGGACTCCGCGCGGGCTCCCAGGAACCCGAGCTCGACGGCCCGGTTCATCGCCCGGACACGGGTGTCGGTGGAGCCGAGACCGCCGTTGACGAGGGAGCTGAAGCCGATCAGCCGGCCGTGGCCGCTGTACGCGGTGAGTTCGACCTCGCGGGTGTCGCCGGGCTCGAAGCGGACGCCGGTGCCGGCGGGGAGGTCGAGGTGCATGCCGTAGGCGGCGTTGCGGTCGAAGTCGAGGGCTCGGTTGACCTCGAAGAAATGGTAGTGCGAGCCGACCTGGACGGCACGGTCACCGGTGTTGGAGACGGTGACCTTGGCCTTGCGGCGGCCGGCGTTGATCTCTACGGTGCCTTCGCCGTAGAGGTATGTGGCGCCACCTGACATGGTGGTACTTCCCTTCCTTCGGATCAGTGGGGGGAATGGCCGTGCGGGTGGCCGTGACCCTGGCCGTCCGCGCGGCGGTGGCTCTCGCCGAGTGCGTGGCCGTGTGCGTGGGCCTGGTGTGCGTCCGGGTCCGCGTGGTCGTGTTCGTGGTCATGGACGTGGACGTGGTCGCCGCCCGGGCCGTGGGAGTGCGCGTACCCGTGCCCGTGCTCGGCGTCCAGGCCCTCGGCCACGCCGTCCTGCCCGTGGGCCAGCCGGTGCAGCGCCTCCTGCGCGCGGGCCCGTACGACCTGGGCGATCGCCGCGTCCGACAGCAGCGGACCGGTGTCCAACACCCCGGCCGGAAGCCCGGCGGGCGGGGCGAACGCGGCCCGGACCAGGCCGATGTGGCCGGCGCCGAGGAGGCGGCAGCGCTCCGCGCCCTCCGCCAGGTCCGGGTCGCCGCCGTCGAAGGCGACCTCGACCCAGCGGTGATGCCCGTACTGGCGCACCAGCCGGGCCACCCGGAACAGATCGGCGTCCTCGAAGGGACCCGCGGCGGGTGCGGTGACCAGGACGGCGGAGGTGTCGGGCGCCTCGCGCACCGCCTTGAGGGCGGCGGTACGGAGCCACGCGGTCAGGTGGTCCACGGTGGCGAAGGGGGGCGCCAGCGCGAGCCGCCCGGGCCCTTCCTCCCGGCTCAGCCAGCGCAGGGAGCGGGCGCAGTCGGCGATCAGCCCGGGGTCTCGCCCCAGCGTCATCGGGACCACGCACACCGGCTCGGGGGAGGCGGCGAGCGCCGCGCGCACGGCTTCGGCCAGCGGCCGGCCGGGGTGCACGGCGCCTGCCGCGGCGCCACCCTCGTGACCGCCGGCCAAGATGACGGAAGCCGCCGATTCCGTTGCCCGGCCGGGCCGTTCGGGTGCGATGGCCGCCACCGCTCAGGCGCCGACGGGGTCGTGGCAGGAGACGAGTTTGGTGCCGTCCACGAAGGCGGCCTCGACCTGGAGCAGCGGAAGCATCTCCCGTACGCCCTTCATGACGTCGGCGGCGGAGACGATCTGCTTGCCGAGCTCCATGCACTCGGCGACGGTCCGGCCGTCGCGGGCGCCTTCGAGGATGCCCTCGCTGATCAGGGCGCAGGCCTCGCTGTAGTTGAGCTTGACGCCCCGGTCCCGCCGCTTGCGGGCCAGGTCGGCCACGACGTAGATCCAGAGCTTGTCCATCTCACGGGGAGCGAGATTCATCGGTCACTCACTTTCGGCTCTCAAGGTGGTTCAGGTGCTGCCACTACTGCTGTTGGCGACGGCAGCGGCTTCGGCTGAGGCGGTGTCAGGTCCGCTGCAGCCGGGGGATCTGGGGGACGGCGGCGACGAAGACGACCGTGGTCAGGACGAACGGCCAGGTGAAGGTGTGGCCGCCGAACGGGGCGAAGAAGGCGGTCATCGCGGCCGTGAGCCCGGTCGCCGCCGCGGCGCCCAGGACGGCGAACGCGAAGCTCCAGTGGGACCGCACGAGGAAGACACCGCACAGGGCCATCGCGACGAGCACGCTGCTGTAGCCCATGAGCCCCTGCGAGACCCCTTCGGCCGGTGAACCCATCGCCCAGGCCACGAAGATGGCCGTGGCGCTGCCGACGCAGGCCATGACCCCGGCGACCCGGCCGGCCACGAAGATGCCCGCGAGGAAGATCAGGCCGACGTACCACTGCGGCATGAAGAAGATCTGGCCGACGTTGGCGAAGAAGGCGCGCCAGAGCTGACCCCAGTCCAGCGCGGTGGTTCCGCCGGCGGCCGCGGGCAGCGCCGCCAGATCGGGGCCGGTGTGCCACACCCGGGAGAAGCTGGGCGCCGCGATGGTCATGACGCTCGCGATGATGCAGAACGGCGCGGTGAAGGTGGGGATGTTCCAGGTGCCGAGGATCGTCGCCAACGCCGAGGTGACCACCACCACGGTGATGCTGCCGCCGATCGCGAGCAGCAGCGTGGACAGGTGGTCCCACCCGAGGAAGACGGCGAAGGCGAGCGAGACGAGGGTGCCGTTGAAGCCGCGCAGTCCGGCCGAGACGATCTCGCGGTCGATGCCGAACGCGTAGGCGGTGGCGGTGCCGACGACCGCGCCGAGGAGGGCGTAGAGGGCGTACTGCCAGCCGGCGGCGGCCAGGGCGGCGAGGAAGAAGATCCCCGTGATCGCGCTCGGCATCAAATCGACCTGGGCGACGCCGCGCAGGACTTCCTGGATGAAGCTCGCGGGTTGGGCGGGAGGAGCCTGGCGTGCGGGCTCCGTTGCCAAGGCGGCCTGCATTTCATTCTCCCATGTACAAAAAGAGAGGGCCCTGAAGGGCCCGTGAATCGGCGGTGCGTTGACGATGACAGTATCGGTGATCAGAGTAATTCCGCCTGGAAATCGGCGTGTCGGGGGAAGCGCGGAAAGGCGGCCGGGTTGTCATAAATGTGTTCGTCATTCCCGTTTCCGTGGACGGAAATACGATCGGAAAATCGAATCTCGAATCTCGAATATCGAATGGCGGGGGGAAGGGGGATTGTCCGCCACGCCCGGAAGGGTCATCGCCGGCACCGCGATGGCGCGCCGATGCGGCCGGATCCGGTGCGGTGGTGTCCCTTGGCAGGGTGCGATTCCTTGCGGGTGCCCGGTGGTGGGCCGAGCTGTCGCCGGCCGCCGGCGCCGCCGTCATGGCGGCCGGGATCATCTCGGCCGGCCTGCACCTGATCGGCCGGGACGCGCTGTCGATCGCCGCCCTGGCCGTCTCCGCCGCGCTGTGGCTCGTCCTCGCCGCCGACTTCGCCGCCCGGCTCCTGGGTGACCGGCGCCGGTTCCGCGCCGAGGCGGACACCCCGGCGGCCCTCACCGCCGTGGCCGCCACGACCGTGCTCGGCACCAGGCTCTCCCTCCTCGGATGGCAGCCCGTGGCCCTCGGCCTGCTGGCGCTGGCCGCCGCGCTCTGGCCGGGGCTGATGGTCGCCGTACTGCGGCACTGGGGCTACCGGATGCCCGGTGCGGCGTTCCTCGTCTGCGTGGCCACCCAGGGGCTCGCCGTCCTGGCGGGCACCCTGGCCGCCGCCACCGGCCACGACTGGCTCGGCCGGGCCGCACTGGCCGCCTTCTGCCTGGGGCTGCTGCTCTACGTCGAGGCGCTCGTGCGCTTCGACTTCCGGCAGGTCGTCTCCGGCGCGGGCGACCACTGGGTGGCCGGCGGGGCGCTGTCCATCACCGCCCTCGCGGGATCCGGGCTCACGGCGTCACCGCTGTGGACGGGATGGGCGCACGCGGGGCTGCGTACCGTCACCCTGGCGGCCCTCGGCCTCTCCCTGGCCTGGTACGCCGTGCTCCTCGCCGCCGAGGCGGTCCGGCCTCGCCCCCGCTACGACATCCGGCGCTGGTCGAGCGTCTTCCCGCTCGGCATGACGGCGACCGCCTGCCTGTCGGCGGCCGCACCGACCGGGGTGGCGTGGCTGCGGCCCCTCGGCGCGGTGCTGCTCTGGGTGGCGGTCGGGGCGTGGGTGCTGACCTTCGTGGCGTTCCTCGTGGAGCGCGGGCGGGCCCGGCCGCGGAAGTGAGCGGGCGGGCGGCGGCTCCGGCCGTGTTCCCGACGGGCGGGGAGAGGAAGGGGGGCGGGGAGAGGAGGGGGGCGGGGAGGGGGAGCCAGGGCGGGAGCGGATCGAAATGGCCGACCGGAATGACGCTGCGGAAACGCCACCCCGGAAACCTTCGCCCGGGAAACGTCGCCCGGGGAACGCCGCCCGGGAAACGCTGCCACCGAGAAGGAGCCGCCGAAAGGCCGGAGTCGAAAGGCCGGAGGCGAAGTGCCGCTGCCGCCAGTCCGACGCCGAAAGGCGCCTCGGTGTCGCCGCCACCGGGAATACCGCCGCGCACGGCCGGGAAGGCGTACGGGCCCGGCGGATGGCTGAACACGCGTGCCGCGGATGGTGCTTTCCGAGCCCGACGTACCCGGCGGCCGGCGCGCACCGGCAAGGCGAGTCCGGCCCCTACGGCCGCCGCCCGGCGCCGTCCCGCCCCGGGGAGAGGGCTACGCAGCCCAGTAGACCCACGGCCAAGGCCAGTGCCCACACCGGATCATGACGCAGTGTCAGCACACCGCCGGTGAGGGCTCCGAGCAGCAGGGCCACGACCGTCACGAGGCGGCGTAGCGGCCCCGGCCCCCACGGATCGGCCGCCAGGCCGGTCAGCGCCCTGGTGACGACGGTGGTGGTCAGATCGGGGACGGCGAGCCGGTGCACGACGGCGTTCTGCAGGCCCATGCCGAGGGCGAGCAGGGCGATGACGCCCGGAGGCCCGGCGCCGAGCGCGGTCAGGGCGAGCGCCCCGCCCACCAGGGCCGTCTGCACCGCCACCAGCGGCGCGAACATCCTGGCCGCCCCGGTGGTCCGCCGCAGCCGCCCGGCGGCCGCCGCCCCGGCCAGGAAGGCGCCGACGGCCAGCAGGGAGTCCGGGGCGGACAGGGACCGGTCCCCGGCGATCGCGAAGCCGAGGAAGACCACGTTGCCCGTCATATTGGCCACGAAGACGTGACCGAGGCCCAGGTAGCTCACCGCGTCGACCACACCGCTGACGAAGGTGAGGACGATCAGCAGCGGCGGCAGCACCCCGTGGGGAGACTCCGCGCCGGCCGCCTCCGGCGGGAACAGCCGCGCGGCCAGGGGACGCAGGATCCCGCGTCGCCGGGGTGGGGTGGAGGCCATGGGGTACCTCTGGTCATCGCGCGGGCCGGTCCGCGACGGGCGGCTCGGCGCACCCGGGAAGGGGGAGCGGAAGGGGGCATCGTCCCCGGAAATGCTAGCGATGCCGGGCCTACGTGAGGAGGCGCGACCCGCAGGGCCCCGGTGGGCTCCCGGTGGGCCCCCGGCTGTCACGGGCGGGCGGGCGTGGACGGGACGGGCCGCGGCGGGCCGCCGTCCGGCGCGCGTCAGACGGCCGGTTCCCGAACCGGGGGCCCCGGCAGGGAAGTTCCCGTCGGGCTCCCACCCGACGGCGTTCCTGCCGCGGATGCCGGGAGCGTCGCGGGTAGGGTCGCCGCATGGCTTACACGTTTCAGATCACCGTGGACTCCGCCTCGCCGCACGCCCTCGCCGACTGGTGGGCCGAGGCCCTCGGGTGGGACGTCGAGCCCAGCGACGAGCAGTTCATCCGCGAGATGGTCGCCGCCGGGCGGGCGACCGAGGAGGACACCACCACCCACCAGGGTGTCCTCGTCTGGAAGACGGGTCAGGGGATCCGCCACCCCGCGGGTCTCGAGCGGGCGCCCCGCATCCTCTTCCAGTTCATCGAGGAGCCCAAGACCGTCAAGAACCGCGTCCACCTGGACGTCCGCACCGGCGAGGACGACCCGCGGGCCCTGGTCGAGCGGCTCCTCTCCAAGGGGGCGGTGCACCTGCACGAAGGCAGCCAGGGCCCCTCCACCTGGACCACCCTCGCCGACCCCGAGGGCAACGAACTGTGCGTCTCCCACTGAGCCGAAAGACACGTCCTAGGGTGGACCCGTGAACGTCATCCTCTTCGGCGCGACCGGCATGATCGGCCGGGGCGTGCTGCGCGAGTGCCTGCGCGACGACTCCGTCGAAAGCGTCCTCGCCATCGGCCGCAGCCCCCTCGCCGTCACCCACCCCAAACTGAGCGAGCTCGTCCGGGCCGATCCGACCGACCTGTCGGTGCCCGGCCTGGACCTGGCCTCGTACGACGCCTGCTTCTTCTGCCTCGGCATCTCCTCCTTCCGCATGAAGGAGGAGGAGTACCGGCGGATCACCTACGATCTGACGCTCGCCGCCGCCCGTCCCCTCGCCGCCGCCAACCCGCGGCTGACCTTCGCCTACGTCTCCGGCGAGGGCACCGACAGCACCGAGAGCGGCCGCTCCATGTGGGCCCGGGTCAAGGGCGAGACCGAGAACGACCTGCTGAAGCTCCCCTTCGAGGCGTACATGTTCCGGCCGGGGATCGTGCAGCCGGACCGCGGCATTCCCTCCAAGACCCCGCTCTACCGCGCCGGGTACGCCGTCACCGCGCCGCTCTTCCCGGTCCTGCGGCGCTTCGCCCCCCACCTCGTGACCACGACCCGGGCGATCGGCCGCGCCATGATCGCCGTCGCCGCGGCCGGGCCCGCCGTCGCCGGCACCCAGCGGATCCTGCGGCCCCGCGACATCAACCGGGTGGGCGGCGCGGGCCCGAACGGGACGTTGGACCTGCCCTGACGAGCCGATATTCGGTTTCGGCCAGGGCCTCCCGCACCCGAGAATAGGGTTTCTCGAACCGGGAGGAACCCCATGAGCCAGGACCGCCTGACTCTGCACGACCTGATGCCCGCACAGGCGCTGACCGAGGCCATCGACGCCGGGTACGTGGCCCGCAAGGCCCACCCCGAGCTGCCGCTGTCCCTCTACAGCTACACCCGGACCGCCCAGTACGAGCAGGTCTGGAACCAGGTCACCACGATCTGCCGCGGACTCGTCGCCGACGACGTCACCGGCGAGGTCGTCGCGCTGCCGCTGCCGAAGTTCTTCAACGTCGGCGAGCACGAGTCGGGCCGGCCGTACGCACCGGCCCTGCCCGACGAGCCGTTCGAGGTCTACGACAAGGTCGACGGCAGTCTCGGGGTCCTCTTCCACTACGCGGGGAAGTGGCGGGCGGCATCCAGGGGTTCCTTCACCAGCACCCAGGCCGTCTGGGCGCAGCGCCGACTCGACGGACGGGGCACCTCCGCGCTGGTCCCCGGCACCACCTACCTCGCGGAGATCCTGTACCCGCAGAACCGCATCGTCGTGGACTACGGGGACCGCCGCGACCTGGTCCTGCTCGCCGCGTACGGAGCGGACGGCGCCGAGGTGCCGCTCGCCGAAGCCGCCGCGCACTGGGAGGGCATCGGCTCCGTGGTCACCGTGTGGCCCGCCATGCCGCTGGGCGAGCTGCTCGCGCTGACCGGGTCCAGCACGCTGCCGGGCGGCGCCGCCGCGACCGGCACCGACGCGGAGGGCTTCGTCCTGCGCTTCGCCTCGGGCGTTCGCGCCAAGGCCAAGATCGCCGAGTACGTACGCCTCCACAAGGTGCTCACCGGTGTGACCGAGCGGGACATCTGGCGCGGCCACGGCATCCAGCGGTTCGCCGGCCTGCCCCTCAAGCAGCTCGCCCAGGGCCTGAACTGCACCGTCGCCGACATCGAGGCCTCGGGCGGCAAGCCGCTCGACGCACTGCTGGAGCAGGTGCCCGACGAGTTCGACCACTGGGTGCGCTCGGTGATCGAACGCCTGGAGACCGAGGCCGCGCTCCGCGAGCTCGCCATCGACGAGGCGTACGCCTCGCTGGCCCACCTGGCCGGCGACCGGGGCGCGTTCGCGCGCGCCGCCAAGACCATGATCCGCGACAGCGGGGTCCGCGGCGCGCTGTTCCAGCGCCTCGACGGCAGGACGACCGAGATGGTCACCTGGCGGCAGGTGCGGCCCGAGGCGTCCGACCCCTTCACCCACGACGAGGAGAACTGAACCCGTGTCCGAAGTACCCGAAACCGAGACCCCCGCGCCCCCGGCCGCGCCCCCCGCGCTCCCGGTGGTCCACGTCATGACGGGTCTGCCGGCCTCCGGGAAGACCACCGCCGCGCGCGCCCTCCAGGCGCAGTCCGGCGGCCGGATGCGCCGCGTCAACCTCGACGACCTGCGGGCCATGCTCGACGTGCCGGACCCGGAGCGCGAGCGTTCGTACAAGCACGAGCAGACCGTGCTGGACATCCAGGACGCGGCCGTCAGCGCGGCCGTCGAGGGCGGTTTCGACGTGGTCGTCGACAATACCCACCTGACCTCGTACATCCCCAAGCGGCTCAAGGCGGCCGTCGCGGGACGGGCCACCTTCGTCGTGCACGACTACACCGACGTGCCCGTGGAGGAGTGCCTGCGGCGCGACGCCGCGCGCGAGCGTCAGGTCGGCGAGGAGATCATCCGGATACTTGCCGACAAGCACGCGAAGGCGAAGAAGGGCGGCTGGCGGCTCACCGCGGACTGGCTCAACGACCAGCCGGACGTGTCCCCGTACGTTCCCGACCCGGCGCTGCCGACGGCGGTGATGTGCGATATCGACGGCACGCTCGCGATGACCGGCGACCGCAATCCGTACGACTTCTCGCGCTGCGGCCTGGACACCCTGAACGCGCCGGTGCGCGACGCGCTGGACTCCTTCCGGCGGGCCGACGGCGACACCATCGTGCTGCTGTCCGGGCGGGGCGAGGAGCACCGGGAGCCGACCGAGGCCTGGCTGCGGGAGCACGAAGTCCCGTACGACGAGCTGTGGATGCGGGCGGCGGGGGATACGCGCCGCGACGACATCGTCAAGGCGGAGTTGTTCAACGCGCACGTGCGCGACCGGTACGCGGTCCGGGTCTCCCTGGACGACCGCGACCGCGTGGTGGCCATCTGGCGCCGGATGGGGCTGGCCACCTGGCAGGTCAACTACGGGGACTTCTAGTACGGCGGCTTCCAGCAGTACGGCGGCTTCCCGTCCGGCGACAGCCGACCGGCTCGCCATACTGGGGAGGTGGACGAGCCGAACGTACTGATCGTGGACGGTGCCAACGTCGTCGGATCCGTGCCGGACGGCTGGTGGCGGGACCGGCGCGGCGCCGCCGAGCGGCTGCGCGACCGGCTGGCGCTGCGCGACGAGGGCGAAGAGATCGTCCTCGTCGTCGAAGGCGCGGCCCGGGGAGTCGAGTCGGTGCCCGGTGTACGGGTGGACGAGGCGCCGGGCAGCGGCGATGACCGGATCGTGGAGCTCGCGGCCGCCTGCGCGGAGCACGGCGGGTGCGTCGTGGTCACGGCGGACCGGGAACTGCGGACACGGGTACGGGCGTACGGCGCGCGGTGCGTGGGACCGCGGACCGTACGCCCGGAGATGCGGCCCGATCGGCAGGACGACCCCTAGGCTTCGCCGCGGGGCGGGGCGGCGCTGTGTGGTGTGCCGCCGTGCCGTGTGCCGCCCCGCGGGTCGGTGCCTAGGAGCGGCAGTAGCGGACCTCGCCCAGGTTCTTGACGTAGCGGGCCGAGACCCAGCGGTCGTCGCGGTCCTTCGCCGACTTCGGGGTCATCGCGTTCTTGCGGTCCTCGTCCATGGGGTCCTGCTCGTCCCGGCCGTCCCGCTCCTCCAGCAGGTACCAGAGGTTGTTCCCGTCGACCCGCTCGCCGCGCGTCTTGCACTCGATGGCGAGCTTCTCGTGCGGGTGCACCCGGCCCACCTTGTGGGAGTGGGTGGTCGGCCGGCTGCGGACGGCCAGCGGGCCGCGCGAGATGACGACACCGCGGGCGTGCTTGCGGTTGCCGTACTCGTCGTCCCGGCCGTAGTCGTTGCCCTCGTTGCCCTCGTCGTCCTCCTCGTCGACGGGCGTCGTCAGGACCGGGCCGCGGGGCTCCGAGTGGTCGGCCGCTACGGCCGTGCCCGCCCCGACCAGGCCGAGCACCAGGCTTCCGGCGGTGAGGGCGAGGATGGTCCTGGTGGGCTTCAGCATGAGCCGGCTCCTCCGAGAAGACGTCCGCCCGGCCGCGGCACGCGGCACGGGGCGGCAACCAGGCGGTTGCCACGGACGACTATGGCGACGGAGGGCCGGGAGGTCCGGCTGACGCACCGTGACGTAGCCCGATATGCCCAATGTGCGGGGCCGGCCGGGGCGCCGCCCGGCTGCTCCGGAGGGAAGAGCCGCGGCTGCCGCCTCCGGATGCGGGTACCGCGCGCCGCCGCCAGAGTGGATGCCATGGGTATCGAGGATTACGGCGGCGGCCCCGGCGCGCAGCAGACCGGTGTCATGGTGGTGACGACGAACGACGTCCCCGGCTACCGGGTCGAGCAGGTCATCGGAGAGGTCTTCGGCCTCACGGTGCGCTCCCGCCACCTGGGCAGTCAGATCGGCGCCGGCCTGAAATCGATGATCGGCGGCGAGCTGAAGGGCCTCACCAAGACCCTGGTGGAGACCCGCAACCAGGCCATGGAACGCCTCATCGAACAGGCGAAGGCGCGCGGTGCGAACGCCGTGCTGATGATGCGCTTCGACGTGACCGACGCGGCCGACGTCGGCACCGAGGTGTGCGCGTACGGGACGGCCGTCATCCTGGTTCCGGCGAGCACCTAGGAAGTCCGCCGGACCCGCTCTTGGCGATCGCCACGACGGGGCTCCAGCGCGCTCCCCTGGCTGCTCGCCCACGGCGACGGAGTCGCCGCCGGGCTGAGCCGGGCGACCTCCGGGCTGGTGCTCCCGCTCTCCACACCACCGCTGCCGGGCGCCGTGGTGGCGAGCGCCGGTCGCGGGCGGCGCCCTCGCCGCACTCGAACTGCTGACATCGGGCCGCGCCGCGTCGTTCACCGGGGCGCCCGGGTCGGGCGCGATGCTCTTCGCCGTTCTCGCCTGCGCCGGGCTTCCTCTGCTCCGGGCTCGGCAACCACCTCGCACCCCTGACCGCCCGGCTCGCGGGCAGTGGCGAGCGCGCGGTCCCGGTGGGCCTGGGCGCCGGCGCGAGCGGGCTGCTCCTGCCCGGCGGCACCGCGGCGGCCGCGGGTCCGGTCGCCCTGGCTGATGGGGGCGTGATGCTCCTGGCGGGCGCCCTGCTGTGGATCCGGCGCGGCGAGCCCGCGGCCGCGTACCCGACTCCCCGAGGGCGGAGGGGGTCGAGCGGGTGTAGGGGGCGTCCTTCGGACCGGGCGGGTGCCGCCGCGAGGCGGGCGCCCACCCGAACCACCCGTCTCATAAGTCCACGACGGGGTTCGGCTTTGTCCATGGGCCTGCCGGGCCGAGGTCCGCAGGCTGTCAGGTCAGTGAGCGGACCGCCGGCCTCCACGGCGTGCGGTCCCTTCCGCCCAGGAAGCGCCGACTCCCGGAGGTCCGATGCGAACCCCCCTCTGGCCGGCCGCAGCCGCGGTGGCCGGTCTCGTGGCCACCTTGGTCGTGGCCGTGCCCGCCGCCCCCGCCGTGGCGGCCGGCCCCGTGACGATCACCTCGCCCGAGCTGTCCGTCAGCGTGGACAGCGCCTTCCCCCGCGTCATCAGCTACACCCGCACCGCCACCGGGGACGTGCTGAACGGCAACGAGGACACCATCGGCGCGATCGTCGTCAACGGAACCACCTACACCCCCACGGTCACCGCCACCCCCTCCGCCTCCGGCGTGGACTACGCGCTGGCCTTCTCCGGAGTGACCATCAGGTCCCGGCTCTCGGTGACCGGTTCGGTGGTGGAGTTCAAGGTCACCGCGATCGAGGACACGGCCGCCCTGCGCGTACGCAGCTTCGCGATTCCGGGCCACAACCTCGTCAGCGTCCGCAGCAACCAGGCGGGCGCCGCGCTCTCCACCGCGAAGATGCACACCGCCACCACCGGCACCGGCGACACCTTCACCCCGATCACCGCGAACACCCCGGTCGACGCCTCCGCCACGACCGTGATGTACGGCCTGGCCAACACCGGCAAGCTGGCCGCCGCCATCGACTCCAACTCGTACTACGACGCCCCCTCGGGCGGGACCGCCAACGAGAACGGCCGGATCAGCAAGCAGGTCACCGACAAGGGCACCTACCGCCGGGCCGGCCTGTGGAGCGGATCCTGGCTCTACCGCGCCTCGGGCGCCGCCGACACCGACACCGAGCCCCTGCCCTACGTCCGCGTCGCGATCACGGCCGACCGCAACGCCGACTCCACCGTGGACTGGCAGGACGCGGCGGTCGCCTACCGCGACATCTGGACCGCGCCCACGGGCTGGCAGCAGACCGCCGACCGGGTCGTGCAGCGCATCCCCTTCAACTTCGCCTCCGCGGCCACCCACCCCTTCGCCGAGACCCTCGACGAGACCAAGCGGGTCAACCTGGCCACCGACGGCCTCGGCCAGTTCGTCCTGCTCAAGGGGTACGCCTCCGAAGGCCACGACTCGGCCCACATGGACTACAAGAACATCGGCTCCAAGCTCGGCGGCGCCACCGACCTGAACACCCTCACCACCGTCGGCCACACCTACAACGCCGACTTCGGCGTCCACATCAACGCCACCGAGGAGTACCCGGTCTCAGCCACCTTCGACCCGGCGCACCAGACCGGCGGCCTCGGCTGGGACTGGCTCGACCAGTCGTACTACGTGGACACCCGCAAGGACGGCCAGTCCGGCGGGCGCCTCAAGCGGCTCCAGGACCTCAAGGCGGCCGCCCCCGGCCTGGACTTCCTCTACGTGGACGTCTGGTACGGCGACGGCTACCTCTCGCGCAAGCTCGAACGCGAGATCGGCGGCCTCGGCTACCAGCTGGCCACCGAGTTCCCCGCCTCCCTGACCGGGCAGTCCCTCTGGCACCACTGGGCCACCGACGTCAACTACGGCGGCACCGACCTCAAGGGCATCAACTCGAACATCGCCCGCTTCATCGCCAACCACACCAAGGACGACTGGATCGCAGCCAACCCGCTGCTCGGCGGCGCGGAGATCACCGCCTACGAGGGCTGGCAGGGCAAGCGGGACTTCACCTCCTTCGTCACCACCACCTTCGCGACGAACCTGCCGACCAAGTACCTCCAGGAATCCCCGATCGTGAAGTGGACCGCGGGAGCGGTCACCCTCGCCAACGGCACCACCGTCACCACCTCCGGGAACACTCGCAAGATCACCACCGCCGGGCGGGCCGTCCTCGACGGCTCCGCCTACCTGCTCCCGCGCGACGGCAAGCTCTACCACTGGAACGACAAGGCCGCCTCCACCACCTGGACCCTCCCGGCCGGCTGGTCCTCGCCCAAGCTGTACAAACTGACCGACACCGGACGCCAGTTGGTCGGCGACCTGGCCGTCACCGGCGGGCAGGTGACCATCAGCGCCGCCGCCAGGACCGCCTACGTCGTCACCAACGGCGCCGCCCCGGCCCAGGCCGACCCGAACTGGGGCGAGGGCAGCCCCGTCAAGGACCCCTCCTTCTTCTCCGGCAACCTGAGCGCCTGGTCCGTCACCGGGACCGGCGCCGCCGTCACCCGCAACGCCCAGGGGCAGAACGAGCTCACGATGGCGGCGAGCACCGTGCCGGCCGTCTCCCAGCAGCTCACCGGGCTCACCCCCGGCACCTACGCCGCCTCCGTCTGGGTCTCCACCCCCGCCGGACGCGCCGCCACCCTCACCGTGACCCCCGCCGCAGGCACGGCCGCCTCCGTCTACGCCGACTCCTCGCCGCTGACCAACAACCTCGGCGGCAGCGAGAAGAACGGCACCAAGATGCAGCGCATGAAGGTGCTCTTCGACGTCCCCGGAGGTCAGTCGGCGGCCACCCTCAAACTGTCGGCGGCCTCCGGCTCCGGAACCGTCTACCTGGACGACGTACGGGTCGTCCGCTCCGCCCGCACCCCGCTGAACGGCCACTGGTTCACCGAGGACTTCGAGAACGTCGACGCGGGCTGGGGCCCCTTCGCCTTCGGCGGCGCCGGCGGCTCGGCCACCGACCCGCGCACCCACATCGCCCAGCGCAACGCCCCGTACACCCAGGCGGGTTGGAGCGGGAAGCTCGTCGACGACGTGATCAGCGGGCAGAACTCGCTGAAATCGCACGAGGAGCGGCAGGGGCTGGTCTACCGCACCCTCCCGCAGACCCTGCGGCTGACGCCCGGCCGCTCGTACAAGGTCACCTTCAGCTACGAGAACGGCTTCAGCGGGGACTACCAGTTCATCACCGGCTCCGGGAGCACCGAGACGGCCACCGCGCTGAACCAGGCGCGTACGGCCACCACCTTCACCAAGACCTTTACCGCGGGGACCGACGCCTGGATCGGCGTACGGAAGGTGACCGGCGAAGGCTCCCACAACGAGGCCGACTTCATCCTCGACGACCTCGCCGTCGACGACCTGGGTACCGGGAGCGGCGGCGAACTCCTCGTGCCGCAGACGCAGATGAGCGTCAAGGCCGTCGACAGCCAGGAGACCGCGGGCGAGAACGGCGCCGCGGCCAACGTGCTCGACGGGGACGGCGCCACGATCTGGCACACCCAGTGGTACCAGGCCACCGCGCAGATGCCGCACGAGATCACCCTCGACCTCGGCGCCTCCTACAACGTCTCCGCCCTGCACTACCTGCCCCGCCAGACGCAGAGCAACGGGCGCATCGCCGACTACCAGGTCCTCACGTCGACGGACGGGGTCACCTGGAGTACGGCGGCCGCGTCCGGTACGTATCCCAACACCACCGCGCAGCAGGACGTCGCCTTCACGGCGCGCACCGCGCGCTACGTCAAGCTCAAGGCCACGAGGGAGGTTTCGGGCAATCCGTGGACGGCGGTCGCGGAACTCAACATCGGCTACCTGCCGTGACGCCTTCCTGCGGTGTCGGGGCCGGCGGCGACGGCTCCGGGGGTGACGGCTCCTGGGGCAGCGGGAGCCACCGCGGCGACTGCTGCTGCGCCGACTGCTGCCGGCGGAACCGGACGGGCGCCACGCCCACCCGGCGGCTGAACAGCCTGCTGAAGTAGGCGGCGTCCTCGTAACCGACCCGCCGGGCGACCCCGGCGACCGGCAGGTCGGTGCGGGCGAGCAGTTCCTTCGCCCGGCTCAGGCGGATACCGAGGAGGTACTCCTTGACCCCCTCCCCGGTACTGCCCCGCACGGCCCCGCGCAGTTCGGGGAGGGACATCCCGAGCCGGGCGGCGTGCTCGGCCACCGATATCGGCAGCAGCGCGTCCCGGGCCAGCGAGTCCATCACGGCGTCCCCGTGCCGCGACACCCCCGCCCGGGCGTAGCGCAGCGCGACGAGCAGCCCGTGCACGGCCGCGGCGGCCTCCACCTCCAGCAGGGGGCCGCCGAGCCGGGCCGCCCGTACGATCCCGTCGACCACGTGCCGCACCCCGGCCGTCCCGCTGAGCGGTACCAGCGGGCGGTCGGGGGTGACGTAGCCGAGGTCGGTGTACGCCGCCACGCTGTGGCCGGCGAAATCCACGAAGCACTCGTCCCAGCCGGTCTGCGGGTCGGGGCCGTAGTGGTGCTCGACCCCGGGCACCAGCCACAGCAGCGCCGGGGCCGTCACCGGCTGCGGGGCCCGCCCGCCGTGGCTGAACCAGCCCCGGCCGGCGCAGACCACCACCGCGACGTGGTGGTCGAGCACCCGCGGCCCGACCACCGGCAGCACGCCCTCCTGCACCCCCACACCGAGGCACACCAGCCCGAGCCGGCGGTGGTTGGCGGTCGGCGAGAAGTACCGCATCCAGCTGCTGTACGGAGGCGTTGCCATCTGCGGATTGTGATCCACAAAGCGGGGAGCGCTCAAGGGGCCGTGGACTCCTGGGCGTTACGAGGCTTTCGCGCGCCCTGCGCGCCCGCCTGCCCGCTCGGGGCCCGCTCCGGCCGGAGCCCGACCGCCAGCCCGGCGACCACCACGGCCAGGCCCAGCCACACCGCCGGCCCAGGCACCCCGCCGCCGGTCACGGCTCCCGCGCCGGCCGCCGCGAGCGGCGCCACCCCGGCCAGCAGCCCGGCCCGGCCGGCGCCCACCGCGGCCACCGTGCGGTACCAGAGGAGGAAGGCCACCGCCGTCACCAGGACGGCGAGGTATCCGACGGCCGCCCACTGGCGCGGGCTCACCGACACGAGCTCCGAAGGCCCCTCGACGCACACCGTGAGCACCGCCAGCATCACCGCACCCAGCCACACCGCGTGCAGCGAGACCCCCCACGGGCCGTGGCGCCGCAGCACCGGTACCGCGAGCAGCGTGAAGGCCGCCTCGCAGCCCAGCGCGAGCGCGGCCCAGCCCACCCCGGCCGCGTCGGTCCGGCCCGTTCCCTCCACCAGGACCGCCCCGGCGACGACCACCACCGCGGCCACCAGCACCCGGGGGCTCGGCCTGCGGCCCTCCAGCAGCGGCCCGATCACCCCGAGCAGGATCGGTGCCGAGGCCACGGCGACCGCGATGACGGCCGGCTCCGCGTGCGCGACGCCCCGTACGACGGCCACGTTGAACAGCACCAGCCCGGTCGCGGCGACCCCGCTCAGCCACAGCCACTCCCGGCCGCGCGGGGCCCTGATCGGCACCCGGGCGATGCGGGCCAGGCCGAACAGGAGCAGCGCGGCCACCGCGTAACGGGCGGCCTGCACGCCGAAGAGCGGGGCGTCCACGAGGGAGTGCGAGACGGTGACGCTGCTGCCGACGAGGGCCATGCCGGCGATGCCGGGGGCGAGGTCGCGCAACTGTCGGGGCGAAGCGCCGGGAGGGGGCGAGGTGTTCATACCGTCGAGCCTGGGCCCACAATGGACCCGTGGACAGGTCCAAAGAGAGCACCATCCAGGGGTCCGAAGTGAGGGAGGCCGAGGCAGCGGCATCCGAAACAGCCGGGTCGGACTTCCTCCAGCTCGACATCGGCCGGGCCCCCGCCGGCGGCCGTACCGACTGGCTCGCCGACCGGCTGCGCGCCGCCATCGCCGACGGCACGCTCGCCGTCGGCAGCCGGCTCCCGGCCAGCCGCGTCCTCGCCGCCGAACTGCGGGTCTCCCGGGGACTGGTCACCGAGGCGTACCAGCGGCTGGCGGAGACCGGCCAGATAGCCGGCCGCGGCCGGGCCGGGACCGTCGTGGTGGCCGCGCCGGTGACCGAGCGGCCGCCCCGGTCCCGGCCCGCCCGGTCCGGATCCCCGGATCCGGCCGGCCCGTTCACCCCGGGGCCGCGGGGCGGACTCGTCGACGCGCTGCGCGCCGCCCCGTGCCGGATCGACCTCTCGCCCGGGGCGCCCGACCTGACCGCGTTCCCGCGCACGGCCTGGCTCCAGGCCGAGCGCCGGGTCCTCGCCGAGCTCACCCCCGCCGACTTCGGCTACGGGAACCCCCAGGGCACCCCCGCACTGCGCGAGGCGATCGTCGGCTGGCTCGCACTCAACCGCGGGATCCGTGCCGACCCCGGCGAGGTGGTCGTGGTGGCGGGGGTGGCCCAGGCGCTGGGACTGCTGGCCCAGGTGCTGCGCGCGGAGGGCGTGCGGCGAGTGGCCGTGGAGGACCCCGGCTCGCTCGGTGCGCGGCAGCAACTGGAGCACGGGGGCATGGAGATCCTGCCCGTACCGGTGGACGGGGGCGGCATCGACACCGCCGCCCTGGCGGCCGGCCCGGCCCAGGCGGTGGTGCTGACACCGGCGCACCAGTTCCCGACCGGGGTCGTCCTCGACGGGGAACGGCGCCGCGAGCTCCTCGGCTGGGCGGCGGCCGGGGGAGTCGTCATCGAGGACGACTACGACGCCGAACACCGCTACGACCGAGCCCCCGTCCCCGCCCTGCGAGCCCTGCTCCCGGAAGCCGTCTGCTACACCGGAAGCGTCTCCAAGCTCCTCGCCCCCGCCCTGCGACTGGGCTGGCTCCTGGTCCCGCCGCGCCGGCTGGACGCCGTGATCGAGGCCAAGCGCTACGCCGACCTCGGCAATCCCGTCCTCGCCCAGCTGGTGCTGGCCCGGCTGATGGCCTCGGGGGAGCTGGAGCGCCACCTGCGCTTCGTACGCCGCCGCCACCGGGCCCGCCGGGACGCGATGCTCCGCGCGATCGCCGCCGAACTGCCCGGCGCGCGGGTGCACGGGGCGGCGGCCGGGCTGCACCTGATGGTCACCTTCGACGGAGCGGACGGCGCCGGCGGCTTCGACGACACGGTGCTGGCCGCCGCGGCCCTGGAGCTCGGGGTCAAGGCACACCCGCTGTCCTGGCACCGGATGACCGCGGGCCCCCCGGGCCTGGTGCTGGGCTACGCGGCGGGCCCGGTGGGGGAGATCGAGGAGGGGGTGGCCGTCATCGGCACGGCCCTGCGGCGGCTGCGGGAGGGGCGGGGGCCGCAGGGTTCGCGGTAGTCGCGGGGCTCGCGCCGGGTCTGGGAGAGGCGCGGCGCCCGAAGCCGGGAAAAGATTTTCGGGAACGGCGGCAACCTCCCGGGCACTCGCGCGTCGTGCGGGGGTGAAGGGCGTGATCCCGCGCCCCCGCAGCCGACCGTGGAGAACCACCGTGAAGAACCTGAAGCGCGCCCCGCTGTCCGTCCGCAGGGCGGCGGGCCTCGCCGTCGCCGCCGCCGGGGTGGCCGTCGCGCTGGCCGGGCCGGCCTCCGCCGCACAAGGGGCGTCGTCCGCCTCGCCGACCGCCGCGCCCGCACCGGCGACGACCGCGACGCCGAGCACGGCGCCGAGCGTGGCCCCCTCGGCTCCGGCCCCCTCGGCCCCCGCGCCCTCGGTGAGCCGGCCCCCGAGCGCGACGCCGAGCACGGCCCCCAGCGTCCGCCCGAGCACGGCCCCCAGCGCCCGCCCGAGCGCGCCCCCGACCGTCGCCCCGGGCGGGACGCCGACCGCCGTCCCGAGCGCGGCTCCGAGCGCGGCCCCCGCCTCGCCCGGCGGGCCCGAGCTCGCGCATACTGGCTCCTCCGCCACCACGGCCGCACTCGGCGCCGGGGCCGTCGTGCTGATCACCGCCGGGGCCGCGACCCTGTACACCCTGCGGCGCCGCGCCAACGGCTGAGGATCTCCGTGCTCCACCTCGCACCATCCCTGGGCCCCGCCACGACCGGCTTCGACCGGCCGTGGCGGGGCTTGTGGTCGTTCCTGCTGCGCCGGGAGCGCACCCGGGCCGCGCAGGCCCCGCCCGCGCCGTCGGAGCCGTACCGGCACGGGTATACGTACGGCCACCCCTCCGAGGCGGGCGGCCCGCCGCCCACCGTGACCGAGCTCTACCACGCCCACCGGCTGCGGATGGTCCGGCTGGCGGTGCTGCTGGTGGACGATCTCGGCACCGCCGAGGACGTGGTGCAGGACGCCTTCACGGCGTTGTACCGGCGCCACGGCGAGCGGATCACGGAGGTGGACAACGCGCTGGGATACCTGCGCACCTCCGTCGTCAACACGGCCCGCTCCGTGCTGCGCCGCCGCCGTACCGCCCGCGCGTGGATCCCTCAGGCACCCGCCGACGTACCCTCCGCCGAGGCGTCCGTGGTCCTCGACGAGGCACACCGCGAGGTCCTCGCCGCGCTGGGGCGGCTGACGCCGAGGCGGCGGCAGGTCCTGGTGCTGCGCTACTGGGCCGACCTCAGCGAGGCGGAGATAGCCGAGACGCTGGGGATCAGCCGGGGGGCGGTCAAATCGAACGCGAGCCGCGGGCTGGACGCGCTGGAACGGATTCTGGAGGGTCGGATATGACGCGTGGTCAGGAGCCGCCTTCCGGGCCGTCCGGGATGCACGAGGCCTTCGGGGCGCCGGCCGGGCGGCCGGTCGAGTACCGGCTGCGGCAGGCCCTGGACGCCCGCGCGGCCGGGATCACCGTGCGCGAACTGCGCCCGGCGCAGCCGCCGGGGCCGGGGGTGCGGCGCCTGTCGTGGGCCTGGCCGCGCGGTTTCACGCTGCCCTTGGTGGGGCTGGCGGCGGCCGCCGCGGTGGTGGGATATGCCGTACTGGCCCCGGACGCTCCGGTGCGCCCGGGGCCGGTACCGGTGCCGCCGGCCGCGCCGCCGTCGCCCACGCCGACCGGCCTCGCTCCGGGACCGTCCCCGGACGGTCCGTCCCCGTCCGTTTCCCCGTCGCGCCTTTCGCCTTCGGCCGCGCCCACGAACTCGTACACGCCCACCGTGAGCCCGTCGCGGGCGCCGGAGGCCGGTACGGGTGCGCCACGGCCCAGTTCCTCCGCCTCTGCTCCGTCGTCCCCGTCCCGGTCTCCGTCTCCGTCGCGGGCCTCGGCCTCGCCCTCGCCCTCGTCCCCGCCCTCGTCCCCGCCGCCCACGGCTTCGCCGGGCCGCCGCTGAGGAGGCGGGGGCCGGAGCGGCGACGGGAGCGGCTCGGTCGAGGCGCCACGCCGACCCCGACCATGCGCCGACGGGGACCAGTTGGCCGCATCCTTGGACCTTGCCGAAGAGTTCGAACAGGGGGCGCGGGATGTGGCACGTGGTGTCGTCGTGCGGGGTACCGGCGGGGGAGCGGTTCGACTGGTACGCCGACATCATCTCGCGCGAGGTGATGCCGGCCGCCCTCAGCAGCGAGCGGCCGGCCGAGTTCCAGGGCGAGGCGGCCGTAGTGGACCTGGGACCCCTGCGCGCGTCCAAGTTCTCCCTGTCGCCGCTGCGTTCGCGGCGCACCCCCGCACTGATCCGGCGCGGCGATCCGGAGCAGTACCAGTTGGCCCTGCTGCGCACGGGCGTCACCTCGATGTCCCAGCACCGCAACGAGTGCACGGTCGGGGCCGGGGACCTCATGCTCTGGGACACCTCGCTCCCCTCCGACAACGCGATGCTCGCGGACGGCGGCCGGGTACGGGCGACGATCCTGATGCTCCCCCGGGACGTCCTGCCGCTGCGTCCCGAGCGGCTGGAACGGCTGCTGGCCCGCCGCATACCGGGTGACCGCGGCATCGCGGCGATCCTGGCGTCCTTCATGACCGCCCTGGAGGACCACGCCGCCGAATGCGAGCCGCAGGAGCCGGCCCGGCTCGGCGCGGTCGCCGTCGACCTCGCCACGGCCTGCCTGGCCCAGCACTTGGACGCCGCGGACCGGATCCCCTCCGAAGCGCGAACGGAGGTCCTCCTGCGGCGCATCCACGCCTTCATCGAGCACAACCTCGGCGACCCGGAGCCGGCCCCGCCCGCGATCGCGGCCCGCCACACCATCTCGGTGCGCGGGCTCCACCAGCTCTTCCAGGGGCAGGGGGAGAGCGTCCGGGCCCGTATCCGGCGGCGCCGCCTCGAACGGTGCCGCGCCGACCTGGGCCGGCCCGAACTCGCCACCCACCGGGTGCAGTCCATCGCCGCCCGCTGGGGCTTCAGCGGCCCCGTGGTCTTCAGCCGCTCCTTCCGCGAGGCGTACGGGCTCACGCCCACGGAGTACCGCGCGCTGTGCGCCACGGGCACGCACCGCGAGAGCGCATAGGCTCGTCCGATGAACGACACCACACACGACCTGCGAATCCGGCCGGGCGGCCCGGCGGACGTCCCGGCCGTTCTGGCCATGCTCGACTCCGCGGTGGCCTGGATGAACGCCCGCGGCAACACCGAACAGTGGGGCACGACCCCGCACTCGCGCCTCCCCGGCGGGGTGGAGCGGGTCCGGCGCTACACGACCGAGAACTCCCCGTACATCGCGGAGTTGGACGGGGAGCCCGTCGGAGCCCTGGTGCTGGACTCCGGCCCCAGCCCGAAGATGCCGATGATCCCGTCGGCCGGGGAACCCGAGCGGTACGTCCGCCTGTTGGTCTCCGACCGGCGCTACGCCGGCCTGGGCATCGGCGCCGCGCTGCTGGTCCGGGCCGCGCAGGAGACCAGGCGGGCCGGCGTGCAGCTGCTACGGGTCGACTGCTGGGCGGGCGGCACCGGCGAACTGGTCGCCTACTACGAACGCAACGGCTTCACCCGCACCGCCCCCTTCCTCTCCGGCACCTGGCCGGGCCAGGTACTGGAGCAGCGGGTCCAAGGCGTGTCCTAGTCCCCCTGGTTCCCCGCCGGGGTGTTCTTCACCGCGGCCACCAGCAGGGAGAGTTCCGGATTGAGTGCCGCCTCGTCCAGGGCCTCGCGCAGGGCGGTGTCGTTGGTGGGGCGGGCCGCGGCCAGGAGCTCCAGGCCGGCCGGGCTGACTTCGGTGTAGATGCCCCGGCGGTCGGTGTCGCAGAGGTAGCGGCTGAGCAGCCCGCGGTCCTCCAAGCGGCTGACCAGCCGGGTCGTCGCGCTCTGGCTGAGCACCACCGAGTCCGCGACCTGGTGCATGCGCAGGTGGCCGCCGGGGCCGCTGTGCTGGCGGCTGAGCACGTCGAGCAGGGAGTACTCGCGCACGCTCAGGCCGTGTCCCGCCTGGAGCGCGCGCTCGATGTGCGTCTCGATCCGCCCGTGCAGGAGGGAGAGGGCGCACCAGCCCTGGGAGAGGGCGGTGAGCGCGCTGTCCGTGGCCGTCATGGGCTTCCTCCTCGAAGGCGTGTGCCTCCAGGATAGGGCACGCCTGCAATTGCCCGCGCTTGCAAATATCCCGCGTCTGCAATTAATGTGGACGCAGGCAACCCGCTGAGGCAATCGCCCGGCCGGCCCAGCCCCTCCCTCCTCTCCCTGTAGCCCCAGCACCTCCTGAAGGGCACCCCTCATGCCTCTCTCACTCCTCGCACTCGCCATCGGCGCCTTCGGGATCGGCACCACCGAATTCGTGATCATGGGCCTGCTTCCCGAGGTCGCCGCCACCTACGGCGTCTCGATCCCCACCGCAGGCTTCCTGGTCACCGGCTACGCCCTCGGCGTGGTCCTCGGCGCCCCGCTGATGACCGTCCTCGGCACCCGCATCCCGCGCAAGCGGATGCTGATGCTGCTCATGGGCCTGTTCATCGTGGGCAACGTGGTCTCCGCACTGGCCCCCGCCTTCGGCGTCATGCTTGCCGGGCGGGTCGTGGCCTCCCTCGCCCACGGCGCCTTCTTCGGCATCGGCGCGGTCGTCGCCGCCGAGCTCGTCGCGCCCGAGAAGAAGGCCGGAGCCATCGCGATGATGTTCACCGGCCTCACCGTGGCCAACGTCGTCGGCGTCCCGCTCGGCACGCTCGTCGGCCAGCACCTCGGCTGGCGGGTCACCTTCCTGATCGTCGCCTCGCTCGGCCTCCTCGGCCTGCTCGGCATCGCGCGGCTCGTCCCCGACCTGCCGCGCCCCGAGGGCGTACGGATCCGCCACGAGCTGGCCGCGTTCCGCAACGTCCAGGTGCTCCTGGCGATGGGGATGACCGTCCTCGGCTTCGGCGGGGTCTTCGCCGCCATCACCTACATCACCCCGATGATGACCAACGTCGCCGGCTTCGCCGACACCTCCGTCACCTGGCTGCTCGTCCTCCTCGGTCTCGGCATGGTCGCGGGCAACCTCGTCGGCGGCCGCTTCGCCGACCGCGCGCTGATGCCGATGCTGTACACCTCCCTGGGCGCTCTCGCCGTGGTCCTGGCCGCCTTCACCCTCACCGCCCACACCCGGGCCGGCGCCGCCGTCACCCTCTTCCTCATCGGGGCCCTCGGCTTCGCGACTGTGCCGCCGCTGCAGAAGCGCGTCCTCGACCAGGCAGCCGGCGCCCCCACCCTGGCCTCCGCCGTGAACATCGGTGCCTTCAACCTCGGCAACGCCCTCGCCGCCTGGCTCGGCGGGCTCGTCATCGCCGCCGGACTCGGCTGGACCGCCCCGAACTGGGTCGGCGCGGCACTGGCCGCCTCCGCCCTGGCCCTCGCCCTGGTCTCCGGCGCGCTTGAACGGCGTACGGGGATCCGCGCGGGCGGCGATGGGAGCAGCCGGGTCATCGCGGCCGGCACCCCGGCGGCGACCACCGCCGTACCGGCCCACCACTGATCCACGACCCCGCGTACCGCCTCGTATCCCCCCGCATCACCGGGGACCTCCGAGGATGCCCCGGCCTTCAGGCTGGGGGGAATCGGACCCCTGCGGAGCAGAGCAGGGAACGGGGTTTCGCCCCCAGGGCGAAAGACCCATCGCGGGCGGGCTGCCGGTCCACCGCGACGGCCGGCTCGTCGGAGCCATCGGCGTCGGCGGCGGAGCCCCGGCCCAGGACCACGGGTTTGCCGCGTCCGCGCTCGGCACGCTCGTCTGACCCTCCGCCCGGGTCGCGCGGCGCTGTCCCCCGTGCCACGTTGGTACGGGGGACAGGAGCATGATGCGGCAGACGAAGCAGTACGGGCGGAGCCATGTCATCGCGACGGCAACAGTCGCCGCGCTGGTCACCCTTGTCGCCGTCCCGGGCTGCGCGTCCAGTACAACCGGCCCGGGGAACGCCCGGGCCCCGGTCGTGGCGACCACCCCGCCGAGCGCGACGGCCCCCGCCGCCAGCCCCGCCACTCCCGTCACCACCCCCTCCACCCCGCAAGCCCCGGCGCCCACGCCGACGCCGACCTTCCCGCTGTCCACCGCCCCGCGCACCGTCCCGGCCGTACGGGAACACGTGCCGGCCCACGGCCCCGGCTGGCGGCCCGGCCCCGAGGCGCGGGTCGTCGTACCGCCGGCCGACAGCGCGGCCCTGGCGGACGAGGGCAAGCTGCTGGCCGGGGAGCTGCGGATCGGCTTCGCCGAGTCGGCCACCCCGCGCAAGGGCGACGTGGAACTCACCCTCGGCTCGGAGGGCTCCGGCGCCCCCGAGTCGTACACCCTCACCGTGCGCGACGGGCAGGTCCGCATCACCGGACCCGACCAGGCCGGGGTCTTCTACGGCACCCGCACCCTGAAGCAGGAGGTGAGCGGAGGCGGTTCGGCCCCGGAAGGCACCGTGCGCGACGCCCCGGCCAAACCGCAGCGCGGCCTCAACCTCGACATCGCCCGCAAGCACTTCACCCCGGACTGGATCGAGGACCGGCTGCGCGAGATGGCCGACCTCAAGCTCAACCAGCTCGGTCTGCACTTCTCCGACGACCAGGCCTTCCGGATCGAGTCCGACACCCATCCCGAGATCGTCTCCACCCCGCACCTCACCAAGGCGCAGGTGCGCGGGATCACCGCGCTCGCCGCCCGGCTGCACATAGCGGTCGTCCCCGAGATCGACTCCCCGGGCCACCTCGGAGCGGTCCTGCGCGCCTACCCTGCGCTGCAACTGCGCGACGTGCAGGGCAGGGCGGTCAAGGGCGCGGTCGACATCGCGAACCCGGCGGCGGCGAAACTCGTCGACGAACTCCTGCGGGAGTACCTGCCGTTGTTCCCCGGCTCCCTCTGGAACCTGGGCGCCGACGAGTACCAGGCCCTGGTCTACCGCGATCCGCAGACCTCCTTCCCGCAGCTGACGGCCGCCGCCCGGCAGCGCTACGGGCCCACCGCCCGGGTCCAGGACCTGGCGACTGGCTGGCTGAACGACCGGGCGGACGTGGTCCGTTCGGCGGGCCGCGCGCCGGCGGCCTGGAACGACGGCTTCTTCACCGGAGGGATCGCCCAGCCGGCCAAGGACATCCAGGTCGAGTACTGGACGGGCAAGGAGAACGGGGCCCGGCCGCCGCTGGAGTACCTGCGCGAGGGCCGCAAGGTCGTCAACCTCAACGACGAGTACCTCTACTACGTGCTGGGGCAGCCGAACCAGTTCACGTACCCCGACGGCCGGCGCATCTACGAGCAGTGGACCCCGCTCGTGCTGCGCGGCACCGCGGCCGTGCCCGCGCGGTACGCCGGGCAGATCCTCGGCGCGCGGCTCGCCGTCTGGTGCGATCTGGCCGGAGCCCAGACCCAGGCCCAGGTCGCGGCCGGCATCCGGCTCCCGCTCGCCGCCCTGTCCCAGAAGGTCTGGGACTCCCGCACCCCGGCCCTTGACTGGCCGGCCTTCAAGGCCCTGGCCGACCGGCTGTAGCGCGGCCGCGTAGCGCGACCGCGTCCCGGCGGTCGAAACCCGCTGGCCGGGGCCCGGCCCCTTTGCTTGGATGCGGGCATGGACGACAGCGCGCTGCCCTCGCCCGAGGGCTATGAGATTTCCACCGACCCCGGCCGCCTGGACCGGGAGCTGATCCACCGGTGGCTGTCCGGGGACGCCTACTGGGCCCTCGGGCGGAGCCGGGAGAAGCAGGACGCCGCCATCGGGGGATCGCTCAACTACGGGGTCTACGACGCCGTGTCCGGCCTCCAGGTGGCCTACGCGCGCGTCGTCACCGACCGCGCCACCTTCGCCTGGCTCTGCGATGTGTACGTGGACCGGGGCGTACGGGGCAAGGGGCTCGGCACCGCCCTGGCGGGGGCGGTACGGGACCACCTCGCCCCGTACGGGCTGCGCAGGATCCTGCTGGCGACCGCGGACGCCCACGAGGTCTACGCCAAGGTCGGCTTCGAGCCGCTCGCGGCGCCGGAGAAGTGGATGGCCCTCGGCGTGCAGTAGGGCCGCCTACCAGATGGAGTTGACCCACTCCGGGTGGTCGATGAACGGGTTCCGGTTGTGCTGGTAGGTGTCGTAGATGACCTGGTTGCGGCGCTGCTCGAAGGCGTCCGGCGGGTCCTGCAGGTTCCACTGCTTCAGGACGCTGATCTTGCCGAAGAGGGGCGCGCTGCCGTTGTTGACCCTGTCGTTCATCTCCAGGTCGGCGAAACCGTCACCGCCGGCGTAGCGCACGGCCATGTAGAGCAGCATGCGGGCGACGTCGCCCTTGACGGCGTTCCGCGGCTCGAAGGAGTCGGAGTCGGTCAGGCTGCCGGGGGCCTCGGAGACCGGGCCGCCGCCCATGTCGAAGTCCTTGTTCCCGCGGGTGCTGTTGACGGTGACGTCCTCGGGCCTGAGGTGGTGCAGGTCGGTCCCGGGGCCGGTGGCGGTGCCGAAGTCGCCGTGGCTCTTGGCCCAGACGTGCTCGCGGTTCCAGTCGTTGACGCCGCCGCCGTTGGTGGACTTCGACTGCGAGCGGCCCGAGTAGACCAGGATGACGTTGTTGGAGTTCGCGGGGTCCTGGTCGGTGACCTTCAGGGCGTTCCACACGCCGTCGTAGTTCACCTTGGACTGGGTCTTGATGATGTTGTGCAGCGCCGTCTTGAGCGCGGCGCCGGTCTTGCCCTCGGCCGTGGCGTAGTAGGTGTCGACTGCGACGGAGGCCGAAGCCGCGGTGGGGGCGGCCTCGTTGGCGGGGGCTGCCGTCCTGTTCTGCCGGCCGGCCGAGGCGGAGGCCGGGAGCAGTATGAGGGACGCGGCCGCGAGGCCGGCTGCCCAGGGAGTAAGGCGCGAGATTCTCATCACGTGGGGGTACCTCTCCACACGCACCGCTCCCGCCCGGGGAATTGGCGGGGCATCAGGTGGCAGAGCGAGGTTCACATTGTCATGTGCCCTACAGGTAAAAAGCACGTGTCGGGAGCCCTGATTTTCTACGCGCGTCACGTGTCGCCGTCGTCCGGGTGATTGGCGCAAGAATCCCTATGCAGGACCGGGCGCCGCGGGCACGGTTGCGGAGGCCACACCGTGAACAGCCCGACCAGGAGCAGCCCATGGCACCGAAGATCCTCATCGTGACCGGCGACGCGGCGGAGTCGCTGGAGGTCCTGTACCCCTACCAGCGCCTGATCGAGGAGGGGTATCAGGTCCACATCGCGGCGCCGGCGGTGAAGAAGCTGCGGTTCGTCGTCCACGACTTCGAGGACGGCTTCGACACCTACACCGAGAAGCCCGGCTACACCTGGCCCGCCGACATCGCCTTCGCCGACGTGAACCCGGGGGAGTACGCGGCGCTGGTCGTGCCCGGCGGACGCGCCCCGGAGTACCTGCGCAACGACCCCGAGGTGCGGCGGATCCTGGCGGCCTTCGCCGGTTCCGACAAGCCCATCGCGCAGATCTGCCACGGCCCCCTGATCACCGCCGCGGCCGGGGCCCTCGACGGCCGCCGGGTCACGGCCTATCCGGCCCTGGAGCTGGACATGAAGGCGGCCGGCGCCGCGTTCGAGGACTCCGAGGCCGTGGTCGACGGCACGCTGGTCTCCGCCCGCGCGTGGCCCGACCACTCCGCCTGGATGCGGGAGTTCCTGACCGTCCTGCGAGTCAAGGCCCCGGTCTCGGAGGGGTGAGCTTCGCCGTCCCCTTGTGAAAGATCCTGACCGGGGGCTGCCGGGGCGCCGTCGATGTGGTGGGGTGAGAGGGTCAACCCACCTGTTGCACACGGCAGTTGAGAGGGTCAGTCATGACGGGGAGCATAGGACGACGCGGGTTCATCGGTGCGGCCGCGGCGCTGGGAGGCGCCGCGCTCGTCGGAGCGGGGGCGCCGCTCGCCCAGGCGCAGGGGGCTCAGGCGCAGCAGGCGGCCTGGCTGCCGCGGCCCGACACGGTGGCGATCCCGGCGGGCTTCCAGCCCGAAGGGATCGCCGTCTCCGCGCACGGCACGGCCTACACGGGCTCGCTGCTCGACGGCTCGGTCTACCGCTTCGAACTCGCCACCGGCGCCGGGCGGATCATCACCCGGGGCGAGGGCCCGATGTCGGTGGGCCTCAAGCTCGACCCGTACGGCAGGCTGCTGGTCGCGGGCGGCGCCAGCGGACAGATCCGGGTGGTCGACGCCCGGGACGGACGGGTTCTGGCCACTCACCAGGCCGCGACCGGCACGGCCTTCGTCAACGACGCCGTCGTCGGCTGCGGCGGTGCCTGGTTCACCGACTCCTTCGCGGACGTCCTGTACTTCCTGCCCGTGGGCCGGGACCTCACCGGCCCGGGCGCGGTCCCCCGCGCCCTGCGGCTCGGCGGCGAGTGGGACCCGGTCCCGCCCGGCGGCGCGTACTGGGGTGCCAACGGGATCGAGCGGACCCCCGACGGCCGGGCCCTGCTCGTGGTGCACGACACCGCCGAGGCGCTGTTCCGGGTGGACCCGCGCACCGGCGCCGCCACCCGGACCGTGCTCGACGGCGGCTCCGTGGGCAACGGCGACGGGCTCGTGCTGCACGGGCGGACGCTGTACGTCGTACGCAACTGGGCCTATGCGGTGGATGTGTTCACCCTGAGCGGGGACGGCCGCCGGGCCCGCTTCGTCAAGCGGATCACCGACCCGCGCTTCGACGAGCCGACGACGGCCGCGGTGTACGGCGGCCGGCTCTACGTGGTCAACGCCCGCTTCGACGCCGACTGGTCGGACCCGGCCACCGCCTCGACGGTCGTCAGCTGCCCGTTGTGATGGCGGGCGCGGGCTCGTACTTGTAGTCCGGGCCGAAGTTCTTCTTCACGGCCGCTTCCCAGGTGCCGTCCTCGACCATCTTGCGGATCGCGTTGTTGATCTTGACCTGGAGCTCGGTGTTGCCCTTCTTCATGCCGATCCCGTAGTTCTCGCTGCTCAGGCTCAGCCCGATCAGCCGGAACTTGCCCTCGTTGCCCTTGCGGGCGGTGTAACCGGCCAGGATGGAGTTGTCCGTGGTGATGGCATCGACGAGGCCGTCCCTGAGGGCGACGACGCACTCGGAGTAGCCGCCGAGCTCCAGGAGGCCCGCCTTGGGGGCCAGGTTCTTCCTGACGTTCTCCGCCGAGGTCGAGCCGGTCACCGAACACAGCTCCTTGTTGGCGTTGTCGAGGTCCTCGGCCTTGGTGATGGTCGCGTCGTCGGCGCGGACCATCAGATCCTGGTGCGCGAGGAAGTACGGCCCGGCGAAGTCGACCTTCTGCTTGCGCTTGTCGTTGATCGAGTAGCTGGCCGCCACGATCTCGACCTCGTTGTACTCGATCAGGAGCTCGCGGTCGTTGCTGAGGACCTCCTTGAAGGTGATCCGGTCCTTCGGGTAGCCGAGCTCCTTCGCGATGTACGTCGCCACGTCCACGTCGAAACCGGTGAAGGTGCCGTCGGGCTCCCGCATGCCGACGCCCGGCTGGTCGAACTTGATGCCGACGGAGAAGGTCTTCTGGTCGTCGTCACCGCCACACGCCGATGCGGTCAGGGCGAGACCGACCGCTGCGGCGATGACGCCGGCCTTGGGAACCTTCATGCTGCACTCTTTCCTGGGGTACGCGGATACGCGGGTCGCGGGCGGGCCGAGCCGCGCGGGAGCGCGCGGAGCGCACCGGGACCGGGCCGGGGCGCGGGGAACCGCGGAGGCTGGTGGACGCGTATATGAGGAAGCTAGGAACTCGTCGGGCGCAGTGTCACGACATCTGAGCAAATCTTGAGGGTAACGATCCGGAACGGCGGCAGATCCTGCGGCGGATCCGGCTTTGAACGGGAGAGGAGCCGGTCAGGTGGCCATGGGCGGGGTACGGGTCGAGGGGAACGCACTGCTGCTGGGCGAGGGGGCGCAGGTCCGTTTCATGCGGACGCTGCGGCTGCCGGAGACCGGTACGCACAATCTGCCCCCGGGGCTGGGGGAGTTCCCGCTGCGGCGGGCGGAGGACTATCCGGACACGGTTCCGGCGGACTGGCCGGCCAAGGGCGGGGTGATGCTCCCCGTGTACCTGCGCGAGGCGATGTGGCTCAGCTTCGGCGGGACCCGGGAGCCCACCGCGCTCCAGGTCGGGGTCGGCAAGGTGTGCGCCGTCTCCGGCGAGCGGTGGACAGGCGCGCTCGGGCGCCGGCCGCAGAACTACCTCGTGCTGCCGCGCCAGCCGTGGCTGGACGGCATCAATTCGGGCACGGGTACGGTCCGCCAGTTCGTCGCCGTCCCGCTGGGGCTCGGCGCCACCGTGGAGGGCCAGGTCACCGGCGAGGAGACCGCGGGCGGCGTGCAGCTGCAGGCCTTCCCGCTCGGCGCCAAGGCGCTGGAGCGGTGGCGGGAGGAGGAGCGGGCGCGCACGGCCGGGACCGGCCGGACCGGCGGCGTACCGTACGGGATCCTGCCGCCGGGCAGTCATCCGGGGGGAGGCTTCGCGGGAGGAGGCTACGCGGGCGGCGGCTTCGGAGCGCCCCCGGCGATGCCGATGGCGATGCCGGCGCCGATGGCGGCCCCGGCGCCGGGCGGACCCGTGGGCGGCCCTCCCGGGGCGGCGGCCCCCGCCGCGGCCGCGGGTCCGCTGCGGCGGTCGGGCGGCGGGCCGGTCCCGCAGGCGGCGCCCGCGATGGGGCTCGGCGCCGGCGGCTCCATGCGCCAGGAGGTGTACCGCGACGACCGCAAGGCGAAGGACTGGGCGGCCGAGCCGGCAGCCCGCGTCTTCGTCCACCTGGTGACCCCGCCCGCGTGGCGAAGGATCACTGGGGAGGAGCCGCCGCCCTCGCCGGTGGACCGGGCCGCCTACACGAAGGCGGGGCTGCCGTGGTTCGACTACTACGACGACGCCGACGACCTCGCCCCCTCCGACACCCTCGGCGGGGTGCGGCCGGTGGGCGAATGGCTCGGCGCGGACGAGGCTCCGTGGGCGGAACCCGCCCCCGGCCAGGTCGCACCCCTGGGGAACGGGCCCCGGCCGGGCAAGCCGGTACAGGACGGCGACTGGTAGCCGGCGCCGCCCCCGCCCCGCCCCCGCCGACCTGGTCCCGCCCCCGGACTGGCCGGGAACGTACGGTCGTTCGAGCCCCGGGGCGGGACCCGTGACAGCATGGGAGGGCAACACACGGTGGTCGGAGGGGGAGTTCGGTGAGCGGAGTACGCAAGGGCCTGGCCAAGGTGGAGATCGCGCTGCGGTGGGATCCCAGCCCGGCGGGAGCGCCCGTCCACGATCTCGACCTGCTCGCCGCGGTGTACGCCGCCGCGGACCCGTACGGGGAGCCCGTCCACCTGGTGCACTTCGGCAGCCGCGCGCCCGACGGCACCATCACGCTGAACCGGGACAGCAGGACCGGGCTGGGGCTGGGCTTCGACGAGGTGATGACCCTCGAACTGAACCGGATCTCCGAGGAGTTGGTCCGGGTCGTGGTGGGGGTGGTGATCCAGCGGCCGGGCGGCGGCCCGGCGCTGACCTTCGCCGACGTCGCGGGAAAGGGACTGCGCATCCGGGAGGGCTACACGGATCTCGCCGTGGACGACCTCACGGGCTTCGGCGCGGCGAGCGCGGTCACGGTGGCCGAGTTCACCCGCGACGCCGCGGGGGTCTGGTCGATGGACCCGGTTCTACGGGGCTTCGACGCCGACCCGGAGGAGTTCGCGCGGGCGATGGGCGCGGCCCGGAGCTGAGCCGGCTGTCCGGCTGATCGCCGCACGGACCGGTCGGCGGCCACTCCGCGAGGGAGTGCCCGCCGTCCGGTCCGGGGGCTGCGCTGCCACCGTCCCCACGAGGCAGCGCGAGCGGGTCGCCGCCCGGTCATCGGGGACGGCGGCCCGCTGGTTCAGGGGGCCCCGTTCAGGGGGCCCGGTCCGCCTCCGGCGCGGCCGCGCCCAGCGCCGGCAGCAGGCAGGCGTCGACGAACCGTACGAGGTACTCGGCGTCGGCGTAGCGGCCCTCGAGCACGGGCCGGATGCGCAGTACGCCCATCAGCTGCGCCGGCAGGAACTCCACGGCCGGGTGTCCGGGGGCGAGCTCGCCCCGCGCCACGGCCCGCGCGACGATCGCGCCGAACGCCGCCAGCTCCGGCTCCACCAGAGCCTCGCGCAGGGCCGCCTTCAGCTCCTCGTCGCTCAGCACCGCGTGTCCGAGGGCCTGCATCAGCCGGGTGTCGCGCCCGGAGGTGCAGGCGGCGATCCGGGCCGCCTCGCGCAGGTCGCCCGCCAGGGTGCCGGTGTCCACCGCGGCGAGGGTTCCGCGCCGGTCCGCGCGCAGGGCGGCGGCGACGAGCTGCGGTTTGGTCTTCCACTGCCGGTAGAGCGTGGACTTTCCGCAGGTGGCCCGGGCGGCGATCTTCTCCATGGTCAGCGCCTCGTAGCCGTCCTCGCGCAACTGCTCCAGGACGGCGTCGTAGAGCTGCTGCTCCCGCTCCGGTGTGATCTTGGAGCGGCGCGCGGGGGCCGGGGCGGCTTCCGGCGTCGGCGACATCATGGCGGCTCTCCTCGATGCGGCGTGCTGCGTGTCACGTGGTGCGTGTCACGTGGTGCGTGTCACGTGGTGCTGCTCGCGGCCGCGATATTCCGGTCGCGCCGCAGCGGGCTCTAGTGAAAGTCTACGGGAACGCGAGCGTATCGGTACACACTCGTATCGATACGAGAATGTATCGATACACTGGTGTGTCGATTGTGAGCCGTGTAGCCGTGTACAGGAAGCGAGACCGGGGGATGACCTCCCACACCACACCCGTCGGGGCCGGCGCGGGGCCGGGCGCCCGTCTCCGCCTCATGCGCGAGCTCCTGCTCGTCGTGGGCCTCTTCGCCGTCTACAAGTGCGGCCGTACGCTCTCCACCGGCCGCACGGACGAGGCCTTCCGCAACGCCACCCGGGTCTGGCACGCCGAGCGCACCCTGCACCTGCCCGGCGAAGGCCTGGTCCAGCGACTGCTCCTGCACAGCGACGCCCTCGTGCACACCGCTAACACCTACTACGCGGCCGTGCACTTCCCCGCCACGGTGCTCTTCCTCGTCTGGCTCTACGTACGCCGCCCCGCGCACTACCTCTGGACCCGCCGGGTCCTGGCCGTCCTGACCGGCGCGGCCCTCGTCATCCACCTGGCCTTCCCCCTCGCACCCCCGCGGATGCTGGGCGCGGCCCACCTGATCGACACCGGCCAGGTCTACGGACCGACCGTCTACGGTGCCGCGCCCGCCGCCGACACCATGGCCAACCAGTTCGCCGCGATGCCCTCCCTGCACTTCGGCTGGGCGCTGATGCTGGCCCTCGGCATGATCGCCGTGACCTCCTCGCGGTGGCGCGCCCTGTGGCTGCTGCATCCGCTGGTGACCCTGCTCGTGGTCGTCGGCACGGCCAACCACTACTGGCTCGACGCCATCGTCGCCACGCTGCTCCTCGGGTCCGCCCTGCTGCTGGTCCCGCGCCCGGTCGGCCGTTCGCTCGTCACCCGGCGGAGCGTGCCGGGCCCGCGTGCGGTGCCGGTTCCGGGTCCGGTGCCGGCGGGTGTCGGCGCCGGTGTGGGTGTGGGGGCGGGTGTGGGTGTGGGTGCCGGTGCGGCAGCCGTGGATCCCATGGAGCCCGTAGGAGCAGTCCGGTGAACTCCACGCTCCTCGCCGTCCTGCTCTGCCTCGCCGCGGCCGTCACCTACGCGTCCGCCGCCGTCGCGCAGGAACGCCTCGCCCGCCGAGGGGTCGCCCGCAGCACCGCGGCGCTGCTCGGCAACGGCGCCTGGTGGTGGTCGGCCGGCCTGAACGCCGCCGCCGCGCTCCTGCACGCCGCCGCCCTGCGGTACGGGCCGCTCACCCTGGTCCAGCCGCTCGGCGCGCTCACCCTCGTCGCCGCCGTACCGCTGGGCGCGCGCGGCGCCGGGCGGCGGGTCGTGGCCAGCGAGTGGCGCGGCACCCTGGCCACCGTCGTCGGCCTCGGCCTGCTCCTGGTGCCCGCCTCCGGCCCGTCCCCCGACGAGACCCTGACCCTGGCCGAGGCCCTCGCCGTCTCGGGAGCCACGGCCGCGGTGATCATGCTGCTGACCGCACGGAGCGACACCCGCTCGGGGCTGCGCCACGCGACGGCGTCCGGGCTGGCCTCGGCGGCCGCCTCCGCCCTGACCCAGACCGTCGCCGTGGCGGGTGGCCGCGGCGGGTCCCTGCTCAGCGTCCGGGTCGTCTCGGTGGCGCTGCTCGTGGTGGTCTTCGCGGTCGGCGGGATGCTCCTGTCCCAGCGGGCCTACCGGGGCGGCCTGGGCGCCCCGCTCGCGGTGGTCAACCTGACCAACCCGCTGGCCGCGGCCGCGATCGGGATGATCCTGCTCGGCGAACGCATCCAAGGCGGCGCGTTCGGGGTCCTGTTGGCCGCGGCGGGCGCGCTCGCGGCGGCCCGGGGCGTGCTGCTGCTCACGCGGACCCCGCAGCAGACGGCGGCGGCCGTTCCGGCTCAGGCCGCGCCGATGGCCGGTGTGGCAGCATGAGTCGTATGGCTGCCGACGACGGTTCCTTCCTCTCGCTCCGCTCCAAGAGTTCGGTCCTCTCCATCGGGTCGGTGGGCTCCGTCCTCTCCATCGGGTCGGTCGGCAGCGTGCTGTCGGTCGGCTCGATCGGCTCGGCCCTGTCGGCCGCCTCGGTGGGATCCGTACTGAGCGCGGGCTCATTCGCCTCCGCCCAGTCGACGTGGTCGGTGCTGTCCTGGCGCTCCCGCGGCGGATTCCTGGCGGCGGGGGCGGCGGGCGCCGCGGTGCTGGGCTTGGTGGCGGTGGCCGCGCTCAGGTCCGTCCCCGTGCCCCGGCGGCATGGCTGAGAACCGTTTCCCCCATTCAGGGGTCTCCCTCTGCGAGACCTGAACGGACGTCGCGACTCGGCAACTCCCGCAACTGACCGGCGGCCCCGGTCAGTGCTCCATGTAGGCCACCGTGCCGGTACGGCGGGCCGCATCGATCTCGCGCAGGCGCGCGAAGTTCGACGGGGTCATGAGCGCCTCCCACTCCCGCACCGAGTGGACCCGTACCTCGCTGTGTTCCCCGGGGTCGAGGACGATGGCGGCGATCTGCTCGTCGGTGAGGGTGCCGCCGTCGAAGAGGAAGCCGATGTGGTTCGCGGGCCATTCCTCGCCGCGGTGCGCGATGAACTGCGTGCCCAACAGCTTCCGCTCGCCCTCGAAGGCGATGCCCGTCTCCTCCAGGCACTCCCGGAGCGCGCACTCCCAGGGCGACTCGCCGTGGTCCATGTTCCCGCCGGTTCTTTAGGCTGTCCAGAGTTGTCGGTTAAGACTGCTCTGGGGGAGCCCCTTCGGACGTGTTCGATCACTGGCGGGTGGACTTCTACGACCTCACGGTTCCACCTCGACTACTTGATGATCCCGACATCCTCCGTTTCGGAGACCTGAACGAGCGGGCGGCCAACAACAGGGCTCGCCATGGCACTCCCGTTCTCCTGCCGCCGTCAGGAAGGCCGGACAGTCGGATTAATCTGTTCTTCCGTACGGGGAAGATGGCTACGGCAGCACCACTGACGATGCGGCGGTACGCCTACACGCTAGTTGTCTGGCTGGATTTCCTGACGGCGATAGGCCGTTCCTGGAACGAAGCAACCGCTCGCGATGTAGAGGCGTTCAAGGGCTGGCGCCTGACCGACATGCGGAACTATGAGCGAATTCAGGCGACTTCGTTCGACACGGACCGCGCCGGACTCAACACCTTCTACACGTGGGCGTCGGGCTGGTACGGCATCGCGAACCCGGTGAAGACTGTGCCCGCTGCCGGCACCGATTCAGCCGACGCCTCGCTCCACAGCTCGGGCGGCGCCGAGGACCACCGGTACTCGAATCGGCGACGCGATCCCCTGCGGCCCGCTGGTTCGAAGCGCCGCCAGGTGAAGTGGCTGCTTCGGCCCGCGCTGGAGCAGTGGCGTGACATCGGTCTGCGCGGCTACGGGTTCGATGGATACCGGAAGACCGGCTGGCGGGGGTTCAACGAGGACCGCGACGTGGCCTTCGTCGACGGGCTGTACGGCACCGGGCTGCGAATCAGGGAATGGGCCAGCATCCTCGACATCGAACTGCCGACGGTGGGCAGGGCGGGACTGCATCGAGCCTGGCTCGCCGCGGAGTGCATCAAGGGCGGAGGTGAGGGGCGCAATTACTGGATTCCACGCCGCAGCTTGCAGTCGGTCCTGGGTTACATGGACACGATGGAAGGGTCGCGGACCGAGGTGATCCGCCGTGCTCAACGACGCGGTACATACGAGAAGTTGCGTGGCATCCGGATCGTTTCCGGGCGTGGTGGTCTCGGCCGGACGATCCACGTCGAAGGACCGGCCGGCCTGGTTCCGATGTCTCTCGATGTGCTCTGTCCGGATGAGCGGCAGCTACTGTTCCGGCGTACGCCGCACGGGTTGGAGCCGCTGTGGGTCTGGCTGTCCATCACCGGACAGCCGAAGAAACCGTATTCCTGGGAGGACACCTTCGACGCCGCCAACGAGCGCGTCAAGGAGGCCTGGGTCCGGTCAGCCGATCCTGATCGCCAGATGACCGAGGAGAACCGCGAGCGGGCGAGGAGCCAGTGCCCTCTGTGGGCGACCCCACACATGCTGCGGCATTCGTTCGCATTGAGGTGGTTCTCCATCCTCAGCCTCGTCGAGGAGCGCAGGCTCACGGGGTTTTCCGATGAAGAGGCGGCTGACCTGCGAGATCGGATCGGCGACTTCTGGATGCAGTTGGCGATGTTGATGGGCCACAGCCATCCGGACACCACCCGCGACCATTACCTCGAGCCGTTCACCGGCCTGCAGGTCTCCTATCTGATGGAGTTGCTGGACGACGAGGAGCAAGCCGGTGTGGACGCCCTCGTGCGGGCGTTCGCGTCCGCGGGCGGCTCGACGCTCGGACCGGCAAGCGTCTCCACCGCTCGCCTCGAGGCGTCATCGTGAGCGCCCCGGGGCGAGGCGGGCGGCGGGCATCACTGCCTCCGTCCGGATGGCAGGCGCCCGAGCGGCTCCTCACCACGGCTGATGGGATGGGCACAACCGTCGTCTTTTACCAGGAGAAGACCGGCAAGAGGCGCGAATTCGACTGTTCGGCCTTCCCTGTTCCACAGCCGATGCTGGAGTGGTTGTGTCGACTGATGGCCGATCGCTTCAGCGCCCGCAGTGGCATCAAGAGCATCGGCACGGCAAGGATCACCTACCTCGTCGCCAAATGGTTTGCCGAGACCGTCGATGGTTGCGCCGTACCGGCGAGCACCCCTGCGGACCTCGCTCCCGCGCACATGGAGGCTTTCCGGGACCGCTACAGAGACAACCCAGAGACGTCGCGCAAGTACATCAAGGTCCTGCGGCTGCTGCTGAGGGGCAGCACCGATCTGCCTCAACCGTTCCGGGACGATTTGCTCCGTACCCGGCTGCCGGCTGCCGAGGCTGCTCCCGAGCTCGACTCCTACACAGACTGGGAGTGGCAGCAGATCATGACCGCGCTTCGGCGTGACGTTCGAACAGCCCGGGACCGTATCCGTGCGGGGAAGCGCACTCTGGTGCGGTTCAGGGCCGGAGAGCTTGCGGTCGGCAGTGATGAGGAGGCTCTGGGGCGGCTGCTGGACGGGTTCGCCCGGACCGGTGACGTTCCACGCGACGGCTTCGGTAACGCCGACGCGCATACACGAGCCCATGGCGGCGGCTATATCGGGGTCGCTCAACGGTTGTGCCTGTCCCAGCACGAGGCGACGGCCTTCGCCCTGCTGCTGGCCGCCCTGACCGCCGAGAACTTCGGCACCGTCGCCACGTGGCCAGCCGCACACACCCGCCCCGATGGCGGATTCGGGCCCGTCAACGTCGCTCTGGCCGAGGAGGTGAAGCCGCGCCGTGGCCCGGAACGCGAGCACATGATCGTGGCGCTGGAGGATCTGCCGTCCGGACTCGCCTCGGTCATCAACACCGAGAGTCCGGACGCCAGGCTCTTCCGCTCTCCTCTACGTGTGTACGAGCTGCTGCTGGAACTGACCGAGGTCGCACGCACGCTCAGCGGAAGCAGGGCAGCGTTCGTCAGCCACGCGCCGTGGTCCGCCAAGACCTCGGGTGAGGTCTGGACCTCCATCGTCGACCGGCGCAACTGGGCAAGGACGCGCGGCTTCCCCATCAGATCCGCCAAGGAGTCCGTGCAGGGGACGAAGCCTGCGGTCACCGTCGGACGGATCCGGCAGACCGCGCTGGAGATGCGTCGCCAGCCGGTCGCACAGACCGGAGCCACGCTGAGGGACCATTACCTTCGGCGGAGTTCGACGGTGCGCAAGCAGAGCAAGCAGGTGGTGGCAGAGGCCCTCCGCGCGGAGGTGACCAAGGCCCGTTCCGTGACGAAGGTCCCGGTGTTCAGGGCGGAACTCCTCGAGCGCGCTCTGCGCGACCTGGAGGCGACAGCGGCAGAGGTGGGGCTGACCCCGCAGGTCCTCAAGGACATGATGGCCGGGGAGAGCGACACGGTGGCGACCGCGTGCGTCGATCATCTCGCCCGGCCCGGATCGCCGCCCGGTGAGCCATGCACGGCCTCGTTTCTGGCATGCCTGGGCTGCGAGAACGCGCGGGCACTGCCGCACCAGCTGCCTATCCAGACCGCCGTCCACGACCGCCTTCTGGCCCTGCGGCCTCACGTGGAGCCCGCCGGGTGGCACGCGCGCTACGGGGAGGCCGTCGCCCAGCTGCAGGACATCCTCAGCACGTACACCGCGTCCGAGCTGCGGAAGGCACGAGCTGACCTGAGTGACCGCCAGGCCGATCTGGTGGACGACCTGTTGAACGGACGGATGGACCTGCGGTGACCACGCTACTGCCCCAACCAACGCCCGACGACGATGCTCCCGGCGACATCCTGTGGCCGGACAGCAACGTCCTCGTCCTGCGCAACCGCCCGGTACGCATCGGCACCGCGCCGGAACAACTGTCGCGGTTCGGAGACGACGTCTGGCACGTCAGACCTGCCCACCGGGACGCGCACACCGCCCTCCCCGCGATCTACTGGACGGGCTTCCCCGAACGACTCCAGCGCCACTTCAAGGCGTTCTTCCTCGCCACGCTCGACCACGCGTGCCCTGTCAGTCCCTACGGCTGGCAGACACCAGGCGCGCAGATCAGCATCGGCAGCTTCCCCCATCTGCTCCTGAACTGCCGGGTACTCGCCTGCTGGATGGGCGAGCGCGGCCTTGAGGACCTATCCGAGTTCAACGACAGCGACCTGGACGCCTACCTCTCCCACGTCCTGACCCTGTCTCACCACGATGACCGCAAGGCCGACCTGATCGGCGCCGTCAGAACCGTGTGGCTGTTCCGCGAGCACCTGCCCGTCGAATGCCGCATGGGGTGCGGATACCCCTGGCCTGGCAAGACCGCCAACGAACTCGCCGGGATCACCTCCCCACGGAGCAAGGAGAACAAGAGGCCCCGGATCGCCGACGAGACGATTGAAGCCCTACTGAACTGGGCCATCACGATCGTCGAGCAGATCGGACAGGACATCGCCTCCGCCCACCGGGAGTACAAGGCCCTTGACGCCGGCGCGCATCCATCACAGCGGCAGTTCACCGGCTCGCGCAGGGAGCGGTTCACGGCCTACCTCGACCACTGCAAGCGGCACAACCTCGCGCTGCCAGGCCGTGAGACCGACTGCGGGATTGAGGCCAGCAACCACATTCTGCGTCTGATCGGCATCGAGAAGAGCCTTCGCAGCGGACTGAGCGACGCCGAAAGCGGCCTCATCGAGCACAGCGGGCTGCCCATCGCCCGGACCCAGCCGGTGGGAACCATCACAGGCCTGGTCAACGGCATCCCCTGGCGGAAGGAACCGATCGACACCGGGGAACTCGACCGTCTGGTGCTGATGGTCAGCGCCGCCTGCTTCACGGTCATCTGCTACTTGTCCGGAATGAGACCGGGAGAAGTGCTGAACCTGCGAAGGGGCTGCCGCGGCACGGACGAGGAGACGGGCGAACTGCTGGTGCACGGGTACCGAGGGAAGGGGTACAACCGTGCACCCGACGCTCCCCACCAGACCGAACCCACCCGGCCATGGGTCGTCGTCACTCCCGTCCATGCCGCCATCGACCTGTTGGAGCGGCTGCACGACCTCCCGCTGCTCTTCCCCGCGAGCCTCGTGGCCGCGTACGAGAAACGCCCGCCGACGACGAACGCCCGCACCGGGACCAGCATGAACAACGACATCCAGGCCCTCATCACCTGGGTGAACACAACCTTCCGCCGGGCCCACGGCCAGGACGCCATCCCCGCCGACCCCCACGGCCGCATCAACGCCAGCCGCTTCCGCCGTACTCTCGCCCGATTCATCGTCCGCCGTCCACGCGGGCTGATCGCGGCGGCACTTCAATACGGCCACCTGCGAACCAAAGTAACCCTGAGCTATGCAGGGAGTCCCGATTCCGGCTGGCTCACGGACCTCGCGGTGGAACAGCTGGAGATGGTCATCGACCAGATCTGGGAGGACGCCGAGTTCCTGGAGGCTGGTGAACACGTCAGCGGCCCCTCCGCCACCGAGTACCGCACCCGGCTCAAGCAGGCCGTGTCCTTCGCCGGCCGCGTGGTCGCCACCCGCCGCAACGTTGAGCGGATCCTGAACACGAACGACCCCGCCGTCCACCATGGTGAGGGCATGACCTGTGTCTGGAAGGCGTCGACCGCCGCCTGTCGAGCCAACAAGATCAAGCTCGGCCTGCCGGCGAACGACATGCCGGACGAGGGCGAGTGCCAGTCGACATGCACCAACCTCACCTACAGCGACCGTGACATCGAGGAACAGAGGCTGCGGCTTCGACGCCTGACCCACAGTGCGGAAGACCCGCTGGCTCCGAAGCCCCGGCGGGAGCGCGCCGCCACGCTGGCAGCCCAGGCCGCCTACGTGATCAAGCGGCACGAACAGACCAGATCTCGCACCGCGAGCGAGGCCCCTCAGGAGGACGCTTCATGACCACTCGACGCCCCCGCGACCTCGAAGCCGAGCGGGCGGCTCTTCGGGCCGCCGCCAGCCGCCTGCTCGCCGGCACACCGCTTCGCTCGCTTTCGGGCAAGCTCACCGCCACCGAGTTGCTGACCGAAGCCGGGCTTCGCCGCGATGCGGTCTACCGCGACCACAAGGACCTTGTGGAAGAGTTCCAAGCCCGGATCCGGGCTCAGGGCTCCACCCCGTCTGCCATCCAGAAGGTCATCGACGACAACGCCGAACTCAAGCGCAAGCTCGCCGAAACGAAGGAGGTACTCGGCAAGGAGCGCGAGATCTCTGCCGCCCTGCGGCGGATCGTCTGTGAGCTCGACCTGGAGCTCACCCAGGCCCGCGAGGAACTAGGCAGTGACGCCGCCGTGACCCGCCTTCCAGCCCCGCGACGACGGCCATCCAGGCGCTGAGGGAACGCTTGGACCGGCGGGTTGGCTGGGCCTACACGACGGTCCTCTCGGTGTCCGGGACGGCCGCCGTGTGGTCGGCATAGGCGTCGCTGTTCTGCTGGTGGTCGACGGCCAGGCCCAACAAGCCGACGGTACGACCTGGACACCCGGCGGTGAGGAAAGTGCCGAGCTGGTCCTTCTCGGGTGCCGCGTGCCGGACGGCCATCACGCCAGCCTCGCACTCGGGCTGCCCGATCAGCTGTAGCCGATGCCTATTCAGGCGGCCACCGCTTGCCTATAGGCCAGCTCCGGATTCGTTGAGCAAGCCCTGAGAGGGCGTTAAGTCCGTTTCTGGTAGCGGCCTCGTCCGGGTTGGGTGAGGAAGCCCTGGCGACCCAAGACCTCACCTCTGCAGCGTAATTACCCGCTGTCCAGGTTCAGGGGTGAACTTCACCAAGCGCGACGCGCACGCCGCCAATAATGCCCACTCGCTGCCACCAGCCCGCACATTCACATCAGCCTTCGCCGGACGTCCGCCGCAGCTCGATCCTCAACGCCGCTAGGTCACGTACGCCCTGCACGATCACATGCGTCACCACCGACTTGCCGGGGGCTATCTCGCCGTCGGAGTCCACCGTTCCCTCCCACAGTGAGTGCGCCCCCTCGCCGCGTGAGGAGTACACGCTCAGGCGCATCTCGATGCGCCGCTGCGCATCGCCGGGGTTGGTGAGCACGACGGGGATCTTCGCCAGGCGCATGTCCTGGTCCTCCCATACCGCCACGTGGGCGGTGGCGACCGTCTCCCCGCCTTCGCGGCCGGTGGCGACGTCAGGCCCCAGGTCGGCTCGCTCCGAAGCGGTGAGGACGTCACCGACGGGCCGCTCGGCGGGCGCCGCTGTGGCCACCGTTGCGGGGTCGCCGAATTCGGATTCCATGCTTCTGGCGAACGTCACCCCGCCCCACACCGTGCCGCCGGCGATCAGGCCGCCGATGAGCAGAACAGCTCCCACGCCTTTGTAACGGGCCACGATCAGCCTTCCATTCTCTTGCCGGCCTCGCTGACGGCAGCCTCGCTCTTGTTCTTGATGGAGTCGAGGACGGGCCGCTGTTCCGCGATGACCGCCGTTTGGCTCTTCGACTCCTCGGAGAACCAGGTTCCGACCAAGCCGGTCTCAGCCTTGCAGTCGATCTCCGCCAGGGCCAGTGCGATCTCCTGCGGGCCGGCGGGCGCGCCTTCGGGGCGGGTGACGGAGCGGGGGGCTTCGAACGGGTCCTTGAAGCTGGGATGGCCCTTGCCGGTCATGCAGGCCGACCAGCTCTTGAACGCGGCGACGACGGCGGGGGCCTTCATCGACTCGGTGAAGCTGTTGCCGTTCAGCTCGGAGACGCGGGTCAGCTCGTCGGCGGTGGGCGCGTTGATCTCCCGATCGGCCCATCCGCCGCAGCCGCGTTCGTGGATCTTCTTGCCGTTGTAGCTCTCGCGGGCCTTCTCGCCCGCTTCCATGGGCGTGTTCGGCGCTGCCTTCTCGCCATGCCCGGTGGGGCCCTTGCGGCCGGTGAGGACTTCGGTCTGGACCGCATCGAGCTTGGGGAGCAG
Organism: Streptomyces sp. AP-93; assembly: GCF_022808175.1. Classification (GTDB taxonomy): domain Bacteria; phylum Actinomycetota; class Actinomycetes; order Streptomycetales; family Streptomycetaceae; genus Streptomyces. The sequence goes on along the minus strand of NZ_JALGBX010000004.1, from coordinate 250,152 downwards.
CTGCTTGGTGCGGGGCTTCATGTCCCCGGGCAGGCCGTAGCCGTACGTGGCAGCGGTCTCGCGGTTGGTGAGCCCGTAGCGACGCTCCATGTTGGCGTCGTTCTCGGTCGGCGAGGGGTTGAGCCCATGTGCCGGGAGCTGTACGTCAAGTCCGTAGGTCTTCATGCAGTCCTGGGCGAGCAGGCGCTTGCCGTTGCCGATGGTGACGGTGTCGGCGTAGTCCTGCATGTAGGTTTCCAGAGGCAGGTTCAGGCCCTTTGCCAGGCCCCGCTCGGGTGCGGCGGGCGGGAAGACCTTGCTGTCGGCGACCGGGCTGGGGGCGGCGGGGGCGGCGGCAGGGGTCTGGCTTTCGGGGGTGGCGCACGCGGTCAGCAGCACGGCCGCGGTAGCGGCGGTGAGTGCCAGGGCAGCGGGGGTGCGGGTCTTCATGGAGAGCAGGTTCCTTCTCGGGTCAGGCGAAGTGCTGCGAGGCGTTGTTGTTCTTCAGCGCGGAGATCAGGTTGACCCAGTTGCAGCCCCAGCCGACGGCGCCGATGTACTGGGAGGTGCCGCCGTAGCCGGAGTTGTAGTAGACGCGGTAGTTGTCCGCGGCGGCGCAGTTCTCGACGGACGCGGCGTTGTTCTTGACGTACTGGCCGTGGCCGTTGGCGGCGCCGTCGAAGACGTAGCGGTAGGTGACCAGGGTGGAGCCCTGGTAACCGCTGGAGCCCTCGTAGTTGTTGACGTTGCCCCAGAACCGGGCCGCGGCCGACACGTACATTCCGTCCTTAACCGCGAGTTCCTTGCTGTTGTAGAACAGCCAGAGGTCGCCTTCGGTGCAGTTGATCCACGGGACGTCGCAGTTGTCGGAGACGGTGCCCGGGGCTGTGTGCGCGGCGGCAGCGGGGCTCATCAGAGCCAGGGCCGCGGCGGTCACGGCCAGGGCCGTGCCGGCGCGGCGCGTCAGGTTGTTCATTCACGTGCCTTTCGTTGCAGAGGAAGGCGGGCCGCACCTCGGGGAGGGCGCGGCCCGCCGTTGCCGTTGTTCGTGCCTCGGAGGATCAGAAGCGGATGACGACGTTGTTGGCCGGTGTCGCCCGCCGGTACGTCGTCGACGCGCAGCTTCCACCAGCCGTTGGCGGGGACCGCGGAGGTGCCCACGGTGTAGACCTTCTTCAGGTCCCCGGCCCTGTTGATCTGCCCGGACAACTGGAGCAGGTGCGCCGAGCCGTCAGGGGCGACCAGGTCGATCTTGAGGTTGGCCAGGTACTGGTGGCTGGCGTCCACGTAGACCTCGAGCTTGTTCGAGGCGGACCCGACCAGGCCGTCAGCCTTGGTCCACAGCTCCACGTACGCGCCGGCGGCGTCCGGGATGGCCATCTGCCTCTGGTTCTCGTAGGCCGGAAGCCCCAGCGACCAGCCCTTGAGATCGCCGGTGTAGCCATCGGTGACCTTGAGCTTCGGTGCTGTTCGCGACGGCTTCGGGGGCGTCGGCCCCATAGGTGGTCAGGGCGCCGCCGGGCTCGGCGTCGTAGGGCTTGAGCGTGTACGCCTTACCGTCGGGGGACTCCAGCGTCAGACGCAGGTTGCCGATCCGGGTGTGGGTCAGGTTCACCCACACCTGAGTCGGGCCGACCGTGCGCCCGTCCGCGCATTCGCCGGTGAATTGATCTCATTCGCACTGTTCTGCATGTCCTTCGGTGTCACTCCGGCCGAAACCAGCCCCCGGAGGCCCCAACTCCGGTATGGCGCGAACAGTAGACCACGAGAACGATCAGTGGCACCACGGCATCTCACCAAACGCGCCGGCCGGGCCGCTGACCTGCGATGTTGAGTCCAGAACCGACCCAACTCGGGACACCGGGCCGCCGTTTGGTGAAGATCGAATAACTCCTCGCTGTGAAATAGCCGATTTTATGCCCCGTTGGCCATCTATTGGATCTTTACGTCCGGGCTAACTTCCTGATGCTCGCAGCACAGGATGCGGCGGGCGTCCAGCCATTATTGATCCAACTTTGGGGTGTAGTTTGTCTTCCCGCATGCCCTGGTCCGCTCCTGAGCGCGACCGCAACTTCCGAAGAGTCTCCGGACGAAGACGGTCCGTCGCCGGCAGCCTGGCTCTCGTGATGGCGGTCTCCGCCCTCTTCGGCGCCGAAGGCGCACTCGCGGCTCCCGTGACGGCGCCGGCAGCCGGTACGCAAGAGCCCAAGCAGGTCCCGGTGTCGGCCGCGGACATCACGTCCGCCCGCGTGGCCGCACGCCTCTACGGAAAGCGCGTCGAGGCACTGTCCGAGCGCACCGAGACGTCGACGACGTGGGCGAACAAGGACGGTTCGCTCACCACTGAGCTGGCCGCCGGACCGATCCGGTTCCAGGACGCGGCGACCGGCGAATGGCGTGATGTCGATGTCGAGCTGGCGGCCGCGCCGAACGGCTCGGTGGTCTCGAAGGCCCACCCGCGCGGGCTGACGCTCTCCGGTAAGCCCGGCGCCAAGGCCACGTCGCTGCAGGCGGCACAGTCTTCCCCGGCCACCGATCTGGTGACGCTCGGGCAGGGTGACGAGGCGATCACCCTGCAGTGGCGTGGCGGTCTGCCGGCTCCGAAGCTGGACGGTACCCGCGCCACGTACGAGCAGGCCGTTCCCGGCGCCGACGTCGTGGTCGAGGCGACCCGTACGGGATTCGAACAGTTCGTCGAGGTGAAGGCCAAGCCTGCCGCGGCCCTCTCATACACGCTTCCCCTCAGGACCAAGGGTCTGAAGGTCGAGCAGCAGGCCGACGGCAGCGTGCTCTTCACCGACAAGAAGTCGAAGAAGACCGCGACGATGCCGGCGCCGGTGATGTGGGACGCCACGGTCGACAAGGTCTCGGGTGAGCACACCCGGCGGGCCAAGGTCGGCATGAAGGTCGTCAAGGCCGAGGGCGGGGTGGACCTGGTCATCACCCCGGACGCGGAGTTCCTCGCGGACCCGGCCACGAAGTACCCGGTCACGGTGGATCCCTCCACCGCGGCGCTGTCGAACGTCTTCGACACCTACGTCCAGCAGGGCGAGACCGTCGACTGGTCCAACGACACGGAGCTGGACCTCGGCAACCCCGGCACGAAGAACGCCGACAACTCCCCGCGTACCGCGCGCTCCTTCGTCACCTGGAACACGGCGCCCGTCTCCGACGCCCTCGTGATGGACGCGAAGCTCTCCCTGTGGAACTTCCACTCGGCGAACACCGACTGCGTCTCGTACCCGTGGGAGGTGTGGTCCGCCGGCGCGTCCTCCACGTCCTCGCGCTGGGCCGCGCAGCCCGCGTGGAACGCGAAGAAGGCGACCTCCACCGAGACGGTCGGCAACCCCGCCTGTACCGCGGCCCCCGACGGCTGGATCAATGCCAACGTCACCACCCTGGTGCAGGAGTGGGCGTCCGCCAAAGCGCCTCTCGGCCACATGGGCCTCCGCGCGTCGGATGAGGCCGTCGTACCGCAGTGGAAGCGGGTCAACTCCGCGAACGCCGCCGCGAACCCGCCGAAGCTGACGGTCACCTACAACTACCGGCCGAAGACGGGCACCCGCCAGGAGGCCGGTCCGCCGTTCTTCTCCTACGGCGGCGACTACGTGGTCAACACCGCCACCCCGACGCTGCGGGACACCTTCACCGACGCCAACGGCGACAAGGTCAACGGCACCTTCCAGATCTTCGACTCGGGGACCGATACGCAGGTCGGCAACGTCCTCGCCTCCGCCTACGTTCCCTCGGGACAGGTCGCCTCGGTGACCGTGCCCGCGGGCGTGCTGACGAACGGCAAGACGTACAAGTTCCGCACGTCTCCCCACGACGGCACGCACTACAACCTGACCTGGTCGGCGTGGAAGACCTTCACGGTCGACACCACCGCACCTTCCGCTCCGACCGGCCTGGGCTCAACGGACTACCCGTCCAATGCCTGGGTCAAGGGCGCCGGACAGCCTGGCAACTTCACCGTCACTCCGCCGGCCGGCGACCACCAGTGGTTGGAATGGACCCTGGACGGGACCACGTGGACCAAGACGGAGACGGGAGGCGCCGGAGGTGTGAAGACGCTCTCCGTCGCGCCGCCCAGGGACGGCACCCACACCCTCCAGGTCCGCACGGTCGACAGGGCGGACAACAAGTCCGAGCCTGTCGAGTACACCTTCCATGCCGGCCCCGGTGGCTTCGTCCAGCCCGGTGACGGCGAGATCACGGCACGCAGGCTCCCGCTGATCGCAGAGGCCGACTCAACCAAGTACGACCAGGTGTCCTTCTCCTGGCGCCGCTCCGAGGCCGACCCCTGGGTGCAGATCCCGGCAGGGCACGTCACCTCCGCCGGTACTCCGCTGACCGCCTGGCCCGTCCCGCTTGCCGGCGGAAAGAACGCCCCGTTGGTCTGGAACGCCACCGACACCGTCAACCCCGACGGCACCGTCCAGATCAAGGCCGACTTCACCGGACCCAACAGCGCCTCCGGCAGCACCCAGCCGCTCACCGCGGTCATCGACCGCAACGCGGAAGGCGCCGACTCGGACGAGATCGGCCCCGGCACGGTCAACCTGCTGACCGGCGACTACACACTCTCCGGCACCGATGTCTCCGCCCTGGGCCTGTCGGTCTCCCGCACGGCCTCCTCGCGCACCCCCGGCAAGGGCGCAGAGCAGGAGGGTCAGGCGGCCATCTTCGGCAAGGAATGGGTCTCCGGAGCCACCGCCGAGCGCGTCGCGTCCGACTACACCTACGTCCGCCGCGTCTCCGACACGGCCGTGGACGTCGTGACCACCGGCGGCGACTCGATCCACTTCACCGCGAACGCCGCGCAGAACGGCTGGGTCCCCGAGCCAGGCGCCGAGCAGCTGGTGCTGACCGGCAGTGTCACCGGCTCCTTCACCCTCACCAACAACCAGGGCACGGTCACCACCTTCACCAAGACCGTCCCGGCCGTCGCCACCTGGCAGGTCTCCAGCATCGTCCAGGACGGCCTGACCAACTCCACGACGACCACGCTCTCCGAGACCGTAGTCGTCAACGGCAAGACGTACGCGCGCCCCAAGCGCATCGCCGCCCCCACCTCGGCGGCGAGCGCAGGCACGTGTACCTCGGCTCCGGACACCAAGGGCTGCCGGGTACTGGAGTACGTCTACGCGACCACCACCACCGCGACCTCCCTTCTCTTCGGCGACTTCGCGGGCCAGGTCAAGGAGATCAGGCTGTGGTCGACCGAGCCCGGTGCGGCCACCGCGACCGCCAAGACCGTTGCCAGCTACCTCTACGACGACGCGGGCCGACTGTGCCAGTACTGGAACCCGCAGATCAGCCCCGCGCTGAAGACCGAGTACGGCTACGACTCGGCGGGCCGCGTCACCGGCCTCACCCCGGCCGGCGAGCTGCCCTGGACCTTCACCTACGGCCAGGCCGGCAGCTCGGCCACCGCCGGTGACGGCATGCTGCTGAAGGTGTCCCGCTCCGGGCTCGCCCAGGGCAGCGCCGATGTGGAGCAGGGCACCGCACACATCTCGGTCGCCTACGAAGTGCCGCTGACCGGCACGAAGGCCCCGTACGCCATGGGCGCCACGGACGTACGTACCTGGGGCCAGGTGGAGGCGCCCACCGACGCCACCGCCGTCTTCGCCCCCGACAGCGTCCCGGCGGCCCACTCGGGCGACGCCCTCACCGCCGCCTCCTACGGCCGCGCCGGAGTCCACTACCTCGGAGTGTCCGGCCAGGAAGTGAACACGGCCGCCCCCGGCGGGCACGTCACCAGCCACGAGTACGACCGGTTCGGCAACACCGTGCGCGAACTGACTGCAGCCAACCGTGCACTGGCCCTCGGCCTGACCGCCTCGGACCGAGCCAAGCAGGCCGAGCTGGGCATCGCGCAGCTGGCGCCCGGGGAGCGCGCGAATCTGCTGTCCACCACCACCGGGTACGACGGCAGCGGTACCCGCGCACTCCAGGAGTTCGGCCCGCTGCACCGGATCGACCTCACGGCGGACCTGAAGGACGGCACCACCGTCCTCGTCCCCGCCGGCACCTCCGTCACCGCCCGCTCCTGGACGGTCAACGAGTACGACGCGGGCCGCCCCACCGACGGCACCGCCAAGGTCAAGAACCAGATCACCAAGGTCACCACCGGCGCCCAGGTACGTGAGCACCCGACCGTCCAGGGCGAGGCCCGTGTCACGCAGTCGGTCTACGACTGGGCCAAGGGCCTGCCCACGCAGAAGATCAAGGACCCGGCCGGACTGGCCATCACAGAGAAGACCGAGTACGACGCCCAGGGCCGCGTCACCAAGAAGCTGCTGCCCGGAGCCACCGGCACCGACGCCGCGACCCGAGTGACCACCTACTGGTCCGCCACCGGCACCGGCACCTGCCAGGGCCGCCCGGAGTGGGCCGACCAGGTCTGCACCACCGGTCCGGCGGGCGCCATCACCGGCGGCGGCACCAACCCCTCGCAACTGCCGACCACCACCACCGAGTACGGCTGGTGGGGTAACGCGGCCAAGAGCACCGAGACCGCGAACGGCACCACCCGGACCACCGCCACCACGTACGACGCGGCGGGCCGTCCGACCAAGGTCACGATCACGGCGGGCATCGGCCAGGCCGTCCCCGAGGCGACCACCGAATACGACACGGCCACCGGCCGCCCGGTGAAGACCACGTCCCCGACTGGGGGCACGATCACCAGGGCGTACGACAAACTGGGTCGCCAGATCTCGTACAGCGACGCCGACGGCGGCATCACGACGACCCAGTACGACCTGCTCGGCCGCCCCGTCAAGATCACCGACAACGCACCGTCGACTACCACCCTCACCTACGACACCACGGCCGACCCCCGGGGCATGGCCTCCTCGACCAGCGACTCCGTCGCCGGCGCCACCGCAATCACCTACAACGCGGACGGCCTGGTCAGCACCGAGAAGCTGCCCGGCGGATACACCCTCGGCATCGTCACCGACTCCACCGGCGCCACCACCGCCCGCACCTACACCCGGGACAGCGACGGCACGACCGTCTACGCCGACACGGTGGCCCAGTCCGCGCACGGTCAGGTCGCCACCCATGCCGGCTGGTCAGCACAGTCCTACGGCTACGACGCGGCCGGCCGCCTCAAGACGGTGGACGACACCGCCGACACGGTCTGCACCCGGCGCACGTACGCCTTCGACAACCGCAGCAACCGCACCTTGCTCACCCGTGCAGGCGCCACCCCCGGCGCCGACTGCACGTCCACCGGAGGCACCTCCACCACCTTCACCTACGACAGCGCGGACCGAATCGTCGACGCCGGCTACGGCTACGACAACCTCGGCCGCACCACCACCGCCCCGGGCAGCACCAACGCGTACTACGCGAACGACCTCGCCCACCAGCAAACGGCCGGCACCCTGCGCCAGACCTGGCAGCTGGACTCCGCGCTGCGCTACCGCTCGTGGACGACCGAGACCGCCAGCGGCGCCAACTGGACCCAAACCGCGTCCAAGGTCAACCACTACAGTGGTGACGGCGACAGCCCGCGCTGGATCACCGAGAACATCACCACCAGCGCCGTGACCCGGCACATCACCTCCGCGACCGGCGCGCTGGCGGCCACCACCGGCAAGACCGGTGACGTGATCCTCCAGCTCACCAACATTCACGGCGACGTCGCGATGCTGCTCCCGCTCGACACGTCCAAGGCCCCGGTGGCCCTGGACGCCGACGAGTTCGGAAACCCGCGCACCGGACAGCAGTCCGCCCGCTACGGATGGCTCGGCGGCCAGCAGCGCTCCTCCGAGACGGTGACCGGCACCATGCTGATGGGCGTGCGCATGTACAGCCCGGCAACCGGGCGCTTCCTCACCTCCGACCCGGTGTACGGCGGCTCGGCCACCGCGTACGACTACGCCAACCAGGACCCGGGCAACCAGTTCGACCCCTCGGGCCGGATGGCGTATGTCCGCACCTGCGGAACCAGCTGGAGATGGTGGGGGTACTCGTTCTCGTGCACCTTCTATGTCACCCGATTCCACACCAAGATACTCAAGGAGGACCTCGGTACCCTGGGCGCCGCCGGCGCGGCAATCGCCGAGGTCTACCTGTGCTCGCGCCTCACCCACCCCGTGGCGATCGGCGCGTGCGTCGCGCTCGCCTGGGCCTACACCTGGTGGTCGGTCCACCACATTAACGCCGCGACGGAACGCGGCGGGTGCTTCACCTGGCAGATGGGTGCCACCGTCAGCTACGGCTGGGTGTCGAGCTGGGCCCGGCCCGGCAACGTGAGCTCTGGAAACCGCAACTGTAGGAGTTAGCCGAGTGGGGCGTGGGGGCCCGGTCGGGCCCCCACGCCCCACCAACCAAAGCAAAGGAAAGTCAGGTGATGCCGCGGTGCGGCACACGGAAGGAAACGTCGAACTGCGGCTGACCGCCGCACAGGTCACCGTCCCGGTCGTCCTGGGCCTCGCCCTGGCGACGGGCCTGCTTCAGCTGGGCCTGCGGTGGACCGCGGACCCCATGACGGCCGCCGAACTTCGGGACTGCGCGTACGCGGCCGGCGCGGGGGTCGTGGGCGCGCTGGTCCTGCCACGCCTCAGGGGGGCCCGGCTGACCCCCGAATACCTGGCGGCCTTCACAGCCTTCGGGCAACGAGAGCGCCGCATCCCCTGGGCGAACGTCTTGGGCATCGACGTCCACCGCACCGCCGGAGTGCGGTCCGTGAGTGTTCGCCTCGTGACCGGCGAATGCCTGACCCTGGCGGCCCCGATGTCGTTCCTCGACCGGCGGTTCGACGCCCGAGTGACGGAGCTGACCGACTGGTGGGAGAGCAATCGGCGGTGAATGGCATGCTTCAGGCCCCTCCGGGCATCGCCCGGAGGGGCCTGAAGCATGCCAAGGTGCCTGTGTCGCTGAGTGGCTGTTGTCGTTCCGATCTTGAGCGGTGTTGGTCGAACGGGAGTCCCGTTCGGGTGATCACGGCGGGTGCCGGGCGTGAGAACAGGGCCTCTTGGTAGCTCGGTAGGTGTCTACGCCAACGAGTGTTCCAGGAGGCCCTATTGTCGCAATTCTACGTCTTTGTGCAGGCCGGGTCCAGTCCGGTCGCCCCGCCGTGCGACTGTCTCGCGCACCGGTTCGGGAACGCCGCGGACAACGGGACGCGTGAGCGGCGCTACCCAGTGAACCGACAACCGGCCTACCGACAGATGACTTGCCTAATGAACGCCCGGCCACTGCCAGGTCTCCGTGGAGTACGTCGCACGGAGCTGCACCGGGCGGCCGGCGGTGTCGGTGAAGTAGAGGCAGGCGTAACCGGTCGCCCGGGGGATGGTGTTGACGTACTCGGCGGGCGGGAGCCATGCGGACACCGTTCCACCTCCGTCCGGGGCTGGGCCCCTCGGGGACATCGGACAGGCACCCTACCCACGCCGCGTGCCGGCCACGCCGCGTGCGGGCGGCGCCGCAGAGCGTCCGGGCCGCGTCGCGAGCCGCTCGGGCCCGGGCAAGTGGTGTCCGCGTCCCGGTACGGGTGGGCCGGCGTCGGTGGTGGCGCCTACGATGACCGGCCATGGACAGCAGCGAGGCCGGCAGACGGTTGATCGACGGGCGCTTCGAACTCGCACGGCCCCTGGGCAGTGGCGGGATGGGGACGGTGTGGCGCGCCCGCGACATCGCGCTGGACCGGGAAGTCGCCCTCAAGGAGGTGCGGCCGCCGGACCCGGCGACTGCCGCCGCGCAGCCCGGACTCGTCGTCCAACTGCGCGAACGCGCCGTCCGCGAGGCCCGGGCCCTCGCCCGGCTCGCCCACCCGAACGTGGTCACCATCCACCACATCGTGGAGCCCGAGCCCGGCTCCGACGGCCATCCGTGGATCGTGATGGAGCTCGTCAGGGGCGGTTCCCTGGCCGACCGGCTGGAGGGCGGGCCGATGCCGGTGGCGGACGTGCTGCGCCTCGGGCTCGACCTGCTCTCCGCGCTGCGGGCCGCGCACGCGGAGGGGGTGCTGCACCGTGACGTGAAACCGGCCAACGTGCTCCTGCGGCCGGGCGGCTCCGCGGTCCTCACCGACTTCGGGATCGCCGCCCTGCACGGCGCGACCGGGCTGACCTCGACCGGAGCGCTGATCGGTTCGCCGGAGTACATAGCGCCCGAGCGGGCGCGCGGCGCGGAGGGGCTGGCCGCCTCCGACCTGTGGTCGCTCGGGATGCTGCTCTACGTGGCCGCCGAGGGGGTGCACCCGCTGCGCCGGGCCACCAGCCTGGCCACCGTGGTCGCGGTGCTCGACGAGCCGATCCCCGCGCCGGTGCGGTCCGGCCCGCTGGGGCCCGTACTGGAACGCCTGCTGGTACGGGACCTGGCCGTGCGGCCCGACGCCGAGGAACTGGAAGCGCTGCTCCGCGGTGCGAGCAGTGCTCTCGGCGGCGCCGCTCCGGTGGTAGCGCCGCCCGCCCTCGGGAGCTTCGGGCCCGCGACCCCGGCGCCGTTCGTTCCGGGCGCGGGCAACCCGTACGGGTCCACCGTCCCCGTGGCCTTCCTCCCGCCGCCCGCCCCGCGCCGGCGCCGCCGGCCCGTCCTGCTCGCCGGCCTCCTCGCGGTGGCCCTGGCCGCCGGGGTCGTCGGCCTCGTCAACTGGCTGCCCGACGGGAACGCGGGCCGCGCCGCGGGCAAGGGCGGCGACACCAAGTCCTCGGGCACCCCGTCCGCTTCCGGACCGGCTTCCCCGGCCCCGGGCACCGCAGTGGCCCTGACCCCCGCCCCCGCCCCCACCCCGAAGGCGAGCTCGCAGAAGCCGGTCACCCCGCCCAAGGGCAGCATGATCGACCCGGCCAACATCCGTACCGCCGTCGATGCGCTCAAGCAGCAGACGGGCACCACCACCTTCGTCGACCTGAGGGTCTACGACGGCTACGTGCTCGCCGGCATCCCCACCGCGCCCGGAGCCAGGACCGTCGACTCCTGGCAGTACCGCGGCGGCGTCGCCAAGCGCACCGGCCCGTCCGGCACCGTGAAGCCCGACGAGCCGCTCATGGACATGGCCGCGCTCGACTGGGACGCCCTGCCCGCCCTGCTGGCCGAGTCGACGAAGGAGCTCGGCGTCGACAATCCCAGCTCGCGCTACCTCAACGTCTCGCCCTGGATGTCGGCCCCCGCGATCCGGCCCTATCTGAGCGACGAGTACGGGCAGGGCGGCTTCGTCCTCGCCGGCACCGATTTCAAGATCAAGAAGGTCTACCGGAGCTGATCGCCGGCCTCGCCTTCGTGTACCGGGCCGGAGCGGTGGCGCAGGCGGTCCGCGGCGCGGCGGCCACGGGCTTCCAGGGGGAGGACACCGGTGGCCGCGGCCAGGCCCGCGGGCGGCATGTCGGCGTAGATCGACTCGTACGACCCCTCGGGCACGATGTAGGACTCGTGCCACAGGCCCACGTGCCGGCGGAGCTTGCCCGCGCGCTCCTTGCGGTTGATGATCGCCCAGATCCGGTGGTGGAGCATGTCGGGGGCCGCGGCGTACGCGTAGAGCTTCTCCTTGGACTCCCAGTACTGGACCACGTAGTACGTGCGGGGCGAGGCGGTGAGCATGACGTGGCCGAGCAGGCCCCGGCCCTCGTCCCGGGCCAGTTCGCGGAGCATGCGGGGCATGGCGAGCACGACCGGGACCCAGTGGTGCGGGGCCCAGAAGTGGTTGATGCGCATTCCGAGCAGCAGGACGACGACGTCGCCCTCGGCGGCCGCGGTGGTGCGGCCCGGTATCGGCTTGGCGGACACTCTGCCTCCAGGTACGGCCTGGTTGGATGGCGGCACTGGCTGGCTGTGCCGTCCGGTCACACTTGGATAGTGACACTCTCCAAAGAAAGGCTCAAGAGATGCGACTGGCGGAGTTGAGCGAGCGCAGTGGCGTCTCCACGGCGACCATCAAGTACTACCTGCGCGAAGGCCTGTTGGCTCCGGGCCGACGGGTGAGCGCGACGACCGCCGACTACGGCGAAGGGCATCTGCGGCGGCTGAGGCTGGTCCGCGCTCTGATCCAGGTCGGCGGGATTCCGGTCGCCACGGCCCGGGAAGTGCTCGCGCACGTGGACGACGAGTCCCTGGGGCGGACGATGCGGATAGGTGCCGCGCTGTGGGCACTTCCGCAGGGGCCCGAGCCGGACGACGGGGATCCGGCGGTGATCACCGCTCGGCGCGAGGTGGACCGGCTGCTCGAGACGCTGGGCTGGTCGACGGCCCGGGAGGTGGGAGAGCTGTCGCCCGTCCACCGCTCGCTCGTCTCGGCGGTGTCCACCCTCATCCGGCTCGGCTACCCGTGGGACGCCGAGCTGATGGCTCCGTACGCCGAGTTGATGCACCAGGCGGCGGTGCGCGACCTCGACTTCATGGAGACGTATCCCTCCGAGGAGGAGAAGGTCGAGACGGCGGTCGCCGCGGTCGTCCTCGTCCAGCCGGTACTGAAGGCGCTGCACCGGCTGGCGCAGGAGGAGGAGTCGGCGCGGCGCTACGGGCTGGAGTGAGGCCGGGGCGCGGCGCGGCGGTACGGGGTCGACGGGGCGCCCGCGGCCTGGGCCGCGGCGTGCCGCGAGCTCGCTCAGTAGGGGCCGTTGACGTTGTCGATCGAACCGTAGCGGGCCGCCGCGTAATTGCAGGCGGCCGTGATGTTGGCGACCGGGTCGTAGGAGTCCAGCGGGGTGCCGGGTACGTGATAGGCCTTGAAGGTCGGGTCGATGACCTGGAGGAGCCCCTTGGAGGGGATCCCGGCGGCCGCGTTGGAGTCCCAGTTGTTGATGGCCATCGGGTTCCCCGAGGATTCGCGCATCACATTGCGGTGAATTCCTTCGTAGCTTCCGGGAATTCCGTGCTGCGCCATGACGTCGAGCGACTCCCGGATCCAGCCGTCGAGGTTGTTCGCGTAGCCGGTTGCGGCCTTGGCGGCCTTGGCCGCGGCCGGCGCGGCGGCGGGGGCGGCGGACTTGGTGAGGTTCAGGTTCAGCTTCAGGCCCGGGCGGATGGCCGAGGGGTCGGCGCCGACGATGCCCTTGTTGGCCTCGTAGAGCTTCTGCCAGCCGCCGCCGATGGAGTGCTCGGCCGCGATCTTGCTCAGGGTGTCGCCGCTGACCACGGAGTACGTCGTGGGGGCGAGGGTCGCCTCGGCCGCCCCGGCCGTGGTCGCGCTGATCAGCGGGAGGGCCAGCGCCGCACTGCCCGTGCCGGCGAGGGCCAGCTTGCGGGTGAGTGCGTGGTGCTGCTTCGGCCGGCGGTGCTTTCCCTGTGCGGGCATGGCGGAATTCCTCACGTGGGGGTACGGAAGAGCCCTGGCGGCGACCGGATTCGGCTGCTGACCACCTGGAATGAGGCGACCGTAGGCGAGTCCGGCGGGCCGGAACAAGACATGAATTCGCCCGGGAGATCAACTTCCCGCATTCGTCCCGGCGGATGACCTTGAAAAGAGGTCGGGGAATTCCCGAATATCCAACCGGGAAAAGGGAATCACCCCTCGCGGGGAAATGATGTTGACGCCGTCGGCGTGACTCACATCACGGACCGGCGGGCGACGGCCCAATCCGGGCAAGTCGCCCCTCGGTAGGGCCGATTCGGGCGACCCGCCCGTTGGTGGCGAATCGCCCATCCTGGGTCAATTGGCCCTCGTGCGTGATCGTGCTGCCGCCCCCGTCCGTCGCGGGGTGGCTCCTGGCCGCCCCCTCTTGTCCCCCCCCCGACCTGGTCGTCCTCTCCGACCTCGTCGGACGGCCGCGGACCCTACGGCCCGCCCGGCCCGATCCGCACCAGCCGGCGGCGCACCCGGACGATCAGCAGCTCCCGGCGGTCGTCGAGGCACGCCGCATTCGTGCCCCCCGGCGGCCCGGACCCTCCGCCCGCCCGCCCGCCCGCACCCGCCAGCCCGGCCTCCGGCAGTCCGGCCTTCGGCAGCTCGTCCAGGGCGGGCCAGTCGACACCGGGGAGGTCGGGTCCGGATCGCGGCCCCGAGGGTGGTGGCGGAGGCGATGGCGGCGCCCAGTAGTGCGGCGAGTCCTGAGCCCAGGGGCTCCCGTCTGCCGTTCTTGTCGTTCATCCGGTTCATCCGGTTCATCCGGTTAGCCGGGGCTTCGTGCCCTTCTCGTGGTGGTCGGGTCGGCTGCATCCCTCACCGGTGGCGCGCGCCGGCTCCAGGAGTGCCAGTTCCCGCAGTGCCGCCGTGACCGTTTCCGTGCGCGCGGGCAGCAGGGGGAGGCGTACGTCCGGGGTCGGGATGCGGCCCTGCGCGTACAACACGCCCTTGATCACTGCCGGGTTGGGCTCGGCGAACAGCGTCGCGGAGAGCCGGGCCAGCGCGTGGCCCAGGGGGCGCGCCCGGTCCGCTTCGCCCGCCTCCCATGCGGCCGCGAGTTCGGCGAACCGGGCCGTCGCGAGATGGGCCGAGGCGAGCGCCCCGCCCGCCGCACCGAGCGCGAGGAGGGGCGACAGGAAGGCGTCGTCGCCCGCCAACACCGCGAAACCGTCCGGCAGATCACCGAGCAGCGCCACCGCTTCCCCGTCGAGCGAGCCGACCGCGTACTTCACCGCGGCCACCCCGGGCAGCTCCCCGACCTCCCGCAGCAGGGCCGCGTCCAGCGGCTGCCCGGTCCGGTACGGGACGTGATAGACGATCAGCGGTACGGGGCTCACCCGGGCCAGCCGCTCGAAGTGCGCCAGCACCCCGGCGGCCGAGGGCCGTACGAAGGCGGGCACGGTCACCAGCGCGGCCCGCGCCTCGGGCCACCGCTTCAGCCGGCCGAGCGACTCCTCGGCGGCCCGGGTCCCGCTCGCTCCGGCGCCCACGGTGAGCGCCGCCCCGCGCTCCCGGCAGACCCGGGCGCAGACGTCGGTGACGAGGTCGCGCTCGGCCTCGTCGAGGGCGGCCGGCTCGCCGGTGGTGCCCAGCGCCACGATCCCGGTGGCTCCCGCGTCGAGCACGCCGTGCGCGAGCGCCTCCAGGGCCTCGGCGGCGACCTCGCCGTCGGCGCTGAACGGGGTGATCAGCGGTACGTGGATCCCGTGCGGGGCGTACGGGCGCTGTGCGGCGGGTGTGGCTGTGGCTGTGGCTGTGGCTGTGGCTGTGGCTGTGGCGGTGCTCGGCGTCTGGGTCATGGGTCGAGCCTGGCCCGCTGCGAGCATCGAATCCAGTTCGCGTTTCTTACCTGAACCGTAAGCTGATCCGATGCTTGATGTACGACGCCTGCGCCTCCTGCGCGAACTCGCCCGCCGGGGGACCATCGCCGCCGTGGCCGAGGCGCTCTCCTTCAGCCCTTCGGCGGTGTCCCAGCAGCTCTCGGTCCTCGAACGCGAGGCCGGTCTGCCCCTGCTGGAGCGCACCGGACGCCGGGTCCGGCTCACGCCGGCCGGCCAGAACCTGGTCCGGCACGCCGACGCGGTGCTGGAGCTGCTCGAGCGGGCCGACGCCGAGCTCGCGGAGGCGCGCGGCGGACTGGCCGGCGCGCTGCGGATCGGCTCCTTCCCCACCGCGACCCGGGCCATCGTCCCCGCGGCCCTGGCCGAGCTGGCCCGCCGGCACCCGGGACTGGAGCCGATGGTGTCCGAAACCGACCCGGCGGCGGTCGCACACGCGCTCCGGGCCGGGGACCTGGACGTGGCCCTGATCCACGCGTACGACTTCGTCCCCGCGCCGCAGGAGCCGGGGCTCGCCACGGAGCCGCTCTACCGTGAGGCGATGTACCTGGCGACGCCGTCGGAGTGGGCACCGACACCGTGGGCGCCCGGGAGCGCGGGGGAGGGCCGCCCCGCGGGCTCCGGTGCCGCCGGGGTCGGCGGGGTGGGTGGGGTCGGCGGGGCGGGTGGGGTGGTCGGAGCCGGGCAGCGCGCGTTGCTCCGTACGCATGCCGACGCACCCTGGATCACCGCCACGCCCGGCACGCTCTGCCACGCGATGACCGTACGGGCCTGCGAGGACGCAGGGTTCATGCCGAGGATCCGCCACCAGCTGGACGAGTTCGCCACCGTGCTCGCCCTGGTCGCGGCCGGTCAGGGGGTGGCCGTGGTGCCGCAGCTCGGGATCACCGGGCACGCGGAGCCGGCTGTCGTGCTCACCCGCCTCGTCATGGAGCGCCGCACCAACGTGGCCTTCCGCAGCGGCGCCGCCGCCCACCCCGCCGTCGCCGCCTTCAGCGCGGCCCTGCGCGCGGCGCTGCCGCCCGAGCTGTCCGGCCGGCACCTCTAAGGGGTGTCGCAGAACACGGTGTTGCGGCGCAGCCGTTCCGCGCACCGCCGGAAGTGCCCGTCGCGGGAGCAGGCGTGATCCCGCCACGGCGGACGGTCGTCACCCTGGACGGCCGACCGGCGCACGGCCTCTGTGCCGGGAACGGAGGCCAGGCCACGCAGAACGGAAAGTGCGCTTCGCCCGCACCCCACGAGCCGGCGGCAGCCACCGCACCGGGGTGCGGGGCAACTCCCGCACACGGGACAGCGCGTGTACGTTGGCGGGACCGGGGGAGCCCTGACGGGACCTCCGGTGCAGTCGACGAGACCGTGATCGAGATCGGGGTAGCACGTGACGCATCGCGTACGAGGGGTCATCGCCAGGAGCAAGGGCGCACCGGTGGAGACCACGACGATCCTCGTGCCCGACCCGGGCCCCGGCGAGGCGCTCGTACGGGTCCAGGCCTGCGGGGTCTGCCACACCGACCTGCACTACCGGGAGGGCGGGATCAACGACGAGTTCCCCTTCCTGCTCGGCCACGAGGCCGCCGGGGTCGTCGAATCGGTCGGCCCGGACGTCACCTCCGTCGCGCCCGGTGACTTCGTAGTCCTCAACTGGCGCGCGGTGTGCGGGAGCTGCCGGGCCTGCAAGCGCGGCCGCCCCTGGTACTGCTTCGCCACGCACAACGCGACCCAGCCCATGACCCTGGAGGACGGCACCCCGCTCTCCCCGGCCCTCGGCATCGGCGCCTTCGCAGAGAAGACCCTGGTCGCCGCCGGCCAGTGCACCAAGGTGGACCCGGCCGCCTCGGCGGCCGCCGCCGGGCTGCTCGGCTGCGGGGTGATGGCCGGCCTGGGCGCCGCCCTGAACACCGGCAACGTCGGGCGCGGCGACTCCGTGGCCGTCATCGGCTGCGGGGGAGTGGGCAACGCCGCCGTCGCCGGGGCCAGGCTGGCCGGAGCCTCCCGCATCATCGCCGTGGACCTGGACGACCGGAAGCTGGAGTGGGCGCGGGGACTCGGCGCCACGCACACCGTCAACGGCGGTACGCAGGACGTGGTCAAGGCCATCCAGGAGCTGACCGGCGGGAACGGCGCGGACGTGGTCATCGAGGCGGTCGGCCGCCCCGAGACGTACAAGCAGGCGTTCTACGCGCGCGACCTGGCCGGCACGGTGGTGCTGGTCGGCGTCCCGACGCCGGACATGAAGCTCGAACTCCCGCTGCTGGACGTCTTCGGACGCGGCGGGGCCCTGAAGTCCTCCTGGTACGGGGACTGCCTGCCCGAGCGGGACTTCCCGCTCCTCATCGACCTCTACCTGCAAGGCCGGCTCGACCTCGACGCGTTCGTCTCCGAGCGCATCGCCCTGGACGGTGTCGAGGCGGCCTTCGCGCGCATGGAGCGGGGCGAGGTGCTCCGATCGGTGGTCGAGTTCTGACCACCCACGGACTGATGGCCGAGCCGGGGCAGGCCCACGCCGCCGCTCGCGCGATCGCGGCGGCGGCCCTGGGGCGCGACCCCGGCCCCATGGCCACCGCCGAGAGCGGTTCCCACCACGTGTACGTCGGCTCGGACGTGGTCGTGAAGATCATCGATGCCGCTTCCCACACACGGCTGAACAGGGAGATCGCGCTCGCGCCCCACCTGCCCGCCGGCCTCACGGCCCCGCTGCTCGACAGCGGGAGCCACCGGCTGGAGACGCGCGAGGTCCGCTATGCCTGCTACGCCCGCGTGCCCGGGGAGGCCCCCGGCATGGGCATGCCCGGCGTGGACGGGGCGACCGCGCGCGCGTGGGCGGGGGAGGCGGTCAAGCGGCTGAGCCGACTCCACGACTGGGTGCCCGAGGGCCACGCCGACCGGACGCTGAGGGAAACCCTCGACCACGGAGGGTTCACCGGTCGGGCCGCGCTCTACGCCGAGATCGAAGGCCTCGCCGATCGCGACCGGCACGCAGCCGTGCCTCCCCGTCTGCTCGACGGCCTGAGGGCGATCGCGCGGGACGCACCCACGCACGCCCGTACGGCCGTCCCGGTTCACGCGGACTGTCACTGGGGCAACTGGCTCGCGCACGGCCGAAGCGTGACGGCCCTGCTGGATTTCGAATGGGCCCGCTACGGAGAACCGGCCGACGACTGGTTCTTCCTGGCCCGGTTCAGCGGCCCGCACATGGAAACCGTCCTCGACGTCATCGCCCGCGCGACGGCGACTCCTCCGGAATCCCTCCGAGCGGCCTGCGAGCTGCGCGAAGCGACCCACCTCGCAGCCGACCTCCGCGTCGCACTGGAGCGCCCCGCCGTCCACGCACGCATGGCCGCGGACAGGCTCCACGCGCTGGAGGAACTCATCGTCGGGCGCTACTGGTGGCGCCACGCCCGATGAAGCGGGCCGTCACGGCGTGAGCGTGGTGGGCCGCGGGCCGGTCGGTGATGGCGTCGGGCGCCCCGTCGTACCCGCACCCCTCAGCCATGTGAACGAGAAGAGCCCGGCACCGGCCATCACGATGGCCGAGCCGACGGCCGCGAAGCCCATCCCGTGCGTGAAGGCGTCGCGCGCGGCCGCCAGGACGGCATCCGCGGTCCCTGCGGACAGCTGGGATGCGGCGGCCGTCGCCCCGCCGAGTGTTTCGCGTACGGCTTCGGCCTGCGGCACGCCGGGGGGCAGCGCGTCCGCCATGTCCCGGCTGTAGACCGCGGCCCCGATGGATCCGAGGATGGCCATGCCCAAGGCTCCGCCGAGCTCCTGGCCCGACTCCAGCACGGCCGCGGCTGATCCCGCGCGCTCCGGTGGGGCCGCGCCGAGGGCGAGTTCGTTGGCGAGGGTCATGGCGGCGACCAGGCCGCCTGCGTACAGGGAGACACCCGCGAGGGTGAACCAGAGCGCCGTGTCCGTGCTCACCTGGGTCAGCCAGAGGAAGCCGCAACCGGAGAGGAGGAAGCTGCCGCCCATGACGTACGCGCGGTCGACGCGCCGTGCGAGCGCGGCTCCGGCCGGGGCCGCGACGGCCACTCCGACGGCCGGCACCAGGCTCCACAGGGCGGCGTCGAAGGGGCTCAGGCCGAGGACCGACTGCAGATACTGGGTGAGGAAGACGGCCATCCCGACCGTGGCGAACATCGCGAGCAGATTGGCGAACACCGGGCCGCCGAAGGCGCGCCGGCCGAGCAGGCCCAGGTCGATCACCGGATGCGCGAGGTGACCCTGCCGGTGTACGAAGACCAGGCCGAGCACGAGCCCCGTGGCGATGGCGAGTGCGGGCAGCGGCTCGTACCCGTGCCGGGCCCATTCCTTGATGCCGTAGATGACCAGGAGCACCGCGCCGAGCGACGACGCCGCGCTCGGCAGGTCCAAGCGCTCCCGCTTCGCCGACGTGAACTCGGGCACCAGGAACGGCACCAGCACGAGCAGCAGCACCATCGCGGGCAGGTTGATCAGGAAGACCGCGCCCCACCAGAAGTGCTCCAGCAGCAGACCGCTGACCACGGGCCCCAGCGAAATGCCCGTCGTCATGACGGCGGTCCACAGGGTCACCGCCCTGCCGCGCTGTTCCTCGTCGTGGAAGAGATTGCGGATCAGGGCGAGCGTCGAGGGCATCAGGGCGGCGCCGCCCAGCCCCAGCAGCGCCCGCACGGCGATGAGCAGTTCGGCCGTGGACGCGTACGCGGCCGCGACCGAGGCCGCTCCGAAGAGGGCCGCTCCCGCGAGCACCAGCCTGCGCCGGCCGATCCGGTCGCCGAGCGCGCCCATCGTGATGAGGAGTCCGGCGAGGACGAAGCCGTACATGTCGAGGATCCACAACTGCTGCGTCGCGCTGGGCTCCAGGTCCCGGCTGATGTAGGGAATCGCGAAGTACAGGACCGACACGTCCATCGAGACGAGGAGCAGGGGCAGCATCAGGACGCCGAGGGCGGTCCATTCCTTGCGCCCCGCGCGGGGGCCGGGTGTGTTTTCCATGAACGGCAGAGAACCGGGCCGTGGTGTACGCCGCAAACAGATGCCTAGTGCACTCCCTCATCCTGCGGCTTTGAGCGGGCTGAACGCCCTGAAGGCGCACTAGTACAGTGCGCTCATGGCCATGGAACCGCCCTACCTCCGCATCGCCGGCGACATCCGCCGGCGGATCGCCTCCGGCGAGCTTGCGCCCGGTGCCCGCATCCCTTCCACCCGGCGGATCACCCAGGAGTGGGGGGTCGCCATGGCGACCGCGTCGAAGGCGCTCGCCACCTTGAACCAGGAGGGTCTGGTGCGGGCCGTACCGGGCGTCGGAACCGTCGTCGCCGAGTCGGGACGAGACCGGCCTCCGGCTCCCCCTCAGGGACTCACCCGGGATCGCATCATTCGCGCCGCGATCGCCCTCGTGGACGCCGAAGGGCTCGCCGCGCTCTCCATGCGGCGGGTCGCCACCGACTTCGGCGTCTCCACCATGGCGCTCTACCGCCACGTCCCGAGCAAGGGCGAGCTCGTACGGCTGATGTCGGAGGCGGTCTTCGGCGGCGAACCACCGGGCTCGCGACCGCCCGGCTGGCGTGCGCAACTGGAACGGGAGGCACGGTGGTTGTGGGGCCTGTACCAGCGCCATCCCTGGCTGGCACGAGCCATGGCCGCCCTCACCCGGCCGATGGCCTCGCCACACGCGATGCGGTACACCGAGCGGGTCCTCGGTGCGCTGAACGGACTGGGGCTGACGCCGACCCAGATCATCCACATCCACCTCGCTCTGCTCGGGTACGCCCAGGGCGTCGCGGCGGCCGTCGAGCTGGAGTCGCAGGCTCGGCAGGACACCGGCATGACCCCCGAGGAATGGATGGCCGCGAACGAACCGCGGATGGAATCGATCCAGACCACCGGCTCCTTTCCGATCCTGTCCACCCTCTTCGAAGGGGAACGGTTCGACCTCGAACTCGGCACTCTGTTCGAGTTCGGGCTCACGCGGATGCTGGACGGAGTCGAAGCACTCGTCGAGCGATCCGGAGGTTAGGACCTCTGCGGCCGCACCCGGAGTCCCGGCCCGGCTCCGGAGCCGCACCCGGAGTCCCGGCCCGGAGCCCGGTACGAGCGGAGCCCAGGGGACCGACCCCCGCCAGGGGCCTCGCGTAAGCTCGGGCGGGCCCGTCGTCCCGGTCGTCATCACCCACCGGCCCCGGGACGGCTGCCGCGTACACCACCGGACCGCGCCGACCCCTGGGACCTTCCGTGACCCCCGTGAACCCCGTGACCTCCGAGATCGCAGCCGCCGGCAGCTACCGCCAGCCCGGTGTCGTCCTCACCGACCACCACTTCAGCGTCCCGCTCGACCACGCCCGCCCCGACGGCGAGCGGATCGACCTGTACGCGCGCGAGCTGGTCGCCGGCGGCAAGGACCCGGAGTCGCTGCCCTGGCTGCTCTACCTGGAGGGCGGACCCGGCTTCGGCGCCCGCCGGTTCGTCGGGCGGCAGGCCTGGCTGGAGCGGGCCCTCGCCGAGTTCCGGGTGCTGCTGCTCGACCAGCGCGGAACCGGCCGTTCCACCCCGGTCAACCGGCAGACCCTGCCGCTGCGCGGCGGCCCCGCGCAGCAGGCCCAGTACCTCGCCCACTTCCGCGCCGACTCCATCGTGCGCGACGCCGAGACCATCCGCCCGCTCCTCACCGGCGGCGCGCCCTGGACGGTCCTCGGCCAGAGCTTCGGCGGCTTCTGCGTCACCCACTACCTGGGCGCCGCCCCCGAGGGGCTGGCCGCCGCCCTCATCACCGGCGGGCTGCCCTCCCTCGACGCGACCGCCGCCGAGGTGTACGAAGCCGCGTACCCCCGTGTCGAGCGGAAGAACCGGGCGCACTACGCCCGCTACCCCATGGACGTGGAGCGGGCCCGCCGCATCGCCGCCCACCTCGTCGAGCGCCCGGCCGAACTCCCCGGCGGGTACCTGCTGACGGCCGAGGCCTTCCAGTCCCTGGGCCTGCTCCTCGGCGTCTCCGACGGCAGCCACCAGCTGCACTACCTGCTGGAAGACGCCTTCGTCCCCACCCCGGACGGGCCCGCCCTCTCCGACGCCTTCCTGGAGGCCGTGCACGCCCAGCTCTCCTTCGCCGGGCATCCGCTCTACGCCCTGATCCACGAGGCGATCTACGCCCAGGACCCCGGCGCGCCCATCGGCTGGGCCGCCGAGCGGGTCCGCTCCGGCCACCCGCGGTTCGACGCCGCGAAGACCCTCGCGGGCGCGGAACCGCTGTACTTCACCGGCGAGACCATCCACCCCTGGCACTTCGACTGCGACCCGGCGCTCGCCCCGCTGCGCGAGACCGCCGAACTGCTGCTGGCCCGCACCGGCTGGACCCCGCTCTACGACCCGGCGCGGCTCGCCGCCAACGAGGTGCCGGTGGCCGCGGCCGTCTACCACGACGACATGTACGTGGACACCGCGCACTCCCTGGCCACCGCCCGGGCGATCCGCGGCCTGAAGACCTGGGTGACGGACGAGTTCGAGCACGACGGGGTACGTGCCGGAGGCCCGCGCGTCCTGGACCGGCTGCTCGCGCTGCTACGCGACGAGGCCTGAGCCCCTTGCCTCCCTGCCCCCTGACCTCCCTGACCTCCCTGAGCCCAGGGGAGTTACGGGATCGGGATGCCCGCGCGGAGGAAGTACAGGCCGATGAGGTGTCCGCCTTCGTTGATGGTGACGCGGAAGTCTCCGGTCCCGTTCTCCATGTGGAGAGGCACGTTCACCACGGATCCGTGGACGGACGTGACCTGCTGGGGGTCCCCGTGTGACCGGTAGGGCCCGAACTGCTCCTGGTAGTCCTTCCAGGACTGCGCGAGCGCCTCGGGAGACGCTTGGTGGCGGAGCGTCTCGTCGAAGCGGGCCGAGACGGCGGCGAAGTCGCCCCGCACCACCTCGTCGAGAGTGTCGAGCGCGAGCCGCTCGTCATCGGCCTGACCCGCAAGGGCCGTCAGAGCCGGGGCCGTGACCTCCGCGGCGACGCGGACCTGGACCGCGCGGACCTGGGCCGCCGCGGGCAGGGAGCCGTTCGTCAGCAGCAGGGCACCGGAGGCCAGTACGACCGCGGGTACGAGCCGAAGCTTGTCCGACAGCAGGACCATGGCTTCCTCCTTGGGAACACCATCTTTCATGCTAGGGCGCCCGCCAAGTGGTCGCACGTCGGCCGCGGGCAGTTGTGCGGGTGCTCAGCGACCCCGTCCGGGCGGCTCCACGAAGGCCCGGGTCAGGTGGGCGGTGGCCAGCAGGGCGCGGCGGCGGACGGCCAGGGACAGGAGTTGCTCCCGCGAGGCACGGGCGGCGGCCCGGTCGCGTTCGTGGAAGTACGGGACCGCCGGATCGGCCAGCTGCACGGCGTGGACCAGTACGTCCCCGGTGACCACCACGTCCCGGCCCCGGCCCCCGCCGCCGGGCCCGGCCGTCCCCTCCACCAGCACCGACTGATGGCCGGGCGTGTGCCCGGGGGTCGGCAGCAGGGTGATGCCGGGAGCGAGCCGGTGCTCCCCGGTCACCTCGTGGAGCTGTCCGGTGGCCCGCAGCGGGGCAACCGTCCAGTCCGACACGGGATCCGCCCGGTCCAGGGCCGCCACTTCCGCGCTCTGTACGAGGTACCGCGCGTCGGGGAAGAACGGCCGGCCGGCCTCGTCCTGAGTCCAGCCGGTGTGGTCCTCGTGCAGATGGGTCAGGACCACCGACTCCACGTCGGCCGGGGCGATCCCCGCCTCCGCGAGCGCGGCCGGCAGCCGGCCCGGGACCGGCGCCCAGCCTGCCGCCGGGCCCTGTGCCGGGCCGACCCCCGCGTCGATCAGCACCCAGCGGCCGCCCGGCCGCGACACGGCGAAGCACCGGAAGCCCAGCCGCCAGGAGCCCTCGGGCCCGGCCGCGCCCGGATCCAGCAGCGAGGCCCCTTCCCAGGCGGCGGCGCCGGCCCCCGGGAACGCCGTGGCCGAGGGCTCGAAGAACGACCCGGTGGCGTCGAGCAGGGCCACCACCTGCCCCTGAGTGTCCATGCGCCTATTGTGCGACGTATGAACCAACGACTGGACGGGCCCCCGCCCTTGGAGCCCATGCCCACCGACTGGCAGCGTGCGCTGGCCGTCGTGGCGCACCCGGATGACCTGGAGTACGGCTGCGCCGCGGCGATCGCGGACTGGACGGACGGCGGCCGCGAGGTCGTCTACCTGCTCGCCACGCGCGGCGAGGCCGGCATCGACACCATCGACCCCGCCGCATGCGCCCCGCTGCGCGAGGCGGAGCAGCGCGCGAGCGCGGCCGTCGTCGGGGTCCCCACGGTGGAGTTCCTCGACCACCGCGACGGGGTCCTCGAGTACGGCCTGGACCTGCGCCGGGACATCGCGGCCGCCATCCGGCGCCACCGCCCCGAGCTGGTGATCACGATGAACCACCGCGACACGTGGGGCGGGGCCGAGGGCGGCGGCTACTGGAACACCCCCGACCACAAGGCGGTCGGCCGGGCCACCCTGGACGCGGCCGGCGACGCGGGCAACCGCTGGATCTTCCCCGAACTCCTCACGGAGCAGGGCCTGGAGCCGTGGAACGGGGTGCGCTGGGTGGCGGTGTCCGGCACCACGACACCCACGCACGCGGCCGATGCCGGTCCCGGGATGGAGCGTTCGGTGCAGTCCCTGATGGAACACAAGGCGTACATCGCGGCGCTGACGGACGGCGACCCGGAGGCGTACGTACGCTCCTTCCTGACGGGCTACGCCCAGCAGGCGGCGGCCCGGTTCGGAGGCCGTCCGGCAGTGCCGTTCGAGGTCTTCCCGCGCTGAGCGGGGCGCCCTAGGGTGTCCGCGTGATCGACACCCTGAGCACGGAAATCGCGGAGGGTGAGGAACGGATCCGTCTGCACGTCGCGGACGGGATCGCCGAACTCACCCTCTGCCGACCGGAGAAGCTCAACGGCTGGAGCTGGGAGTCCACGCGCCAGCTCGGCCTGCTGGCGGACCGGATCCGCTTCGACCCCGCCGTACGGGTGGTCCTGCTGCGGGCCGAGGGGCGGGCGTTCTGCGCGGGCATCGACGTGACGGCCCCGGGCGGTGCGATCACCGGGGCCTCGGCGGCCGAACGCAACCGCAACTACTACGAGGGCATCCGCTGGGTGCACGAACGCTTCGCGGTCCTGGCCCGGCTGCCGCAGCCCGTCGTGGCCGCGGTGCAGGGCTACTGCCTCGGCTTCGGCTTCGAGCTGGCCCTGATGGCCGACATCCGGGTGGCGGCCGAGGACGCCCTCTTCGCCCTGCCCGAAGCCCAGTTGGGCGTCGCGGTGGACGCGGGAGGTGACCTGCGCATCGCCCGCGAGGCGGGCGCCGGCTGGGCCAAACTCCTGTCCCTGACCGGCCGCCGCATCGACGCCCGGACGGCGGAGCGGCTGAACCTCGTCCAACAGGTCGTGCCGCCCGAGGAATTGGAGCCGGTCGCCCGCGCGCTCGCGGCGGAGATCGCGGCCAACGCCCCGCTCGCCGTCCAGGGCATCAAGCGCGCGATCGACTCCTACGCGGACGCCGCCCTGCCCGCGGCCCTCGACCGCGTGGCGATGACGGCGGCCCTCACCCTCACCTCGGAGGACTCCCGCGAGGGCTACACCGCCAAGGCGCAGCGCCGGCCCCCGCACTTCACCGGAGGCTGAGCACGGGCCGGACGGAGAACGCCTCCCACGCGGACTCGCCCTCCGGGCCGTACACGAACTCGGCCATCGCGGGCACATGAGGCCCATGGTGCCCCGGACCACCGACAACCGGGCCCCGCCCTCGCTCCGCCGGCCACGCGGTCCCTGCTACTCCTCCAGGCGCAGGAGGGCCAGAGCGCGCGCCGAGACCGCCGGGAGCGGTTCGCGGCCGCCTTCGGCGGCCCAGTGTTCGAGGGCGACGGTGACCGCGTCGATGAGGACGGCCGCCAGGACACGGGTCTCCAGGGCGGATTCCGGGCGGCCCGTGCGGACCGCGAGGACGGGCACCAGGCGGTCCTGCATCGCGCGTGCGGCCGCGAGCCAGCGCATGCGGATCTCCGGGACGCCGCCCATCACCTGGATCAGGCGGGCCGTCTGGCCCGGCCCCTCGTAGCGCGTGCCCGCCGTGGCGGTGGTGAAGGCGGCCTGGACCGCTTCGGTGAGGGGCTCCGGCGCGGGGCGCAGGGCGAGTTCCTCGACCAGGGTGGAGACTCCGGCGGTCAGGACGGGGGTCAGCGCGTCCTCCTTCGTCGGGCAGTACCGGTAGAAGGTGCGCAGCGAGATGCCGGCCGCCCGCGCGATGTCGTCGACCGTGGTGGCCTCGAACCCCCGCTCGGAGAACAGGTCGGCAGCGGCCTCCGCGATCTCGTACCAGGTGGCCTCCCTGCGCCGTGCCGTCAACGACGGGCGGCCCGTGCTCACCGTGCTCACTGCAACGCCTCCGGGGGTGGTTGGGGCCGGCTGGGGCTGTGGACGGGGCCAATGTGCCACACGATCGCACCATGGCGCATCGTGCCGAAATGACGTAACGGGCCGGACAGGGCGCGTCCCCCTTCCCTCCCCCCACCACCCCCACCACGTCACGGGATGAAGGGTCCCCTACCCAACTGCTCGCGGACCGGGATCACTTCGGGGTTGACGAGCGAGCGCCGCTGCCAGTTCGCCCCGTCCACCACCAGGGTGTGGCCCGTGATGAAGCGGGCATAGGGCGAGGCCAGGAAGGTGGCGGCCCAGCCCAGTTCACGCGGTGCGCCGACCCGCAGGGCGGGCTGCCTGGTGTCCTTGTCGTCCGGGGCGGCCCGCTCCAGGCCGCCCCGGATGTCCTCGGTCATGTCCGCATGCGGGAACAGCCCGGGGACCAGGCCGTTGATCTGGATGCCGTACGGGCCCCACTCGACGGCGAGGGTCTCGACGAGGTTCTTCACCCCCGCCTTGGCGGCGGCGCTGTGCGCGTAGCCCGGCCCGCCGGTCCAGGCGTACGAGGCGCCCATGTTCACGATGGACCCGGCGCTGCCCGCGGCGAGGTGGCGGCGGCCGAACTCCCGGGTCACGAACCAGGTGCCGGTCAGGGTGATGTCGACCACCGCCCGCCAGGCATTGGGGGACAAGTCCTCGGCCGGACAGGGGAAGTTGGCGGCCGCGTTGTTGACGAGCACGTCCGGGACCCCGCCGAAGGCCGCCGCGGCCGCGTCGAAGACCTCCGCGACCCGCTCGGGGTCACGGATGTCGCAGACGGCGGCCGTCACCCGGCCCGCTCCGGGGACGGCCGCCAGTTCCTCCTGGGCCGACTTCAGCTGCTCGATCCGGCGGCCGGCGATCACCAGATCCGCGCCGAGCCGCGCGAACTCGGCGGCGATGGCCTTGCCCAGCCCGGTCCCGCCGCCGGTCACGAGCACCGCCCGGCCGGTGAACGTGCCGGGCGGCAGCGCGGCCGAACCGAGCGGGGGCGGCGCGGGCAGGCCGCGCATGGGGGTCTCCATGCGCCCATCGATAGCGTGCGGGCGCCGAGATCACCATGGCCGTGCCGGAGGCAGTTGCTTCCCGCTACTTCTTGGGGGCGTACGCCTGCTTGCTCGCGCAGGTCCAGATCGTCGCGCTGTCCGTCAAGGTGAGCAGATCGCGGAAGGAGCCGCCCACCCGGTCGTCGTTCGAGACGGTGCGGGCCTCGGTGTTGACGTCGGCGCCCACGCCCGCCGGGTTCGGGAGGACCAGCGGGGTGCCCGTGCCCGGCCAGTAGGCGGCCTGCACGTAGCGGGCATAGCCCTCGACGAAGGTGACGGCGGTGCCGACCGTCACGTTCGTGGTCGGGCTGACGTCCTCGAAGGTCAGGTTCTCGTAGCCGGTGACCAGTCCCGGGCTGGCGGGCGGCGCGTCGTACGGCTTCTTCCAGACGGCCGGGGTCCGGCGCCGCAGCCCGTGGTAGTTCTCCGCCTCGTAGCCGACGACGCGGCCCTTGTCGTCGATTCCGCTCGCCTGGGTGCCCGTCGTCCAGTCCGTCTCGTTCCAGACGGGCAGGCTGTAGGGCGGGTAGCCGCCGCCGGCGGGCCAGACCACCGGGAAGGTCTTGCTGACGACCTGGTCGTTCTCCAGGTCCACGTACTCCGTGTGGGCGGTTCCGAGCACGTCCCCGCGCTTGTTGATGCCGTCCACCGCCACGATCCGGGTGCTGGGGTGCGCGTCATCGGGCACCGGCAGTTCGCGGACCAGGGTGCCGTTCGCCCACTCCTTGGGGACGCCGGCGTCCATGCCGACGATCCGGCCCGCGTCGTTGACGTCCGACACGCCGGTGCCGGTGGCGGCGCCGGTCAGCAACCGCACTGCCGCGTCCCCCGCGCGGTAGGTGAAGGCGGCGCGGGCACGGTCCGAGGAGCGCTCCAGGGTGCCGACCATCAGGCCCTTGGCGTTGACGGCCGTGACCCTGCCGTTCTGGAAACCGGCCGGCAGCGGGACGGCGTGGACGGCGCGGTCCGCGGTCCAGTACGCCGGGAGGCCGCGGCTCTCGCCGACGGCGAGGCCGTCCGCTCCGAGGCCGTTCACGACCCCGGAGGTCCAGGGGCCGGAGGGCAGGGCCGGCAGCCTGACGACGTCCGGCACGCACGCGGTGGCGGAGGCGGCGGTCGCGGCCGGCGCGGCCGAGGCCGGAGCGGCGGCCGTGATGAGGCCTGCCAGGACGACGGCGGCTCCGGCTGCGGACATGCTTCTGCTCATGTGGTGTTCCCCCAGGATGTGTGAAACGCCCCGCCCCGAAGGCGGGGTCCCCGTACCCGTCAGTCACGGCTGTTCGTGACGTGACCGTGTCATATGTTGCCCGAAAGGAGGCGGGATGTGATCGGATCGGCGCGTGTCGTTGCGGACCCACCCGTTCCCATGGGCTCCCACCGGTTCACAGAGCTGCAAGCGACCGCTTAGTATGCCCGCGAGGCGTGGTTCCCGTCGGCGGCTGGAGGCCCCGGATGCAGGCATGGCGAGTACACACCCCCGGCGAGCCCCGCGAGGCCATGCGCCTCGAAGAGGTTCCCGAACCGGTGCCCGGCGAGGGCGAGGTGAGGCTCAAGGTGCTCGCCGCCAACGTCAACTTCCCCGACGCGCTGCTCGTGCGCGGCCAGTACCAGATCCGCCCGCCGCTCCCCTTCACCCCCGGCGTCGAGATCTGCGGCGAGACCGACGACGGCCGCCGCGTCATCGCCAACCCGAGCCTGCCGCACGGCGGTTTCGCCGAGTACGTCACTGCCCCCGCGCGCGCCCTGCTCCCCGCCCCGGACACCCTCGACGACGCCGAGGCGGCCGCCCTGCACATCGGCTACCAGACGGGCTGGTTCGGCCTGCACCGCCGGGCCCGCATCCAGGCCGGCGAGACCCTCCTCGTGCACGCCGCCGCGGGCGGGGTCGGCAGCGCCGCCGTCCAGCTGGGCAAGGCCGCCGGGGCCACCGTCATCGGGGTCGTCGGCGGCAAGGCCAAGGTGCGTGCCGCCGAGGAGCTCGGCTGCGATCTCGTCATCGACCGTACCAGCGAGGAACTGGTGGCCCGGGTCAAGGAGTTCACCGGCGGCCGCGGGGCCGACGTCGTCTACGACCCGGTCGGCGGCGATGCCTACACCGCCTCGGCCAAGTGCGTGGCCTTCGAGGGCCGGATCGTCGTGGTCGGCTTCGCGAGCGGCACCATCCCCGCGCCCGCGCTGAACCACGCCCTCGTCAAGAACTACGCCGTCCTGGGCCTGCACTGGGGCCTGTACGCGGCCAAGGACCCGGCCGCGATCGCCGCCTGCCACGCCGAGCTGACCCGGCTCGCCGCCGAGGGCTCCATCAAACCGCTGGTCAGCGAGCGGGTACCGCTCGCCGGAGCCGCGGACGCCGTGCAGCGCCTCGCCGACGGGACCACCACCGGCCGGCTGGTCGTCGTACCGGCCCTGGACGCCACGCTGCCCGGCTCGCCCGCGGGGTGCTCCCGATGACGGCCGCCGCGGTCACCGCCGACCAACTCCTCGCCCGCGTACGGGGACTGCTCGCCGCGCACCCGCCCGCCACCACCGGGACCGGAGCGTTCCTGCGGGCCCGCTTCGACGCCGGACTCGCCTGGGTGCACTACCCCGAGGGCCTCGGCGGACTCGGCGCGCCCCGCTCCCTGCAGGCCGTCGTGGACGCCGAGCTGGAGGCCGCCGGAGCCCCCGACAACGACCCGCGCCGGATCGGCATCGGGCTCGGCATGGCCGCGCCCACGATCCTCGCGTACGGCACCGAGGAGCAGAAGCGGCGCTTCCTGCGCCCGCTGTGGACCGGCGAGGAAGTGTGGTGCCAGCTCTTCAGCGAGCCCGGCGCCGGTTCCGACCTGGCCGCCCTCGGCACCCGTGCGGTACGCGTCGCCGACGACGGCGCAGACGACGGCGCAGGCGACGGCGGAGAGTGGGTGGTGGACGGCCAGAAGGTGTGGACCTCCAGCGCCCACACCGCCCGCTGGGCCATCCTGATCGCCCGCACCGACCCGGCGCTGCCCAAGCACCAGGGCATCACCTACTTCCTGTGCGACATGACCGCCCCCGGCGTCGAGGTGCGTCCGCTGCGCCAGATCACCGGCGAGGCCGAGTTCAACGAGGTCTTCCTCACCGGCGTCCGGATCCCCGACGCCCACCGCCTCGGCGAGGTGGGCCAGGGCTGGGCCGTGGCCCGCACCACCCTGATGAACGAACGCGTCTCCATCGGCGGCATGCGGATCCCGCGCGAGGGCGGCATGATCGCCCCGGTCGCGGCCGCCTGGCGAGAGCGGCCGGAGCTGCGGACGCACGACCTGCACGGGCGGCTGCTGGAGCTGTGGGTCGAGGCCGAGGTCGCCCGGCTGACGGGGGAGCGGCTGCGCCAGCAGCTCGCCCAGGGCCAGCCCGGCCCCGAGGGCTCGGGCATGAAGCTGACCTTCGCCCGCCTCAACCAGGAGATCAGCGGACTGGAGGTGGAACTCCTCGGCGAGGAGGGCCTGCTGTACGAGGACTGGACCCTGCGCCGCCCCGAGATCGTCGATTTCACCGGCCGCGACGCCGGCTACCGCTACCTCCGCGCCAAGGGCAACAGCATCGAGGGCGGCACCAGCGAAATCCTCCTCAACATCGTCGCCGAACGCGTCCTCGGCCTGCCCGCCGAGCCGCGCGACGACAAGGACCTCGCGTGGAAGGACCTGGCCCGATGAGCTCTCCCGCCGCAGCCCCCCTGGACCTGCTGTACTCCGAGACGGAGGAGGAACTCCGCACGGCGGTACGGTCCCTGCTCGCCGCCCGCTGCGCCCCCGCGGCCGTCCTCGCCCGGATCGAGAGCGGCAGCCCCCACGACCCCGGCCTGTGGCGGGTGCTCGCCGCCGACATCGGCACGGCGGGGCTCCTCGTACCGGAGAAGCTGGGCGGGCAGGGGGCGGGCCACCGGGAGGCGGCCGTGGTGCTGGAGGAGCTCGGGCGGGCCGCGGCGCCGGTCCCGTACCTCACGAGCGCGGTCCTCTCGACGGAGATCCTGCTCGGCTGCGAGAGCGCGGAGTCTGCCAACCTCCTACGGGAGCTCGCGGCGGGCCGCCGCATCTGCGTGCCCGCACTGCCCCTGACCCTGGCCCCCGGCGCACCCCTGCCCGCGCCGGTCCGGGACTCCGGCGCGGGGTCGCTGAGCGGGAGCGTGACATCGGTCGCCGACGCGGTCTGCGCCGACGTGCTGCTGGTCCTCGCCGACACCGGGCTGTACGCCGTCCCGGCCGACGCGGCGGGGGTCTCGCGGACCCCGCTCGTGGCGCTGGACCTGACCCGCCCCCTGGCCGGCGTCACCCTCGACGGAGCCACCGGAACCAGGCTCGCCGACCCGGCCACCGCCCGCGCGGCCATCGCCGGAGCACTGCTCTCGGGGGCCGGGCTGCTCGCCTCGCAGCAGCTCGGCACCGCCGAGTGGTGCCTCACGGAGACGGTGGCGTACCTGCGCACCCGGCACCAGTTCAACCGCCCCCTCGGCTCCTTCCAGGCCATCAAGCACCGCCTCGCCCGGCTGTGGCTCGACGTGGCCTCCGCCCGCGCGGCGGCCCGCGCCGCGGCCGACGCCCTCGCGACCGGCGCCGCCGACGCGCCGCTCACGGTGGCGGTGGCCCAGGCCTACTGCTCGGGCGTGGCGGTCCGGGCCGCCGAGGAGTGCGTGCAGCTCCACGGCGGCATCGGCATGACCTGGGAACACCCCGCGCACCTGTACCTCAAGCGCGCCAAGGCCGACTCCCTGGCCCTGGGTACGGCGGGCCACCACCGGGGCCTGGTCGCGGACTTCGCGGAGCTCCCGGCGCCGTAGGGGGCGGGCGGTCACTACCCCAGGAACGCCGAGACGGCCGCCGCGAACCGTCCGGCATCGTCGACCCAGGGGTAATGGCCCGCTCCGGGCTGCACCGAGAGCGTGGCGTCGGGGAACAGTCCCGCGAGCTCGGCCGTCGACCGAGGGGGGCTGTTCAGGTCGAACTCCCCGGTGAGCAGCAGGACGGGTGCCTCGAAGGCGCCGAGCGCCGCCCGCGTGGTCTGCGGGGTGAAGGCGCCGTCGGCGCCGAAGTGGGCGACGGCATCCCGGTTGACCGGGAGGCCGGCGGCGTGGTGCTCCCGTGCCGCGCTGTCCCAGCGCCCGCAGAAGAAGGGGGTGAGGGCGTCCCAGTCGCTGCCCGTGCCGGCGGAGACGGCCTCCAGGGCGGCGAACGCGGCCGGGAACCAGGGCTCGTCCTTGCGGAGCCGTGCGAGTTCGAGCCGCATGTCGCCGGTGACCTCGATCCCGACGGCCCGGGTGCTGGGGCCGATCAGGGCGAGCTTGCCGATGTTCTGCGGGTGGCGGGCCGCGTACCCCATCGCGATGTTCGCCCCGGCGGAGTGGCCGAGCAGGTCCGTCCGGGCGAGCCCGAGGTGTTCGCGCAGCGCCTCCACGTCCTCGACGAGCCGGTCGCAGCGGTAGGAGGCGGTGTCCTCGGGAACCGCCGACCCGCCGGTGCCGGGCAGGTCGAGGAAGATCAGCCGGCGGTGGCGGGACAGGCCGCCGAGGTCGCCGAGGTACTGGGAGTCCGCGGGGCCTCCGGGGATGCAGAGGAGCGGGTCGCCGTCTCCGGTCGTGCGGTAGGCGAGCCGGGTGCCGTCGGGTGCGCAAAAGGTGGGCATGAGTGCAGCCTGCCATCCATAACCCAGTTGTACAACCCGGTTGTACAACCTGGTTATGGAAGTCTGTCGCCGCGGCGTGCTTCCGGTGTATAACCGAGCTATGACAGGTGAAGAGGGCGTGCGCCGGGTCCCGGAGTCACTGACGGAGGAGCAGGCAGCGCGGATGCTCGCGGAGATGAACGAAGTCATCCGCGCGGGCGAGGAGATGCGCAAGCTGCGCACCGAGATGATCAAGGTGTTCGCGGGCTTCGGCTGGACGCAGGACAAGATCGCCCAGCTCACCGCCATGAGCCAGCCCGCCGTGTCCAAGCAGGTGGCGAAGTACAAGGAGGAGGACCCGCTCCCGCCGATCGGACTCTCCCTGGACCAGAGCGACGCGCCGTGGCTCGAAGGCCGCCTGTGGGGCCTGGCCGAGGAGATCGCCGAGGCGTACCCGCAGACCGCGCGCTGTGCCCGCCACGTCGACGCCGTCGCCCGGGGAAAGAAGCGCTTCACGCCCCGGGACGTGGACGAGCTGCGACGCCTCGTCGAGGAGGACCTGAGGCTGCACCGCGACGAGCTGCCCGCCGCCTACCGCGAGGCGTACGACGCGATCAGCCGAGGCCTCGACGTCCCCTCGGGGGCCACTACGGACACCCCGGCCGGCGTGCGCCGTACCCTCGCGCACCGGATCCAGCGCGACCGGCTCGGCGGCGCCGACTGACGCGCCGGCTCCGGGACGGGGCCAAGGGGGCTGCATCCGTACCTCCGTCCCGTCCCGTCCCGCCCTGGCCCGTCCCGCCCTGGCCGAACGGCCGATGCGGGCGCCGGGGCGGATCCGGCAACCTCTACGGGGCCCCTCGTACCGCTCCGCCCCCCGAAGGAGGCGCCATGCTGCACGCCCTCTACCTCCTCGGCATCGCCGCCTTCGCCGCATCCGGCGTCCTCGCCGCACACCGCGCCAACATGGACCCCTTCGGCGGGCTCGTCCTCGCCTTCGCGGCCAGCATTTCCGGCGGGACCCTGCGCGACCTCATCCTCGACCGGCACCCGCTCTACTGGACGCACGACTGGCTGCTGCTCGTCCTCATCGGATCGGTCGCCGTCGCCACCATGCTCTACCTGCGCCGCCGGGAGCTCCCGCAGCGCGCGCTCATGGTCGTCGACGCCGTCGGCCTCGCCGTCGTCACCGTGATCGGCGCCCGCGCCGCGATCGACGCGCACGTCACCCCCGCCGCCGTGCTCATCCTGGCCGTCCTGACGGGCGTCACCGGCGAGGTCGTCCGCGACGTGCTCTGCGGGGAGTTCCCGCCGCTGCTCCTGCGCGAGGAGGTGTACGCGACGGCCGCGCTCGCCGGGGCGCTCTCCTACCTCGGCCTGCACTGGGCCGGAGTTCCGGACACCGCGAACATCACCGTGTCGGCTTCCCTGGTCTTCGCCCTGCGCATGACCGCGGTCTTCCGCGATCTGCACCTGCCCCGGCTCCAGCGCACCACGGGCTGACGCCGCCGGGAGTGGCGAAATGCCGGAAACGGGCTCTTCCGTCATTGTTCTCGGGAAGGGCGGTTCACAGCCGCCGGGAACCGCGCCCCGAGGAGTCTCACCGTGTCCGGACCGGAGACGATCCCTCACATGCGCGTCGTCCCGGGGTGGATGCGCAAGCACACCCCGCTGCTGGGCCGCCTCCTGGAGCAGCTCGGGGCGGTCAGGGTCCTGGACTGTGCGACCAGGCTGGCAGCCCAGGCCTTCCTCGGCGCGGTGCCGGCCGTCTTCGTCATCGCGGCACTCGCACCCGACTGGCTCCAGCAACAGCTGGTCACGTCCATCCGTACGACACTGGGGCTCACGGACGCCGCACTTGACCAGGTGCAGTCGGTCTACTCCGCCGCCGATGCCACGGCCGTCGCGAGCACCGGCGGGGTGGGAATCGTGGTGACGCTGCTGTCGGCGACCGCGTGCAGCCGGGCCCTTCAGAAGACGTGCGAACGCTCCTGGCACCTGCCCAAGGCCAAGGCCCGGGTCGCCGCCTGGCGGTGGCTGGCCTGGCTCGTCGTCTGGCTCGTCGCCCTGCTGTTCCAGGGGCTGGTGCAGACGGCGTTCGGCACCGGCCGGATCACCGGTTTCACCCTCGCCGCGGCCAGCGGAACACTCCTGTGGTGGTGGACGCAGCACCTGCTGCTCGGCTCCCGCATCCCGTGGCTGCCGCTGCTGCCCGGTGCGGTGCTGGCCGGGTTCGGGCAGCAGCTCCTGACCGTGGCGTCGCGGGTCTACATGCCCCATGCCGTCGATCGCAGCATGCAGCAGTTCGGCAGCCTCGGCTCGGTCTTCGTCCTGCTGTCCTGGCTCATCGCGTTCTTCATCGTGATCACCCTCGCCATCGCCGTCGGCTACGTGGTGGCCCACGAACCGCGCCCGGCGGCCTTGCTCCGCACGCCCGTGGACCCTGCAACGCCGTGACGTTGCGCGGCTACCGCTGTCCGGCACGGTCGGCGCAGCGGCCACTGGCCGCGAGCAGGGAGAGGACGGCGAGCACGGCCAGCAGGACGAGGGCCAGCAGCAGGACGGTGAGCACCGTCGGGTGGTTCCACAGCGCGAACACGAGCGCGCAGACGAGCAGTAGGCCGATGGTGAGCCGGCTCCGGTGCGCCTGCACCCAGGTGCCGACGCGCCCGGTGCGCACTCCGTGGGCGGCGCCCCACCCGGCGGCGGAGTCGGCCGCGCGCTCGGCACCGCCGCGCAGGCCGCGCGGCAGGCGGCCGGCGCCGGAGAGGTAGGCGCCGAGGGCCACGACGACGCCGAGGACCAGCGCGGTCCGGATGCCGACCCTCAGGAACTGCACCAGAGTGTCGAAGACGGCCGCTGCCGCCGCCGGTGACTGGACCTGCGCCGGCAGGTGGCCGAGGTAGTAGTGGCGAACGACGGCCAGCCCGATGGCGAAGACGAGACAAGCGGCGGCCGCGCCGAGGGCCGTGGTCACCAGTGCACGTCGACGGCGCCGGGCGAGGAGCACTCCGGCGGCACCGAGGACCACCGTGAGCACGGGCAGCCAGTTGCCGACGACGTCGAGCAGGCGGACCGCACCCCGGATCTTCTCCAGCTTCTCGGACTGCAGGAGCACCATCTGCTTGTCGACGTCGGGGATCTTCTCGGCCGGGGACAGGCCGGCCTCCACGAGGTCCTGTTTGACGGTCTCCACGGCGGCGCCGACATCGAGGGTGACGGTGCCCCCCTCCACTCCCACCGCACCGCGGCCCTCACCGGTCAGCGCGTGCACCACCGCGGCGTGGGCGGCGCGGTTGGCGGTGGTCCACACGGTCTCGAACCGGTCGCTCTCGACGAACCGGGTCGCCACCTTGGAGACGGCCGCGTCCGCGGCCGAGTCCAGCTGCGGCCCCAGCGCCTTGACCGCCGTCCCCACGCGGGGCGGCAGCCCCTGGGCCTCCAGCCACTTCGCCAGGTCCGATGTGACCTGAGCGCCGTCGACCTTGACGTCGGCGGCTTCGGTGATGCGGTGGACGGCCGCCGCCTCGATCGCCGGATCCGAGGCGAGCGGGGAGACCGTGGACACGTAGCGGCCGGTGTCCAGCACGATGCCGTGCACCCATACGGTGAGCAGGGAGACCGGCACGAGGACGCACGTGAGCGTGATCAGCACCGCCGAGACCGAGCTCAGGGCGATCCGCCCGGCACGTGGTGCACCCGTCCGACCCGGTGCGGGCACTTCGTCGGGGAGATCGGACGGCACGCTCATGGCACTCCCGGGGACGACGCACGCGAAGACGTGCTTGTGTCCCATGGGACACACAGGGCCGCCGGCTCCGCGCGTTCGGTTGGGCTCACCGGGTGATCCGCGCCGCCGGTGGCGAGCGGCTCCTCCTACAACCACATGAAGCGGCGGGGGCCTCCCCGGTGACCTCGCCCGCCGCGCCGCGTTAGACCCGTAGCCACCGGCCACCGAGCGAGGGAGACCGTATGTACGCAGCACCCGCCGCACCACTCACCCGCCGCGCGGTCCTCCGTACGGCCTTCACCGCGGCCGTGTTCGCCGGCACGGCCGCGGCGCTGGCCCCCGTACTGCGCGCCCGCCGTCCCCGGCAGACCCTCACACCGGCCCCGCTGACCCCGGCGGACGAGGAGACGTACCGCGGCCGGCACATCGCCGTCGATCCGGCGGGGACCAGTGTCCGCATCGACGGCCGTGCCCTGCACGTCATGCGGCGCTCCGACGGCACGTACCTCAGCGGGATCAACCACTTCCAGTCCTACGCGACCCCGCTGGAACTCGCCCGCGCGGCCGTCGACGAACTGGGCACCACCCAGCTGGCGTTCGCCGCCGCACACCACGGGGGACAGGAGTAACAGGGCGTGTACACCCGGCAGAACCAGAAGAACCTGACCAGCGCGCAGAAGAAGCGCTTCACGGCGGCCGTGATCGAGCTCAAGCGCAACGGCACCTACGACGCGTTCGTGCGCACCCACGACAAGTACTTCGTCCCCGACCGCGACAGCAAACTGCGCGTCGGGCACATGTCGCCGTCCTTCTTCCCCTGGCACCGGCGCTACCTGCTGGAGTTCGAACGCCGGCTCCAGAGCGTCGACGCGGGCGTCACCGTCCCCTACTGGGACTGGACCACCGACAACAGCCCGGCCTCCTCCCTGTGGGCGGAGGACTTCCTCGGCGGGACCGGCCGGGAGAGCGACCGCCAGGTGATGACCGGCCCGTTCGCCTACGGCAAGGGCAACTGGACGGTCACGGTCGGCATCACGGAGGCCGCCTTCCTCACCCGCAACCTGGGCCGGCCGCTGAACCCGATCAGCCTGCCGACCCGGGCCGAACTCCAGTGGGCGATCGACGATCCGCTGTACGACAGCTCGCCCTGGGACTCGACGGCCGGGCGCGGCGGCTTCCGCAACAAACTGGAGGGCTGGGCCGCCCCGAAGAGCGAGAAGTGGCGCAACCACAACAAGGTGCACCAGTGGATCGGCGGCCACATGACCGGCGGCACGGCCCCCAACGACCCGGCCTTCTGGCTGCACCACGCCTTCGTGGACCTGCTCTGGGACCGCTGGCAGCAGCGGCACCCGGACTCCGGCTACCTGCCCGCCGCCCCGCTCGCACTCGGTGACCTCCAGCGCGGCCGGGTGATCTCCCTCGACGAGCCGATGCCGCCGTGGGACGTCACCCCGCGCGAGATGCTCGGCCACCAGGGGATCTACCGCTACGAGTGAGCCCCGGCGCCGCTACGGGCGAGCCCCGGCGGAGCCGGCGGCAGCGGAAGTGACACGAGGAACGCGACACGAGGAAGGGCCCCCGCCGTCGGCGGGGGCCCTTCGGGTCACCAGGCGATTCAGCCGCCGTAGTTGCCCTCGGTGTGGTGGCCGCCGCCGCCGCCCGACGCGTTGACACAGGTGTTGCCGAACGCCGGGTTCAGCAGGGCGATCACGTTGACGGTGTTGCCGCAGACGTTGACCGGGACGTGCACCGGAACCTGGAGCAGGTTGCCCGACAGGACACCGGGGGAGCCGACCGCCGCACCGTGCGCTCCGGCATCGGCAGCCGCCAGACCCGCACCGGCGGCCAGGGCGCTACCGGCGGCAGCGGTGATGACGAATGCCTTCGCGATACGCGACATCAAGATCTCCTAGAGAGGAACGGGGGTGCCACAGGAAACAGAAACTGCGGCGTTTGACATGGCATACAACGCGGGGAGCGCCCAAGGGTCACGGTCGCTGAGCCGCTGGTGATCTCGGACGGCCCGGTGGTCCAGGACCACCGGCCGATTCCGGACTACGAGGTGGCCGAGAAGCGGACGGAGGAGAAGTAGGGGCGCACCGGCATCACCGCGCCCGGTGCCAGTTCCGCCACCGGGGTGCCCACACAGCCCGGCTCCCGGTACAGGGCCACCGAGCTCCCGGTCTTGTTCGTCACCGCCCGCCCGCCGCCGCCCAGGGCCTCCACACAGCCCTTGGCGGAGTCGATGCCGTGCGGGCGGTCGTCCGTGCCCAGGTACTGGAAGGCGGGCCCGGTGGCCGTCGGGGTCCCGAGGGCGGCGGTCGGGCCGTCGGCCGCGTACGCGCTGCCGCCGGCCGCCGCTCCGGCCGCGGCCGTGGCCGCCAGCAGCAGGACGGGGACCGATCCGGCCCGGACGAGGCTGCGCATGGTGTGGGGGAGAGACAGGGATCGCATGCCCCGCCCAACCCGGCGCGCCCCCGGCGGGGTCACGCCTTGTCACCCCGCGCATGCCTGTGCGACCGTGCGACCGGCGGGGAGCCCCGACCCCGAGGAGCCCCGACACCAGGAGGACGCGATGGCCGCAGCGGCGAACGAGACCCCGGACCGTCCCCGTCCCCGTCCCCGCCCTCGGGTCCGGACCGCCTACGGCGAGGTCGAGGGCAGGACCGGGCCGGGCGGCATCGCCGTCTTCCGGGGGATCCCCTACGCCGCCCCGCCCGTCGGGCCCCTCCGGTTCGCCGCGCCCGAGCCCCCCGAGGCCTGGGACGGCGTGCGCGACGCGGGAGCGTACGGGCCCACCGCGCCCAAGGTGCCCTACCCCGAGGCGTTCGCCGCGCTGCTGCCGGACCCCGACGTTCCCGGGGACGACTGCCTGAACCTCAACGTGTGGACCCCGGCCCCCGTCGGGAAGGAGATGCCCGCGGCCCGGCTGCCGGTCATGGTGTGGATCCACGGCGGCGCCCTCACCCGGGGCTCCTCGGCCGTGCCCGTCTACGACGGCTCCGCCTTCGCCCGCGACGGGGTGGTGCTCGTCTCCGTCAACTACCGCCTGGGCGTCCTCGGCTACGGCCTCTTCCCCGACGCCCCCGCCAACCGCGGGCTGCTCGACCAGATCGCCGCCCTGGCCTGGGTACGGGAGAACATCGCGGCCTTCGGCGGCGACCCCGCCCGTGTCACCGTCTTCGGGGAGTCCGCCGGGGCCATCAGCATCGGCGCCCTGCTCGCCGCACCCCGGGCCGCCGGCCTCTTCCACCAGGCCGTCCTGCAGAGCGGCGCCCCCGAAGCGCTGCCGCGGGACCGGGTGCGCACCATGGTCCGGCGGATGGCCGCACTGCTCAAGGTGCCCGCCACCGCCGAGGCCTTCACCCGGACGGCCCTGCCCGACCTGCTCGCCGCCCAGGCGGCCGTACTGCGCCGTTCCTCACCGCTGCTCGGCGGGCCCGCCTTCGGCCTGGTCGCCGACCCGCAGACACTGCCGCTCGATCCGCTCGAAGCGGCGGCCGCGCGGGGCGACGTACCGCTGCTGCTGGGCTGGACCGCCGAGGAGTACCGGCTCTGGCTGGCCCCGACCGGCACGATGCGGCTGCTGGACCGGCTGGGGCCGCTGTCCGTGGCCCTGGGCCGGATCCGCTCCGGCAAGGA
The DNA here is from genome assembly GCF_022808175.1 of Streptomyces sp. AP-93. Taxonomy (GTDB): domain Bacteria; phylum Actinomycetota; class Actinomycetes; order Streptomycetales; family Streptomycetaceae; genus Streptomyces. The sequence continues at coordinate 209,576 of NZ_JALGBX010000004.1, read as the reverse complement.
CCGGGCCGCCGTACGGGCGTTGCGCGCCGAGCGGCCGGGCGCGGGACCGGCCGACCTCCTCGGCCACCTGCTCACCGACCGGCTGCTGCGCGATCCGCTGCGCGTGCTGGCGGGCGCCGCCGGGCGGAGCGCGCCGAGCTTCGTGTACGAGTTCGCGTGGCCGTCCGGGGTCGCGGGCCTCGGGTCCTGCCACGCCCTGGAGCTGGGCTTCGTCTTCGACACCCTGGACGTGCCCGAGGCGTCCTGGCTGGCCGGACCGGACGCCCCTCGGGAACTGGCCGCGCAGATGCACGCGGCCTGGGTGCGCTTCGCCGTCGAGGGGGACCCGGGCTGGGCGCCCTGGAACGGCGACGGCCCGCCGAAGGTGTTCGGCGGGCCGGTGCACGGGGAGCCGGTGGGTGCGGAGCCCGGGAGCGAGGAGCAGGGGCGCGAGGAGCCGGTGCGCGTGGGCGGGGCGACTACTCGACGGGTCCTTCCATGACCTTGCTGATGAACTGGATCGGCCCCTCGCCCATGTTGGGCACGTAGGTCTTGGCGTTGTGCTGGCCGCCCTGGATGATCCTCAGGTTGGTGTGGATCGGCCCCTTGCCGTAGTCGGCGATGAACTTCTGCACGTTCGGCAGGGTGTTCTTGTTGCTCTCGTTGGTGCCGACCTGGAAGGCCAGGTAGACGTCCGGGCTGCCCTTCTTGCCGATCAGCGCCTTGGCGAGCAGCTCGGGGTTGTTCTCCGCCTTCTCCTTGTCGTGGCCCTTCCACAGGGAGGAGTCGGGAACGATGTCGGGGCCGGAGCAGATCGCGGCCTTGAACTTCTCCGGGTGCTTCAGCACGGCCTTCAGGCTGGCGAACCCGCCGGTGGAGGAGCCCATGTAGGCCCAGCCGTCACGGGACTTGACCGTGCGGAAGTTCTGCCGCATCAGGTCCGGCACGTCGTCGGTGAGCCAGGTGCCCATCTTGGGCTGGCCCGGGATGTCGGAGCCGTCCCAGTAGATGCCCTTGTCGTCCGGGCCCGGGTTCAGCACCGGCATGGCCAGGATGAAGGGCTTGCTCTTCCCCTGGGAGTACCACTTGCTGATGCTGGTCTGGAGGCCCAGGTCGGTGCCCATCCAGTAGTTGTTCGGGTAACCGGCGCCGCCGGGCAGCGCGATCATGACCGGGAAGCCGCTCTTGGCGAACTTCGGGTCGTTGTACTCCTTGGGCGCCCACACCCAGACCTTGCCCTTGAACCCGGACTTCTTGCCGTCCAGCGTGGTGACGGCGACGTGCGTGCCGTCGGGCAGGGTCATCGAGTTCTTGAAGGCGGCCGCCGGGCCGGTGGGCATCGACATCTTCGAGTTCGGCGGCGGCGTCGCGGCCGACGCTCCGCCGGTGTCGCCCCCGGCGGAGCCGGACGGCGGCAGCTGCCCGAAGGAGACGGCGTCGCCCTTGTCGGTGAAGGGCGGTATCTCGTAGTGGCTCATCACGAGCGAGGCGACGGCCGCGAGCGCGAGGACGGAGGCACCCGCGATCACCCACCGCCGGACCCGGGACGGCCGGCGCGGCTCCGCGGGGGGCTGCCCGTACGGCTGCCCGTACGGCTGTCCGTACGGCTGTCCGTACGGCTGCCCGTACGGCTCGCCGTAGGGCTGCTGCGGGTAGGGCCCTTCCGAGCGGTACGGCTGCTGCTGTCCGTCGGGTGCGTGCGACATGTGCGGTTGCTCTCCGGCTGGTGCTGCCCCGTGGGGGCGGAGTGGGACTGCTTTCGATCGAAAGATGAGCGTACGTGCCCAGGGGTTCCCGACTTTTACGTCTCTTGGGGTTCCGGAGGGGAGCGCGTTGCCCGGCGCGAAATGGGTGCCGCCGAGTTCCGGTCTGTTCGCCGGCTGTCCCTGGCCTCTGCACATGCCGATCGGTACGGTACCTCCGCGCCGCCCCAGCCCTCTGTCCGGAGGTAACGTCCGTGTTCGGTATGCCCCTCCAGCGCCGGATCCTGATCCTCGTCTGCGGAGTCGTCCTGCTCGCCGCCATCGGTGCGCTCGCCGTCGTGCGGGCCTCCTCGCACGCCGAGGAGAAGAACCGGGTCCAGGCGGGCGGGCCGCAGATCACCCCCGGCCCGGTGTCCCTCGCCCCGGGCGTCGGCGGCCGGCGGATCGTGTTCCGGAACATGGCCTGGGGGCCGCACCGCGACGAGCTCGCCACCGCTGCGGCCGGTGAGCCCGAAGGTCCGCGTACCGCCTCCGGGATCAGCTGCCTGCGCTTCCACGCGTCCGCCGGCACCGGGGTCTGCCTCCAGGCCGACAAGGGCGGGGTGCAGGACAGCTACAAGGCGGTGGTCCTCGACGCCCGGCTGAAGGAGGTCGCCTCCCGCCCGCTGGCCGGCATCCCGACCCGGGCCCGGGTCTCGCCCGCCGGCCACCTCGTCGCCTGGACGGTCTTCGTGGGCGGGGACTCGTACGCCGGTACGAACTTCTCGACCCGGACCTCCCTGCTGGACCTGCGCAGCGGGACGTACGACGCCTCGCTGGAGGACTTCACCATCCACAAGGACGGCACGACGTACCGCAACGCGGACGTCAACTTCTGGGGGGTCACCTTCGCCGCCGACGAGCGGACCTTCTACGCGACGCTGGCCACCGGCGGCCGGACCCACCTGGTCCGCGGCGACCTCGCGGCGCGCACGGTGACCACGCTGCGCGAGAACCTGGAATGCCCGTCCCTGTCACCCGACGGGACCCGGCTGGTGTTCAAGAAGCGGGTGCCGGGCCTGTCGCCGGACGCGCCGTGGCGCCTCTACGTCCTGGACCTCGCGACGATGGCCGAGGCCCCGCTCGCCGAGGAGCGCAGCGTCGACGACCAGGTGGTGTGGACCGACGACAGGACCGTCGTCTACTCGCTGCCCGGAGACTTCGGCGCCGACCTGTACTCCCTGCCCGCCGACGGCGGCGGGGCCCCCGCCCGGCTGATGACCGCGGCCCTCGCCCCCGCCTTCCTCGGCTGACACCGGGAGGACGGGGACGGAGGACCGGGCGGCGGCGGGGGCAGGGGCGGGGGCAGGGGCGGGGGCGGGGCGTGCGGATCTTCCGAGAAGGACCGTTACGCCGGGATGAGCGTCTTGCGGCGCCGCTTGCGCTGGGCAGCGGCCGACAGCCGCAGCTCGATGACCGACCGCACGGTCGGCCACTCCTCGTCGAGGATCGAGTAGAAGGCCGTACTGCGCACGGCGCCGTCCAGGCCCCGCGAATGGGCCCGGCGGACCCCCTCGCTGGTGAAGCCGAGCCGTTCCATCGCGGCGCGCGAGCGTCCGTTGCGGGCGTCGGCGCGCAGCGAGATCCGCCGGACCCCCCAGGTCTCGAAGGCGTGGCGGAGCATGAGCAGCTTCGCCTCGGTGTTGATGCCGGTGCCCTGGGCCGCCGGAGACAGCCAGGTATTGCCGATCTCGGCGGCATCGGGGATCGCCGTCGCCGGATCGCCGAACGGGACCCCCGGCACGGCGGGCCACACCAGAGGCCCCTGCCAGTAGTCGAGTTCCAGGAACCGGGTCGAACCGACCACCCGATCGTCGGTGGCTCTGACCACCGCGAACGGGAGCGATCGACCCGCTGCCTGATCGGCGAGGGCACGGTCGATGTACTCGTGTGACGCCTGCAGCCCGTGGGGCACGGGGGTGAAGGCGTAAGTCGTACGATCCTCGGCCCCGGCCAGGGCCAAGGCCTCGGTGTGGTGGGGGGCGAGGGGCTCAAGCCGCACGGAGCGGCCGGCGAGGAGTACGGGTACGGGCACGGAGCCTTCGGTCCTTCTAGGCGGTGGGGTGGTTGCACAGTCTGCGTCCCTGACGTCGCCCCCCGTGCAAAACACGAGTGAAAGGCAACGGGCTGTCAGGTGAACGCGAGTGGCTCAATGTAGCTCCTTAGACTCCTTTCATGAACCCCCAAATTGGCAATGGCGTGACACTCTTTTTCGCGGACTTGGGTCCCCGCGACGGAGCCCCCGTAATCCTGATCCACGGACATCCGCATCGCCACTCGATGTGGGCTCCCCAGGCGGCGGCACTGACCACGGCCGGTTACCGTGTGATCACCCCTGACCTGCGGGGATACGGGCAAAGCCCGGTGCTGCCGGGCAAAACGCTGCTCGCGGACTTCGCCGATGATCTGGCTGCTCTGCTCGACCGTCTGGGCGTCGAACAGGCGGTCGTCGGCGGTGTGTCCATGGGCGGCCAGATCGCCATGGAGATGCGGTTGCGCCACCCGGGCCGGGTGCGGGCCCTCGTTCTCTCCGACACCTCCTCCCAGCCGGAAACGGAAGACGGCAAAGCCTTCCGCCGGAACCTCGCCGAGCGGCTCCTCGCGGAGGGAATGAAGCCCTATGCCGACGAGGTCATCGACAAGATGCTCGCGCCCTACAACGTGACCGGGATGCCGGACGCGGCGGCCGAGGTCACCGGGATGATGTACGCCACCGACCCCGAGGGCGCGGCCGCCGCCCTGCGCGGGCGGGCCGAACGGCCCGACTACGCCCCGGTGCTCGCGGCGCTGCCCGCCGAGGTGCCCTGCCTGATCGTGGTCGGCCGGGACGACGTCTACACCCCGGTCGCCGAGGCCGAGTCCCTGCACGCACTGGTCCCGCACTCGGTGCTCGCCGTGGTGGAGCGGGCCGGGCACCTGCCGGGCGTGGAACAGCCGGAGGCCTTCAACCGGGCGCTGCTGGAGTTCCTCGAGGGAATCTGACCGGCGCGCACCGGCCCCGCCGGGCCCCGCCGGGCCCCACCGGGCACCACCGGGCACCACCGGGCACCACCGGGCACCACCGGGCCCCGGACGGGCGGAGGACCGCCCGGGCCGGGGCTTTCGGCTGGCCCGGAGCGTGCCGAACGGGGCTACCGCGCGGCTGACGGCCGGTGTCAGTCTGTCTGCAGGGTGGTGCGCAGCCGGTAGCGGTCCCCGCTGTACTCCACCGTGGACAGCAGCAGCGGCCGCTGGTCCTTGGTGTACACCGTCTGGTCGAGTACGAGCACGGGCGCGCCCTCGGCGATGCCCAGGTGCCCGGCGAGCTCACCGTCGGCGTTGCGCGCCTCGATGGTCGCCTCGGCGCGGTCGGGTTCGACGCCCCAGCGGCGCAGTTCCTCGAAGAGGGAGGTCTCGCGGAAGTCGGTACGGGCGAGGTCGGGCGCGAGTTCGGCGACGAGCAGGGTCCGGTCGACGGCGATCCGGACGTCGTTGAGCAGCCGGATCCGCTCCAGGCGCAGGAGCGGGGTGCCGGCGGGCACGTCGAGACGGTCGGCGTCGTCCAGGGACGCGGTGACCGTGTCGTGGCGCAGCACCACCGAGCTGGCACGCATGTGCTTGCGGCGCGCGGTGGCGGTGAAGGACTCCAGGTCCTTGGGCCACTCGCGGGCGGGCGCGGGCGCCACCGGCGCCGCCACGAACCAGCCGCGCCCGTGGGACGCGGTGACCAGGCCCTGTTCGACGAGGCGGGCGAGCGCGCGGCGCAGGGTGACGCGGGAGACGTCCAGCCGGGTGCACAGCTCGCGCTCGGGCGGCAGCTTGCTGCCCTCGGACAGGCCGCGGCGGGCGATCTCCTCGCGGATGCGGTCCGCGGCCTGGGCCCACAGGGGGTCCGCGGCGCGGGCGTTCGCCGCGAGGGCGGTCGCTGCGATCGAGGAGGCGGCGGCGCGGGCGGCATCGTCGGTCATGAGCCAAACCATACCACTTGCTACCACTTCCTCCGGCTTCCGTCCCGGGGGAGTCGGGACCTAAGCCCTCATCTTGATGTTTTCCGTAAGACCACAAGAGACCACCGTTGACCAATCCAAAACCACTGACTACCTTCGAGTCGTCCCCACCACCCCGCTCGACGAGGAGTCCCGAGATGAGTACGGCCACAGTTCGGGCCGGCGCGCCGGCTGCCGAAAAGAAGCCGGGCCGGATCATGCCGGTCATGCAGCGCATCGGCCGCAGCCTGATGCTGCCCGTGGCCACGCTGCCGGCCGCGGCCCTGCTGACCCGCCTCGGCGGCGCCGACCTGCTGGGCCGCGAAAGCTTCCCGCTGATCATCCAGAAGCTCGCGATGGTCCTGGCGGCGGCCGGTGACACCGTCTTCGCCAACATGCCGCTGCTCTTCGCGGTCGGCGTGGCCATCGGCTTCGCCAAGAAGTCGGATGGTTCCACCGCACTGGCGGCCGTGGTCGGCTACCTGGTCTTCAAGGCCGTGCTCGCCAGCCCCGCCTTCCCCAAGGGCGTGGACGGCGAGCCGCTCGACGCCAAGGTCTTCGGCGGCATCGTGATGGGCCTGGTCGCGGCCCTCCTCTACCAGCGCTTCAGCCGGACCAAGCTGCCCGAGTGGCTCGGCTTCTTCGGCGGCCGCCGGCTGGTGCCCATCCTCAGCGCCTTCGCGGGCGTCGGCATCGGAGTGGTATTCGGAGTGGTCTGGCCCACCGTCGGAGGCTGGTTCTTCCACTTCGGCGAGTGGCTGGTCGGCACCGGCGCCTGGGGAGCAGGTCTCTTCGGCCTCGTCGTCCGGGCCCTCATCCCGATCGGGATGCACCACTTCTTCTCGGTCTTCCCCTGGTTCGAGGCGGGCACCTTCGTCAACCCGGCCACCGGCACCGAGGTGCACGGGGACATCGCCCGCTTCCTCGCCGGCGACCCGACCGCGGGCCAGTTCATGACCGGCGGCTTCCCGATCTACATGTTCGCGCTTCCGGCGGCCGCCATGGCCATCGCGCACACCGCCCGCCCCGAGAACCGCGTCATGGTCAAGGGCATGATGATCTCCGTCGCCCTGACCTCCTTCGTCACCGGGGTGACCGAGCCCATCGAGTTCGCCTTCATGTTCGTGGCCCCGCTGCTCTACGCGGTCCACGCCCTCCTCTTCGGCGTCTCGATGGCCGTCTGCTACGCCCTCGGCATCCGCGACGGCTTCGGATTCTCCTCCGGCGCCATCGACTACGTCGTGAACTACGGCATCGCCACCAAGCCCTGGATGCTCATCCCGATCGGCCTGGCCTTCGCCGCCGTCTACTACGTGCTCTTCCGCTGGGCGATCGTGAAGTTCGACCTCCCCACCCCGGGCCGCGAACGCGACGAGGAGTCGCAGCCGGACACCAAGGCAGGCGTCAGCGCCTAGCCCGTCCCGCTCCTTCCCGTCCCGCTCCTCCCCGTACCGCCCGCCCAGGCATCCCCAGACCCGCTAAGGACCCCCCACCATGTCCGGATCCCGCATCACGTTCCTCGAAGGCCAGGCCGGCCAGGGCGCGGCCCTCGCCCGGATCGCCGACCGCGTCCGTACCCAGCTCGCCTCCCCGGAGCTCGCCGGGCTGCGCGCCGCCGAGCGCCCCCTGTTCACCGGCATCGGAGCCTCGTACGCAGCCCTCGCCGTCCCCGTACAGCAGCTCCGCGAGGCCGGGATCGTCACCCAGCGCGTGCTGTCCAGCGAGATCGAGACCGGCACCACCGGCTTCGACACCGACTGCCTGATCGCCGTCTCCCAGGGCGGCCGCAGCTCCGAGACCATCGCCGCCTTCGAGTGCGCCGCCCCCGGCATCACCAGGACCGCGCTGCTCAACGTGGTCCCCTCGCCGCTCGGCGACCTCGCCGACCTCACCGTGGACCTCGGCAACGAGCCCGACTCGTACGCCTCGACCATCGGCTACACCGGCACCATCGTGGCCCTCGACCTGATCGCCGGGGCCGTCGCGGGGCGCGCGGGCGACCCGTGGGGCGAGATCGCCGAGCAGACCACCGCGATCCACTCGCAGGCCACTGAGGCCGTGGCGGGGCTGCGGGAGCGCGGAGCCCGCTGCATCGCCTCCGACGGCGTGGCGGCCGGGGCCTCCCGGGCCTCCGCCGAGGAGGGTGCGCTCCTGCTGCGCGAGGTGGTGCGGATGACCGCGGCGCACTCGGCGACCCGCAACTACCTGCACGGCGAGATGGAGTCGGCCGGCAACACCCTCCACCTCGTCTACGGCGACGGCCGCGAGATCGAGCTGGCCCGCTCGCTGGCGGGCGCCGGCCACCTCACGCTGCTGATGACCACGGCCGAGGTGGAGCCGGCGGACAGCCTGTGGGTCGTCCGCCTGCCCGAGGTCGCGGACGCGGTCCGGGTGGTCCTGGAGACGGTGGTCCTGCAGGAGCTGGTCGCCCAGCTCAGCGCCGAGCGCGACGTCCCGATCGAGTCCTTCGTCTTTGCCAACGACGACACCAAGCAGGGCGGCCTCGACATGTCCGACTTCGAGGTCGCGGCCTTCACCCAAACCTGAGCCCAAGCCCAAGCCTGAGCCCCGGCCGCCGGCCGCCGGCCCCACGGCCCGCGGATCCTCCGGATCCCGAGGGCCGTGGGGTTCCGCGTGCCTGAGATCATCTGGGGATGGACTTCGTGACGGAACTGACCCGCTTCGCGGCCACCGGCCGCCTCGGTGACTTCCACGTGGGCGCGCACCTCTACGACCTGGTGGCCGCGAAGGGCGAGCCCGAATGGTCGGACCGTGTGGACGAGGCGAGTCCCTGGCCGCACTGGTACTGCTACGGCGATCTTCAGATCGTCTTCTGCGAGTGCCGGCTGCTGGAGCGGATGTACGTCCCCGCATGGCATGCGGAGCTGGAAGTGCCGGGGACCGGCCGGGACGCGGCGTACACCGTGCGGACCCGGGTCACCGAGCCGCGGCTCACCGCCGCGTTCACGCGGGCCGGTCTGGTGTGGCAGACCCAGACGTACGAGAACCTGCCGGACCAGCGGACCCTGGTCACCGAGCCCTCGCCCGGGATCATGACCGGTTTCCTCTTCGCCCCGCCCGTCGCGGACGACGGCGGGAGCCCGGAGGGGCCGCAGGCGGCGAAGGGGGCGGATTGGGTGCTGTACAAGGCCTCGACGGCCGTCCTGCGCGGCCACGCATGCCCGGATCCCGCCGGCTTCCGCCCCGACGACGGCTACGGCGCCTGACGTGGACGGCGTACTGCGGCAGTTGGCCTCCGTCGGCCCCTTCTTCACCGTGGCGTACGGGAAGGAGCCGCCCGCCCCCGGCTTCCGGCCGCTCGACGAGCTGTACGGGAAGCAGCTCGGGGCCTACGTGGCCGAGGTCGGCCGGCGGATCGGGAGCGGCCCCGGGCGGGTGGCGGCCTCGACCGCGCAGTTCGGGATCGTCTCGCGGCTCTGGTCGCTCGGGCTCGGCTGCGCCGTGCTCTCCGGGCGGGTCCCGGACCTCGGGCCCGGCCGCCTGTGGTGGCGGCTGCCCGGCGCGGGCTCGCTGGAGCTGTGGCTGCCCGAGCCCGCCGAACTCCCCGGGGAAACCCCGGCGCGGGCCCTCGCGGACACCGTGCTCGGCAACCTCGCGGTGCTCGACACGGCGCTGCGCGAACGGTTCGGAGTCTCGCCGCAGGTGCTGCGCGGCAACGCCGCCTCCGGGCTGGTCGGCGCCGTCCGGGTGCTCACGGACCGGGTGCCGGGGGAAGCGGCGGCGCTGCTGGCCGCCGAACTCCTCGCCGACGGCGGCCCGCTCGGCGGGACCGGCACCTATCTCCACGAACCCGGCCTCGGGGTGGCCTTCGTGCGCCGCAGTTGCTGCCTGTACTACAAGGTGCCGGGCGGCGGGCTCTGCGGGGACTGCGTACTGCGGACCAAGTGAGCGCGAAGGGCCACCGGGGCGCGGTCGTACCGCTCCGCTCCCCGATGGCCCCCGTGGGCGCCGACGATCAGAAGGTCAGGTTCCAGGCGTCGATCTTGCCGGTGTCCTGGTTGGCGTTGTCGTTCACGCGCAGCGTCCAGACACCGTTGGCCACCTCGGAGGAGGCGTTGACGGTGAAGGTCTGGACGATGTTGTCCGTGCTGCCGCCGGTCCGGTTGCTCAGGACGTAGACCGAACCGTCCGGAGCCACGAGGTCGACCTTGAGGTCACCGATGTAGGTGTGCTTGATGTCCACACCCACCTTGAGGGTGGTCGGCGCGTTGCCGGTCACCCCGCTGACGGTGATGGCGCTGTTCACGGTCGTGTTGTCGGGGATGGTGACATCGGTGAGGTTCTCGAAGTACTTGCCGGTGGGCGGCGGGGTCGAGCCGCCGACCGCCTTCAGTGCGTCGACCTGGCCCTCGCCGAAGAACCCGTTGTTGGCCGTGGTCCCCTTGCAGCGGTTGTCCGACGGGCAGGCGGTGTCGTTGGCCTGGGTGGCCAGCGCGGTGCGGATCTGCGCCGGGGTGAAGGTCGGGTTGGCGCTGGCGATGAGCGCCGCGACGCCCGCGACGTGCGGGGACGCCATCGACGTACCGCTCATGGAGCTGTACGAGCCGCCCGGAACGGTGGAGTAGACGTTGCTGCCCGGCGCCGCGACGTCGATGACGCCCTGGCCGAAGTTGGAGAACGAGGCCTTGGTGGTTCCCGTGCCGTTGGCCGCGACCGTGACCACGCCCGGGAGCTCGGTCGGGATGTCGAGGCAGGCGTTGGTGATGGTCCGGGTGGTCGGCGTCGAGTCGTTGGGGCTCGCCGAGTCCGTGGTCTTGTTGGCGAGGTCGTAGTTCTCGTTGCCCGCCGCGGCGACCTGGAGCGAGCCCTTGCTCTCCGCGTACTCCTGGGCGCGCTTGACGCCCTCGATGATCGCGGCCTGGTCGACGTTGTCCGGGCAGTTGAACTGCCACGGGTCCGTGTAATAGCTGTTGTTGGTGACCTTGAAGCCGTGGTCGCCGGACCAAACGAAGGCGCAGATGGTGTTCTCGGCGAAGAACAGCGAGGTGCCCGGCTCGGCCACGCGGACCGAGGAGATCTTCACGCCCGGGGCCACGCCGACGACGCCCTTGCCGTTCTTGGCGGCGGCGACGGAGCCCGCGACGTGCGTGCCGTGGGTGCCCACGTCGCGCCAGGCGCCGACCCGGGTGTCCGCCTTGCCGTAGGCGCAGGAGGCGGAGTCGGCGGCGTTGAAGTTCGGTGCCAGGTCCTGGTGCTGGTCGTCCACGCCGGTGTCCAGGATGCCGACCTTGACGGAGGGCGAGCCGGGGTTCACGGCCCAGGCCTGGTCGGCCTTGATCTGGCTCATGTCGGCGCGCACGGTCTCGCCCGCGGGAGTCGTCGACTGGGACGGGTTCGCCGGCAGCGCCGGGTTGTAGGCGTCGGCCGGCACGTCCGAGGTGCGCGTCGCGCCGACCTTCTGGACCCCGCTGACCCCGCGCATGGTGGCGGCGAAGGCCGAGGAGGTCGAGTGGGCGACGATCACGCCGATCTGGTCGTAGTACGAGAACACCGTGCCGCCGTTCGCCGTGACGGCGGAGCGGACCGCGGAGCTGTCACCGGCCGCGGTGATCACTACGTAGGCGCGGGTGCCGGCAGCCCAGGTCGCACTCTGGGAAGTCGGCGCCGGAGCCTGGGCCTTGGCGGCGGGTGCGGAGGTACCGGGGATCCCGGCGGGGGATACGGGCGCCGTGCCGGCGAGCGCGGCCGGTGCCCCGAAGGCCAGGGCGGCCAGGGCGGCCGCCAGTACGAGGGTGCGTCGAGGTCGGCTGGATATGTGGGGTATCAATGCGTCCTCCGAGAACGGCCCTGCGGTGCGGGTGGCACCTACCGGGCCGTACGAAACGAGTGGTGGACGCAAGATGTCAGAAGCGTGCCCCGATATGGAAGTACCTTTTGCAGCTAGACGGTTCATCCGATCTTGGCTGGAAAACGACTATCGCCAGAGATGTTGGGACCGACCGGGCTGGGCACCGTGGGGGCGAGCCCTGCCCGGCCGGTCCGCGGGGCGTGCCCGTCAGACGGGTACGCCGTCCTTGGTGGCGCTCGGCTGGGCGGGTACCGCCGTGGCCTGGTCGTGTCCGTCGTCGGTGAGCGTGCTCTCGTCGAACGGCAGTCGTCCGGCGAGGACTTCGGTGGCCCGGACCCGGTCGAACTCCTTCGTCCAGGTGCCGATCAGCACGGTCGCGATCGCGTTGCCCGCGAAGTTCGTCAGCGCCCTCGCCTCGCTCATGAACCGGTCGATGCCCACGATCAGGCCGACGCCGTCGACGAGTTCAGGCCGGTGCGACTGGAGTCCACCGGCGAGGGTGGCGAGACCCGCGCCCGTGACCCCGGCCGCACCCTTCGAGGCGATGATCATGAACAGCAGCAGGGAGACCTGCTCGCCCAGTGCCAGGGGCGTGCCCATCGCCTCCGCGACGAAGAGCGAGGACATCGTCAGATAGATCGCGGTCCCGTCCAGGTTGAAGGAGTAGCCCGTCGGGACCGTGATGCCGACCACCGGCCGCGAGACGCCCACGTGCTCCATCTTCGCGATCAGCCGGGGCAGTGCCGACTCCGAGGAGGAGGTGGACAGGATCAGGAGGAACTCCCGGCCCAGGTAGCGGAGCAGGGCGAAGACGCTGATCCCCGTACACAGCCGCAGCAGCGTGCCCAGGACCACGAAGACGAAGAGCAGGCAGGTCGTGTAGAAGCCGATCATGATGACCGCGAGGGACTTCAGCGCGTCCATTCCGGTCGCCCCGACCACCGCCGCGATCGCGCCGAACGCGCCCACCGGCGCCGCCCACATGATCATCGCGAGGACCCGGAACACCAGCTTCTGCACGTGCCCGATCCCGCGCAGCACCGGCTCGCCCGCCGTGCCCATGGCCTGGAGCGCGAACCCGCAGAGCAGCGCCACCAGCAGCGTCTGCAGCACCTCGCCCCCGGTGAAGGCCGACACCAGCGTGGTCGGGATGATCCCCAGCAGGAACTCGGGGGTGCTCTCGGCGCCGCCCGCCTTGGCCTGCGCCTCGCCCGCGCTCCGGGCCGCCTCGGTCAGGTGCAGCCCGCTGCCCGGCTCCAGCAGGTTGCCCACGAGCAGTCCGATGGCCAGCGCCACCGTGGACATCACCATGAAGTAGCCGAGCGCCAGCCCGCCCACCGCGCCGACCTTGGCGGCCTTGCGCACCGAGCCGATGCCCAGCACGATCGTGCAGAAGATGACCGGCGAGATCATCATCTTGATGAGATTGACGAATCCGGTGCCCAGCGGCTTGAGCTCCACGGCCACGCCGGGCGCGGCGAACCCGACGGCGATGCCGAGCAGCACCGCTGCGATCACCGCGATGTACAGATAATGCGTCTTGTCGCGCCTGGCGGCCACGATGCCTCCCGGTAGTGCCCTTCGCCTCCCCGATGGCGAAGGCGTCCCGGGAGGACCATCGCCCGTCGCTGTGACCCCGGTCACCCTTGCGTTCATTGAGTTCTCGCCCGGGTGCACACTGAGCGCCATGTTCCGCTTCCCCCGGCCGCCGCGCAGCCTCGCCGGCCAGCTCTTCGCCATGCAGGTGGTGCTGGTCGCCGCGGTCGTCGCCGGCTGCGCCGTCTTCGCGTACGCGACCGCCCGCGACCAGGCCGAGGAGGCCGCCCGGCGCCAGGCCGGGGCGGTGGCCCGCGCGGTCGCCGTCTCCCCGTCGGTACGGGACGCGGCGCGGGGGGACGGCCGTGCGGCCCTGCAGCCCTACGCGGAGCGGGTCCGCGTCGACGCGGGCGTGGACTTCGTGACGATCATGGCTCCGGACGGACGGCGCTGGACCCACCCCGACCCGATGCGCATCGGCGAACCCTTCCTCGGCAACACCGCCCCCGCCCTGCGGGGCGAGACCTTCGGCGAGACCTACACCGGCACCCTCGGCCCCTCCCTGCGCGTGGTCACCCCGATCACCGACGACGGCCGGGTCATCGGGATGGTCGCCGCCGGCATCACCGTCCGCTCGGTCAGCGACCGCCTCGCCGAGCGGCTCGCCGCCCTCGCCTGGGTGGCCGGCGGGGCCCTCGCCCTCGGAGGGGCGGGCACCTACGTCATCAACGCCCGGCTGCGCCGCCACACCCACGGGATGAACGCGGCCGAGCTGAGCCGGATGTACGACTACCACCAGGCCGCCCTGCACGGGGTCCGCGAAGGGCTGCTGATGCTCGACGGCCGGCGCAGGATCACCCTCGTCAACGACGCGGGCCGCGAACTCCTCGGCCTGCGCGGGGAGATCAAGGGGGCCGCGGTCGACGGCCTGGGTCTGCCCGCCCCGCTCACCGGTGCGCTGCTCGCCGACCGGCCCCGGGTCGACGAGGTGCACCTGACCGCCGACAGGGTGCTCGTGCTCAACAGCGCACCCGTCGCCGGCGGTGGCCGCCGGGGCACCGTGATCACCCTGCGCGACCACACCGAACTGCTGTCGCTGACCGGTGAATTGGACCAGGAACGCGGATTCACCCGAGCGCTGCGCGCGCAGGCCCACGAGGCGGCCAACCGGCTGCACACGGTGGTCTCGCTCATCGAACTCGGCCGCAGCCGGGAAGCGGTGGACTTCGCCACCGCCGAGCTTTCCCTCGCCCAGGCGCTGACCGACGAAGTGATCGCCGCCGTCGGCGAGCCCGTGCTCGTCGCCCTGCTGCTGGGCAAGGCCGCGCAGGCCCACGAACGGGGGGTCGAGCTGGTCGTCACCCCGGACAGCGGAGCCATCGGCGCCGGGCCCGGCGGCCCGCCCGCCCGGGACCTCGTCACCGTGCTCGGGAACCTCGTCGACAACGCCGTCGACGCCCTCACCGGTGTGCCCGGCGGCCGGATCTCCGTGACCATCCGCCCCGACGGCGCGTCCGGCCCCCACGGGCAGGGACTGCTGCTGAGCGTGGCCGACAACGGGCCCGGACTCCCCGAGGGGGAGGACGTGTTCCGGCACGGCTGGTCGGGCAAGGGCGAGGGGCGGGGTCTGGGCCTCGCGCTGGTGCGGCAGGTGGCCCACCGGCACGGGGGCAGCGCAGACGCGGACCAACTGCCGGACGGGGGAGCCCGGTTCACCGTACGGCTGCCGGCGCGCGGGGAGGCGGACGCATGAGCACGCCCGAGGTGCGGGTCCTCGTCGTGGAGGACGATCCGGTGGCCGCCGACGCGCACGCGCTGTACGTCGGGCGGGTGCCCGGCTTCACCGCCGTCGCGGTCGTCCACTCCCTCGCCGAGGCCACCCGCGTCCTGGAACGGACCCGGATCGACCTGCTGCTGCTCGACCTGACCCTGCCCGACGGCCACGGGCTGCGCTTCGCCCGCGGTCTGCGGGCCGCGGGCCATCCCGCCGACGTGATCGTGGTGACCTCGGCGCGGGACCTGGGGGTCGTCCGCGAGAGCGTCTCGCTCGGGGTCGTGCAGTACGTACTGAAGCCCTTCGCCTTCCCCACCCTGCGCGAACGGCTCCTGCGCTACGCCGAGTTCCGCGCGACGGCGGCGGGCGAGGCGGCCGGCCAGGACGACGTGGACCGCGCGATGGCGGCCCTGCGCTCACCCCGACCGGCCGAACTCCCCAAGGGAATCGGCGGCCCGACCCTGGACCGGGTCGCCGCGCTGCTGCGGGCGGCCCCCGAGGGGCTGACCGCGGGAGGGACGGCCGAGGCGGCCGGGATCTCCCGGATCACCGCCCGCCGGTACCTGGAGCACCTGGTGGACACCGGCCGCGCGGACCGCACCCCCCGGTACGGCCAGGTCGGCCGCCCCGAACTGCACTACCGCTGGCTGGCGGCGGCCCCGGCCGGCGCCGGGACCGGCTCGGTGTCGAAGGTGTAGAACTTCCGGTGGTCCAGCATGTCGGCTGGGGTCACGTCGTTCCACGGCCGCATGGTGTCGTGCAGGTCCACGACGTTCGCCGTGCCCGCGGCGGGCAGGTACGCCGACTGCGGGTGCAGCGCCTGCCAGTCGGCCCACAGCTTGTCGATGAAGGCGTGGTGCATCCAGAACACCGGGTCGTTGGGGGAGACCCCGGTAGCCATCTGGCCGCCCACCCACACGTGCACCCGGTTGTGCAGGTTGGCCCCGCGCCAGCCCTCCAGGTGGTTGCGGAAACCGCCGGAGGAACTGTTCCAGGGCGCCGCGTCGTACACCGGCATCGCGAGGACGGAGTCCACCTCTGCCCTGGTCGGCAGTTGGGCCACCCCGGTGCCCAGGGCGCGACGCAGGTAGGAGCGCCCGTCCACCCGTACGGCTATCTCCCACTTGCCCGCCGCGTACGCGAACGGCCCGTCGAGCACCTGCCCGTCCCGGGCCCGTCCGGTGCCGCCGAGGAAGTCGGCGGCCCAGAGGGAGGAGCGCGCGGTCCGGTCCGCGGTCCAGTCCCAGTACGGCAGGGCCACCGCCGGATCAACCGCCTGTAGCGCCGCCTCGAACTCCAGCAGAAACCGGCGGTGCCAGGGCAGGAAGGAGGGGGAGCGGTGGCCGACCCGGTCGCCCGAGTCGGTGTCGCTCATGATGAAGCCGTTGTGCGTGGTGACGAAGCGGTCGTAGCGGCCGGTCCGCTTCAGTTCGAGGAGCGCCGCGGTGAACGCCCGCTTCTCCTCGGGGGTGAGCGAGGCCTGGTTCTTGCGGATCGTCATCACATGCCGCCCATCGGGACGAGGGAGGCGCCCTGCAGCTCGCGCACGGCGGCGCGGGCGAGCGGGAGCGGGCCGGAGAAGGTCTCGTAATGGTTGACGACGCTGATCCAGCTGCCGTCGGCGTTCCGCATCACGTGCAGTTCACGGCCGTCTATGAGGACGGTCGGCTGACCGGGGGACTGGTGGCCGCCGTGGTGGCCGCCGTGGTCGCCCGTGCCGCCCGAGGCGGGGACTATCCGTATGCGGCGGCCCTGGTAGACCTCGTCGACGGTGCCCGCGGGGGTGGCGGGTGCGGCGGAACGGGATCGGGTGACGGCCGCGTGCGCGGTGGCGCCGGCGAGGCCGAGGACGGTGAGTGCGCCGGCGGTGGTGCCTAAGGCCTGACGGCGGGTGATCTTGTTCATGCCCCGAAGAGGTATCAGGGTGCGGAGAACACAGGGCCGTTATCCGGACATGCGCGGATAACTGGCAGGTCGAACTCTTTGGATGATCTTCCCGTCCGGACTGACTCCAGCGGCCCGGACGGGAAGACCTGTGAGAAAAAGATTAACTGACGGGAAATCCTGCGGTCGCGCGGGGTGGGTATGGAAGGGATCACACCGCAGAGTCGGCTGGAAGCCGCAGCCGGAACCGCCCGGTCCGGCGCTCAGCGTGCCACCGTGCGCCGCTGCGATGTCCCGCGCGATGGCCAGCCCGAGCCCGAGCCCGAGCCCGGTCCCGCCCGCGTCCCGGCTGCGCGAGGCGTCGAGCCGGGTGGAACGGGTGAAGATCCGTTCCCGGTCGGCCTCCGGGACCCCGGCGCCGCCGTCGCGGACCTCCCTGAAGTCGGCTTCAGGGTGATCTGTCCTGTTCCATCCCGTTATAGTCCCGATATGGCTCTCCACGAGACGAAGGACCCGCGTGCCCGCGACGCCGAGACGGACGTGTTCGCGTCCGCCCTCAGCGGCGAGATCCTCCCCAAGTACCGGATGCCCGAAGACCACTCGCCCACCGAGGTGGTCTACCAGCTCCTCCACAACGAGCTGCTCCTCGACGGCAACGCCGCCCAGAACCTGGCGACCTTCTGCACCACCTGGTCGGACGACGGGGTCCACCGGCTGATGAACGAGTGCCTCGACAAGAACATGATCGACAAGGACGAGTACCCGCAGACCGCCGAGATCGAGTCCCGCTGCGTCAACATCCTGGCCGACCTGTGGAACGCCCCCGCCGGCACCACCGGCACCGGCTGCTCCACCACCGGATCCAGCGAGGCCGCCATGCTCGGCGGCCTCGCCCTCAAGTGGCGCTGGCGCGAGCGCCGCCGCGCCGCCGGACTGCCCACCGACAGGCCGAACCTGGTGTGCGGGCCGGTGCAGGTCTGCTGGGAGAAGTTCGCCCGGTACTTCGACGTCGAGCTCCGCCAGGTTCCGCTGGAGCCCGGAGCCACCGGCCTGCGCCCCGGTCAGCTCGCCGCCCACGTCGACGAGAACACCATCGGCGTCGTCGCCATCCTCGGCGTCACCTACACCTGCGTCTACGAGCCCGTCGCCGAGATCGCCGCCGAACTCGACCGCATCCAGGCCGAGCACGGCTGGGACGTGCCGATCCACGTGGACGCCGCCAGCGGCGGCTTCGTGGCCCCCTTCCTCCACCCCGACGTGGTCTGGGACTTCCGGCTGCCGCGCGTGGCCTCCGTCAACACCTCCGGGCACAAGTACGGTCTCGCCCCGCTGGGCGTCGGCTGGATCGTCTGGCGCACCGCCGACCTGCTCCCGGCCGACCTCGTCTTCTCCGTGGACTACCTCGGCGGGGACATGCCCACCTTCGCCCTCAACTTCTCCCGGCCGGGCGGCGAGATCATCGCCCAGTACTACCTCTTCCTGCGCCTGGGCCGGGGCGGCTACCGCCGGGTCCAGCAGGCCTGCGCCGACACCGCCCAGTACCTGGCCCGCGAGATCGAGACCATCGGCCCCTTCACCCTGCTCTACGACGGCCAGGGCGCGCTGCCCGCCGTCTCCTACCGCCTCACCGACCCGCAGGGCGCGGGCTTCACCCTCTACGACCTCTCCGACCGGCTGCGGATGCGCGGCTGGCAGGTGCCCTCGTACCCGCTGCCCGCCGAGCGCGACGACACGGTCATCCAGCGGGTCCTGATCCGGCACGGGGTGACCCGGGACCAGATCGCGCTGCTCGTCTCCGACCTGCGCCTCGCCGTGGAACACCTGATCGCGCATCCGCAGCCCGTGCCCGCGGCCGCGCCGCGGTCCGGCTTCCACCACTGACGCGGCGCCCGGGCCCGGGCCCGCCCGGGCGGGTGGGTCCGCGCCGCCCGCGGGCGGGTCCGGCGCTCAGGACGCCGGCCAGCGCATCCCCAGCTCCGTCAGCGCGGCCGTCCGCTCCGGAGTGAGGGTCGCGGCGCGGGAGCGCTGGTTGGCGATCCAGGAACCGAGGCGCAGGTCCCGGTCGCCGACCCGTTCCACGTGCGTACGGGGCACCCGCAGGTGCCGCTCGCGGTCGTGGAACCGCCGGGCCGCCTCCAGGTGCGCCGCCCACGCGTCCGCGTGGGCGACCCGGGGCTTCGGCCGGTCCGCGCCCTCGGCGGGGGTCACCCCGAGGGTGTGCTCCAGCAGCCAGCGCTGGGCCCATGCGAGGCGCTCCCAGGAAGCGCGCTGGCCGCGCAGCCACACGCCGAGGTCCTCGCCCTGGACGACGGCCTCCCCGGGGCGCGCCGGGAGCCGGCCGCCCGCGTCCAGGTGAACCCGGGTCAGGTGGAAGGCCCGCTGCCAGGAGATGTCCCAGGCCGGACACCAGGACGCGTCGATGGCCTCCAGGGCCTCCCGGCGCTCCTGTGACAGGGCTCCGGGGCCCTCCCGGCGGGCCGCCGCCCGCTGGTTCTTGACCCAGACCCCGACCGGGGCGCCGCGCCAGGTGGCGTCCACCGGAGGCAGCAGGTGGCCGTGTTCGGCCGCCCAGCCGCTCGCCGCCGCCAGCCCCTCCTCGAAGGCCACGTCGAAGTGGCTCCACACCATGCCCAGTTCGTCGAGCTGCGCCACCCGCTGTCGGCCGAGCGCCCCGCGGCGGTACGTGCGCCGGGCATCGGCGATCCACTGACCGAGCGGGAACCGGGCCAGCCCCGGCGGCCACGGAGCCCCGGCGCCGAGGGCCTCACCGGCGGCCTCGCCGGCCCCCTCACCGGCCGCGCCCGCCCCGGGGGCTCCACCGGCCGAGGGCACCTTGAACGCGAACGGAACCTTGAGGTCCCCGGCGATCCCGGCGTAGATCCGGGCTGCCTCCACCCCGCGCCGCCAGTGCTCGTGCTCCGGGTGCAGGACGCGCAGCCGGACGAAGGCCGCCAGCAGCGCCGGGTCGCGGGGGGTGGAGAAGCTCAGCAGGGACTGCGCGCCGCCGCGCAGACCGGAACCGCCCACGGACTCCGCGCCGCCCGTGCCCGCGGCCGCGCGCCGGCTCGGGGCCTGGGGCTGCGCCAGGGCCTCGACGAGCCGGGTGTCGTGGGCCCGTAGCGCCTCGAGCAGCCGCGCGAGGTCCCCGTACGCCCGTGAGGTCAGCATCGTCTCGGGGGACTCGCCGGGCCCCAGCAGCACCGGCACCACGAGGGAGGCGACCTTGCCCTCCCCGGGCCGGATGCGCAGCGCCCGGCCGACGGCCTGGACCAGGTCGGGCATGGAACCCCGTACGTCGGCCCAGAAGACCGAGTCGCACTCCTTGGTGTCCACGCCCTCGCCCAGCACCCGGACGCTGCCCAGGAAGGCCTTGTCCGCGACCCGGTCGTCCGCGAAGGCGCCCAGCACCCGGCGCCGGTGCGCCGCCGTGTGCTGCCCGCACAGCCAGTCCGCCCAGACGGTACGGGGGTACACCGGCCGCGGGGCCCAGCTCGTGGCGCGCAGCCGGGCGGCCACCGCCGGCAGCCCGGCGGCGAAGGCCTCGGCCTCCCTGGTCAGGTGGTGGAAGACGAGGGTGCGCCGGAACCCCTGCCGCACGGCCGCCGTCACCAGCGCCGTCTGGAGCGCCGCGAGCCGGACCCCGCGCACGGCGTCGGAGCGTCCGTCCGGCCCGAGCAGTACGGCCGCCTGGAACTCCGGATCGCTGACGTCCACGCAGACCACCCGGTAGGGCGCGCAGATGCCCCGGTCGACGGCCTCCGAGAGGGTCAGGGTGTAGCAGCGCGCGCCGAACGGCCCGTCCGCATCGTCCTCCATGGAGGCCACCAGGTCGCCCCGGCCGCGCACCGCTTCCAGCCGGCCGGTTCCCCCGGCGGGTTCGTAGCTCCCGGCGGACGCGGAATCCTCGGGGGACTGCCAGACCCGGGGCGTGGCCGTCATGTACAGCCTGCGGACCGAGGGGATCCGGAGGTTGTCGTGCACCACCGCCCAGGGCTTGCCGATCCGTCCCGAGGTGCGGTGCGCCTCGTCGACCACGATCAGGTCCCAGCCGGGCAGCCCCCCGCGGTGCGCGCGTTCGATGGTGCCGAGGCCCAGCGAGGCGTACGTGGCGTACACCGTGACCCGGTCGACGGGCGGGCCCGCCCAGCCGGCCAGTTCGGCCGGGTCGGTGGTGGTGGGCACCCCCGCGTCCTCGCCGCGCAGCGAGCACACGGCGAAGGCGCGGCCGGTCCGGCCGCCCTCCCGCCAGGCGGCCGCGGTCTGCACGAGGAGGTCCAGGGAGGGCACCAGCACCAGGACGCGGCCGGCCCGCAGTTCCTCGGCCGTGTGCACGGCCACCAGCGACTTGCCGGAGCCCGTTGCCATGATGACCTGCGTACGGAGCCCGGTCCGTGCGACCCTGCGCCCGGCGGGCAGTTCCAGCGCACGCACGGCGGCGTCGACGGCCTCGCGCTGGTGCGGACGGAGTTTCTGCCTGCTGATGCGCCCCACCTCCACCGTGATCTGCCGGTTTGCTTCCAGCTCCTATCTTGCCCTCAGTTTGAATCATTGCGGGGAGATCGCACCGACGGGGTGCGGCGGAGCGCGCCGGGGCAGGGGACCGGGGCAGAGGGCCGACGGGGAGGGCGGGCGGACCGGGCCCGGGGACCGGGCCGGGAGGGTCACATCCGGGCACCGAAGTTCTGCGTCCACCACGGGCCGCCGTCGCCCTGGTGGATGCCCACGCCGATGTCCTTGAAGGCGCAGTTGAGGATGTTTTCGCGGTGGCCCTGGCTGTTCATCCAGGAATCCATGACGGAGACCGCGGTCCGCTGCCCCTTCGCGATGTTCTCCCCGTAGGTGGACCAGCGGTACCCGGCGGCGGTGGTCCGTCGGCCCGGGTCCGCGCCGTCCGGGTTGGTGTGCGAGAAGAAGTCCCGCCGCGCCATGTCGTCGGAGTGGCCCTGGGCGGCCGTACGCAGCTTCGCGTCGTCCTTGAGCGGCCCGCAGCCGGCCTTCGCGCGCTCGGAGTTGACCAGGGATATCACCTGGGAGACGGTGCTGCCGCCCGGCGGGGCCGGAGCGGGGCTCTTCGGCGGGGTGGACTTCGGGCTCGGCTTCGGGGTGGGCGTGGGGGTCGGCTTCGGAGTCGGGCTCGGAGTCGGGCTCGGGCTCAGGCTCGGCGAGGCCGTCGCGGAGGCGGACGCCGAGGGGCTCGGGGTGGGGGAGGCCGGCTCCGGGGGCAGCGCGGTCCCCGACTCCGGAGCCACGAGCGCCGCCGCGGGCGCCTCGGGGGAGGCGGCGTCGGGCCGGGTGGCGAGGTAGGTCACCCCGCCTCCCACGACACAGGCGGCGAGCACCGCGCCGCCGATCACCCGGCGCCGGCCGCGGGTGCGCCGCTGCCTGCGCAGCGAGGCGCGCCCGTCCCCGGGGACGCCCGCCGGTGCGAACTGCGCCCCGCCGCCGTCGGAGGGGCCGGCGCCCGGGGCGAAGGAGCCGCCCGCGTCGGAGGGGCCGGCGCCCGGGGCGAAGGAGCCGCCCGCGTCGTACGCCGAAGCGGTGGTGGCCAGGCCCGCGGAGGTGAAGCCGGGGTCCGTGGCCGCCCGTACGCCCGCGAGCAGCGCCGCCGAAACCGGCAGCAGCGCCAGCCCGGCCAGCAGTCCTTCGGCCGGGACCAGGCCGTTCCACAGCCCGCCGCACCGCAGGCACGCGCGGGCGTGCCGGGCTATGCGCTTGCGCCACAGCGCGGAGGGCAGGCCGTCCCAGCTCGCCACCACCACCCGCAGGTCCTCGCAGGGCGGCTGGGCGCCCAGCGCCCGCTCCACCACGCGGGCCGCCTCCAGCTGGGCCTTCATCCGCTGGACCCGTACCGCCGTGTGCTGCGCGGACAGTTCCAGCGCGTGCGCCATCTCCGCGCGGGTCAGCTCCCCGGCGCACTCCAGCCACCACAGCGACAGCAGCGCCCGGTCGTCGGGCTCCAGCCAGCGCGTGGCACGGGCCGTCTCGCGGCGCTGGCCCTCCAGCTGGAGCCGTACGACGGTCAGGTCCACGAAGTCCGCACCGGGATCGGCGAGCTCCCAGGCCGCTTCCAGTCCGCTCTCGCCGGGGGCGCTCCGGCGGGCCTGCCAGTGGGCGCGCACCCGGTTCATGGCGATCGCCACCAGCCAGGACCGGAAGCTGTGGTCGTCGCGCAGGCCGCCCAGCCCGTCGAGTGCCCGCAGCATCGTGTCCTGGACCACGTCGTCCACGTCGACGGAGCCGTTCAGGGCTCGCCCGACGATGTTGTAGACCAGCGGCAGATAGGCGCTGACCAGGTCGTCCTGAGCGCGGGGATCGCCCGCGCGGGCCGCGGCGACCAGCGCTGCCGTGTGCTGAGTGCTCATAGAAAAGTCCCTGTCCGTACCGGCGCTCGATGATGCCCAATACCTGGGAGACCGTCGAGGGGGACTTTGATAACGCTTATCCGCCGGACGGTTTTGCGGATGCGCGATCAGGAGCCTCCCCGGCCGGGGCGAGCCGGGCGGCCAGGGCGTCGAGATCGGGCAGGAACCAGATGTGGCGGCCCTCGTTCGACTCCCGTACGAGATCGCGCAGGGCCGAACTCTCCCCCAGGTGGCGCGAGAGGTCGCCCACGACCACCAGGCGGACCCGGTAGTTCACGAACTTCTGCATGATCGCCCCGGCGAGCCCGGTGCGCAGGTCGAAGAATCCGGCGTCCAGCCGCTCCACCGGGACGGCGACGATGTCGGTCCGGTAGAAGGCGCCGCCGATCAGCTGGTCGAGCGCGTCCTGCTCGGTGGCGACCGGCGGTCCGTCGGCGGCGCAGACCAGGACCGGAACGCCGTGGTGTTCCACCAGGAGGTCAGCCACGGTGCACCGGCTCCGCGTCGTGGTCCAGGTCGTTCCCCATGCCGTTGCCCGGGCCGAGCACCCCGTCGACCAGCTGCAGCAGATCGGCGGTGGTGGCGGCGTCTCCGAGGATCACGATCTTCATGCGGGCCCGCTCCCTGTCGTAGACCGTCTGGACGCGCAGCGCGGCCGGGGTCGCCCGCGGGGACTGCGCGCTCGCCGTGACGAGGTTCGCGAGCCGGTTCGCCGCGTCGGGGCCGATCGCGTCGATCTGCACGATGCTCGACACCTCCAGGTGCCGCCGCGGCGTCGCCCCGGCGGCGGAGGGATCCTTGGCGCCCGGGTCGGGGAGGCTGGTCAGGGCCTCGAAGTCCGCCCGGCTGATCCGGTACTGCTTGCCGATCCGGACGGCCTTCAGCCGGCCGTCGCGCACGTAGTTGCGGACGGTGCGCACGTGCAGCCCGAGCAGCTCGGCGACCTCGCCGACCGAGTACAGCTCACGTCCTTCGTCACTCATACATCTGGATCCTACCCCAAGGAGTGCCGATGCGGCGTGATAGGGAATTTTAGGGAAGGGGAGGGGTGCGGAAAACCCCTACGGTGGCGGCCGGGCCCGCTCCTAAGATCAGGCGATGACGGATCCTCGCTACCCCGCCAAGCCCCGCCCCGGAGACCGCGTCGCGGTGCTCTCGCCTTCGGCCGGTCTGCCCGCGCTCTTCCCGCAGCCCTACGAGCTGGGCCTGCGCCGGCTCCGGGAGGAGTTCGGGCTGGAACCGGTGGAGTATCCGACCACCCGGAAGATGGGCGCGAGCCCGCAGGAGCGGGCCGCCGACCTGCACGCCGCCTTCGCCGACCCCGAGATCAAGGCCGTGTTCGCCACCATCGGCGGCGACGACCAGATCACGGTGCTCCCGCACCTCGACGCCGAGCTCCTGCGCGCCCACCCCAAGCCGTTCATCGGCTACAGCGACAACACCAACCTGCTCCTGCACCTGAGGGACCTCGGGCTGGTCGGCTATCACGGGAGCTCGGTGATGGTCGAGCTGGGACGGCCCGGCGCCCTGCATCCGCTGACGGCCGGGTCCCTGCGGGCGGCGCTGTTCACTTCGGGCGAGTACGAGCTGACCGCCGCGGGCGCCAGCGGGGACGTCAACGGCCCCTGGGAGGACCCCCGCACCTTCGACGCCGAACCGGATCTCGAACCGGCCAAGGGCTGGACCTGGCACAACGCCGACCGGGTGGTTCAGGGCAACAGCTGGGGCGGCAACCTGGAGATCATCTCCTGGCTCCTGATGGCCGACCGCATCGTACGGCCCGTCGAGGAGCACGCGGGTGAGGTGCTCTTCCTGGAGACCTCGGAGGACATGCCGCGCGCCCAGGACGTCTACTGGATCCTGCGCAGCATGGGCGAGCGCGGACTGCTGCGGCAGTTCCCCGCCCTCCTGATGGGCCGGGCGAAGAGCTGGTCCTTCGAGAAGCCCTTCGACACCGAGAGCCGGGAGCGCTACCGCCACGAGCAGCGCGAGGCGGTCCTGCGGGCCCTCGGCGAGTACGCCCCCGACACCATGGCCGTCTTCGACGTGGACCTCGGGCACACCGACCCGCAGCTGGTGATTCCCGTCGGGGGCCGGATCCGGGTGGACGGCCCGGCCCGCCGCGTCTTCGTCACGTACTGACGAACATCCCAGCGCAGTAGCTCCGTTGGGGTTACGCCGACCGGGTACGGGGTGACAATGGGGCTCCCACGGGACGTGTTGGGGGCGGCATGCCGGCGTTGCTCTTCAGGGGATCCGGCCGGGCGCGGGGCTGGGCCGGATACCTCGGTTCGGTAGGGCTCGGAGCAGGTGCGGTGGCGTTGGCGGCGGTGTGGACCTCGGGGCCCTGGGCCGCCGGGATCGGCGCGGCCGTCACCACGCTGTTCGGACTGGCCGCCGAGCGGATGCGGCCCAGGGTGTGTCTTTCGGGTCAGCGCGGGCCCGGCCTGACCCGAAAGACGCACCCTAGGGGGGAGGATGCCGACCCCCGGCCCGCCGGGGAGGTGCTGCGCACGGCGGCGGGCAGGATCCCGCTGCTGCGCCACGTGGACCGTCCCGAACTGGCCGGAGCCCACCCGGCGGAGACCGCCGCGGCCCCGCCCGCGTACATCCGCCGCGACGCCGAACCGGGGCTGCGCGCCGCCCTGGAGCGGACCCGTTTCGTCCTCGTGGTGGGGGAGTCCACGGCGGGCAAGACCCGGCTCGCCTACGAGGTGGCCCGCACCCGCTACCCCGGCCACGCCTTCGTCCGCCCGCTCTCCCGCGCCGCGCTGGCCGAAGCGGTACGGATCGCCGGGCGGCGGCGCCGCGCCGTGCTCTGGCTGGACGACTTGGAGGACTTCCTCGGCGCGGGCGGCCTCAGCGGCGCGCAACTGGCCTCGCTGCGCACGGCGGTGGTCATCGCGACGATGCGGGTCCAGGAGTACCGGCGCTACGACGCCCGTGAGGAGAGCCGGCTCACCGGCTCCGACCGGGACGCCTGGCGGGCCCAGCGCGACCTGCTCCACCAGGCCACCGTCATCAGGCTGCCCCGGCACTGGTCCGCGTCGGAGCGCGGCCGGGCCGCCGCCCACCAGGGCGATCCGCGCATCGGGGCCGCGCTGCGCGCGGGCGAGCGGTTCGGGGTGGCCGAGGTGCTCGCGGCCGGTCCGGAGCTCCTGGCGGCCTGGGAGAACGCCTGGGCCCCGGGCGCCAATCCACGCGGCGCCGCCGTGGTCGCGGCGGCGGTGGACTGCCGCCGGGCCGGACTGCGCCGCCCGGTGAGCCGCGCGTGGCTGCGCGAGCTGCACGCCCCCTACCTGGCGGCCCGGGGCGGCGGGGACCTCCAGCCCGAGCCGTTCGCGGAGGCGATGGACTGGGCCTGCGCCGCCGCCTACGCCACGAGCGGGCTGCTCATCGGCAACTTCGGGGCCGGACTCACCGCATTCGACTACCTGTTGAACGCCCCGGGCGACGGGCCGGTGCCCGACCACCTGTGGCGCGGGCTGCTGCCGCTGGTGGAGCCCGCCGACGCCTATGACATGGGGCTCGTCGCCCATCAGGAGGGCCGTCTCGCGCGGGCCGTCGAAGCCCTCGGCCTCGCCTCCCGCGGCGGGGTCCCCGGCGCCGAACTGCCGCTGGCCATCGCCATCGGGGACTCCGGGAAGCCGCGGCGGGCCGCCGCCGATCTGGCCGGGATCGCCCGCAGGCGCGCCGGCCGGCTCGGGCCCAGGCACCCCGACACCCTGGCGGCGCGGCATCAACTGGCCTTCTTCGTAGGGGAGTCGGGGAACGATCTGGCCGCCGCGGCCCAGTTCGCGGAGCTGCTCGCCGACGTGGCGCAGGTGCTGGGGCCCGACCACCCGGACACCCTGGCGGCCCGCCATCAGCTGGCCTACTTCACCGGCGAGGGCGGCGATCCCCGGGCTGCGGCACGCCAGTTGGAGGCGCTGCTGGCCGACCGCTTACGGGTCCACGGCGGCGGCCATCCGCAGGTGCTGGCGACCCGGCGCAGCCTGATCTGGTTCCGGCCCTGTGAACCGGCCTACGCGGAAGCCGAGTTGAGGCGGCTGCTGGCCGAAGCCGAAGGTGCCGGGGGGATCGGGCCGGACGATCCGCACACGCTCGCCATCCGGGGGAGCCTGGCGGCGATGGCGGCCCGCGCCGGGCGCACCGCCGAGGCGGCCGGGGCCTGGGCGGAGCTCACCGCCGACCGGACCCGGGTCCTCGGCGAGGACCACCCGCACGTGTTCTACTCCCGCCTGGAATGGGCCCGCGCCCTGCTCGCCCGGGACCGGGCCTCCGAGGCGGCCGAGGTGCTGACCGGCGCCCTCGCGCGGGCCGAGTCCGTCCTGGAACCGGGCCACCGGCACCTGCGGACGGCCCGGGAACTGCTGACGCGGACCGCCGGCCGGGCCCCGGCGGCCGACCGGCCCGAGGACTCGCGGCGCGCGGCCGACCCCGGCTGACCGGCTGACGGCCCCCGGTGGCGGGCTACAGCAGCGGTGCCAGGGCCCGGGTGGCCGCGAGCAGCGCGGGCGCGTAGGCCTCGATCTCCTTGCGGGAGACCAGGAAGGTCACGGTGGTGATGCTGACGCCGCCGACCGGGCGGCCGTGGGCGTCCGTGATCGCGGCGCCGATGCAGCGGATGGTCGCCTCGTTCTCCTCGTCGTCCAGGGCGAACCCCCGCTCCCGCACCCTTTCCAGCTCCGCCTCCAGGGCCTGAGGTGTGGTGAGCGTCCTGGGCGTGCGGCGCGGCAGCCCGGCCGCGGCGACCAGCTCGCGGGCCTCCTCCCCGGGCAGCCGGGCCAGGATGCTCTTGCCGATCGCGGTCGTGTGCAGAGGCATCCGCATGCCGACCCGCGAGGCCGTTTGGAAGGGCTGCTCGCTCTCCAGCTTCCGGATGTAGGTGATGGTCTCCCCGCTGTGCAGGGCGAGATGGACCGCCTGCCCGGTGGCCTCCTGCAGTTCCCGCAGGATCTGCTCGATGCTGGCCGGCTCCCCGCCGCTGACCAGGGCGGACAGTCCGCGCAGCCGGGGGCCGACGCCGTAGCGGCTCTCGCCCTCGGAGCGTACGAAGCCCTGCTCGATCAGCGAGGCCAGGATGCGGAAGGTGCTCGACTTCGGCACGGCCGCCGCGGCCACGACATCGGTGAGCCGGTGCGGGCCGCCGGGTGCGGCCACGGCCTCCAGGATCCGCATCGACTTCTCCAGCGCCGTACCCGCGGCGGAGGTCCGGCCGCCTCGGGCAGTGCTTTCGGCCTCCGCGAACTCGGGCCTTTCGTCCGTGGACAAGGGATCTCCAGGGGTGGGTATGGTCTGCATCAGAAGTTCCGTTACACGATACCAAGTTCCGCTACGTGGAACAAATGGAGGGTCCTTTGTCCTGTCACCCGTATGCGGCCATCACCGCGCAGCGACTGCTGCCGGTCCTTCGCAACGCCGACGCGGACGAGGCCGTCCGCCACACCACCGCCCTGCTCGCCGCCGGCTGCCGCGCCGTCGAACTCACCACCTCCACCCCCGGCTGGGCCGAGGCGGTGGCCCGTACCGTGCCGCTCACCGACGTGCAGGGGCGCCCCGCCCTCATCGGCGTCGGCACCGTCACCACCGCCGATGCCGCGCGGACGGCACTCGACGCGGGCGCCGCCTTCCTCATCTCCCCCTACCCGGCCCCCGAGGTCCGGGAGGTCGCCCGGGAGCGCGGGGCCGTCTTCATCGAAGGCGGCTTCACCCCCGGCGAGATCGCCTCCGCGGTCCGGTCCGGCGGTGCGGCGAAGGTGTTCCCGGCCCACGTGGGCGGCCCGCGGTTCATCCGCTCCCTCAAGGCCGTCCTCCCCGACGCCCTGATCATCCCGACCGGCGGGATCGAGCCCGGCGAGGTCGGGGACTGGCTCGCCGCCGGCGCGGCCGCCGTCGGGATAGGCGGCGGCCTGCCCGCCGACCCGGGCGAGCTGGCCGCCGTCTTCGCCGCCCTCGCTCAGCCCTGCTGCGGCGACTGCGCGGGTACGGAGCGGCGACCGTGACCGGGGCTGTGACCGGGGCCGGGGCCGGACCTCTGGCCGGGCCGCTGGCCGGGGCCGGACCTCTGGCCGGGCCGCTGGCCGGGGCCGGGCCCCTGACCGGGGCCGGGCCCGCGACCGCGGCCGGGCCCGTACCGCAGGGCTACGACGTCCTCGTCCTCGGCGAGGTCCTCGTCGAGATCCACGCCGAAACCGCCCTGCGGGACGCGGCCGACGGCACCCCCGCCCGGGTCTCCTTCTCCGGGGACGCCCTCAACGCCGCGGCCGCCGCCGTCGCCGCCGGAGCCCGCACCGCCCTGCTCGCCGTCGTCGGCGAGGACGAACTGAGCGTCCCGTTGCTGGCCCGCGCGGCCGAGCTCGGCGTGGACGTCTCCCACGTACGCCGCTCCCCGCGCCCGAACGGCGCCTACCTGCTCTGCGCCGACACCGAGGGCGACCGCGAGTTCGTGTACTGGCGCACCTGCAGCGCCGGCTCCACCCTTTCGGTGGAACACGTCGAGTCCTGGCGGGAGTTGCTGACGGGCACCAAGGCCCTCATTACCAGCGGTATCACCGGAGCCCTGTCACCGAGCAGCCGCGAAGCCGTCCTGCTCGCCGCCAAGGCCGTGCACGAAGCCGGAGGACACCTCTCCTACGACCCCAACTTCCGCTCCCGGCTGACCAGTCGGGCCGAGGCCCGCACGCTGCTGGCCCGCATCGCCCCGCTGACAGGGCTGCTCAAGACCTCCTGCCCGGCCGATGCGCTGGCCATGGTCGACACCGACGACCCGGCCGAGGCCGCCGCCCGCTACCGGGCCCTGGGCGCCCGTACGGTCGCGGTCACCGCGGGCGCCGACCGGCTGCTGCTGGACGACGGCACGGCAGCGGCGTACCTGCCGGTCCCGGTCAATCCCGACCCCGTCGACGCGACCGGCGCCGGGGACTGCTTCACCGGCACCGCCACGGCCCGGCTCGCGCTGGGCGACGGCCTAGCGGACGCGGTCGCGTACGCGATGGCGGCCGCATCCCTCTCCGTGTCCGGCCGCGGCGGCACCGGACGCATCCCCGATTTCACCGACACGGCCGCCCTGGTGGCCGCCCACCGCGAAGACATCCTCAGGGCAGGGCGGGTGACGGTACGAGCATCGTGGCCGTCAAGGGGACTGCCAGGTCGATGGTGAAAGGGGACGGCGGCGGTGCGTCGGGCGCGCCGCCGCCTCATCCCGAAGGTTGCGAGAGCAACCGGTGTTGAACTGTGACGGGCCTGTACCTTCTGGCCTTCATCTTCAATTACGTGACTCCTCCCTCTCGCGAACGAGGGGGCTTCTCACTTGGCTCCAACGAGCGTCGTGACGGCCAAGCCCTGACCGCTGCCTGAGCAAGTGGGTAGCGTATCAGGCCACTTCGTGGTTTCGGGCATCGGGGGACATGTGCCTCCCCGACGGAAACCGGGGAGGCACATGCAAGTTGAGGGATGGTCGGTCGAACTGGTCCTCGCCCGCCTCGGCCTCGGCGTCGGAGAGGCCAGCGCCTACCCCGCCTCGGCCAAGGTGGTCTCCCGCTGGTTCCCCAAGCACGAGCGCACGATGGGCAACGCGATCTGGGACTCCGGCTCCCGGATCGGCGCGGTCATCTCGCTCCCGATCATCACGGCGCTCATCGCCTGGGCGGGCTGGCGCGTGGCCTTCTACGTCGCGGGCGCGCTCGCGATCGGATGGGTCCTGCTCTGGTGGAAGGCCTACCACGACCCGCAGAACCACCCGAAGGCCACGGCGGCCGAACTCGACTACATCCGCAAGGGCGGGGCGCGCCTGGAGGACGTGAACGAGGACGGCAGCACCACCGTCTCGAAGGTGAAGTGGAGTCAGCTGTTCCGATACCGCACGGTCTGGGGCATGATGATCGGCTTCTTCTGCCTCAACTACACCAACTTCTTCTTCATCACCTGGTTCCCCGCCTTCCTCGTCAAGGACCGCGGCTTCAACCTCGCCGAACTCGGCCTCTTCGGAATGATCCCGGGCTTCATCGCCATCGGCGGCAGCCTCGGCGGCGGAGCCGTCGCCGACTCCCTCCTCAAGCGCGGCTGGAGCGTCAACCGGGCCCGCAAGACCTGCCTGGTGGCGGGCATGACCGGCGCCTCCGCCATCGCTCCCGCCGTCTTCGTCGAGAACGCGGCCGGCATGATCGCGCTGCTCTCCGTCTGCTGCGCCTCGCTCGCTTTCGCCGGCGCCTCGGTGGCCTCGCTGCCGGCCGACGTCGCTCCCGAGCCCGGCCAGGTCTCCTCCCTCGCCGGCATCCAGAACTTCGCCTCCAACATCGCCGGGTTCCTCGGCCCGATCATCACCGGAGCGATCGTCGCGGCCACCGGGTCCTTCATGTTCGCCCTGGCCCTCTCCGGAGCCCTCGCCGTCGTCGGCGCCCTCTCGTACGGCCTGGTGATCAAGAAGGTCGAGCCGCTCCCGGTCCCCTCCTCCTGATCCCGTCCCCCCTCTCGAAGAAGCGAGGAAACACCACCATGAGCACCAGCACGAGCACCACCACGAGCACGATCGTCGAAGCCAAGGTCATCGTCAGCAGCCCCGGCCGGAACTACGTCACCCTCAAGATCACCACCTCCGACGGGGTCACCGGCATCGGCGACGCCACCCTCAACGGCCGCGAGCTGTCCGTCGCCTCCTACCTGGAGGACCACGTCTGCCCGCTGCTCATCGGCAAGGACCCGGCGGCGATCGAGCGGATCTGGCAGTACCTCTACAAGGGCGCCTACTGGCGGCGCGGCCCGGTCACCATGACCGCCATCGCCGCGGTCGACGTGGCCCTGTGGGACATCAAGGGCAAGGTCGCCGGGCTCCCCGTCTACCAGCTCCTCGGCGGCGCCGCCCGCGAGGGGGTCACCGTCTACGGCCACGCCAGCGGCAACGACATCCCCCAACTCCTCGACGACGTCGCGAAGTTCCGTGACCGCGGCTTCCGCGCCGTCCGGGCCCAGGCGGCCGTGCCCGGCGTCGCCAAGGTCTACGGCATGCGCAAGGGCGACGGGAACACCTACGAGCCGGCCGACGGCGAACTGCCCTCGGAGGAGTGCTGGGACACCGGCAAGTACCTGGACTGGGTGCCCCGGAAAATGGCCGCCGTACGGGAGAGGTTCGGCTACGACTTCCACCTCCTGCACGACGTCCACCACCGGCTGACCCCGATCGAGGCCGCGCACCTGGGCAAGTCCCTCGAACCCTTCCGGATGTTCTGGATCGAGGACCCGACCCCGGCCGAGGACCAGGAGGCCTTCCGCCTCATCCGGCAGCACACCACCACCCCGCTGGCCGTGGGCGAGATCTTCAACTCCATCTGGGACTGCCAGCACTTGATCACCGAGCGGCTGATCGACTACATCCGCACCTCGGTCTCCCACGCGGGCGGGATCAGCCACCTCCGCAAGATCTTCTCGCTCGCCGAGCTGTACGGGATCCGCTCCGGCTCGCACGGCGCCGGAGACCTCTCGCCGGTCTCCTTCGCCGCCGCGCTGCACGTGGACCTCTCCGTCCAGAACTTCGGGATGCAGGAGTACATGGAGCACCTGCCGCCCTACCAGGAGGTGTTCACCACCTCCTGGACCTTCGAGGACGGCCTCATGCACCCCGGCGACGCCCCCGGCATCGGCGTCGAATTCGACGAGGAGGCCGCGGCCCGCTTCCCGTACGAGCGCAAGTACCTGCCGGTCAACACCCTCGCCGACGGCTCGGTCCACGACTGGTAGGGAGCGGGTCCCCGTCGCCCGGCTACGCGGCTTCGAGCAGGGCGCTCTCCCCGGCCGACAGCCGCAGCGCGCCGGCGGCGACGTTCTCGGCCAGGTGCTCCGGGTTCCCGGTGCCGGGGATGGCCAGGACGTGCGCGCCCCGGCTCAGGGTCCACGCCAGGCGGAGCTGGGCCGGGGACACGCCGTGGGCCCGCGCGAGATCGCGTACCGCCGGGCCCTCCTCGGTCACCCCTCCGGCCTCCTTGCCCGCGCCCGCGATCGCGAAGAAGGGGACGAAGGCGATGCCCTGCTCGCCGCACGCGTCGAGGAAGGCGTGCTCCTCGGCCGGCGAACCGATCCCGTACGCGTTCTGCACGCAGACCACGGGCGCGATGGCCCGCGCCTCGGCTAGGTGGTCCGGCCGTACATTGGACACGCCCAGGTGCCGGATCAGCCCGGCCGTGCGCAGCTCGGCGAGGGCGCCGAAGTGCTCGGCGATCGAACCGCTCTCCGCCTGGCGCGGGACGCGCAGGTTGACCACCTCCAGGTGGTCGCGGCCGAGCTGGCGCAGGTTCTCCTCGACCTGCCCGCGCAGCTGCCCGGGCGTGGCCCACCACCAGTCGCCGGCGGCGTCGCGGCCCGGCCCGACCTTCGTGGTGATGACCAGCTCGTCGGCGTACGGGGCGAGGGCCCGGTTGATGAGCTCGTTGGCGGAGCGGGTCGCGGAGAAGTAGAAGGCGGCGGTGTCGATGTGGTTCACGCCCAGTTCGACGGCCCGCCTCAGCACCCCGGTCACCCGGTCCCGGTCGCTGGGGGAGCCGTCGGCGAGGTGCGTGAGGCGCATCGCGCCGAACCCGATGCGGCGGACCGGGAGGTCGCCGAGCAGCCAGGTGCCGGAATCGGCCGCGGTGATCTTGTCGGAAGTCATCAGAGGAGGGTATCGGGGTCGGTGACCCAGCCCGCGAACAGCACGAGACCGGACTCCCGGTCGACGGCGAGGAAGCCGAAGGGCCGGTCCACCTCGAGATCGGCCTGCCGGACCCGGTACGACCGGACGCTCGCGGCCCCGCGGAACATGCCGACGGCGGTGACGGCCGCGGCCTCGAACCCCTCGGCGTGGAAGCGGGCCACGGCCGACTGGCGGGCCGAGCCGACGGCCAGCGGGACGCGGGAGATGCCGGGGAAGTGGCCGGGCCGGGCGGCCGCGGAGGTGAGCCCGAACAGCCCGCAGTGCCGCAGCAGGTCGTGCTCGGCGCGGATGTCGAAGGCCACCGTGCCGATCCGGACCACGGGGTCGGGGCTGGTCGAGTCCACTGTGCGGAGCGACAGCCCGGGACCGGCGGCGCCGTCGGGAAGCCCGCTCGCGGTCGAGGAGGCCAGCGCGCCGGTGACCTCGGCGATCCCGGTGGTCAGGACGTCTCCCGGCGCGGTCCCGGGCTCGCCGAGCAGCAGGTGCACGTCCACGCCGTGGGCGCCCGGCGCACCGGGTACGGACAGCAGGGTGACCGGGCCGGAGGGTCCCCGGGCCACCCGGATCCGCTCGGGGAGGGCGTGGGTGACGGCCAGTCCGCGCAGGGAGCGGCCGGTCCACGGGCCGTGGGGCGGCTGCACCCGCCGCTCGGAGAAGGGCTGCTCCCAGGTCAGGTTCAGCGCGAGCGCGGAGGCGAGGACCAGGTCGACGTGCGGACCGACCTCCACCGGCATCTGCTCGACGAGGCCGCCGGTGCGCTCGGCCGCCCAGGCGTCCAGGGCCTTGCGGTCGGCGTCCTCGTCTCCGGTCAGGACCGACCGGGTCCCGGCGGGGAGCCGGGCCGACCACGCCTCCTCCAGCGGGAGGTCCCGCCGCGCCCACACGCCGGTGGCGGCGCGCAGGCCCCGTACGCCGTCCAGGGCGGTCAGCAGCTCCCGGGCGGCTTCGGCCGCGGTGTCGGCGGGTATGCCGAGGGCGTCGGCCAGTTCGGTGCGGGCCGGGCCGTCGGCGCCGTCCGCGAGGAGGGCCAGCAGCGGCCAGAGCCCGGCCGCCGTGAACACCGTGCCCGTGCCGTCAGCCGCCGCCTGCCCGGCCCAGCGGGAAGTGAGCGCGTTGACCGCCCGTACCGTCTTCGTCTTCATGCGGGGGAGCGTAAGGGTTGGGGCGCCGCCGGGACGGGTCGTTTTCCGCGGCCCGGCGGCGCTGTTCGGGGGCGGGGCCGTCAGCGGCCGCGCAGGCCCTCGTCGACCGCGGTCATCAGCTCACCGTCGGCGGTGTCCGCGTCCAGTGACCAGAACATCGCGCCGCCGAGGCCCTCTTCGCGGATGTACCGGGTCTTGGTGCGCAGCACCTGCGGGTCGTCGTACGTCCACAGGGTGGTGCCGTCGAAGAGCCAGGCGCTGCCGTTGCGACGGTCCCGGTGGAGCTTGTAACTGCCGGACGCCGCGAGCTGCTTGAGCTCCTTGTAGTCCGCGTACCCGTTTGCCCAGGCGGCCGGAGCCGGGCCCGTCGCGGGCTGCCCCATGCCGTCCCCGCCGCCGCTGACGCCGGTCCAGCCCTGCCCGTAGAACGGCATGCCCATCACGAGCTTGTGCGCGGGCGCGCCGCGCCGCTCCCAGGCGTCCACGGTGCCGTCGACGCTGAAGTCGTTCCTCGCGTACAGCGCGGACTGCTGGGCGGTGGTCGCCTCGCCGGAGACGTGGAAGTCGTAGCCCTGGAGGGTCACGAAGTCGAGGTCGCGCATGATCCGGCGGACGTCGAAGCCCGCGTCGATCTTGGCGGGGGCGGTCGGGACGAAGGCGGACAGCTCGTACTTCGCCTTCCGCTTCTGGCTGCGGGCGTAGTCGTCGAGCTGCGTGCGGAACTCGCTCACCAGCGCCGTGAAGTTCTTCTTGTCCTCGGGGCGGAAGGTGGTGTCGGCGTCGCCCGAGGAGCCGGGCCACTCCCAGTCGAGGTCGATCCCGTCGAAGATCCCGGCGGCCGAACCGGCGCCGCCGCGGCTGCCGTCCTGCGGGAGGTTGCCCTTGATGTACAGGTCGATGCAGGAGGACACGAGGGCCTTGCGCGAGGCCGGGGTGAGCGCGGCGTCCGAGAAGTGCGTGGACCAGCTCCAACCACCCAGGGAGATCAGGACCTTGAGGTCCGGGTGCTTGGCCTTGAGCTCGCGGAGCTGGTTGAAGTTGCCGGCGAGCGGCTGCACCCAGTCGTCGGCGACGCCGTCCACCGAGTTCTCGGCGTCCAGCGGACGGACGTAGTCCGCCCAGGCGTCGGCTTCACCGGGGACGTTGCCGGTGAAGCACTTGCCGTCCGCGCTGATGTTGCCGAAGGCGTAGTTGATGTGCGTGAGCTTGCTCGCGCTGCCGTTCTTCTCCAGGTCCTGGACCTGGAAGTCCCGTCCGTAGACGCCCCATTGGGTGAAGTAACCGACCCTCTTGTACGAGCGGCCCCGGTCGGAGCCGTCGTGGCCGCCCCCGTCGTGGGCGGGGGCGAAGGCGGTCAGCAGGGAGAGGGAGCAGGCGGCAATGGCCAGCCTGCCGAGCATGCTGCGGCGCATGGGCTTCCTTTGCGGATGCGGTGAGTGGTGCCGGGGCGCGTGCGCTGTGCATGCGGAAACTATTGGTCTGGACCACAGCGGGTCAAGGGGGCGGGGTGAAACGTGGTGGGCAAACGCGGGTGGGCCCCGCCGCCGGCGGGGCCCACCGTGTTCGCCACGGTCACGTCAGGCTGGACGGACCGGTGCTGCGGTCACCTCACGGCACGAGCCGGTAGGCGTTCGTGATCGTCTCGCACACGGTGTTGCCGGCCTTGTCCCTCAGGTACACCCGGAAGGACACGGACTTGGCCGTCGCCGGGTGCTGCACGACCACCGAGCTGGCCCCCTTCGCGTCGGTCGCCACCGCGAGGAGCCTCCAGGTCTTCCCCTCGTCGAAGGAGACCCGGACGGTCAGTGCGGCGACCTGCCCGGCCCCCGCGGCCGGCCCGCCCAGGTGCAGCGGAACCTTCAGGGCGGCGCCCACCCGCGCCGTCCCGCGCAGGCTCAGCGTCGGGGAGAGCCGCACCGTGGACAGCGGCAGCCGGACCGACTCGTCCGTGGGAGGCCGGGCCGAGGTGAACGTCCAGGCCGCGGCCACCTTCGTACTCGTCGTGGTGTCCAGGGGGGAGCGGCTCGACTCCGCGCTCAGGCGGTAGGCCGCCGAGCCGGCCGGAACGTCTGCGTTGACCTGGCCGCTGTCCGCCCCCTCGGCGATGACCTTGCCGCCGGACTCCAGCCGGGTGAAGCCCCCGGTGACGTACGAGCCGCCCACGTGGCCGCTGCCGTCGTTGAACAGCCGGAGGTTGGCGTAGATGTTGTCGCCGGTCCGGTGGACGCCGACCCCCTGGAACCCGCTCTCCATGCTGGGGCCGACCACGCCGAAGTTGAACTTCACGGCCTTGCTGCCGCCCGGCTTGTAGGTGACGAGGTCGGTGTCGTAGCCCAGGCGCGAGTCACCCTGGGCGTTGAGCTGGTACACGTTCCAGGTCCAGCGGACCCCGATGGCGCTGACGTACTGGGTGCCGGACATCGGCAGGTCCTGCTCGATGGGGTCGCGCATGCCGAAGGCGGACGTGCCGGTCACGTCGTAGGGCGTCATCCAGATCAGGCCCTTCGCCCCGGTGACGGACGCCGCGAAGCCGAGCTTCAACTCGGCGACCTCGGCCCGGGTGACGGTCTTGGTGAGGCCGGTGAACAGGCTGCCCGTGCGGTTGAAGGCGAGCCGGTAGTCGACGTTCTTGCCGGCCGCACCGGGGTTCTTCCACAACCCGTTGAACTGCGCCTGCATGCGGGTGCTCGTCGTGCCGAGCGCGGCGGTGCGGACCTGTGTCTGTCCGTCGAAGGTCCAGGAGCTGCCCACCCGCGCGTTCGGATCGGTGTACCCGAGGGTGCCGCCGACCAGCCGTGCTGCCGGATCCGGGGTGGTGACGGCCAACGGCTTGGCCTTGCGGGCGTCGAGCGCGATCGTGGTCTTCGCGGTCACCTTCACGACCGGCTGGACGAAGACGGCCATCCGGCCGCCCGCGCCGTAGACGACGCTCTCCAACTGGTAGTCGCCCTTGGGTATCCGCTTCACCACGGTCCCGCCCGGCACGACCGGGAACTCGATGCGTCCCGGCACCTCCCGGTCGATCTTGGTGAGCACGCTGGCGTAGCCCGACGGAGCCGCGCCGTCGACATCGGTGTGCCGCAGGACGACGTCGTACGACTCCACCTCGCGGACGACCACCATGCCGGTGCGCACCGACTGGCCGCCGCCATCGGCCCGTACGCTGCCGCCGAACGTGCCGTCGGCCGTGCCCTTGCGGGTGTCGACGGTGACGGTGGTGGTCGCGGTGCCCCCGGCGGGGACGGTGAGCTGGGCGTCCTTGACGGTGAACATCCCCGCCGGGGCCGGGCCGCCCCCGGGGCCGGTCGTGGTCGTGCTCAGCTTGAGGGTGACGGGCTTGGTGCCGTAGTTGCGGTAGGTGAGGGACCTGCCGACCGGCTTGTCGTCGGTGTGCGGCCAGAGCCGCGTACCGAAGTCGAGCGAGCCGGACTCGGAGACGACGACGGCCGTGGCGGCCCGTGCCAGGTCGACCCGGCCGGAGCCCTGGTCGGAGGCGCCCAGCGCCGGGTCGGGCCGGGCGGATCCGGTGAGCAGCGCCTTGAGCTGGGCGCCGCTCCAGGTGGGGTGCTGCTGGAGCACCAGGGCGGCGGCGCCCGCGACGTGCGGGGCGGCCATCGACGTGCCCGACAGGGTGGTGTAGCTCTTGTCGTCGGGGTTCCAGCCGTGCGTGCTCAGGGCGGCCATGATGTCGACGCCCGGAGCGGTGATGTCCGGCTTGGACACCCCGTCGGCCGTCGGGCCGCGGCTGGAGAAGTCCGCGATCCGGTCCTGCTTGTCGACCGCGCCGACCGTGAGCGCCGCCGGGGAGCTTCCGGGCGAGCCGATGGT
Source organism: Streptomyces sp. AP-93 (assembly GCF_022808175.1). Classification (GTDB taxonomy): domain Bacteria; phylum Actinomycetota; class Actinomycetes; order Streptomycetales; family Streptomycetaceae; genus Streptomyces. The sequence goes on along the minus strand of NZ_JALGBX010000004.1, from coordinate 170,871 downwards.
CCCGGGCCGGTCGCCGCTGTTGCCCGCGCTGATCACGAAGAGGGCCTTGGCGGAGAGGCGGGCGACCGCCGCCTCCTTCGGGTCCACGCCCGGGTCGTCCTGGCCCCCGAGGCTCATGTTGACGATCTTCGCGCCCTGGTCGACGGCCCACTGCATGCCGCTGATGATGCCCGACTCGGATCCCCAGCCGTCGTCGTTGATGACCTTGCCGTCCAGGAGCCGCACCCCGGGCGCCACGCCCTTGTACCGGCCGCCCGAGCGCGCGCCGGTCCCGGCGACGGTGGAGGCCACGTGGGTGCCGTGCCCGAACCGGTCGAGGGAGTCGGGGGAGTCGCTGAAGTTCTTCTCGGCGACCTCGACGCCCTTGAGGTCGGGGTGGTCCTGGTCGACGCCCGTGTCCAGGACCGCCACCTTGACGCCCTTGCCGGTGTAGCCCGCCTTCCACATGACGGGCGCGCCGATCTGCGGCACGCTCGTGTCGAGGGCGGCGCGGACCTTGCCGTCCAGCCACACGTGGGCGATGGGCGTGGTGGGAGCGGCTCCCCGCGTACGGGCGTCCGTGCCGGCGACGACCGCCGACCACAGGGCCGCGGTCTCGGCCTTGGGCACCTCGAAGGCCTCGCCGTCCACGGAGGGCAGCGGACGGCGCTCGCGCGCGACCCGGGCGAGCGGGTCACCGGTCGCGAAGGCGCCCACCGGGGCGCCGCCCTTCCGGTAGCCGACGATCAGGGGCAGCGCGCCGCGGCGCGCGTCGTCGTACCCGTCCCTGGCCAGCTGGGCGACATCGAACAGCCGCCGGTCCAGGACGCCGTCGCCGACCAGGCGCAGGGCGTCCATCGGAATGACGTACGTGTGCCCGGCCTCGCGCCGAACCGAGAAGGTGGTCTTCTCGCGGCCCGCACCACGCGTGATCCGGACGACGACGGCGCCGTCGGTGCCGCCGACGACCACGCGGTCACCGGTGATCAGCGTCACCGTCGCGTCGGCCGTCGGCTTCGCGCCGGTCGAACTCCCCATGGTGTCCTGGGTGTCCTGGGTATCCTGCGTGTCCTGATACGTGTCCTGCTGCGTGTCCTGCGCGGTGGAGTTCGCGGCCAGTGCCGGCTGGATGCCGGCCGCGGCCGTCCCCATGATCAGCGTCCCGGCCACAGCGGCTGTGAGTGCCGCCGTTCCCGCCCTTGTCCTGGATGCCACCGTTTCCCCCAATTCGGCGTGAGCGCCAGCGCGTTCGCCGGTACCACGCATCCATGACGGGATCCGGTTCTCCACGGCCGCAAGAGGGAGGGCGCGTTCCGGAGTAATGCAGCCGGGGTGGGGCCGGACGGCCGTCGGGGCCGCCTCCCCTGGTGGGAGGAACCGGTGCTTCCGGACCTCGGCCTCGTACTAGCCTGGGCGCATGCTCTCCCTCGCATCGGACGACCCGCTCGCCGTAGCCGTCACGGCCGCGATCCGGGACGGTGACCTGGCCGGACTCCGGCGGCTGCTGGCCCGGCACCCCGGGCTGGCGGGGGGCCGGATCCTGAAGCGGGGCGAAGCGGCGGGCGAACGGAGCCTGCTGCACATCGCCGTGGACTGGCCCGGGCACTACCCGCGGACCGCGCAGGTGATCCGTACCCTCGTCGCCGCCGGAGCCGATCCGGGGGCCCGCTTCGTCGGCTCGCACCGGGAAACCCCGCTGCACTGGGCCGCGAGCAACGACGACGTCACCGCGATCGACGCCCTCGTCGAGGCCGGGGCCGACATCGAGGCCCCGGGTTCGGTGCTCGGCGGCGGCGGCCCCCTGGCCGACGCGACCGGCTTCGGGCAGTGGAGGGCGGCGCGCAGGCTCCTCGAACTCGGCGCCCGCCCCTCCCTCCAGGAGGCGGCCGCTCTCGGACTGCTCGCCGCGGTCGAGGGATCCGTCGCCGCGGGGGCGGACCCGGAGGAGGTCACCAGAGCCTTCTGGGGGGCCTGCCACGGGGGTCAACTGTCCACAGCTCAATACTTGTTGTCTCGAGGGGCGGACATCAACCGGATCGGCCACGGCGGCCTGACCCCTCTCGACATCGCCCTGACCAGCGGCGACGGCCCGCTCATCGACTGGCTCGGGTCGGCCGGAGCCCGGACCCGGGATGAAATTCCTCGCGGTTGATCCCCGAATTCAGTGGATCTTCGGCGTGCGCCGTGACATGGTTGGTCTCACCGAAGGGGTGTAGCTCAGTTGGTAGAGCACCGGTCTCCAAAACCGGTTGTCGTAGGTTCGAGCCCTGCCACCCCTGCCAAACGTGACCAGGTACTTCACTGAAAAGGGACTCCGGGAGAACTCTCCCGGAGTCCCTTTTCGCTTGCCCCCGGGGCGTAGCCTTCCTCGGGTGGCGAAGACCGTGACGTATGTGGAGATGACCGACCCGAGTCAGCTCGTTCCCGGTGCTCCGGTCCCGGGACTGGAGCTCGTCGCCGTTGGCGAGGACCTGTCGCCGGTTCCCGGCCTGATGGCCAGGATCGGCGCGCCGTACCAGTGGCGCAGCGCCCGCCGAGGCCCCGAGGAGTGGCAGGCATGGTTCGCCGCGCATCCGGACCGGACGTGCTGGCTGCTCACCTTGGCGGACGAGCCCGCCGGCATGGTCTGCTACGACCTCCACCCGGGCGCCGACGTCGAGATCAGGACCTTCGGGCTCCTGCCGGAGTTCACCGGGAAGGGGCTCGGCGGTCATGCGCTGACGCTCGCGATCCGGCAGGGCTGGAAACTGGTGCCGGGCGTGCGCCGGGTATGGCTGCACACCTCGTCGGCCGACAACCCCAACGCGCTGCCCAACTACCACCGCCGCGGGTTCCGCACCTTCAAGACCGGGAAAGGCGCATCGGATTCGGGCATGCCTTAGCCTGGGCCTGTCCAACGTCCGCCCTCACCAGCTCGCCGAGGCGCAGGGCATCGCGCCGGTGGGTCTGCGTGCAGAAGCCACCTCGGCGAGAACGTCGCCGCCGGCTGCCTGCGCCCGTCCGATGGCGAACTCACCACCCTGGCCACCGCCGAGGACGGGGCGGCATGAGGCGCCGGCCGGGCCGGCCCTGCCCTCACGCTCGGAGGGACTCAGTAGGCCGGGCAGAGGTTGGCCTGGACGGCCGCGACGATCAGGGCGGACTTGACGGGGCCGAAGCCCTCGGGGTGGTTGGGTTCGATGAAGCGCTGGTTCGCACCGGCCACTCGCTTGGCCGGGTCCTTCCCGCCCTTCATCGACTGGCACTGGTCGAGGCCGCGCGAGACGGCCTTGTCGTCCTTGCCGTTGACGATCTCGGGGTCGATCGGGTTCAGCGCGGCCGGGTAGGCGGCGCGCTGCGCGGGTGCGGGGCTCGGCGGGAGGCCGCTGTCGGGACGGGCCGCACTCGGATCGGCGCTGGGCCTGCTGCTCGGATCGGCGCTCGGCACGGTCGAGGCCGGGGCCGGGCCGGAGGTCTTGCCGGGAGCCGGCGCGTCGGAGTCGCTGCCGCACCCCGTGAGGGCGAGGAGTCCGGCGCCGGTGAGGGCGATGATCACGTGGTGTCTGCGCATCGGGCCATGGAAGCCCGGGTCCGGCACCTACGGGGGCCGCTGTGACGGGGCTGCGACACGGCATCCCGAAGCGCCCGGGCCGGCCCTTCCGGACCTTGCGGGCGCCCTTCCGGACCGTGGCGACAGGCGCCCTTTCGGACCTTGCCGGGCGGCGCGGGCCGGGCAAGATCCGGAAGAGATGGCCAGGGCCTGTCGTCACACTCCCGTCGTCGCCCGAAGGGCGAGGCAGACGGGAGTGTGACGACAGGGCCTAGCCTGGGGGGATGACCGCCACCGCCGGGCGCGTGCCCCAGTCCGACCTGCGGGACTTCCTGCGTTCCCGCCGCGCCCGGATCGGTCCCGAGGAGGTGGGCGTCGCCGCTCATCCGGGAAGGCGCCGCGTGCCCGGGCTGCGGCGCGAGGAGGTCGCGCAGCTCGCTGGGGTCAGCGTGGACTACTACACCCGGCTGGAGCAGGGGCGCACCCTGCACGTGTCCGCCGAGGTCCTCGACGCCGTGGCCCGGGCGCTGCGGCTCGATGCCACCGAGCGGTCCCACCTCTTCGACCTGGCCCGGCCGCAGCGGGCCCCCGGGCCCGGGCGGGCCACCGACACGGCGGCCGGCGCCCCCGGCCCCGTGGAGACCGCCGGCCCGCAGCGGGTCCGGGCGGGCCTCTGCCGGGTACTGGACGCCCTGGACGACGGCACCCCGGCGATGATCATGGGGCGCCGGCTCGACGTCCTGGCCGCGAACCGGCTCGCGGAGGCCCTCTACGCCGGCTTCGGCACGGTGGTGCCAGAGGTGGCGGTGCCGGGCACGGTGGGTTCGGGCACGGCGGTGCCGGAGGCGGTGGCGTCGGGCACGGCGGGTTCGGGCGCAGTGGTGTTGGGCACACCGGATCAACGCCGCCGCAATCTGGCCCGGTTCCTCTTCCTGGATCCCGCCGCCCGCACGCTCTTCGCCGACTGGGAGAGCGCCGCGCGCGGAGCCGTCGCCGCGCTGCGGTTCTACGCGGGCAGGCACCCGTACGATCCGGGGATGAGGCCCCTCGTCGATGAACTGGCCGCGTTCGACGGGGACTTCCGGCGCTGGTGGGCCGGGCACGACGTGCTCGAGCACACCCACGGCACCAAGCGCTTCCGGCACCCCGCCGTCGGCGAACTGGCCCTGGAGTACGAGTCCCTCACCTTCCCGGACGACCCCGACCAGACCCTCTACCTCTACACGGCCGAGCCGGGATCACCCTCCGACGAGGCGCTGCGGACCCTCGCGTCCCGGGCGCCGCGGGCGTCCCGGGCGGCCGGCACGGGGCGTCCGGGACGCTGACGCCCCGCCTTCTGGCAGACTGGCCGGGTTATCCAGGCGGTGCAGGACAGGAAACCGGTGCGAATCCGGTGCGGTCCCGCCACTGTGACCGGACGCCCCCGCGAGGGGACCCGGGAGTCAGACACTGACGCACCGCCTTTTCGGTTCGACCAGGGGACGCGGATCCCCCGGAGAGGCTTCGCCATGTCTTCGTACTCCCGTGCGCTGCTGCGCGCGCTCCTGCCCGTCCCCCTCCTGATACCGCTGGCCGCGTGCGGGGGATCTCCCGGACCGCAGGACGCGAAGGCGGCGGGAGCCGCGCCCGGCTTCCCGTACACGGTCACCAACTGCGGTGTCACCAGCACCTATCAGGCGCCGCCTCAGCGTGCGGTCGCCATGAACCAGCACGCCACCGAGATCCTCCTGGCCCTCGGGCTGGAGGGGAAGACGGTCGGGACGGCCTACCTGGACGACGCCGTGCTGCCCGCGTACCGGCCCGCGTACGACAAGATCAAGGTGCTGGCGAAGGAGTACCCCGCCAAGGAGATCCTCCTCGGCGCCAACCCCGACTTCGTGTACGGGGGTTACTCCAGCGCCTTCGACAAGGCACAGGGCCGCGACCGCGAGGCACTCGCGAAGTCCGGCATCAACTCCCGCCTCAGCGTGGAGTACTGTACCGAGGGCAAAGTCGGCCTCGACCAGCTCAGGACCGAAATCACCGAGGTGGCACGGACCTTCGGCGTGCCCGAGCGCGGCGAGCGGCTCCTCGCGGACGAACAGCGCCGCATCGAAGCCGTCAGCGCACGCGTGAAGGACAAGGCCAAGCCCGCCGTCTTCGTCTACGACTCGGGCGAGGCATCGGCCTTCACCTCGGGCGGCAAGGGCATCGGCAACGAGATCGTCGCGCTGGCGGGCGGGACGAACGTGTTCGCCGACCTCGACGACACCTTCGGCGACGTGTCGTGGGAGAAGGTCATCGAGCGGGGGCCCGAGGTCGTCCTCATCTACGACTACGGCGGCACCACCGTCGAAGCCAAGAAGCAGCGCCTGTTGAACGATCCGGCGCTGGCCCAGGTACCCGCGATCAAGAACCGGCGGTTCGTCGTGCTGCCGCTGTCCTCCGCCGTGCTCGGCGTACGCGTCGCCGACGCCGTCGAATCGCTGGGCGGCCAGCTCCACCCCGACGCCGCGTGAGCCTCCGGGCCGCCCGCGCGTTCACCCGTACGCCGGTCGTACTGGCCCTGCTCGCCGCCGCGCTGGCCGCGTCGGCCCTGGCGGGGCTGGCCCTGGGACCGGTACGGATCCCTCCGGGCCAGGTGCTCGACATCGTGCTCGCGGGGCCGCGACCCGGCGGGGGAGCAGGCGCCTTCGGGGCGATCGTGTGGGACGTCCGGATGCCGCGCGTCCTGCTCGGGGCCGTCGTCGGCGCGGGACTCGCCGTCGCGGGAACCGTGCTCCAGGCCCTCGTGCGCAATCCGCTCGCCGACCCGTTCCTGCTCGGAGCCTCCTCCGGGGCCTCCGCCGGAGCCGTGCTGGTGATCGTCTTCGGCGCCGGGTTCCTCGGCTTCGCGGGCGGCGCCGCGATACCGCTCGCCGCGTTCGCCGGGTCGATGGGCGCACTCGTCGCCGTCTACGCGATGGCCCGGCGCGGCGGCGCCATGACCACCGGCCGGCTGATCCTCGCCGGAGTCGCCGTCCAGTACGTGCTGTCCGCCCTGACCAGCCTGATCCTGGTGCTGGCCGCCCATCCGGACCAGATCCGCAGCGTGCTCTTCTGGACCCTCGGCGGGCTCGGCGGGGCCCGCTGGGGCGAACTGGCCCTGCCCGCAGGGGCCCTGCTCCTGGGCACCGGGCTGCTCGTCGCCCTGGCCCGGCCGCTCGACCTGCTGCTCGCGGGGGAGGAGGGCGCCCAGACGCTCGGCCTGGACACGAGCCGGTTCCGGGCCGCCGTGTTCGTCCTCACCTCGCTCGTCATCGGCGTACTGGTGGCCTACAGCGGGGCGATCGGCTTCGTGGGGCTGATGGTGCCGCACGCCGCCCGGATGGTCGTCGGCGCCGGGCACCGGGCGCTGCTGCCCGTGGCCGCGCTGGGCGGGGCGGTGTTCCTGACCCTGGCCGACCTGATCGCCCGTACCGCCGCCGCGCCGGAGGAGATCCCCGTGGGCGTGGTCACGGCGCTCGTCGGCGGGCCGTTCTTCCTGTGGATGCTGCGCAGGTCCACCCGTACCGAAGGGGTCGTGGGATGACGGCCGGGGCAACGGAACTCGCCGTCGAGGCCGTGCGTTACGAGATCGACGGGCAGCCGCTTCTGCACGGGATCGACCTCACCGCCCGCCCCGGCGAGACGGTCGGAGTCGTCGGCCCCAACGGCAGCGGCAAGACGACACTGCTGCGCTGCGTCTACGGCACCCTGCGCCCGACCGGCGGGCGTGTCCTGCTGGACGGTGTGGACGCGGCCTCGCTGGGCGTCAAGGACCGTGCCCGGCGGGTGGCGGTGGTGCCCCAGGACGCGGCCGGCACCTTCGGGCTGACCGTGCGCGAGGTGGTGGCCATGGGGCGCAGCCCGCACAAACGGTTCTGGGAGCAGGACGGACCCGACGACGTACGCCGCGTCACGCAGGCCCTGGACACCGTCGGCGCGGGCGCCCTCGCCGGCCGCCGCTTCGACGGGCTCTCGGGCGGCGAGCGCCAGCGCGCCCTGGTGGCCCGCGCCCTCGTCCAGGACCCCGGCCTGCTCGCCCTGGACGAACCGACCAACCACCTGGACATCCGCTACCAACTGGAGATCCTCGGCCTGGTCCGCGCCCTGCCCGCCACCGCGCTGCTGGTCCTGCACGACCTCAACCTGGCGGCGATGTACTGCGACCGCCTGTACGTCCTGGCGGGCGGCCGGGTGGCCGCCTCGGGCACCCCGGCCCAGGTGCTGACGGAGTCCTTGCTGGCCGAGGTCTACGGGGTCCGCACCCGCATCGGCACCCACCCGACGACGGGCGTGCCCAACATCGTCTACCTTCCGGAGGATGGGGAGCGAACGGGGTAGTGGCGTGACGGCGGGCTGGGACGGGCTGGAGTTCGGGGAGGCGGTGGGCCGGCGCCTGCGCCAGGAGCGCCTGGAGGGCCTGAGCATGAACCGTGCCGCGCCCGACGGGATCCTGGTGGCGATGCTCGGCATCAGTGACCAGCTCCTGTACCGGGCCGACCTGCCGCAGGCGGTGGTGGAGGCGGCGATCGCGCACCCGGACTGGAACGTGCGCGGCAGCCTGGCCGAGCATCGGGGCGTCACGCTTGCGTTCTCCAGGACCGGCACCCGGACCTGTGTCGCGCTGACCACCGAACAGTGGTCCCGGCTCGTGCGGGGAGAACCGGCCGACCGGCGCCGCTACCAGTTGGCGTACTGGGCGGACGCCGCCGGGGGCCTGTTGACGGAGGACGTGTACGAAGCGCTGGCCGCGGCCCGCTCCGACGCGGCCCGGGCGGACGCCGCGAGCCTGCCCGGCATGCCGGAGCGGCTGCTCCGGGCCCTGGCCGCAGACCCGGCGGCCACCGTGCGCGCGGCGGCGGCCGAGGCGGCCTGGGCGCGTCTCGACGACGGGATCCGGGAGCGACTCGCCGAGGACCCCGCCGAAGCGGTGCGGACGGCGGTCGCGCTGGCCCGGCACGAGGAGATCCCGGTCACGTGCGAGCTCTTCGACCGGGTGAGGGCGACGTACGACCTCGTGGAGACCCGGCGGCTGGACCGGGACCTCGTGCTGCGCCTGACCGGGAGCCCGGACCCCACCTGGCGGAGGTTCCTCGCGGAGAACCCGTACCTGGAACCCGATCAGGTCGCCGCGCTCGCCGCCGATCCCGAACACTCCGTACGACTCGCCGTATCACTGCGGCCCGAGCTGACGGAGGAGCAGCGGGCGGAGTTCCTGCCCGGCCTGGAACTGGACGGCATGCGCCGCCCCGCTCCGTGGGTGACGGCCCTGCACGGCGATCCCGAGGCGCTGCGGCGGCTCGCCGGCTCCGTGCACCCGGTGCTGCGCAGCAGCGTGGCGATGGCCCGGCGGCTGCCGGCCGATGTCGTGGAGCGGCTGGCCCGGGACGAGGACCGGACCGTGCGGCTGTTCCTCGCGGAGCGCTGCGACGACGCCCCGGCGGACATGCTGCTGGAGGTCTTCACCTGGTGGACCGGCAGCCTGTCCACGCCGAACCGCCCCTACGGCCATCCGAACTTCCCCGGCCGCGACCTGCTCCGCTACGCCGAAGACCCTGACCGGCGGCTGCGTCAGCTCGCACTGGACGACCCGCACTCCACGGCGGAGCTGGTGGAACGCTTCAGCCGGGACGAGGACGAGGAGGTTCGGGCCCGGGCGGCGACCGACCCCCGGCTGTCCGGGGAGTCGGCGCGGCGGCTGCTCGGCGACCCGTCCCCATTGGTACGCCGGGAAGCCGCGGAACATCCGCGGCTTCCGGTGCCCGCGCTGGTCGCGCTCCTCGGCGACGAGGAGACGGCGGGGGCGGCGGCCCGGAACCCGGCGCTGCCGGTGTGGGTCATGCGGCGCATGCTCGACTGAACGCCACCGCGGTGTGCACGGGATCCGGCAGCGGGGGCGCGCGAGCCCCCGCTGCCGGGCCGGTCCTACTCCTTGAAGCCGCCGTACGGAACCGTGATCAGTTCCATGCCGTGGCCCGAGGGGTCCTCGAAGTAGACGCCGCGACCGCCGTCGTTGTGGTTGATCTCGCCGGGGCGCTGCCCGTGCGGGTCGGCGAAGTAGGTGATCTTCGCCCGCTTGATCTTCTCGAAGGCCTCGTCGAACTCGGCCTCGGAGACGAGGAACGCGTAGTGCTGTGCGGTGATGGACTCGGCGGGGATGGTCGCGAAGTCCAGGGTGACGCCGTTCGCGACCTCGACGGGGATGAAGGGGCCCCAGGGGGCTCCGACTTCCAGGCCGAGGAAGTACGCCAGGAACTCGGCCGACTCCCGGCGGTCACGGGAGTGGATGATCGTGTGGTTGAGCTGAACCGTCATGAGTGGATGCCTCCGAAAGGCACGTCCCGGCACCTCCATGTCTCACCCGGTCGGTGACCGACACGCGATGCCGCGACATGATCCTAAACACCCCTTACGGGTGGAGTCCAGCCCCTTTGAGGTGGGGTTCAACCCCCGTACACCGCCTTCACGTTGTCCTGCGCCGGATGCGTCCGCCCCGCCGGGCCGGCCGCGAAGGTGCGGAGCAGGTTCTCCGTCACCCGGGTGGTCAGGGCGCCCGAGCGTGCGTCCAGGCCGTGGTTGGCCCGGCTGCGGCCGTCGCCCTTGGCGTCGAGGGCCTCCACCCAGCGCATCGTCCCCGTCGCGAAGACGGCGGCGCCGCTCGGGGTCGTGTAGTACGCCGTGTCCTGGTGGCTGGGACGGCCCTCGCAGACCACGGGGGAGTGGGCCAGGATCTCGATCGGGCGCGGGGTCGTGAAACCGGTGTTGACCTTGTCGTACTCCACGCCGACCAGGTGCGGGAAGCTGTCGCCGGCCTTCGCGCCGGTGCCCTCGAAGAGCCAGTGGCCCGGGTTCGTCACCACGTAGGGGGCGTCCACCGGGTAGCCGTCGTAGATCACGCCGAGCAGCGTGCTCTCCGGGTCGGCGGCCGGTGGGGAACGGAAGTCGACGGTGGCGGGGTGGCCGCGCTTGAAGCCGGGATCCTGCTCGTAGGAGGACTTGTAGCAGACCAGCGTACGGTCCGGTCCGAGCTCGGAGGCCTCCAGCCGGATCCGGCGGTAGCAGCAGTTCGCGCCCAGGACCGCGATGTTGGTGCCCGCGTCCCGGGCCGCCGTGACGTGTGCGCGCTGCTCGGGCGACCAGTACTCGTCGTGGCCGAGGGAGAGGACCGCCGACGCGCCCTCCAGCAGGCGCTTCTCCCGGGCCACGTCGGTGGTCGTCGTGTACGCCAGGGGGATGCCGAGCCGCTCGGCGAGCGCGAGCAGCGGAGCCTCGTACACGAGGAAGAGGCCCGCGCCGTCGTCGTACTCGTAGGGCCGGTCGAAGGTCACGGCGAGCGAGCGCGAGGCGTATCCGCCGCTGGGGCCGTCGTAACTGCCGTATCCGCCCCAGCGGTTGTAGGCCTGCCAGGTCGCCACCGCGTTGACCACGACGGTACGTCCGGCCGTGGCGGCGGACCGTACGGTGACGGGGACGAACCGCTGGCCCTCGCCGCCCTGCGCGTCGAGGCGCAGCAGGTAGCAGCCCTCGGGCCAGTCCTTGGTCTCGACGGTGGTGCTACGGGCCCACCGGGTGTGCACCGTACGGGTCGCGGTGTCCACCGTGTGGTCGGGCTGGCGCACCCCGGGCAGGGCCTCGGAGCGCCAGACCAGGCGGGCCCGGGCGCCGCCGTACCAGCCCATGCGGTAGGCGGAGACGGTGAACCGGGGCGCGGTGGTGGAGACGTGCAGGCCGAAGGACTCGCCGGGCAGCACGCTGACCCGGTCGGCGAAGCCCTCGATGGCGCGGGCCGGGCCGGCCTTGGCGACCTGCCAGTCGGCGTTCCCCGGGCGGGCGTTCTCGGCCCGGACGTCGAAGCCGCGCGGCCCCTCCTGCTTCTCCGGGTGACCGGACGGCTCCCGGCTCCCGCCGGGCCCCGCCCCGTCCGCCCCGTCCGCGTCCCCGGCGTCCCCGCTCGCGCAGCCGGCCACGGCTCCCAGCCCGGCGGCGGTGGCCGCCGCCCCCGTCGCCAGGGCGAGGAACCGCCGCCTGCCCGCGCCTTCGCCGTCCCCGGATATGTGCTCCTGATCCATGCAGGTCACGCTATGTCAGCCTGTGGGCTCCGCTTTTACCGCCCCGCGGGATGTCCGGGATCGGCTTGCCCGGAAATCACCCCAGCTTGACCTTCACCACCTGGCTCGCCCTCTCCAGGGCGGTGAGGCTGCCGAAGCCGAGCCGGAGCGTGCTCCCGGTGCTCGCCGAGACCACGCTCGGCGGCTGGGACAGCACCTGGGTGACGGGCCGGTTCCACACGAGGGTCAGTCCCGGCAGGGTGCGGGTCGGGTCCGAGACGCAGACCACGGCCGTGCCGTCGCCGGGCTCCCGCACCGTGACCGAACACGGTGCGCTCGCCTGCAGGGCGCCGATCGTCGCGGACTGCCAGAAGTTCACCCCGGTGAAGCCGAGCGAGCCCACCGTGACCCCCTGGGCGGCCGGGTTGTTGGCGAGCACCGTGAGCCATCCGGTGGCGGCGGACCGCGCCGAGGTCTGGGCGGCCGAGGCGCCCGGCAACAGCTGGTAGACGTAGCTGCCGGCGGCCGGATTCGTCCCGTGGTCGTACCAGAGGGTCAGATAGCGCCGGGTGAGGACCGTGGTGGAAGCGCTCCGGTTGATATCGCTCCACCGGCCGGTGCGGGCCTCCCGCAGCGCCCGGAAGGTGCCCGGACCCGACATCACATAGCCGCCGAAGCCCGCCAGGTGCGCCCAGCCTGGCCCGGGGAAGGAGGCGGTCCAGCCCAGCGTGGCCGGCTGGACCGTGCCGCCCACGGTCAGGGCGTGGGCGCCGGTCGCGCCCAGGTTCCGGTTGTCGATGACCGTGTCGACCGCGGCGCCGTCGGTGGAGCTGATCCCGGCGCCCAGGCAGACCACCGTGTCGTCGAGGAAGAACCAGGACTTGCGGGCCGTGAGGGTGCTGCCCAGTCCCTTGAGGTGCTGGCCCACCGAGGCGAACTCCCCGTCGGTGGTGCCGCCCACCCAGGTGACGTCCGGCCGGGAAGCGCCCCAGTCGCCCCCGGCTCCGTCGGCCAGCGCCTTGCGGGAGGCGGTGGTCCCGGGCAGCCGGTACGGATTGACCGTGGGCCAGAACGCGTCCGAGTACTGGCCGTTCCCGTAGGTGGAGCCCCACCAGGAGAGCATGCCGCTGCCCGTGTGCCAGCCGCGCAGGTTCTCGCCGTTGCCCGTCTCGTAGTGCGTGATCCGCTTCGAGGCCATGGACAAGGAGGCCGCCCACGCCGGTCTGCGGTGCGTGGCCCGGTCCATCGAGGGGAACAGCCGGTGCGCCACCGGCTCGGGCGCGGCCGTGACCGCGGTGTCCGCCGAGACCTCGGAGAGGCGGGCCAGGGCCGACAAGCTCTGGGTGGCGTCCGCCAGCGGCGGGCCGTAGTAGTCCCGCGCCGTCCAGCCCTTCACCAGGCCACGCCAGCGAGTCCGTTCGGCTGTGCTCGCACCCTCGGCGAGGAGCAGGATCGCGGCGAGGACCGAGTGCCCGCGGGTGTGGTCGTCCAGTTGCGCCTGGAGGGGATCGGCGACCTGGACCCCCCGGCTGGGGGCCCGGCCCGATACGGCGTCCATCATCAGCCCGTTGTAGAGGAACGGCGCCCACGCGTGCTCCACCGCGTCGAAGACGATCTGCGCGCCGGGGTCGGTGACCTCCCAGGCCGTCCCCTTCAACAGGCCGAACAGCATGCCCAGTCCGCCGAGCATGACCGAACCGTACGAACCGGTGTACGCGACGTAGGTGTGCTGGATGAAGGAGCCGTCCCGGTAGAGCCCGTCGCCGGAAGTGACGTACGGGAACACCGGAGTGAGCGCGTCCCGGGCCAGGGCGATCTTCGCGTCGTCACCTCCCGCCACGCCGCGCAGCGCGAGCACCCGGCACAGGTCCACGCGGTTCGCTCCGGTACTGGTCCCGGTGTACGAGCCGACGGACGAATCCGGTACGAAGTGGTCGACGGCGGCGCAGTATCCGGCGAGCTGGGCCGCCGACAGCTGGCCGTACATCAGGACGACGGTGTCGAGCAGCGCCTGGGGTGCGCCGATCTGCCAGCACCACCAGTTTCCGTACCGCGCCTGGCCGGCGTTGTAGACCTGGGCGTGGAGATGGTCCAGCCCCGTCAGCACGGCCGTGCGCAGCGCGGCGTCGCCGGTGAGCCCCGTCCCCGGCCTGACGTAGGCCTCCGCCATGCTCCGCAGCCGGTAGTAGCTCTGCGCCATCCACTCGGGGTTGGTGGTAAAGACCTGGTCGGGCCAGAGCGAACCGGTCGCGGGGGCCATCGAAGAGCGCCACTGGCCGGCCTGTGCGCCCAGCGCGGCCAGCCGGGTGCGGAACGGCTCCGCCGTGGGGGAGGAGACGGTCCCCAGGACGAGGCCCTGCCACACCGCCCGCATGGCGGCGTGCACCGAGGTCACCGTCCCGGCGGTCGCCGGGAAGGCGGGGGTTCCGAGCAGCACCACGCTGCCACCGGCCGCCGTGAGGAAGGCACGGCGGCTCCACACATCTGTCATCACAGTCTCCTTTGACTGAAACGCTGCTTCGCCTGAAACGCTGCGGCCCCGTGTTTTCGCTTCACGCACCCCCCTCCCCCCTCCCCCTCCCTCTTCCCCCCTTCACCTCATGCGACGTGCTCGCGGTAGCGGTCGATCACCTCCCGCAGTACCTCTTCGCCGTCGCGGGCCCACAGCCCGGGATGGAAGATCTCCACCTCGACCGGCCCCAGGTACCCAGCCGAGTCGGTCAGCTCCCGGAAGGCCCGCAGGTCGATCGAGCCGGCGCCCAGCTGTCCCCGCCCCAGCAGCACGCCCTCGGGGAGCGGTGTCACCCAGTCGGCGACCTGGACGGACACGATCCGGCCGGCCTCACCGGCCCGCCGCACTTCGGAAGGCAGCCGCTCGTCCCACCACAGGTGGTAGGAGTCGGCGACCACCCCCACCCGCGACGCCGGGAACTCCTCGGCGATGTCCAGGGCCTGACCGAGGGTGGAGACCACACAGCGGTCCGCCGCGTACATCGGGTGCAGCGGCTCGATGCCCAGGCGCACCCCGTGCCCGGCGGCGTACGGGACAAGGTCGCCCAGGATGTCGACGATCCGTCGCCGGGCTCCCGCCAGGTCCCGGTCTCCGTCAGGCAGGCCGCCCGAGACCAGGACCAGGGTGTCGGCCCCCAGCTCGGCGGCCTCCTCCACGGCACGGCGGTTGTCCTCGAGGGCGCTCGCGCGCCCCACGGGATCGGCGGCGGTGAAGAAGCCGCCCCGGCACAGCGAGCTGACCCGCAGTCCGGCACCGGCGACCAGCTTCGCGGTCTCCCGCACGCCCAACCGCTGCACGGGATCGCGCCACAGACCGACCGCGCCGACCCCGGCGGCGGTGCACCCGGCCACCAGCTCGGGGATCGACCACTGGCGGATGGTCTCCTGGTTCAGGCTGAACCGGGCCGGCGCCGGCGCCGCCGGCGGCGTTGCCGGGCTCATGACGCCACCCCGTGCAGCGCGAGCAGCTGTCGCATCCGGGCCTCGGCGAGCTCCGGGTCCGGGAACAGACCCAGGTTGTCGGCCAGTTCGTACGCGGTGGCCAGATGGGGGAGCGAGCGGGCCGAGTGCAGTCCGCCCACCATCGCGAAGTGCTCCTGGTGCCCTGCCAGCCAGGCCAGGAGCACGACACCCGTCTTGTAGTAGCGGGTGGGCGGCGCGAACAGGTGCCGGGACAGCGCCACCGTCGGATCCAGCAGCTCCCGGAACCCGGCCGTGTCGTCCTGGTCGAGGGCGAGCGCCGCCCGCGCCGCGATCGGGGCGATCGGATCGAAGATGCCCAGAAGGGCGTCGCTGGCCAGCTCGCCGTCACCGGCGATCAGCTCCGGATAGTGGTAGTCGTCGCCCGTGTAGCAGCGCACACCCGCCGGCAGCCGCCGCCGGATGTCCACCTCGCGCCCCGCGTCGAGCAGCGAGACCTTGATGCCGTCGACCTTCTCCGGATGCTCGGAAATGATCTTCAAGAAGACGTCCGTGGCCTCGTCCAGGTCCGCGTGACCCCAGTACCCCTCCAGCGCCGGGTCGAACATCGGCCCCAGCCAGTGCAGCACCACCGGCCGGGAACTCTGCCGCAGCAGCCTCCCGTACACCTCCGGATAGTCCTCCGGGGCGCGCGCCGACGAGGCCAGGGCGCGCGAGGCCATCAGCACGGGCGTCGCCCCGCACTCCTCGACCAGCTCCAGCTGCTCCTCGTACGCCGCGGTGACGGTGGCCAGAGAGTGCGTGGTGTCCGGAGCCAGCTGGTCGGTGCCCGCCCCGCAGACGATCCGGCCGCCCACCGACCGGGCTTCGGCGGTCGAACGGCGGATCAGTTCCGCCGCGCCCGGCCAGTCCAGCCCCATCCCGCGCTGTGCCGTGTCCATGGCCTCGGCGACCCCGAGGCCCTGCGCCCACAGCGTGTGCCGGAAGGCCAGCGTGCTCTCCCAGTCGATCACCGCGCCGGAATCGGCCGAGGCGCGGAGGGGATCGGCGACCACGTGCGCGGCCGAGTAGAAGGTGCGGCTGCGGGCCGGGCCGCAGGTGAACGGCGCCAGCGGAGCGGTGGCCGGCGTGTGGAGGCGCAGCCCGCCGTCCGCGGAGGGGAGCCGGATGCTCACAGCGCCACCTCCGGGACCACGAGCCGCCGGCCCTCCGCCGAGGAGCGCAGTCCGAGGTCGGCGAGCTGCACCCCGCGGGCCCCGGCCAGCAGGTCCCACTGCCAGGGCTCGTCCCGGACGACATGGCGCAGGAACAGCTCCCACTGGGCCTTGAAGCCGTTGTCGGCGGGATTGTTGTCCGGGACCTCCTGCCACTGGTCGCGGAACTTCTCGGTCAGGGGCAGGTCCGGATTCCACACCGGCTTCGGCGTCGCCGCGCGGTGCTGGATCCGGCAGCCGCGCAGCCCGGCGACCGCCGAGCCGTGCGTCCCGTCCACCTGGAACTCCACGAGCTCGTCGCGGTTGACCCGTACCGCCCAGGAAGAGTTGATCTGCGCGACGGCGCCCCCCTCCAGCTCGAAGATCCCGTACGCCGCGTCGTCCGCGGTGGCCTCGTACGGCTTGCCGTCCTCGTCCCAGCGGCGGCCGATGTGGGTGCGCGTCAGCGCCTGCACGGTGCGGACCCGGCCGAACAGCTCGTGCAGCAGGTACTCCCAGTGCGGGAACATGTCGGCGACGATGCCGCCGCCGTCCTGGGAGCGGTAGTTCCACGACGGGCGCTGGGCGGACTGCCAGTCGCCTTCGAAGACCCAGTATCCGAACTCCCCGCGGACGGACAGGATCTCGCCGAAGAAGCCGCCGTCGATGAGCCGCTTGAGCTTCAGCAGGCCCGGCAGGAACAGCTTGTCCTGCACCACCCCGTGCTTGACTCCGGCCGCGTCGGCCAGGCGCGCGATCTCCAGCGAGGACTCGAAGGTGAGGGCGGTGGGCTTCTCGCAGTACACGTGCTTTCCGGCCGCCACTGCCTGCCGCACGGCCGCCTCGCGGGCGCTGGTGACCTGGGCGTCGAAGTAGACCTCGACCTCGGGATCGGCCAGCACCGCCGCCAAGTCCGTGCTCACGTGCTCCAGGCCGTGCCGCTCCGCGATGGCCCGCAGGGCCTCCTCGCGGCGTCCGACCAGCACCGGCTCCGGCCACAGCACCGTGCCGTCGCCGAGGTCGAGCCCGCCCTGCTCGCGCAGTGCGAGCAGGGAGCGGACCAGGTGCTGGCGATATCCCATCCGCCCGGTGATGCCGTTCATGGCGATCTTGATCGTCCTGCGCTGCACGGTGTCCCCCTCCTTCGTCTTGTTGCGTGTTCCTTGTGCCGAGTGACCGAGAAGGCCGGATAGAAAGCGCTTTCTCTTCGATCAGGCTAGGGCCGCCCGATGCCGCGGTGCAAGACTCTAACGAGTGATAGAAAGCGCTTTCTTCATCGGCGAGTATGGAGATCCACACACCGGGTGAGACGATGACCCGGGACGGATCGGAAGGAGGGGATGATGGCGGTCACACTCGCCGAAGTGGCGGCGCACGCGGGCGTATCGCCCGCCACGGTCTCGCGCGTACTGAACGGCGGATACCCGGTGGCGGGCGGCACCAGGACCCGCGTGGAGCAAGCGGTCGAGGACCTCGGCTACATCGCCAACGGCCCCGCGCGGGCCCTCGCCGCCGCGACCTCGGACCTGATCGGCGTCCTCGTGCACGATGTCGCGGACAGCTTCTTCGGCATCCTCGCCGGATCCCTGCAGAGCGCCCTGGCCCCCGGCGGACACGCCGGTGCGCGCCGGCTCGCCGTCGTCTGCAACACCGAGGGGGTCCCGGCCGCCGAGCTCGACTACCTTGCCCTCCTGGAGGGCCAGCGGGCCGGCGGGGTCGTCCTGACCGGCGGCGCCGTGGAGGAGCCGGAGCACACCCGGGCGCTCGCCGCCCGCCTCGCCCGCATCGCGGCCACCGGAGCCCCGGTGGTGCTGTGCGGGCGGCCCCCGCTGCCCATGCCCGCCGGACTCCCCGTCGCCACCGTCATGTTCGACGACCGGGGCGGCGCCTTCCGGCTCACCGAGCACCTGCTGACGCTCGGCCACCGGCACATCGCCTACGTGGCGGGCCCGCCCGGACTGAGCACCACCCGGGAGCGCCTCGCCGGACACCAGGACGCCCTGCGCGACCACGACCCCGCACTGCCCGCGCTCTGTGCCGGCCTCACCGTGCACGCGGGGTTCGAGCGCTCCGCCGGATACGACGCCACCCGTGAACTGCTCCGCCGCGGAGCGCCCTTCACCGCCGTGGCCGCCGCCAACGACACCGTCGCCACCGGGGTCGCCGCGGCCCTGCGCGAGGCGGGCCTGCGGATACCCGAGGACGTCTCCGTCGCCGGCTTCGACGACCTGCCCGTCTGTGTCGACACGGCCCCCGCCCTCACCACCGTCCGGGTGCCGCTGCGGGAGGCCGGGGTGCTCGCGGCCCAGCTCGTCACGGGCCGCAGAGCGTTGCCCCCCGGCGGCATCACCACGCTGCCGGCCGAGCTGACGGTGCGCGCCTCCACCGCGCCGCCGCCCGCCGCCGGACGGCCCGCCGCGGGACCGTCCGCCGCCGGACCGTCCGCCGCCACCGAAGGGGGCCGTCCGTGAGGTTCGCCTTCTCCACCCTCGGCCTGCCCGGCACCCCGCTGGAGCGCAGCGCGGAGCTCGCCGCCACGCACGGCTACGAGGGCCTCGAACTACGGGCCCACCCCGAGGAACCCCTGCACCCCGACAGCCCCGCCGGCGACCGCACGGCCGGACTGCGCACCCTGACCTCCGCCGGCGTCGCCGTCCTGGGAGTCGCGGGCTACGCCCGGGTGGCCGCGCCCGGCCCCGACGAGCCTGTCCTCGCCGAGGTGCAGGCCCTGATCCGGCTCGCCGCCGACCTCGAAGCCCCCTACGTACGGGTCTTCCCCGGTGGCGGTGACCTGCCCCCGGCCGAAGCCGACGAGCAGGCGGTCCGCAGGCTCCGGGCCGCAGCCCCCTTCGCCGAGCGGCACGGGGTGCGGATCCTGCTGGAGACCCACGATTCGCACCGCACCGCGACCGCCACGGCCCGGGTCCTCGACCGGGTCGCGCATCCGGGCGCGGGCGCGCTGTGGGACGTACTGCACACCTGGCTCGGGGGAGAGTCGCCGGCCGAGTCGAGCCGGGCACTCGCCGGGCACCTGGGGTACACGCAGGTCAAGGACGTGGCGTCCGCGCACGAGCTGACCCCGCTCGGGCTCGGCGGAGGAGCGCTGCCCCTCGCCGAGGCGGTGGCCCTGCTGCCCTCGCGGGGCTGGCTCTGCTGGGAGTACGAGAAACGCTGGTATCCCGGCGCCAGCGACCTGCCGGAGCGGCTCGGCCCGGGCCGGGAGCACTTGGAGCGGCTGATCCGCGCGGCGGCCTAAGGCCCGTCGTCACGCTCCCGTCGTCGCCCGAGGCAGACGGGAGTGTGACGACAGGCCCGATGGGCGGTGGCCCGCGATATGCCCCTCCCGGCCGTGACACGGGCGACCGGACGTCCGGAACGGACTCGTTCGACCAACGGCCGCCGACGGCGCATTGCGTGGCTGATCGGGTGGGACCAGTGCGCGCCGGGCTTCGGGCGCGCGCGTTAAGTGACGACCGTGAAGGCATGCGGGAAGGGACGCCAGCAGCATCCCTTCCCGCACGCCTAGCCACGATCGTGCATCCCCTGGACTGGACGTCGCTTGCCGGATTCGTCCCCTTCGAGGACCAGGCCTTCGCAGCAGACCCTAGGCCGAGTAGCCGAGCTGGGCCCGGTCCGACGGTGTGGCGGAAGCCGAGGCCCCGGGCGTAGCGCTCCAGTTCCTCGACGGCCGAGGCCGCCAGCCGGTCCAGCTCCCCGCCCAGGGAGCCGGCCACGTGCGGGGTGAGCAGCACGTTGGGCAGGTCGTACAGCGGGGAGCCGGCGGGCAGCAGCTCAGGCTCGGTGTGGTCGAGCACGGCGTGCAGCCGCCCCGAGACCAACTCCTCGGTCAGCGCCGCGGTGTCGACGAGCGAGCCGCGCGCGGTGTTCACGAGGGTGGCCCCGTCCGGCATCAGGGCCAGTCGGGACGCGTCCAGCATCCGGCGGGTCTGCGGCAGCTCGGGAGCGTGCAGGCTCACCACGTCGCTGCGGGAGAGCAGTTCGTCCAGGGTGACGGCCTCGGCACCGAGGGCGGCGAGCTCGGCCGGATCGGCGTACGGATCGTGCACGAGCACCCGCAGGTCGAAGGGGCGCAGCAGCTCCAGTACGCGCCGGCCGATGAGGGAGGCGCCGACCAGGCCGACGGTACGGCGGTAGTTGCCGACGGCGGGATAGTGCCGCAGCGGGTCGACGTGGCCGCGGGCGGCCCGGTAGGCGTGCGCGGAGTCCAGGACCCGCTTGTTGGCGAACAGGATGGCGGCGAGCGTGTACTCGGCGACCGGCAGCGCGTTCACGGCGGCGGAGCTGGAGACCAGCAGGCCCCGCTCCCAACAGGCCGGGGTGACATGGTGTTTGACGCTGCCGGCCGCATGCACGACCGCGCGGAGGTCCGGCATCAGCTCCAGCGCCCGCGCGTCCAGCGGAGGGCAGCCCCACCCGGTGAACAGGACCTCGGCCACGGCCAGTCGCTGCCGCAGGGCCTCCTCGGAGCAGGCGGCGCCGAAGTCGGTGACGAGAAACCCGGGGTCCACATCGGCGACCCGGACCAGCTCCGGAAGGATCCGGTCGCCGAGGACGGCATCCCGGGTCCCGGAGCTCATGGCGAGCACGGTGACCGGCCGGCGGGGCGGTGTGAGAGGGGAGGGGGCGGAGTGGGAGACGGGGTGGGTCACTTGACGGCTCCTGCGGTGAGATCCGGAGTCCCGATGGTCACAAACCCCGGCCGCGGCGCCGGGAACGACACGGGGTCGTGAACGGTGGGCGGTCGGCAACGGTGCGGCGTGGGCGGGAGCGAGCCGGTCCCCACGGGGTGGATTGTCCCGGGGCCGCCGCTCCCCAAAGAGGCGGCCCCTGAGGTGTTCGCGAAACTCATCCTTTTGTGCGGACGATCATGTAGTCAAGGGTGAATGCGCAATCCGATCGAAACGCACACGAGGAACGGGCGCTTGGGTACGCATCCCGCGCCTCGTATCCCGGGCTCGCGTCCCGGGCTCGTATCCCCGGCTACGGCCGGACGGTCAGCCGGGGAAGCAGATCCAGATGCTGCCGCGGCCCGTCGCGGCCCGCCCCGCGGTCGTGCAGCCGGTCCAGCAGCATTCCGGCCGCCCGCGCGCCCACCTCGTGCTTGGCCGGCGCCACCGCCGACAGGGGTACGTCGGCCAACTCGGCCACCTCGTCGTCGTACGTGATCACCGCCAGGTCCTCGGGCACGCGCACTCCCCGCGCCTGGAGCCGCGGGATCAGCATGATCGCGTCCGTGTCGCTGTGGATCAAGGCGGCGGTCACACCCCCGTCGGCCACCGCCGCGCACAAGTAGTCCAGGGTCCGCGCGAAAGCCTCCGCCTCCGCGAGCGACGCCGCCCCGGCCGCAGGCCACGCAGGCGCCGGCTCCAGCCCGAGCGAGGCCACGGCCGCCGCGAAGCCGGTCCGCAGCCGCCCCGACGTGGGGGTCTCCCGGCTGGCCAGTGCGATCCGCTTGTGCCCCAGTTCCGCCAGGTGCCGCACCGCTTGCGCCGCGCCGTCCGCGTGGTCGGAGGCCACCCGGTCCAGGGAGGCCGCCGGATGCCCCGGCGGTGCCCACCGCTCCACCAGGACGGTCGGCACCGGGAGTTCGGCCGTCCACGCGCCTTCGCCGGGTCCGGGCGCTCCGGCCTCCCAGTTCGGGGTCAGCAGCAGTCCGTCGGCCCCCGTGGAGAGCAACCGGTCCGCCTGGGTGCGGTCCTCGCCCGCCAGGTACCGGGTCAGCCCCACGGTGAGCCGCGCGCCCCGCGCCTCGACCACCTCGCGGGCACCCCGTACGACATCGGCGTAGTAGTACTCGGTGGTCGGCACGACCATCCCGATCACCAGAGCGCCAGCGCCCCGGCCCGTGGCCGGGTCCGGGCCCGTGGCGCCGGGTGCCGCGTCCGCCGGGACGGACTCCAGCCGGCTGATCACCCCGTGCATCCGCCGGATCTCGCCCCGTGCCGCCATCGCCTCGACGTCCCGCCGCAGGGTCACGGGGGAGATGCCCAGCTCCCCGGCGAGGTCCACGACACGCGCACTGCCCCGGGCTCGGACGAGGGCGAGCACCCGGGCCTGGCGCTGGTCGACATGCGGTCTCAAGGATCCCCCTGCGGTCTGCGTGGTCCGTGGTGCGCGTGCGGCTCGATTTCACCACAGAAACCGAAACGATCGATTCGATCGCATCAGGCAACCAGCCCGCTCGCTCCAGGAGGCCTGCGGCGATCCAGGACGACCTAGACTGCCGTTCGGTCGATCATGTGCCGGACGAGTGCGGAGGAACGAAAAGGATGCGCCATCTCTCCCTGGGCAGTTCAGGTCTTCAGGTCTCGGCGATCGGGCTCGGCTGCAACAACTTCGGCGGCCGCCTCGACGCCCGGGCCACCCGCACCGTCGTGGACGCCGCCCTCGACGCGGGCATCACCCTCCTCGACACCGCCGACATCTACGGGGGCGCCGGGGGCTCCGAGACCCACCTCGGCGAGGCCCTCAAGGGACGCCGGGACCACGTCGTCCTCGCCACCAAGTTCGGCTACGACGGCGTGGACATGGGCTACGGTCCCGCCGCGGGCTCCCGTGCCGGCCGCGCCTACATCCGGCGCGCGGTCGAAGCGTCCCTGACCCGCCTGGGCACCGACTACATCGACCTCTACCAACTCCACAGCCCCGACCCGGCCGTTCCCGTGGCCGAGACGCTCGCCGCGCTCACCGAACTCGTCACCGAGGGCAAGATCCGCTACATCGGCCACTCCAACTTCAGCGGCTGGCAGCTCGCCGAAGCCGCCCACGTGGCCCGCGAGACCGGCGCGGCACCCTTCGTATCGGCCCAGAACGAATGGTCGCTGCTCCAGCGGTCGGCGGAGCGCGAGCTCGTCCCGGCCGCCCTCCACTACGGAGTCGGCGTGCTGCCGTACTTCCCGCTGGCCAACGGGCTGTTGACCGGAAAGATCCGCCGGGGCGCCCCCGTCCCCGCGGGCTCCCGCCTCGAAGGGCGCGACGCCTACCTCACCGACGAGCGCCTCGACATCGTGGAAGCCCTGGCGGCGCTCGCCGACAAGCACGGGCGCACCGTCCTGGAACTCGCCATCGGCTGGCTCTCCGCCCAGCCCGGCTGCGCCTCCGTCATCGCGGGCGCCACCTCGGCCGAGCAGGTACGGGCCAACGCGGCCGTCGCCGACCGGCCGCTCGACGCCGAACTCCTGGCGGAGGTCGACGCCGTCGCGACAGCTGCCGCCGGCTGACCGGATCCGACCGTCAGGAGGCGTCGGGCGACGGACTGACGGAAGCAGACTCCGACGGGGACGCGGATCCGGACGGGGACGCGGATCCGGATGGGGACGCGGACGCCGATGGCGACGGGCCGGCGGAAGCGCTGCCCGTCGGCGCCCCGGTCAGGACCTCCACCTGGCCGGTGTCCAGCGAGTAGTACGCGCCGACCACGGACAGCGAGCCCTTCCGCACCAGGGGCGCCAGATCCCTGTTGGCCCGCAGCTCCTCCGCCGTCACCTTGATCTGATTGCGGATCATCGTGTCGACCGGGTCGGCGCCCGGGTCCTTGACCGTCAGCTCGTACGCCGGCACCAGCGCCTTGGCGATCGCCTGCAGGTTGCCGGGCAGCGGTTCGCCGTCCCGCAACGCCTTGTACGAGGCGTCAATGGCCCCGCAGCGCTGGTGCCCGAGGACCATGACCAGCGGGGTGCCCGCCGTCATCGGCCCGAACTCCACCGACCCGGTCACCACCGGACCGACCGCCTGCCCGCCCGTGCGCAGCACGAACAGGTCGCCGAGCCCGGTGTCGAAGAGCAGCTCCGGCGGCACCCGGGAGTCGATGCACGCCAGGATCACGCCGTACGGATCCTGCGCCTGCGCCACCAGCTCGCGCCGGTCCGGATCCCGGTCGGGGTGGTTGAGGCTGCCGCTCACCCAGCGCTTGTTGCCCTCCATCAGGCGGCTGTACGCGCCTTCGGGGGTGCTCGGCCGAGGTTCCGGCGCGGCGGTCGTCGCCTTCGGGGCGGTCTTCGCCGAGCACCCCGTGAGCAGGGCCGCGGCGGCCGTGAGGCCGCCCGTCAGCACGAACCTGCGAGGCGGAAGTCCTGCTCTGTCCATCCGTCGTACCCCTCGGTGCCGTTCGGACGCGTCCGTACGTCCTGACCGAGGCGATTGTTGGGGGGTACGGGCCGCCGGGACGGCAGGCACACGCAGGCCCGACCCGGTTGGCCCCCGACGGCCGAACGGGGACCGTTCAGAGGACCCCGGACCTCACGACACGATGTCCTTGCGCGCGAACCCGCGGAACGCGAGCGCGAACAGCACCACCGCGTACGACACCGACACCACCGTCCCCTTGATCATCCCGCCCCATTCGAGCTGCGGCTGCAAGGCGTCGGCCCACGCGAACTGCCAGTGCGCCGGCAGGAACTCCCGCCAGGACCCCAGCGCGGTCACCGCGTCCAGCACGTTGCCGACGATCGTCAGTCCGACCGCTCCGCCCACCGCGCCCAGCGGCGCGTCCGTCCGCGTCGACAGCCAGAACGCCAGACCGGCCGTGACCAGCTGCGATACGAAGACGAACCCCACGGCGATGGCGAGCCGCCCGACCGTGTCCCCGGCCGGCAGCGAGCCGCCCGCGGGGAGCTCCAGCGGGCCCCACCCGTAGGCCGCCGTGCCCGCCGCGAGCGCCACCAGCGGCAGCAGGACCATCGCGGCCAGGCTGAACCCGAGCGCCACCACCAGCTTGCTCCACAGCAGCCGCGCCCGGGGCACGGGCGAGGCCAGCAGATAGCGCAGCGAAGACCAGCTGGCCTCCGAGGCCACCGTGTCCCCGCAGAACAGCGCCACCGGCACCACCAGCAGGAACCCGGCCGACACGAACAGGCAGGTGGCCGCGAAGTTCGCGCCCGAGGCCGTCGCCGTGTCGATGAGGGTGATCCGGCCGTCGCCGCCGCTCCGGCTGCCCGGGCCGCCGCCGACCGCGAAGGCGATCATCAGGATGAAGGGCAGCGCGGCCAGGATCCCGCCCATCACCAGCGTCCGCCGCCGGCGCCACTGCCGCAGCGCCTCCACGCGCAGCGGCAGCGTCCGGTTCGCCCGGTAGCCGTGGGCGACCTCGCGGCCGATGCCGTCCGGCGTCACGTCGCCGCTCGTGTGCGAAGCCGCGGGCGAGCCCGAGCCCGAGCCCGAGCCCGAGCCCGAGCCCGAGCCCGAGCCCGAGCCCGAGCCCGAGCCCGAGCCCGAGCCCGAGC